>NZ_JACIHG010000001.1:0-1333575 GCF_014198315.1 Bradyrhizobium sp. CIR48
CCCGGCAGAGCACCGCTACTTCCGGGGAGGCCACGAGATCGAAGTGAAGGATGCTTTCCGAGCCGAGATTTTCGCGGCGCCGGAACCTGCACGTGGCGGCGCACGGTCCGCCTCCGATCCGCATCGCGTCCGGACGCACGCCGACCGTCAGTTCCGGCGTCGGCGCGTTGCGAACATCGATCGGCAGCGTCCGGCCGAGCAGCTCGACGTGACCGCTGGGCCCCACATGGGCCGGAAATAGATTGATCGCCGGACTGCCAATGAACTGCGCGACCGCGGTCGTGGCGGGCCGTTCATAGACCTCGGCGGGGGTGCCGAGCTGGAGTATGTTGCCGTGATCCATCACGGCAAGGCGATCGGACATCGTCATCGCCTCGATCTGGTCGTGTGTCACGTAGATCATCGTGGCGCCGAGACGCGCGTGCAGCTCGGTCAGCTCGCCACGCATGTGCACACGCAGCTTGGCGTCGAGGTTCGACAATGGCTCGTCCATCAGGAAAGCCTGCGGATGACGCACCATTGCGCGGCCGAGCGCGACGCGCTGCCGTTGCCCGCCCGAAAGCTGTCCGGGGCGGCGGTGAAAGAAGGATTCGATGCGAAGCTGCTCCGCGACGGCCCGCACCTCACGCGCGATCTCGTCCATGATGCGCCTGCGGCGAGGCGACAGATGACGCATCAAGGGCAGGCGCTCGAACAGGTTGAGGCGCGTCATGGTGAGGGGCAGCGCGATGTTGTCGAACACCGACATGTGGGGATAGAGCGCGTAATTCTGGAACACCATGGCGATCCTGCGCTCGTGAGGCCGCATATGGTCGACCGACGTCCCGCCGATCGACACCGAGCCGCGGTCCTGAGGTTCGAGGCCGGCGATGATGCGCAGGAGCGTCGACTTGCCACAGCCGGAGGGGCCAACCAACGTCAGAAATTCGCCGTCCGCAATATCGAGGTCGATGTCGTTGAGGACGGATGTGTCGCCGAAAGCTTTATGGATGCCGCGCAATGTGAGGCCGGCCATCGCAGATCACGCCCCAGCTTCGCGCGGTGGAT
This sequence comes from Bradyrhizobium sp. CIR48, assembly GCF_014198315.1. NCBI lineage: Bacteria > Pseudomonadati > Pseudomonadota > Alphaproteobacteria > Hyphomicrobiales > Nitrobacteraceae > Bradyrhizobium > Bradyrhizobium sp. CIR48. Next base: position 1,048 of record NZ_JACIHG010000001.1, read on the forward strand.
AGACTTCGTGCACGACGTCGTCGATCCAGTAATCGGTGAGGCCGGGCACCGGACGAATGCTCACGTCGATATTTTCGCCGTCGATGTCGTAGACCACCGCCCCAAGCCGGGCAGCGCCGCCCATCGGCGGCGCCAGTTTCTCACCGACCAGAAAGCCGGCTGCCGGCCCCCAAATGTAGTGCGTGCCGTTCAGCCGGATTTCGTGCCAGCGATGCAGATGTCCACTGGCCACGATCTCCACCTGGTAGCGTTGCAGCAGATCGAGGAGGGCGCGGCGCGGCTCCGGCTTGACCGACCAGTAACCGGTGTCGGCCTCGGTCGGTGACTCGATGAACAGCGGCCGGTGCGTGAACCAGGCAAGGCGACGCCCCGCAGCATCGGCCATCGCGGCCTCGAGCCATTCGGTCTGCCGCGCCTCTTCGGGGCCGCCGCCGAAGATCATCGAATTGAGGCCTATCAGGCGCCAACCGTCCACATCGCGTAGCCAGCGGTCGTCGCCGAAGTGGCGGCGAAAGCGATCGAGCCGCTCGCCATTTACCGGCTGATGCGGATTGCCGACCTCGCCGACGTCATGATTTCCCGGAACCGCCACGACAGGGACGCCGAGCGAGGCCAGTTGGGTCGCGCAATATGCTGCGTCGGTTTCCTGATCGGCTGCATCGACCGTCACGTCGCCGGTATGTATGACGAGATCTGGCTTATGCTGCGCGATCCAACGGGCAAGTGGCGCCCAGTTCGCGTCGAAGTGCTGCTTGCTCGGGCTGAGATGCGTATCGGAAATCTGAATAACTCGGACCATGACGCCTCTGCTTTGGGTCGCGTGTCATGCCGTGCGTTGGGCGCGCAGCGGTCTGTCGCTCGAATCGAATGCGCTGCCCCGCGCCGCGCGGAGTGGTCATTGTAGTCGTGAAATCTGAAGCTTCCGGCGCTCTCCCTGGCTGACGATGCCGCTTAAGCGGCTTGTGTCATTTCAATCAACTATACATATGACCTGTCATTGTGACAAATGTAATTCACTACAAGACAAGCGGATCATGCGCGGACGTGAGCAACCGGGTGTGTCGTCTGACTAGGGCCGGAAATTTCGGTCTGCGCGGTCGCGATTGAATGGGCTCAGCGTCTGCGCAACCTGGATTCACATTGCCGACCGAATATGATCGAAGCCGATATCTCCCAGCTGAGTGCTCGAGGCCCTTTGCTGCGTGTCCTATGAGTGGCGTGTGCCCTCTCGCTGAGCGTTTGCGTGACGCGTGCACCGGGACTCCGAAGACGCGATTTCCACTTCCAATTCGTGCATATATGGTTCTAGAAGAGCCAGGTGGCGGAAGCCTCGTCACACCAGATTTCTCATCGGTCCAATCACATCAAGGGCCGGGCAGAGACGGAATATCTCAGTAGAATGAACGGGTTAGATCGGAAGTTTTCCATAGCTCCGATGATGGATTGGAGCGACCGGCACTGCCGGGTGTTCCACCGCCACCTGACGCGGCGGGCGCTGCTCTATACGGAAATGGTGACGACGGGCGCTGTGATTCATGGCGACCGTGAGCGGCTGCTCGGGTTCGATGCGAGCGAGCATCCGGTGGCGCTTCAGCTTGGCGGCTCGGATCCGCGCGAACTGGCGCAAGCTGCGCGGATCGGCGAGACGTTCGGCTACGACGAGATCAACCTCAATGTCGGCTGCCCGTCGGACCGCGTGAAGGATGGCCGCTTCGGCGCCTGCCTCATGGCGGAGCCGGAACTCGTGGCGAGGTGCGTCGAGGCGATGAAACGCGCTGTCGCGGTTCCCGTCACGGTGAAGTGCCGCATCGGCATCGACGACCAGGATCCGGAAGTCGCCCTTGATGCGCTTGCGCGCGCGGTGGTCGCCTCCGGCTGCGACGCACTGATCGTGCATGCCCGCAAGGCCTGGCTCAACGGGTTGTCTCCGAAGGAGAACCGCGACATCCCGCCGCTCGACTATGAGCGCGTCTATCGGCTCAAGCGCGCAATGCCTGACGTGCCTGTCATCATCAACGGCGGCATTCGAGGCCTCGACGAAGCGAGAGCGCATCTCGAACATGTCGATGGCGTGATGCTCGGCCGCGCCGCCTATCAGGACCCGTGGCGGCTGCTCGGCGTCGATCACGAAATCTTCGGCGAGGCGACGTCGCACGCGACCATGCAGGGCGCGCTCGAGGCGATGATGCCCTATATCGAGCAGCAGCTTGCGCGCGGCACGCGGCTGCATGCGATCACACGGCATTTCGTCGGCGCATTCCATGCCGTGCCCGGCGCGCGTGCCTTCCGCCGACATCTGGCCGAGCAGGGGGTGAAAGCAGGCGCCGGTCCCGAGGTGCTGCGCGATGCGATCGCGCGCGTCGGTGCGCGTGCTCCTGCGGAGGAAGCCGCGGCCTAGCCGCATTCCTGCGGGCCGATGCGATGTTTCAGAGGCCGATGAGTTGACGCACCACCGCTTGACGGACGGCCGGACCGACTCTGGCGGATTGCGCGATGTTGCCCTTCTGCCGGTGTTTTGCCCGACGTGTCACCAATATCCTTGCCCCGACGCATCCAATAACTCCGGGGAGGCGCCCATCGTTGTCCCGCGTAAGTCCTTGATCGGACAAGCATCGGCTACTGTGCATGGGGTTGTTTTCGCGTTTTCTGTTCGCCGCACCAACCGGCATCACGCACCGCGCAGGGATTAGGTCACGGCCCGTGTGAAGCGAGGTCGTTGGCGCCTGCGCGACGGTTCTTGCGGATGGTCTAGTCGAGCGCCGTACGCGAGCGGCGATGGCTGCTCTGAAGCTCGGGATAGCCGGTCAGCATCAGCTTGTCGGCGCGAACCCCCCAGCTCTCCAGGCGGTCGAGGAAGCTCATGCCAAGCAGATTGGTCTTCATCTGCCCGCGCTGGACGACGAGGGCCGGCACCGATTTTTCGACGAGATGGCCGACGGAGAGACGGTCGAGCGTGAGGCGGGCTGCCTTGGTATGGCCGCCCGCGGTTTCGAGGTCGACATCGTATTCGAGCATCTCGAGCGGCAGCCCGATGGCTTTCGCGGTTTCCCAGGTCAGCACCACCGAGGTTGCGCCGGTATCGATCACCATCGGCGCGGCGATGCCGTTGATCTTCGCACGCAGCGCGAATTCGCCGCCCTGGCCGCGCGGGATCTGCACGGCAGGCGCGGGCGTTGCCGTCTGCGCGCGAAAGATGTGGGAGACCTTGTGGCTGGCACGCGCGATCTGATCGGGATCGCCATAGGCGACGACCGCGCCTGCCGTGCCGGCAAGCATGACGAGAACGAGCAGGAAGCGGATCATCGCACGCCTCCGCAGGCGGGCAGGCCGGTCAGGTGCGTTTCGGCGACGCCGCGATCGGCGCCAGTCCGGCTTCCGTCATGCGTGCGGGCAACAGCGCCATGACCGCGAGCCGGTCCGCGCTTTCCATGGCGTGCCAGCGCGCGATCTCGGGCAAGGTCCGGCCGCAGCCGAAGCACAGCTTGGTCCTGGGATCGATCATGCAGACGGCGACGCACGGCGTTTCTTTGCTCATTCGGACATTGTGGGGGATTGTCGGGCATGTCTGCAAGCATCTGGTTTAAGAGCCCGTGCCTGCGCTCATGATCGGCTTGTGGCGCGGCCGGCGCTTCTCCTCGGGCAGTACGGAACTCTCGGGCTGGAGCGGCGGGGAATCATCCGACAGCGGCGCCAGCGCGCTCATCACGCGCTCCGGCGGGAAGGTGACGATCACCTCGGTGCCGATGCGCAACTTCGATTTCAGCGTGAACGTGCCGCCATGGAGGTCGATCAGATTCTTGGCGATCGGCAGGCCGAGACCGGCGCCCTGTTCGGCGGACTTGATCGAGTTGGAGCCCTGGCCGAACGAGGCGAGCACGACCGGGATCTCGTCCTCGGGAATGCCGGACCCGGAATCCCGCACCGAGAGATATTGTCCGCCCGAGGCGGTCCATCCGGCCTTGAGCCAGATCTCGCCGCCTTGCGGGGTGAACTTGATCGAGTTGGAGAGCAGGTTGAGCACGACCTGGCGGATCGCTCGCTCGTCGGCCCACAGCCGCGGCATGGCCTGCTCGAACACTTCGTGGATGGTGATGCCGCGGCTGGAGGCGCGCAGCTTCATCAGGTGATGGCAGTCGGCGACGATGCCGACCAGCGACACCGCTTCCTCGTTGAGCTCGTAGCGGCCGGCCTCGATCCGCGACAAGTCGAGGATCTCGTTGATGAGGTTGAGCAGGTGCACGCCGGAATTATGGATGTCCGCCGAGTACTCCTTGTAGACCGGCACGGCATGGGCGCCAAAAATCTCGCTCTTCATCACCTCGGAGAAGCCGAGGATGGCATTCAGCGGCGTGCGCAGCTCGTGGCTCATCTGCGCAAGGAAGCGCGACTTGGCGACGTTGGCGGATTCGGCGCGGTGGCGCGCCTCGTCCGAGATCGCCTTGGCCTGTTCGAGCTCGCCGATCAGCGCGTCCTTCTCGGCGCGCGCTTCCAGCGTGGCGAAGGTGGAGGAGTGCAGGCGGTGCGCCAGCAGCACGAAATAGCCTTCGGCGGCGAGCGCAAGCGCGGCCAGAATGTAATTGTCCAGCGAGCCGGTCATCACGAAGCTCAGCGCCATGGCGACGGCGACCGGTGCGGTGGCGGCGAGGGCTGCGATCGGCAGATTGGCGGCGAGCATACTCGACACTGCGATCACCAGCAGCATCAGGAACATCATCAGCGTTTCCGTGACCATGTCGAGCACGGGATGGATCAGGATCGCCATCCAGCACAGGCCATAGAGCAGGTCGAGCACGACGAAGCGCGTCCGCCAGGCGCGCGTCGCCGCGGGCGAGGCGGGCTCGGTCAGGAAGCGCCGGCAACTGCGGGTCATGGCGCTGTGGATGCAGAGCATGCCGGCGGTCCAGGCCGCGGCCGGGATCGGCTGCATCCACAGGCCGAACAGCACGCCGGTCGCGACCACCAGCAGCATCACGACATAGGAAGCCGACAGCCGCGTCTGAGCGTATTGACGCAGCATCTCGGCGTCGAAGGCCGGCCGGGTTCCGCTGGTCGACGTTAACTTGTCCCGCGCCTCGCGCACCCGCTGCGCCGCAGCCCTTCGGCTGCTCGCCGATGGAGCGCTCACCGGCTCGGCCGGAAGCTGCACAACCTCAGGCTTTTCAGCGGGGTTACTCATCAAGCAACAACGATTCCTGCCCACGCCGGACGCGGGCCTTCTGCATTGTCTATCTCTGGCAAGAAATCCTTAAGAGGTGACTTAAGGAGCTAAAGAATTACGTTAACCCGGTGTTAATTTTGGATCTCGCCTGCGCCGTCAATGCAGCGCCGCGTACTGCGCGATGTAGACCATCGCGCCCGCCAGATACCCCACCAGCGCGGGCCCTGCGATGCGGCGGGCGTACCAGAAGAATTCGATCTTCTCGAGTCCCATGGCGGCAACGCCCGCGGCCGAACCGATGATCAGGATCGAGCCGCCGGTGCCGGCGCAATAGGCGATGAACTCCCAGAGGAAGCTGTCGGGCGGATGTTGCACCAGACTGTACATGCCCATCGTGGCCGCGACGAGCGGTACGTTGTCGATGATGGCGCTCAAGAGGCCGAGCAGGATGACGATGATGTCGAGACGACCGACCGTGGCGTCGAGCCATTTGGCGAGCAGCTCGAGGACGCGGGCGTGCTCCAGGCACGCGACGGCCATGAGGATACCGACGAAGAACACAATGGAACTCATGTCGATGCGCGCCAGCGCGTGGACGAGGGTGAGGGGACGGCGCGCATCCTCGTCCTTGTGGCGGTGAACGATCTCGCCGACCAGCCAGAGGATGCCCAGCCCGAAAAGAATACCCATGAAAGGCGCAAGGTGCGTCACGGCCTTGAAAACCGGAACGGCAACCAGGGTGCCGAGGCCGAGGTAGAACATCAAGTTGCGCTCGAACACCTCGACCCTGAGGACCTGTGCTTGGCCTTGCAGCGGAGGGACGATCTCCTTTCCCTTGAGCGAATAGCCGATGATGAGCAGCGGTATCAGCAAGTTGAGCAGTGAGGGCAGGAACACCGACTTCATGATGTTGACGGGAGAGATCTGCCCTCCGATCCAGAGCATCGTCGTGGTGACGTCGCCGATCACCGTCCAGGCGCCGCCGGCATTGGCCGCGATGACGATGATGGAGGCGAACAGCAGGCGATCGCTCTTGTTGCCGATCAGCTTCTGGATCAGCGAGATCATCACGATGGTGGTGGTGAGATTATCGAGGATCGCGCTCAGGAAGAACGTCACGAAGCCGATGATCCACATCAGCGTGGTCTGCTTCGTGGTGCGGATGACCGAGGTGATGACTTCGAAGCCGTTATGGGCGTCGATCACCTCGACGATCGTCATGGCACCGATCAGGAAGAAGACGATCTGCGCGGTCGAGGCGACGGATTCGTCGAGCTGGTGGTTGACGAGCGAGGGGTCGCCGACGGACAGCGCGTAGATGGTCCAGAGCAGGCCGGCTCCCAGGAGAGCCGAAGCGCTTTTGTTGACGCCGAGCGGGTGTTCGAGCGCGATGGCAGCATACGCAACGATGAAAACGGCGGCTATCACGCTCAGCAAGTCAATTCCCCCCGGAATCCGTTCTTCGGCTCAATGCGAGCCTCGTCGCGACGGGCGCCGCGTCGAGACCCGCGAGGGCCGCAGCTGCCCCGGCTGCGGCCGTCAATGCGTTCCTCAGCGTTGCAGGCGCGCGAGCAGGCTCGACGTATCCCAGCGCTTGCCGCCCATCTTCTCGACCTCGGAATAGAACTGATCGACCAGCGCGGTGACCGGCAGGTTGGCGCCGTTGCGGCGGGCTTCAGCCAGCGAGATCGAGAGGTCCTTGCGCATCCATTCGACCGCGAAGCCGAAATCGTACTTGTCCTCGTTCATGGTCTTGTAGCGATTTTCCATCTGCCAGGACTGCGCCGCGCCCTTGGAGATGGTCTCGATCACTGCGGCGACGTCGAGGCCGCTCTTCTTGGCGAAGTGGATCCCCTCGGAGAGACCCTGCACCAGACCGGCGATGCAGATCTGGTTGACCATCTTCGTCAGCTGGCCGCTGCCGGCGGGCCCGAGCAGTTTGCACATCCGCGCATAGGCGCCTGTGATGATCGGCTCGGCGCCGGAATAGGCGTCCTGCGCGCCGCCGCACATCACCGTCAGAACGCCGTTCTCGGCGCCGGCCTGGCCGCCGGAGACCGGGCCGTCGATGAACTTGAAGCCGGCCTTGGTCGCGGCCGCATCCAGCTCACGTGCGACTTCGGCGGAGGCGGTGGTGTGGTCGACGAAGGTCGCACCCTTCTTCATGCCGGCGAAGGCGCCATCGGGGCCGATCGTGACCGCGCGCAGATCATTGTCGTTGCCGACGCAGCACATCACGAAATCCTGACCTTCGGCGGCCGCCTTCGGGGTCGGTGCGGTCTTGCCGCCAAACTTGTCCGCCCATTCCTTCGCCTTGGCCGCGGTGCGGTTGTAGACGGTGACCTCATGGCCCCCTTTTTTCACGAGGTGGCCGGCCATGGGGTAGCCCATGACGCCGAGACCGAGGAAAGCGACTTTAGCCATGTGTGGTACCTTGTCCGTAGCTTGAGTTTTACGGTTGCAGCCGGGCGAGGGCGCCAGGGCGGCGTCCTCGAGGTTCCGCCGCGAGGGCGGATCGGAGGCGCACCATAAACCGTTAAGGGCGGAGGGCAACGGCTTCGTTTGGCGGTCCCCTGTGCTAGGATGGCGGACCTAAGGACTTCAAAAAAGGGAGCGAAAGCATGGGCGGCGTGAGCGTTGGCGTCCTCGATCATTTCAACATCCGGACCCGGAATCTGGCCGAGACCGTCCGCTTCTACGAGGATGTGCTGGGCCTGGAAAAAGGCGCCCGGCCGAATTTCGCCTTCCCCGGCGCCTGGATGTACAGCGAGGGCAAGGCGGTGGTGCACCTCGTCGATATTTCTGCGACGGCCGAGCCACAAAAGCCGGATTCCGGCGTTGTCCATCATGTCGCCTTCGCCAGTCGCGGCTTCGCCGGCATGAAGCAGCGGCTGGCATCCAAGGACATGAAGTTCGAGTCCCGCCAGGTGCCCGGCGGCGACCTGTGGCAGATCTTCGTCAACGACCCCAACGGGGTCATGATCGAGCTGAATTACGAGGCCGCCAGGGAGCAGGGGGCGGCGCCTGCCGAGAAGGCTGACGATATCGGCAGGCAGTAGCCTTTTGGGCGTTTCCGCTCTAATGGGGCATCCTAAAGTCTCGAGCATGACTTTGCCGGAAAGCCGCGCCACGCTTGGCGCTGGTGCCGTCCTCCAGGTCCGGATCATGCTCCGTTCAGGAGATGCGCTTTGAGCGTGACGCAGCAACAGGTTCTCGACAGCCTCGCCCGGATCAAATCCCCCCGCGGGGTCGCGCTCACCAATGCCAATGTGCTGAGCCCGATCAGCGCGTCCGACGGCAAGGTGTTCTTCTCGATCAATGTCGATGCCGCCGAGGCGAGGGCCTGGGAGTCCATCCGGGCCGAAGCAGAGGCCGCTGTGCGCACCATTCCCGGCGTCACCACCGTCATGGTGGCGCTGACCGCCGAGCGCAAGCCGGGCTCCGCGCCGCCGCCACCCCCGCAGCCCAGCCGCGGCGCGCCGGGCGTGCAGCCCGTCCATGCCCACAAGCCGCCGCCGCAGGGTGGCGCCCAATCGCCCATGGCGCGGCAGTCGGAAATTCCAGGCGTTGCCGCCGTGATCGCGGTCGCCTCCGGCAAGGGCGGCGTCGGCAAGTCGACCACCGCGCTGAACTTGGCGCTGGGCCTGCGCGACCTCGGCCTCAGGGTCGGGCTGCTCGATGCCGACATCTACGGCCCCTCGGTGCCGCGGCTGACCGGCCTGCACGACAAGCCGGAGCTGAACGACGAGCGAAAAATGATTCCGCTTCGGCGCTTCGGTCTCGCCATCATGTCGATCGGCTTCCTGGTCGAGGAAGAGACCGCGATGATCTGGCGCGGTCCCATGGTGATGTCGGCGGTGACGCAGATGCTGCGCGACGTCGAATGGGGCAAGCTCGACGTGCTGGTCGTCGACATGCCGCCGGGCACCGGCGATGCCCAGCTCACGCTGGCGCAGAACGTGCCGCTGAAGGGCGCCGTGATCGTCTCGACCCCGCAGGATCTGTCCCTGATCGACGCGCGGCGGGGGCTTGCCATGTTCAAGAAGGTCAACGTGCCCATGCTCGGCATCGTCGAGAACATGAGCTACTTCCAGTGCCCGCATTGCGGCACGCGGTCGGACATTTTCGGCCATGGCGGGGCACGGCACGAGGCCGAGAAGCTCGAGGTACCCTTCCTCGGCGAGATCCCGCTGCACATGGCGATTCGGGCCAGCTCGGATGCCGGCAATCCCGTCGTCGACAGCGAGCCGGACGGTCCTCATGCGGCGATCTACCGCGCCATTGCAGGGCAGGTGCGCGACCAGCTCAAGGGCGTCATCGCGGCCGCCTGAGCCGGCCGCCCCGCGGCCCGCCTTCTCGTCCTTTTGGGGGACATGCGACTTTCGTAGAGCCCCGTCATGCCATTGTCGCGTTCCGCAAGCGGGGCTTCCGTGGTAAAGGCCCACGGCAGTCAAGCCCCTTCGGTTCGACGCGGCCCTAACGCGTCGCCGGAATGAGCGGCGGCAAGAAGAGAAGTTAAGGGGAAACGCCCCAGCAAGGAGAGACCTGAAGATGAAGCGTCGTGATTTTCTGAAAGTGTCGGCAGCAGGCGCGGCGGCAACCGCTGTGGCCTCGCCGGCGATCGCGCAGTCCTCGCCCGAGGTGAAGTGGCGCTTGACTTCGAGCTTCCCGAAGTCGCTCGATACCATCTATGGCGGTGCCGAGCAGCTGGCGAAGTACGTCGCCGAGATGACCGACAACAAATTCCAGATCCAGGTGTTCGCCGCCGGTGAACTCGTTCCCGGCCTGCAGGCGCTCGATGCGACCTCCAGCGGCACCGTCGAGATGTGCCACACGGTGTCCTATTACTACGTCGGCAAGGATCCGACCTTCGCGATCTTCGCCTCGGTGCCGTTCGGCCTCAATGCGCGCCAGCAGAATTCGTGGCTCTATCAGGGCGGCGGCAACGAGCTCGCCAACGAGTTCTTCAAGAAGTCGAACGTCGTCGGCTTCCCGTGCGGCAATACCGGCACCCAGATGGGCGGCTGGTTCCGCAAGGAGATCAAGACCGTTGCCGACCTCTCCGGCCTGAAGATGCGCATCGGCGGCATTGCCGGCCAGGTGCTCCAGAAGGTCGGCGTGGTGCCGCAGCAGCTCGCCGGCGGCGACATCTATCCGGCGCTGGAGAAGGGCACCATCGACGCCGCCGAGTGGGTCGGGCCTTACGATGACGAGAAGCTCGGCTTCGCCAAGGTCGCCAAGTACTACTACTACCCGGGCTTCTGGGAAGGTGGTCCGACCGTCCATGCCTTCACCAACCTGGAGAAGTGGAATGCGCTGCCGAAGAACTACCAGGCGATCCTCACCAACGCGACGGCCAACGCCAACGCCTGGATGGCCGCACGCTACGACATGCAGAACCCGGCGGCGCTGAAGCGCCTGGTTGCCGGCGGCACCCAGCTTCGTCCCTTCACCAACGAGGTGCTGGAAGCCTGCCTCAAGGCGACCAACGAGCTCTGGGCGGAGATCTCGGCCAAGAACCCCGACTTCAAAAAGTCGATCGACGCCATGCAGGCCTACCGCTCCGACGAATATCTGTGGTGGCAGGTGGCCGAATATACCTACGACAGCTTCATGATCCGCTCGCGCACGCGCGGCTGATCGCCTAGGCCTAAAGTCGCAAGACCGGAAAGCCCGGCCTCCAGTGGAGGCCGGGCTTTTTCTTTGCCGCAGTGCGATCGGGATGGAATTAGGCGGCGGCTTGCGTCATGGTGGTGCCAAGCCTCGGCAAGAAGGCCCACAATCACTGGTACATCAGGGCAGGAAATCATGAAGAGAAGAGACTTCATCAAGGTCACAGGACTTGGCGCGGCCGGCGCCGCCACGCTCGCGGCTCCCGCGATCGCGCAGTCGATGCCGGAAATCAAATGGCGCATGCCGACGAGCTGGCCGAAGTCGCTCGACACGCTGTTTGGCGGCGCCGAGATGATGTGCAAGATGGTCGCCGAGGCGACCGACAACAAATTCCAGATCCAGATCTTCGCGGCCGGCGAGATCGTGCCGGGCCTCCAGGTGCTCGACGCCGTCCAGAACGGTACCTGCGAAATCGGTCATACCGCGTCCTACTATTATTTCGGCAAGGATCCGACCTTCACCTTCGGTTCGGCCGTGCCGTTCGGCCCCAACATGCGCATCAACCAGGCCTGGTACATGCAGGGCGGCGGGCGCGATGTCCTCAACGAGTTCTACAAGAGCTACAACGTCACCTCGCTGCTCGCGGGCAACACCGGCTGCCAGATGGGCGGCTGGTTCAGGAAGGAGGTCAACACGCCCGACGATCTCAAGGGCATGAAATTCCGCATCGGCGGCTTCACCGGTCGCGTGCTCCAGAAGCTCGCCGTGGTGCCGCAGCAGCTCGCCGGCGGCGACATCTATCCCGCGCTGGAGAAGGGCACCATCGATGCGGCCGAATGGGTCGGCCCCTATGACGACGAGAAGCTCGGCTTCTACAAGATCGCGCCGCACTACTACTATCCCGGTTGGTGGGAAGGCGGGCCGATGCTGCTGGCCTTCGTCAACCTCGACAAGTGGAACGCGCTGCCGAAATATTACCAGAGCGTGCTGGAGCAGGCCGGCCACTACGCCAACAACTACATGATGGCGCGCTACGACACCGCCAATCCGCTGGCGCTGAAGAAGCTGCTCGCGGGCGGCACCAAGCTGCACGCCTTCTCGCCGTCGATCATGGATGCCTGCTACAAGGCCGCCAAGGAGCTGCATGCCGAAGTCGGCGCGACCAACGCCAATTTCAAGAAGGTGCACGACTCCCTCGCCAAGTTCACGAGCGACGGCTACGCCTGGTTCCAGGTCGCAGAGGTCGGCTACGACATCTTCATGGCGCGGCGCTCGCAGAGCTGAGTTCATCACCGGTTGGGTGCAGCGCCCCGGAGCGAAAGCTCCGGGGCGTTTTCTTGCGTCCTGGCCGGAGCCCGACTCAAAATTGAAAAACAACCCCATGCACAGTAGCCAGCGGCTTGAAGCAGTGGCAAAATGTAAAAATCGAATAAACCGAAATATAGCCGGCAGCCATTGGACGTGACGATGAGTTTCGATCCCGAGTCCGTTCAAAGCGCGCTGCTCAAGGCGTGGTCGCGGTCGACCGCGAGCCAATGGACGGCTGACAATCCGGCCGCAGGACAATGCAACGTCACGTCGCTGCTCGTTCATGAACTCTTCGGCGGCGACCTGCTGAAGACGCCACTGCCGGCCGGCGACCATTTTTACAATCGGATCGAAGGCAAGAGGTACGACTTCACGGCGAGCCAGTTCGACCGGCCGATCGCTTATGCGGACTTGCCTGCAGATGGGGCCGACGCGTTGCTGGGAGCAACGAGCGATCAATTAGCCGAACTCAGGGCAGCATTTCAGCAGAGCCATACCAAGTCAGGCTAGCGCCACCAGGTGGAAGACGAATGCGAGTCTGACAACGTGCATGCGTTGCCTTCCGTTGAGATTTGCCGGAGGTGTCTGTTCGGAGCGTTCAATCCATAAGGCGGTTCTTCGCTGCGCTCTCTCCATCCTTCACGCTGAAGCGCCATTGCTTACACGAACCTGACAAGCGCGCCCTTCTCTGATGCCTGCTCACCAGCGGTGCGCCGGGAGAGACCATCGCGTTCGGACGCGAGAGATTTCGTGTCATTCAACGCCCACGCGCTGCGTAGTTTTTCGGTGTTCCTTTTACGGAACGGTCGAGTTATCGGAATCCGGCAATCGGGCTGAAGTCGCGGCGTGTCATCACGCCGGTCGCGCTTCACGGTACGGTATACCGGACTCAACCAGTCCCGACGGGAATACAGCATTCACCGAATACGGCGGTTCTCGATCGTTGATCGAGATGCAAGGGCGGCCGTTTCCCGTGGGACTTCTCAAATGAAACTGGCAATTGAAATTCTACAGCTCCTGGTCCAGTCGGCCGACAGCTGGCTTTTTGAAGGGAGCCTTGCGGGGCTGAGCGATCGGGAATGGATGGCCTTGCGCTTTCTCGCCCGCGCTAACAGGTTCTCGCGGACGCCCACGGCTCTTGCCAGCTTTCTGGGCACGACCCGCAGCGTCGCATCGCAGATCGCCGCCGTGCTCGAGAGCAAGGGGTTGATGGTTCGCAAGCCATCTGCAGAAGACAAGCGCTCGATTGCACTCTGCATCACGGGCGAAGGCGAGAAGTTCCTCGAGCGCGATCCAATTAACGTCCTTCGAGATCAGCTCGTGACACTTGAGCTCCCCGATCGATCTCAGCTGCGCGATACGCTTCGCCGCGTCCTCGATGGGCTCGATGTTGCCAAGCGCCGTCACAACGCCGACGTCTGCGGCAGATGCATGTTCCTGATCGAGAGCGGAGAGGGGAAGGATCGTCACTTCAAGTGCCGCCTGTTCCGGAAATCCTTAGCTCCAAAGGATACGACCCTGCTTTGCGCCTATTTCGAGGGACGAGGCTAGGATAGCTGCTACGAACGTCCGCAGGCCCCTACCTTTGGGTCACCTTTGGGGGCACACCTGGTCGGCTTACACAAACCTGACAAACGACTGGTTCGGCCGGACGCTTTTTCGCTGGCCGAGGCGTCCGGAATGATGGAAGACAGCGAAGATGCCGCGCCAGGCGCGCGGTGACCTGAGTATCCGGCGGATATGCGATGCGCCTTCTGATCGTCGAGGACAATGCCGAGCTGTCGCGCCTCGTCGCTGGCGGGCTGGCGGCGGCTGGCTATCAGAGCGACATCGTCGGCAGCGCGGCCGAGGCGCGCGAGGCGGTGAGCAGCGTCAGCTATGCCGCGATGATCCTCGATCTCGGGCTGCCCGACGGCGACGGCCTGTCGGTGCTGCGCGAGTTGCGCGTCAAGATGGAACCGCTCCCCGTGCTGGTGCTGACCGCACGCGGCGGCCTGCAGGACCGCGTCAGCGGCCTGCGCAGCGGCGCCGACGACTATCTCGCCAAGCCGTTCGCGATGGAGGAACTGGTGGCGCGGCTGGAGGCGATCCTGCGCCGGCCGGGCCAGCTGCTCGGCCGCTCGCTCAGTCTCGCCAACCTCGTCTACGACACCGAGAGCCGCCAGATCTTCGTCGACGACCAGCCGCGGATCATCTCCGCGCGCGAGACCTCGGTGCTGGAGATTTTGCTGCGCCGGCAGGGGCGGGTGGTGCCGAAGAAGAACGTCGAGGACCACATCTTCGGGCTGGACGGCGAGGTCGCCTCCAACGCGGTCGAGGTCTATGTCTCGCGGCTGCGCAAGCAGCTCGCCGAACACGGCGCCAAGGTCGTGATCCATACGATCCGCGGCGTCGGCTATCTCATGGACGTGGAGAAATAGCGTGGCCCAGCCCGGATCCAACGTCGGATCCTATGCCGGGTCCTATGGCAGGTCTCCGACGTTCAAATCGCTGATCTGGCGCATCGTGTTCCTGCACATCCTGGCGGTCGCGGTGGTCGCGATCTTCCTGCCGCTGGTGCTGTTCTGGCTGCTCAATTCCGAGATCGACCAGCTGCATCGCGATGCCATGCGCGCCCAAGCCGAGGTGCTGGCGGAGCGCATCGTTGTTCAGCCGGGCGGCCTGCTGACGTTCAATCTGCCGGACAGTCTCAAGGGCCTCTATTCTGAAGCGTATGGCCGCTATCAGTACGACATTCGCGATGCCGAGGGCCGGCTGCTGTTCTCCTCGCATCGGCGCTCTGCCGCCACCGCGGCACCGCGCTCGTCGGAGAGCATTTCCGGCGCCGCCGTCACCCGCGACCTCGACGGCAAGACGGTGCGCATCCAGGTCGCCGAGGACCTTGCGCACCGTGACGTCATCATCGACGACATCGTGTCGAATTTCTTCCGGCGCGTGGGATGGATCACCATCCCGATTCTGCTGGTCCTGCTCGCCACCGACATCATCATCTTCCGCCGCGCGATCGCGCCGCTGTGGAAGGCCTCCGAGGAAGCCAGCAATATCGGGCCGGCGCGCACCGACATCCGCCTGCCGACGGAGCAGATCCCGCGCGAGATCTTGCCGCTCGTCACCGCCGTCAACCAGGCGCTCGACCGCCTCGAAGGCGGCTTTCGGGTGCAGCGGCAGTTCACGGCGGATGCCGCGCATCAATTGCGCACGCCGCTCGCGATCCTGCGCACGCGGATCGAGACGCTCGACGATCGTGCGGCACGGCAGGCGCTGCATGCCGACATCGAAACCATGAGCCGCCTCGTCGCGCAATTGCTGGAGATCGCCGAGCTCGACACCCTGGTGCTCGATCCCGGCGAGACTGCGGATTTGCGCGCTGTCTGCGCCGAAGTGGTCGCCTCGATCGCCCCGTTCGCGATCGCGCAGCACAAGGACATCGCGCTCCGGGGTACCGACGCGCCTGTCAGGATCCACGGCAATTCGGAGATGCTGCAGCGCGCTGTCTTCAACCTCGCGGAAAACGCCATCAAGTTCACGGCAAAGGACACCACCGTCGATGTCGAGGTGCGCGAGGACGGTTCGGTGCGCGTGCGCGATAGCGGCCCGGGGATCGCGGAGGCCGAGCGCGAGCTGATCTTCCAGCGCTTCTGGCGCGCCGACCGCCGCCGCAGCGACGGCGCGGGACTGGGGCTTTCCATCGTGCGCGCGGTGGCGGACGACCACGCCGCCACGGTCGCGGTGGAGAACCTTCCGGGGGGCGGGGCCGAGTTCACGCTGCGGTTTCGGCTGGCGGAGGAGGCTGCTTCTTTCCCCTCTCCCCTCATGTCCGCCGAAGCCTTGGCGAAGGCGGATGTGGGAGAGGATGGCTCGCCGCGATAAGCGGCGAGACGGGTGAGGGGTTCTCTCCACGAGTCCCACTCTCAATCGCGCGCGTGGAGAGAACCCCTCATCCGGCACCGTAGCCGACGCTGCGCGTCGGCGTATGCTTAAGACGGCGGCCGTAGGCCGCCTATGCCGCCTTCTCCCACATCCGCCTTCGCCAAGGCTCGGCGGACATGAGGGGAGAAGGAAGAAAGCGCGCCCCTATTTCAGCTTGCCCGTGGACAGGTCCATGATCATGCGTGTGGCGAGATACAGCCGCGGCACGATGCTGCCCACCTGCACATATTCGGCGTCGTTGGAGTGCGCACCGAAGCCCGACAGGCCCATGCCCTCCACCACGGCTCCGCTGGTCTTCAGCGCGGCAAATGCCGCGTCGGTGCCGCCGCCGGTCGCCTTCTCGTCGACCTTGAGGGATAGGCCGATCTCCCCATAGATCGTCTTGCCGTAGGCGGCCACGCGGCGCGAGGCCTCATTCGCCTCTAACGGCGGGCGACGCACCTCGAACTTGAGGGCGACCTTGGAGTCCGGCAGCAGGCGATTCTTGATCTTGTCCTGCAGCGCCTTCTCCAACTCGTCGAAGTCGGACACCTTGAGCGCACGCGCATCGGCCTGGGCGGTGGCGTCGGCAGGGATCACGTTGCGGTTGGTGCCGGATTTGGAGACCGTCCAGTTCAGCTTCAGGCCCTGCTCCGGCTTCGACAGGTCCTTCATCTGCAGAACCTGGTGCGAGAGCTCGTACAGCGCATTCACGCCGCCCTCGGGCCTTGCGCCGGCATGTGACGACTTGCCTTGCACGCTGAGATAGGCCGAGCCGATGCCGCTGGTGGCGAGGCGCAGCGTGCCGTCCATTCCGCCGCCTTCGAACGAGAATACCGCGTCCTGATCCGAGGCGAATTTGGTGATGGTGCTGCGCCAGCCCGGCGAGGAGATCTCCTCGTCGCCGTTCGTGAGCACTGTGAGCGTGCCGTAATCCCTGAAGCTCAGCTTTTGCAGTAGCGCCACGGTATGGAGGATGAGCGCGACGCCCTGCTTGTCGTCGGCGATGCCGAGGCCGTAAGCCTTGTCGCCGTCGATGCGGAACGGCTGATCCTTCAGCATGCCCTTCAGGTACACCGTGTCCATATGGGCGATCAGCATGATCTTTTTAGTTCCCGTACCCTTGAATGTGGCGTGCACGGCTGGTCCGATCTTCTCGGGCGTGTCGTCGAGGCGATAGATGTCAGTGGTTTGCAGGATCTCCACCGTGCCGCCGAGCTGCTTGAGCTGACCGGCAACGCGCTCGGCGATCTGGTTCAGGCCTTCGATGTCCTTGCTGCCGGATTCGATGGCGACGAGATCGCGCAGCGTGTCGAGCAGCGGCTGCTGCTCCTTTTGCGCCAGCCCATGAACATCGGCAATCGGCTCGGCCCGCACCATCGTTGCGGCACAGGTCAGCCAGAGTGAGGCGATCAACGGGCCAAGGACCGAGGGAGCAGGGTGCAATCGGGGCATGAGCGGCCATCCATAGGCTGAGGATGGCCCGGTATGCCTCCGTTTCCGGTGCTTGTCACGCGCGCCGTCGCGCGTCATGCGCCGCTTGAGCGGAGCACGACGGCGAGGGGCGTCCGCCGCTACTTCGACGGCGGTCCGAGATCCAGCGGCGGCAGCTCGATCTGCGGCACCTCGATCTTGATGGTGCTGGGATCGATGTTGGTCTGCACGCCCTTGTAGTGCATGACCATCGACGGGAACGCGATCACCAGGCCGACCATGATCATCTGGATGACGACGAATGGCACCGCGCCCCAATAGATCTGGCCCGTGGTGACCGGTTCCATCCGCTTGCCGGTGACGCGATCGGTGTATCGCTCCTTCGGCGCGACCGAGCGGAGATAGAACAGCGCAAAGCCGAACGGCGGATGCATGAACGAGGTCTGCATGTTGACGCCGAGAATGACGCCGAACCAGATCAGGTCGATGCCGAGGTGCTCGGCGGCAGGTCCGAGCAGCGGGATCACGATGAAGGCCAGCTCGAAGAAGTCGAGGAAGAAGGCCAGCACGAACACGAAGACGTTGACGAAGATCAGGAAGCCGACCTGGCCGCCGGGCAGCGAGGTGAGCAGATGCTCGACCCAGACGTGCCCGTTGACGCCGTAAAAGGTCAGCGAGAACACGCGGGCGCCGACCAGGATGAACACGACGAAGGCCGACAGCTTGGCGGTCGATTCCGTGGCCTGCCGGATCAGGTCCCAGCTCAGCCGCCGCTTCGCGGCACCAAGGATGAGGGCGCCGGCGGCACCCATCGCGCCGCCTTCGGTCGGGGTCGCGATGCCGATGAAGATCGTGCCGAGCACCAGGAAGATCAGGAACAGCGGCGGCACCATGACGAAGGTGGTCTGCTGCGCCATCTTCGACAGGAAGCGGAAGCCGGTGAGCTTGTCGATGACCCAGTTCACCACGGCGACGACGAAGGCGAAGATGATGCCGCAGAACATGCTGAGCACGACGTAATCGGCGCCATGCACGGTCGAATTGCGCATCATGAACCAGCCGAACACGCAGCTCGCGAGGAACAGCATACCGAGCGAGACCAGGCCGCGGCTGCCACTCTCCTCGCGGAAGCCGATGGCTTCCTTCGGCAGGCCCGGGGTGGCCTTCGGGAAGAACATGCTGACGAGGAATGCGTAACCGGCGTAGAGGCCGGCGAGCACGAGACCGGGGATGAAGGCGCCTTCGTACATGTCGCCGACGGACTTGCCGAGCTGGTCGGCCATCACGATCAGAACGAGCGAGGGCGGAATGATCTGCGCGAGCGTGCCGGACGCGGCGATGACGCCGGCGGCCACGCGGCGGTCATAGCCATAGCGCAGCATGATTGGCAGCGAGATCAGACCCATCGAGATCACGGAGGCGGCGACCACGCCCGTCGTTGCGGCGAGCAGCGCGCCGACGAAGATCACGGCATAGGCAAGGCCGCCGCGGATGGTTCCGAACAATTGGCCGATGGTATCGAGCAGGTCCTCGGCCATGCCAGAACGTTCCAGCACAAGCCCCATGAAGGTGAAGAAGGGAATGGCGAGCAGCGTGTCGTTGTTCATCACGCCGTAGACGCGCTCCGGAAGAGCCTGGAGGAAGTCCGGGCGGAACTCGCCGAGCTCGATGCCGACGATGGCGTAGAACAGGCCGACGGCACCGAGCGAGAAGGCCGCGGGGTAGCCAAGCAAGAGCATGACGACCAGCGACGCGAACATGATGGGCGCCATATTGGCGATGATAAACGCGGTCATGATTTCCCCTAAACCGTCGCCAACGGCTACTTCTTCTCGATCGCTTCGACGAGATGCTCGACTTCCGCCTCCAGCGCCGACACCTGGGATTCATGCGGGTCCGGAATCATTCCGCGCATGACGGCAATTCGCTTGATCAGCTCGGAGATGGCTTGAACGAGCAGGAATGCGAATCCGATCATGATCAGGGATTTGGCGGGCCATTGCGGCAGACCGCCGGCGTTGCCGGATTGCTCGTTGATATGGAATGAGCGCTGGAAGAACGGCACGCCGGTGATGATCATGACGATGCACAGCGGGATGAGGAAGAACAGGTGACCGACCACGTCGATGAGGTTGCGGACCGTCTTCGGCAGCGTGTTGTTCACGATGTCGATGCGGATATGCTCGTTGTCGAGCAGCGTCCAGGGCGAGCACAGCAGGAACACGATACTGAACAGCACCCATTGCAGCTCGAGCCACGAATTGGAGGACGTGTCGAACGTCTTGCGGACGATCGCATTGACCGCCGAGATGATGACGGCGGCCACGATCAGCCACGCCAGGCGTTTGCCCGTCCAGCGTGTGAACGCGTCAATCCTTTGGCTCAGCTTCAGGAGCGCTTGCAACGATAGGTCCTCCCCGATGGTGTGCCCCGGCCGTCTTGACTGCGCCGAAGCGGGCGCGTGGCTTGTCTCGCCGCGCAGGCATGAGGCTGCCGCACCAAACCAGCGGCCGTGCCGCCAGTCAATCGGAAGTTTGTTGATAGTTAAGGGGAATAAGGCCGGAGTTGTACGGAGTTAGCCGCCGGTGACGCTCATGTGCCTGGAGACGCTGGGGCGATCGTGGCGGCGGTCGATGATGAAATCGTGGCCCTTGGGCTTCAGTCCGATGGCGCGGTCGATCGCATCCGCAAGCAGCATGTCGTCATCGGATGCACGCAGAGGTTTGCGTAGATCGGAGGCATCCTCGTGGCCGAGACAGGTGTGCAGCGTTCCCGTGCAGGTAATACGAACCCGGTTGCAGGATTCACAGAAATTATGGGTCATCGGTGTGATGAAGCCGAGCTTGCCGCCGGTCTCGGCGATGCTGACATAGCGGGCTGGGCCACCGGTGCTCTCCGCTAAATCCGTCAGCGTGAATTGCTGGGCGAGGCGCGCGCGCACCAGCGACAGCGGCAGGTACTGGTCGATCCGTCCCGAGCCGATCTCGCCCATCGGCATGACCTCGATCAGCGTCAGGCCCATGCCCTTGCCGTGGGCCCAGCGCATCAGGTCGGGAAGCTCGTCCTCGTTGAGGTTCTTCAGCGCCACCGCGTTGATCTTCACGGCAAGTCCTGCGGCGCGCGCGGCCTCGATGCCTTCCAGCACCTTGTCGATCTCGCCCCAGCGGGTGATCTCGCGAAACTTCTTGGGATCGAGCGTATCGAGGGAGACGTTGATGCGGCGCACGCCACAATCGGCGAGCTCGCTTGCGTGTTTCGCCAGCTGGGTGCCGTTGGTGGTCAGCGTCAGCTCGTTCAGGGCGCCGCTCGACAGATGCCGCGACAGCGAGCGGACCAGCGTCATCACGTTGCGCCGGACCAGCGGCTCGCCACCGGTGAGCCGCAGCTTCTTGACGCCCTTGGCGATGAAGGCCGAGCAGAGCCGGTCGAGTTCCTCCAGCGTCAACAGGTTCGCTTTGGGCAGGAACGTCATGTCTTCCGACATGCAGTAGAAGCAGCGCAGGTCGCAGCGATCGGTGACGGAAACGCGCAAATAGCTGATGGTCCGCCCGAACGGATCGGTCATCGGGGTGGACAGCGCGGCGGATCCGTTCATGCGAGAGGCCTTGTCACTAACGGCGACGGGTGCACCTTGGCTTCAGCGGTGCTCGGCACCCAATCTAAGCATCGGACGCGACGAGGACAATCGGGTGGTATACGTAGATCAACGCCTGCCGGAGCAGCCACCAAGACTTGCCGCTCGCAATAGGCTGGCTCCGGCTAGCGCAACCGTGATGACACGACGCTTGAGCCATCCACTTCGTCTGCGACAAACCGCCACATAACCCCGGGCCGGACCTTAGGAGCGTCGTCTGGGGCAGGCAACCGGCGGGCTGCGCATAGATAATGGATGGTTAGGTGCGGGGTCTCGCGGAATACCGTAGAGATATCAGTATCTTGGTTTCGTCATGCCGTCATCAGGCTGCTGGCGGCGGCTGGCAGGTCACGCATGTGATGGATCAGCCGGTCCGGCTTCAGCTCGGCGATCGGCACGTCGGTATAGCCAAAACTGACGCCGATCACCGGCACCCCGGCCCGGCGGGCCACCCCGACATCGGTTCCGGCATCGCCGACCATGATGCTGGCTTTGACCGCACCGCCGGCGCGCGCCACCGTTTCACGAAAGATGGTCGGGTCGGGCTTCTGGACGCCAAAGGTGTCCGCGCCGCAGATTGCCGCGAAGCGGCGACTGAGGTCGAGCTCGTCCAGCAGCCGCTTCGACAGCCATTCCAGCTTGTTGGTGCAGACGGCGAGGCGATGGCCTTGCGCGGAAAAATGGTCCAGCGCGGCCTCGAGCCCCTCGAAGGGGCGGGATTCGACGGCGATGTGATCGGCGTAATAGGCGATGAAATCCGCGGTCATCCGGTCCATGTCGGCGGGGGTGACGGTGCGGCCCTCGGCCTCCAGCCCCCGCTCGATCAGCTTACGGGCGCCGGCGCCGATCATGTTGCGGGCCGAGGCCATCGGCACGGGCGGCAGCCCTTCGCGGTCGAGCACGTGGTTCAGCGCGGTGATCAGGTCGGGCGCCGTATCCACAAGCGTGCCGTCGAGATCGAAGACGATGGTGTGAGGGGAGGTCATGGTCCAAGCGCTACCGGCCCGGTCAGGTCAGTGCAAGGGGCGGCGCCATAAGTTCAGCTTATAGCCTGGTTCCCAGACCCTGTTCTCCGGCGGAAAACGAGGCTACATAGGCCGCCGAAAGCGGCCACGATCGGCGGCATGTTCGAGACTTCAGAGGCGGGCGCAAACGTGAATATGGACCAGTTGAAGCGACAGGCCGCGGCGCGCGCGCTCGAGGAGGTGCGGGACGGCATGCAGCTCGGGCTCGGCACCGGCTCGACCGCCAAGCATTTCGTCGAGCTGCTCGGCGAGCGCGTCGCCGCCGGGCTCAAGGTGATCGGCGTGCCGACCTCCGAGGCGACTCGCCTCGATGCTGTGCGGTGCGGCGTGCCGCTGACCACGCTCGACGAGATCGACCATCTCGACATCACCATCGACGGCGCCGACGAAATCGATCCCGCGCTCAACCTGATCAAGGGCGGCGGCGGCGCGCTGCTGCGCGAGAAGATCGTGGCGGCGGCCTCGGATCGCATGATCGTGATTGCAGATGACACCAAATGGGTGCCGACGCTCGGCCGCTTTCCGCTGCCGGTCGAGGTCATCCCGTTCGGGCTCGGCGCGACGCGCCGGGCGATCGAGAAGGCATTTGCCGAATGCGGCGTTTCCGGGCAAATGGCGGTCCGCAAGGCCAAGGAAGGCCACGTTTTCGTCACCGACGGCGGCCACTGGATCGTCGATGCCCAGCTCGGACAGATCGGGGATCCTGCCGGCCTCGCCAGCGCGTTGAGCGCGATTCCCGGCGTGGTCGAGCATGGGTTGTTTATCGGCTTGGCCAGCTCGGCTGTTCTGGCGGGCGGCGAGGGAATTCGCGTGATTGAACGGCGTAAGCCGAAAGGAGACTAGGAATGAAGAGCGTTTTGAGATTTTTGCCGGCTGCGACCCTCGCTGTGGGACTGGCCCTCTCGGTCGTCCCGGCCGCCGCGCAGCAGGCTGCGCCCAAGGCTGGCGCCGCACCCGCCCAGCCCAAGGCCTCGCCTGCGGCGATCGCGGCGGCGAGGGAGATCCTGCAGATCAAGAACGCCACCGCGATGTACGCGGGCGCAGTGCCCGGTCTGGTCGAGAAGACCAAGATTGCGCTGACCCAGCAGAACCTCAACTACCAGAAGGACCTCAACGAGGTCGCCCCGATCGTCGCCCAGCAGCTGCAAGGCCGCCAGAACGAGATCGGCGAAGGCATGGCGCAGATCTACGCCAGCGAGTTCACCGAGCAGGAGCTGAAGGATCTCGTCACCTTCTACAAGTCGCCGCTGGGCAAGAAGCTGATCGATGCCGAGCCGCGCGCCATCGGCCTGTCCATGGCCTTCATGAATTCCTGGGCCCAGAACTTCGCCGAGACCGTGATGGGAGCCTTCCGCGCCGAGATGCGCAAGCGTGGCAAGGAGATCTGACAGACACTATCTGATCAGGACTTCCTGACAGGGGGCGGAGTGGACAATGGCTGAATTCGACGTCGACCTCTTCGTCATCGGTGGCGGCTCGGGCGGCGTGCGTGCCGCCCGCATCGCGGCGGGCTACGGCGCCCGCGTGACGATCGCGGAAGAGTACCGCATGGGCGGGACCTGCGTGATCCGCGGCTGCGTGCCGAAGAAGCTGTTCGTGATCGGCTCGCATTTTCGCCACGAGCTCGAGGACGCCGCAGGTTTCGGCTGGACCGTTCCGCCCGCAACGTTCGACTGGCCGACGCTGATCGCCAACAAGGACAAGGAGATCGCGCGGCTGGAGGCGGCCTATACCGCCAATGTCGAGAAGTCAGGCGCGCAGATCGTCAAGAGCCGCGCGGTGATCGAGGACAAGCACACCGTGCGTCTGCTCGAAAACGACCGCAAGATCACCGCAAGATACATCCTGATCGCCACCGGCGGCGCGCCCAACCACGGCGCATCGATTCCCGGCATCGAGCACGTGATCTCCTCCAACGAGGCGTTCCACCTTGCGAGGCTGCCGAAGCGGATCGTGATCCAGGGCGGCGGCTACATCGCGCTGGAATTCGCCGGCATCTTCGCCGGCTTCGGCTCCGACGTCACCGTGATCTATCGCGGCGACAACATCCTCCGCGGTTTTGACGAGGATGTCCGGACCCACGTTCGTGCCGAGATGGAGAAGCAGGGCATCACCATTCTCACCGGCTGCACGGTGAGCAAGGTCGACCGCCACGGCGATGAATTCACCACGCATCTGTCGAACGGATCGAGCATCGCCTCGGAGCAGGTGATGTTCGCCATCGGCCGCCATCCGGCTGTCGCCAATCTCGGGCTGGAGAACGCCGGCGTCGCCATTAATCCTGCGAACGGCGGCATCGCGGTCGACCATTTCTCCAGGAGCTCGGTCGACAGCATCTATGCGATCGGCGACGTCACCCATCGCTTCAATCTGACGCCGGTGGCGATCCGCGAAGGCCACGCCTTCGCCGACACCGTGTTCGGCAAGCGCGAGGTGAAGGTCGACCACGCCAACATCCCGACCGCCGTGTTCTCGCAGCCGGAGGTCGGCACCGTTGGTCTCACCGAGACTGAAGCGCGCGCGCAGTTCAGTCACGTCGACATCTACAAGACCTCGTTCCGCCCGATCAAGGCGACGATGTCCGGCCGCGACACCCGCGTGCTGATGAAGCTCGTCGTCGACGGCTCGACCGATCGCGTGCTCGGCTGCCACATCGTCGGCGATGCCGCCGCCGAGATCACGCAAGCCGTCGCGATCGCGGTGAAGATGAAGGCGACCAAGGCCGATTTCGACGCGACCATCGCGCTGCATCCGACCGCGGCCGAAGAGCTCGTCACCATGCGCACCCCGACCGCGCGCCACGTGCGCCAGGCCGCGGAGTAGGGCGTCTCCTAAGCGTAGAGATATCCGACAGGCTTGCCTTCGGTGCGGAGCGGACGAATGTCCTTCTGCGTGATGATCTGGCCGGCGAGACCGTCGATCTCGTCGCGTTGCGTCGGCGTCCAGCCGCGGAGGTCGTCGATACCCTTGAGAAGGCCGAGTCGGAGCACCTGCGTGTTCTCGCCGACCGCAATGAGGCTGATCGCGCTCTTGCCTGCGGTCACGACGTCGCCGGCCGCGAGCTCGAAGGTCTCGCCTGCCTTGTTCCTGAATTCGGCCGTGCCGCGAATGACGCGATAGATCACGACCTCGCCCTTGGCGAACGAGGCGGCGTCCGCGGATGCCGATGTGCTCTTCGGCAGAAGCGACCGGCCGCGCGGATCGGTTGCGATGATGTGGCCGGTGACGAGCTGGCCGCTCGGCGCCTCGATGCCGATATCGCGCACGTAAACGGACAGCGCCGATTTGATCGAGCCGTCGCCAAGCGGCTTGAACAGTGCATCCAGCGCCAGGGGATCCTGAAGCCAGAAGCCGGCATTGGCCGGGCGATCGTGCAACGGATGGCTCCAGGCCACGCGCGGCGTTTCGGCTTCGTTGATCTGATCGGGACCGACGATGGTGGGATTCGGAAAGGTGGTGGGATCGGTGATGAAGGCTTCGAGGAATTTGCCCGAATAGCCCATCGAGACCGGATCCGGCACCACCGTCTGCGGCGTCTTCAAATTCTCTTCGGTCGATAGGCCCGACCAGGTGTAGAACAGCTGGCGATGCACGATCGCGCTTTGCAGCATCACCGCGCCGGGGCCGACATTGTAGAAGCGCCCGTCATAGTCGAAGGTGAAAGCGCCCGAGGTGACCAGCACGAGCTGAAAGCCGCCGGGCGGCAGATGCAGATGGAAGTCGGTGGGACCGGTGTCGGGACGGTAGATCGGCAGATTGGTCGCGACTTCGTGGAGCAGGAAGGTTTCGTTGTTGGCGTGAAAGCCTTCATTGGCGCGATTGTAGAGCGCTTGCGGGCGATACGTCGCCTCGAACTTCGCATTCCGATCGCGATCGATCGCGATGAAGTCCTGCGTGTTGAGGCGGAGCGGCGCGCCATTCGGATGGGTGAGGCCGGTCGTCTTGAGATCGCCCGCAGGATGCACGTTCATGACGTTCTCCGCTCTGCGCCGTTGCTTCGCTTGCACCGTCATTGCGAATTTTGGGCCAGTTGGTTTGCGAAGCAGCAAGCGGGCCTGGCGCCGCGATGCCGGCGTGCCCGTTCAGGAAAAATCCGGTGGCTGCACGGGAGGTTAGATCGACAGCTTGTTCTGCTGGTCGGACGCGTGCTGGGGATACGCGCTTCCGGCGCAGTGAGGGGCCTGTCTAATTTGTCGGCAAGGCGGGAGTGCGCGTGCAGCGGCGGCGGTGCCGGATCGGTCCGATGGCGCCTTCGGGATTTAGCGAAAACGTCGCGACCGGGCGGGGCGGCGATTGACAGAGTGTTCACGTTTTGTTCTTATGCTGCGACCGAGATGGAGGCAGCCATGGACAACCGTATCAACGAAATTCGCAGAACCATCAGAGCGCTCCGCGTCAGCATGCGCGAAGCCGAAGCGATCATGCATGAGCAGATCAACCGCGACGAGGATTGCAGCTTCGTGGCGCAGGAAGTCATCAAGATGCGCTCGGTCATGAGCCTGCTCGCGAAGGAGCGGATCGCGCTCGGCGATCACGAGCCGATCGTCGTGAACAATTTCTTCATCCCGCGGCGCCGGCCGACGCGAAAGCCGGTCACGGCTCTTTCGCCGACCGCGGATTCCGTGTTCCGTCCGCGCGTGGTGGCGCGGGTTTGACGCAGAGGGCGGCTCAATCAAAGGCGTGAGGCGCGGCCCGATCCGGCTTGCCGGCCGGGCTGTCAGCCCACTTTGCCATCTCCATGGTCCGGGCGTCGACGCCCTCGCACCAGAAGCAGCTTGGCCGCGCGCGGCCGTTCTCGGACAGGATCGGGACCAGGCTGTGGCCGCAACCGGCGCACCAGGCGATGTCAGTCATGCATTCCCCCACGGCGTAGCAAATTCAGAAATGACGTTCTCGTCCGGGAAGCTTGCGCGGGCGCTATGACGGCGCTGGAGCGCTGCGCCCGATCGGCGCGCTGGTTCCTGAGATCGTCGATGTAGCGATCCATCGTGACACGGCTGCGATGTCGTCGCCGTTTTCGCGATAGGCGCGAAGCTGGAATTCGGCCGAGCTGCCGCGGTCCACAATGACCCGGCAATGCTCGATCTCGGCGGCGCAGCCCAGTGCGTCGGCGTCCTCGGTGATGTCGTCGATGATTCGGGAGAGCATCTCCGAGATCGTGACCGGTCCGTCTCTGGAGGCGAAGATGCAATCGGTGCCGTAGCGCTGGGCGCGCCATTTATTCTCCACCGCAATTGCGCGTTCGACCGCGGTGACCCCCTTGGACAGATCCGGTCGCAGATAGAGGCGGCGCGTCAGGCAGCGATAGAGCGAGGCGATGGCGACGGCATCGTCGACGAAGGTGCAGGTGTCGGGCGCCCGAAGCTCGAGGGTTGGGTGCCGCATCGAGGGGCGCATCGCCCACCAGATGTGGCTCTCGTCGGGAATGACGCCGGAGCGCTGCAGCGCGCCGACATAGTCGTCGTAATCCTGCCTGCTCTCGAACAGTTCGGGCAGGCCGGTGCGCGGCAGCTCGGAATAGGCGGCGAGACGGTAGCCCTTCAGTCCGGTCTTGTGCGAATTCCAGAACGGGGAGGACGCGGACAGCGCGATGAACAGCGGCAGATGCGGCAGCATAGCCCGCATCACCGCCATGCGCTTCTCGGGATCGGGCAGCTGGACGTGCACATGCATGCCGCACATCATGTTGCGATGGCCGATGCTGCGCAGATCCTCGATCATCTCCTCATAGCGCGGTTTCGGGCTTGGCTGCGACATGCGCCAGACCGCGGTCGGGTGCGTGCCGCAGGCCATGATCACGAAACCATATTGCGCGGCGACGTTCGCGACTTCGCGCCGCAGGAAGCGAAGCTCTTCGCGGGCGTCGTTGACGTCGACGTGAACGTTGGTGGCGACCTCGAGCTGGGATTGCAGCATCTCCCGCATGGCCTGGCCGCCGGTCGACCAATTCGCCGATTCGAACAGCTCGTTCGGAGTTTGAATGGCGACCTCGAAGCTGCGGCGGTCCGCCAGGAAGTACTCCTCCTCGATGCCGAAGGAATATTCAGCCGCCTTGGCCCCGCCGCCGGCAGAGCGAATGACCAGGTGCTGCCTGTCACCCGAGGAATCGAGGCGCAGCAGTTTCAAAACGTCCGAAGTAGATGTCATTGGCCACCCGGCAAAGGCATTACCTGCGGGCGATAATCCGTCTGACGGGGGCGGGTTCCGCGTCGCACTCACCGGAAATTGCAACGTCGAACGGAACAATCTTCACGTTTTCGGACGCGCGCGCGATCAGCGCGTGATTTGGCGGCACTTCGGACCAATCCGATTCCTTGTCGAAGGGTTCGGACACGACGATGACCTGGCCGCCGTCCTCCCGGTAATACAGCGTGTTTGCGGCGTCGTTGACCGCAACGCGAAACGCATAGAGATCCCGGCCGTTCGCGATCGCACTGGTGAAGCGCAGCCGTTCGCGCAGCTGCCCCTCGTTGACGAGGCCGACGAGGGCGTGCAGCACGCGCCGCGTCGCTTGAAGCGGATCGCTGTCGAGCCCGGCACCCATCATCGCCAGGAACACAGCCTCCGAATCGGTCGTGCCCAGCCGCGATGGATAATAGGCATCGGGGATCAGCGCCTCGACCTTGCGCCGCAGCCGATTCCAGCTCCCGACGAACCCGTTGTGCATGAACATCCAGTGGCCGCAGGCAAAGGGATGGCAATTCTGTCGCGTCACCGCCGTGCCGGTGGCGGCGCGCACATGGGCAAAGAACAAATGCGAGCGCAGATGCCGGCAGAGATAGCGCAGGTTTTCGTCCGACCAGGCCGGGCGGGTCTCGCGGTAAAGGCCGGGCTCCGGATGCTCGCCGTACCAGCCGAGACCAAAGCCATCGCCATTCGAGCCCGCCGTGGATTGCAGCGAGCGGATGCTCTGCGCGACCAGCGAATGTTCGGGCTCGGTGACGTAAGGCTCAAACGAGGTGGTCTCGCCCCGGTATGCGATCCAGCGGCACATGGGAGTTCCTTGCGGCTTCCTGTCAGACAATGCGTGCTGAGTTGCACCAACACACCCGCCGAGGCGATGTTCCCGGCGCCGAGGGCTTGCCCCGGACGCAGTGCAGCGCCTCTTGGCGGCGCACTGCTGAGCCGGGGCCCATAAGGTTGGGTGCGCCATCTGGGTCCCGGCTCTGCGCAGCAGCGCTACGCGTTGCATCGCGTCCGGGACACGGAGCGCGACGTGCTTAACGAAGGTGCACGACCGCGGAACCGATGCGGCGGCTGGTCGCAGTCATCTCGCCTTGATTCCGACGGACCCACCTTTATCTCTGACACGAACAAGAATCCGGGCCCCTCTGGCGAGGACGCCGACGTTCGTCGGCAAACCTCGTGATGTCGGATGACCTGTCCCGCGCGAATGCGATGGATCGGCCGATCGTCGGGCCTCTGTACTCTCTCTCCGACCATTCGTCCCCATCGCAGCTCCGTGCGGCCATTTCGCAACATTGAGGAGCAACGATGACTGACGCCAAGCATTCAAATCCGATCGAAATCGAAATCACGGAACCGTCCAGCCTGAACGAGCAGGCCGCGGTTGCGCTGGTGATCGTGGGCGCGCTGGTTGCGGTTGCCGACCGGCGCGTTTCGCCGGTCGAGCGCGACGAGGTGATCCGTTTCATCAAGGATCGCAAGCTGGCGCCGCACATCTCGGACGAACGGCTCTATGCGATGTTCGATGAGCTCGCCGAACGGCTCGAGGAACCGGATTTTGCCAATGTCGTGATCGACACGCTGCGGCCGGTTTCGAACTTGCCGCTGTCGTCCCATTTGATTGAGCTGTCGGAGCGGGTGGCTGCGGCGGATGAGGACGTCCATCCCCACGAAGTGCAGGCGATAAAATTGTTGCGCTTGCTGACGCTGGTGCTGCCGCGCGCGAAGCCGGTCACGTCGGGTCAAGGGCGCACCGAACGGCAGATGGCCACAGAGGAGTAAGCATGAGCGCAGCATCGCACGAGCGTACGAGTGAAGCCGCAGGTCCCGCCAGCGAAATGGCCGGCGGCGACCCGCGCCTCGAAAAGCTCGTCGATCGGCTGCCGCCGCGCATGGGTGACACCGTCACCTATCTGCTCAAGCCGTCGAACCGCTGGGTCAGAATTCCATCGGGCGCGCTCCTCATTGTGGGCGGTGTGCTTTCCTTCCTTCCGATCCTCGGCGTCTGGATGCTGCCGCTCGGTCTCGCGCTGCTTGCCGAGGACGTGCCTGCGTTGCGCTCCTCACGTTCGAAGGTCCTGGATTGGGTCGAGCGGAAGAAGCCGCATTGGCTCGATCCATCCGCATCGAAAAATGATCAATCATGACTGAATTCATCACGCCCGAAGCGCTCACTGCGCTGCTTCAAGTCGTCCTGATCGACCTCGTTCTCGCCGGCGACAATGCCGTCGTCATCGGCCTCGCCGCAGCGGGACTTCCGGCCAAACAGCGCCGCCGCGCCATCATCGTCGGTATCGCCGCCGCCACGGTACTGCGCATCGTCTTCGCCGGCGTCGCGACCCAGCTGCTGCAGGTCATCGGCCTGTTGCTTGCCGGCGGCGTGCTGCTGCTCTGGGTTTGCTGGAAGATGTGGCGCGAGCTGCGCGAGCAGTCGCATGGGGGGCAGCTGGCGTTCAGCCATGGCGGCGGCGCGGACGGTGCGACCGTGCAGCGAAAGACCTTCGGTCAGGCTGCGGTGCAGATCGTCGCCGCCGACGTCTCGATGTCGCTCGACAACGTGCTCGCGGTCGCGGGCGCCGCGCGCGAGCATCCCTACATTCTCGTCTTCGGGCTGTTGCTGTCGGTGGCGATGATGGGTGTTGCCGCCGATCTGCTTGGTCGCGTGCTCCAGAAGCATCGCTGGGTCGCCTATGTCGGCCTCGCCATCATCATTTACGTCGCCTTCGAGATGATCTATCGGGGCTCGCTCGAGCTCGCGCCTGTCATCGCGAGTCTCTGAGGCGACAACTCTTTCCGCAATCCGGAGTAATTCATGACGTCCGAACCCAAAGCACCTTCGGCGCAAGGCGAGCCGCCGCGCCTAGGCCTGTTTGCGCAGCTCATCTTTGGCTCCCGTTGGCTGCAAGTGCCGCTCTATGTCGGCCTGATCGTCGCGCAGGCCGTCTATGTGCTGCTGTTTCTGAAGGAGCTCTGGCATCTGGTCGCGCACTCGTTCGACGCCAGCGAGCAGCAGATCATGCTGGTCGTGCTCGGGCTGATCGACGTCGTCATGATCTCGAACCTCCTGATCATGGTGATCGTCGGCGGCTACGAGACCTTCGTGTCCCGCCTGAACCTGACCGGTCATCCCGACGAGCCGGAATGGCTGAGCCATGTCAATGCCAGCGTGCTCAAGATCAAGCTCGCGATGGCGATCATCGGCATCTCCTCGATCTCGTTGCTCAGGACCTTCATCGAGGCCGGCAATCTCGGCACCACGCGCAGCAATTTCACCGAGACCGGCGTGATGTGGCAGGTGCTGATCCACATGACCTTCATCGTCTCGGCGATCGGCATCGCCTGGGTCGACCGCCTCAGCGACAACGGCCATCGCAAGGAGGCCGGCCACGGCTGACGAACCTGGCCGCCTGACAACCTCCCGAGCGGCCAATCCTGAGCCCGCCTGATCGTCCGATCCGGCGGGCTCCTTTTTCAATCGATAAAATTGTCTGCAAACGGCTCAGCAGCAGCAAACCCTGCGGACAAGAAGCTTGGCGCCTTAAACCAGGCCTTTGGAACCGATCTGCATCCTGCGCGCAAAAGGGCAGGGCTATCGGCATGTCAATTCTAAGGGAGATCGTCGCATCGGTCGCGGGAGTCTACGCGCTCCTGCTCGTCTGTGACGCATTGTTCGGGGTCGGCGAGGCGCGCTTCGACGACGCCTATTATCGCGCCAGCTTCTACGCACCGCGGCCGAAGGAGT
The DNA here is from genome assembly GCF_014198315.1 of Bradyrhizobium sp. CIR48. NCBI lineage: Bacteria > Pseudomonadati > Pseudomonadota > Alphaproteobacteria > Hyphomicrobiales > Nitrobacteraceae > Bradyrhizobium > Bradyrhizobium sp. CIR48. The sequence continues at coordinate 33,057 of NZ_JACIHG010000001.1, forward strand.
TTCGGTTTGCGACCGACACGCCGCCGGCGGTCCGCGTCAGCGACGCGTTCTCGCAGTTCGCGCCGGGCGAGGCCAAGCCCAACAGGCGCTATTCGTCCCTGACGACGATTATCCGTTAGGGCCTGTACTCATTAATCGGCTGTCCGCCTGACGTCCGGTTTACCGCCAGCCAGGGCGCTGGCAGTTCAACCGCTAATGAGCTTGTCGAATCCGACCAGTAGCCAGAAACCGACAGCGCGACCCGAGCTAGATGGGCCATGACTGGAAACTGCTGGCAACGTAATCAATGAATATTGAGCTTTTCCAGAGGCAATTGCAGTTCCGCCGCTCTCTCGGCACGATCCCTCTTGCGGAACTCGTTCTCTTTGCGTTCGAACTTGATCATCTCTTGCTGAGCTGCTTCGAGCAGGCGATTTCGCTTAGCGTCGTCGTATTGCGTATTGTCGGTCATGATCAGGTCCTCTCGCGGCCTTACTCCTAAGCAAATCGGGCGACAGCGCCAAGGTTCGATGCCTGAAAATTACGGATTTATGACGGCGCGAGAGCAGGGCAGCAGTTAAAAGAGGCGCGGCCGGGCTTGAAATATGCGTCCCGGCGGCGCCCTATTCTCTAACTGAGCACTGAAATCTCAGTTGACGCCAATGTGCAACGAACATGCCACAGGCTCGTGACATCATCTTGCTCCTGCATCACGGTCGTGGCCCTTTCTGCGCCAACTAGTGCCTAAGGCACGCCTTCAGAAACTCGATAGGTGAAACACCTTTCCTGCCGCGTATGTGCCGTTTCACATCTTTTACGTGAAGCAACGCTAAGATCCCCGGTGAACGCCTTTTACAAATGTCGGTAATTTTCAGCAGTTGCAGCTCTTGGAGCTCGTAATGAATAGTCGTGGTCGGATTTGCGACCGTATGATCATTTTGAATCAACGGGTGTGGTTGCTCAACTCTCAACTTGCAGAACTTCGGAACCTCCGCGCTCGGGTATTGAAGACCTGCGAGAGAAGCAGCCGCAAACGATCGAAAGTCCGACTTATTTGGGCCAAGCGGCGGTAAATTTGTAGTTGTAGTGTCCGCTTTGGGTCACGAAGAGTAGATCAAGGTGGCGACTTCCGCTTTACGGCGGTGAGCCGACCATTATGGGTACGCCCTAATTCGAGGCGGGCGCCGGCGGTCCCATGGCCTTCACCTCAGAGGCTTCCTCGTCGGTGAAGACGCGGCTGCGCGCCGGGAATCGCACGCCTTTCAGCGTTTCCACGGAAACGCTCGAGCCGCGGTCGCACGATATTTACAAGGCCTTGTGTTGCCCGACGGGCAAAACACGCGAGCCCTGGGTCAACGCGCTGGGGCAAAAATATTCCACTTTACCGAAATTCGGAAATCGCGTATGTGTCGCTGCATCCCGGCCCAACGAAGAGGGGCGTATCGCGATCGTCACGAACGCGGGCCGGGTTGCGGTGGACGTGGGTCACATCGGCGCTGAGGGTTTTGCAGGGCGGGCAACCGTGAGCGAGACCGTCGCGCACACGACCGGTGTGATCCGCGTACGGCAAAATCGTGTGGTCCTGGCGCCCGGGGTCTGTGCGCCAAGTCTTGCGGTGATGTGGCGGTCCAACCGGGCACGCGCATCAGTCATCCACAAGGCGACGGGGGCAATAGTGCAACGCTCCCCGGGGAGAGTACGACATAAGCCGTAAAGCCACTGCGCAGGGAAGGCCGGGATGCTCCGGTTGCCCTGTTACCCGCTATGCATGAAGCACACGCAATCTGCTCTTCGCATGGCGGTCGATGGGAGCCAACCGGCTCCCGGCCTTCCCTGCGCCCTCTTTCATGAGAGGGTAAGGCACTGGTCAAAGCTCGGGCGAGAAAAGCCGCGAGAACGCGAAGCTGTGTCTCAGTCCCCCTGGATCCATTCGGCGACGCCGCGCCACAGCGTGTCGCGATGCTCGGGGCGGAAAAAGCCGAAATGGCCTATTCCCTTGGCGCCGACGTCGGACGGCTTCACGGTCAACACCTCCGGCTTGATCGCGGTGAACCCGCTCGCGAGCAGTTCGACCGCCGGCCGCGTCGCCCACGGATCGTCGGAGAAGCACAGCGCCCGCAGCTCGCCCTTGAACTTCGCAAAATTCTCCAGCGCCGGCAGTTTGGAATCGAAGAGATAGCGGGGGCTCGAGACCCAATTGGCCCATTGCAGGAAGACCCCCTTGGGCAAATCCTCCCCGACGCCGGCCCAGCCCGGGGCGTAGCCTAGCGTGTGGGCGAGCGGTACGCCGATGAGGTTCATGAAGGCGAAGACGCGGTATTTCTCCGGCGAGGTCATCAGCCGCCACGTCGCGGCCTGCGAGGCCACGAACGCGGCGCGCGAGATTTCGCTGTTGTTGGCGATCAGCCCCAGCGCCTGGCCGCCGAAGGAATGGCCGACATAGGCCAGCGGCAGGGTGTTGTACCGCTCCCGCATCCAGCTGACCGCGGCGGTGACGTCGAGCGCGGCCCAATCCGACATCGAGGCCTTGAAGCCGACCAGCGATTTCGGCTGGTTGTAGCCGACCATCGCCGGCAGCCGGGAATCGCCGATGCCGCGATAGTCGTAAGTGAGGACCGCGCAGCCGCGATGGGCGAGATAGGAGGCAAAGCCCCGATAAATCTTGCGCGGCACGGCGGTCGCCGAATTGATCAGGACGGCATGGCGCTTGGTGCTGCGCGGCAAGAACAGGGTGCCGGCCAGGGCATACCCGTCGGTCGCCGGGAAGTTGATCTCGTCGATGAAAACGTCGTCCAGTGCCGCGTCCATGGGCGCAAGGTATCCTGCCAGTTTGCCTCGCCCTCCCAGCAAATGCGAATTTGGCTTTCCCCGCAAGGGCTTGCAGTGCCGACTGGATTTACAACTGGCGGGGCGGGGCCAGCCTGTGTATAAGGCGGCCCTCGCAACCCCTAGATCAGGTTGTGCTTTTTGCTTCACGGAGAGATTGCGATGTCCGAGCGGTGGACGCCCGAGTCCTGGCGCAGCAAGCCGGTGCTACAGGTGCCCGACTATCCCGACGCCAAGGCCCTGGCCGACGTGGAGGCGCAGCTTGCGACCTTTCCGCCGCTGGTGTTCGCGGGCGAGGCGCGCAACCTGAAGAAGGCGCTGGCCCGCGTTGCGGCCGGCGAGGCCTTCCTGCTCCAAGGCGGCGACTGCGCCGAGAGCTTTGCCGAGCACGGCGCCAACAACATCCGCGATTTCTTCCGCGTGCTGCTGCAGATGGCGGTGGTGCTGACCTACGCCGGCGCGGTGCCGGTGGTGAAGGTTGGCCGCGTCGCCGGCCAGTTTGCAAAGCCGCGGTCGTCGCCGACCGAGAAGCTCAATGGCGTCGAGTTGCCGAGCTATCGTGGCGACATCGTCAACGACATCGCCTTCACCAAGGAAGCGCGCGTGCCGGATCCGCAGCGCCAGCTGATGGCCTATCGCCAGTCCGCGGCGACGCTGAACCTGCTCCGCGCCTTCGCCACCGGCGGCTACGCCAATCTCGGCAGCGTGCATCAGTGGATGCTCGGCTTCCTCAAGGATTCACCGCAGTCCCGCCGCTACAAGGAGCTGGCCGACCGCATCTCGGACGCGCTCAACTTCATGCGCGCCTGCGGTCTCGATCTCGAGGCCCATCCCGAGCTGCGCGCCACCGATTTCTACACCAGCCACGAGGCGCTGCTGCTCGGCTACGAGCAGGCCATGACCCGCGTCGATTCCACCACTGGCGACTGGTATGCGACCTCGGGCCACATGATCTGGATCGGCGACCGCACCCGCCAGCTCGATCACGGCCATATCGAATATTTCCGCGGCATCAAGAATCCGATCGGGCTGAAATGCGGCCCGTCGCTCAAGTCCGACGAGCTTTTGAAGCTGATCGACGTGCTCAATCCCGACAACGAGCCGGGACGGCTGACGCTGATCGGCCGCTTCGGCTCGGATAAGGTCGGCGAGCATCTGCCGAACATGATCCGCGCCGTGAAGCGCGAGGGCAAAGTGGTGGTCTGGTCGTGCGATCCCATGCACGGCAACACCATCACCTCGACCTCGGGCTACAAGACGCGCCCGTTCGACCGCGTCCTGTCGGAGGTGAAGTCTTTCTTCACGATCCATGCCGCCGAAGGCACCCATGCCGGCGGCGTGCATCTGGAGATGACCGGGCAGGACGTCACCGAGTGTATCGGCGGCGCCCGGGCGATCACGGACGAGGACCTCAACGACCGCTATCACACGGTCTGCGATCCCCGCCTCAATGCCGAGCAATCCATCGACATGGCTTTCCTGATCGCCGAGCTCCTCAAGCAGGAACGCGCGGGCAAGGCCACGCCGATGCCGGCCGCAGCGGGACTCTAGGATCTTGCTGCGGATCTGGAAGGCCACGATCAATTCCCGTAACGGTCTGGCCTTTGCGTTCCGATCGGAGCAGGCCGTCCGCGAGGAGATTTTTGCGCTCCTGGTGTCGCTGCCGCTGGCCTGGTTGGTCGGCGCGACCGCGATGCGCGCGGTCGAGCTGGTCTGTTCGGTTGCGTTCGTGCTGACAGTCGAGCTGCTCAACACCGCGATCGAAAAGCTGGCCGACCGGCTGACGATGGATCACGATAAGCAGATCGGGCGGGTCAAGGACATGGGCTCGGCGGCCGTCGGCGTCGCGCTGCTGATGGCAGGCGCGTTCTGGATCATCGCCATCATCGAGCGACTGGGATTTATCTGATCGGAGCGCGGCGGCCATGACCGAACGTCTCAAAGCATTCGCGGTCACGCTCGCCCAGCTCAATCCGACCCTGGGCGATATCGAGGGCAACGCCGCCAAGGCGCGCAATGCGCGCGCGAGAGCCATCGCCGACGGCGCTGATCTCGTGCTGTTTCCGGAATTGTTCATCGCCGGCTATCCGCCGGAAGACCTCGTGCAGAAGCCGGCCTTCCAGGCGGCCTGCCGCGCTGCGATCGAGGCACTGGCCCGCGAGACCGCCGATGGCGGGCCGGCCATGCTGGTCGGCACGCCCTGGGTCGAGGACGGCAAGCTCTACAATGCCTGCGCGCTGCTCGACGGCGGGCGCATCGCTGGCTTGCGTTTCAAATGCAATCTGCCGAATTACGGCGTGTTCGACGAGAAGCGGCTGTTTTCGCGCGGCCCCGCTGCGGGCCCGGTGACGGTGCGCGGCGTGCGGATTGGCGTGCCGATCTGCGAGGACATCTGGCTGGAGGAATCCGAGGACTACGAGAACGTGGTCGAGACGCTGGCCGAGACCGGCGCCGAGATCATCCTGGTGCCGAACGGCTCGCCTTACGCCCGCGACAAGAACGACGTGCGCCTGTCGGTCGCGGTCGCCCGCGTCACCGAGAGCGGCCTGCCGCTGGTTTATCTCAACCAGATCGGCGGTCAGGACGAACTCGTGTTCGACGGCGCGTCCTTCGCGCTCAACGGCGATCTCTCGCTTGCGGCGCAATTGCCGTCGTTCGACGAGAGCATCGTCACGCTGCGCTTTGTGAGAAATGGCGACGACTGGCGCTGCACGGGCCCGATCGCCGAGCCACCCGAGGGCGACAACGCCGATTACGCCGCCTGCGTGCTGGGCCTGCGCGACTACGTCGGCAAGAACGGTTTTCCCGGCGTGCTGCTCGGCATTTCCGGCGGTATCGACTCGGCCCTCTGCGCGGCGATCGCGGTCGATGCGCTCGGCGCCGATCAGGTGCATGGCGTGATGCTGCCGTATCGCTACACTGCAGCACACTCGATCGCCGATGCGGGCGAGCTCGCCGGCCATCTCGGCATCCGCTATGAGGTGCTGCCGATCGCGGAGGCCGTGACCGGCTTCGAGACCATCCTCTCAGGCCTCTTCAAGAATCTGCCGCCCGATATCACCGAGGAAAACCTCCAGGCCCGCAGCCGCGGCACGCTCTTGATGGCGATCTCCAACAAGACCGGGTTGATGGTGGTGACGACAGGCAACAAGTCGGAAATGTCGGTCGGCTACGCCACGCTCTATGGCGACATGAACGGCGGCTTCAACCCGATCAAGGACATCTACAAGACGCAGGTGTTTCGGCTGGCGAGCCTGCGCAACGGCTGGAAGCCCGATGACGCGCTCGGGCCGGCGGGCGAGGTGATCCCGCCCGACATCATCACACGGCCGCCGAGCGCGGAACTGCGCGAGAACCAGACCGACCAGGATTCGCTGCCGCCCTATGAGCTGCTCGATGCCATCCTGGAGCGTCTTGTCGAGCGCGAGCAGCCGCTGGATCAGATCATCGCGGCCGGTTTCGATCGCGAAACGGTCACCCGCATCGACCATCTGCTCAACGTCGCCGAATACAAGCGCCGCCAGGCCGCGCCCGGCGTGAAGGTGACGCCGAGGAATTTCGGCCGCGACCGCCGCTATCCCATCACCAACCGCTTTCGCGACAAGGGCGAGGGGCTGCCCGCCGTCGACGAGACGCTGGTCTCGCGCGGCAGCAAGGCGTCGATCGACGCGTTCGAGGGGTGAAGCTTTCGGTGTGAGGACGATAGCGCCCCATGGTTCGCTGTCATCATCCGCGACGGCGGATGATCCAGTACTCCGCGGCGGATATTGAGACGACCGACTTCGGCCATAGCGCGTCAATAGGGATGGCCCCGCGCTGGTGTCGAGCAGGTGAGGCATGGCAGACGAGTTCATCCTAGATATTGAGGATCTCCGTGAGGTCGCTGCCTACGCGGCGGAAAATGCCGCGGACGTGCTGGAGATATTCGAGCAATCGTATCCCGCAGATTCCCGTCCGCGCGATGCGCTCGAAACCGCCCGGACGTTCGCAAGAGGAGGCAAGCGGGTGAAGGCCTTGCGCGATGCTGCCTGGGCCGCGCTGAAGGCAGCAAGGGAAGCCGAAAATGCAGCAGCCAGCCAAGCTGCGCGCGCCGCGATGTGTGCCTCATCCGCGGCCTATCTCCATCCCTTGGCTCGATCGACTCAGGTCAGGCACATTCTCGGCGCGCCCGCCCATGCAGCCCGGGCCACTGAACTTGCAGCGGGCGATGCTGCAGATGTTGGTGCCGACTATGTTGAGCGCGCCGTCCGGCGCGCGACGCCTGGGCTCGTCGAGGTTCTGCGCCGCTACCCGCTCGCACCGTCCGGTGGAGGGCGGGTTGGCGAACTGCTGCGCGCAATCGACCGCAGGCTTCGCAGCGAGCTGGCGTAACCAGATGCCCACCTCGCAAAGTAGTGGCGGTAGAACTCAGATTTGCCGCTACGATGGGGTTGCGAAAAACAGCACCCGCAGGAAGTGCGTGTATTCGGATTCGAGCACCATGATCGACACAAAGACCAACACCGCGATCGGCGGCAGCAGGATGGCATAGGCCAGCGCCAGTCGCTCCCAGGCCATGTGCATGAAGACGGCGACGATCAGGCCGGCCTTCAACATCATGAACAGCAGGATCAGCGACCACCTCAGATAGCCATGCAGGCCAAAATAGTCGACGAGGTAGGAGCACGTGCTGAGGACGAACAACCAGCCCCAGACCACCAAGTAGAGCTTGATCGGGTGCTGTTGACCGCTGGCGTGAACGGCTCCCGTTGCGACTGCGCCATGAGCCGGAGCGTGGAGCTGTCCTTCCATGTGTACCGCCGCGTTTGTCATGCGCCGACCTCACCAAAGATAGAAGAATGCAAAGATGAACACCCACACGAGATCGACGAAGTGCCAGTACAGGCCCATGATCTCGACGATCTCGTAATACCCCTTGCGGCTGGTGAAGAAGCCACGCCTCTCGACGTCGAAGTCGCCGCGCAAGACCTTCCGCGCAATGGCGATCAGGAAGATCACGCCAATCGTCACGTGGGTGCCGTGGAAGCCCGTGATCATGAAGAAGCTCGCGCCGAACTGCGGTGCGCCCCACGGATTGCCCCAGGGCCGGACGCCCTCCATGATCAGCTTGGTCCATTCGAAGGCCTGCATGCCGACGAAGGTTGCGCCGAACGCCGCTGTGGCCAGCATCAAGGCTGCGGTTCTGACGCGATCGCGGCGGTAGCCGAAATTGACGGCCATCGCCATCGTTCCGCTGCTGCTGATCAGCACGAAGGTCATGATGGCGATCAGGATCAGGGGGATGTGGTTGCCGCCGATATTGAGGGCGAAGACTTCGCTGGGATTCGGCCAGGGCACGGTCGTCGACATGCGCGCCGTCATGTAGGAAAGCAGGAAGCAACTGAAGATGAAGGTGTCGCTGAGGAGGAAGATCCACATCATGGCCTTGCCCCAGGACACGTTCTTGAAGGCGCGCTGATCGGACGCCCAGTCGGCGGCGATGCCGCGCCAGCCCTCAAGCCGCGCAGTCGAATGGCCCGGATTTGTCAGCACGGTCTCTGCCATCTGGTCTCGCCTCCCTAGCTCAGCAATCGGCGACAGATGTTGACGAAATCGTCGGTCCAGCCCGTGAGAAGCCCGAGCAGCACAAGCCAGACCAGCAGCAGGAAATGCCAGTAGATGGCGCACAGCTCCACGCTCAAGCGCATGTCGGCGATCCCGGCGCCGCGCCACATCTTGGTCGAGGTTCGGCCCAAAGCCACCAGACCACCGGTCAGATGCAGCCCGTGCACTGCGGTCAACAGGTAGAAGAAGGAGTTCGCCGGATTGGACGCCACGAAATATCCGGCCGCGCCGAGCTGTTGCCATGCCAGAAGCTGTCCGCCGAGGAAGATCACGGCAGCTGCGCCGCCCGCGAGCAGGCCGATCATGACGCCTTCAGCGTCGTCTCGGTGCGCGGCCACGTAGGACCATTGCAGCGCGACGCTGCTCAGGATCAGGACGCCCGTGTTGAACCACAGCAGCCGCGGCACGGGCAGCGTCCGCCAGTCCGCCACGTCCATGCGCATCGAGTAGGCGCTGATGAAGAGGACGAACAATGCGCTCGCGACGGCGAGAAACACCCCAAGTCCGACCTTCGCTGCCGGCCAGGTCATGGCATCGCCGCCGGGGAAGTCACCAGCCGGGCCTTCCTCCAGCCAGGGCTTGGCCGTCAGCCGCTGCTGCGACAGCCACCACCCGGCGATCACCGCAAGCACAGCCAGGAAAAGGATGATGGCGCTCACGAAGCAGCTCCCTGAATGAGCTGCGTCGCGTGCGGCGGCTGGTTCTGCGGAATGAAGTCCTCCGCGGCGCCAGGCACACTGTAATCATAGGCCCAGCGGTACACGACCGGGAGCTCCTTGCCCCAGTTGCCGTGCCCCGGAGGCGTCTCCGGCGTCTGCCATTCCAGCGTCGTCGCCCGCCACGGATTGCCGCCTGAGGCCTCACCTTTGAACAGGCTCCAGGCAAGATTGAACAGGAACACCATCTGGCTGAAGCCGACGGTCAAGGCCACCACGGAGATGAAGGCGTTCAGTGAATGGGCCGAGGACGGGATAAACGACGTTTCTCCGAGTTCGAAATACCGGCGCGGAACCCCGAGCAGTCCAAGATAGTGCATCGGGAAGAAGATCAGGTAGGCGCCGAGGAAAGTGACCCAGAAGTGAAACTTGCCGAGTGCGTCATTGTACATTCGCCCCGTGACCTTGGGGTACCAGTGATAGATCGCGCCGAGCACGACCATGATCGGCGCCACGCCCATCACCATGTGGAAATGCGCGACCACGAACATGGTATCCGAGAGAGGCACGTCGACGACGACGTTGCCGAGGAAGAGGCCGGTGAGCCCGCCGTTCACGAAGGTGATGATGAAGCCGAGGGCGAACAGCATCGGCACCCTGAGATGAATGTCGCCGCGCCACAGGGTCAGCACCCAGTTGTAGACCTTGATCGCAGTGGGGATGGCGATGATGAGCGTCGTGGTGGCGAAGAAGTACCCGAATTGCGGGAACATGCCGCTCACATACATGTGGTGCGCCCATACGATGAAGCTGAGCGCGCCGATGGCCACGATCGCCCAGACCATCATGCGGTAACCGAAGATGTTCTTGCGTGCATGCGTGCTGATCAGATCGGAAACGATGCCGAAGGCGGGCAGGGCAACGATGTAGACCTCGGGGTGGCCGAAGAACCAGAACAGGTGCTGGAAGAGCAGCGGGCTGCCCCCGCCATATTTCGACAGCTGGCCCATCTCGACGAGGGAGGGCATGAAGAAACTGGTTCCCAGCAGGCGGTCGAGCAGCAGCATGACCGAGGCAACGAAAAGTGCAGGGAATGCCAGCAACGCCATCACGGTTGCCGTGAAAATGCCCCACACCGTCAGGGGCAGGCGCATCAACGTCATGCCGCGGGTGCGTGCCTGGAGCACCGTCACCACGTAATTCAGCCCGCCCATAGTGAAGCCGATGATGAACAGGATCAGGGACGACATCATGAGAATGATGCCCCAATCCTGCCCGGGCGTTCCGGAGAGGATTGCTTGCGGCGGGTACAGCGTCCAGCCGGCGCCGGTCGGGCCGCCGGGCACGAAGAATGTCGAGGCCAGCACGAGGACTGCGAGCAGGTAGACCCAATAGCTCAGCATGTTCACATAGGGGAAGACCATGTCCCGGGCGCCGACCATCAGCGGGATCAGGTAGTTGCCGAAGCCGCCCAGGAACAATGCGGTGAGCAGGTAGATCACCATGATCATGCCGTGCATGGTGATGAACTGGAGGTACTGGTTGGCATCGATGAAGGAGAAGGTGCCGGGGAATCCCAGTTGCAGTCGCATCAGCCACGAGAGCACCAGGGCCACCAGCCCGATGGCCGAGGCCGTCAGCGAGTACTGAATGGCGATCACCTTGGCGTCCTGCGAGAAGACATACCGTGTCCACCAGCTCCTCGGATGATAGAGCTCGACATCAGGTACTTCGGCAGGCGGAGTGCCTGCGATCCCTTCGTATGGAATATCGACCATAGAAAACCTCCTCGGTCGTTTCCATCGGGGGCGACGAGTTGGTCTCACGCACCCGATCCATCTTCGCGGCGGCGCTTGCTACTTGCCGCCGGATTGATATGTCGCCTTCACGACGGTGCTTGCAGGCGGCAATCCTGCAAACGTTTTCTGTTGCTCCAGCCAGGCGTGATATTCACGCTCTTCGTCGACGATGACCTTGGCCCGCATCTGATAGTGAGCCGCGCCACAAAGCTCCGCACAGAGAACGTCGAACGTTCCGGTTCGGATCGGCGTGATCCAGAAATAAGTCACCATGCCTGGAACCATGTCCATCTTGGCCCGGAATTCGGGCACGTAGAAATCGTGCAGGACATCAACCGAGCGGAGCAGAACCTTGACCGGCTTTCCCAGTTGAAGGTGCAGGTCGCCGTTCTCGATCACGACGTCGTCCTGCGCATGCGGATCATCGCGATTGAGCCCCATCGGATTTTCGGACGCGATGTTGCGGACATCGGATGTGCCCAACCGCCCATCCTTGCCCGGAAGGCGGAAGCTCCATTGCCATTGCTGGCCCATCACCTCGACCTCGGTGGCATCCGCAGGGACCGTCACGAACTGGTGCCAGACCACGAGTCCAGGGGCGAGCATCGCCGCGACGCCGATTCCGGTTCCCACGCTCAGCCACCATTCGAGCTTTTTGTTTTCAGGATTGTAGTCAGCCCGTCTTCCCTCCTTGTGGTGAAAGCGGAAGACGCAATAGGCCATGAAGGCGATGACCGCGACGAAAACGAAGCCCGTGATCCAGAACGTGATGTTGATGGTGTGATCGATATAGGCCCAGTTCGTGGCGATCGGCGTCCACCACCATGGGCTGTAGAGGTGAAACAGCACCGAGCCGATCGCGACCAGAAGCAGTATCAGTGCGACAGCCATCCTGATCCATCCTTGCCATCGAAGGCTACGGATACGAATCCAGGGCGGAGCTCATGTCTGTCGCGATGGCTGGCCTTTTTCGGTTGGCACTTATTGCCATCGCCGGCCTCTTGCCTCGCCCATTCCACTGGCCGCGAAATCAAGAGAATATTCGCGACCATCAACTCTAAGGGCGTCTGCGTCTAAAATGATACCAGCCCAACCCGGCGTCAATAGCGCAATGTAGGTGCCCCGACGTGGTTGATCGCCGTGCTGGCAAAGCCGACAGAGCATCAGGCGCGCAGGTTGGGTCTGGGTGATGCAACGCACAAATCCGTGCCAGTGCACAATTCACCCAACCGTGAGTGCAGCCTTGCGCCGCAAGCGCTAAACTTTGCGAGGCAGGTCGCGACGGGTTCCGTCCGGCCAGGCTCGCTCGTTGAACCTGGGTTGCCGTACTCGACCCATCGCGTTTCCTGCTCATCAGGCGGACACGCGTGGCTGGAAAGCGCGTGTTATCGAAACCGCGATTTTCAGCACGGGAGGGTCCGTTCATGGCCACTCTGTACTCCCACGACATCATCAGGCGGCACGTATTCGGCGAAGCGGCCTCTTATCCCGTTCGCAAGATCAGCCTGTCCGATCTGACCGAGGCCCTGCGCCTGGGTTGGGAGGATTTCCAGGCGATGCCGAGTCACGCGATCGTCGTATGCGTGATTTATCCCGTTCTCGGTCTCGTCCTGTTCAGGATGGTTCTCGGCTATTCGGTGCTGCCGCTACTATTTCCACTGGCCGCCGGCTTTGCCCTGATTGGCCCGTTTGCCGCGATCGGTCTCTACGAACTCAGCCGGCGTCGTGAGCGCGGCGAGGAGGTCGATGCATGGGATGCGGTCAAGGTGCTGCGCGCACCGTCGTTGGGCGCCATGGTAGAACTCGGCGTGCTCCTGCTGGTCCTGTTCGGGGCCTGGATCGGTGTCGCGAACGCAATCTATGTCTCAATCTTCGGTCATGCGGCGGCCGCAAGCATTCCCGACTTCGCAACGCGCGTGCTGACGACACCGGAAGGCTGGTCGCTCATCATCGTCGGTTGCGGTGTCGGCTTCCTGTTTGCGGTTGTGGCTTTGTGCGTCAGCGTCGTGTCGTTTCCGTTGATGCTCGACCGGCATGCGACTGCGATCGACGCGATCCGCACCTCGCTCCGAGCAGTAGCGGCGAACCCGGTTGCGATGGCCGGATGGGGCGTCATCGTCGCGGTGCTGCTCGTGATCGGCTCGTTACCGCTCTTCGTCGGTCTCGCTGTCGTTCTGCCGGTGCTTGGCCATGCCACCTGGCACCTCTATCGGCGGGTGGTCGAGCCGAATCCGAATCCACCGGACGCGCCGCCGCCGCCCAGGAAGGGAAGGCGCTACGCGGCGGACTTTCCGGCCAATCTCTTCCCGTGGAGCCGCGAGGGTGAGTGAGACGGGCGATCGCGCCCCATTGATTGTTGGCATCATCCGCGAAAGCGGATGATCCAATACTCCGCGGCGCTGCCGGTGCGCGCCAACTGTCAACACGGAGTACTGGATGCCCCGCTTGCCGCCTACGCTGAAGCTTCGGCGAGCCAAGACCTCAAACCCCCGCGAAGCCTTGGCGTAGCCGGGTCGCGGGGCATGACAGTTGAGCAAAAGGTGATTTACTTTTGCTGCTGCGGCAGGAAGGTCGGCCCGACCGACCGGATCGGCTTGTTCTCGGAGCTCGCAGGGGGGGCGGTATCTGCCGGCGGCGTCGCGGCCGGTGCATTCGCCGTCGTCGGCGCGGGAGCTGCGCCCTTCTTGGCATTCGCAGCCGTGCCCTTGTTGAGCCGCTGCTGCTGCATCTTCTTGGCGCTCTCCTCGGTGACGATGATGTCGCCCTGCTGCTCGGCCGCCGCCTTGTCATCGGCCGATTTCAACGCGTCCGCCCAGGTCTGTCCCGCGGCCTTGCAGGAGCAGGACGGGTTGAACTCGCTGCGGAATTTGAAAGCGGTCGGCAGCGCCGTGTAGGGCTGGCCACTGACCGAGACCGCGGAGTTCATGTCTTCGCCGGGATTGCGATGGGTGTAGAGCACGGCTTCCGCGGCCGGGCAGAGTGCCTTGCAGGTCTTCTCGTCGTCGGGGAAGCGCGCCGGCACCGTCGCAAACGAGACCGGGAAATAGGCGCCGTCGCAGGTGCGCACGCACACGGTACGATAGGTGCCGGATTGCGGCCCGAGATCGGAGGGCGGCACGCTTTGCGGATTGCCCGCGTTGTTGCCGCCGAACAGATTGCTGAGGAAGTTGCCGCCGCCTTGCGACTGCACGGCGTTGGCATATTGCGGGCCGCAATTGTTCTGCGCCAGCGCAACCAGCACCGAGCGGCGCTGACTGTCGCGTTCCGCGCTGAAGCCGCCACCGCCGCGCAAACGCTCGAGATTGCCGGTGATCTGGTCCAGATTGGCGCGCATCTGCTGGATCTGGGTGTTGACCGGTCCGCATTGGGCCGACTGGCCGTTGAACAGCGAGAAGAAGCCGGAGGAATCGCAGCCCATGCGCTTGGCCTGCATGGTGACGCGGTCCAACTCGGCCTGCTGCTTGGCCTGGGAATCCTGGTAGCGGCGGATTTGATCTTCGCGCGCGGGGTCACCACCGCCGCCGCGGTCCAGCGCCGCGAGCTGGCCTTCCAACCGCACGCACATCGGATTGGGCCCAAGTCCGTTCTGACCGGGTTGAGGCGGCGGTCCGGGCGGACCGGCCTGCGCGAGGGCGCCGGTGACGAGCACGGCCGTGCTCAAGAGCACGGTGCAGGCAAGAAGCAAGCGAGCACGAGAGAGGGACAAGAATTCAGGCATATCCGCCATTCTAGCGAGGTCATGGCCCAATGTGACTTGGACTGAAGCGACTTGGACTGAAGCGACTTGGACGCCGAAGCGATTTGGGCGCCGAAGCGCGCCCTCCCAATAGCCGCTTCCTGCGGCATCGTCACGTCGTTTTGGGGGCCAATGGACCGGGCCTAAGCTGCGCCAGCTCCGAGCGAATTCAGCGCTGGCAAGTGATTGCGACATATTCGTCGCAATGGCCATGGGAGCAGTTTGCGCCGGATTTGGGGACAGAGCCGGTAATTTCCTCGGGATCGACCCGGCGATAGCTTGATGCCTGGGCAAAATCTCGTGACTGGCAGTAGGTGCGGGCGACGGAGGCGCCGCACTTCTCGCCCTTGGCCAGGCACTGATCGACGCCGTAGCCGTCAGCCCGGTTGGCGATGATGAAGACGCGGGTCTCGGCGCGGGCACCGGATGCCGCGAGGATCGAGGCGCTGAAAATGAGCGCGAGCAAGGATCGCATGAAAATACCGGGAGGCAAAAAAGGGAACAATCTGGTTCCAGAATGGGCTCAAATAGTTAAGGATCACGAACCATCCCGGCGGGCTGTGCGCTTTGCGGACATAAAACGGCATTTCCGCGGCTCCCTTGACGCGGGGCCGCCTCATAGCCCATATGTGGCCGCATGAACGGTCTCCTCGCCATTTGCGCCATTTGCCGCGAGATTACGAGCTAGCGATTCGCTGGCTGGAGCCGTCTTTTCTCAAAAACATTGAGATCCCTGGACGCCCGGCCAACAGCCGACGGGTATCCATATGGAATTGCGCCTTTACGATACGCTGACGAAAGAAAAACGCATCTTCGCGCCGCTCGATGCGAAAGACGTCCGCATGTATGTCTGCGGACCGACCGTCTACGACTTCGCCCATATCGGCAATGCACGGCCGGTGATCGTGTTCGACGTGCTGTTTCGGCTGCTGCGCCATCTCTATGGCGAGGCGCACGTCAAATATGTCCGTAACATCACCGACGTCGACGACAAGATCAACGACCGCGCCGCGCGCGATTTCCCGGGCCTGCCGCTGAACGAGGCCATTCGCAAGGTCACCGAGCAGACCGGCAAGCAGTTTCACGCCGATGTCGACGCGCTCGGCGCGCTTCGGCCGAGCGTCGAGCCGCGCGCGACCGAGCATATCGGCGAGATGCGCGAGATCATCGAGCGGCTGATCAAGGGCGGCTTTGCCTATGCCGCCGAGGACCACGTGCTGTTCTCGCCGCAGGCGATGAACGCAGCAAATTCCTCGCTGCCCCGCTACGGTGCGCTGTCGAAGCGATCGCTCGACGAGATGATCGCCGGCGCCCGCGTCGATGTCGCGCCTTACAAGCGCGATGCCACCGACTTCGTGCTGTGGAAGCCGTCCAAGCCCGGCGAGCCGTCATGGCCGTCGCCGGCCGGCATCAAGGCCGAGGGGCGCCCGGGCTGGCACATCGAGTGCTCGGCGATGGCGTGGAAGCATCTCGGCGAGCATTTTGACATCCATGGCGGCGGTATCGATCTCGTGTTTCCGCATCATGAGAACGAGGTCGCGCAAACCTGCTGCGCCTTCCATCAGCAGCGCATGGCGAATTATTGGATGCACAACGGCTTCCTGCAGGTCGAAAGCGAGAAGATGTCGAAGAGCCTCGGCAACTTCGTGACCATTCACGAACTTCTGGCGACCAAGAAGTTCGGGGGCCAAAGCTGGGATGGTGACGTACTTCGCCTGGCGATGTTCAAGACGCCTTATGCCGACCCCATCGACTGGACCGTCGAAAGCTTGGTCGACGCCTCCAACGTGTTGGAGGCTTGGTGGAGAGCGGGCACCCAAAGCACCCCTAGCGATGTTCCTGCGCCCGAGGTGATTGCAGCTCTGGCTAATGATTTGGATACAGCGCGGGTGGTTACTGTTCTCCATGAACTAAGGAAGCAGGGACGGTTGGCGGAGCTGCATGCTTCCCTTCTGTTTCTCGGTTTTCCGCAGAGACGGTATCATTCCGGCGTCATCGATGTTTCTGGCGATGTTGCAGTCCACGGAAATCATTTTAGCGAGCTAAGCGAAGAGGCAGTCCTTTTGCTGCGCGCGCGCGCAGAAGCCCGTGCGGCGAAAAACTGGACTGAATCGGATCGACTCCGTGAAGAGTTGGCCAAGCTCGGAATAGTCGTCAAAGATTCCAAGAACGGCACCACCTGGGAGGTCGCGCGATGAAACGGCCCGACACGCCTTTCCCGCGGCACTGGCTCTATTACATCGCGCTGAAGATCGCGCTGCTCGCGGGCGCCGTGGCGCTGGTTCTCAAGCTCTATGGGATGTGGTGAGGACGATGGGACAGACTTTGCCAAAGCCCGGCTTGCGGCCGTTCCTGCCGGCGGACGTGCCAATTCTTGCTGCCATCTTCACCGCCAGCATCGAGGAGCTGACTGGCGACGACTATAGCGAGGCGCAGCAGCAGGCCTGGATGGAGGTGGCGGACAGCGAAGAGTTCGGCAAGCAGCTCGCGTCCGACCTGACGCTGATCGCGACGCTCGATGGCTCGCCGGTTGGCTTTGCCTCGCTGCGCGGCAATGACCACATCCGCATGCTCTATGTGCATCCGGCCGCCAGCGGGCAGGGCATCGCCACCATGCTGGTCGATGCGCTGGAAAAGCTTGCCGGCGGCCGCGGCGCGCAAAGCCTCAACGTCGATGCCAGCGACACCGCGCAGGGCTTTTTCGCCAAGCGCGGCTACACTGCCCAGCAGCGCAATAGCGTCACCATCAATGACGAATGGCTTGCCAACACCACCATGAAGAAGACGCTCGGAGCGGGGCAATGAGCAAAGAGCGCCTTTATCTGTTCGACACCACGCTGCGCGACGGCGCGCAGACCAACGGCGTCGATTTCACGCTGACCGACAAGCAGGTCATCGCCGTGATGCTCGATGACCTCGGCATCGATTATGTCGAAGGCGGCTATCCCGGCGCCAATCCGCTCGACACCGAGTTCTTCGGCAGCAAGCCCAAGCTCGCCCATGCGCGCTTCACGGCGTTCGGCATGACGCGACGGGCCGGGCGCTCGGTCTCGAACGATCCGGGTGTGGCCGGGCTTTTGGCAGCGAAGGCCGACGCGATCTGCTTCGTCGCGAAGGCATCCGCCTATCAGGTGCGCGTCGCGCTCGAGACGACGAAGGAGGAAAACCTCGCCTCGATCCGCGACAGCGTCGCGGCCGCGAAGGCCGCCGGTCGCGAGGTCATGCTCGATTGCGAGCATTTCTTCGACGGCTACAAGGAAGATGCGAGCTTCGCGCTCGCCTGCGCCAAGGCCGCCTTCGAGGCCGGCGCGCGCTGGGTGGTGCTGTGCGACACCAATGGCGGCACCATGCCGCACGAGGTCGAGGCCATCGTCACCGAAGTTACTAAGCACGTCCCCGGCGACCACGTCGGCATCCACGCCCATAACGACACCGAGCAGGCGGTGGCCAATTCACTCGCCGCGGTGCGTGCCGGCGCGCGGCAGATCCAGGGCACGCTGAATGGCCTTGGCGAGCGCTGCGGCAACGCCAATCTCTGCTCGCTGATCCCCACGCTGAAGCTGAAGCCGGAGTTTTCGGACGCCTTCGAGATCGGCGTCACGGCCGAGAAGCTGGCAACTCTGGTCAAGGTCTCGCGCACGCTCGACGACATGCTCAACCGGGTGCCGAACCGGCATGCTCCTTACGTCGGCGAGAGCGCCTTCGTCACCAAGACCGGCATCCATGCGTCCGCGGTGCTGAAGGACCCGCAGACATACGAGCACGTGCTGCCGGAGACGGTCGGCAACCACCGCAAGGTCCTGGTCTCGGACCAGGCCGGACGTTCCAACGTCATCGCCGAGCTCGACCGCGCCGGCATTCCCTACGAGAAGAGCGATCCGAAGCTGACGCGTCTCGTCGAGGAGTTGAAGGAGCGCGAGGCGGCCGGCTACGCCTATGAATCCGCCAACGCCTCGTTCGAACTGCTGGCGCGCCGTACGCTCGGCAAGGTACCGCATTATTTCGAGGTCGAGCAGTTCGACGTCAATGTCGAGCAGCGCTACAATTCGCACGGCGAACGTGTCACCGTCGCTTTGGCCGTGGTGAAGGTCGACGTCGCCGGCGAGCACCTGATCTCGGCTGCCGAAGGCAACGGTCCCGTCAACGCGCTCGACGTTGCCCTGCGCAAGGACCTCGGCAAGTACCAGAAATACATCGAGGGGCTGAAGCTGATCGACTACCGCGTGCGTATCCTCAACGGCGGCACCGGCGCGGTCACGCGCGTCCTGATCGAGAGCGAGGACGAGAACGGCGACAGCTGGACCACGGTCGGCGTCTCCCCCAACATCATCGACGCCTCGTTCCAGGCGCTGATGGATTCGGTGATCTACAAGCTCGTGAAGTCGGGCGCGCCGGCGTAAGTCCCACGACGACTGTCATACCCCGCGAAGGCGGGATATCCAGTACGCCGCGGCTTCTCGGTTGCTCTCGCGCGGCTCGGAGGTGAGGAAAGGGCAGGGCATGATCGACCACATCTCCGTCGGCGTCAGCGATCTCGAGCGCGCTGCGAAATTCTACGAGGCAACGCTCGCCGCCCTCGGCCTTTCGCGCCTCGTCACGCGGCCGCGCACGGTCGGTTTCGGCAAGGCCTATCCGGAATTCTGGATCAATCTACGCGAGGCCATGCCGCCCGTAGCCCCCGAAAGCGGCGTTCACATCTGCCTGCGGGCGAAGACGACAAGCGAGGTCGATGCGTTTCACGCCGCAGCGCTGTCGGCCGGCGGCGCCTCGGACGGTGCGCCCGGCATCCGTCCGCATGATCGCGTGCGCTACTACGCGGCCTTCGTCACCGACCCCGATGGTAACCGGATCGAGGCGGTGACGTTTCCGAGCGAGTAGGACGTCAGAGCTTGCGGGCCACTTCCGGCGCGAGCTTCTTCTCGGCCTCGTCGATCTGGGCCGCGGCCGCCTTCAGCTTCGGCAGAATGTCCTCGACCCGATCGGCCTTGAGAATGTCGACCGAAAGGCCGGCGCGGATGAACTCGGTCTGGCGCATGTGCGACAGCAGCGAGAACAGCGGCTCCCAGAAATTGTCGATGTTCGCCAGCAGCACCGGCTTGGCGTGGCGACCGAGCTGTTTCCAGGTCAACTGCTCGACCAGCTCTTCCAGCGTGCCGACGCCGCCGGGCAACGCCACGAAGGCGTCGGAGCGTTCGAACATCAAGCGCTTGCGCTCGTGCATGTCAGGGGTGACGATCATCTCCTGCACGCGTGTCAGCGCGTTCTCGCGCATCCGCAGGAATTCCGGGATGATGCCGGTGACGGTGCCGCCGTGATCGAGCACGGAGGTCGCGACCGAGCCCATCAGGCCGAGCGAGCCGCCGCCATAGACGAGCCGAACGTTGTTCTCGGCGAGCGCCTTGCCGAACGCCTTGGCGCCTTCGGTGAAGCGGGGATTGGTTCCGGGGCCGGAGCCGCAATAGACACAGACGGTTTTAATAGTGCTCATTGGTGCCATGATGCATTGCAGCGAAGAGGCGTCAAGCCCAATCGGTGATTCGGATCACCCGGAAATCTACCGGTAAATGGCGGCAAACAATCGAAGATTCGCCATCTGGCGGGGTGCGCTGGCATCGGGAAGGCTCTATATGACGTGCGAAAATCGTTAATCGCAGCGACGCCCGCATCCGGCGGGCTTTCAGGCTTTTTGATGGACCAACCTCAATCGTTCGACGGCGCCGACGTTCCCGATCCTCCTCCCGGCGGCGCACCGGAGCGGGCGACGCTGATGGGCACGCTGGCGCATCTGTGGCCCTATATCTGGCCGGGCGACCGCTTCGACCTGAAGATGCGCGTGGTGTGGTCGCTTGTGCTGCTGCTCGCTGCCAAGCTGATCACGCTGACGGTGCCGTTCAGCTTCAAATGGGCGACGGATGCGCTGACCGGCGCCAACACGGCGCCGGTGCAGGCGGACAATTGGCACCTCTGGGTGATCGCCTCGCCGCTGTTGCTGACCGTGAGCTACGGCGTGATGCGCATCTTGATGGCGCTGCTGACGCAATGGCGCGACGGCATTTTCGCGCGCGTCGCCATGCATGCGGTGCGCAAGCTCGCCACCATCACCTTCGTCCACATGCACGAGCTGTCATTGCGCTTCCACCTCGAGCGCAAGACCGGCGGCCTGACGCGCGTGCTCGAGCGCGGGCGCGAGGGCATCGAGGTCATCGTGCGCATGGTGATCCTGCAGCTGATCCCGACCATCGTCGAGGTCACGCTGCTGATGGCGGTGCTGCTCTGGCAGTTCGACTGGCGTTACGTGGTCGCCACCCTGATCACGGTCACGCTCTACATGTACTACACCTACATCGCGACCGAGTGGCGGATCGGCATCCGGCGCCGGATGAACGATTCCGACACCGAGGCGAACACCAAGGCGATCGACTCGCTGCTCAACTACGAAACCGTGAAGTATTTCGGCGCCGAGGCCCGCGAGGCGCAGCGCTACGACAAGTCGGTCGCGCGCTACGAGGAGGCGAGCGTCCACACCTACACCTCGCTCGCGGTGCTCAACACCGGGCAGGCCGTGATCTTCACGCTGGGGCTGACCGCGACGATGCTGATGTGTGCGATCGGCGTGCGCAACGGCACCAACACGGTCGGGGATTTCGTGTTGGTCAACGCCATGATGATCCAGCTCTACCAGCCGCTGAACTTCATGGGCATGGTCTATCGCGAGATCAAGCAGGCGATCATCGACATCGAGAAGATGTTCGGCGTGATCGGCCGCGAGGCCGAGATCAAGGACGCGCCCGATGCAACGCCCCTCGTCATCTCCGCCGGCACCGTGCGTTTCGAGGATGTGCGCTTTGCCTATGAGCCGACCCGCCCGATCCTCAAGGGCATCAGCTTCGAGGTGCCGGCCGGCAAGACCGTTGCCATCGTCGGCCCGTCGGGCGCAGGCAAGTCGACCATCTCGCGGCTTCTGTTTCGCCTCTATGATGTCTCCGGCGGCAGGATCCTGGTCGACGGCCAGGACATCCGCTCGGTGACGCAGGATTCGCTTCGTGCCTCGATCGGCATGGTGCCTCAGGACACCGTGCTGTTCAACGACTCCATCCGCTACAACATCCGCTACGGTCGCTGGGACGCCGATGACGCTGAAGTCGAAGAGGCGGCGCAGCTGGCCCAGATCGACCATTTCATCCGCATGGCGCCGATGGGCTACGAGACCCAGGTCGGCGAGCGCGGGCTCAAACTGTCCGGCGGCGAGAAGCAGCGCGTCGCGATCGCGCGCACCGTCCTGAAGGCGCCGCCGATCCTGGTGCTGGACGAGGCGACTTCGGCGCTCGATACCCATACCGAGCACGAGATCCAGGGCGCGCTCGACCGCGTGGCGAAGAACCGCACCTCGCTGGTGATCGCGCACCGGCTTTCGACCATCGTCGGGGCTGACGAGATCATCGTGTTGGATCAGGGCCGCATTGCCGAGCGGGGGACCCATGGCCAGTTGCTCGCGCATGGCGGTCTCTATGCCAGCATGTGGAACAGGCAGCGTGAGGCCGAGGCGGCACGCGAGAAGCTGGCCAAGATGGCCGATACCAGCGAGGCACCCAACCGGGAGCCGCCGCCGGTCGATGACGCCCTGACGGCGCCTGCGGCAGCGGAGTGACCTTGTCTCCGGTCCCAACTCTGGCCTAAACAAGCCCGCGCGACGACCCCGTGCCATTAACCCCGAGCGGCAGATACCGATGTCCATTCTCGATTCGATCCAGCGTCAGATCCCGCCGATCCACAAGGAGGGCTATCCCTTCATCGGCGGCTTTGCGCTGGCAAGCCTCGTCCTGTTCTGGCTGTGGTCGCCTTTGGGGTGGATCGGCACGATCCTGACCGTGTGGTGCGCGCTGTTCTTCCGCGACCCGGTGCGCGTGACGCCGGTGCGCGAGGGGCTTGTGGTGTCGCCGGCCGACGGCCGTGTCTCGATGATCACCATGGCGCTGCCGCCGGCCGAGCTCGGGCTCGGCGACCGGCCGCTGCCGCGCATCTCGGTGTTCATGAGCGTGTTCAACTGCCACGTGAACCGCGCTCCCGTAGCGGGCAGGGTGGACCGCATCGCCTACCGGCCCGGCCTTTTCATCAATGCCGAGCTCGACAAGGCCAGCGAGGACAATGAGCGCAACTCGCTGGTCATCTCGACAGCGACGGCGCGGATCGGCGTGGTGCAGATCGCAGGGCTCGTCGCCAAGCGCATCGTCTGCTTCGTCAGGGAGGGCCAGGCGATCGGCGCCGGCGAGCGCTTCGGCCTGATCCGCTTCGGCTCCCGGCTCGATGTCTATCTGCCTGTGGGGAGCAAGGCGCTGGTCTCGGAAGGGCAGACCGCGATCGCCGGCGAGACGATTTTGGCCGACCTTTCCGGAGACGACCCCAGCCGCGCCTTCCGCGCCAATTAACCAATAAGTCGGTCTGTGGGGGCCTTCCGCCGCAATGGCGGAGGGGGACGCGGCTTGCTATATCTCGCCTTGAGGTGAGGACCCGCGATGACGCCCTATGACTTCAAATACCCCGATACGCGCCGCCGGCGGTTCCGCCCGATTCCGGTGCGGATGCTGGTGCCCAACGTCATCACGCTGCTGGCGATCTGCGCCGGCCTGACCTCCATCCGGCTGTCGATCGAGGGGCGGATGTCGCTCGCGGTCTATGCCATCGTGTTCGCGGCCGCGCTCGACGGTATCGACGGGCGCATCGCGCGCATGATCAAGGGCCAGTCCAAGTTCGGCGCCGAGCTCGACAGCCTCGCCGATTTCGTCAATTTCGGCGTCGCGCCAGGGTTGATGCTGTATTTCTGGCAGCTGCACGAGCTCGGCAATGCCGGCTGGATCGCTGCCATGGTGTTCGCGATTTCCGGCGGCCTGCGCCTGGCGCGCTTCAATGCCACCATGGACGACCCGAACAAGCCGGCCTTCGCTGCCAATTTCTTCACCGGCGTGCCGGCGCCGGCCGGCGCGATCACCGTGCTGCTGCCGATCTATGTCGCGTTCCTCGATCTCGGCCGCTGGCCCGCAGGGTTGACTGCCGCCTACACACTGCTGATCGCCTTCCTGATGGTGTCGCGCCTGCCGGTGTTCTCCGGGAAGACCAAGCGCATGCGCGTGCCGCCGGAGCTGGTGCTGCCGGCGTTCGTCGCGGTGATCGTCTTCATCGCGCTGCTGATCGCCTATCCCTGGCACGTGCTATCGATTGGCACGGTGCTGTATCTTCTCGCTTTGCCGCTCGGCTACAAATCCTATCGCGACCAGGCCCGCGCGATGGACGCCACCGCGCCGTCGGGAGGCGAGGTCACGTCACCGCCGTCGGCGCCGACGCTGGCGAATTTGTCGGAGCCGCCCAACGACGACGACGACCGGCCCGGACGGCTGCACTGAGCGGCCACGCGCGGATATCTGCCATGAGGCCCCCCGAGTTGGGTTGAGGCCTGATCTCGGCTATATCGCCCTGTGCCGGCGGCA
Source organism: Bradyrhizobium sp. CIR48 (assembly GCF_014198315.1). Taxonomy (NCBI): domain Bacteria; kingdom Pseudomonadati; phylum Pseudomonadota; class Alphaproteobacteria; order Hyphomicrobiales; family Nitrobacteraceae; genus Bradyrhizobium; species Bradyrhizobium sp. CIR48. The sequence goes on from NZ_JACIHG010000001.1 coordinate 57,139, forward strand.
TCGCGCCAACAGCGACCGCCAATCTGGGAGAGAACGCCGTGACTGATAAAGCGACCGGGCCGCTGCCCGCTTCCGTCCTCGAAGCGCTGGGCCGCTATGACACGCCGACGATCTGCAATGCCATGGAGATCGTGGCGCCCGAGCGCCGACTGATCGGCTACACCACCAAGCAACTGGTCTGCCCGTTTCCCGACCTGCCGCCGATCGTCGGCTATGCCCGCACGGTCGCGATCCGCTCGGTGCTGAAATCCTCGCTTCCGGCCGAAGAGCAGTCCAGGCGCCGCATCGAGTATTACGAATATGTCGGCACCGGCCATGGTCCGCGCATCTCGGTGATCCAGGACATCGACGGTCCCGACGTCGGCTACGGCGCGTTCTGGGGCGAAGTGCAGAGCAACGTGCACAAGGCGCTCGGTTGTCTCGGCGTCATCACCGACGGCTCGATCCGCGACATTCCGCAATGGGCACCGGGCTTCCAGGCGCTGGCCGGCTCGATCGGCCCGTCGCATGCCTGGGTGCATGCGGAAAGCTTTGGCGGCGAGGTTCGCGTTGCCGGCATGACCGTGAAGTCCGACGACCTGATCCACGCCGACCAGCACGGTGCGATCGTGATCCCGCTCGACATCGCCGCAAAGCTGCCGGAGGCCGCCGAGCTCTGCGGCCGCCGCGAGACGCCGATCCTGGAGATCGCCCGCAGTCCCGACTTCTCGCTCGAGAAGCTGAAGGCCGCGCTGAAGCGCTCGGCGGAGATTCACTGAGGGGTGATGGGGCGGCCTAAGGCTGCGACACCGGCCGTGGGCCCCCCTGTTCCGTCAGAAACAGGGCGGCCTGATCCGGCTCGCCGAACACTGCAGCGGCGCACCCGATCAGGGTGAAGCCGCCTGCAAGGTCCCAGAGCGTGATGTCCTCCGCATTGTCCGGAAGGTGGATCAAGCGCGCTGCGATCACCGCGAAGGCGGCCTCGGCAAAGAGCACGAGGCTGAAGGCCGGTAGAACGAGTTCCGGCTCGAGCAGGTGGAGCGCCAACACCGCAGGCAGCGCGGTGAGAAGACTGAACAGCGTCAACATTGCAAAACGGCTCCCGCGATGGAGCATGCTGCAGGGCTAGAATAGCAGTCATCCCTGGTTCCGCCCCCGTGGCGCAGGGCCGCAGCCGGAGGACGCACGATGAAGATGAATGGCAAGACGATCCTGGTAACCGGCTCGACCGACGGCGTCGGCCGCTACGTCGCGCGCCGGCTGGCCGAAGACGGTGCAAGGGTCCTGATCCATGGCCGCGATGCGGCGCGTGCGAAGGTGTTGAGCGACGAGATCGCGAAAGCCGGCGGTGCCGCGCCGACCTTCTATCAGGCCGATCTGTCGTCGATGTCGGGTACGCGTGCGCTCGCCGAAGCGCTCATCCGCGATCACCAGCGTCTCGACGTCTTCGTCAGCAACGCCGGCATCGGTTCGCAGAACGACGGCCCGCAGCGGCAAGTTAGCGCCGACGGTCACGAGCTGCGGTTTGCCGTAAACTATCTCTCGGGTTTCTTGCTGGCCCATCTGTTGCTGCCGCTGCTGAAGTCCGCGGCGCCGTCGCGGATCGTCAACGTCGCCTCCCTCGGCCAGCATCCGATCGATTTCGATGACGTCATGATCACGCAGGGCTACAGCGGTTCGCGTGCCTATGCACAGAGCAAGCTCTCCCAGATCATGTTCACCATCGATCTCGCGGACGAACTGAAGGGCGCGGGCATCACCGTGAATGCGCTGCATCCGGCGACCTACATGAACACCACGATGGTGCGCGCCGGCGGCGTCACGCCGATCTCGACGGTGGAGCAGGGCGGCGCGGCGATCCTGCGCCTCGTCGAGGGTGACGATGTCGCAGGCAAGAGCGGGCTGTTCTTCAACGGCATGAACGAGGCGCGTGCCAATCCGCAGGCCTACGATGCAGCTGCCCGCAAGCGCCTGCGCGAACTGAGCCTGAAGCTGACGGGCCTGGCACGCTAGCGCGCCGCAATCATGGTTAGCAAAGTGTTGAAATTCGTGTCGGCCATCGGCAAAGCCGGCCTCATCCCGATGCGCTACGCCGGTCTGGCGCGCCGGCTCAACTTAACCTTTACGCGGCTTTAAGGGCGGCACTCTAGGGTTTCCGATGCGGTTCGGGGTTGGGCCGCGCCAGCGGCCAGGACGGCCGTTGTTGCGTACGCGTTGGAGTATCCCATGGATATCATGACGAGCGTCGGGCTCATTGCGGGCATCATCGTCATCACGATGATGATCTTCATGGGCGGCGACCTTCACATGTTCATCTCCGAACATGCCATGATCATCATCTTCGGCGGCTCGATCTCCGCCACCATGATCCGCTTTCCGCTCTCGGCGCTCCTGCACGGCCTTCCGCTCGGCGCCAAGTTCGCCTTCACCATGAGCCGCCTGTCGGCGCACGACCTCGTCGACGAGCTCGCCCGCATCGCCGAGATCGCCCGCAAGCAGGGCCCGGTGGGTCTGGAAAAGGTCGAGACCGACGAGCCCTTCCTCGCCAAGGGCATCCGCTACGTCGCCGACGGCTACGACCTCGACTTCATCCGCGACAATCTCGAGCGCGACCGCGACAACTTCCTCATGCACCTCGACGAGGGCAGCAAGATCTATCGCGCCATCGGCGACTGCGCTCCGGCCTTCGGCATGATCGGCACCCTGATCGGCATGGTGCAGATGTTCGCCAACATGACCGACCCTTCCAAGCTCGGCCCGTTCATGGCGACCGCGCTGCTCGCCACGCTCTACGGCGCGCTGGTTGCGAACCTGTTCTGTCTGCCGATCGCCGACAAGCTGCACGGCAAGCTGCTGGACGAGGAGACCAACCGCACGCTGATCATCGACGGCATCCTGATGATCCGCGACTCCAAGAGCCCGACCCTGGTGCGCGAAATGCTGCTGGCCTACCTGCCGGAGAAGCACCGCCACGCCGAGGGCGAGCCGGTGCCGGCGTAAGTCCGCCCGCCGGGATTTGAGACATGGCCAAGAAGAAACGCGGCGATGCCCATGGAGGCGGTCACGGCTGGTTCGTGACCTTCGCCGACCTCATGGGCCTGATGATGAGCTTCTTCGTGATGCTCGTGGCGTTCTCGACGCAGGACGCCAACAAGCTGAAGATCGTCGCGGGATCGATGCGCGACGCCTTCGGCGTGCAGAGCGAAGCGCGCTATGCCGGTATCGTCGAGTCCGACGGTTTGCCGACCCGCCCGCGGCTGAAGAACGTCGACCATATCCAGCCCGAGGATGCCTCCAACACGCCGACGCCGGACCAGGAGGATCGCGACCGCACGTCGGGCGCGAAGATCAAGGTCGACCGCAATTTCGCGCTCGCCGCAGCCTCGCTGCGCCAGGCGTTGCAGGACATGCCGGAGCTGACCGAGATGTCCAAGCACATCATGTTCGAGGAGACCAAGCAGGGTCTCAATCTGGAGATTGTCGACCAGGACGGCCGTTCGATGTTCGCCGACGGCTCCAAGGTGCCCTATGATCGCACCCGCCGTCTGGTCGAGAAGCTCGCGATCCCGCTCAAGGCCACGCCGCTGCGCGTCTCCATCGCCGGCCACACTGCGGCCGGCTTCGTGCCGACCCGCAGCGACTACGGCGCCTTCGATCTGTCGGCCGATCGCGCCAATGCCGTGCGCCAGATCCTCGAACGCGAGGGCCTGCCGCCGTCGCACATCTTCGCCGTCTCCGGCAAGGCGGACACCCAGCCGCTGTTTCCGGACGATCCTTCGCTCGCGGCCAACCGGCGGGTGACCATCACCCTGATGCGCGAAGATCCGCCGCTGCCGCCGAATCTGAAGCCCTAACCCCCTTGCGCTACCATCTTACCTGAGGCATGTCGTCGCGCTGGCGATGAGCGTGGCTGCGGCGTCACAGCATCCAGCTCGGCGCCTGCTATGGTGGTGCGCCGATTGACAGGCGCGCCGGAAGAGTCAAAAGGCGCCGGATCAATTCCAGGGAAGAAGCGTTTTCCACCCTCATGACGGCGAGCATCACACAGGCCGAGACCCAGGACGGGCCGGTCACTTCAGGCTTTTGGTCCCTTACGCTCGGGAGCATCGGCGTCGTCTTCGGCGATATCGGCACTTCGCCGCTCTACGCATTCCACGAGGCTGTCAGGGGCGCCGCCCATGGCGAGCCGGTCTCGCGGGTCATGGTTCTCGGCGTGCTCTCCCTGATCCTGTGGGCGCTGCTGATCGTCGTCACCGCCAAATACGTGCTGCTGCTGCTGCGCGCCGACAACAACGGGGAGGGCGGCACGCTCTCGCTGATGGCGCTCGGGCAGCGCGCGCTCGGGCGGCGGAGCTGGTTCCTGCTCGCCCTCGGCGTGGTCGGCGCTTCCATGTTCATCGGCGATTCCATGATCACGCCGGCGATCTCAGTGCTATCGGCGGTCGAAGGCCTGAAGCTCGCAACCCCTGCGTTCGAGCATTACGTCGTGCCGCTCACGGTCCTTATTCTGGCGTTGCTGTTCGCGGTCCAGAGCAAGGGGACCGCGCTGGTCGCCTCGGCCTTCGGGCCGGTGATGGTGATCTGGTTCACCGTCATCGCCGTGATGGGAGCCGTCCACATCGCCGACGATCCGTCCGTGCTGGCGGCGATCAATCCCTATTACGCCGTGCAGTTCGTGCTGTCGCACGGCACGATTGGCCTTGTCACCCTCGGCGCCGTGTTCCTGGCGGTGACCGGGGGCGAGGCGCTCTATGCCGATCTCGGCCATTTCGGCCGCAAGCCGATCCAGTCGGCCTGGATGTTCTTCGTGCTGCCTGCGCTCTTGATCAATTATTTCGGGCAGGGCGCGCTGGTGCTGTCCGATCCCAGCGCGATCGAGCACTCGTTCTATCGCATGGTGCCCGAGAGCCTGGTGCTGCCGCTGGTCGGGCTTGCGACCGCCGCGACCGTGATCGCGAGCCAGGCGGTGATCACCGGCGCCTATTCGCTGGTCTATCAGGCGGTGCAGCTCGGCCTCTTGCCGCGCTTCGAGGTCCGCTACACCTCCGAGACTCACGCCGGTCAGATCTACCTGCCACGGGTGAACCGGCTACTGCTGATCGGCGTGATGCTGCTGGTGCTATTGTTCCACACCCCCAGCAATCTGGCCTCGGCCTACGGCATCGCAGTCTCCACCACCATGGTCGCCGACGGCATCATGGGCTTCATCGTGATCTGGAAATTGTGGAATTGGCGCGCTGCCACGGCTGCGGCCGTGATCATGCCCTTCGTCATCGTCGATCTGAGCTTCTTCAGCGCCAATCTCTTGAAGCTGCTTGAGGGCGCCTGGGTGCCGCTGCTGTTCGGCGTGGCCATGGCGGGAACGATCTGGACCTGGCGGAAGGGCTCCGGAATCCTGATCCAGAAGACGCGCCGGATCGAGGTGCCGCTGGACGATCTGATCCGCAGCCTGGAGAAGCGGCCCCCGCACATCGTCAAGGGCACCGCGGTGTTCCTGACCAGCGATCCCTCCTTTGTGCCGACCGCGCTGCTGCACAATCTCAAGCACAACAAGGTGCTGCACGAGCACAACGTGATCCTGACCATCGAGACCGCGCATACGCCCCGGGTCGATCTGGCGGAGCGTTTCCGCATGGAGAAGATCAGCGACAAGTTCTCGAAAGTCCGCCTGCGCTTCGGCTACATGGAGCAGCCGAACGTGCCCAAGGCACTTGCGATCGCGCGCAAGCAGGGATGGCAGTTCGACATCATGTCGACGTCGTTCTTCGTGTCCCGGAGGTCGCTGAAGGCGTCGGCGCAGTCGGGCATGCCGCTCTGGCAGGACCATTTGTTCATTGCGCTGAGCCGGTCCGCCAACGACGCCACGGACTACTTCCAGATCCCCACGGGACGGGTGGTTGAAGTCGGAACTCAAGTCATCATCTAGAACGCAACTGCCTTAGTCATGCAAATTTGCATGGCTAAGCCCCGGAATCGGGCTAGGCTATGCCGATAGCGCAGGACTATAAGCCGCGCGCTCTTCCGCCGTTGTGCAGTGAAGCATTTTAGAGGCCACTGGGCTCTCCCATGACAAGCGATGTAGTGATTTCCGCCCCGGAAACGGCGGCGGCCAATGGCCATGGCGAGGCCCACACCACCGCCCGTTTCGGTGCGCTGACCCTCGGCAGCATCGGCGTCGTCTACGGCGACATCGGCACCAGCCCGCTCTACGCGTTCCGCGAGGCGGTGACGGCGGCCTCGGGCACCGAAGGGCTCGCGACGCCCGCGGCCGTGCTGGGCGTGCTCTCGCTGATCCTGTGGGCGCTCATCGTCGTGGTGACGCTCAAATATGTCGTGATCCTGCTCCGCGCCGACAACAACGGCGAGGGCGGCACGCTGGCGCTGATGGCGCTGGCCCAGCGCGCGGTCGGCACGGGCGGCACCACCATCGTCCTGCTCGGCATCATTTCCGGCGCCCTGTTCTACGGCGACGCCGTGATCACGCCGGCGCAATCGGTGCTGTCGGCCGTCGAAGGCATGAAGGACATCACGCTCACATTCGAGCCTTACATTGTTCCGCTGACTTTGGTGATCCTTGTCTGCCTGTTCGCCGTGCAATCGCGCGGCACGGCGAGCGTCGCGGCGTTCTTCGGTCCGGTCATGTGCGTCTGGTTCGCGGCGATCGCGATCGCCGCGGTCGGTCCGATCATGCGGCAGCCGCAGGTGCTGCTGGCGCTGAACCCGCTCTACGCCGTGTCGTTCATGATCCACCACGGCATCATCGGCTTCGTAACGCTGGGCGCGGTGTTCCTGGCGGTGACCGGCGCCGAGGCGCTCTATGCCGACCTCGGCCATTTCGGCAAGCGGCCGATCCAGACCGCCTGGCTGTTCGTCGTGCTGCCGTCGCTGGCGCTGAACTATCTGGGGCAGGGGGCACTCGTCCTGGATGATCCCGGCGCGATCGTGAGCCCGTTCTTCCAGTTGTTTCCGCAAGGCTGGATCCGGGGCGCAATGGTCCTGCTTGCTATCATGGCCACCGTGATCGCGAGCCAGGCGGTCATTACCGGCGCCTATTCGCTGACGCGCCAAGCGATCCAGCTCGGGCTGCTGCCGCGCTTTGAAATTCGCCATACATCCGAAGCCCATTCCGGCCAGATCTTCATCCCGCGCATCAACCAGCTGCTGCTGGTCGCCGTGATACTGATGGTGCTCTTGTTCCGTTCCTCCAGTGCGCTGGCGTCCGCATATGGCATCGCCGTCACGGGGACCATGGTGGTGACGGCGATGATGGGCTTCGTCGTGATCTGGAAGGTCTGGCGATGGTCGCCGTTCACCGCGGCCGCTCTGATTGCGCCGTTCCTGTTCCTCGACCTGACCTTCCTCGCCGCCAATTTGCTGAAGGTATTCGAGGGCGGATGGGTGCCGCTCGCGCTCGGCACGCTCATGATCATCCTGATGTACACGTGGCGGCGCGGCAGCCGGCTCTTGTTCGAGAAGTCGCGCAAGCTCGAATTCCCGCTGGCCGACCTCGTCGCGATGCTGGAGAAGCGGCCGCCGCAGCGGGTGCCGGGAACCGCCGTGTTCCTGACCTCCGACCCGCTCAGCGCGCCGACGGCGCTGATGCATAGTCTGAAGCACTACAAGGTGCTCCATGAGAAGAACGTCATTCTCACCATCGAAACCGCGCAGACCCCCCGCATCGATCCGGCCGAGCGGGTCAAGCTGGAGCAGATCTCGCCGACCTTCTCCAAGGTGACGCTGAAGTTCGGCTTCATGGAATCGCCCAACGTGCCGAAGGCGCTGGCGATCGCCCGCAAGCTCGGCTGGCAGTTCGACATCATGTCGACCTCGTTCTTCCTGTCGCGCAGAGCGCTGAAGCCTGCCGTCCATTCCGGAATGCCGCGCTGGCAGGACCGGCTGTTCATCTCGCTCAGCCGCTCGGCCAACGACGCCACCGACTATTTCCAGATCCCCTCTGGCCGCGTGGTCGAGGTCGGAACGCAGGTGACGATCTAGGCGGCCGAACCAACGCCGCACTTCAAGTCGCTGCGATTTAGCTTTAACTTGCGCCGCGCGGCTCAAGCCTTTGTAGCGCTTGATTTTCGTGAGCCGAGAGGCGAGGTTGCCGCCGGCCGGGATAGGTCCGGCTGGCACGCGCGACGTTGGAGGATGATGTGGCAAACCAGGTGCAGGATCTGACCCCGGACGAGGTTTCCAAGGGTGTCGCGGACGGCCGCTATCTCCTCGTCGATGTGCGCGAGCCGAACGAGGTCGAGGCCGAGGCCTACCCTTACGGCGTCGTGGTTCCGCTCTCGACCTTCGATCCCAAGGCGATCCCCGATCCCCAAGGCAAGCAGGTCGTGTTCGCCTGCCGCTCGGGCAAGCGCTCGGTGACCGCCTCCCTCGCGGCGCAGGCGGCGGGCCTGCCTTACGACAAGCATCTGGCCGGCGGCATGCTCGGCTGGAAGGCGGCGGGGCTTCCCAGCAAGGTCGGTGGCTGACCTCGCGATGACGTCCAAGAGCTCCTCGCTGAACAAGGTCTTCGCCGACCTTCCCGTCACCATCTTTGAGGCGATGTCGCAGGCCGCGCGCGACAATGCTGCCATCAATCTCGGCCAGGGCTTTCCTGACGATCCGGGCCCCGAGGACATCCGCCGCGCCGCGGCCGAGGCCTCGCTGAACGGCTACAACCAGTACCCCTCGATGATGGGCCTGCCGGAACTGCGCCAGGCGATCGCGACCCATTACGGCCATTGGCACGGCCTCAAGCTCGATCCGATGAGCGAGGTGATGGTGACCTCCGGCGGCACCGAGGCGCTGACCTCGGCCATCCTCGCGGTGGTCCAGCCCGGCGACGAGGTGGTCTGCTTCCAGCCGGTCTACGATTCCTATCTGCCGATCATCCGCCAGGCCGGTGGCATTCCGCGCCTCGTACGGCTCGAGCCGCCGCACTGGCGGCTGAATGAGGACATGCTGAAAAGCGTCTTCAATTCAAAGACCAAGGCGGTGCTGTTCAACAACCCCTTGAATCCTAGCGCGGTGGTTTTTCCGCGCGAGGACCTCGAGCTGCTCGCACGCTACTGTCAGGAGTTCGACGTCATCGCGATCTGCGACGAGGTCTGGGAGCACGTCACCTTCGACGAGCACAAGCACATCCCGCTGATCACCATTCCCGGCATGCGCGAGCGCACCATCAAGGTCGGCTCGGCCGGCAAGATCTTCTCGCTGACGGGCTGGAAGATCGGCTTCGTCTGCGCCGCGCCGCCGCTCTTGCGCGTCGCAGCCAAGGTGCACCAGTTCCTGACCTTCACCACGGCGCCGAACCTGCAGGCCGCCGTCGCCTACGGCCTCGGCAAGCCGGACGAATATTTCCTGTCGATGCGGAAAGACCTGACGCGGAGCAGGGACCGCCTGACCAAGGGTCTCGAAAGCCTCGGCTTCCCCGTGCTGAAGTCGCAAGGCACCTACTTCCTCACCGTGGACCTGTCGCCGCTCGGGCTCAACGAGAGCGACACCGAATTCTGCTGGCGGATCGTGAAGGACTACAAGGTGGCGGCGATCCCGGTGTCGGCCTTCTACGAGCAGGACCCCGTGACCTCAGTGGTGCGCTTCTGCTTTGCCAAGAAGGACGAGACGCTCGACACCGCGCTGGAGCGGCTGTCGGACGCGGTGCGTGGACGCAAGAGGTAGAGATGACCAATGTCGGCCGCTCCGGGCTTTGCCGTGCTTTTGCAATCGCCGCCGCGCTGACGTTGCTTTCCGCTCCCGTCAGGGCCGAGGAGCGGGTCGTCAACTTCTACAACTGGTCCAACTATATGGCGCCGGATGTCCTCGAGGCCTTCACCAAGGAGACCGGCATCAAGGTCGTCTACGACACGTTCGATGCCAACGAGACGCTGGAGACGCGCCTGATGGCCGGCAAGTCCGGCTACGACGTCGTGGTGCCCACGGCCTATTTCCTGCAGCGCCAGATCAAGGCCAACATCTTCCAGAAGCTCGACAAGGCGAAGCTGCCGAACCTGGAAAATGCCTGGCCGATGGTGACCAAGAACCTTGCGACCTACGATCCCGGCAACAACTACGCCGCCAACTACATGTGGGGCACGACGGGCATCGGCTACAACGTCGCCAAGGTGAAGCAGATCCTGGGGCCGGATGCCAAGATCGACAGCTGGGACATCGTCTTCAAGCCGGAGAACCTCGCCAAGTTCAAAGACTGCGGCGTGCACATGCTCGACTCCGCCGACGACATCTTCCCGGCGGCGCTGAATTATCTCGGGCTCGATCCGAACTCGACCAAGCAGGCGGACCTCGATAAGGCCGCCGATATCGTCGCAAAAGTCCGCCCCTTCGTGCGCAAGTTCCACTCGTCCGAATATCTCAGCGCGCTCGCGACCGGCGAGATCTGCTTCGTGGTCGGCTGGTCCGGCGACATCATGCAGGCCCGCGCGCGTGCTGCCGAGGCGAAGAGTGGCATCGAGATCGGCTACGCCATTCCGAAGGAGGGCGCACAGATGTTCTTCGACAATCTCGCGATCCCCGCGGATGCGAAGAACGTGAGGGAAGCCTACGAGCTGATCAACTATCTCTATCGGCCCGATGTCGCCGCCAAGAACTCGGACTTCCTGTCCTACGCGAGCGGCAACCTCGCCAGCCAGAAGCTGGTCGATCCGAAGATTTTGAACGACAAGAACATCTATCCGGACGAGGCGACGCTCGCAAAACTGTTCGTCATCACGGCGCGCGAGCCGGCGACCCAGCGCATCATCAACCGGCTCTGGACCAAGGTGAAGACGGGGCGGTGAGGGGCATTCGTCGCTCCGCTCTTCGCAATGACGGCGTAACTACCGCCACCTGCGATGCAGCCAGAGCCACTGCTCGGGATGCTCGCGCACCCAGCCTTCCACGACGCTGGTGATTGCCTGGGTCGTGCCCTGGATGTCGATCTTGCCGTCGGCGTCGCGCACCGGCTGGACTTCCTCGGTGAGCTCGCCGCGAAAGCGGCCATCGGGCAGGCGGATGATGCGGACGCCGTGGATCGGGCATTCGACCTGGCGCAAGAGGCGCGCCAGCATCGGGTTGGCGCGGGTCTTGCGGCCGAAGAAGGTGACCTCGACGCCGGCGGTCAGATACTGGTCGATCAGCATGGCGACATGCTTGCCGTCCTTGAGCGCCTGCGCGAGCCGCAGCGGCGCGTCGCGGCCCGCCGGGATCAGCGTGCCCATGTTGACCTGGCGCATCTCCTGGATGATGCGGTCGGCGGAGGCGATGTTCGGCCGGCGATAGAGGATCGCGGTATCCAGCTCATGCGCGACGGCAGCGAGCGCTGGCAGCTCCCAATTGGCGAGATGCGCGGCAAAGATCAGCGCCGGCTTGCCGTCGTCGCGAATCTGGTCGAACAGCTCGATGCTGCGCGGCGACAATTCGATCCGGCTTTTTTCCGGATGGTCGCGATCGTAATCCCAGACATGGTCGATATGGGCGAATTCGGCGCCGACGCGGCCGAGATTGTCCCAGACGCCCATCAGGATCTGTTCGATCTCCTCGGGCGACTTCTCGGGAAACGCCGCGGTGAGGTTGGCGCGGCCGATGCGGTGCTCGCGCAGGCGCGGTCCGATCTTCTTCACGACGCGCGCGAAGAAGTCCGAGGTCTTGGCCGGATCGAAATAGCGCGTGGTGCGCAGCATGCCCACGGTGGCGGCGCCGATCAGGCTGCCGCCGATCGATTTTGCAGCCTCCCGCGCGCGGGCCTTCGTCCTCGCAGGAAGCAGCGCCATGCGTCCGGTCAGGCCGGTTCGCGGGTCAGGATCAGCGAGGCGTTCTGGCCGCCGAAGCCGAACGAGTTCGACATCACCGCGGTGACACGGGCGTCGCGCGCCTTGTTGCCGACGACGTTGAACAGGATCGTGGGATCCGGCGTCTCGTAATTGATCGTCGGCGGGATGCGCTGATGCTCGAGCGTCAGCAGCGAGAAGATCGCCTCGACCGCGCCGGCCGCCGAGATGGTGTGGCCGACCATCGACTTGTTGGAGGTGACCGGAATCTTCTGCGCGAGCTCGCCGAACACGGCCGATGTCGTGTTGAACTCCATCTTGTCGTTCTCGGGCGTCGCAGTGCCGTGCGCGTTGATGTGGTCGATCTGGTCCGGCGTCATGCCGGCATCGGCCAGCGTCTTGTTCATGCAGCCAATGATCGGCTTGCCGTCGGGCGAAGAGCGGGTGCGATGGAAGGAATCGGTGAGCTCGCCGCAGCCGGCGATCACGCCGAGGATCTTCGCGCCGCGCGCGGTGGCGGCCTCAAAGCTTTCCAGCACGAGCGCGCCGGCGCCTTCGGCCATGACGAAGCCGTCGCGGTTCTTGGAGAAGGGGCGGGAGGCCGCCTGCGGCGGATCGTTCTGGGTCGACAGCGCCGAAAGCAGCGAGAAGCGTACCAGGGCTTCCGGATTCACGGTGCCGTCGGTCGCGACGCACAGCGCAGCGTCGGTCTCGCCGCGGCGGATCGCCTCGACGCCGAGCTGGATCGAGGTGGCTCCGGACGCGCAGGCCGTCGACAGCGAGATCGGCGAGCCCTTGGTGCCGAAGGTCTCGGCGAGATGTGCGGCTACCGAGCCGAACATGAAGCGGTGATGATAGGCGCTGTACTTGCCGCCGCCGGAGATGCGCAAGAGATCGTCATAGTTGAAGTCGAGCGCGCCGACGGCGCGGCCGAGCTCGCGGCGCTGCGGCCATTCGACCTCGACCGGCGCAACCGCGAGGAAGAGGGGTCCCGGGAAATCGGCCTTGGCGCCGATGCCGGCCTGCTCGAGCGCTTCCTCCGTCACGAGCTCAGCCATCCGCTCGGACAGGCCGGTGGAGGAGAACGGATCGACGCTGACGAAATCGACGGTGCCGGCCATCGTGGTCTTCAGTCCGTCGACCGGAAAGCGCGTGATGGTGCGGATGCCGGATTCACCAGCAACGAGCTTGGCCCAATTGTCGGCCTTGCCGGCACCGAGCGAGGTCATGATTCCCATGCCGGTGACGACGACGACGGGGCGCCCGAGTTTGTCGCGTGGTGCAGTCATGTCGATCCCCCGGGTGAGCTAGCTAACTGCCTCGACCAGCGCCATGCCTTCGCCGCGCCAGTGTCCGGCTCCCACCACCACAATCTGGGTGGGAGCTCCCTGCATTTCAATCTCGGTGCCGGTGGAATCGTTCGGCGGGAACAGCGCACCGCGCGAGATCGACAGCGCGGCGAGCGCGATGCCGAGCGGGAATTGCGTCTCCATGGTGTGGCCGAACATCGTGCCGGTCGAACGCACCGGAAAGTCGGCATGGCCTTTCAGGAAGTCGCGCTCTTCGCTTGTCGCGGGCTCTGCACCGGTCGCGCCTGAAATGATCGCGCCTTTGCCTTCGCGCCTGGGCAGCTTGGTCCACAGCTGCTCCAGCGTCGCGGCCATGTCGCCGGCCTGCTTGCGCCGGGCGAGGTCGGCGACCACGCTCGACAGTCTTGCGAACGGCTTTGCGCCGCGCGCTTGCGCGTGCGCTTTCGACTCCAGCACCAGGAAGGCGCCGGCAGACCCCAGCGCGAAGCCGGCGTGGTCCTTGCGCGCCCAGACCGGAGCGAACTTGTCCTTGAGGTTGAAATCGCCGAATTCGTAGAGGACGAGCAAATCCTTGCGCTCGCCATTATGCGAGCCGCCGACCAGCGCGATGTCGCTCTCGCCCGAGGCGATGCGGGCCAGCGCGATGCGGGCGGCATCGGCGCCGGCGACCTCTTCGCCCATGAAGGTGCGCGAGGTGCCGCCAAGTCCGTGCACGATGGCGATGTTGCCTGCGAGCAGGTTGGAGAGCTGCGCCAGGAACAGCGTCGGCCTGAGATCGCTCATCAGGCGCTCGTTGAGGAAGCCGGGCGCGTTCGCCCCCTTGGCCTCGGCCGTCAAGACGCCGGTGTCGACGTTGAGATCGCGCTCGCCGCCGCCGGCGGCCACCACCATGTCGATCTTCGACAGGATGTCCTTGTTGCCCTTGATCCCGGCGGAATCGAGCGCAAGGCCGGCGGCATAGGTGCCGATGCGCTGCCAGGCTTCCATCTGGCGCTGGTCGCCCTTCTTCGGGATCTGGCTGTCGAAGCTAACAGGCGTCAAGGGATGCACGACGTAGGGCGCAAAGCCCTTCTCGTCGACATTGATGCGCTTCTCGGCAAGCGCGGCCCAGTTGGCGTCCAGGCCCTCGCCGAGCGAGGTCGCGAGTCCAATGCCGGTGATCCAGACTTCGGTCTGGCCGGGCTTCGAAGCAGTGTCAGTCATGGCGATACGGCCTGTTGCGGAAAGCCGACGCGCTCGGCGACTTTCGTCATGTAGCCGCGCATATCCGCATTGGGGAAGGGGATCAGCGTGAAGGTCAGCGCCGAGTTCGCGCGCAGCTTGCCGCCGACCCTGATCTTGGCTTCGGTCATGGCATAGCCGGAGCCTTCATGGACGAGGCTCGCCTCGATGCTCATGAGATCGCCTGGGAAGACCGAGCCGCGGACCTTGGCCTCCTTCACGGCGGCAAGGATCGGCATGCGCTCGAACTTGAACACGCCGAGCTGAAGCCAGCCCGAGGCCTGCGCCATCGATTCGATCAGGAGCACGCCGGGCATCAAGGGGTAACCCGGGAAGTGCCCCTCGAAGATGGTGCTCTCCTTCGGGACCTGCGCTTCGACGACGATCGTCTTCTCGTCGACCTTGAGGTCGACGATGCGATCGATCAAGTGGAAGTATTCGAGTTGCATGACCGCGCGCTTAGGCGCTCGCGCCCTTGGCCGCAACCAGTTCGTCGATGCGGGCGCACAGATTCTTCAGCACGAAATACTGCTCGGTGGTCGCCTTGCCGTCGTTGACCTCCTGGGTCCACTTTTCCAGCGGGAGCTTGATGCCGAACTGCTTGTCGATCGCAAACGCGATATCAAGGAAATCGAGGCTGTCGATGCCGAGATCGTCAATGGCATGACTATCCGGCGTGATCGTGTCGCGCGGGATGTCGCAGGTTTCAGCGATGATCGTGGCGACCTGATCGAATGTGGAAGACATCACTAAGCCTTTGATATATTGCGGATATTTGTCAGATTATCCAGAGTGGCACGGTGGGTGGGCATCGCGCCCCTGATGACGCCCTCAAACCCCCCTCTGGCCGGGTCGAAAGCCCGTATATCGGAGCGCCGCCCTGAGTTCAATGGAGCCGGGCAGGCGGCGAGAGAGGGCTGGGGATGCCCCACTGGAGTCCCTTGCCCGCCGGGGCCGGGGCGAGGCGGGCCTAGATATGTGGCGTCGTGATCTTGACGCAGTCGCGACGGCCCATCAGCACGCAATCCTGGGTCCGGCGCAGGTCGGCGATGCTGACCGCGAGCCAAATTCCGATTGCGGTCAGCGCGATGGTAAAGGCCAGCGCCGCGATGTTGGCGAGCATGCGATGGCGGAAATCGTCCGGCTCGGCGCGGGGCTTCTCGTAGCGCGACAGGTCGAGTGGTTCGGGGGCGACTCGCAACGGCTGCACGGTGCCGCTACCGCGGTGGACCGTCGGGGAAGGCGAGGTGCGCGGCCTGAACTGGAGCACCCGGTGCTCGTCGTCAGAGCTTATGGGCCGCTGGGTAGTCATGGGGCGGGGATCACTCCGAAGCAGCGATTTTAGATAGCACACGGGATGAACGTGTTGCAGAAAATCTTCGCAATGCCAGCGTGCATTTGTGCGCTCGCACTATTTGTGCATGGACGGTGGGGAGCGACCGCGGAACCGGCCGTCGTGTCGGCGGCAGGGATGCAAGGGTTGCGTTGCAAAAACGGAGGTAGCAAGGGCCAAGGGCTTCACGCCTTCGTTCCCCTCTACATCGGCTTGTGATCTCCGTGTCCTTCCGAACACGTTTTGCCGCCGCAAGGCCCATGTCATAGTCGGGGGAACCTGAACCGTCAGCTGCATCCATGCGAGGGGCCTTCGACCATGACCACGACCAACGCGCGTGAGCCGAGAGTGCACCCGGTCCCGATCCTGTCGCTCCGGCCGACGCAGATGACGGTCGGCATGCGCGAGGTCAAGGAGAAGCGCAAGCGCTGGCGCGAGCATGACAAGAAGAAGCAGGCCGATCTTCTCGGCAAGCACATGATCCCCGTCGTCTACGGCCCCGACGCGCGGTACTATGTGATCGACCATCATCATCTCGGCCGCGCACTGCACGACGAAGGCGTCAAGGAGGTGCTGGTGACCATCGTCGGCGACCTCCGCATGGTCGAGCGCGAGGCTTTCTGGGGCGTGATGGACAACAAGCGTTGGGTCTATCCTTACGACGCCAAGGGCGAACGGCGACAGTTCCGCGACCTGCCGAAATCGGTTGCCGATCTCAAGGACGATCCGTTCCGCAGCCTTGCCGGCGAATTGCGCCGCCTGGGCGGCTTCGCCAAGGACACCACGCCGTTCTCCGAATTCCTCTGGGCCGATTTCCTGCGCCGAAAAGTCTCGCGCAAGGCGGTGGAGGCAGATTTCGACAAGGCGATCGAGAAGGCGATGTCGGCGGCCAAGAGCAAGGATGCGATTTACCTGCCCGGCTGGTGCGGTCCGGAGGACGATGATTAGGGCAGCGGGAATTGCGTGCTGTAATGCCTCAGCAGGGCGTTTTCATCTTCACGATGATGGCGGCAATCGCGCCGCTCATTGCCCTTCTCCGTCGGGATGGGCGGGCGCTGGGCTGGAGCTTGCTGGCCGTCGTTCTGGTGTGCTGGCTGGCCAGCTATCCATACTTGGTGCCCGTTGCGATCCTGCTCATCATTGCGTCGTTCGGATTGGCGTGCGGAGGATTGAGCTTGCGCCTGCCGGCCGTCTCAGCGGAGACGTCTCTCTGGATACGGACCATAGCGCTCTATTCGCTGTTCTTCGCCATCACCGGATATGCGCTGAATCTATTCCTCAGCTACAACTGGGCGCCTCCAAGAATCCTGGCGGAGCCGCTTGCCTCGCCTCTGAATGACCGTGACGGTCCAATGACGGCGACCCTGAATGCGCAGTTCCCAGAAGGGACCGACGAGGCAGTGTTGAGAGCATCCTTGCTGAAAGATGGTTTTTCGGACGTCGCGCAGCCGCGCCCGTTGTGCAGGTTGCCGGAGATACGGCCGGGATCGATGCGCCGCTACGGATCATGCCCTGCGGGTTCACGGGAGATGACTTACGAGTACCGCGGGCCGGTCAATTTCGTCTGCGGATCTATGCACGTCTCGGTGAAATGGTCGGCCAATCCAGATGGAAAGATCGTGGGGCTCCAGGCGACCGGATATACCCCGTGCCTCTGAACGGAATAGGCGCCTGCGCTCCCGTCAGTCGCGCTGGAAGATCCTGGCGCCGGGATAGGCGCGGCGGGCGTAAGTCACCACCAGCGCGCGGTCCTGGGTGTCCAGGAAGGGCGTTCGGATCTGGCACGACCCGACGATGAGGTGCCACAGGCCATTGAGTTTCTGGATCACGATATTCATTTGAATAGTCCTTGATGACTCCCATTCCAGCGAATGCTGCTGGTCGCCGCAGTGCTTAGGATCGTGTCCGCGGATGTAGAATTCCCAACACGGCCGCGCTCCTCTGCAAAATACGTCGACCATTGTTAGTTGGTTACGGAATGCGTCCAGATAAGCCGGGCCCATCACAGGCGCTTGAGTGAAATCAATTTCCGCGCCCACGAAACCGTCCTGAAACAGAGCCGTCCCATCTCTATGGGGTAGTCGAGCTCACACAGGAGGCGAACATGCGCCGTCTGGCTTTCGTAATTGCGTTGCTCGCGGTCGCTTCGGCAGGAATTTCGGCATCGTTTGCCGCAGTTCACCACGCCAAGTCGTTGACGTTCGCGGAGCGCTTTGCTCCGGCGCTCGAGTTGATGGCGAAGCGTTAGCGGCTGATCACTTCGACGCGGACATCAGGTCGCACCCGTCGACCGGCCGGGTGCGGCGATGGCCGAGTGAGGTTTGACCTGCCGCAAATCTGCGTCGCTCCGACCGGCTAAAGTCTGCCTGCATGGTTGCAGAAGCAGCGTTGTGCCCCGACGTCGCGGGCCCGGGCTCCAAGTCATGCAAGACTGGAGGCACGGCCGTGAGCATCATCTTTCGCATCGTCTTTATCGTCGCCGGCGCGGTCACCGCGCTGTTCGTCGCGCGAGATGCCCTGAACTTCACCATCATCCAGACCTTCGTCGCCGTCCTGCTGGTGACAGCCGTCGTGGGGGCTGGAAGTCTCTGGAGCATGCGGCGGAAGACGTGAGCAAGACAGAAAGCGGCGGTTCGCCCGGGCTCAGCGAAACCGAGGCCGGGCTGCGGCTGCAGCAGGAAGGTTACAACGAACTGCCTCGGCCCGAACGGCGCACGCCGCTGCGCATCGTGCTCGAGGTGCTGCGCGAGCCGATGCTCGCCCTCCTTCTGTGCGGCGGGCTGGTCTACCTGCTGCTAGGTGACCTCCGCGAGGCGCTGCTTCTGCTGGCATTCGGCGCCATCTCCGTCGTGATCACGATCGTGCAGGAAACCCGCACCGAGCGCGTGCTGGAGGCGTTGCGAGAGTTGACCAGTCCGCGAGCGCTCGTGGTCAGGGACGGGGAGCGCCGGCGCATCGCCGGCCGGGACGTCGTCCGCGGCGATCTCCTCGTCCTGGCCGAGGGCGATCGGATTCCGGCGGATGCGGTGCTCGTCAGCGCGCGTGATCTGGCGGTCGATGAGTCCCTGCTGACCGGAGAATCGTTCCCGGTTCGCAAGCAGGCCCTCAACGCGCCGGTCGCCAAAGCTTCCTTGACTGAAAAGGCCGGCTTGGCTGAGCATCGCCCGGGCGGCGATGATTTGCCTTTCGTGTATTCGGGCTCGCTGGTCGTGCGAGGCGAGGGCCTCGCCGAGGTCAAGGCCACCGGCCCTCGCAGCGAGATCGGGAAGATCGGACTGTCGCTGCATGGCTTGCAGCCGGAGCCGCCGCGGCTGCAGCAGCAGACCGCACGGCTCGTCCGGCTTTGCTTTCTCGGCGGCGCGATGATCAGCCTGGCGGCCGTCCTGCTTTACGGAACGCTGCGCGGGGATTGGCTGCAGGCGATGCTCGGAGGCATCGCGATCGGCATGTCCATGCTGCCTGAGGAGTTCGCCGTCGTCCTCACGGTGTTCATGGCCATGGGCGCCTGGCGGATCTCGAAGGCGCGGGTGCTGACGCGGCGCGCGGCCGCGATCGAGGTGCTCGGCTCCGCTACAGTGCTGTGCACCGACAAGACCGGCACGCTGACGCAGAACCGGATGTCGGTTGCGGAGCTGAGGCTACGCGACGGGACGAGCGTGCGCCTCGTGTCTTCGCAGCCGGCGTCCGTCGGAGCGGAGTTTTTCGAGCTGGCGCGTTGCAGTGCTCTGGCGAGCTCGCCCCAACCATTCGATCCAATGGAGAAGGCCCTGCACGCGTTCGCGCAGGCGAGCCTGCCGGAGGGTGATGAATTCCCGGGTGCTCGAACCTTGATCCGCACCTACGGCCTGCGTCCCGAGCTGCTGGCGATGACCGAGGTTTGGCAATCGTCCCAGGGATTGTTCGCCTCGGCCAAAGGTGCTCCCGAAGCGATTGCGCGCCTCTGTAAATTGGACGGTGCGGACCAGGACGCGCTGCGGGATGCGGTCGCGGCGATGGCGAAGGACGGTCTTCGCGTGCTGGGCGTGGCCGCCGCGACCTGCGAGGCTGAGATCCTGCCGAGCTCGCAGGAAGGTTTTTCGTTTCGCTTCCTCGGTCTGGTCGGGTTGGCCGATCCGCTGCGTCCGCACGTCCCCGAGGCGGTGGCCGAATGTCGTTCGGCCGGCATCCGCGTCGTCATGATCACGGGCGACTATCCGGCGACCGCCATGGCGATCGCCGGGCAAGCCGGGCTCGACGTCAATGAGGTCACGACCGGCGAGCAGATCAGGCTCGCGGACGAGAGCGGGCTGGAGGCCCTCGTCAGGAACGTGAACGTGTTCGCGCGGGTCCTGCCGGAGCAGAAGCTGCGGATCGTTCAGGCGATGAAGCGCAACGGCGAGATCGTCGCGATGACCGGCGACGGCGTCAACGACGCGCCGTCCCTGAAGGCGGCCCATATCGGGATCGCGATGGGCGGCCGCGGCACCGATGTCGCCCGCGAGGCATCCTCGATCGTCCTGCTCGACGACGATTTCGGCTCCATCGTCGCATCGATCCGGCTGGGGCGCCGGATCTACGACAATCTCCGCAAGGCGATGGCCTTCATTTTCGCCGTCCACGTTCCGATCGCGGGGCTCGCCCTGCTTCCGCTGGTTTTCGGGCTGCCTCTGATTCTCGGACCCGTTCACATTGCGTTTCTGGAGCTGATCATCGATCCGGTCTGCTCGCTCGTGTTCGAAGCCGAGCGGGAGGAGCGCGATGTCATGACGCGCCCGCCACGGCGTGCCGATGCGGAATTGTTCTCGTGGGCCTTGGTCGGCTGGAGCATCCTTCAAGGCGTCATGGCATTTGCCTTGATCGCCATGATCTTCGTCGTTGCGCTTCGTACCGGTATTCCACCCGACGAGGCGCGCACGCTGGCTTTCATCGCGCTGGTCGTCTGCATCGTCGCGCTGGTGCTGGTCAACCGGTCCTTCAGCGCGTCGTTCTTGTCAGCCTTCTTCCGTCCGAACCCGGCATTGCTCTGGATATTCCTGTCGATCGCGCTCGTTCTCGCCACGGCTTTGTTCTGGCCGCCAGCGTCCAGCCTGTTTCGTTTCGGTCCCCTGCACCTCGACGATCTCATGGTCACGCTCGGCGCGGGATTGCTGGTGCTCACGGTGCTCGAACTGCTGAAACCCATATGGGCACGACGCTTGCGATTCTAGATCGTGACGCGGCAGGTCGATCGCTCATCGCGGCGCGCGGCGGAATTCGTTCAGCGTCGGGAATTCGTGCAGCCAACGGAAGACGCCTGCGAGATGCTGACGTCGTTTCATTAGAACAGGTCTAGTCTACATAGATTCTACGACCTGAATGTCCGAAAGACTTTGATTGTGCGTTCGGAGTCTTTGCATGGTCGTCCCCGTAAATTCGGGGACTGGGAATGCTGGAATTTGTGTTTCACGCACGCGCAACGAAGCGCGGATGCGTGTCGACGTTGTGCGGTCTTTTCGTGCTTCCTCCGGCCATCGCCTTTGGCGGCAACGCGCAAGCCCAGGGCGTGAGTGGAGCATCGGATCTTCCGCCCGTCGTGGTCGAGCAAGGCCGCGCGAACAAGCGTCAGGTCACGACATCGCGCAGCTCGCGATCTGCGAGTGTCCGACGTGCGCGATCACACGTGGCAGGACAGGCTGCCGAGGCCGGTTCTCAGCCGGCCTCCGCTGCGGTGGAACGCGGTACGGATCCGGTGAAGGGGTTTGTGCCCGTCGTCAGCTCGGCTGCAATGAAGTCCGACACACCTATTCTTGAGACACCTCAATCCGTTTCGGTGGTCAGCCGCGATCAGCTCGATGCGCGCTCGGCCACGACGCTTGTGGAAGGATTGCAGTATGTCGCAGGTCTCGCCATCCAGCCGGGCGGCAAAGACCCGCGCTTCGACAACGTCTTCATCCGCGGCTTCGACAACAATGGCTACGGTGCCTATCGCGACGGGCTTCGTGAGGTCGGCGATCCCAACTTCTTGTCGCTGTTCCGCAACGAGCCCTACGGCTTCGAACGCATCGACGTCATCAAGGGACCGAGCTCGGTCATGTATGGGCAGGGCGCGCCGGGCGGCCTCGTTGACGTCATCAGCAAGCGGCCGCCCGAACGGGCCTTCGGCGAGATCGTCGGCCAGTTCGGCAATTACGACCGCTTCCAGGGCGCTTTCGATTTCGGCGGTCCCGCGACCAAGGACGGCACGCTGCTCTATCGGCTGACCGGCGTGTTCAGGGATTCCGATGCGCAGATCGCGAACTTCTCGAATTTCGTGAAGGACAACCGGACCTATATCGCTCCGGCCGTGACCTGGAAGCCGACCAACGATACGACGCTGACCATTCTCGCCGACTACACGCACGATGTGACTGGAAATGCCTTTCCGCTGTCGATGGTCCATGTGACGGGCGGGAAGGTCACCGGCATCACGGCGTTGCCGGTGTTTCTCGGCGACCCCAGCTTCAACAAATTCGACCAGGAGCAGGAGCGCGTCGGCTACCAGCTCGAGCACCGCTTCAGCAACAACCTGATCTTCGAATCCAAGGCTCGTTATGGTCACACCGAACTCGACTATCGGTATCTGACGTTCATCGGAACTCCGCTCGATACGACCGCGGTTTTTCCGCGACGTTCGATGCGTATCCAGGAGCAGATCGACACACTGTCGACCGACAACCACCTGATCAGCAAGTTCAGCACCGGGCCGCTCCAACATACGGTGGTCTCCGGCGTCGACTATCTGACGTTCAACATGACGGACCGGACCTATTTCGGAGTTGCACCGCCGCTGAGCAAGATCAATCCCGTCTATGACCAGGCCATTGCGGTTCCGACTGCGCTCACTGCCCCCTCAGCGAACCAGACGATCGACCAAGTTGGCGTCTATGCGCAGGACCAGATGAAGATCCAGAACTGGATCTTCACGTTGGGCGGACGTTACGACGCCTCGGAACAGAACACCTACGTCTTGGCGACCAACAAGACCACCGATACCAAGGACACGGCCTTCACCAAGCGAGGAGCCGTCTCCTACGTGTTCGATTCCGGAGTGGCGCCTTACTACAGCTATTCGGAATCGTTTCTGCCGACGCCGGGCACGGACTTTGCGGGCAGCCCGTTCAAGCCGACGAGGGCGCAGCAGCATGAGGTCGGCGTCAAGTACCAACCGTCGCGGACCTTGTTGATGACGGTGGCGCTGTATGACTTGACGCGTCAAAACTCGCTCACGAGCGATCCATCGCATCTCGGCTTCTCGGTCCAGCTCGGCGAGGTGAATTCGCGCGGCTTCGAGTTCGAGACGCTGGCGCAGATCATTCCCGGGCTGAACCTGGTGGCGACCTACACCAACCAGGATGTGAAGGTGACGCAGAGCACTGGCACCGACCTCGGCAAGGTGCCGACGCTGGTCGCCCGCCAGCTGGCGTCGGCCTATCTCGACTACACTGTTCAGGGCGGCACATGGGACGGCTGGGGTCTTGGCGGCGGCGTCCGCTACAACGGGCCGACCTTCGCCGATATCACCAACACCATCGTCAACGAGGGCTACGTCGTGTTCGATGCCGGCCTGCATTATCGCCAGCCGAAGGGCGTCAACCTGGCGCTCAACGTGAAGAACATCGCCGATCGCGTCACGCTTGCCTGCACGGCGAACGGCGGCTGCCAATATACCAGCCCGCGCACCATCACGGGCACCGTCAGCTATCGCTGGTAGAGATCATGGTTCAGGCACGCACGATCCGGCTATGGTCGCGCATTCACACCTGGACGTCGCTGGTGTGCATGCTGTTCCTGCTGATGCTGTGCGTGACCGGGCTTCCGCTGGTCTTCCACGACGAGATCGACGATCTGCTCGAGGATGAGATCGCGGCGCCCGCCATGCCGGAGGGAACGCCGCGTCTCTCGCTCGACCGGATGATCGCTGCGGCTCAAGCGCGCTTTCCGGGGCACTACGTCCTGCTTCTCAATCTCAAGCAGACGGATCCGCTGGTGACGGTCGCGGTGTCTCCGACCGCTGTCCCGGCGCCGGGTAACTTCCATCGTCTAACGTTCGATGCGCGGACGGCCGAAATGCTCGGGGAGGAGGCTCCACATCAGAGCGTCATGGATTTCGTGTTGCGGATTCACAAGGACATGTTCGCAGGCCTGCCCGGCGAATTGTTTCTCGGCGCGATGGGTCTCGTGTTCGCCGCGTCGATCATGTCCGGTGTGGTCGTCTATTGGCCGTTCATGCGGCGGCTCGATTTCGGCACGATCCGCCGGCGATCGTCTCCGCGCGCCAAATGGCTCGATACCCATAATCTCTTCGGCATCGTCACCGTGACCTGGGCGATGGTTGTGGGTCTCACCGGCATGATCAACACGCTGGCGACGCCGCTGTTCGACCTGTGGCGCGCGCAGTTGATCCCGGTCTTGCTGGCGCCTCATCTCGGCAAGCCCGTGGCTCCGATCCCGTCGGTTCAGACTGCCGTCGAGCTCGTCCGCGCAAGATTTCCGGATCGTCTGGTCACCTCGGTGACGATGCCGACATCGGCACGCTTCGGCAGCCCGCAGCATCTGGTCGTCTGGACCAAGGGCGCGACGCCCTTCACGGCGCGCATGCTCCAGCCGATGCTCGTCGACGCCAATGACGGCAAGACCATCGTGGCCCCCGAGGTGCCCTGGTATTTGAAGACGCTTCAGGTCTCCCGCCCGCTGCATTTCGGCGACTATGGTGGGCTTCCGCTGAAGATCATCTGGGCGCTGCTGGACATCATCACGATCATCATTCTCGTCAGCGGGATCTATCTCTGGGCGGCGCGGCGAAAGTCACCGGCCCGCCGCAAGTCGCTCGACGCGGGCCGCACCGCGGCAGTCGGCACATAGCCCATGGTCACTCCCGTCTCGAACCAGCCTCGGGTTCACAGAAGCGTGTGGGACGTCTTCCGCTGGCCTCTCCTCGTCGGCATCGTCTGCGGCGCAGGGCTCGGCCTTGCGCTGGTCGGAGACGATGTCTGGGACGCGCTTTCGTGGCTGGCGTTGTCGCTGCCGGTCGTTCTGGCGATTGTCTGCTGGCGCCGCGCAGGTGAGCCGCGCTGAGAATTATGGACGACGATCGGCCTCTGACGGATGGCGCGCTTCGATATCGTGGCCGATGTCATGTCTCTCATCCTTGCCGCCAAGCATCCGATGCAGCCAGCGTTCGACGCGGCGGCCGATCGTGAGCAGAACGAAAGTGAACGCCAGCGCGACCATGACGATCTTCCATTGCCCGGCGCCGCACGCAATGCCGAGACAGGCGGCGAGGAAGGTGCAGGCCGCGCTGGTCAGGCCGCGCACGCGAAAACGGTCGCTCTCGTGGACGATGACGCCGGCTCCGAGGAAGCCGATGCCGGTCAGGATGCCCTGGATCACACGGCTCGTCGCATCGGTGATCTTGCCGGGCTCGGCGAACTGGACCGCGAGCAGCACGACGGCCGCGGTGGAGAGCCCGACGATGCCGAGCGTCTTCAGCCCGATCGGCTTGCCGTGCAGGTCGCGGTTCAAGCCGATCGCGCTACCGGCGAGCGTCGCGGTGCCGAGGCGCAGCAGGATTTCGGGCCAGTCCATTTCGGTCATCTAGTCACTTCTTCGGCACGCGTCCCATGCGTTCGAGCGAGGGTTCGTCATGTGTAGAACGCCGGCTTCGTACCGGCAAAACATAGTCGATGCGGGCGAGAGGCTCCAGAGGAGTCGCTACGTCTCGTGCCCCGGACGCAGCGCGGCGCTCCCGGCGATGCGAAGCATCGTCCGTTGCAGTGCGCTGCTGAGCCGGGGCCCAGAATGTCGGAGAGGAGGGTGTGCGCGGCGTGGGTCCCGGCTGTGCGCAGCAGCGTTTCACGCTGCAGCGCGCCCGGGACAGGAGAGTCCTTACCGCAGCGGCTTCTTCAGCAGCGAGAAGCGGTCCGGATCGAGCCCCATCGAGGGCTGCAGCATCGGGGCCTCGACATTGGAGAGCGTCTTGGCGGGCGGAGCCGAGAACACAGGGTCATTCGGCACGTCGCGCTGCGAGGTGGCGCCGCGCCAGCGTTCGAGTACGGCGCTGACGAAATGCATGTCGTGGCCGGAGGTGACCGAAGGCACGCTGCTGATGGTAGCCTCGCCGCGCGGCAATTGGTGCGGTGGCACCTCCTTGAAGCGCAACCGGGTCGGTAGTGCGACGCCTTCGCCGAAGGCCAGCACTTCACGCGTGCCGAGCGAGGGCACGAAGGAGAGCAGGTTCGCGGCGGCGTCCGACACAGCGGCGCGCAGCAGCGCCTGGTCGCGCTCGTTGGCAAGACGCATCGTGAACAGCGTATTGCACTGGGAGATGATGGTGGCGTCGAGCTCGGCCGGACGCTGGGTGATAAGGCCGAGATAGACGCCGTATTTGCGGCCTTCCTTGGCGATGCGCGACACCGCCTTGCGGGTCGGGCCGAAGCCGATATTGCGGTCGGCGGAGGCGTAGCGATGCGCTTCCTCGCAGACGAACAGCAGTGGCGAGACGCCGTCGCTCCACAGGCCGAAATCGAAGGCCATGCGGCACAGCACCGAGACGACGGAATCGATGACCTCGGCGGGGAAGCCCGCGAGCTGCATCACCGTCATCGGCTTGCCATTCGCCGGCAGGCGGAACAGATGGCTGATGACCTCGGCCATGGTGTCGCCGCCGACATTGGCGTTGTCGAACATGAAGGCGTAGCGGGGGTCGTTGCGCACCGCTTCGATGCGCGAGATCAGCTTGTGATAGATGATGCGCGAGGAGCGGTTCTCGAGCTTGCCCATGCGCTCGTCGATCAGCGACATCAGGTCGACCAGGCGGTACGGCACCGGGGTGTCGACGGTGTAGCCGATCTGCTTGGGATCGATGCGCTTGAGGCCGATGCGGTCGGCGTTCTGATATTGGGTGTAGACGCCCTTGGCGAGCGGGATCACCTCGGCCAGGATGTCGAGCTCCTCGGGCACGCCGGCGCGGCCGCCGAACAGCACGTCGACGATTTCCTCGAAATTGAACAGCCAGAACGGCAGCTTCAGGTTTCGCGGGTTGAGCACCAGCGCCCGGTCGCCGAAGCAGCGACCGTATTCGTTGTGCACGTCCAGCAGGAAGATGCGCAGGTTCGGGCGCGCCTTCAGGATCTCGTTGAGCAGCAGCGACACGCCGGTGGATTTGCCGACGCCGGTCGATCCCAGCACTGCAAAATGCTTGGACAGCATTTCCTCGACATCGACATAGGCGACGACCGAGCGATCCTGCTGGAGGAAGCCGACATTGATCTGGTCCGAGCCGGTCGGCGCGTAGATCGTGCGCAGCTCCTGGCTGGTAATCAGATCGACGGAATCGCCGATGGTCGGATAGTTAGTGACGCCGCGCTGGAATTTCGGCTTGTCGCTGGCGTTGAGGATCTCGCCGAGCAGGTCGACCGAGGCAACCGCGATATAACTGTCGCTGCTCGACAGGTTCTCGCAGGACACCTCGGTGATCATCGCGACGATGACCGAGCTGGCGCTGCGAATACTGACGAAGCGGCCGACGGTCGCCCGAACTTCCGAGATCGGCATCTGGCTTTCTGCCAGCAGCCCGACCCGGGCCAGCGATCCGCGAACCGAAATCACGCGTCCAAAGGATGTCACGATGAATGAACCTGGCGAGAGCGAGGGATTTGCCCGGACTATGCGCGGCCGTGGCTGCACAAACGGTTAAGCGCCAGGCGCGGGCACTTCGTTAAATCCACGACAATTCGGCCGGGAGGTTTGTTCCGATTGCATACTTGCGGGCGGAAACGGCGGGAAATCAGCGCTATTTCAGGCCGTTGGAGCCGAATGGCAATTAAGGAACATTTTACCATCCGGCCAGTCAGTCCACCCTTCGGGGGAACGTTCTCCTTCGATCCAGGGTGTTTGATTTGTTGACGGGACCTAATCATTTGTACATTAGTACAAATAGGCCAGGGGCCTCGTGACCGTCTCCCGGGGGCTGAGCGCGTTGCGCCTTGCTCCCGATGATGCGATCCGGTCGACGGATCGCCAGCTGTGCCCCGGAGGAAAGCATGCAACCCGAACCGATCCTCGATCTCGCTCATCTCGGCCATATGGAGCTGCTGACGCCCAAGCCCGATGAGAGCCTGAAATTCTTCGTCGACGTCATGGGCATGACTGTCAGCGGCCAGAAGGGTGAGTCGGTCTACTTGCGCGGCTGGGACGATTACGAACGCTATTCGCTCAAGCTGACGGCATCGAAGACTTCGGGCATGGAACACATGGCACTGCGCGCGCGCAGCCAGCAGGCGCTGGAGCGCCGCGTCGCCGCGCTCAAGGGTTCCGGTTTCGACATCGGCTGGATCGACGGCGACATGGGGCAGGGGCCGACCTTCCGCTGCCGCGATCCCGACGGTCACATCGTCGAGCTCTATTACGAGACCGAGTGGTATCAGGCGCCGCCCGAGCTGAAGCCGGCGCTGAAGAACCAGGCGCAGCGCTTTCCCGCGCGCGGCGTCAATGTCCGCCGGCTCGATCATCTCAACTGCCTCGCCGTCGACATCAAGGCCAACCGCGAGTTCTTCGAGAATTACCTCGGCTGCCGCCTCACCGAGCAGATCGTGCTCAATGACGGCCGGGAAGCTGCGATGTGGTTGACGATGTCGAACAAGAGCTACGACTTCGCCTATTCGCTCGACCATTCAGGCGTGCCGGGCCGCTTCCACCACGTCACCTACGCGCTCGACAGCCGCGAGGAGATTCTGCGCGCTGCCGACGTCTTCCTGGAGAACGGCATCCACATCGAGACCGGCCCGCACAAGCACGCGATCCAGCAGACCTTCTTCCTCTACGTCTACGAGCCCGGCGGCAACCGCGTCGAAGTCGCCAATGCCGGCGCACGCCTGATCCTCGCGCCGGACTGGAAGCCGATCGTGTGGACCGAGGAGGAGCGCAAGAAGGGCCAGGCGTGGGGGCTGAAGACGATCGAGTCCTTCCACACCCACGGCACGCCGCCGGTGGAGGCGAAGAAGCACGGTTAGTGGATTGAATTGCGCACCCGCGCGATCGTCTCGCGGACGCCTGACCATGCCGGCTTGCCCGGCGCGAATTGCTGGCGCAGGAAGTTGACGAGCTCCTCCACCTGTGCGTCGCTCATGCTGTTCCGGAACGCCGGCATGTAGCCCAGATCGCTCGACACGGGCTCGGCGATGCCGTGGAGGATCACCTGCACGAGATTGTCCGATGTGGCGCTGTGCAGATTGCTGTTGAGCGCGAGCGAGGGCCGGCTGCCGAACAACGGCAGGCCGCCGACCTCGTGGCAGACGGCGCAGGCTCCCTGATAGAGCCGCGCGCCGGTGGACGAGGCGACGGTGACTTGCGTTGCGCCCTCGAGTTTTACCGCGAGCGCAGGCGCATCGACCGCGGCATCGTTGAACGAATTGAGATAGACCGCCATCGCGCGGATGTCCTGGTCGGGCAGGGCCTTGAGATCCCTGACAACGGGTGCCATCGGGCCGGCGGCGACGCCGTGATAGCGTGAATGGCCGGTGCGCAAATAGGCGAACAGCTCATCCTCGCTCCACGCGATCGGGGCGTGAGAGAGCGAGGTCAGCGGCGGCGCCTCCCAGCCTTCGGCGAAGCCACCGGCGAGATAGGCATTGCGCTGCTCGGCGCCGAGCGCATTGCGCGGCGAGTGGCAGCCGCTGCAATGGCCGAGGCCCTCGACGAGATAGGCGCCGCGATTCCAGGCCTCGGACTTGGTGGGGTCGGGCTTGAATTCCTTTGCCTGGTGGAAGAGCGCATTCCAACCCGCGAGCAGCGGGCGCAGGTTGAACGGGAAGGCGAGCGTGTTCGCCGGCGCCGTCGCGCGCACTGCAGGCTGCGCCATCAGATAGGCATAGAGCGCCTGAAGGTCGGCTTCGCTGGTCCTGGTAAAATGCGTGTAGGGGAAGGCGGGATAGAGCTGCCGGCCGTCGCGATGCAAGCCATCGCGCATCGCGCGCTCGAAGGCGGGATAGGACCAGGCGCCGATGCCGGTCTCGACATCGGGCGTGATGTTGGTTGAATAGATCGTGCCGAATGGCGTCTCCAATGCGCGGCCGCCGGCATTGAGTACGCCGCCGATATTGGTGTGGCACTCCGCGCAATTGCCGAGCGCAGCAAGCTGCTCTCCCCGTGCGATCGTCGCGGCGGAATAGACCGATGCGTCGGGCCGGGCGATCGGCGCAATCGCGCGCCCCGGCAGCAGCCCCGCGCCGATGCCGATTGCGGCAGTGCAGACCGCCGCAATCGTCGCGTAGATGCCGGCGCGTTTGGCGAACGGATTCTCCCAGATGCGCGACGGCGGCGGCGCGGCGGGCGCGGGCAAGGCCCGCGGCATGGGCGATGTTTCACCGTGCAATCCCCTCAGGATGCGTTCGGGCGTAAAGGGCGGCTCGCGAAAGCGCACACCGGTGGCATCGAAGATCGCGTTCGCTATCGCCGCCGCGCTCGGGACCGAGGCGGATTCGCCGACGCCGAGCGGCGGGTGATCCTGTCGCGGCAGCATCAGCACGTCGATCTTGGGCACGTCGGGGAACGGGATGATGGGATAGGCGCCCCATTCCCGTGCCGCGACCGCGCCGCGCTCGAACGAGACTTCCTCCATCAGCGCGCGGCTGGTGGACTGGATGACGTTGCCGTGGATCTGGTGGCGGACGCCGTCCGGATTGATCATCAATCCGGAATCCTGTCCCGCAACCACGCGCGTCACGCTGACATCGCCGGTCGATTTGTTCACCGCGACGTCGGCGATCCACGCCGACCACGCCGCGCCGTAGCCGGGAAACTTGCTGTGGACGTAGAGCGCATAGGCAAAGCCGCGGCCGTGCACGATCTCGCCGTCCTTCTCTTCGCGCACCGGTCGCGGCGCCCAGCCCGCGCGTTCGGCCACGGCATTGACGAGATCGACGGCGCGCTGGTCCTTGAGGTAGCGCAGGCGGTATTCGATCGGATCGACGCCGGCCTCGGTCGCGGCTTCGTCGATGTAGGATTCGTGCGCAAACGTGTTCGGCAGCGCGGAGACGCCGCGGAACCAGGAGGCGCGCACGATCGGCGGCATGTCATGGGCGACGACGCGCATGTGGTCGTAATCGTAGGGCGGGATCGCCGTGCGGTCGCCCATCTGCAGCACGGCGGGCTCGGATGGAATGCGACCGGTGAGCAGCAGCGCCAGCGTCGGCGCAGCGTTCGAGGGATAACGCGTGGCGAGATCATACGCCGCGATACCGCCGTCCGCATCCAGACCGCCATTGACGTCGATGAGCTGCGCGGTGCCCTTGGGCTCCCAGGCGTGCTCCTGCTCGCGTGTCAGCTGCACGCGGACGGGCCGGCCGACGGCGCGCGACAGCAGTAGTGCATCCGCGGTGACATCGTCAGCGCAATTGCGTCCGTAGCAGCCGGCGGCCTCCAGCCGGATCACCTCGACCTCGCTCTCGGGGCGCTCGACCAACAATGCGAGGTCGCTGCGCAGCACGTGCGGATTTTGCGTGCCCGACCAGACCCGGATGTTGCCGTCCTGAAAATCCGCGACGGCGCAGGATGGGCCGATCGAGGCGTGCATCTGATACGGCCACACGTAAGTGCGCTGCATCGGCTTGGCCGCGCCTGATATCGCCGCATCGACGTCGCCCTTGTCGATCAGCGTGCGCGGCGTCGATGGATTGGCGCGCAGCGCGGTCTCGACGTCGGCGAGATCGGTGAGGGTAGGCGTCGGCTTCCAGCTCACCTTGAGCTGCTCCGCCGCGCGGATCGCATTTTCCTCACGTTCGGCGACGATTCCGACGAAGTCGCCGATGCGCACCACAGCCACGAGGCCAGGAATGTCGCGTACTGACGCTTCATCGACCGCGATCAGGCTGGTGCCGACGAACGGCCCGGCATCGACACCGGCATAGGGCGGTCGCACCACGCGGCCGTGCAGCATGCCGGGGACGCGGATATCGTGCACGAAGGTCAATTCGCCCGTGGCCTTGGCGGGTAGGTCGACGCGCGGCGTCGACCGACCGACGATGGCATAATCGCCGACCGCTTTGACGGTGACGTCGTCGGCCAACTCCAGGCGGATCGTCTCGTCGCCGATCAATTCGCCGTAGCTGACGCTGCGGTTGTCGTGCCCGCGCACCAGGCCGTCTTCGATTCTGAGGCCTGCCGCCGGCAGCTCCAGCCGCTCGGCCGCGCGCGCGATCAGGAAGTGACGTGCTTGCGCCGCGGCCTTGCGCAGGGGCACGGCGGTGATCTGGATGGTCTCGCTCGCGATCGTCGCGCCCTGGTTCGGCACCACCGCAGTGTCGCCGAGCACCACGACGACGCGCGCAAAGGACACATCCAGCTCTTCGGCGACGATCTGGCCGAGCGCGGTGCGGATGCCGGTGCCGAGATCGACATGGCCGTTATACGCGCTGACCGATCCATCCGCGGTGATGCGGATGAAAGTCTCGGACGTGAGTTCATCCACGGTGCGGACGACGACGAGCGAACCGGATTGGCGCTCAGCTCCATCAGGGGCAGGGGAGGCCATCAATCAACGGCCTCGGTGAGCTGGCCTGAAGCGCGCATCACGGCGCGCAGGATTTCGACATGCGTGCCGCAGCGGCAGAGATTGTAGCGCAGCGCCGCCAGCGCTTCCTGCTCGGTCGGCCGCGGGTTGATCGCGAGCAGCGCCTTGGTGGTCATGATCATGCCGTTGAGGCAATAGCCGCATTGCGCGGCCTGCTCGTCGATGAAGGCCTGCTGCACGAGGTCAGACTTGTCGCGCGTGCCGAGCCCTTCGAGCGTCACGATGTCGCGGCCGGCGCAGCCACCGACGGGAATCACGCAGGAGCGGGCCGCCGTCCCGTCGATCAGGACAGTGCAGGTGCCGCATTCGCCGAGGCCGCATCCATATTTCGGGCCGTTGAGCGCGAGATCGTTGCGCAGCACGTAGAGCAGCGGCGTCTCCGGCGCTGCAGCGACCTCGTGGATCCCCCCGTTCACGGTGAGGCGGATCGGTGTCTGCGTCATCCTCGTTTCCAAGCGCTCGGCCAAGTCATGGCGAAAATCTACGTCGCGACGATACCGTTTGTACACAAACGTGCAAGCCATGCATGCCGCACTGCAGCGCGACTGCCTTCTTTGTGGACAGAGCGGATAGGCAAATGAGGTTTTATGCAGCAGCCGCATCTTTTGCGCTGCACCGCCGCTTGACAGCCATCCGGGGCGCGCGCACCATCGTTCGTATACGAATGATAACCGCGGTCTCGCTGGCTCTGACATGGTGATGGAAACGACGAGCGCTGCTATCGACAAGATCCGCTGCGATGCTTGTCCGGTGATGTGCTACATCAAGCCGGGCGCGGCGGGCGCCTGCGATCGCTACGCCAACCACGACGGCAAGCTCGTCCGCGTCGATCCGCATGTGATCCTGGAGCGCACGGTCTCGCATGGCGGCAAGCTGGTCCCGTTCAGCCGCACCGAAGACTGGGACGGCAAGATCGTCCACGAACCTTCGACCTTTGTGACTGCGATCGGTGCGGGCACGACCTATCCCGATTACAAGCCGGCGCCGTTCATCGTCTCCGCGGAGGTCGACGGCGTCGACATGGTGACTGTCGTCACCGAAGGCATCTTCTCCTATTGCGGCATCAAGGTGAAGATCGACACCGACCGCTATCTGGGGCCGGAGACCGCGACCGTGCGCGCGCAGGGCGAGGCGGTCGGCCATGTCACCACGAGCGAATACGGCTCGCAGATGCTGTCGCTGGGCGGCGTGCATCATCTCACCGGCGGCTCCAAGAAGGAGGGCCGCATCACCTGTGACACGCTGATGGATCTGGCCAATTGTAAGGCGGTCGAGCTGACCATCGACGGCGGCGCGAGCGTCGTCGTCCAGGCCGGCCAACCGCCGATCGTCAACGGCATGAAAGAAGAGCGCATGCGCGTCGGCTGCGGCTCGGCGACGATCGGCATGTTCGCCAAGCAATGGCACGGCAAGGTCGACGAAGTCGTCGTGGTCGACGACCACATCACCGGCGTGCTCTCGGAGCATCAGGCTGGCAAGCTGCTCGACATCGCCGACACCGGCATCAAGATGAAGGGCCGCCGCTCGACGCCCGGCCGCTATTTCCAGGTCGCAGATCCCGGCACGGGGTGGGGTGGCACCAACATCTCCGATCCGCTGGCCATCCTTGGGCCGTTCGATGCCAAGGAGGCAAAACCGGGTCTCTCGATGCTGATGGTCTCCACGACCGGCGAGCATTCGTCTTACTACGTGCTCGACGAGTCCCTGAAGCCGGTCGAGACCGAGATGCCGGATGATCTGAAATTCTCGGTCGAGCGCATCCAGGAGAATTGCGAGCCGGCGCTGTGCACGGTGCTGTTCATGGCCGGTGCCGGCGGCTCGCTGCGCGCCGGTGTCACCGACAATCCGGTGCGGCTGACGCGCTCGGTGAAGGACGCGCTGACGCGCGTCACCAGCGGCGGCGCACCGGTCTATGTCTGGCCGGGGGGCGGCATCACCTACATGGTCGATGTGACGCAGATGCCGGCGGGTGCGTTCGGCTACGTGCCGACGCCGGCGCTGGTCGCGCCGATCGAGTTCACGATGAAGCTGTCCGACTACGCCGCGCTCGGCGGGCACATGGATTATGTGAAGCCGCTCTCCGAGGTCCAGAACGGCGACGACGTCCGCCAGCTGCCCTGGCAGAACCCGATCCCGGGGCCTCGGGCATGACAAGGCTCCCGCAAATCGCATGGCTGTCTGATGGCCGGCGGCTGCATTTGCAGGATGGACCGATTGATCTGGTCGTTGAGGCGAGGGGGCGCACGGACGATGTGCGTGCAGCCTATGAGGCGGCTGTGCGCCGCTTCACCGGACTGCTCGACGAGCTCTGCGCCGAATTGCCGGAGCTGCGCACGGCCGCCGGGAATCGGACTTCGCTGACGGGCGTGGTCGCGCGCCGTATGCACACTGCGGTCGCGCCTTACGCCGCTGATTGCTTCATCACGCCGATGGCGGCCGTTGCCGGCAGCGTAGCCGAGGAGATCCTGGGCGCCATGCTGGGCGCTGCGACGCTGGATCAGGCCTATGTCAACAATGGCGGCGATATCGCGCTTCATCTCGGCAAGGGCGAGCATTTTTCGGTCGGCCTGATGGACCGGCCCGATCGCGCCGGCGTGATGCGGACGATGAGGGTTGACGCGGATGACCCCGTGCGGGGCATCGCGACAAGCGGCCGGCACGGCCGCAGCTTTTCGCTCGGCATTGCCGATGCCGTGACGGTGCTGGCGGCAACGGCGTCGCAGGCCGATGCGGCTGCCACGATCATCGGCAACGCTGTCGATCTGCCCGGGCATCCCGCCATTATCCGGACGCCTGCAAACGAGCTGCAGCCCGACAGCGATCTCGGCGAACGTCTTGTGACGCGCGACGTCGGCGAGTTGTCGCAGGACGAGATCGCCGTCGCGCTCGAATCTGGCGCGGAATGTGCACGCCAATTGTTCGATCGCGGATTGATCGAGGGTGCCGTGGTGCGGCTTTGTGGTGATATGCTTGTCATCGGACCTAAGGATATAGAAGAGCAACGAACGCGCCCGCTTGTGCTGGAGAACGCGGTCTGTGCCTGAACGGGGAAGCGAAACATGAGCGCGATCATCCGCAAGATCGTCACCGTCGTCGAAGAGACGCAGATGGAGATGGGCCGCCAGGTCTCGCCGCCGACCCGGCGTGCCGCGGCGATCG
The DNA here is from genome assembly GCF_014198315.1 of Bradyrhizobium sp. CIR48. NCBI lineage: Bacteria > Pseudomonadati > Pseudomonadota > Alphaproteobacteria > Hyphomicrobiales > Nitrobacteraceae > Bradyrhizobium > Bradyrhizobium sp. CIR48. Next base: position 92,458 of record NZ_JACIHG010000001.1, read on the forward strand.
CAGTCATCGAAAATCCTTTTGCCGGACAGTATGTCGAGGATCTCTCGCCGCTGATCGCGATCGGCGAGGAGCTGGGCGAGCTGCTGTCGAAGCGCGCCGTGGCGGCGCTCGGCATCGATGGCGCGAAGGCGCAGAGCTATGGCAAGGCCGCCGCCGTCGGCGAGAATGGTGAGCTGGAACATGCCGCCGCGATCCTTCACCCCAAGATGGGCGCGCCGGTTCGCAAGGTGCTGAGCAAGGGCGCAGCATTGATCCCGTCGTCGAAAAAGCGCAGCGGGCCGGGCACGACGCTCGACATCCCGCTGGGGCACAAGGACGCCGCGTTCGTGCGCAGCCATTTCGACGGCATGGAAGTGCAGATCAACGACGCGCCGCGTGCCAACGAGATCATGGTCGCGGTCGCCGTTACCGACAGCGGCCGTCCGCTGCCGCGCGTCGGCGGGCTCACGGTTGCGGAAGTGAAGGGCGAGGACGGTCTGAGATAGGGCTCGAAGCGGGAGGCGGGCACAGCCTCTCGGATGAGATCACGCAGAAGACGTAAAGAGTTCAAAACTGGAGGTTGGGATGCGAGCAAGAAATTACTTCGTCGGCGCGGCCTTCGCGCTTCTGGCGGGCGGCATGGCTCATTCGGCCCTGGCGCAGGACATCAAGATAGGCGAGATCAACAGCTATTCGCTGCTGCCGGCGTTCACCGAACCCTATCGCAAGGGCTGGCAGCTTGCGGTCGAAGAGATCAACGCGGCCGGCGGCATCAACGGCAAGAAGCTGGTTGTGGTCTCGAAGGACGACGGCGGCAAGCCGGCGGACGCGCAGACTGCGGCGAATGAGCTGGTGTCGAGCGAGGGCGTCGCGATGCTGACGGGTACGTTCCTGTCGAACATCGGCCTCGCCGTCAGCGATTTCGCCAACCAGAAGAAGGTGTTTTTCCTCGCGGCCGAGCCGCTGACGGATGCCGTGACCTGGTCCAAGGGCAACAAATACACCTTCCGCCTGCGTCCCTCCAACTACATGCAGGCGGCGATGCTGGTGGAAGCAGCCGCAAAGCTGCCGGCCAAGCGCTGGGCGACGATCGCGCCAAACTATGAGTATGGCCAGTCCGCCGTTGCCGTGTTCAAGAAGCTGATGTCGGAGAAGCGCCCTGACATCCAGTGGGTCGACGAGCAGTGGCCGCCGCAGGGCAAGATCGACGCGGGCCCCGTGGTGCAGGCGGTTGCCGCCGCCAATCCCGAAGCGATCCTCAACGTCACCTTCGGTGCCGACCTCGTCAAGCTCGTGCGCGAAGGCAACACCCGCGGCCTGTTCAAGGGGCGCGAGGTCGTCTCCTTCCTGACCGGCGAGCCGGAGTATCTTGATCCGCTCAAGGATGAGACGCCCGAGGGCTGGATCGTCACCGGGTATCCCTGGTACTCGATCAAGACGCCCGAGCATGACGCGTTCCTGAAGGCGTACCAGGCCAAGTACAACGACTATCCGCGCCTCGGCTCCATCGTCGGTTACCAAACCATCAAGGCGGCCGCCGCGATCCTGGCGAAGGCGGGCTCGACCGATCCGGAGAAGCTGATCGCTGCCGCGGAGGGCTTGTCGATGCCTTCGCCATTCGGCGAGATCACCTTCCGCAAGATCGACCATCAGTCGACGCTCGGTGCCTTCGTCGGCAAGACCGCACTGAAGGACGGCAAGGGCGTGATGGTGGATTCGGCTTACAAGAAGGGCGCGGACTATCTGCCCAGCGATGCCGAAGTCGAGAAGCTGCGTCCGAAGGATTGATGTCTTCCTTCTCCCTCGCCCCGCTTGCGGGGAGAGGGGGAGCCTCCGCGAGGGAGGTGACAGCGAGCCTTGCGGAGACTCCCCCTCACCCGAACTTGCGCATCGCGCAAATTCGACCTCTCCCCGCAAGCGGGGAGAGGTGAACCAAGACCCGCGTGCCGCGGCATGCAACCCCAACCCGGACCGCCGATGGCCTTTTACGTCGTACAGTTTCTGACCGGTCTCGCCAGCGCGGCGTCGCTGTTCCTGGTGGCCTCGGGCCTGTCGATCATCTTCGGCGTGACGCGGATCGTGAATTTCGCGCATGGCGCCTTCTACATGATCGGCGCCTACATCGCCTTCACGCTGACGGAGCGCCTGTCGGGTGCCTTCGGCTTCTGGGGCGGCATCGTGCTCGCGGCGATTGCCGTGGCGCTGATCGGTGTGCTGGTCGAGATGGTGCTGCTCCGGCGCATCTATCACGCGCCGGAGCTGTTCCAGCTGCTCGCAACCTTCGGCCTGACCTTGATGGTCGAGGATCTCGTGGTGCTGATCTGGGGGCCTGACGATCTCGTCGGCCGTCGTGCGCCCGGATTCAAGGGGGCGATCGATTTCTTCGGCCAGAACATCCCGAGCTACGACCTGTTCCTGATCGTGCTGGGCCCCGTCGTGCTCGGCATTCTCTGGCTGCTGTTCCAGCGCACGCGCTGGGGCGTTTTGGTGCGCGCGGCGACGCAGGACCGCGACATGGTCGCAGCCCTCGGCGTCAATCAGAAATGGCTGTTCACGTCCGTGTTCGCGGTCGGTGTCTTCCTCGCCGCGCTGGGCGGCGCGCTTCAGATCCCGCGCGATGCCGTGCATCACGCGATGGATCTGCGCATCATCGTCGAAGTCTTCGTCGTGGTCGTGATCGGCGGCCTCGGCAGCATCGTCGGCGCGTTCGTCGCGGCGGTGCTGGTCTCCGAGCTCAATGCCTTCGGCATCCTGATCTTCCCGAAGATCTCCATCATCCTGGTCTTCCTGGTGATGGCGGTGGTGCTGATCGTGCGCCCCTGGGGCCTATTCGGCAAGCCGGAGGCGCCCGCGCGCAAGACGCCCGGTCTCACCGTCAATCCGTGGCGGCCGCTGACGCAGAACGAGCGGCTGATGGCGCTTGCCGCGCTCGTGATTGCAGCGACGCTGCCGCTGTTCGCCGGTAACTACGCGCTGACCGTCGGCTCGGAGATCGCGATCTTCGTCATCTTCGCCGTCAGCCTGCACTTCCTGATGTCGGTCGGCGGGCTCGCGTCCTTCGGCCATGCTGCTTATTTCGGGCTCGGTGCCTATGGCGTCGCTTTCCTCGCCAAGATGGCGGGGTTGCCGATGATCGTGTGCCTGTTGCTCGGGCCGCTGCTCGGCTGCATGGGCGCCGCCGTGTTCGGCTTCTTCGCCGTGCAGCTCTCCGGCGTCTACTTCGCCATGCTGACGCTCGCCTTCGCGCAGATCGTCTGGTCGATCGCGTTCCAATGGGTGAGCGTCACCGGCGGCGACAACGGCATATTGGGCGTCTGGCCGGAAAAATGGGCGGCGAGCCCGTCGCACTTCTACTGGTTGGCGCTCGGCGTTGCTACGCTGGTGACCATCGCGCTGCGGGCGATGGTGTTCTCGCCATTCGGCTACGCGCTAAGGGCGACGCGCGACTCTTTACTGCGTACCGAGGCGATCGGCATCAATGCCAAGCGCATCCAGTGGACGGCCTTCGTGATCGCAGGGACGACCGCCGGCATCGGCGGCGCGCTGTTTGCCTACCTCAAGGGCAGTGTCTTCCCAGACAATCTCGGCATTTCGCTCTCGGTCGATGCGCTGGTGATGGTGTTGCTCGGCGGTGTCGAGACGGTGTCCGGCGCGGTGATCGGCGCCATCGTCTACAAGGCCTTGAACATCTGGCTGGTCAGCCAGACCGATTTGTCGAAGCTCGTGCTCGGCGGCTTCATCATGTTGATCGTCGTCGTCTTCCCCAAGGGCATTGTCGGCATGCTGGAGATGCTGGCGCAGCGCCGCAGGAAGGCATCGCCGCCGGGGTCTCCCTTGCTTGCCAAGCCGATCGAGTCTGCCGAATGAGTGTTGCACCTCCACTTCTCGCCGTTGAAGGCTTGACCAAATCGTATGGCGGCATCCACGCCGTGCGCGGCGTGTCGTTCTCGCTGCGCGCCGGCGAGATTCTGGCGCTGATCGGGCCGAACGGCGCGGGAAAAAGCACCTGCTTCGACATGCTCAACGGCCAGAACAAGCCCGATACCGGCCATGTTCGCCTGCTCGGTGAAGAGATCACGGGCAGGAAGCCGCGGGAGGTCTGGCGGCTCGGCGTCGGGCGCACCTTCCAGATCACCGCGACCTTCGCCACCATGACCGTGCGCGAGAACGTGCAGGTCGCACTAATTTCGCACGGGAAGCAGCTGTTCAATCTGTTCGGTTCGGCACCGAAGTTCGACCGCGGCGAGGCCGGCCGCCTGCTCGAATTGGTCGGCATGGGCGGCTATGCCGATCGGCCCTGCGGTGAGCTTGCCTATGGCGACCTCAAGCGGCTCGAGCTTGCGGTGGCGCTCGCCAACCAGCCCAAGCTGCTGTTGATGGACGAGCCGACCGCCGGCATGGCGCCGCGCGAACGGGTCGACCTGATGCGGCTGACCGCGAGCATTGCGCGGGAGAAATCGATCGGCGTGCTCTTCACCGAGCACGACATGGACGTGGTGTTCGAGCACGCCGACCGCATCATCGTGTTGAATCGAGGGACGTTGATCGCCGAGGGCACGCCAGCCGAGGTGCGCGGCAATCCGCAGGTGCAGGCGGTCTATCTCGGCGAGGGCCTGGTCTACGATGCCCGCCATCGCGAGGGAGCATCAACATGAAGCTCACCGTCGAGGGCCTCAACAGCCATTATGGCCCGGCGCATATCCTGTTCGACATCGGCTTCGAGGTCGGCGAGGGCGAGGTGGTGGCGCTGCTCGGGCGCAACGGTGCCGGCAAGTCGACGACGTTCCGCTCGATCGTCGGCCTGGTCGCGCAACGAACCGGCCGCATCATGTTCGAGGGCAAGGACGTCTCGGCCAAGCCGACCCACGAGATCGTGCGCGAGGGGCTCGGCTATGTGCCGGAGGAGCGCCGGATATTCACTGACCTGACCGTCGAGGAAAATCTCGAAGTGGGCAAGCAGCCCAAGCGTCCGAACGCGCCGCATTGGACGCGCGAAAAGCTAATCGCGCTGTTTCCAAATCTCGGCGAGATGAAGAACCGTCCCGGCGGCCGCATGAGCGGCGGCGAGCAGCAGATGCTGACGATTGCGCGCACGCTGATGGGCAATCCGTCGCTGGTGCTGCTGGACGAGCCCTCGGAGGGCCTGTCGCCGAAGATCGTGGAGCAGATGGTCGACGCCATCCTGACCATGAAGAAGGAGGGCGTCAGCATCGTCGTCTCCGAGCAAAATCTGCATTTCGCGCGGTTGATTTCCGATCGCGCCTACATCATCGAGCGCGGCCGCATCTGCTTCGGCGGCACCATGGCCGAGCTCGATGCGCGTCCGGATATCCGCGACGCGCATCTGTCGTTGTGAGAGGCGGGGGACGGATGGCGAGAAGTGTCGCGGTGAAGAAGGGCGTCAAACCGGCAAAACCGCCTTATGTGCTCGACGAGCAGGTCGGTTTCATCCTGCGCCAGGTCTGGCAGCGCCACAGCTCGATCTTCTCCCGCGATATCGGCACCAATTTGACGCCGACGCAGTGGGCGGCATTGTCGAAGCTCGCCGAGACCGGGCCGTGCTCGCAGAACCAGCTCGGCCGGCTGACGGCGATGGACGTCGCGACGATCAAGGGCGTGATCGATCGGCTCACGGCGCGCGGGTTGACGGAAACCAGCCAGGATCCCGAGGACGGTCGGCGGCTGCTGGTCAGCCTGACGCGCGCCGGTCAGCAGCTTTCGGAGAAGGTCGCGCCGAACGCGCTCGCCATCACCCGCGAGACGCTGGCACCGCTCGACACGAAAGAGCGCGAGATGCTGATGGCGCTGTTGAACAAGCTGCGGTGAGGGTGCCGTAGAAGGTCTCGTAGGGTGGGCAAAGGCGCGAAGCGCCGTGCCCACCACTTCTCAATGGTGGGCACGCTTCGCTTTGCCCACCCTACGGCAGTTGAACAAGGTGCGGGGACGGGCGACTAACCTCGATGAGGGACTTGTCGAGGTATTAGTCATGAGAGTCGCGGCGAAGTTTACGATGCTCCTCACTCTCGGTGCGGTGCTGGCGGGCAGTTGCGCGCCTGCCTTTGCCGCGCAGCCCTACGAGGGCTTCTGGGCGTCCACCAAAAAGGACTGCCGCGATGACGACAGCCCCAACCGCATGAGCATCGAAGGCGGCAACCGCCTCTACTGGTACGAGACGCGCTGCCGCGCCGGCGAGATCACCGCTGACGGAAAGCTTGGCTGGAAAATGAAGCTCGCCTGCGAAGGCGAGGGCGAGAAGTTTCGCTCCAATCCCCGGGTCTCCATCGCTGTGGACGGCAAGCTGGTGATGGACAACGGACCGGTCGGGCAGGCCAAGCGCCAGACCTATGTGCGATGTGAGATCGCGAAGAAGCGCTGATCTCGAACGCTTACGTCTTGCCCGGCCATTTGGCGCGGTAGCGAATTTCGCTACCGTCGGCGAGCCGCCGCCAGGTCCCGAACTCCGGCGTATGCGGCGCCCGGGCCGTCAAGTCGATCGGGTAGATGCGGCTCGGCTGGCCCTGGATATTGATGGCGAGCTGCCGGTGCGAGGTTCGAAACGCGAGCTCGACTTCGCCTGCGATGACGGGCTGGTCGCCGTCACGATAGAAGGCGGCCGGGGTCACTTCGCCCGGCATCGTGTTGAGGTCGGTCTGCAATTCGATGGTGATGCCCTGGGCCGATGTCGGCACCGCGACCCCGGCCGGAAAACGGACCTCAAATACGAGCAGGGGATTGCCGCCGTTCCGGTTGAGCCATGGCGTCGCAGTCGCATAGGCGTAAGCGATGTAGATGCCGATCCCGGCGACGCAGAGCAGGACGACGACGCCGAGAGACTTCAGGCTGTTGCGCGCGATGCTGCCATTGCCCGCGTCCCGGCCTGAACGCCTCACCAGCCAGTTGGCAACCACCGCGCCGGCGATCGCGCCGATGGGGGAGTAAACGAACAGTCCCAATAGACCCGAGGTGATCGGGTCCGCGCGGTTGCCGAAATCGAACAGGGAAAACAGCACAAAGATCGCGACATAGCCCGCCACCGCGCCAGCAACGCCGACGGCTATTCGCGATGAGTTCTTCATGTTTCCCTCGATGGTCCAGCAATGAAATGCCGCCGCCGGGGGCTGCCTGCGTTAGACGCAGCAGGTCGCAGACTTGTTCAACGCCATCGAGGGGCGATGCCGAGCGGTGTGCCGCTCCGGCTGCGTCACTTCGCCACCACCTCCGGCACTTTCCCCGCGGGCGGCGTGTTCCGGCTGCGCTGGGTGCGCACGATGCCGTCGATGATGGTCATGCCGATGCCCGGGAGGTCGCCGAGCTGGACGCTCTCCAGGATGTTCTTGCCGGGCGAGTGCTGGGCCTTGTCCATGATGACGAAGTCGGCGGATCGCCCCACTTCAATGAGGCCGCAATCGAGCTCGCGCATCCGGGCGGTGTTGCCGGTGGCGAGACAAAACGCGATCTCGGCCGGCAGCTCGCCGAGCGAAGACAGCATCGAGACCATGCGCAAAATGCCGAGCGGCTGCACGCCGGAGCCGGCGGGCGCGTCGGTGCCGAGGATGACCCGGTGCAGATCGCCCATCTCGCGCGCGGTGCGCAGCGTGAACAGAGCGGAGCGCTCGTTGCCGTTATGCACGAGCTCGAGGCCGCGTTTGCAGCCCTCGCAGATGCAGCGGATCTGATCGTCGGGCAGGGCGGTGTGGCCGCCATTGATGTGGCCGACCACGTCGGTATCGGCCTCCAGCACCACGTCCTTGTCGATCAGACCGGAGCCGGGGATCGAGGGGCCGCCGGTGTGGATGGTGCTCTGAATGCCGTATTTGCGCGCCCAGCCGACCATCTTGCGTGCAGTGGGACCGTCCTTGACGCCGCCGAGGCCGACCTCGCCGAGCAGCTTGACGCCGGCGGCGGCCAGCTCCTTGAAGTCCTCCTCGACCATCTCGCATTCGATCACCGGCGCACCGGCGTGAACCTTCACGCCGCCGGGGCGCAAATTCCAGAATGCGCGCTGCGCAAAGATCGCCATCGCCTTCAGTCCGACGACGTCGCGGGGGCGGCCGGGCATGTGCACCTCTCCGGCGGAGATCATGGTGGTAACGCCGCCGTGGAGGTTGCTGTCGATCCACCCGATCTGGTTCTGACGCGGCGTCCAGTCGCCCGCAACGGGGTGGACGTGGCTGTCGATCAGGCCCGGCGCGACCGTGGTCCCGTTGGCCTCGACGATCGTGGTCGCGCCTTCGATGTCGATGTCCTTGAAGCGGCCGATCGCGGTGATCTTGCCGTTCTCGGCGACGATGGTGTCGCCATCCAGGATCGGCTTTTCCAGGGCGCCGGACAGGATCAGGCCGATATTCCGGATCACGAGCTTCGAGGGTCCGGTGGCCTGGGGTGCGTCATGCGCCATGGAAGGGGCTCCTTATTCCTAACTGCAACGCTTTCGATCTTGGGCAGCCTTGACCGCGGGATCAAGCAGGATTATTCATTAGTATACGAATGATCGTGTACAAACGACGCATAGCTGCCCGCCTCGGAACCGCATTGGAAGCGACAGGGAAGGTGAGATGAGCAATTTCAATCAGGAAAGCGTTTTGAGCGTCCACCACTGGACCGATACGCTGTTCTCCTTCAAGACCACGCGCAGCCCGACCTTCCGCTTCCGCAACGGCGAATTCACCATGATCGGGCTCAAGGTCGGCGAGAAGCCGCTGCTGCGGGCCTATAGCGTCGCCAGCGCCAATTACGAGGACACGCTGGAGTTCTTCTCGATCAAGGTGCCGGACGGTCCGCTGACCTCGCGGCTCCAGCATTTGAGGGAAGGCGACGAGATCATCGTCAGCCGCAAGGCCACCGGCACGCTGGTGATCGACAATTTGGAGGAGGGGCGCAACCTCTACCTCATCGGCACCGGCACGGGCCTTGCGCCGTTCCTGAGCGTGATCAAGGACCCCGAGACCTATGAGCGGTTCGAGAAGGTCGTGCTGTTGCATGGCTGCCGGCACGTCAAGGAGCTCGCCTATGGCGAGATGATCACCGAGACGCTGCCGAAGGACGAACTGATCGGCGAGTACATTCAGAATCAGCTGATCTATTATCCGACCGTGACGCGTGATCCCTTCCGCAACCGCGGCCGCATCACCGACCTCATCACCACAGGCAAGCTGTTCGCCGATATTGGCCTGCCGGCGCTGGAGGCCGCCCACGACCGCGTCATGATTTGCGGCAGCCCGGCACTGGTCGCTGATACCCGCGTGCTCCTGGGAGAGCGCGGCTTTGTCGAGGGCAATCACGGCGAGCCGGCCCAATTCGTGGTCGAAAAGGCCTTTGCCGAGCGCTAACGCGCAATTCTAGCTTGAGAAGACCGCATTTTCGCCGCGTGGGGCCCGTTGCGGCGCCGATTCGGCGCTTGATACACTGTGGGAACGAATCAGCGGAGTTCCCACATGGTTGCGGACAGCGACAGCAACATCGCCTGGCACCGGGTCCAGTTGAAGAAGAATCGCGCCGAGTTGAAGGCGCTGGAGACCGCGCGCTTCACGATGGGCGAGATCGCCTCCTCGAAGCGGAACGGCCAGACCCAGAAGGCGATCGCGGAACTCAAGCGCAAGATCGCCCAGTCCGAGCGCGTGATCGCCGATCACGACAAGCGCACGCGCCGTCCGCTCGGCACCGACATGCAGAGCCTCAGCAACGGCAGCTGGAGCCATTGGGACGCCTATACCAACCAGCAGCAGCGCAAGACCGGCCAGCGCTCGCCGGGGCGTGGATAGATCGCCGTCTCCTCGCGCGGGTTCCGACTTGCGGGTTGGCCCGCGCATACCATCTGGGTGAGACGCCAACAATCACTCCGGTGATCCCATGACAGCGCGCCTCGATTTTACCAGCGAGGCCTTCTTTCGCGATCCGCCCAAGGCGATCGCGGCGTTGCGCATGTCCGGTCCTCTCGTCGCGACGCGATTTCCTCTGGTCGGCGATGTCTGGATCACCACGACCCATGACGCGACGGCTCAGGTGCTGAAGGACGGCGCTACCTTCACGCTGCGCAAGGAGGATGGTGACGTCGCGGGTCTGCGCTGGTGGATGCCGAGCTTCGTCAGGACCATCGCCAACAACATGCTGACGATGGACGAGCCTGACCATACCAGGCTCCGCAGCATCGTGGACGAGGCCTTTCGCCGTCGTGCCATCGTCGCGATGGAGCCGCGCATCCGTGCCATTGCCGACGGCTTGGCCGACGAGCTGTTCGCGGAGGGACGGCCAGCCGATCTGGTCCAGCGCTACGCGCGCATCCTGCCGCTCGCAGTGATCTCCGAGCTTCTGGGATTGCCTCTGGCCGACCGGCCCAAATTCATCGCCTGGGGCAACGCGATGTCCTCGCTGACGAATGTCGTCAGCTTCTTCCGCTTGCTGTGGGCGTTCCGAAAGATGCGGAGCTACCTGGAGCAGCAATTGCAGGCCGCGCGCGTGCAGGGCGGCGAAGGCCTGATCGCCGAACTGGTCCAGGTCGAGCGCGAGGGTGCCCGGATCACGCCGGATGAAATGGTCTCGATGGTGTTTCTGCTGCTTGCAGCCGGCTCTGAGACGACCACGCATCTCATCAGCGGTTCCGCCTACGAGCTGCTCAGAAGTCCTGGCCTCCGCAATTGGCTGGAGCAGGATTGGAGCCGCGCCGGTCTCGCCGTCGAGGAGTTCCTGCGTTTCGTCTCCCCGGTGCAATTTTCAAAACCGCGCTATGTGCGGCGGGACGTCGAGGTCGAAGGCGTGCGTCTGAAGAAGGGCGACCGTGTCATGGTGATGCTCGCCGCCGCCAATATGGATCCGGCGATGCATGATCGTCCCGAAAGCCTCGATCTCGAGCGCAAGCCGAACCGTCACCTCTCGTTCGGGACGGGAATCCATTTCTGCCTCGGCCATCAGCTTGCGCGGATCGAGGCGGCCTGCGCGCTGGAAGCGCTGTTCGTGCGCTGGCCGAAACTTGGTCTGGCCGTCGACCCCTCGCAGATCCATTGGCGCAAGCGCCCGGGGATTCGCATGATTGCGAAGCTTCCCGTCACGGCCGAGATCCACGGAACATTTGCCGCTGCGGCGCCAGCGATGGCTGATCGTTCTCCCGTGCGGGCGGAGTGAAGCTCTCTCCTTCGGCAAATCGTCGCTGACCATGATCCGCTCGGAACGGCCTGCGGCGCTTGCTGTTGTCCACCGGGACCTGAGGCACGGGACGGAACAGTTCCGGGCCCAGAAGTCCCATCTCTCGAAGAGGTTGGATCATGACCAGCAAAATGCCGAATGTTCCGCCGGCCAATCAGAGCCGGAAGGGAACTGGCGACACCAAGCAAACATCGGCCGATCAGACTCCGCGCGGTCAGCAGCGCGCGGAAAATCCGGACCAACAGGGACAGCAAGGCAACATCAGGCAGAACACGACCAATCAGGGATACCAGCAAGACCGTTGAGGAGGCGACATTCATGTCGACATCCACCAAGACACCCAACAGTATTCGCCAGGGCGGCCCCGGCGCATCGCATGAGAACGCGAAGGCGCCGCTGGAAGTGAAGAAGCCGCCTGCGGACGATGAGCAGCGAAGCCACAGCCGCGTCTCCGGTGGTGGAGGCGAGCAGGATTCCCATCACCGCCACGACGCGGCCGGCAAGGGCGGCGGCAGGTGACGATTGGAGATCAGAATGCAAGGCAGAAAGACCCACGAACAGCAGGTTCGCATTCTCGAGCGCAAGCCTGACGTTCCCGATGCGAGGGAGCTCGATCAGGCATCCGGCCGCAACGTCGAGGGTACCGCTGCTCATCGCGCGCGGCCGGAAGCTCGACACAGCGAATTTCCGGTGAGCCGCGGCGGTCTCAACCAGGAAAGCGACCACAACAAGCACAACGACTCCGGCCAGAGCGGCCACAAGCAGCCGAAACCGACAGCGGCGCAACAGAAGCACTAGAGAAGATCACGGCCAAGAGGAGAGACTGATGCCAGGTGGGCACGGCAGCAAGACGCACTTCAGATCCGGCATGCATGGCAAGGGCGACGGCACCGGTGCATTGACCGATGTGCCCAAGGAGAAGATCGGCGATAACATGGTCCTGTCCAACCGCGACAAGGCCCAGCATTCGGACATTCGCGGCATGGACGGCAAGTCCATTCAGACCGAACAGTATCAGGATCACGCAGCCAACCGGCTCGACGAGACGCCGGAGACTGACGAGACCTGAGAGGGGCGTTCCTCCCGCTGAACTCGCGGACCGGTCTTCAGCCGGTCCGCTTTTTTGTCGGCACGAGGTCGCGCTCCCAGCCGAACACGGAGCGGCCGTCGAGGTCGGGTGAGGCCGCGCGCTCGCCGGCGATATAGGTCTCGACCGACGGGCCGCGCGCGGTGCGTTCCAGCCGACGCGCCTGGTCGTCGAGGCGCCTGATCGCCTGCATCTCTTCGTCACGTCCGAGCTTGGCGCTCTGGATCGCGCCCTTCAGCACGCGAATGGTCTCGTCGTAGACCTTGATCGGGACGGGGTAAGGATGCCGGTCCTTGCCGCCATGGGCGAGCGAGAAGCGCGCGGGATCCTTGAAGCGATAGGGCGCGCCGTGCACGACCTCGGCGACCATCGCCAGTGAGCGCACGGTGCGCGCGCCGACGCCGGGCGTCAGCAGCAGCTCCGGAAAATCGATCGGGCCGCGTTCGGCGGCTGCGGCGAGGGTGCCGTGCAGGCGCCGCGCGAACACATCCTTCGGCCGGACATCATGATGCGCGGGCATGATCAGATGCGGCAGCATGGCCTGCGCAGGCTCAGGCGCAGTCCCGGTGAGCCGCTCGAATTCAGTGAGGATGCGATCGGGGCCGAGATAGCTGAGGAGCTCGAGCTGCGCGTTGCGCGAGACATCGGCGCGGTGGTCGGTCAGATTGAGGATCTCGCCTTGTTGCGGACCGTCGATCGCGCTGTGCGGCGTATCGACGAAGCTCTTCAGCGCCTCGGAATGCCAGTGATAGCGGCGGGCCTGCCGCTTGTCGCCGTTCATTCCTTGTTGCACCACCGTCCATTTGCCGTCGGCGGTCACGAAGAAGCCGTGGAGATAGAGATCGAAGCCGTCCTGCACGGCCGCGCTGTCGACCTTCGCCACCAGGCGGCTGGCGCGGGTGAGCCTTGCGCCGTCGAAGCCGACGCGGTCGCCGAGCTGCATCAACTCGTCCGGCGTCTTGCGCGAATGCTGGCCGCGGCCGCCGCAGACATAAATGCCGAGCTCATCCTGGAGCGGCCCGAGCCCGCGCTTCAGCGCGCCGATCACGGACGTGGTGATGCCGGAGGAGTGCCAATCCATTCCCATCACGGCGCCGAACGACTGGAACCAGAACGGATGCGACAGCCGCTGGAGAAACGCATCGCGGCCGTAATGATGCACGATCGCCTGCGTGACGATCGATCCGAGCGAAGCCATGCGGCTCGCAAGCCACGGCGGAACCCGCCCGTTGTGCAAGGGAAGATCGGCGCTGCCGGTACGTCTGGTCATCGTGCCCCCAAATTAGCGCAGTTCGGCGACGGTTGCATCTGCGGAATGCTGCGTTGCACGAGAGAGGGGAGCCAAGCCGGCCGGGAGGCGTTGAGCGGGCTACGCGAATGCAATGACGGGGACAATCGATGAATCTGCAGGCCCTGATGGCCGACATCGACAGGATGTTCGGCTGGATACCGTCGTGGTTTGTCGGCCTCGGTCTGGTTCTCGGCGCGATCTTGCTTGCGCTGTTCGTCTATCGGGTCGCCGTATGGCTGCTCGCGCGCGCCTTCGGAACCCGCCTTCCGCTGCTGAGCGTGTTCATTGACCGCACCGCGGGGCCGGCCCAGCTGGCGCTTTGCCTGGCGGCCGTCGCATTGGTCCTGCCGCTTGCCCCGCTCGACGACATGATCCGCACGCCACTGATGCGCCTGTTCGTCGTGGCCGTCATTGCCCTGATCGGCTGGATCTCGATCCGGGTCGTTGACATGAGCGCGGCGCGGTACTTGCAGAATTTCCGCGATGTCACCGAGAATTTCGTCGCGCGCAAGCACGTCACGCAAGTTCGCGTGTTCAAGCGCGTCACCGATACCATCATCGTCGTCATTACGGTGTCCACCGCGCTGATGACGTTCGATTCGGTGAGGCAATACGGCGTCAGCCTGTTCGCCTCCGCCGGCGCGGCCGGCATCATCGTCGGTCTTGCCGCACGGCCGCTGCTCAGCAACCTGATCGCCGGCCTGCAGATTGCGATCACGCAGCCGATCCGCATCGAGGATGCCGTGATCATCGAGAACGAATGGGGCTGGGTGGAGGACATCGCCTCGACCTATGTCGTGATCCGGCTGTGGGACTGGCGCCGCATGGTGGTACCGCTGTCCTACTTCATCGAAAAGCCGTTCCAGAACTGGACCCGCGACACCGCCTCCCTGATCGGCGTGATCGCGCTGCACGTCGATTATCGCGCCGACGTGCCGCGCATCCGGCGTTGGCTGGAGGATGCCGTGAAGCAGTCCAAGCTCTGGGATGGCGCGGTGGTCAATCTCCAGGTGATCGACGCGGACTCCCGGACCATCGAGCTACGTGCGCTGGTCAGCGCAAGAAACGCGCCGCAATCCTGGGACCTGCGCTGCGAGATCAGGGAAAAGCTCGTCGCCTTCATCCGCGACGAGATGCCGGAGGCGCTGCCGCGCGAGCGCGCGATCCTGATCCCGTCGGCCGACGATGATGCCGATCTCCTGCGGCCCGTCGCGCGGCCGGAGAAGATGCGGGCGAGCGCGCATAATTGACCGTCCGAGCGATCAGCGGGCGCCGACCACGGCCGCGCCAGCCTGGCGGTCGGAGCGCGGTCGCCGCTTGCGCAGTTTACGTCGGGCCCAGATCAGGAGACCGGTCGACAGCAGCGTGAGCAGCGCGATCGACGTCACCACATTGAGCGACGAGGCGATCAGGGCCGACCAGTTTCCCTCATGGATCAGGCGCGGCCAATTGCGTGGCAGTGGCGTGACCTCCGATGAATTGACGGCATAGGCGCGTAGTTCTCCTCCGTCATAGATTCGCGCCATCATGTGGCCACCGCGCATACCGATCGAGATCACGTGCGTGAGATCGTGGGAGGCCGCGACCATGCGTATCGCGTCGGGCAGGGCGAGGGGACGGCCGCTGCCGGCCGGAACGCCTCCGCTCTGAAACGTCAGGCCGAACGCCATGCAGAGGCCGGTCAGCGGGCTCAACAGGACGAGCGGCAGCGCGAACCAGGCCGTGCCCTTGTGCCATCCGGAGAGCGTGTTGCGCAGCCGCGGCAGTCCCATGAGGCTGCCGAGCAGGATCAGGATGACCATGGCGATGGTCGAGCTTGTCACCAGCCACGCCTGGCCGAGCAGCCGTTCATGCGTGATCCGCGCCCACCGGAAGAGATCGGTCGGGCCGGAGCTGGCCGCAGCGGGTGCGCCGGTCACGAGGTCGATGGCCGGCGCGCCGGAGCCTAGCAGCGTCATCCGCTGGCTAGCCGCATTGATCGAAAGCCCGCGCGCCTTGTTGTGTGCATCGTACGTCTTCACCAGCTCGACGACGCGCGCGGCATCGATCGCCGGACCGCCGATGCCATTGACTTGCATCAGCGGCTCGAACGCCAGGATCAGGCCGGTGGTGATGATCGCGAACAGGGGAAGCGCAAAGACCAGCGTGATCCAGCGATGGAGTGTCAACAACAGGGGTTTGTTCATTCTTCGGTCTCCGGCGATCTTGGCACTGGTCGCCTAGCGCAGCCCCGAAGACAAATGACGCTTTGTCCACCTTGCCGCGTTGATTTGCAGCAAATGGACGCGAGGCTATCGCGATGCTGCGATCGCCAATCGTTCGCAGGTTTTCGAGAGACTGCAGCAGCTGCGTCGTGCGGTCTCGCTCGGCGAGACCTACTCGCGCGTTACCTTCATCGCGCCGCGCAAGCCAGCCTGACGTTGGATCGTCTCCAACGCGCCGGACGACTGTTTCTCCGCAACGAAGCTGTTGAGCAGGGACAGCGCCTCTTCGCGTCCTCTGGGGATCGCGATGGCCATGTGCTCCAGGCCCCAATTGCCGTCGAGAATCCTTGCGCCCGGCATCTGGTCGGACATTTCGAACAGCGTCGGCTTGTTGGTCGCGTAGAGATCGATCTCACTGCTCCCGAACATCGCGATGGCGGCCTTGACGCTTGCGGCGGGAACGATGGTCGCGTTCTTGAATTTTGTCGGCAGCGTGCGCTCGGAGGTCGAGCCTTTGGTGACGCCGATCTTCACACCGGGCTTGTCGATGTCCTCGACCTCTCTGATCGGCGAATTCGCCGGGACGAGAAAGCCGAGCTCGATTGCCAGCACGGGCCGGCTGAAGCTCACCTCGTTGGCGCGGGCCGGCGTGGCGTTGGTCACGGTGAAGTCGATCTTGCCATCGTGGATCGCGCTGACGATGTCGGCAACGCGCTCGAACCTGACATAATCGACGCCAACGCCGAGCCGCTGGGCGAGCTCGGCGCCGAGATCATAGGCGAGGCCGTGCGGCTTGCCGACGGCATCCGTCACCATCGAGGTCGGGCTGCCCGGATAGATGCCGACGCGCAAGCTGCCGCTCGGCGCCAGCAGCTTTGCCTCGCCGTCGGCGCGCGCGGACGCGCCGAACAGGCTGATGAGTGCAACGGCGAGCAAGGCGGTGCGCGCAAGGCACCGGGAAAAGGTCCTCATCTGAAGAGCCTCACTGCGCGCGGATGTTGGCCGCCTTCAGCACCGGCTCCCATTTGGTCGCCTCGGCGTGCATATAGGCGTCAAACTCCTTGGCGGAGGAGCCGACCGGAGCGGCGCCGATCTTGCCGAGCGTCGACAGCACGTTCGGATCCTGCAGCGCCGCCTTGAGATCGGTTTCGAGCTTCGCCACGATCTCCGGCGGCATTTTTGCCGGACCAAGTACGCCCCACCAGACCGAGACGTCATAGCCGGAGACGCCGGACTCGGCGACGGTCGGGACGTCAGGCAGCGCCTTGGAGCGTTCAGCCGAGGTCACCGCGAGCGCGCGCACCGGACCGCCTTCGAGCTGACCGATCGCTTCCGCAAGCGGATTGATGCTGAGCGGGATCTCGCCGGCGATGACAGCGGTCAATGCCGGCGCGCCGCCCTTATAGGGGATCGCGACGATCTTGCTGCCGGACATGTGTTTCAGCAGTTCGCCGGCCAGATGCGCCGAGGTACCGTTTCCGGACATGCCGTAAGATAGCTTGTCCGGATCTTTCTTCGCCGCAGCCAGGAGATCGCTGAGCGTCTTGTAGGGACTGTCCTTGGCCACCACGATCGCGAGCGGTGAGGAGGCGACTTCGGTGATTGCGGTAAAATCCCTGAACGTGTCGTAGGGCACGCTCGGATAGATGAACTGGTTGAGCGGATGGCCGCTCGCGACCAGGATCAGCGTGTAGCCGTCGGGCGCGGCCTGCGTCAGCGCCTGCGAGGCAACGATGCCGCCGGCGCCGGGACGATTGTCGACTACCGGCTGCTGACCCCAGGACTTGGCCAGCGCCTGGCTCAACGTGCGCGCGAGCACGTCGACCGCGCCACCGGCCGCGTAAGGTACGAGGATGTGAACCGGCTTGCTCGGATAAGTGTCGGCGGCCTGCGCGGCGCTGCCCGCGAGCAGCAAACCGGCGCCCAGCATCAATCCGCCGATTGTCTTGTTCAAACCCAGCATTTTCCCAGCACTCCTTGCGGGCGCACGCATCCTTGCATCGGTCTTCCAGGCCGTCCGGATGCCGCCCATGGTTTTTGTTGACGAGACCTGATCTTTTGTACGATAGTACAAATCACATGGTACGCAAGCCCACCAGCAAGGAAACGGCCCGCAAGCCGAACATGCGCGAGGCAATCCTCGCCGCGGCCGAGGAGCTGTTCGCCACCAACGGCTTCAACGCCGTCTCGGTGCGCGACATCGCGCAGGCTGCCGGAGCCAATCCCGGCAGCGTGACCTATCATTTCAAGACCAAGGACGGCCTGCTGCTGGAGATCTACCGGCGCCATTGCGGGCCGATGAATTTGCGCCGTTCGGAGCTGCTCGCCGCCGCCAGGCGGGTGCGCGATCTCCAGGACCGGCTGGAGGCTGTGGTGCGGGCCTACGTCGTGCCGGCTTTCACCTCGGGCAGCGACCTTGCCGGCGGCGGTGCGCGCTTCACGCGGCTGCGCGCCGTGATGTCGGCCGAGGGCAACGAGGTCGCGCGAAAAATCATCGCGCAGACTTTTGACGACACCAGTCACGCCTTCATCGATGCGATCCACGAGAGCCTGCCGCACATTCCGCGCACCGACATCGTCTGGCGCAGTCACTTCCTGCTCGGCGCACTCTATTACTCGCTGGTGACGCCGGATCGCGTCTCGCGCCTGTCGCGCGGCGAGGCCGATGGCGGCGATGCCGCCAGCGCTATCGAGCAGCTGGTGCAGGCCACGGTCGCCTCATTCCAGGCGCCGCCGCTCGATCATGCCGCGCCGGCGCGGCGGCGGCCGGTCGTCAGCAGCAAGACTTGAAAGAAGCCACCCGAGGGGAGGCGCGTAACAGCGCTTCCGCTCGCAGGCGGACGATGTGACGGGGTGTTGGGAACATGAACAGGCGGGAGTGCTTGCATCTCTTGACCGGACTGGCCGGTACGGCGCTTGCGAGCGAGGCGTGTGCGCAAGGCGCAGAGCCGAAAGCGATGTCGACGATCACGCCGCCGGACCCAAATCCCACGACGCCGTCGTTCAAGCTGCCGGCAAAATCCTGCGACAGCCATACCCACATCTTCGGGCCGGCGTCGCGTTACCCCTTCGCGGAAAAGCGTCCCTACAACACGGCTGATGCGCCACTGGAGGCGTTCCGCCGCGTCCACGAGACGATCGGCGTCGAGCGCTGCGTCATCGTGAATGCGACCGTGCACGGCACCGACAATCGCGTCGTCACCGACGCCATCGCCCAGAGCGAGGGGGCCTATAGGGGCATCGCCAACGTCAATGACGAGATGACCGAGAAGGAGCTGGCGGCGCTCGACAAGGCCGGCATCTGCGGCTGCCGTTTTGCCTTCCTCAGGCGTCTCGGCGGCGTCGGCGATATGGGTAAGTTCCAGCGCATCGTGCACCGCGTTGCCGAGCTCGGCTGGCACATCGACGTCTATCTTGAGCCGGGCACGATCGCCGAGTTCGCAGGCCTCCTGACTGCGCTGCCGACGCCTTATGTGATCGATCACATGGGCACGGTGCAGGCCGGGAAGGGGCATGACGATCCCGGCTTCACCGCGCTGCTCGACCTTCAGAAAAAGGACGAGAAGTGCTGGGTCAAGATCACCGGCCTCGAGCGCGCCTCCGCCGTCGGCAAGCCGTTCCACGATGCGGTGCCGTTTGCCAAGGCGCTGATCGACAACGCGCCCGATCGCGTGCTCTGGGGCACCGATTGGCCGCACCCTAACGTCAAGGTCATGCCGAACGACGGCGAGATCGTTGACCTGATTCCCCTCTACGCGCCCGACGCAAAGGTCCGGCAAAAGCTGCTGGTCGACAATCCCGCATGCCTGTTCAAGTTCACCTGATGACGATGATGTACACACCCACCATTCCGCCGCCCGATCCGAACACGCGCACGCCGAAGTTCAAGCTGCCAAAACTGTCCTGCGATGCGCACTGCCACATCTTCGGGCCCGGTGCGAAATACCCTTATGCGCCGGACCGATCCTACACGCCGCCGGATGCGCCGCTGGAGGATTTCCGCACGCTGCATGCCAAGATCAGTGTCGAGCGCGCCGTCATCGTCAATGCCAGCGTGCACGGCACTGACAACAGTGTGGCGCTCGATGCCATCGCGCAGAGTAGCGGCGCCTACCGCGCCGTCGCCAATATCGACGACACCATCACCGAAAGCGGGCTTCGTGCGCTGCACGAGGGCGGTTTTCGCGGCTGCCGCTTCAATTTCGTCCGCCATCTCGGTGGCGTCCCTGACAAGGGCGTGTTCGATCGCGTCATCGCCATGGTCGCGCCGCTCGGCTGGCACATCGACCTGCATTTCGATGCGATCGACCTGCCTGATTATGCCGACATGCTGGCAAGGCTGCCGCTGAGCTACACCATCGATCATATGGGACGGGTGAAGGCCTCCGAGGGGCTCGACCAGTTGCCGTTCAAGATTTTGATCGAGCTGATGCAGCGCGACGAAAAATGCTGGGTCAAGATTTGTGGCTCGGAGCGGGTGTCCTCCAGCGGTCCGCCCTTTACCGACGCGGTGCCGTTCGCGCGAAAGATCGTCGAGACCGCGCCCGACCGCGTCATCTGGGGCACCGACTGGCCGCATCCCAACGTCAAGGTGATGCCGAATGACGGCGACCTTGTCGATCTGATCCCGTTGTTCGCGCCGGAGCCGGAGTTCCAGCAGAAGATCCTCGTCGACAATCCGGCGCGCCTGTTCGAGTTCGACCGATGACGGCGATCGCGATCGACAAGCCGCGCGGGCGGCCCTGGTGGAGGGAGCTCTGGATCCAGGTGCTCATCGCCATGGCGGCCGGCATCGCGCTTGGGATCGCCAGTCCGGAGGCGGGCGCCAAGATGCAGCCGCTCGGGGATGCCTTCATCAAGGCGATCCGGATGCTGATCGCGCCGATCATCTTCTGCACCGTCGTGCACGGCATCGCGCACATGGCCGACATGGCGCGGGTCGGGCGCGTCGCGGTGAAGGCGATAGTTTATTTCGAGATCATGACCACGATCGCGCTGATCATCGGCCTCATTGCGATCAATTTTCTCAAGCCCGGCGTCGGCATGAACATCGATCCCGCCAGCATCAATGCCAGCGCGATCGAGCCTTACGTCAAGCAGACCAGCGTCATCGGCTTCGTGCCATTCCTGATGAACATCGTGCCCGCGACGTTCATCGGCGCCTTCGCCGAAGGCAACATCCTCCAGGTGCTGTTCATCTCGGTCCTTTGCGGCTTTGCGCTGGTGCAGCTCGGCGAACGGGCCGCGCCGCTGGTCCATCTGATCGATATCGCCGCCAAGATGGTGTTCGCCGTCGTCGGCTTCGTGATGTGGGCGGCGCCGATCGGTGCATTCGGCGCCATCGCCTTCACGGTCGGCAAGTTCGGCGTGGGATCGCTGGCCTCGCTCGGCAAGCTCCTCGGCGGCTTCTATCTCACCTGCCTGGTCTTCATCGTCGTGGCGCTCGGCCCGGTCGCGCGGCTCTGCGGCTTCTCGCTGCTCAAGCTGATCCGTTACATCTGGGAAGAGCTGCTGATCTGCATCGCTACGACGTCGTCGGAGACGGTGCTGCCGCGGATGCTGACTAAGCTGGAGAAGGCGGGCTGCGAGAAGAGCGTGGTCGGGCTCGTGATCCCGACCGGCTACTCCTTCAATCTCGACGGCACCTGCCTCTACCTTGCCGCCGCCTCGGTGTTCCTGGCGCAGGCGACCAACACGCCGTTCGGGCTTGCCGAGCAGATCGAGCTCTTGCTGATCCTGCTGGTGACCTCCAAGGGCGCGGCGGGGATCGCGGGCGCCGCCTTCGTCGTGCTGGCGGCGACGCTGTCGGCGACCGGTACCATCCCGGTGACGAGCGTGGCACTGGTGCTCGGCATCCATCGCCTGATGTCGCAGGGGCTGACGCCGACCAATCTGATCGGGAACGCGGTCGCGACCATCGCGATTGCCAAATGGGAAGGCGCGCTCGACGGCGAACGGCTGAGGCGCGTGCTCGACGGCGAGGAACACGTGGCCGCTGCGATCCGATGAATTGGCTTCCGGCGCGACGCAGGCGGCTTATGATGCTTACGAACAAGAGAGGGGAGTTTCTCCCATGAAGACAGGTCTCGTCATCACCGCCCATCCCGGCGATTTCGTCTGGCGCGCCGGCGGCGCGATCGCGCTGCATGCGAAGAAGGGCCATCGCATGAAGATCGTCTGCCTGTCCTTTGGCGAGCGCGGCGAGAGCCAGTTTGCCTGGAAGGAAAAGGGCGCGACGCTGGAATCGGTCAAGGCCGGCCGCAAGGACGAGGCGGAGCGGGCGGCAAAGCTGCTAGGCGCGGAGATCGAGTTCTTCGACTGCGGCGACTATCCGCTGAAGCTCACCGAGGCGCATTTCGACCGCATGGTCGACATCTACCGCGAGCTCAATCCCAGCTTCGTGCTGACCCACGCGCTGGAAGACCCTTATAATTTCGACCACCCGAACGCAGCGCATTTCGCCCAGGAGACGCGTGTGGTCGCGCAGGCGATGGGTCACAAGCCCGGCGCGCAGTACAAATATTCGGCGCCGCCGGTGTTCCTGTTCGAGCCGCATCAGCCTGAGCAGTGCAACTACAAGCCGGATCTGCTCCTCAAGATCGATGAGGTCTGGAAGGAGAAGTACGAGGCATTCCAGATCCTCGCCGCGCAAAAACATCTCTGGGGTTATTACGAGCGCGTCGCGCTCAACCGCGGCATTCAGGGCAGCCGCAACACCGGCGTGCCCATGACCTATGGCGAGGCCTATCAGCGCCTGTTCCCGACGGTTGCGGAGGAGCTGGCATGAAGCCGGTCGTCGTTCGCAATATCAAGCGTGCCGATCCCGCCGGAATGGCGGCGTACGGCGTCTCGACCGTGCACGAGGCTTACGGGCGCGTGGGTCTGATGAAGCCCTATTTGCGCCCGGTCTGGGCGGGCGCGTCGATCGCCGGGCCCGCCGTCACCGTGCTGGCGCAGCCCGGCGACAATTGGATGATCCATGTCGCCGTCGAGCAGTGCAAAAAGGGCGACATCCTCGTCGTCGGCTGCACCACCGACAATACCGATGGCATGTTCGGCGAATTGCTGGCGACCTCGCTGCAGGCACGCGGCGTGCAGGGGCTGATCATCGATGCCGGATGCCGCGACGTCAATGCGCTGCATGAGATGAATTTCCGGTATGGTCGCGCGCTGTCTCGGCCAAGGGCACAGTCAAGGCAACGCTCGGCTCGGTCAACATTCCCGTGGTCTGTGCCGGCGTCAATGTCGATCCCGGCGACATCGTCGTCGCCGATGACGATGGCGTCGTCGTGGTCCCGAAGCGCTACGCCGCCGAGGTTGCCGAGAAGGCGAGGAAGCGCAACGCTGACGAAGGCGGCAAGCGCAAGCGCCTTGCCTCGGGCGAACTGGGTCTCGACATGTACGGCATGCGCGAGGCGCTGGCGAAGGCCGGGCTCGTCTATGTCGACAATCCCGAGGACGTCTGAAGATTAGCGGAGCGGGCGGATGGATCGTCTCAAGCTGAAGGCCGTGCTCGGCAATCATCCCCACGTGCAGGCGGTGAAGAGCGGCGCGCTCCGCTCCGATCTTTTCGATCTCGACTTCATCACGTACACGCCGACCAACACCGCGTTCAAGCCGATGGTCCGGGAGCAGGCCTTCGATGTCTGCGAGATGGCGATTGTCACCTACCTGATGGCGAAAGCCCACGGCAAGCCGCTGGTGCTGCTGCCGGCGACCATGCTCGGCCGCTTCCAGCATTCCTATGCGCTCTACAATCCCACGAAGGGAACGCTCGGGCCGTCCGATCTCGAAGGCAAGCGCGTCGGCATCCGCTCGTTCACGACGACGACCGGCGCTTGGATCAGGGGCATTCTCGCCAACGATTACGGCGTCAATCTCGACAAGATCCGCTGGGTCACCTTCGAGGATCCGCACGTGGCCGAATATGTCGACACCACCGAACGCGCCCCGAAGGACAAGAAGATTCTGCAGATGCTGCTCGACGGTGAGCTCGACGCAGTCCTCGGCGAGACCTCTGATAGTCCCAGGTTGAAGCCTCTATTCCCGGATCCGGCCGCGGAGGCCGCCAGATGGTACGCCCGGCGCGGTGTCGTACCGGTCAATCATCTCGTGGTCGTGACCGAGCAACTGGCGAGAACGCGTCCCGAGATCGTTGCGGGTGTCTATGATCTCCTCAAGCAGGACAAGGTGCAGGTGGGGCCTGCGGCAGCGCCCGACCTTGTCCCGTTCGGGATCGAGGCCAACCGGAAGCCGCTGGAGTTGATCGTCGACTACGCATTCCAGCAGGCGCTGATCCCGCGCCGCTATGCGATCGAGGAGCTGTTCGACGAGACGACACGAGGATTGAACTGATGGTGGATCCGAAACGATGGCAGATCGGGCTTATCGGCTATGGCGAAGTCGGCAGGATCCTGGCCGAGGATTTGCGCCAGCAGGATATCAAGGTCTCGGCCTATGACATCAAGCTCGGTGGCGAGCAGGGCGCGCCGCTGAAGGAGCATGCGGCGAAACACGGTGTGACGCTGGCAGTATCTCATGCTGAGCTGACCGCGAAATCAGATTTCATTATCTCCGCTGTCACCGCCAGCCAGGCCGTGCCGGTGGCGAAGGCCTGCGCCGCTGCGATCAACCAGGGCACCTGGTTCCTCGATTTCAATTCGGCCTCTCCGGGCGCCAAGCAGCGCGCCGCGGCGCTGATCGACGGCGCCGCCGGCCGCTATGTCGAAGGTGCCGTGATGACCTCGGTTCCGCCCTATCGCATCAAGGTGCCGCTGCTGCTTGGCGGGCCCGGCGCCAGGGAGATCGAGCCGCTGCTGAACGCGATCGGCTTTGCCGCCAAGGTTGCGAGCGACGAACTCGGCGTGTCCTCGGCGGTGAAGATGTGCCGCAGCATCATGATCAAGGGCCTGGAGGCCATGGTCATCGAGAGTTTTACGACCGCGCGGGCCTATGGGGTCGAGGATGCCGTGCTGGCCTCGCTCGCGGAAACCTTTCCCGCGATCAACTGGGAGAAGCAGGGCACCTATTTCTTCCAGCGCGTCATCGAGCACGGTCGCCGACGCGCCGAGGAGGTGCGTGAGGTCGCCGAGACCGTGCGTGAGGCGGGACTGACACCATGGTCCGCGCAGGGCACAGCCGAGCGTCAGGCCTGGGTCGCTGATCTCGCCGATGAAGGGCTGTTCGGCGCCAGGGGCACCAAGGAGTTTGCGCGCAGCGCTGATTGGCGTACCGAGGCAGACCGAATCCTGAGCAAGATCAAACGCTGACGCCGAACGCGTAGGTTGAGCTCAAAACCCTGCCGCGGTCGCGATAGTTCGAGATTTCGTCACGGGCGAGCTCGATCAGGTCGACCAGGCGCTTGGCCTCGCGGACGACTTGCTCCTGGGCGGGCGCGGTGCGGAACTCGGTGAGAATCATGCGGATGCACTTGTCGGCAGTATCCAGCGTCCAGAGCGCGCGGGTCATGTCGTCCTGCGTCTGGATCGCCGAGATATCGAGGCCAGATAGGACTTCGCCGATTCCCTTTAGGCGCTTGACGGCCGTTTCCGCCGGCGAGTCGGCCCGAATGGAGCGATAATCCATGCTACTGAATGCGCTGAACATATACATGCTTCCCCACTGAACGCAGATCGTTCAGTGCGCCCCTTTAATATGATCCGGGCGGCCTGTTGTGCAATGCGCACAGCTACGGTCCGGGATTCTACCGGGCTCGGATCTGAGGACGGATCGGCCGCAAATTGGTACGAAACGGTCCGACGATCAATCGTGTTCCCGACGATTTTACCGTTGGAGCTTCGACCGGAAACGCGTTCAGGCCCCAGGCCGGAACAGCGCGGGCCGCTGCCGTGCGAACGTCTGCCGGCCATCCTTGAAGCCCATCATGACGTCGGGCAGCTCGGCGATGGCGAAGCGGCTGTCTTGCGTATCAAGCACGATGAGATCGGCGGGATTGCCGACCTTGATGCCGTAATCGTCGAGGTTCATCAGCCGCGCCGGCAGCTCGGTCACGAGATCGAGGCAGGTGTCGAAATCCCCCACCGAGGCGTGCGCGACATTGGCGTAGAAGTTCGCCATCCGCAGCAGCGAGGCATCGCCGAACGGCGTGAAGGGATTGAGGACGTTGTTGGTGGCGACCGAGCAAACCACGCCGCCGCCCGCGAGCTTGTGGGCGAGGGTCAGCCCGCGTGGCGCGTTGTGGGTGGCGTCGCGTCCCATCAGATAGAGATCGGTCGCGGGCAGCACGGTGACGGCGACGCCGGCTTTCGCCAGTTGCGCGGTGGCAGCCTTCATCCGCTCCGGCGGCAATGCCGAGAGCTTTGTCGCATGGCCGATCGCGACCCGTCCATGATAGTTGCGCCGCTCGGTCTGGCGGCAGACCTCATCGAGATGCCACCAGGAAGGATCGAGATCAAAGTCGAGATGGAGATCGACGTCGACGTCGAACTCCTGGGCGAGATCGAAGATGCGCGCAAGATGCGCGGTCGGATCGGTGTCGGTATAGGGACAGCCGCCGATCGTCTCGCCGCCGTCGCGCAGCGCCTGGACCAGCAGCTCCTCAGCTCCGGGATCGTTGGTTAGCCCCTCCTGCGGGAACACGCAGAGCGACAGGTCGAGCGCCCATGCATAGTTGCGCTTCAGCGCCTTCACCGCCTCGAAGCTTCGCAGACCAATCCGCGGATCGATTTCCACATGCGTGCGCATGCGCGTCGTGCCGTTCACGATCGCACGTTCGAGCACCTTGGCGCCGCGTGCGTAAACATCCTCGACTGTGAAGTCGCGTTTCATGGCTGACACAGCCCGGATGGCGTCACCGAGACTGCCGCGATCGTGGCCACAGCGGTCGAGCAGACAGGCCTTGTCGAGATGGATGTGGGTGTCGACGAAACCGGGCAGGGCGAGGTGACCGCCGATATCGACCTCGACCGCTTCGCAGGCGAGCTTTGGCTCGATCGCGGCGATCCGGCCGGCTTTCACGCCGATGTCGACAGGCGCGGCGGATGATCGCAACAGTGCGTTACGGAAGATCAGGTCGAAGGCGGGCTGGGTGATCATGGCTCTTGCGGACGGAATTTAGAGCAATCAGCCGGGATCGGCGGCTCCAGATTGTCGGCAGTGTAGCGAGGCAGATGTTCAAAATATATGCATGGATTCGGCGACAGTGGCGGTAATATTCCGCGAATCCGGGAGAGCCTGCCATGTCCGTTGCCGCCAAAGCCGAAACTGCTCAATTGTCCGATGCCGCGATCGTGGAGGCCTATCTCACGGCATCGATGATCCCCGATCCCGACGCTGCGGCCGCCTATATGGCGCCGGGCACCGTGATCACCTTCACCGGCGGGCGCGAGTTCGATCATCCGCGCGGCCCGACCGGATTCAACGCCAAGCGCTACCGCTGGGTCAAGAAGAGGATGGACCGGTTCGATGTCTGCCCCGGCGACGGCGAGACCGTGGTTTACAGCGTCGGCACCCTCTACGGCGAATGGAAGGACGGCACTTCGTTCGAGGGCAACCGTTACGTCGACCGCTTCGTGGTGCGCAACGGCAAGATCACCAAGATGGATGTCTGGAACGATAGCGCCGAACGCATCCTGGTCCAACGCGGCATCGACGCGTAATATTCGTCTCGGCAAAGGCGGAGCCGAACGGCCGCTCGTCATATCGAAAGCTGCGATAGCTGATAGGCGCGAGCCCGTCTGGCGGCTGGCCTGCGCCTGCGCTATCAAATCCCGCGATTGCGCCCGGGATGGAGGCGCGAGCCCCCTTTAGGAGCAGCCGATGCGTCTACCCACCGTTATCCTGGCCCTGACATGTCTTGCGGGCGCAGCTTCAGCCGAAGATCTGTCGGGCACGCTCCAGAAGGTCAAGGAGACCAAAAAGATCACCCTGGGCTATCAGGAAGCCTCGGTCCCGTTCAGCTATCTTGACGGCAACCAGAAGCCGGTCGGCTTCGCCATGGACATCTGCCTCAAGATCGTCGACGTCGTGAAGAAACAGCTGGGCATGCCCGACATCGTCGTCGACACGCTCGCCGTGACCTCGTCGAACCGGATCCCCTTGATGGTGAACGGCACGCTCGACCTGCACTGCTCGGCGACCACCAACAACGCCGACCGCCAGAAGCAGGTCGCCTTCACCAACACGCATTTCCTCAGTGCGACGCGGTTCGCCGCCAAGAAGGCCGCAAAGATCAACACCATCGACGATCTCAAGGGCAAGGCGGTCACGGCGGTCGCCGGCTCGGTCAACCTGACGCAGCTCGCCAAGGTCAATACGGAACGCAATCTCGGCATCAGTCTGATGCCGGCGAAGGATCAGGCCGAAGCCTTCCTGCTCTTGGAAACCGACCGCGCCCAGGCCTACGCACTCGACGACGTGCAGCTCGCGGTCGCGATCGCGCGCTCGAAGGAGCCGCAAGCCTTCATGATCAGCGAGGAGGCGTTCTCCAAGCCGGAGCCTTACGGCATCATGCTGCGGCGGGAGGATGCGCCGTTCAAGGCGCTCGCCGACCGCGCGACTGCGGAGCTCTATGCAAGCCCGGAGATCGAGGTGCTCTACAAGAAATGGCTGCAGTCCCCGACGCCGCCGAACGGCCTCAACTACAACGTCCCGATGTCGCCTGCCCTGCGCAACGCCTTCAAGAAGCCGAGCTGGAGCGCCGATCCGGACGTGTATCTGGCGAACTGAGGCGAGGGCGCCGAGGCGCCAGCAGATCGCGGGCTTCGCGCTGCCCATTATTGTGCCCTCTCCCCTTGTGGGCCTGTTGCGTAATCCGCCAGTTGTGATTCCCTAGGGCAAAGCCTTGGAGGTATCGATGGCGGTGAAGCGGACAGGACAGCCGAGCTTTGTAGAAGCGCTGATGCCGAAGGGCGCCGGCGCCAATGCGGCGCTGGATCGGTTGGCTGGCCTGGTCAAGTGGTACCGGTTCGAGAAGCTGATCGGCCATTTGCGGGATGAAGGGAGCCCCGGTCGTCCAGGCTATCCGGTGCTGGTGCTGTTTCGCGCGGTGCTGCTGCAGTCGCTCTACGGTCTTTCGGAGCGCGAACTGGAGGAGGCGCTGGGCGACCGGTTGTCATTCAAGCGCTTCGTTGGTTTGAGCCTCGAGGATGCCGCGCCCGATCATACGGTCCTGAACCGCTTCCGGAACCAGCTCGTTGAACAAGGCCTGCTGGAGAAGCTGTTTGGCGAACTGGATCGCCAGCTTGAGAATGCCGGCGTCATCCTCAAGCGCGGCACGATGCTGGATGCAACCTTGATCCAGGCGGTGTCAGCTCCTCCGAGGGAGGATCGCCCCTCAAACGATCCCGACGCCCGCTTCACCAAGCGGCAGGGCAAGAGCGGCTCGACCTTCGGTTACAAGGCGCATGTGGGGGTCGACGAGGGGTCCGGCCTGATCCGCGCGGTGTTGACCACGCCTGCCAACATCAACGACACCACACCAGCCGATGCTTTGATCCGCGGCGACGAAGCCGCGGTGTGGGCCGATGCGGCCTACGACACCCATGCCAGACGGGCCCGGTTGAAAGCGGAAGGCAAAAAGCCCCGCATCGCGTTCCGTCCCAACAGACATCATCCGGAACTGCCGCCAAGGCTCAAACGCTACAACCGCCTCATCGCGCGCCGGCGAGCCCAGGTCGAGACCACCTTCGCCACTCTCAAACGCCGCATGCGACTGACCTGCATCCGCTACGTTGGTCTGATGAAGGCAAGCGGGCAGGTCCTGCTCGCCTCGATCGCCTTCAACATGAGGCGGTGGGCCACGATCGCGGCCTGAACCGCCCGCCGAGGGCGAACACTACAGACTTGGCTGGCAATTGCCGTAACCACGGCCCTTCTCCTGCTGTCCTCAACCACAAAAGCCGATAACGCAACAGGCCCCTTGTGGGAGAGGGCATCTCCGCTGTTGAGGCGCGTTCATTCGGGTGAGGGGTCTGTCTCCATGGATGCAGACCCCTCATCCGGCGCTTCGCGCCACCTTCTCCCACAAGGGGAGAAGGGAAGATCGCACCGTGCTCTCGGTGAGTAAGCGCTCTAAGCGTTCGAATATTTCTTCAGCTCGAACCGGGCGATCTGGTTCCGGTGGACCTCATCCGGTCCATCGGCAAGCCGCAGCAAACGCGCGGTGGCATAGGCCTGGGTCAAGCCGAAATCGTTCGAGGTGCCGCCGCCGCCATGGGCCTGGATCGCCCAGTCGATGATCTGGCAGGCCATGTTGGGCACGGCGACCTTGATCATCGCGATCTCGGCCTTCGCGACCTTGTTGCCGACCGTGTCCATCGCGTAGGCCGCGTTCAGCGTGAGCAGCCGGGCCTGCTCGATCATGATGCGGGATTCTGCAATGCGCTCTTGCGTCACCGTCTGTTCGGAGACCGGCTTGCCGAAGGCGACGCGGCTGCGCACGCGGCGGCACATCTTCTCCAGCGTGCGTTCGGCAAGGCCGATCAGCCGCATGCAGTGATGGATGCGGCCGGGCCCCAGGCGGCCCTGTGCGATCTCGAAGCCACGGCCTTCGCCGAGCAGCATGTTCTCCTTGGGGACCCGCACATTGGTGAAGATGACTTCGGACGCCCGGTCAGGCACGCCGTAGAAGCCGAACACGGGCAGGGGACGTTTCACCTCGATGCCAGGCGTGTCCATCGGCACCAGGATCATCGATTGCTGCTTGTGGCGGTCCGGATTGTCGGGATCGGTCTTGCCCATGAAGATGCAGATCTTGCAGCGCGGGTCGGTCGCATTGGTCGTATACCATTTACGGCCGTTGATGACGTAATGGTCGCCATCGCGCAGGATCGAACTCTCGATGTTGGTCGCATCGGATGAGGCGACCGCAGGCTCCGTCATGGCGAAGCAGGAGCGGATTTCACCTGCGAGCAGCGGCTTCAGCCAGCGCTCCTTGTCCTTCTCCGAACCGTAGCGCTCCAGCACTTCCATGTTGCCGGTATCGGGCGCCGAGCAGTTGAACACTTCGGGCGCCAGATGCGATCGGCCCATCACCTCGCAGAGCGGGGCATATTCGAGATTGGTCAGGCCTGCGCCATGGCCGGACTCCGGCAGGAACAGATTCCAGAGACCTTCCGCACGCGCGAGCGGCTTCAACTCCTCGACGACCGGATAGACCTTCCAGGGTCCCAGCTCTTCCGCCTCGCGATAGAAGCGCTCCTCGTTCGGGTAGATGTGCCGGTCCATGAAGCTCTTGAGCTTGCGCTTGAGCTCGACGACTTTTGGCGACATCGGGTAGAGCATCTCTGGTCTCCTTGATTGATCGGCGGCAGGATCAGCCGATTTCGAGATAATCCGGGCCGGGCAGTTTCGGGAAAGGCGCCGTCGGCAGGGTCTGATACCAGAACGCGACGGAGGCGATATCGTCCTGCAGCGGAAGGTATTTGGCTTCCTTGGTGCCCGGCAACCAGCCCAGCGCCTGGATCGTCACGCGCAGATCGGAGCGGAAGCGCACGGGATCGGGGATGTGCCAGCGATACATGCCGAAGCGTTGCTGCGATTTGTAGACGCCGTCGGGGCGGATCACCTGGGGCAGGCCGGCATAGGGCGTGGTGAATTCCTGGTAGCGCGATTGCTGGCCCTGGCCGGAATGGGCGACATAGGGATCGAAATTATAGGCACCGCAGAAATAGTCCTCGGTGCCGGTGCCGCAGATCGTCGGGAAGTCACCGTCGCCGTCGATGTAGAACTTGATTTCGCCTTCTCCCCACCAGCCGTTGTTGTTGACGCCCCAGGCCATGTAGGTGCCGACATAGTGGCCCGCGCCGCTGATGCCGTCGAGGATGGTATAGACCGCCTTGTAAGGCAGCGGGTTGGTGCGGCGGAACTGGGCATGGAAGTAGGCGCAATCCTCCGGCACGTCGGTCAGGGTGTAGTTGATCTGGTAGTAGACGGTGAGTTGCTCCTCGCTGCGGTTCTCCAGCGTGACGCGCGCGCGCTTGCGAAACGGCATCTCCCAATAGCAGTTGAAGGCGCGGCCGGGATTGACGCAGACCGCGAGGGAGGACACCTGCGCGAACTCCTCCCAT
Organism: Bradyrhizobium sp. CIR48; assembly: GCF_014198315.1. Classification (NCBI taxonomy): domain Bacteria; kingdom Pseudomonadati; phylum Pseudomonadota; class Alphaproteobacteria; order Hyphomicrobiales; family Nitrobacteraceae; genus Bradyrhizobium; species Bradyrhizobium sp. CIR48. Next base: position 124,186 of record NZ_JACIHG010000001.1, read on the forward strand.
CCGCAGGCGAAGAAATCGCCGGCCGGGCACTCGACGCTCGGCAGCGTTTGGTCGTCCCAGTAGATGCGCAGGATCGAATGCCGCAGCCGTCCGCGCGCCAGCGTCATCCAGATCTGCTGGATCGCGCCTTGCCCGGCGATGTCGCCGAGCGCGAAGGTCGTGCCCGGTTCGATGACGACATAGGGCGAGACCTTCCAGCCCTGTCCGAGATCGCGCGCCTGGCGGGCGGCGGGGCCATCGACGGACATGCCGCCCTTGCCCTTCTCGCCGGTGAAGTTCTCGGGGCTGATCGAACGCGTCTGCGCGTTCGACAGGCGCGACAGATTGCCGAGATGCAGGCCCAATCCGGAAAACGCCATGATGTCCTCGATGAGCGATTAGCGACGTTTCGCTATATCGCCCCCAAATCCACCAAAAGATGAAGACGATCGGATACGGAACGGCCCGCATGTGATCGCGTGCCGTTCATGCGACGCGATACTCCCTGAACTTCTCGCGCAGAGCCGATTTCAACACCTTGCCGGTCCCCGTCATCGGGAATTCGTCGAGGAATTCGACGGCGTCCGGCATCCACCAGCTCGCGACCTTCGGGCGCATGTGGTCGAGCAGCGTCTTGCCGTCGACGGTCGCGCCCTTCTTGCGGACGACGAGGAGGAGGGGACGCTCCTGCCATTTCTCATGGTTGATCGCGACCACGGCTGCCTGAAGCACATCGGGGTGAGACAAGGCGACGTCCTCGAGCTGGATCGAGGAGATCCATTCGCCGCCGGACTTGATCACGTCCTTGGAGCGGTCGGTGAGCGTGACGTGGCCCTGCGGGTCGATCACCGCCATGTCGCCGGTGATCAGCCAGCCGTCGCGGTCGAGGCCTTCCTCCAACTTCATGTAGCCGGAGGCGACCCAGGGACCGCGGGCGCGCAAATGGCCGACGGACTTGCCGTCGCGTGGCAGCTCGACGCCGCTGTCGTCGACGATGCGAAGAGCTGTACCGAAACAGGCGCGGCCGGAGACCTGGCGCCGGTCGAACTTCTCCTTCTCGGTGAGGTGCTCCGAGCCCGGCCGCAAGCCCGGCATGGAGCAGCCCAGGGCCTCGGTCATGCCCCAGGCCTGGATGTAGTCGATATTGTAGTCGCGCTTCAGCTTCTCGACCATCGCGCGCGGCGGCGCCGAGCCCGACGACAGCGTTGCCCGCAGCGTGGAGAATTTGTTGCCGGTGCGCCCCAGCCAGTCGAGCAGGATCAGCCAGAAGCTCGGCACGCCCGCCGACAGCGTCACCTTCTCGCCTTCGAGCAATTCGTAGAGCTTGTCGGGCTCGTAGTTGCGGCCGGGCAGCACCAGCTTCGAGCCGGTATAGGGGGCGGTGAACGGCATGTTCCAGCCATTGCCGTGGAACAGCGGCGCCATCGGCATCATCACCTCGCGCACGCCTTCGACATGCCCCGGCAGGAAGTCGAAATTGCAGCACGTCATGGTCTGCAGGATCGCGGCGCGGTGCGAATAGATCACGCCCTTGGGATTGCCCGTCGTGCCTGAGGTGTAGCAGATGGTCGAGGCGGACTTTTCGTCGAACTCCGGCCAGACGAAGCCGGCGTCGTTCTCTTTTTCCAGAAGCTCCTCGTAGCAATGCACGTTGGCGAGCTTGGTTTCGGGCATCCGCTCGCGCGACGACATCACGACATAGGCTTCGATCGTCTTGAGCTGCGGCGCGATCGCCTCGACCAGCGGCAGCGTGGCGCGGTCGATGAACAGCAGGCGGTCTTCGGCGTGGTTGATGATGTAGATGAGCTGCTCGGGAAACAGTCGCGGGTTGACGGTGTGCAGCACATAGCCCATGCCCGGCGCGGCATAGAACATCTCGAAATGACGATGCGTATTCCAGGCCAGCGTGCCGACGCGATCGCCGGGATTCATGCCGAGCCGCTTCAGCGCCAGCGCCATGCGCTTGATGCGCGGATGGGCGTCGGCATAGGTGTAGCGATGGATGTCGCCTTCGATCTCGCGCGCGACGATCTCGGCCTCGCCGTGATAGTCCGCGGCATACTGGATCAGGCCGCTGATCAGAAGCGGCATGTCCATCATCAATCCCTGCATGGTCTCCTCCACGGCCACGTCGTTGCGTGGCGTTGTGCTTGTGATTTGCGCGTGAGGTTAGCGGAACGTCGCGCGGCGTTCACGCAAAAAACATTGGACGCGATTGCATGCGTCACTTTTTCAGGGCTAACTGATCCGAGCTGCCGGCGAAGCAGCGTTCTCCGTGGAGGAAATGCATGTCAGCGGAAAGACACAAGACCGGTGCAGCCGGCGAACCTACCGTCGATATTGCAGCCCTCCGCGCGCGCTATCGCGACGAGCGCGACCGCCGTTTGCGTGCCGAGGGCAAGGCCCAGTATGTCGAGGTAACAGGGGAATTCGGCCGCTACCTCGACGACCCCTGGGCCGATCCCGGATTTGCGCGCGCAGCTGTCAGTGAAGAGACTGAAGTGCTCGTCGTTGGTGGCGGCTTTGGCGGGCTTCTCTGTGCCGCGCGTTTGCGCGAAGCCGGCATCGATGATTTCCGCATCGTGGAAAAGGCTGCCGACTTCGGCGGCACCTGGTACTGGAATCGCTATCCTGGCGCCGCCTGCGATACCGAGAGCTACATCTATCTGCCGCTGCTGGAAGAGACCGGCTACATGCCGGTGCGCAAATATGCGCGCGCGCCGGAAATCTACGAGCACTCCCGCCGCATCGGCCGCCATTTCGGCCTCTACGACCGCGCGCTGTTTCAGACCGTCATCTCGCGGATGGCATGGCAGGAGCAGGAGGCGCGTTGGCTGGTCGAGACCGATCGGGGCGATCGCATCCGTGCGCGCTTCGTCATTCTCGCCGGAGGTCCGCTCAGCAGACCGAAGCTGCCGGGCATTCCAGGCATCGAGACCTTCAAGGGTCACAGCTTCCATACCAGTCGTTGGGACTACGGCTACACTGGCGGCAATGCGGATGGTGGACTAACCGGCCTTGCCGACAAGCGCGTCGGCATCATCGGCACCGGTGCCACCGCCGTGCAATGCGTGCCGGATCTCGGCCGCGCTGCGAAGGAGCTCTACGTCTTCCAGCGCACACCGTCGGCGATCGGCGTGCGCGACGACCGGTCGACGGATCAAGACTGGGCGCAGAGCCTCAGGCCCGGCTGGCAGCGCGAGCGCATGGACAATTTCACCGCCGTGATCTCCGGCGAGCCGGTCGAACGGGACCTGGTGCAGGACGGCTGGACCGGCCTGCTCGGCGAGATCCTGCTGGCGCCGCGCCGTCAGCCGCAGCCGGTGACCTCGATGGAAGAGGCGCTGAAAGTCATCGAGCAGGCCGATTACCGCAAGATGGAGGAGATCCGCGCCCGCGTCGATGCGGTGGTCAAGGACACGGCGACCGCGGACGCGCTCAAGCCCTGGTACAAGGCGTTCTGCAAGCGGCCGTGCTTCCACGACGAATATCTCGATGTCTTCAATCGTCCCAGTGTGCATCTCGTCGACACCAAAGGGCAGGGCGTCGAGCGCATCACCGAGAACGCCGTCGTGGCTGGCGGCAAGGCTTACGAGCTCGACTGCCTGATCTATGCCAGCGGCTTCGAGGTCGGCACCGATTACGCCCGCCGCATGGGCTTCGAGGTCTACGGCCGCGACGGCATGAGCCTGACCGAGCGCTGGCAGGGCGGCGTCAAGACGATGCATGGATTCTACAGCCGCGGCTTTCCGAACTGCTTCCTGATCGTTACGGTGCAGGCTGGCCAGAGCGCCAACTTCCCGCACATCATCGACGAGCAGTCGCAGCACATCGCCTATGTGATCGCCGAAGCGCGCAAGCGCAAAGCCCGAACGCTGGAGCCGACGCTGGCCGCGGAAAACGCCTGGGTCGAGGAGGTCGTCAAGGCCGCGCTCGGCCGCCAGACCTATCTCGCCGAATGCACGCCCGGTTACTACAACAACGAGGGCGTGTTCGATCCGATCGCGGCAAGAAACAGCCAATATTGGCGCGGGCCGGTGGCGTTCCTGCGGCTGCTCGACAAATGGCGGAAGGAGGGCAATCTGGACGGACTGGAGTTGACCTATGGGACCGCGGCGGAGGCAGGCGGCTCTCCGTTGTCGGCTTGAGCGGCATGATCCCGCCACCCACGGGCGCCACGCGCCTCTATGTCATCGTCGGCGATCCCATCGCCCAGGTGCGCTCGCCCGCAGGCGCGACCGCAGCCTTCGCGGCCCGCGGCCATGACGGCATTCTCGTTCCGGTTCAGGTCTCGGTCGCGGATCTGCCGGATTTCCTCTCATTGGCACCGCGCCTGAAGAATCTCGACGGCCTCGTCGTGACCATCCCGCACAAATTCACCTGCTACCAGGCTTGCACGAGTGCGACGGAGCGCGCTCACTTCCTGCGCAGCGTCAACCTCATGCGCCGGCGCGCCGACGGCGCATGGCATGGCGACATGGTCGACGGCCTTGGCTTCGTCGGTGCCGCGCGGGCGAAAGGGGTCAACCCTGCGGGCCTGCGGGCGCTGCTCATCGGCGCTGGCGGCGCGGGCTCGGCCATCGCGCTCGCGCTCGTGGAGGCCGGCGTGAGCGAGCTCGCCATTCACGATAGCGCAACTGAGCGCCGCGACGCGCTGATCGGGCAACTCAACGGGCTCGGCAAGGCGCTAGTGCGGGCCGGCACCACGGATCCCACCGGCTTTGAATTTGTCGCCAATGCGACACCGGCAGGGATGAAAGAAGGCGATCCGCCGCCGGTCGATGTCGCTCGGCTTGCGCCCTCGGCCTATTGCGGCTGCGTCATCACCAAGCCCGAAATCTCGCCCTTTATCGCGGCGGCCCGAAAGGCCGGCTGCGTGACCGGGACCGGCACGGACATGTAGGAGCAGCACCAGGGGATCATGGTGGATTTCCTGCTCGGCCGTGGCGAAGGGCGGTGATCCGCCCGGATGTCAAGGCGCCCGTTGCGCTCCGCAGGGCTTGAGCGATCAAAGCCGACGTAGGATCATGCGCTCGCGCGAGCCGGTCGCGTATTTGAGGAGAGGATAAGAGGAATGACCAAGGGCAGGACCGTTGCGACGGCCATGATCGGCGCCACAGCGCTGGTGCTCTCTCTGGCGCCCCGCGCCGAGGCCGCCACCTGCGGCAACGGGCCGGGCGGGTTCGAGGCCTGGAAGCGCGAGTTCAGCGCGGAGGCGCAAGGCAAGGGCATCGGCCAGACCGCGCTCTCGGCGCTGATGCAGACCAACTACGCCAGTGCCACCATCGCGGCCGACCGCGGCCAGCGCAGCTTTTCGCTGACGCTCGACCAGTTTCTCGCCAAGCGCGGCGCCACCACTATCGTCGCCAAGGGGCGCCAGCTCAAGCAGTCGCAGGCTGCCTTGTTCGCCTCCATCCAGCAACGCTATGGCGTCCCGCCCGGCCCGCTGATCGCGATCTGGGGCATGGAGACCGGTTTCGGCAGCCAGCGCGGCAACCAGAACATGCTGTCGTCGATCGCAACCCTGGCCTATGACTGCCGGCGTCCTGAATTCTTCACCGACCAGCTCTACGCGGCCTTGAAGCTGGTCGACCGCGGCACGCTGTCGGGGGCGACCCGCGGCTCCATGCATGGCGAGGTCGGCCAGACCCAGTTCATGCCCAAGAACATCCTGGCCTATGGCACCGGCAACCTCGAGGTGGCCGCCAACGCGCTGAACTCGACGGCGAATTTCCTCAAAGGTCATGGCTGGAAAGCAGGAGCCGGTTACCAGCCGGGCGAGCCGAATTTCGCCGCCATCGAGGCCTGGAATGCGGCCGGTGTTTATCAGAAGGCGATCGCGCTGATGGGCCGGCAGATCGACGAGGGCGGCGGAGCGGCGGCCTCGCGCTGACGAAAACCCGTCCACTTCGCTCGAAAACGCTCTTGCTCAGCAAGGCGTGATGGGCCGGCATGAGAAAGTTGTTGCCATCAGGAACCGAGGGCACGAGGTTTGCTTTGATCAGATTCAGGGCTGGGCATGAGGAGACTCAACATGGCAACCCAGATCGTGATGGACCAGACTGGCGATACGCGCCACGAGTTTGATCCTGGCAATGCCGAAGCGCTGGCGCGAGCCGAACGGCGCTTTCGGGAGCTGACCGGAGCCGGCTTCACCGCGGCCCTTCGCAACGGACCCGGCGAAGTCACTCGTATCAGATCGTTCGACCCGACCGCGCAGGAAACGCTGTTCTATCCCCGCCTGGTCGGCGGTTGATCTGAGCTGCTCATGATTACGGCGGTTTGGCTCCGCGCGCCGGCGCGTGCGCGTCTGCATGCGCTGCGTGAACTGTACCGGCGCTTCTTCGGCGAGAACACGCCGGATGCCCGTGGTCGCCGGCTGCTCTTCGATTGGCTCTCGCCCGCACAGCGCGCCCAATTCGAAGAGCACCGGTATTTCGACGTCATCGGATGCGACACCGGCAAGACCTACCGCATTCACTACGGCACCGCCGCCAATGTCCACGAAATCGACGGCGAAGGCCGCGCGACGATGGGATGGTGCTTCGTCCCGTCAGGCTTCCTGGTGCCGGGCGACGTCATGCTGGCGCAGAAGATCGCGCTCGAGACGGATGAGACAGGCGCGCTCTCTCTCGCCAACCGGTTTCCGCCGGCAACGCATTCGGAGCACTTCTACCGGCGGCCTTTCTAGCGGCTGAAACAGCGAAGCGGTCGGTGGTTAGTGGTGCGTGGTGCGGTAGGCGTCCAGCGCGTGCGCCGCGAAGACACCGGCGCTGCAAAGGGCGAGCAGGCCCGAGATCAGCTCGATCATAGCTCGTCCTCCCGTAGTGAATGGGCAACGAGGTTGCGGCAGCAGGAATAGTCGTAGATCAGGTTGAGAAGGAATTGCATGGTAGCCGTCCCTGTATTTATTTTGACAACGACTTAAGCGGCGATCTGTTTCAGCGGTGTTTCGTCGCCTCGGGAAAGGGGTTTCGCGGGGAACCTCGGGGCCGGTTTTGTGCGCTGCGGTCCCGCTATTGCTGGAGCCCTTTGGCCGCCTCTTCGAAGGCGGCGCAAGACATTGCGAGGCAAAATCATGGCGCAGGTCGAATGGTTCGATGATCTGGCGATCGGAATGCGGTTTAGGTCCCCCGAGGTCGTGGTCACCGAAGCCGACATCAAGCGCTTCGCGGCCGAGTTCGATCCCCAGCCGATGCATCTCGACCACGAGGCGGCCAAGGCGACCCTGTTCAAGGGCCTTGCTGCATCGGGATGGCACACCGCGGCGATTGCCATGAACCTCGCGATCCAGACCCGCCCATTCGGCCCGCACCCGCTGATCGGCGCCGGCGTCGACGGCCTGCGCTGGACGATGCCGGTACGGCCCAATGACCGCCTGCATCTGGTTGGGGAGGTCATGAGCCTGACGCCCTCGAAGTCGAAGCCGCAGGGTATCGCGCTGGTGAAATGGACCATGTTCAACCAGAGCGGCGAGGAGGTTTACACCTTCACCCCCATCGCGATCGTGCCGCGACGAGGATAGGCACAGGCGCCGCCGTTCTGTCCCGGGTAAGCCCTTGCGGCCCTCCCGCGGAGGTGGTCATCTCGGCCCGGGGAACGCGCTGGAGGCTGACATGAAACGATTCCTTCTTGCCGCTTTGCTGATCGCGACGGGCGCCTTAAGCGCCGGGCCGGCGCATGCGCAACAATCCAGGGTCGGCGACTGGACCATCGAAAAGCGCACGCAGGACACGCATTGCAATGCAAGCCGCGGCTACAAGGACAAGGATGACGAGAACCGCGACTACGTCATCGTGATCACCTATTCCGAGAAGGCGATCGTGATCGTGATGATCTACGATGGCTGGGAATGGGAGAATGTCGGCGAGATCCTTCGGGCCGATGTCGGCACTGATGATGCGGACATCATGAAGAAGGCGAAGTGGGAGGTCATGGACAAGACCACCGTGCGCGGCATCTTCGAGTACGACCAGTCGATGATGGACCGCCTGTCGAAGGCGAGGCGCCTGACGCTCGATTTCGAGGACGATGACGACGACAGTATCGAGATGCAGGTACCGCGTGCCGGCGAAGCGCTGGCGGCGTTGAAGTTCTGCGAGGAGAACCGGAAATAAGTTGCCGCTGCCGGCCGTGAAAGCGGCAGGACGTCGGCAACGAAGTGGGTGGCAGCGAACCGGCGCGTGACTCATCGCACACAGTCCGCGCGCTGTTCGCATTTATCCTAGTCTTTGGCGAAACAGTCCAAGCCGCACCCTGCGGTTGACGTTACGCAAGGACGATGTTCGATATTCCAGCATCTGGCTGCAAAGTTTTTTCCTCGTCGAAGGCGGCAATTGACCGGCCCGTCTTCTCCGTCAGTTCCCGGATCGCGGGCTCTCCGTCCCGGACGGGCCGCACGCTGATGGCGTCGTCCGTCCGATGACGACCCATCAGGCAAATCGGTTCTCGTCTCTGATCGGCGAGATCTACGACGCGGCGGTTGACCCCGCCTTGCGCAGCGGCGCGTTGGAGCAGGTTTCGCAGTTCGTCGGTGGTTGCGCCGCGATGATCCTGTCCAGGGACTCAGCGCGGCTTTCGATCGAGATTCACCAGCATTTTGGAACCGACGCCCGCTTCCGTCAGCTTTATCGCGACCGGTATGTGGAGCTCGATCCTCTGCTCGACCGTCATCTCACCCTCGCGCCCGAACAGACGATCGGCGTGACCGACATCATGCCCCATGCGGACTTCCTCGAGACGAGCTTCCACCGCGAGTGGGTGGAGCCGCAAGGGGCGATAGACCTTGCGACCGTCGCGCTCGAGAAGACGGCCGCGCGCACCACGATCCTGCAGGTGTTGCGCCATCGCTCCCGCGGAACCGTCGACGAGGCGATGCGCGAGCGCATGCGGCTGCTTGCTCCGCACATCCATCGGTCGCAGATCATGGGCCGGCAGATCAGGGCGCGCTCGCACACGGTGGACGACCTTGCCGACGTCCTCGACGGATTGAACACGGCGATCTGCCTGCTCGACGCGGACGGCCGGGTCGTCCATGCCAATGCGGCATGCCGTCAGTTGTTCGCCGATGCCAATCTGCTTGCGATCGTCGGCGACCGGATCGTGGCCCGCAACACCCGAACCGACAAAATATTCCGCGGCCTGTGCGAATTCGATGAAGGCACACATTCCGCGGCTCGTCGTCAGATCGAACTTGCGACGTCGGCCGATGGGCAGCATTATTTGCTCCATGCTTTTCCGCTGAAGCGGGATCGCAGCCTGCCGCGGGACATTGCAGCCACGATGCTCTTCGTTCAAAGAGCTTCCATGCTGCCGCTGCTCGCAGTCGACGCGATCGCCGCAGCCTTCAGGCTGACGCCGTCCGAATTGCGCGTGCTGATGGCGATCATCGAGATCGGCGGTGTCCCCGACATCGCCGCAAAACTCGGCATCGCCGAGACGACGGTGAAGACGCATCTCGGTCGCCTGTTCGAGAAGACGGGCGCCGGCAGGCAGGCTGATCTGGTGAAGATCGCCGCCGGCTTTGCCGTGCCGTTCGCGCGGCGAACGAGCGGCGATGACGGCGCCGCGTGATTCATTTCACATGCCTCGATGTTACGTGCCGCGTTCTCAATCCATTGTGATGATCGGCGCTCGCGGGTCATCCGAATGCAGGACGCGAGTCATTCAGGACTTTCGTATATCGCGCTTCGGATGATTGAAGAGCAGCGAGCGCCGCGAAGCTTGCCACAACGGCACCGAACGCGCGTCTGAGGAAACGACAGCGTGTGGCCGGTCTGCTCGTCGGCTGGAGAGATTGCAGTGAGCAGCATGGTTGATTTTTCCGTTCTCAATGTTTCAACGAACGAAATTCCCGAAAACGAGCGCATCCCGTTGCTCCGCGATTTCTATTGCCGCGGGGTGCTGAAGGCGGAGGTCGAGGCAAGGGATGGAAAGCCGGCCGCGGCGAGCTTCACCTCTCATGTCTTGCCCGAAGCCCAGTTGTTGATCGGGGGCCTGTGCGGAGCGCGGGTCATTCGCACCAAGCAACTGGTGGCCGATGGCGACGACAGCCTCGCCCTGATCGTGAACAGGTCCGGCGTTCTCGGCATATCCGAGCGGGGGCACGATCTGAGGCTTCATGCAGGGGAGGCGGTGCTGACGAGCGCGGAGGACGTCACGACGTTCGAGCGGCTGTCGCTGGGAAGCTGCTTCTCGCTGCGCGTGCCGAGGCGCGTGCTGGCGCCGATGATCGTGGACGTCGACGATGCCGTAATGCGCGTCATGCCGGAAAGCTCCGCCGGATTGAGGCTGCTGGTCGACTACGCGGTAACGCTGGTGCGGGAGAAGGCGTTCGTGACGCCTTTGCTGCGGCAGCTCGGGGTCGGGCATCTGCACGATCTACTGGCGCTCGTCCTCGGTGCCACCGGTGAAGCGCGGGAGCTGGCCGGACGGCGTGGCGTCAAGGCGGCGCGGCTCCAGAAGGCGAAAGTCTCCATCGCCAACAATTGCTGGCGGCAGGATCTGTCGGTGGCCTCGGTCGCCCAGGAACTCGGCGTGACGCCGCGCTATCTGCAGCGCCTGTTCGAGGCCGACGGCAAGACGTTCTCCTCATTCCTGATCGAACAACGCGTCAAGCGCGCGCATCGCATGCTGCGGGAGCCCGGATACGCCGAGCGAACGGTGAGCTCGATCGCCTACGACGTCGGCTTCGGCGATCTCTCTTATTTCAACCGCTGTTTCCGGCGGACCTATAACGCGACGCCGAGCGACATCAGGAGCGGCGAAATGTCGTGACCGCGCGCGACTGAATTGCAGCCAACTGCCGATTTCAGCCAGCAGACAGGGGTCCGACATGATCCTTGATTGCGAAGCCATGACCCAAGCGTTGCGTGCGGCATCCGCAGCCGGAGTATTGAATGCGCCGTTTCTTTTTCGACCTCCTGGTCGGCAACATCGTGAAGATCGACCCGGGCGGCATGGTGTTCGAATGTGCGGAAGCGACATTCGTGGTGGCCAACGAGATGGCAAACCATCTGTTCGTCTGGCGTGATGATCTGCGTGACCGCGACGCCTGGATCCGCGTCAGGGACAACAGCGGCCGCGAAATCTATCGCGCCCCGGTCTGGTCGGAATGCGCGGAGAAGCGGGGCTGGGACCAGGCGTGAGCGCCGCTTCGGTGCAGCAACTCTGCACCGGTGCGACGCGAGGCGCATTCATCGGCGCGGTGGCCGGCCTCGGCTTCGACTACCGCACCGGGGCCAATTTGTCCGTGTTCGGCGCGGTCGAGGGCATGATGATGTCCGACCAGAGCCGCACCGGCACCGCCAAGGGTGGCGTTCGCGTCGCGTTCTGAGCCGGCATCAGCCCTGGCGGCTCGAACGCGATGCCCGCCGGCCGGGCTCCATCCGCCCGGCCGGCGCCTCCTCCGATCGGAGGATGTCGCATGCTACGGTTGTGTTAGGCTCGCCGGCATTGATCATTCAGTGCCATTTTGAGCCATGCACGGATCGCAAAAGCTGCCAGATCTCGTCGAGTCCATCTACGATGCCGGGCTCGATCCCTCGCTGTGGAATAACGCGGTGGCCGGCATCCGGGATTTCGTCGGCGGCCAGGCCTGCGGGCTGTTCTCGAAGGATTCGATCAGCAAATCCGGTGTCACGCATTACTATTGCGGAGCGGACCCGCACTACATCCAGCTCTATGCCGAGACCCATTCGAAGTTCGATCCGCTGACGGTGCTGCCGCCACACGGCAAGATTGTGAGCATTCCGGATCTCGTCAATTTCGAAGAGTACCGGCGCGGGCGCTTCTACCAGGAATGGATGCAGCCGCAGGGGTGCAGCGATGCGGCCAATGTCGTGCTCGAGATATCGAATGCGAGCTGCCCGGTGATGATGACCGTGCTGTCGGGCCGCCGCATGGTCGATCGGGGCATGAAGCAGCGCCTCTCGCTGCTGGTGCCGCACGCCAGCCGCGCGCTGCTGATCAACCGCGCCATGACCGCGCAATTGACGCTGGCGACGGCACTGGCTGATGTCCTCGACAGTTTGACGGTCGGGATCTTCCTGCTCGATGGCTTCTGCCGTCTGGTGCATGCGAATTCGGCCGGTCAGATCCTGCTCGCGGCCGATGACGTGGTCCGGTCCGTTGCCGGGCAACTCGTGACCGGCAGCGCTGAAGCCAATCAGACCCTTCGCAAGGCGTTTGCGGACCATCGCGACGGTGCAGTGCGTGCCGCAGGCGGCCATGCGATTCCACTGTTGTCCGCCACCGGCGAGCGTTACGTCGCTCACATGCTGCCGTTGTTGTCCTTGCTGCGCAACGGCAGCGAGCGCGTGGCCGACGCCGCCGGTGCGCTGCTTGTGCGCAAGGTATCGCTCGGCGGACAGTCCTGTGGCGAATTGATCGCGCGGACTTTCGAGCTGACGCCGGCGGAGCTCCGTGTGTTCCTGTCGATCGTCGACGTCGGCGGCATTCCCGAGACGGCAGCAGCGCTCGGTATCGCAGAGACGACGGCGAAAACGCATCTGCATCGCGTCTTTGCCAAGACTGGCGTGTCCCGGCAGGCCGATCTCGTCAAGCTCGCCGCGGGTTTTGCAAATCCGCTCGTCCACTGAAGATCGCCGTCGGCGTTGAACCTTTTTCTCCCGCGACAGACTCACAGGAGCCGCCGGGCACGAAGAAATCCGCAAATCTTCGAATTTGACCATTGGCTCTTCCGATGCCCCGACTTCCAAGACATTCCGAGCTGATCGAGAGCATCTATGATGCCGGGCTCCACCCTGAGTTGTGGACCGAGGTCGTCGTCATGCTCAATGCCTTCATCGGCAGCCAGGCCTGCGGCCTGATTTCGAAGGATACGGTCAGCAAGTCCGGAGCGACCCATTATTATTGCGGGGTCGATCCGCACTACATCCAGCTCTATTCAGAAACCTACTCCCGGTACGATCCACTCGCCCGGCTTCCTGGGTATGGCGAGGTGCGCAACATCCCGGACCTCGTGAATTTCGACGAGTACCGCCGCGGGCGATTCTACCAGGAATGGCTGCAGCCCCAGGGCTGCGTCGACGTCGCCAACGTGGTGCTGGAGCAATCGAAGTCGCCGTGCCCGATGTTGCTGACCGTCATCCCGGGCAGGGAGATGCTCGATGCCGAGCAGCGCGCGCGAATGCAGTTCCTGGTCCCGCATGCGAGCCGGGCGCTGATGATCAACCGCGCGATCGAGCGGAAGCAGCAACGCGCGACCGCACTGGCCGACGTCGTGGATCGCCTGAATGCCGGCGTCATCCTGCTCGATGCAGCCTGTCGGATCGTCCACAGCAATCCGGCGGCCGAGACGATCCTGGCCGCAGACGATGTCCTGCGCTCCATCTCGGGCCGGCTGGTGACGAGATCCTCCGAGGCCAATCTGGCCCTCCGCAATATCTTCCGCGATCCGGGAGAGGTGGCTCTGGCTGCGGCCGAAGGTCGAAAGATCCCTCTGACGTCGCACGACGGTTCGCACTACGTCGCGCACGTGATTGCGCTGCCCTCGCTGCTGCGTGATGGCGCGGCCGAGCGCACCTCAGCCGTTGGAGCCTTGCTGGTCTGGAAGGCGGAACTCGACAGCCGCTCATGTGCCGGCCTGATCGACCGCACGTTCGAACTGACGCCCGCGGAACTGAGGGTTCTGCAATCGATCGTCGAGGTCGGCGGTGTGCCGGAGACCGCGGCCGCCCTCGGGATCGCCGAGACCACGGTGAAGACGCATCTGCATCGTGTCTTCGCCAAGACCGGCGTGTCCCGTCAGGCCGATCTGGTCAAGCTTGCGGCGGGATTCTCCAATCCGCTTCTGCACTGACAGGCATGCGCGTCGCGGGCTCTTCGCTGTAGCACGCCGACAGGTTCAAACAGAGACATCATTAGAAAGTTATCGCGCGTCATTCGATCGAATGACGCGTTTTTTTGCGTTTCCTTCTACAGACGCGTCACACGATTTCTTGTTCGACGTATCAGGCTTCTTTGTGAAGCAACTCACAGCAGGCTGGGTGAATCTCACCATTCTCGCGCACAGGTTGAGAGGAGGTCGTCATGCGAAGGACGTCACTTGCGATGGCCGATAGGTTCCGCGACATCGTCGCTCGCGTCGGCGCCGTTTTCCGTGAGCAGCGCAAGATCGACGCGCAACGCGCATTGCAACGCTATCACCACTTGCTGTCCCAGCCCGGCGAAACATTGCCTTTGAACGAAATCATTCCGGTCAGCAAGCAAGAGGATGTTTCAGGAAATGCCCACGGATTTGATGCGCGCGAGCGCGCCGCCGGCGAGCCCGCCTACGAGCGCGCGTAATTTCAACATCGTCGCGATCGCGCTGACCGGGGCGCTCGTCGCTCTTCAGCTGGTCGGGCTGGCGCTTCTGGAACGATCCCACGCTCATGCGATGCAAATGTCGTTTCAGCGCGAGGCGGCCGCCTGCACCGAGAACCCGGATGCTGTCGTTCCGCAGATCCCCTATGATTGACCGGAGGACGGTCCGTGCCTGACGTCACGACTCTGATTCTGCTTAGCGTTGCCGTCTTCGCCGGCGCCTTCGTATCAGGACTCTCGGGTTTCGCGTTTTCGGCCGTCGCGGGCGCGATCCTGCTGCGGGTGTTTCAGCCGCTCGAAGCCGTGCCGCTGATGATGGCGTGCAGCATCGGCGTGCAGGCGACCAATCTGTGGGCGCTCCGGCGCAGCATCCGCTGGGAAGGCAGTCTGCTGCTGATCGTCGGCGGATTGATCGGTGTGCCCATCGCGGTGTCGCTGTTGCAGAGCGCGGATACGCATCTGCTCAGGCGCGGCTTCGGCATCATCGTCGCGCTCTATGCGGCCTATATGCTGCTGCGGCCGACGCTGGTGACGGCAGGCGAGGCGGTCGGCCGGCACTGGGTGGCGCTGATCGGATTTGGGGGAGGGCTCGTCGGCGGGCTCACCGCGATGCCGGGCGCGATCCCGACGATCTGGTGCGACATGCGCGGCATGCCCAAGAGCGAGCAGCGCGGCCTGGTGCAGCCCTTCATCGCGGCAATGCAGCTATTTGCCATCGCGCTGCTGGTCGGGCATCAGGACCTGTCGTCAAAGGTCTTCGTCGACCTTGCCGTCAGCCTGCCGGCGTTGTTCGCCGGCTCGGCGCTCGGCGTGATCGCTTTCCACCGGGTCAACGAGACGGTCTTTCGCAAGACCGTGCTCGTTCTGTTGCTCGTGTCGGGGATATCCCTGATCTAGTGTCCTTGGACTTCGTGAAGTCCCTGGACCGGCGCCGCGCTGATGTCGCTGCCGTGATGCACCAGCGGCTTGTTACCGGTCACGGTCCGCAGCAGCACATAGAACACCGGCGTCAGGAACAGGCCGAAAACGGTGACGCCGATCATGCCGGAGAACACGGCCACGCCCATGGCTCGCCGCATCTCCGAGCCCGCGCCGGTCGACAGCACCAGCGGCAGCACGCCCATGATGAAGGCCATCGACGTCATCAGGATCGGGCGAAGCCTTAAGCGGCTCGCCTCGATCGCGGCGCGGATCGGCGTGCGCCCGGCGAATTCGAGCTCACGCGCGAACTCGACGATCAGGATCGCGTTCTTGGCCGAGAGTCCCACGAGAACGATCAGGCCGATCTGGGTGAAGACGTTGTTGTCGCCCTTGGAGATCCAGACGCCGAACATGGCGGCAAGCAGGCCCATCGGCACGATCATGATGATCGAAAGCGGCAGGGTCAGGCTCTCGTAGAGCGCGGCCAGCACCAGGAACACCAGCAGGATCGCCAGCGGAAACACCCAGAGACCGGAATTGCCCGCGATGAACTCCTGATAGGTCAGGTCGGTCCACTCGAAGGCAAAGCCGGGTGGCAACGTCTCCGCCGCGATCCGGGTTGCTGCCTCCTGCGCTTGGCCCGACGAGAAGCCGGGCGCGGCGGCGGCGTTGATGTCGGACGACAGGAATCCGTTGTAGCGGATCGCGCGCTCCGGTCCCGCGCTCTGGCGGATATTGAGCAGCGCCGACAACGGCACCATGTCGCCCGAGGACGAGCGCACCTTCAACTGCCTGATGTCATCGGCGCGTGCACGGAACGGCGCGTCGGCCTGCACATAGACCGAATAGGTGCGGCCGAACTTGTTGAAGTCGTTGACGTAGTAGGACCCCAGATAAATCTGCAGCGTGTTGAACACCTCAGTCACCGGCACGCCAAGCTGCAGCGCCTTGGTGCGGTCGATGTCGGCGAAGAGCTGGGGCACGTTGACCTGGAAGCTCGAGAACACGCCGGCGATCTCCGGCGCCTTCTGCATCGCCGCCATGAACGCTTTCGTCGCTTCGTTCAGCGCCTCATAGCCGAGGCCGGCACGGTCCTCGATCTGGAGCTTGAAGCCGCCGATGGTGCCGAGGCCGTTGACCGGCGGCGGCGGGAACATGGCGATGAAGGCCTCCTGGATGCCGGCATATTTCTTGTTCAGGTCGGCCGCGATGGCATTCCCGCTCAGGGCCGGGCCCTTGCGCTC
This sequence comes from Bradyrhizobium sp. CIR48, assembly GCF_014198315.1. Taxonomy (NCBI): domain Bacteria; kingdom Pseudomonadati; phylum Pseudomonadota; class Alphaproteobacteria; order Hyphomicrobiales; family Nitrobacteraceae; genus Bradyrhizobium; species Bradyrhizobium sp. CIR48. The sequence goes on from NZ_JACIHG010000001.1 coordinate 140,658, forward strand.
GTCGAATGGCTTCAGCGTCGAGAACACGATGCCGGCATTGGACGAGTTGGTGAATCCGGAGATCGACAGGCCAGGGAAGGCCACGGAGCTCTCGACGCCAGGCTGGGTCAGCGCGACGTCGCTCATCTTGCGGATGACCTCTTCGGTGCGGTCGAGCGTTGCGCCATCGGGCAGGCGCGCAAAGCCGACCAGATATTGCTTGTCCTGGCCCGGCACGAAGCCGCTCGGCACCTGCTGGAACAAGAGGGCGGTGAGGCCGACCAGGACCACGTAGAGCCCCATCACCGCGGCCTTGCCCGAGATCACCTTGGTGACGGTGCCGCTGTAATTGTCCGAGGAGCGCGTGAAGGCCTTGTTGAAGCCGCGGAAGAACCAGCCAAGGCTCTTTTCCATGATGAGCGTCAGCCGGTCCTTCGGCTCGTTGTGGCCCTTGAGCAGCAGCGCTGACAGCGCCGGCGACAGTGTCAGCGAGTTGACCGCCGAGATCACGGTCGAGATCGCGATCGTCAGTGCGAACTGCTTGTAGAACTGCCCGGTGAGGCCGGAGATGAAGGCCAGCGGCACGAACACCGCGATCAGCACCATGGCGATGGCGATGATCGGACCCGATACCTCGCGCATGGCCTGATAGGTGGCGTCGCGCGGCGACAGCCCGGCCTCGATGTTGCGCTCGACATTCTCGACCACGACGATGGCGTCGTCGACGACGATGCCGATGGCGAGTACGAGGCCGAACAGGCTGAGCGCGTTGATGGAGAAGCCGAACACGTGCATCACCGCGAACGTGCCGACGATTGACACCGGCACGGCCAGTAGCGGGATGATCGAGGCCCGCCAGGTCTGGAGGAACAGGATCACCACCAGCACCACCAGCGCGATCGCTTCGAGCAGCGTGTGGATGACGGCCTCGATCGAGGAGCGTACGAACTGGGTGGGGTCGTAGACGATCTGGTAGGACACGCCTTCCGGCATGTTCTTCTTGATCTCGGCCATGGTGGCGCGGACGTTGTCGGAAATCTGCAGCGCATTGGAGCCCGGCGCCTGGAAGATCGGAATCGCGACCGCCTGCTTGTTGTCGAGCAGCGAGCGCAGGCCATATTGCGAGGCGCCGAGCTCGATCCGCGCGACGTCGCGCAGCCGCACGACCTCGCCGCGCGTGCCGGTCTTGACCACGATGTCGCCGAACTGCTCTTCGCTGGACAGCCGGCCTTCCGCATTGACGGACAGTTGCAGGTCGATGCCCTGCACGTTCGGGGAGGAGCCGACAACTCCGGCGGCGGCCTCGACGTTCTGCGCCTGGATCGATTTGACGATGTCGCTCGCGGTCAGGCCGTGCTCGGCCGCCTTCTGCGGATCAACCCAGACCCGCATCGAATAGTCGCCGGCGCCGTAGAGCTGGACGTCGCCGACGCCGTCGATCCGCGCCAGCCGGTCCTTGACGTTGAGTACCGCGTAGTTGCGCAAATACGTCATGTCGTAGCGGCCGTTGGGCGACAACAGATGCACGACCATGGTGAGGTCGGGCGAGGACTTCTTGGTGACGATGCCGAGCTGACGCACCACGGCGGGCAGGCGCGGCTCGGCCTGCTGCACGCGGTTCTGCACCAGCTGCGTCGCCTTGTCGGGGTCGGTGCCAAGCCGGAACGTCACCGTCAGCGTCATCGCGCCGTCGGTGGTCGCCTGGCTCGACATGTAAAGCATGTTCTCGACGCCGTTGATCTGCTCCTCGATCGGGGTCGCGACCGTCTCCGCGATCACCTTGGGATTGGCGCCGGGATAGGTGGCGCGCACCACGACGGAGGGCGGCACCACGTCCGGATATTCCGAGATCGGCATCGCGAACAGCGAGATCAGGCCGGCAAGGAAAATCAGGACCGACAGCACGCCGGCAAAAATTGGACGATCGATGAAGAACTTTGAGAGATTCATGGCTTTGCCCCTGGGCAATATCCTGCGTGTCTCCGCCAACTCACCCCGTCATTCCGAGGCGCGCGCTCAGCGCGCGAACCCGGAATTCGGAGGTGAGATGGATCGGAGTTTCCAAACTGCTGGATTCCGGGTTCGCGCTACGCGCGCCCCGGAATGACAGAGAACACTAGCGTTGCACGACGTCCTGGTTGCTGTGGTTCGAAGCCTGCTGCCCACGCGCGCCCATCGCTGCGACCTCCGTCTTGAGGAGGGCGCCGGGACGCACGCGCTGCAGGCCGTTGACGACGATACGATCGCCGGACTTCAGGCCCGAGGTGACGATGCGAAGCCCGTCGACGGCGCTGCCGAGCGTGATCGGACGGTAGACCGCGCGGCTGTCGTCGCCGACCGCCATCACGAACTTCTTGTCCTGATCGGTCCCGATCGCGCGCTCGTCGATCATCACCAGCGTCTGTTGCTTCGGCTGGCCCATGCGCACGCGGGCGAACTGGCCGGGGATCAGACGCCCGTCCTCGTTCCGGAACACCGCACGCACCCGGATGGTGCCGCTCTGGCCGTTGACCTGGTTGTCGATGAGCTGGATGTGGCCTTTTGCCGAGAGGCCGCCGGAGGTCGCCATCTCAACCGGGATCTGGTCGAGCTTGCCGCGTCCGCCCTTGGCGTCCGCGATCGAGTTCAGCGCACGCAGCACGACCTCTTCGTCCGCATCGAATGACGCATAGATCGGATTGACCGAGACCAGCGAGGTCAGCACCGGGGAGGCGGTGCCCGCAGCGACGAGATTGCCGACGGTGATCTCGATCTTGCCGACGCGACCGTCCACGGGCGCGCGCACCTCGGTGTAGTCGAGATTGAGCTTTGCAGTCTGGAGCGTTGCCTCGGCCGCCTTCACGCTGGCGATCGCTTCGCGGTTGGCGTTCTCGCGCTGGTCGAAATCGCGGCGTGTCACGACGGCGTTGCCGACCAGCTGCGCGCCGCGTTCGACCTCGCTGGTGGTGAATACCACGCGCGCCTTTGCGGCCTCGAGTTGGGCGTTGGCCTTGTCGACCTCGGCGGCGTAAGGCGCCGGATCGATCTTGAACAGCACGTCGCCAGCCTTCACCAGCGCGCCTTCGGTGAAGTTGGTGGAAAGGATCGCACCGGCAACGCGCGGGCGGAGCTCGACACGGTGGATGGCTTCCAGCCGGCCGGAGAAATCGTCCCACAGCGCGGTCTGCCGCGGCTCGATCATGGCGACGGTGACGGGCACCGCCTGTTCAGCCGCGACGGCCGTTGCAGTTGCCTGGGCGGAACGAAGATAGTGGCCGGTCGCAATTGTACCGGCTACGGCGAGGGCGCCCACGATGGCGACGCCGCCAAGAAGGCGGCGAAGGCGGCCGGCACGGGAGGTATTTTGGGAGGGGGGCATTTGCGCGCTCCAGATATGTAGTGTTCACTACAGATGTGGAGCTGGATCTCGCAGTGCAAGATACTTATGTACCATTCACTAAGAAAAATGTACGCCGATACCGCGACGATTGAAAGACACAAGAAAAAGAAAGCCAGAACAAATAGATAGGACCGGCGTTAAGCTGATACAGGCCGCCGATTCCGAGGAGACAGGCACATGCGCATGGGACGCCCCCGCGAATTCAACGCCGAAACGGCGTTGGACCAGGCGATGGAAGTGTTTTGGCGCCATGGCTATGAGGGCGCCACGATCGCGCAGCTGACCGAGGCCATGGGCATCAATCCGCCCAGCCTCTATGCCTGTTTTGGCAACAAGGAAGGTCTGCTGAAGGCTGCGCTCGATCGCTACACCAAGCTGCGCGGCGTCTGGATGGACGAGGTGGTGGCCGCGTCCACCGCCCGCGACGTCGCCGAACGGATGCTGATGGGCATCGCCGAGAAGCAGACCGATCCCGCCAATCCGCCCGGCTGCCTGCTCGTGCAGGGCGGCATCGCCTGCGGCACCGGCTCCGAAAACGTCCCGTTCGAGCTCGCCGCCCGCCGCGCCCAGAACGAGGACCAACTCCGGGACCGTTTTGTCCGTGCCAAGGCCGATGGCGATCTCAAGGAGAGCGCCGATCCCGCCGCGCTCGCGCGCTACGTCTCGGCCGTCGCGGTCGGCATGGGCGTGATGGCATCCTCGGGCGCAGATCGCGAAGCGCTGCGGCAGGTGGCGAGCGTCGCCGTGCAGGCGGTCGAGGCGCAGTCGGCCGACCGAGCGTGATGGCCGTAAGCGCCGGCGGCTGTCATCCCGCAGCTTATGCAGACAGCGCCGGCGGCGGCACGAAGCCGCCGAACTCGCGTTCGATCAAGTCGGCCAGCGCAATCGTCGTACGATCCTCCAGATAGGGCCCGATGATCTGGACGCCGACCGGGAGACCCGTCGCTGTGCGCTCGATCGGAACGGCGGTTGCCGGCAAACCGCAGGTCGACGCGGGGTCGGCCCAGATGAAGCACGCATCGGAGTAGTTGTAGAGCTTGCCATCGATGTCGAGCTGCCGTGCGTCGAACGGTTCGGAATGGTCATGCGGAAAGGCCGGCACGGCGGCGGCCGGGTAGATCACGGCGTCGAACTCACGGAATAGCTGCTGCCACCGTCGTTGCAGCTGCAAGCGCGCCGCATCGGTCGCGAGCCATTCGCGATGGATCATGCCCCAGCCGCGGGCGCGCTCGGCCTGCAGGCTGCGGTCGTCGGGGGAGAGTGCGGCGGCAGCTTCTTGCGCCTTGGCGAGGGCGATCGCTGTCAGGCGCGGGCTTCGCGCGGCGTTGAGCAGCTTCATGTAGAGCCGCGCAGACTCGGCGAGATCGGGCAGCAGCGTGCTCGAGCGTCCCACCTGCGCGCCCGAACTGCCGAGCCGCTCGGCCAATCGTCCAATGGCTGAACGCACGGCCTCGCCCGTCGGCATCAACGGGTGCGTGTCGACCACGAGGATCCTGAAATCCCCGAGATGATCATGGCGCGGGGCGGGCAGCGCAAGCCGATAGCCGATCCCGTCGCGCGTCTCGTCCGGGCCGGCGATCACGTCGAGTGCCAGTGCAAGGTCCGAAGCTGTACGCGCCATCGGTCCAACGACCGCGAGATCGCCCTGGCTGGGGACGGGCGGTGCCGGCGGCAGGCCGTATCCGCGGAGCGGGACCAGGCCGAGGCTCGGCTTGTGTCCGAACACGCCGCAGAAATGCGAGGGGACCCGGATCGAGCCGCCGATATCCGAGCCGATCGAGAGCGGACCGAAGCCTGCGGCCAGCGCCGCGCCGCATCCGCCGGAGGAGCCGCCGGGCGACCGGCCGAGGTCCCACGGGTTGTTAGTCGTCCCGTAGATCTCGTTGTAGCTCTGGAAATCCCTGAGGCCGATCGGGATATTGGTCTTGCCGATGACGATGGCGCCGGCCGCCTTCAACCGCGAGACGACGAGGGCATCCTCCGCCGGCTGGAAATCCCTGAAATGCGGAAAGCCCCAATTCGTCGGCAGGCCCGCGACGTTGAAGGGCTCTTTCAAGGTCACGGGGATGCCGAGCAACGGCCGTTGCTCGCCGCCGCCAAGCGCGGCATCGGCAGCGCGCGCCGCCGCTCTCGCGCGGTCGAAATCGCGCACGATGACCGCGTTGATCTGACCGTCGAGTGCCTCGATGCGCGCGATCGTGTGTTCGAGCAGTTCCAACGCAGATATCTTGCGCGCGTGCAGGGCGCTCGCCAGTGCTCTGATCGAGCCGTAGTTCAAGTCAGCAGCATCTGCGGTCATCACGAACTCCAATGTACCTCATCGCGGCATCCACACTATCTCCGCCGCAGATCGTTCGGGGCACCGAACATGCGATTTTGAAAGGGGGATGAGGAGGCGGCGCAACGGGCACCAGATCTGCTTGCCGGGGGCACCGGTTCGGAGGCCGGGCTTCGAAACGCTATGCCTTCCGACCCGTTAACGGACTGGCGCGCTGGCGGGATTCACAATCGGCCATCAGGCGAGTCAGCGCCTGCTTTGCCCGACGTGTCAAACGTCCGCGCGGGCAGGCCTTCGACGTGCGGTGCGAAATTCTTCAATGATTTGTACTTTGCATGGGGTTGTTTTCGCGTTTTTTGTTTGGGCGTCCCCCGGGCCAGGGCATCAGCCGTCAAAGGCCGTATCGATACGGGCGCTCCTAAGAATTCTTACACACAGTTCTGGCACGCTCCCGCGCGTCAAAGTTCCCGCAACCTGCATCGTCGCGTCTCATTGCGCGCACGAAAAGATGGGGCCCGCGGAGATCAAAGGGGCGTTGCTCATGACCGCATTTGCTTCGGACGCCGGTTGCGCGAAGCGGGGGATCGTGCCGATCCTGCTGTGCGTCGTGCCGTTTAGCCAAATTCCGCTCGATGCCTATACGCCCGGCCTGCCGCAGATGGTGGTGGATCTCGCCGCCGATCCCGCCTCGATGCAGAACACCGTCACCGCCTACATGCTCGGCATGAGTCTGGCGCTGGTGCCGGTCGGCATCGCCTCCGACACGCTGGGCCGCCGCAACGTCCTGCTCGCAGGCCTTTCGGTGCTGATCGCGATGAGCATCGCCTGCGCGCTCGCCACCAGCGCCTCGCTGCTGCTCGGCTTGCGTTTCCTGCAAGGGATCGGCGGCTGCACCTGCCTCGTCGTCGCCTATGCGGTTGCGGCCGATTGCTATCGCGGCCGTGAGCTCACCGCGATCTCCGGCCTGCTGGGCGCTGCCTGGGGACTCGCGCCGGTGCTAGCGCCCGCGGCCGGCGGCTTCATCGTCGAGTTGACGTCATGGCGTGGTGTCTTCGTCATCATTGCGATTGCTGCGGTCATCGTTGCTGCGATCGTCGTGTTTCTTCTGCCCGAGACGTTGCCGGCCGAGCGGCGCGCGCCGTTCGATCCGCGCCGCACGGCGGGTATCTTGCGCGAGGCGGTGGTCCGTCCGGGCTTCCTGGCTTTCGTGCTGGTGTTCGCTGCGGCCGCGAGCGCGCAGCTGGCATTCGGCGTCGTCGCACCGTTCTTCTACCAGACCGGCCTCGGTTACTCGGCGGCGATCTACGGCCTCGTCGCGCTCGGCCTCGGCGGGGTCAACCTCGCCGGCGAGCTCGGCTGCGCGCATTTTGCGCGCTTCATGCCGGCCCGCATGCTGGGCTTCGGCGCCTTCGCGCTGTTTCTCGCCGGCTCCGCGGTGCTGACCGTGACAGGCATGGCCGTCGGTCTCGATTTCGCGTCGATCACGATCGGCGGCGCGCTGGTGCTCGGCGGCTGCGGCGTGCTGTGTCCGATGATGTACGGCATGGCGCTCGGCCTGTTCGAACGCGACCACGGCCTGATCGGCGGCCTCATCAGCGCGCTCTGCTATCTCGCCGTGAGCGGCGCCATGGCGATCGCGGCGGTGTTGCCTGAAGCAACGCAGGCGCCGATCGGATGGCTCTATCTCGGCCTCTGCGCCATCGCGGGCACGCTGCTCGCGATCTCCTTGCCGTCAGTGCGCCAGCCAAACAGTCTTAAGGAAGGGACCCAATCATGACCACGGTCGGTATTCGCGGCACGTTCTTCGACTTCGTCGACGATCCCTGGAAGCACGTCGGCAACGAGCAGGCCGCCGCGCGCTTTCATCACGACGGCCTCATGATCGTCACGGACGGCGTCATCAAGGCATTCGGTCCTTACGAGACGATCGCCGCCCGCCATCCGGGCGTTGAGATCACCCGTATCAAGGACCGGATCATCGTCCCCGGCTTCATCGACGGCCACATCCATCTGCCGCAGACCCGCGTGCTCGGGGCCTATGGCGAGCAGCTGTTGCCGTGGCTGCAGAAATGGGTCTATCCGGAAGAGTTCAAATACCGGGATCGCAACTACGCGCGCGAGGGCGTCAAGCGTTTCCTCGACGCGCTGCTGGCCTCCGGCACCACCACCTGCCAGGCCTTCACGAGCTCCTCGCCAGTTTCAACCGAGGAGTTGTTCGAGGAAGCGGCCCGCCGCAACATGCGCGTGATCGCGGGCCTCACCGGCATCGATCGCAACGCGCCGGCGGACTTCATTGATACCCCGGAGAATTTCTATCGCGACAGCAAGCGGCTGATCGCAGAGTATCACAACAAGGGCCGCAACCTCTACGCCATCACGCCGCGCTTCGCCTTCGGCGCCTCACCGGAATTGCTCAAGGCCTGCCAGCGCCTCAAGCACGAGCATCCGGATTGCTGGGTCAATACCCACATCTCCGAGAACCCGGCTGAATGCAGTGGCGTGCTGGTCGAGCACCCGGACTGCCAGGACTATCTTGGCGTCTACGAGAAGTTCGATCTGGTCGGGCCGAAGTTCTCAGGCGGTCACGGCGTCTATCTCTCGAACAACGAATTCCGGCGCATGTCGAAGAAGGGCGCGGCGGTGGTGTTCTGCCCGTGTTCCAACCTGTTCCTCGGCAGCGGTCTGTTCCGCCTCGGCCGCGCCACCGATCCCGAGCATCGCGTGAAGATGTCGTTCGGTACCGACGTCGGCGGCGGCAACCGCTTCTCGATGATCTCCGTGCTCGACGACGCCTACAAGGTCGGCATGTGCAACAACACGCTGCTCGACGGAAGCATCGATCCCACGCGGAAGGACCTTGCGGAAGCCGAGCGCAACAAGCTCTCGCCCTATCGCGGCTTCTGGTCGATCACGCTCGGCGGCGCCGAGGGCCTCTACATCGACGACAAGCTCGGCAATTTCGAGCCCGGCAAGGAAGCTGATTTCGTCGCGCTTGATCCGAACGGCGGGCAGATCGCCCAAGCGTGGCACCAATCGCTGATCGCCGAGGGCGCCGGCCCGCGCACGATGGACGAGGCCGCGAGCATGCTGTTCGCGGTGATGATGGTCGGCGACGATCGCTGCGTCGACGAGACCTGGGTGATGGGCAAGCGGCTCTACAAGAAGAGCTGAAGCGGACCGCGACGATGAGCACGTCTCCGGATACAGCCGGCAAGCCGGTCGCCCTCGTCATCCAGCGTCGCATCGCTGACGAGGGCTTTGCCGCGTTCGCGCGATGGAACGGCGAGGTGGGCGAGGCGCTCAAGGCCTGGCCCGGTTTCCTGGGGCAGGAGGTGGTGCCGCCACAGCCGCCGGCGCATGTCGACTGGGTGACGATCCTGCGCTTCGCCAGCCCGGCCGCGGCGCGCGCCTGGCTCCAGAGCGAGGTGCGGGCGAAGCTGATCGGAGAGGTGCAGCGCTTCTTCGTCGGTTCGGAGGATGTTCATATCCTGCCCGACACCGGCGTCCAGCGCGACAGCGCGGTGTCGGCCGTCATCTCCTTCAAGGTGCCGGATGGACTCGAGGACGCGTTTCTGAAATGGCAGCAGCGCATCCAGGCTGCCGAGGCCGAGTTCAAGGGGTTCTTGCGCCACAAGATCGAGCGGCCGATTCCGGGCTTGCGCGACGAATGGATCGTCATCCTGTCGTTCGACAGCGATGCCAACCTCAATGCATGGCTGGGCTCGCCCGTCCGGCAGACCCTGCTGAAGGAGGGCGAGCGCTTTAACGCGGGCATGAACGTGAAGCGCGCAAGCTACGGCTTCAATTTTTGGTTTCCCGCCGGCAAAGCCCAGGCGCCGGAGCAGGGCCCGGCCCTGATCTGGAAGAGCAACCTCATCGTCCTCTTGGTGCTCTATCCCGTGGTTTATCTCTGGGGCACTTTCATCAGCCGACCGCTGATCGACAGTCATGGCGTGCCGATCTGGCTGTCGCTGTTCGTCGGCAATCTCGTCAGCACCCAGTTGCTCGGCTGGTGGCTGGTGCCCGCCGCCTTCAAGGCACTCGACTGGTGGGTCGCGCCGAAGGCGGCGATCAGTCGCCAAATCGCGGGCTACGCACTTCTTGCCGCACTCTACGCCGCGTCGATGGGGCTGTACGCGCTGTTGCTCGCGTGGCATTGGGGACGGTGAGACCGTTCACCGTACCGTCGCGGAGAGGGGCGGTCGCTGGACATCGACGACCATGTTTGCCCTGACATTCCTCGGCACCTCGGCGAGCGTTCCTTCCGCGGAGCGCAACCATCCGGCCCTGCTGATCGAGGCCGCCGGACATCGCATGCTGGTCGATTGCGGCGAGGGCACGCAGCGCCAGTTACTGCGCAGTGGCGCAGGTTTTCGACGGCTCGACCGCATTCTGCTGACGCATGCGCATCTCGATCATGTGCTCGGCATCCCCGGCCTGTTCTCGACGCTGCGCTTGCGGCAGAGCGCCGAGGTGATGATGGTTCATGGCGGTCCAGCGACGCTCGAGACGGTCATTCAGATGCTTGCCGGCTTGTGGGGTGCGGGCAGGGCGCCGCTTCCGGTGGAGTTCGCCTCGTTGGCCGCAGGACGGTTCGTCGACGCCGGCGACTTCACCATCGACTGCTTTCCGGTCCGCCACCGCGACACCGACAGTTTTGGCTTCGTCTTCCAAAGCCCCGCTCGTCGCCACCTTCAGCCGGATCGGCTGGCGGCGCTGGGCGTTCCCGACGGTCCCTTGCGCGGCGAGCTGGCCGCAGGCCGGTCAGTCGTGATCGACGGCGATCGAACGATCGATCCGGAAGATGTCCTGGGACCGCCGAGCGGCGGCAGGAAACTTGTCGTGATCGGCGACACCGAAACCACCGAGGGGCTGGCGCAACACGTCGTTGATGCCGACATGCTGGTGATCGAGGCAACGTTCCTCGATCGTGACGCCTCGACCGCGCGGGATTACGGCCATCTCACCGCGGCAGAAGCGGCGTCGTTTGCGGCAGCGAGCAATGTGAAGCAGCTCGTGCTGACCCATATGTCGGGACGCTATGAGGACGAAGAGATTCTCGCCGAGGCGGCGAGGATCTTTCCGAACACCCGGATCGCCGCCGACTTCGATCACATCGTGGTCTAGCCGTCGCGACGAAACATCGCCAGTCGCGGTCTCGTCCGGCTCTACAGACCGGCGGCAACACCGAGGCGGCCGATGCCCGGCAGCTTGACGGCGGGCCGGCGGATGTCGAGGCCGAGCACGGCGCCGAAGAAGTTGATCTCGAGGCCTTCGACCCAGCCGAGGGTCAGGCCGAGATAGCCGAAGAGCGAGGCATAGAAGCCGGTGCGCGAGGCGGTCAGCCCAATCCATTCCCCGGAATAGGGATAATCCTTGCCGATCGCGGTCGGCGGCAGAACCGCGCGAAGTTCCGGCACGGCATCAAGAGCGGCTTGAACGAAGGTGTTTGAATTCGGTCCCGGCCAGGCGCTGTAGTCGCCGTAGGTTCGAAACTTGTAGGTCTCGATCACAGTCCGAATCCTGGGAATGAGGAACTCGGCCCGTGACCCATCTACGGCGACGACGGTTTTCGGCAGGGCGCCGAACCACCTTCCATCGGGGGCGAAGCCGTTGCTCCGGATCGGTTCGCCCCAGGCGGTGTAGTCGTATCGGCTGTAGCTGGTCGCATCCTTTTCCTTGACGACGATCCACGTGTGGACGGCGAAGATGCTTCGCCATCGGACCGTTCGGGCCGCATAAACCCGGATCAGGGCATCGGGATGGGAAGAAGCCGGCGGCAGCAGGCCTGCGCTGGAACGGTCAGCCGTCTGCCAATTGCCGCGGCTATCTCCAAGCCAATAGTACCGCGCGGCCGATAGGCCGATCGGCACGAACAGGAGCAGGAAGAAAATGAGCACGGCTCTTCGCAAGGGGAAATCGGGTTTCGGAAGGAAGCCTTGACGATATAGGTCGCGAAAGCGTTTTCACAATGATCTTCGAATGCAGATCGTCAGCTGTGACGTCGCACGGGACACGCCCGCGAAGAGATCGCTCAGCTCGTCAATCCCGACTTGATCGCGAGATCCTGTACCTGGCTGGTCAGCTCCATCAGCCGCGGCAGCGCCTGGTCGTGGAAGGCTGCCATGTCCATGCGCATGGCATCGACCGTGATGCTCAATCCCCCGATCACCGAGCCCTGGGCGTCGAAGATCGGCGTTGCCAGCGTGCGCAGGCCATAGGCGTTCTCGCCGTCGGAGACGGCATGGCCTTTTCTCTTCACCTGATCGAGCCGGGCGAGCAAGGCATCGAGATCGGTCAGCGTCCGCTCCGACAGTTTGACGCGAGGGCGCGATTCCAGTCGCTCGATCTGCTCGTCCCGCGCCAGATGCGCCAGCATGACGTGACCGAGCGCGGCGCTGTAGGCTGGAATGCGCGTGCCGGGCCGGCGATCCATCTTGTGGCGGTCGAGGCCGGCGCCGACGCGCGCGAGATAGACCACGTCACCGCCGTCGAGGATGCCGAGCGAAGCCGCATCGCCGACATCGGGCACGAGATCGCGCAGCAACGGCTCGACCATTGGGCGCAACGATCCATGCGATAGCACGGTGTAACCGAGGTCGAGGCAGGCAACGCCGAGGCGGAACCGGCGGCTCTGCGGCACCGCCTGGAGATAGCCGAGTTCGGTCAGGGTCTGGATCAGCCGAAACGCCGTTCCGCGATCGAGATCGGCCCGTGCGGCAATCTCACTCAGGGTGAGCTCGAAGGCCTCGCTGCTGAAACTCTTGAGCACGGCAAAGGCCTTGCCGACGGACGCCACATGATTCTTGGGGTTTTTCGGGGGCGATTCCGATTTGCGCTTTGTGGCCTTCTTTTCGACCTTGGCCATGCCCGAATGCCTTGCCATGACAGCCACCGCCCTTGACGCGGCGGCAAGCTGATTTTACGACTGGTCAAGCCAATAACAAATGTTCGCATTCCGAACAACTGATTTGACGATCGGAGGAAGTTTGTCGACACCATCGCTGCACCCTCATGGCGTGTTTTCCGCCGCGCTGACCCCGCTCGACGCCCAGCTCGCTCCCGATCATGCGCGCTTCATCGCGCATTGCCGCTATCTCCTCGATGAGGGCTGCGACGGTATCGCGCTGCTCGGCACGACGGGCGAGGCGAACTCCTTCTCCGCGGCGGAGCGCATGGCGCTGCTCGAGGCGGTGGTGGCTGCCGGCATCGCGCCGCAACGTCTTCTGCCGGGCACCGGCGTGGCCGCGCTCAGCGAGACCATTGTCCTGACGCGCCACGCACTCTCGGTCGGCGTCGACACCGTCGTGATGCTGCCGCCGTTCTATTACAAGGGTGTCACGGACGACGGCGTTTACGCGTCCTATAGCGAAATCGTGCAGCGCATTGGCGATGCCAGGCTCAAGGTCGTGCTCTATCACATCCCGCAGATGTCGGCGCAGCCGATCTCGCATGCGCTGATCGAGCGGCTGCGAACGGCTTATCCGGCAACGTTCGTGGGTATCAAGGATTCCTCCGGTGACTTCGCGAACATGACCGCGATGGTCGAGCGCTTCCCCGGCTTTTCGGTTCTGGTCGGAGCCGATCCGTTGCTGCTGCCGCTGCTGCGCAAGGGCGGCGCCGGCTGCATCACGGCGTCCTCCAATCTGGTCGCGCGGGACCTTGCCTATGTCTACAAGCATTTTCGCGATAGCGACGACGACGCGGCGCTCAAGACGGCGCAGGCGCGCATCGTGAAAGCGCGCGAGCTGGTCTCGCGCTTCCCGCAGATGGCCTCGCTGAAGACATTGGTGGCAGAGCGCACTGGCCACGCAGGATGGCAGCGCCTGCGACCGCCGCTGGAGTCGTTGCCGCCCGAGCAGGTGAAAGAGCTGCTCGCGAATGCTGCGGCATTCGCAGCCGCTTTGTAGCCGGCGCGACGACGAGGCGATCCGATGTCGGACTCCTTCCAGGACGCGCTTTCCGGGCTTGCCGCGATCGTCGGCGACGAGCAAATCATCGCGTCCGGACCCGACCAGGAGCCTTATGTGGTGGACTGGCGCGGGCGTTATCACGGCCGCGCGGTTGCGGTGGTGAAGCCCGGCTCCACCGCCGAGGTCGCCGCAGTCGTCAAATTCTGTGCGGCACGGCAGCTCGCAATTGTGCCGCAGGGCGGCAACACCGGCATGTGCGGGGCGGCAACGCCGGACGATCGGGCCGGCAATGTGGTGATCCGGCTCGACCGGATGCGTGGCGTGCGCGATGTCAGTCCGCTCGCCAACACGATCACAGTCGAGGCCGGCTGCATCCTCGCGGAGGTGCAGAATGCGGCGCGCGAGGTCGATCGCTACTTTCCCTTGAGCCTGGGTGCCGAAGGCTCCTGCCAGATCGGCGGCAATATCTCGACGAATGCCGGCGGCACGGCGGTGCTGCGTTACGGGCCGACGCGCGATCTCGTGCTCGGGCTGGAGGTCGTGCTGCCCGACGGGCGAATCTTCAACGGCCTACGCGCACTGCGTAAGGACAACACGGGTTATGCGCTGAAGCAGCTCTTCATCGGGGCGGAGGGGACGCTCGGCATCGTCACCGCGGCGGTGTTGAAGCTGTTCGCGCCGCCGCGCAGCTCGGCGCTGGCGCTGCTGAAATTGCAGGGTGTGGAGCAGGCGCTTGAGATCATGCAGCGCCTGCGCGGCGCGGTCGGCGACCGGCTCGGCAGCCTCGAGATCATGTCGCGCGCGCAGATCGAGGCGATCGCAGAGTCCGTGCCGCATGTCACGATCCCCTTCGAGCTGACGACGCCGTGGTATCTGATCGTCGAACTGACCGACACGTTCGCCGGCGTCGACCTCGATGAGCCGCTCGCCACGGTGCTGGCGGATGCGATGGAGGCCGGCCTTGCCGACGACGTGATCCTGGCCTCCAACCTCGCACAGGCCAAGGCGATCTGGGCTGTCAGGCACAGCGTGTCCGAAGGCAACAAGCGCAGCGGCTATGTCGTGTCGCATGACAGCGTGGTGCCGCTTGAGCGTCAGGCCGCCTTCGTCACGAATGTCGAGGCCCGGATCAACGCCGCGGTGCCGCACGCGCGGGTCGTGATGCATGGCCATATCGGCGACGGCAACATCCACGTCATCGCCCTGATCGACCGCGCGCGTTGCCAGGACCCGGCGGCGACCGCTGCGCTCGTGGCTGAAATCAACGAGATCGTTGACGACGAGACCGCAGCGCAGGGCGGTGCGATCAGTGCCGAGCACGGCATCGGCATCACCAATCGCGGCCGGCTTGCCCGTGTGGCCGATCCTCTCGACATCGAGCTGATGCGCGATATCAAGAAATTGCTCGATCCGAAGGGCTTGATGAATCCCGGCAAGATTTTTGGTGCGGGAGCGGCATAACCATGACGAGCGTCCGCCTGCTTGCCGACGATCTCACCGGTGCGCTCGACACCGCGGCGGAATTCGTCGGCCTGTGCGGTCCGTTCGATGTCGTCTGGTCGGGCGCGCTTGCGCCGCTGGAGTCCGGGAGCCTGGCAATCGATAGCGGCACCCGTGAGCGGTCGAAGGCCGAGAGCGTCGAAATCGTTGGGCGACTGGCGCCCCACCTTCAGGGCGGGACGATCGCCTACAAGAAGGTCGATAGCCTCCTTCGGGGCGCGTGGGCGGCTGAGCTCGACGCCTGCCTGCGCAGCGGCCATTGGGCTTCTTGCGTGGTCGCGCCGGCGTTCGATTATCAGGGACGCCGCACCGTCGGTGGCCAGCAATTCGCCCGCACCGTGCATGGCGATTGGCACAGGGTCGGCGACAATTTGCTGGATCAGTTGCGGCAAGACGGCATCGAAGCACGACAGGGCACGGCCGAAACGCTCTCGCAAGGCGGCGTTCAGGTGTTCGATGCGGAGAGCGACCTCGACCTCGATCGCGTCGTCGAAATGGCGCGGCGCATGCCGGGGCCCGTGTTGTGGTGTGGCAGCGGCGGCCTGGCCGGTGCGCTTGCCCGCGGTCAGGGCGCCGCTGCGCCGTCGCAACTGAAGCGGCCGGTGCTGGGGCTGTTCGGCTCCGACCAGGCTGCCACCGCATCCCAGCTCGCGGCATGTGGTCACGCCACCATCGCGCTGGCCGAGGGGGAGGGTGGCGCGGGCGTTCGGCGCAAGCTGGCCGACGACGGCGTGGCGCTGGTCAAATTCGCCCTCGCTGACGGCTTGACGCGGGCCGAGGCGGCGCGGCGGATCGCGCACGAGATGACGCGGCTGATCGCAGCACTCGAACCACCGGGCACGCTGGTTGTTGCCGGTGGAGAAACACTGAAGGCCGCTTGCGTTGCCCTCGGCGCGCATGCGCTCGAGGTGACAGGACGTATCGTGCCCGGATTGCCGCGCTCGACCTTGCAAGGCGGCCGCTGGGCCGGCGTCGATGTCATCTCGAAGTCCGGCGCGTTCGGTCCCAGCGAGCTGTGGCGCGACCTGCTTCGGGATAATCATTTGCTCAGCAAGGGGAGTCCGACATGACCTCTCGTCATCTTGCCATCACCATGGGCGATCCCGCCGGGATCGGGCCGGAGATCATCGTCAAGGCCTGCGTCGGGCTGAAGGACCGGATCGCGAAAGGCGATCTGCGGATCCTCATCATCGGCAACGGCGCGGCGCTCGATGGCGCGAAAGCCGCGCTCGGTGCCGGCATTGCGATTCCCGAAGTGCGCGCCGAGGATCGCGACTGGCCGAACCTCTGCTTCCTCCAGGCCGACATCGAGGGCGACCCGATCAAGCCCGGAGTGCTCAGCGCCGATGGCGGCCGCTTTGCCTACAAGGCGATCGAGCAGGGCGTGCGCCTGACGCAGGCGGGCCGGACCGCGGCGATCGTCACGGCGCCGCTCAACAAGGAAGCGCTCAACAAGGCTGGCTATCATTTCCCTGGTCATACCGAGATGCTGGCGCATCTCACCGGCGTGCGCGGCTCGGTGATGCTGCTCGCCCATGGCAACATGCGTGTCAGCCATGTTTCGACCCATGTGGCGCTGGAGGACGTGCCGAAGCGCCTGACGCCGGAGCGTCTGCGCATGGTGATCGACCTCACCAACGATGCCCTGCTGCGGCTCGGAATCGCCAAACCGAAGATCGCGATCGCGGCGCTCAATCCGCATGCCGGCGAGGGCGGCCTGTTCGGCCGGCAGGACATCGACGTGTCTGCACCGACGATCGCGAAAGCCGTTGCCGACGGCCTCGACGTCGTCGGGCCCGTGCCGGGCGATACCATCTTCGTCAAGCTGCGCGCCGGCCAGTACGATGCCGCGGTCGCGATGTATCACGACCAGGGGCACATTCCGGTCAAGCTGCTCGGCTTCCAGGTCGATCCCGCGACCGGCCGCTGGCAGGAATTGTCCGGCGTCAACATCACGCTGGGCTTGCCGATCATCCGCACTTCCGTCGATCACGGCACCGCTTTCGACATTGCGGGCAAGGGCATCGCCAACGAGCACAGCCTGATCGAGGCCATCGACTATGCCGAGCGGCTCGCCGCTGGCGCCTCCGTATCCAAATCATGAGTTCGAACGCACGATGACCAACGCCTTCACGCCCATCGAAATCCAGCGTCCCACCATCCTCGAGTTCGGCAATGGCACGATCGGCGCTGCGGCGCGCTACGCCGAGCGGATCGGCGCCAGGCGGCCGCTGGTGATCTCCGATCCGTTCAACGCACGCCGGGTCGACATGCTGGCGCTGCCGGGTGCGGTGAAGGTGTTCGGCGACGTCAAGCCCGAGCCGGACCTGCCTAATCTCGAGAAGGCGGTGGCGATGGCGAAGGACGTCAAGCCCGATCTCGTCGTCGGCTTCGGCGGCGGCAGCGCGATGGATCTCGCCAAGCTGGTCGCGGTGATGTGCACGAGCGACGTGCCCTTTGCCGACATCGTCGGGCCGGAGAAGGTGGCCGGCCGCAGCGTCGCGCTGATGCAGATTCCGACGACGTCGGGCACCGGCAGCGAAGCGGGCACCCGTGCGCTCGTCACCGATCCCGTCAGCCAGAACAAGCAGGCGGTGCAGAGCCGCTTCATGCTGGCCGACATCGCCATCGTCGATCCGGATCTGACGATGACCGTGCCGAAGGAGGTCACCGCGGCGACCGGGGTCGATGCACTGGCGCATTGCGTCGAGGCCTATACCAGCCGCAAGGCGCATCCGACGATCGACCTCTACGCGCTTGAAGGCGCGCGGCTGGTCGGACGTTATCTCAAACGCGCGGTGGCCGATGGCGGCGATCGCGAGGCGCGTGCGGGCCTCGCGCTGGCCTCGCTCTATGGCGGCTATTGCCTGGGACCGGTGAACACGACAGCCGGCCACGCGGTGGCGTATCCGCTCGGCACGCGGCACCACGTGGCACATGGCCTCGCCTGTGCGGTGATCTTCCCGCATACGCTGGCGTTCAACATGCCGGCGGTGGAAGCGAAGACGATCGCGGTGCTCCAGGCGCTCGGCCTGCCGGAGCAGGGCGATCCGAAGCTCGCGTTCGAGGCAAGCTACAAGTTCTGCAGCGATCTCGGCATCGACATGCGGCTGTCCGCGCTCGGCGTGCCTCGGGACGATTTCGGCGTGATGGCCGACGAGGCGCACGCCATTCGCCGCCTGCTCGACAACAATCCGCGCGACCTCGGCCGGGATGCGATCCTGAACATGTACGAGGTCGCGTTCTGACCGTCTCCGCGGCTCGCGCGCGGCAACCAATCAACAACACGGAAAACAGAGGAAACTTCTATGAGATCGATGTGGCTTGTCCTTGCCTCAGCCTTGGTGCTGGCGGCCTCACCCGCAAAGGCGCAGGACGGCTATCCGTCCAAGCAGGTGACGGTGGTCGTTCCCTTCGCCGCCGGCGGCACCGCGGACATCTTCGCGCGGATGGTCTCCAACCATTTGCAGGCGAAGTTCGGCAAGCCCTTCGTAGTCGAGAATGTCGGCGGTGCCGGCTCGATCCTCGGCGTGACGCGGGTGGCGAAATCGACGCCGGATGGCATCACGCTCGGCCTTGCCAGCACGTCCGCGCTTGCGATCAACCCGTCGCTCTACGGGCCGAAGCTCAGCTACCAGCCGGACAAGGATCTGGTGCCGGTCGCCCAGATCAGCGTCGTGCCCAATGTTCTCGTCGTCAATCCCAACAAGATCAAGGCGCGTACCGTGCCGGAGCTGATTGCCTATCTGAAGGCGAATCCGGACAAGGTCTCGTTCGGCTCGGCCGGCGTCGGCACCTCGCAGCACCTTGCCAGCGAGCTATTCCAGCAGATGACGGGCACCAAGATGGTGCACGTGCCCTACAAGGGCTCCAGCCAGATGCTGACGGATCTGCTGAGCGGACAGATTGATCTCGCCTTCGACAACGTCCCGCTGCTGCTGCCGCAGGTGAAGACCGGCCAGCTCGCGCTGCTCGCGACCGCAACGCCGAAGCGCGCCGCCTTCGATCCGGAGGCGCCGGCCGTGGCCGAATTCCTGCCCGGCTTCGAGGCGGTGGCCTGGCACGGTTTCATTGTGCCCGCGGGCACGCCCAAGCCGATCGTCGAAAAGCTCTCGGCCGAGATTCGCGCCTTCATGGCGCAGCCGGAGACGGTGCAGAAGATGGCCGAACTCGGTGCCACCGCGGTCGCCGTG
Organism: Bradyrhizobium sp. CIR48; assembly: GCF_014198315.1. Lineage (NCBI taxonomy): Bacteria > Pseudomonadati > Pseudomonadota > Alphaproteobacteria > Hyphomicrobiales > Nitrobacteraceae > Bradyrhizobium > Bradyrhizobium sp. CIR48. The sequence goes on from NZ_JACIHG010000001.1 coordinate 159,900, forward strand.
GATTCCGAACCGTTCGCGGCCTACATCAACGCCGAGACGGCGCGCTGGAAGAAGGTGATCGAGGCCGCCAACATCAAGCTGGAGTAGGGCGGCACGCGAAGAGATGAGCGGCCGCCGCATGCAGATGGGGCGGCCGCTTGTTCAGCGCCGGTCGCCGGTCTAAGTTCGCATCAGCCAACGGGTGCGGGGCTGATGGGGACTGTTCGTTTTCTGCTGGCGGCGATCGTCGTTGGATTTCATTGCCAATTTGGCGTCATTCACCAGACAATCGGAGGTTTGGCCGCTGTAGAAGTCTTCTACATCATCAGTGGCTTCTACATGGCCGCCGCCTATGAGCGGCACTATCCGGGACGGCCTGCTGCATTCTTCGCCAGCCGCTTCGCGAGGCTTTATCCGTTCTACCTAGCTGTTCTGGTAGCTACGTTCGCGCTACACCTGTGGAACCCGGCGAACGAGAGCGGCATCTTCAATTCCCTCCGAACGGAAGAGCGGCCCTATGTGATCAACCTGTCGCTGCTGGGTCTCGATCTCTATTCGGCCATGCACAGCACCACGTATCTCCTGGTTCCGCAGGCGTGGTCGATCAGCGCGGAGATCGTCTTCTACGCGTTGCTGCCTGCCTTGCTTCTCCTGAACAGAAAATGGCTCGCCGGGTTGGTGGTCGCCGCCTTCGCGATCAAGATGACCATTCTGCACGTCTACGAATGGAAATGGGCTTACTTCCCGTTTTACAGCCAGATCGGCTATTTCGGCACCGGCGTTGTGCTCTTCTCGTTGCGAGATCGCCTGACATGGTCGACGCGTGCGGGCTACTGGCTCGCGGCTCTCTACTGCCTCTATCTCCTCGCCGACGTCTATGCCGACGTCGACTATCACGGGGGCATCGTTCAGGGCGTGCCGCTGGTTATCGCAACCTGCATCGTTATTCCGACGCTCTTCTCAAGGATCAACGGACCCCTGTCGACCGCGTTGGGCGATGCCTCCTATGGCGTCTATCTCTCGCATTTTCTCTTCATCCAGATCGCGATCAATCTGCAGGTCTTTGATCCGATCACGCTGACCAATCCGCACATTGTGAGCCATTGGCGAATTCTGTTTCAGACCTTGGGCATCCTGCTCGCATCCACGGTCGTCGCGCTCGCCTTCGAGTTCACGGTGCAGCGATGGATCGATCGGGCGCGCCGATCGCTGTTCTACAACCGCAAAGGGCCGCAGGATTCCTTCGGGAAGGCTTGAGACAGTCCGTCTGTCGGTGCGAACGCAGCCAGAACAAGCCGAGATGTTCACAGAAGGGCTGGACCGCGAAGGTCAGCGCGGCTATATGAGCGGCCTGCGAGCCGCTGATTTGCAAAGCTGTCAGCCCGCCCTCGCAGAACTTCCGAAGAAAGCTTAGCGATTTCAAGCGCTTCGGTGGGGAATGGTGTAACGGTAGCACAACAGACTCTGACTCTGTTTGTCTTGGTTCGAATCCAGGTTCCCCAGCCAGTTCCGGGCATGCTCAAAGGTCCAGAGCTTCAGGTCCTTCGGTGACAGTGACGGTCCACGGGCCGCGCCGCCGGTCGCGACCGTTTGCCTCATCTGAAATCGCATTTCCCCGGTCGGATCGCCGTGCTCTGCATCGTCCTTGGGTCACGCAACTCAAGGAGATTCCTGATGCCCTATGTCGATGGTTTCGTTCTGGCCGTGCCGAAGGACAAGATCGAGGCCTACAAGACGCTGTCGACGACCGCCTGCGCGCTCTGGATGGAGCACGGCGCGCTCGACTATGTCGAATGCGTCGCTGACGATGTCCCCTATGGCGAGCTCACCTCGTTTCCGCGCGCGGTGATGGCGAAGGAGGACGAGGTCGTGGTGTTCGCCTGGATCGTCTACCGCGACCGGGAGACCCGCGATGCCGTCAACAAGAAGGTGATGGAGGACCCGCGGCTGAAGATGGAGGGCATGCCGTTCGACGGCAAGCGCATGATCTATGGCGGCTTCACGACCTTGCTCCGGGCGAGCGACGTCGTCAGCTGACAGGCGGGGGAGAAAGCCTATCTCGGAGGCGCGCGGTCGACTTCGGCCTGCAGCAGCAGCAACAGGCAGCCGGCGAGCTGCGCCTCCATCACCGAATACACGCTGCTGATCGACGGGGCTGCTGCACGCCGTCACCATCACAATGACCAGCGGCTCGATGGCGATGCCGTCGGCAACGCGCAGATGGCGAGGCAGTAACGGGGACTTGCGTTACTTGATCTTGTCGTAAGCGGAAGCGAAATCGCCCAGCGGCATCGGAATCGCGATCGTCTCCTTGGCCATGTTCTGGAAGGAGACTTTGAGCTGCTTGCCCGACCGCAACGCGGCAAGCAGATCCGGCGCGATCGGCGCCGAGGCGTAGCAGCCGCGGTTCTCGCAGGTCTGGATCTGGAGATCGACCGTCTTGCCCTCGTCGACCTGGAGCTTGGCGCCGATGGGAAGGTTGAGGCCGAGCGGCAATTGCAGCAGCGCCACCGGCGTGCGGGTGTCGGGCGCGATGCGGATGTTGATCAGCACGATGGTCTGGCCGGTCTTTGTCAGCACCGCGTTCTGCTCCATCGCACATTCGAGCGGCGCGTCACGGCTGGCGCTGGTGCAGCGCACGATCCAACCGGGCTGTTGCGCCGGCGCGCCGTCAGCCTGTGGCTGCGTCGGAGCCGGTGCCGGCTGCGCCGCCGGAGCGGGGGCGTTCTTCTTGGCGGCCTGTTGGGCATACGCGGCGCCCAAGGGCAACAGGACAGCTGCGGCGAGGGCGACAAGTCTGGATTGCATGAGCATGGCGAAACCGCGTTGGCGTGAACCGGGGCCTCGCTGTAGCGTCGCCGGAAGCGCCGTGCAAGCCGCTACTCGGCAGCTTCCTTAACGGTGCCGTGCTCCACCGCCTCGCCGCCTTCGCCGTCACCCGAACGGCCCCAGCCCGAGAACCAGTTGTTGAGCTCGTCGAGATAGAGATAGACCACCGGCGTGGTGAACAGCGTCAGCGCCTGGCTGACGATCAGGCCGCCGACCATGGCGTAGCCGAGCGGCTGGCGGATCTCGGCGCCGGTGCCGTGACCGAGCATCAGCGGCACGCCGCCGAGCAGCGCGGCCATCGTCGTCATCATGATCGGGCGGAAGCGGAGCAGGGCGGCCTGGCGGATCGATTCCGCCGGCGTCTTGTGCTCGTCGCGTTCGGCGGCGATGGCGAAGTCGACCATCATGATGCCGTTCTTCTTCACGATGCCGATCAGGAGAATGATTCCGATCAAGGCAATCAGGCTGAAGTCGAACCCGGCCGCCATCAGGATCGCGAGCGCGCCGACGCCGGCCGAGGGCAGCGTCGACAGAATCGTGATCGGATGGATATAGCTCTCGTAGAGGATGCCGAGGATCAGGTAGACCACGACGAGCGCGGCAAGGATCAGCAGCGGCACGGTGCCGAGCGATTGCTGGAACGCCTGCGCCGTGCCCTGGAAGCTCGAGTTCAGCGTCGGCGGCGCGCCGAGCTCGGCCATCGCCTTCTGCACGGCTTCCGTCGCCTGGCCGAGCGCGACGCCCTGGCCGAGGTTGAAGCTGATGGTGATCGCCGGGAATTGGCCCTGGTGGCTGATCGAAAGCGGACGGACCGGATCGGTGGTCCAGGTCGCGAAGGTCGACAGCGGCACCTGGTCGCCGGTCAGCGGCGACTTCAGATAGAGCTTGTTCAGGCTGTCGAGATTGCCCTGCATCTCCGGCAGGATCTCCAGGATCACCTTGTAGGTGTTGAGCTGGGTGAAATACTGCGTGACCTGCCGCTGGCCGAAGGCGTCATACAGCGTGTCGTCGATCAGCTGCGGCTGGATGCCGTAGCGCGCGGCGGTGTCGCGGTTGATCTTGAGCTGGACCGTGGTGCCCTGGGTCTGCTGGTCGGTCGCGACGTCGCGCAGCTCCGGCAGCGTCTGCATCTTGGCGAGGATTTTCGGCGCCCACTCGTTGAGCTCGGCGAGGTCGGCGTCCTGCAAGGTGAACTCGAATTGGGTGCGCGTCGGCCGGCCGCCGAGCCGGACGTCCTGGGCCGCCTGCATGTAGACGCGGGCGCCCTCGACCTTGTCGAACTGCGGACGCAGTCGCGCGATGATCTGCTGAGCCGAGGCATCGCGCTTGTCGCGAGCCTTCAGCGTGATGAATATGTTGCCGTTGTTGCCGGCGCGGCCGCTGCCGCCGATCGACATGGCGACGCTGGCAACATCGGGATCGGCGAGGATGATCTTGCCGAGCTGTTCCTGACGCCGGGTCATCTCCTTGAACGAAATGTCCTGCGAGGCTTCGGAGGTGGCGGTGATCAGGCCGACATCCTGCTGCGGGAAGAAACCCTTCGGGATCAGGACGAACAAATAGATCGACAGTCCGAGCGTGGCGAAGAAGATCGCCAGCGTGGTGCGCCGCCAAGCCAGGGCGTGATCGAGAACGTATTCGTAGCCGCGCAGCATCGCATCGAAGGCGCGCTCGCTCCATTGATAGAAGCGGCCGTGGCGCACCTCGCCATGGGCGCGCAGGAAGCGCGAAGCCATCATCGGCGTCAGGGTCAGCGACACGAACATCGAGACGAAGATGGTCATCGCCAGCACGACGGCGAATTCGCGGAACAGGCGTCCGATGATGCCGCCCATCAAGAGCAGCGGGATCAGCACCGCGACCAGCGAGATGCTGATCGACACGATGGTGAAGCCGATTTCCTTCGAGCCACGGAAGGCAGCCGCCATCGGCGATTCGCCTTCCTCGATGTAGCGCGTGATGTTCTCGAGCATCACGATGGCATCGTCGACGACGAATCCGACCGCGATGGTGAGCGCCATCAGCGACAGATTGTCGAGCGAATAGCCGACGACCCACATCAGCGCGCAGGCGCCGAGCAGCGCCAGCGGAACCGTGATGGCGGGAATGACGGTGGCCCAGAAGCTGCGCAGGAAGATGAAGATGACCATGACCACGAGCGCGATGGTCAGCAGCAAGGTGAACTGGACGTCCTCGACCGCGGCGCGGATGGTCGTGGTACGGTCGCTGATGAGCTCGATCTTGATGGCGGGCGGGATCGCCGCCACGAGGCGGGGCAGGGTCGCCTTGATCCGATCGACGGTCTCGATGACGTTGGCGCCCGGCTGCTTGAAGATCACCAGGAACACGCCGCGCTTGCCGTTGGCCCAGGCCGCCTGCTTGGCGTCTTCAGCGGCGCTGACCGCCTGGCCGATGTCGCGGATTCGCAACGGAGCGCCGTTGCGATAGGCGATGATGACGTCGTTCCAGTCCTTCGCGTGCGTGAGCTGGTCGTTGGCGTAGATCGTGTAGGCGCGCTTCTCGCCGTCGATATTGCCCTTCGGACTGTCGACCGTGGTGATCGCGATCTGGCTGCGTACGTCCTCCATCGACAGGCCCTTGGCGACCAGCTTCGCGGGATCGACCTGAACGCGGATGGAGGGTTTCTGCTGGCCGCCGATGAAGACCTGGGCGACGCCGGAGAGCTGGCTGATCTGCTGGGCGAGCTGGGCGTCGACCGCGTCGCTGACGCTGGTCAGAGGTAACGTCTCCGATGTCGCCGACAGCAGCAGGATCGGCGCATCGGCCGGGTTGACCTTGCGGTAGGTCGGCGGCGAGGGAAGATTCTTCGGCAACTGGCCGCTGGCGGCGTTGATGGCGCCCTGCACGTCATTGGCAGCGCCATCGATGCTGCGGTTGAGATCGAACTGGATGGTGATCGACGCGGTGCCCAGATAGCTCGTCGAGGTCATCTGCGCGATGCCGGGAATCTGGGCGAACTGCCGCTCCAGCGGCTGCGCCACCGACGAAGCCATCGTCTCCGGGCTGCCGCCCGGCAAATTGGCGGTGATCTGGATGGTCGGGAAGTCGACCTGCGGCAGCGGTGCGACCGGGAGCAGGGGATAGGCGACGAGACCGACGAAGAGGATGCCGGCCATCAGCAGCGAGGTGCCGATGGGATAACGGATGAAAGGTGCCGAAATCCCGCCCTCGGTCATTCCTGTCGTACCTTGTTCTGGGCGTTCTGGGCCGGGTTCGAACTCGCCACCGCCGTCGAGACGAGGCTTCCGGGCTGCACCTTGAACTGGCCGCCGGTGATCACCTGCTGACCGGGGCTCAGCCCTTCTTCGATGACCGAATGTCCATCGATAGCGTAGGTGACCTTGACCTTGTGCACCTCGGCCTTGTTGTCCTGATTGACGGTATAAGCGTAGAGGCCGTTGGTCGAATGCTGGACCGCGTCATCCGGAACCACGGTCGCATCCTTCAGCGTCCGCACCAGAAGCCGCGTCGAGACCGACTGGCCCGGCCACAGCGTGTGGTCCTTGTTGTCGAACACCGCCTTGAGCCGGATCGTTCCGCTGCTGGTATCGACCTGGTTGTTGATGACCGCAAGCTTGCCCTCGGCCAGCGTCTTCTTGCCGTCGGTGGTGAAGGCGATCACCTTGAGCGCGCCGCTCCTCTGGCCTTCGGTGATATAGGGCAGCTGGTCCTCCGGCGCGGTGAAGATCACGGAGATCGGCTCGACTTGCGAGATCGTGACGATGCCCGTTTGCGTCGAGGCGTTGACGATGTTGCCGATGTCGACCTGGCGCAGGCCGGCGACGCCGGTGATCGGCGCCTTGACCTGGGTGTAGTCGAGCTGGGTCTGGGCGTTGGCGATCGCGGCGTCATCGGCGGCGATCTGGGCGGTGAGCTGGGCGACGGTCGTGCGCTGGGTGTCGACCCGCTGGGCGGTCGCGAATTCGCCGAGCTTCGTGGCGCGCTGAAGTTCGAGATTGGCGTTGGCCAGACTAGCCTCGTCTTGCGCCTTCTTGGCCTTGGCTTGGTCGAGCGTGGCTTGATAGGGACGGGGATCGATCGAGACCAGAAGCTCGCCCTGCTGGACGATCTGGCCTTCGCGGAAGGCGAGCTTGTCGATCTGGCCATCCACGCGGGTGCGGACTTGCACGGTGTTGAACCCCTGAACCGTGCCGAGACCGGTCAGATAGACCGGGAAATCGACCTTCTGGACCGGGGCAACGCTGACGGGGACGGCGGGCGGGCGGGGTGGACCCTTCTGGGCGGTCTGGGTTTTTCCAGCCTGGGAGGCGTCGAATTTCTGCCAACCATAGTAACCCGCGGAGGCCACGGCCGCGATGATCAGAATCCAGAGGATCGGCCGGGACTTTTTCATATCGTCTCGTGTCGGCTCTTGTGCCCTCAGCTACGAATTATGGGGCAATCGTAGGGTTCCAGAGCGTTTGTATAATACACGCCAAGTTCCAGTGTAAACAGCACTATCAGTTGAGAATCCTAAACAATTGGAAAGCTTTGCACCGTCTGGGCAGTGGTCTGGCGCGGCGGTGTGCAGTGTTGCATTTTCCCGGCAGGCGCGATCGGCGAACACACCTCAAGCAGCACTCCCGGACGGTGTGCTCGGGCCGAATGGCGCCGGGTCGAGCCGCCGGTCGGTATCGGTAACAAGAATGGTTCTAAGTCGGGCGGAAGCCGTTTCGGTTGTCAGGAATTTCAGCATCGTCCATATCGGCGCCGCCACAACGGGAGCGCAGGATGGACGAGCTGAACGGCAAGCTGATCGCGTGTCAGATTCTGATCACGGGATTGATCGCGCGTGTCGCCAATGAGCAGCGTGATCCCTTGCGCTTCCTCACCGACTTCCGGGACGAGATCAAAGCGGTCGTGAACGGCGTCAACATCGCCGGCATGGACTCAACCGATCGCGTGCGCGCTGTTGCGCTGAAAACCGTCGACGAATTGTTTTCGCTGATGAAGCCGCCGAGCAGCGATTGATGCTGTGAGCGAGCCATCGATTGCCCGGCATTCGGCGCGCTGTCTTTTAGAACGAGTCCAATATCAGTTTAGAACGATTTCAAACTGTAGTTTAGAATTGTTTTGAACTGGACCGATTCAAGGGTTCTTGCGAGGCGCTCGCATTGACCCGCTATTTTGCGGCCGATACCAACAACTCATCGTTCGTCAAAGTGAGTGAGCGAACAGGAAGATGGGGCGTTTGGTAATGGGGCAGGTGGTCGCACCGAAGTCGTTGCGTTCGGTCGCAGCATTCGGTCTGGTGGATGAAAAGTTCGCAGGTGTTTCCGGCAAGAAGGTCTCGGCAGTTGCGAGCTTGATCGCGGTGGCGTCGGTGTCGAGTGGCGCGCAGGCGCAGCAGTCCAACCTGCCGCCGGTAACGGTCGATGCTCCCGTCGAACGTCCGCGTCCAACGTCGTCGAAGCCTTCGCCGGAGCAGGTCCGCGCCCGCAATGCGATTCGCCGCGCCGCGCAGCGCGAGCAGGCGGCACAGCAGACGGCGCCGACCACGCCGTCAGGCGCTCCCGACGGCAATCCCTATGCCGATCCGGCCGCGCCCTACAAGGTCGACCACGTCCAGGCCAGCGGCAAGTTTCCCGAGAAGATGCTGAACACGCCCAAGTCGATCACGGTGCTCAGCAAGGAAGTGCTCGAAGACAAGAACGCGACGACGTTGAAGGAGATCGGGCGCTCGACCGCGGGCGTGACGCTCGGCTCGGGCGAGGGCGGCAACGCGTTCGGCGACCGTTTCTTCATCCGCGGCTTCGACGCGCGCAACGACGTGTTCATCGACGGCATCCGCGATCCCGCGGTTTCCATCCGCGAGAACTTCTTCACCGAGCAGATCGAGATCCTGCGCGGGCCGGCATCCTCCTACGCCGGCCGCGGCACTGCCGGCGGTGCCATCAACATCGTCACCAAGCAGGCTGGCGACGTCAACTTCAAGCGCATGGACTCCGAGTTCGGCACCGATCAGACCAAGCGCGTCACGCTCGACGTCAACCAGGTCATCGACCCGACCTTCTCGGTGCGCACCGGCGGCCTGTTCCAGGATGCCAATGTCGCCGGCCGCGATTATGTGACCGACAATCGCTGGGGCACCTTCATCTCGACCAAGTACACCCCGACCAACGACATCAAGATCACCACGAACTACGTCCACACCGATCTCAGCGGCCTGCCGGATTTCGGCGTACCCTATTACAAGCAGGGCAACGTGCCGGTGACCTCGGCCGGCATTCCGCGCGGCAACTGGTACGGCTTCCTCAATCGCGACTTCCAGACGGCGCGGCAGGATTTCGGTACCGGCACGATCGAGTACAAGGTCAACGAGGCCATCACGCTGACCAGCAAGGTGCGCGGCGAGCACTCGGTGCTCAACTATATCGGCACGCTGCCGCAGAATCCGAATACGACCAGCCCCAATCCGCTGCTCTGGACCACGACGGCGAGCGCGCAGAGCCGCTACCAGACCGTGGACGTGTGGGCCAACCAGAACGAGGCCACGTTCAAGCTCGACACCGGCGGGGTCAAGCACACCGCCGTGTTCGGCGTCGAATATTCGAACGAGAACATCTCGATCGACCGCTACGCCGGCCTCGCGTCGGAGCTGTCCGGCTCGCCCTTCACGAGCAACGGTGCCGTGACAGGGGTCAATCTCTACTCCCCGCAATACACCAACATTCCCTTCGGCATTCCGTCACTCCTCGGAAACCCGACGCGCTACGGCGTCAACACCAGCAGCGTCTATGTCATGGACACCGCGAACTGGCAGGACACGATCATCGTCAATGGCGGCGTGCGCTACGACGGCTACAGCCAGAGCGCGTCGAACAATTCGAGCTTCGTGAAGCAGAACGCGGATCTCGTGAATTACAACGTCGGCCTGGTCTACAAGCCGATGTCGATCGGCAGCATCTATGCAGCCTATGCGACCTCGGCCAATCCGTTCGGTTCGGAGCTTGACGCGACCGGCACCGATTACGGCGGCGTTCCGCCCAACTCGACCCTCTTGCTCGGGCCCGAGCGCAACAAGGCGGTCGAGCTCGGCACCAAATGGGAACTCGCCGACCGCCACCTGCTGGTGACCGGCGCGCTGTTCCAGACCACCAAGGACAACGCGCGCGAGACCGTCAACGGCCTGCTGACCTCGGGCGCTGCCTACAGGATCCAGGGCATCGACATCGAAGCCGAGGGCAAGATCACCGATCGTTGGAGCATCTTCGGCGGCCTGGTGCTGATGCAGTCCAAGGTCACCCAGAGCGGGGTTGCCTCCAATCTCGGCCTGCAGCTCGCCAACATTGCCCACCAGTCGTTCAGCATGCTGACCAAGTACAAGTTCGATGACGGCTGGGAGCTCGGCGGGCAGGCGGTGTACCGCTCGAAGGTTTACGGCGGCACGTTCGCGGCCAACACCAACGAGCTGCCGAGCTATTGGCGCTTCGATGCCTTCGTCGAGAAGAAGATCGACAAGAACTGGACCATGAAGTTCTACGCTCAGAACCTGACCAACAAGCTCTATTACGACTCGTTCTATCGCAGCAACGTACCGTTCGTAGCGGTCGCGCCCGGGCGCGCGTTCTATGTCGTGACGACAGCGAAGTTCTGATCATGTTGACGTGCCTGCCAGGCGTTCTCAGCAAGGATGATGTGGCGGATTTCCGCCGCATCATGGACGCCAGCGAATGGGAGGATGGCCGGTCCACCGCCGGCGCGCAGTCGGCGATGGTCAAGCGCAACGAGCAATTGCCGCCCGATAGCGAAGTCGCGCGAAAACTCGGCAACCGCATCATCTCGGCGCTGACATCGAACCCGCGCTTCATCGCGGCGGCTATACCGCTCCAGATCTTCCCGCCGCTGTTCAACCGCTATGCGGCGGATAGCGGCCACCATTTCGGCCTGCATGTCGACAATGCGATCCGCGGCGACCGTCTGACCGGCCTTCGCATCCGCACGGACCTCTCGGTGACGCTGTTCCTCGCCGAGCCGGAAGAGTACGACGGTGGCGAACTTGTGATCGAGGACACTTACGGCTCGCACGAAGTCAAGTTGCCAGCCGGCGACTGCGTGCTCTACCCCTCGACCAGCCTCCACCTCGTCACGCCGGTGACCAGGGGAACACGGGTTGCGTCTTTCTTCTGGCTTCAGAGCATGATACGGGACGGTCAAGCCCGGAGCATGATCTTCGACCTCGACACCGCGATTCAGGCGCTGGTGGACCGGCTCGGGCGTGACGATCCCGAAACGGTCAAATTGACGGGTATCTATCACAACCTCATTCGCTACTGGGCCGAAGTATGAAGACCATGACCTTCCAAGCAAGCCTTGCCGCAGCCTTGATGCTGGCGGCCGCCTGGCTCGCATCCCCCGTTTCCGCCCAGACACAACCCCCCTCGGCACCGGCGCAGTCGACGGCTCAGCCGGCCCCGGTCGCTCCGGCTCCGGCGGCGCCCGCGGCGACCACGCCTGCGGTCCCGGCGCCTTCGGCTTCGACGGCAGCCACCCCGGTCCCTCCGACGGCGCCCTCCGCGGCCGCCGTTTCGACCACCGCCAAGCCTGATGCCAGGTCCGATGCCGCGGCCGGCATCGCGCCGGCGATGAAGGAATTGTCGCCCTGGGTGATGTTCATGTCGGCGGACGTCATCGTGAAGGCGGTGATGATCGGGCTCGCCTTCGCATCGCTGATGACATGGACCGTCTTCATCGCCAAGTCGATCGAGCTGTCGGTCGCATCCTCCAAGCTTCGTTCTGCGCTGAAGAAGGTTGCGGAGACGCGCTCCCTCGCCGAAGCGCAGATGGCGCTCGGAGCCAAGGAGGGTATCCTGCCGTCGTTCCTGACGGCGGCCCTGCGTGAGGCGCGGATGTCGGCCGGCCTGTCCAGCGACGCCGGTATCAAGGAGCGCGCAGCCTCCAGCTTTTCCGAGATCGTGCGCGCCGAGGCGCGGCGGATCCGCATCGGCATGGGCGTGCTTGCGACCATCGGCTCGACCTCGCCCTTCGTCGGCCTGTTCGGCACGGTCTGGGGCATCATGAACAGCTTCATCGGCATCTCGAAGTCGCAGACCACGAACCTTGCCGTCGTCGCGCCCGGCATCGCCGAAGCGCTGCTCGCCACGGCGATCGGCCTCGTCGCCGCCATTCCCGCCGTCATCATCTACAATCACTTCTCGCGCGTGACGAAGGGCTATCTCGAGCTCGTCAGCCGCGCCTCGGGTGCGGCGGCGCGGCTGCTCTCGCGCGATCTCGACCGCAGCCACGGCAGCGTGCATTCGCGCGCAGCGGAGTGAGCCATGGGCGTTTCGCTCGCAGACAACGACGGCGACGACGACGATTTCTCGGAAACGCATGACATCAACGTCACGCCGTTCATCGACGTCATCCTGGTGCTGCTGATCATCTTCATGGTCGCAGCGCCGCTCTCCACGGTCGACCTGCCGATCGATTTGCCGACGTCGAGCGCGACGCCGCAGAAGAAGCCGGACAAGCCGACCTATCTCAGCATCAAGCCCGATCTGACGCTTGCCCTCGGGGAGAACCCCGTTCACCGGGCCGAGCTGATCGGGACGCTCGACGGACTGTCCGACATGAGCAAGGACAAGTACGTCTTCCTGCGCGCCGATCGTTCGGTGCCGTACGGGGAGTTGATGGGCGTCATGGAGCTCCTGCGCTCAGGCGGCTATACGCGGGTGAAACTGGTGGCGCTGGAAGGCGCACCGGGAGCGCCTGCGGCAGGCACCGCTCAGCCTTAGAGGCCCGCTATGTCGGACGAACACAGACCATCCCGGAAGCTCTGGATCCTGGCGGCGGTGGCCGCGCTCGTGCTCCATCTGGGCGGTGCTGCGCTCGCGCTGGCTCATTTGCGTGCTGACGACGACGGCGATGGCCTCGGTGCGAACGGTGCGGAATTCGCCGTGGAGATGGCATCGCCCAAGGCGCCCGAAACCGATCTGCCGCCCGGGCCCGACAGCGAAGCGATGCAGGAGCAGCAGGCGCTTCCCGAGCAAAAGGCCGAGACCAAGGAGACGGAGCTTCCGAAGGACCAGTCGCAGCAGGTCGAGGATCCCGATCGCGTCGTGACCGAGAACAACGCGAAGAAGCCGACGGAAGACGATCCGAAGATTCAGGCGGTCGAAACGCCGGCCGCCGAGGCCTCGCCGAAATCGGTTGCGACGGCACGGCAGACGCTCGAGGAGGACGCGCGCGAGGCCGAGAAGGCGCTGGCGCCCGTCATCGGCATCGGCAAGGACATCCTGAAGCTGACCGCCGACTGGAACCGCAAGATCAGCGCGCATTTGTCGCTGCACAAGATCAATCCGGAAGGCAAGCAGCCCAATAACCAGAAGGTCAAGGTGAGCTTCGCGATCAACCGGAAGGGCAACGTGCTGTCGGTGGATGTCGTGGAGTCATCCGGGGATTCAGCCTACGACGCGGCCGCGGTCTCGATTGTCCGCAAGTCCGATCCGATCCCGCAGCCGCCTGCCGGGCTGACCGAGGATCGGTTCGAGCGGACCGTCGATATCATCTTCACGCCGGCCGACGCGAAAAAGAAGAAGACGGCTCAGCGCCAGTAGAGCCGGATCCCGACATAGACGACGACGAGGCAGGCGAAGATCAGCGCCACCGGAAGCGGCCGTTTCTGGGTTCCAGCTGCCGCGCCAGCCCCGAAAAAGCTGGTCGTCTTTGGCTTCGGCGCCGGGCGGCGGAAAGCGGTAACATTGTCCGCCGCTGCTTCAGGCGGGCGAGGGCGGACGTCGGGTGCCGTTCCCGCGCCGCCCATCTCGGCATAATAGGCATTGTAGATCGCACCGATGGTCGCCTCGGTGGCCTCGCCCTCGCTCATCTGCGCCAGCAGGTTCTGGTAGCTCGCCAGAAACTCCTGGGCCTCCGGTGGGAGCGCGGACGCCCCATTGAGCTTGGCCATCATCTTCCAGGTGGCAAAATCGGCGCGGGCGCGGGTGTCCGCGCGTCGCGCGATCAGCATATCGGCAGCTTTGACCAAGTCGGCCTCTGGCCCTTCGGCTTAAAGTTCGGGTGCGGTTGTTCAACTACGCATTGCCGGTCAGGAAGAGAACAGCCTGAATCACATAACCGGTCAACGTTCGCAGTATTACTGAAATAACATCAAGATTTAGACCGAACTGGGAACCTGCAAGGGGCAGCAGGATCAACAGGCCGATCAGGATCAGCATCCCGAACGGCTCGAGCCGGGCCAGCGGCATGGCGAGCGGGCGCGGCAACAGCCCGACCGCGACGCGCCCGCCATCGAGCGGCGGGATCGGCATCATGTTGAAGACCGCGAGGATGGCGTTGATGATGAGCGCATTCTTGAGGTTGTCGGCGACCCATTTCGCCGAGCTTGCGGGGACAAGGGGCAGGGCGTGGAAGGCGAGGGCCACTGCAAGCGCCAGCAGTATGTTGGTGACAGGCCCCGCCAATGCCACCCAGACCATGTCCAGTTTGGGGTTGTTCAGCTTGCGGAAGTTGACCGGCACCGGCTTGGCATAGCCGAACAGGAACGGCGAGTGCGCGAACAGCAGCATCGCCGGCAGGATCAGGGTGCCGAACGGGTCAATATGCCTGATGGGGTTGAAGCTGACGCGGCCGAGCTGTGCGGCTGTGTTGTCGCCAAGCCGGTCGGCGACGAAGGCGTGCGCGGCCTCGTGGAAGGTGATGGCAAGCACCAGCGGCAGCACCCAGACGGAAAGGTCATAAAAGGAAATGTTCACGGCTCGTCCGTCCTGGTTTGCCTGCGCGCTTCGCAAAGCAGGCCGTATAGGGCCACAATCCTTCACGATCTAGCGTTATATGGCGCCCAATTCCGAAATTGCCCGTTGCAAATGATCTGCAAGGAGGGCGCCTGCGGTCGACAGGTCGTTCGCGCGGTGGAGGCGGATCTCCGCCGCCGGCAACGGCGGCATGCCGTCACGATCGGACAGCGCACGAAGGCTCGGCGGCAAGGTCCCGGCCTTTACCACCGTCACTGCGAGACCTTGAGCCGCGATCGTCTCGACCGCAGCGAGCGTCCGGCTGACATAGGCGAGACGCCAGGGCAGGTCCGCGGCGTCGAGCGCTTCCGCAGCCCACTGGCGAAACAGACAGCCCGGCGGGTAGAGCGCCATGGGAAGGGGACACTGCGCCGCTGTCCGATAGGATGGGGCGGCGGCCCAGACCGCCTGTTCGCGCCTCAATAACTCGCCATCGCCGCATCCTTGTGGATGCATGGCGATGACGAGGTCGTAGGCCTCGCCGAGCCGCGCCGGCATCGTCGCGGTCAATCCCGTCTCGATCTCGACCCTGACCAGTGGATGGTGCCTGGCAAAGCTCGCCAGCAGGGGCGGAATGACGATGGTGCCGTAATCGTCCATCACGCCGAGACGGACGACGGCGTCGGCCTTGCGTGCGCGGAGCGCCCCGACGGCCTCCGCGTTGAGTGCGAGAATGCGCCGCGCATAAGCGCGCAACTCTTCGCCCGTCGCGGTCGGCACGACCCCAGCCCTGGTGCGCTGAAACAGCTTGGTGCCAAGCCGCTCCTCCAGCCGCCTGATCTGGACGCTCACCGCCGATTGCGTGCGATTGAGCACATCGGCCGCGCGCGTGAACGAACGATGCTCGTCGACCGCGAGAAACGCCTTCAGCAGCTCGGGATCGAGATCGGGTGCGCTCATGACGAAAACTTATCCCAGCATCACGGAAATTCCATTCCCTGTTTCGGCGTGCCTCGTATGCTGCCTTCGAAGTATCGACGGGAGGAAGCGTGGGCGAAATCTCCGGCGTTCTGGCCGCCATGCTGTCGAGCGGTCTTGGCGGCACCTCGATCGGCGCCACGCGCTATCTCGTGAGCAACCTCGACCCGCTGGCGATCGGTTCGTTCCGCTTCGGCATCGGCTTTCTCCTGCTGTTACCACTGACGCTGCTGCGCGCAGATCGCTGGCCACTGCGAGGGGACTGGGCCGCCGCAATCGGGCTCGGCATGCTGTTCTTCGTTTTGTTTCCGATCCTGTTCAATGCATCGTTGATCTTCACGACTGCCGCGCGCGGGGCGCTCGCCTTATCCACGCTGCCGCTGTTATCCCTCGTGATCGGCGCCGCGCTCGGTGCCGAAGCGCTGACCTGGCGCAAATCGATCGGCGTGGTGATTGCGACATTGGGTGTTGCTGTAGCGCTTCTCTCCGACCTGACCTCGGCACCGCCGGGCGCCTGGCGCGGTGATCTCCTGATGATGGCGGCCGCACTGTGCATGGCACTGTATGGTATCTGGTCGAAGCCACTGATCCGGCGCTCCAGCCCGATCGCCTTCACCACCATGAGCATGGCGGCGGGCGCTGCCTGCCTCATCCTGCTCTCTTGGATCCGCGGTAGCTTTGCGCCGGTCGCGGGCTTCGGCGCGCCGCAATGGCTGGCGGCTCTCTATCTCGGTGCATTCGGCGCGGCGCTGACCTTCTATCTCTGGGCTTTCGCGCTGGAGCGGACGACGCCGACGCGTGTCGCGATCTCGGTGACGGTCAACCCGATCACGGCGTCGCTGGTCGGCGCTTGGCTGCTGAACGAGCCGTTGCGCTGGAATCTGGCGGCCGGCATCGTCGCGGTGTTTGGCGGGATCTGGATCGCGACGACAACGGGCCGGCGGGCGCCGGCGGCAAGCGCGTCTGCGTCAGGCCAAGCCTGACATCACGCCGGGATCGTTCCCGGATATTGCACCAGGCCGTCGTCGAGCTTCAGCCAGATCGGCTTCTCCGAGACCCAGATGTGCTCGGTCGGCGCGAAGGCATTGCGATCATCGAACACGGAGAGGGCGACGCCCGCGAGCGTGCCGTTGCGCCGCCAGGCGAACAGGCGGGTGCCGCAGCGTTTGCAGAACACGCGGTCGATCGCCTCGGACGATGCATAGCGCTCGGTCTCGCCTTCGACGCTCAGCGCGCGCTGGTCGAACTGCGCGCGGGCGAAGAAGGGCGAGCCCATCGCCTTCTGACAGTTGCGGCAATGGCAGACGCGAACGTTGAGCGGCTCGCCCTCCGCCTTGAACCGGACCGCGCCGCACAGGCATCCGCCTTCCCGGATCATGCTGCCCTCAATAGGTTGCGCGTCCGCCCGAGATGTCGAACACCGCGCCGGTCGAGAAGGCGCAGTCCTCGGACGCGAGCCAGGCCACCATCGCGGCGAGCTCTTCGACCAGCACGAAGCGCCCCTTCGGGATCTTCGACAGCATGAAGTCGATATGCTGCTGCGTCATCTGGTCGAAGATCGCGGTCTTGGCCGCGGCCGGCGTCACCGCGTTGACGAGGATGTCATGCGCGGCGAGCTCCTTGCCGAGCGACTTTGTCAGCGCGATCAGGCCGGCCTTGGACGCCGAATAGTGCGAGGCGTTCGGGTTGCCTTCCTTGCCGGCGATCGAGGCGATGTTCACGATGCGCCCGTATTTCTGCTTGAGCATCGCGGGCACGATGGCCTTGCAGACGATGAAGGGACCGTCGAGGTTGATGCGCAGCACCTTGCGCCATTCCTCGAGGTCGGTTTCCCAGACCGGCTTGTTGACGCCGGCGATGCCGGCATTGTTGACGAGGATGTCGATCTTGCCGAACGCGGCGAGCGTCGCATCGCGCGCCTGCTCGACGGCCGCGGTGTCGGTGACATCGACCTTGAAGACCTTGGTCTTGCCGCCGATCTCTTTCGCCGTCTTCTCGGCCAGCGCGGAGTCAAAATCCCAGATCGCGACCTTGGCGCCGGAGGCGGTGAGGCGCTCGGTGATGGCGCGGCCAAAGCCCTGCGCGCCGCCGGTGACGATGGCGACGCGGCCGTTGAGGTCGATCTTGTTCATGCCGGGTGCCTCTGGGATCAGAGCATGTAGCCGCCGTCGACGACGAGGTCGACGCCGGTGGTGAAGGCGCTCTCGTCGCTGCCGAGATAGACCGCCATGGATGCGATCTCGTCGGCGGTGCCGAGCCGGCCCATCTTCTGGCGGGAGATGAACATCTCCTTGCCTTGCGGTCCCTGCGCGGCGGCGCGGTCGAGCATCGAGGGCGTCTCGACGGTGCCGGGGCAGATCGAGTTGCAGCGGATGCCCTTGGTGATGAAATCGAGCGCGACCGCACGCGATAGCAGCGACACTGCCGCCTTCGACGAGCTGTAGACGTAGCGGTTCGCCGGCGGCCTCAAGGCCGCGCAGGAGGAGATGTTGACGATGCTGCCGCCGCCGCCCGCGATCATGTCGGGCAGGAAGGCCCTGATGGTCCGGTGCATCGATTTGACGTTGAGGTCGAACGAGAAATCGAAATCCTCTTCCGAGCATTCCAGGATGGTGCCGTGATGCACGAAGCCGGCCGCGTTGAGCAGGATGTCGATTTTGCCGATACGCTTGGCGAAGGCGTTGACGTCGGCGGTGTTGCGGACGTCGAGCTTTGCGACCTCGGCGATGCCTTCCTTGGTCAGGCCGGCGATGCCGGCTTCATTGATGTCGGTGGCGATGACGGTTGCGCCTTCACGCGCGAATGCGAGGGCGCATGCGCGCCCGATGCCGGCGGCCGCAGCCGTGACGACGGCGCGTTTGCCCTTGAGGCGGTCTGCCATTTTCTTGTTCTCCTCGATTTCTTCATTGCCGTGACGCCGTAGCCCGGATGGAGCGCCAGCGTAATCCGGGATCCTGCGTTCGCGGATGGTGAACCCGGATTTCGCTACGCTCCATCCGGGCTACGGGTGCCCAGTTCAGTGATTATCCCGCGCCACACCAAACGTGCCGGCGACGTTCTGGTAGCGTGTGGCGAGTTCCATGCAGGCGCCGGTCGATTGCTGGCCGACAGTGTTGCGATAGATCTCCTGCCACGGCGTCTGGTTCTGCGGATGCTTGAAGCCGCCATTGGCCTTGAGCTCGGCGTGACGCTTCTTCAGCTCCTCGTCCGAGATCAGGATGTTGGCGCTGCCCTTGTTGAGGTCGACGCGGACCTTGTCGCCGGTCTTGAGGACCGCAAGCCCGCCATTGGCGGCAGCTTCCGGCGAGGCGTTCAGGATCGAGGGCGAGCCCGAGGTGCCGGACTGGCGGCCGTCGCCTATGCAGGGCAGGGACAGGATACCGCGTTTGATCAGCGCTGCCGGGGGCTGCATGTTCACGACCTCGGCTCCACCAGGATAGCCGATCGGCCCGGTGCCGCGGATGAACAACACGCAGTGCTCGTCGATATCGAGCGAGGCGTCGTCGATCCGCTCGTGATAGTCCTCCGGACCCTCGAACACGATGGCGCGGCCCTCGAATGCGTTGGGGTCTTTCGGATTGCTGAGATAGCGATCGCGGAATTCCTTGGAGATCACTGAGGTCTTCATGATCGCGGAATCGAACAGATTGCCCTTCAGCACCAGGAAGCCGGCGTCCTTCACCAGCGGCTTGTCGTAAGCCCAGATCACGTCGTTGTCGGGGACCGGCGCGTCCTTGCAGTTCTCGCCGATGCCGCGGCCGTTGACGGTGACGGCGTCCTCATGGATGCGCTTGTGCTTCATCAACTCGCGCACCACCGCAGGTACGCCGCCGGCACGGTGGAATTCCTCGCCGAGATAGAAGCCGGCCGGCTGCATGTTGACCAGGAGCGGCACGTCGTGGCCGACCTTCTGCCAGTCCTCGATGGTGAGCTCGACGCCGATGTGGCGGGCCAGCGCGTTGATGTGGATCGGCGCGTTGGTCGAGCCGCCGATCGCCGAATTGATCACGATGCAGTTCTCGAACGCCTTGCGGGTCAGGATGTCCGAGGGCTTGAGGTCTTCCCAGACCATCTCGACGGCGCGCTTGCCGGTTTCGTAGGCGATCTGGCCGCGCTCGCGGTAGGGGGCGGGGATCGCCGCGCACCCCGGCAGCGAGAAGCCGAGCGCTTCGGCAAGACCGTTCATGGTCGAGGCGGTGCCCATGGTGTTGCAATGGCCGACCGAGGGTGCCGACGAGGCCACGATCTCCATGAACTCTTCATAGTCGATCTCGCCCGCGGCGAGCCGCTCGCGCGACTTCCAGACGATGGTGCCCGAGCCGGTGCGTTCGCCGGCATGCCAGCCGTTGAGCATCGGGCCGCCCGACAGCACGATCGCGGGCAGGTTGACGGTCGCAGCCGCCATCATGCAGGCCGGCGTGGTCTTGTCGCAGCCGGTGGTGAGCACGACGCCGTCGAGCGGATAGCCGTAGAGGATCTCGACCAGGCCGAGATAGGCGAGGTTGCGGTCGAGCGCGGCGGTCGGGCGCTTGCCGGTCTCCTGGATCGGATGGGTCGGGAATTCCATCGCGATGCCGCCGGCCTCGCGGATGCCCTCGCGGACGCGGTGGGCCAGCTCGATATGGTGGCGGTTGCAGGGAGAGAGGTCGTTGCCGGTCTGGGCGATGCCGATGATCGGCTTGCCGGATTGCAGCTCGGCACGGGTGAGGCCGTAATTGAGGTAGCGCTCCATGTAGAGCGCCGTCATGCCCGGATTATGCGGGTTGTTGAACCATTCCTGGGAGCGAAGGTGGCGTCGGGAGCCGTTGCCGGCGGGCGCATGCCCATTGGTCGGTTTTTTTGTCATTGGTTTCTCCTGCAATGCAAACGCACTGGCGTCCGTCCTAGGGTGTCGGCTTGTGCGATGCCCAACGGCGCGAATGACGGATCGCTGGCCCGCTGGCGGGTCGTTTCCTCACAAATGCGATACTAGTCATGGCTACTTGGTAACGCTACCATTTTGTTCGCCGTGCCCACGCCCGAGACAGTCGGCCGGCTGTCTGAATGGCGCGGCGACGAGCTTTGCCGCTCGATCACCCGGAAGCCGAGATCGAGCACCGGCTGCTCCGGGCGCCGTCCGTCGATCGCCTCGATCAGCATGGTGGCGGCCGTTTTGCCCATCTCGTAGCGGTTGGTGCGCACGCTGGTAAGGGTGGGGACGGCGGAGGCCATGAATTCGAGGTCGTTGAAGCCGACGATCGCGATCTGCTCGGGGACAGCGATCTCCCGGCGCCGGCATTCGAACAGCACGCCGAGCGCAAGGTCGTCATTGGCACAGAACACCGCATCGAGATTCGGCTCGCGCGCCAGGAGATCGGTGAACAGCGCGCCGCCCAGCGTCACCGAGGTCGGTGTCGCCGTGGTGACGACGAGGCGCTGCTCGAACAGTGCGGCATCCTTCATCGCCGAGACATATCCGTCCAGCCGCCGCTGCACCCGCGGGTCCATGCGCGCACCGACGAAGCCGATCTTGCGGCGGCCCTGCTCGAACAGGTGCGCAACCGCTGCGCGGGCTGCATCATAGTGCGAAAAGCCGATCATCATGTCGACCGGGTCGGGGCCGATCTCCATGATCTGCACGATCGGGCAATCGGCGGCCTCCAGCATGGCGCGCGATTCCGTGGTCTGGTCGATGCCGGTGACGATCAGCCCGGCCGGCTTCTGCGCCAGAAACAGTCGCAGCAGCTTCTCTTCCTGGAGGATGCTGTAGCGCGTGTTGGACAGCTGGATCGAGTAACGGCTGCCTTCGGACGCGTCGTAGATGCCGCGCAGCACGTCCGAGAACACGTTGTTGGTGAGGGAGGGGATCAAGACACCGATCACCTCGGTGCGTTGCGAGGCCAGCGCGCGGGCCGCAAGGTTCGGCACATAGCCGAGCTCCTTGGCGGCGCTCTCGACCCGTGTCCGCTTGGCAACCGAGAGGGCCTCCGGATTACGGAAGAAGCGGGACGCCGTAATCGGGCTGACGCCGGCAAGCTCGGCGACTTCCGCCAGCCGGATCTTGCCTGACTTGGTGCGTTTTCGACCCATTTGCTGCTCTTAACACAGTCAGTCCCGCAAACAAAGGAACGTTGACAGCGCTACCAGCAACGACTAACCAAAGACAAATTGCCAAAACCGCACAAACTGCCGACAATGTTGCCCGCTAAGATCGGGCCGAGTTCGGTGAAGTCTGAAAAAACAAGACGGTCGCGGCGCTAGAGGCGCCGTGGACTTTCGAGGAGGGAGCTAGATGTCGTCTGTGCAAATCCGCGACGTGCGGAAATCGTTCGGCAATTTTGAAGTCCTGCACGGCGTGACTGTACCGATTGAGGACGGCCAGTTCGTCGTTCTGGTCGGCCCCTCCGGCTGCGGCAAGTCGACGCTTCTGCGCATGCTCGCCGGTCTCGAGAACATCACCTCCGGCACGATCTCGATCGGCGACCGCGTCGTCAACAATGTCCAGCCCAAGGAGCGGGACATTGCGATGGTGTTCCAGAACTACGCGCTCTATCCGCACATGACGGTCGCCGACAACATGGGCTTCTCGCTGAAGCTGCGGAATGCGGGCGCCGACGAGATCAACAAGCGCGTCAAGCGCGCCGCCGAGATCCTCGCGCTGTCGCCGCTGCTCGATCGCTATCCGCGCCAGCTCTCCGGCGGCCAGCGGCAGCGCGTCGCGATGGGCCGCGCCATCGTGCGCGACCCGCAGGTCTTCCTGTTCGACGAGCCCTTGTCCAACCTCGACGCCAAGCTGCGCGTCGCCATGCGCACCGAGATCAAGGAGCTGCACCAGCGGCTGAAGACGACGACCGTCTACGTCACCCACGACCAGATCGAAGCCATGACCATGGCCGACAAGATCGTCGTCATGCATGACGGCATCGTCGAGCAGATGGGCACGCCGCTCGAGCTCTATGACAAGCCCGACAACCAGTTCGTCGCCGGCTTCATCGGCTCGCCCGCGATGAACTTCCTGAAGGGACATGTGCGCGTCAACGGCGTTGCGACCTTCGAGGGGCCGAACGGCGTCAAGCTGCCGCTCAAGACCGCGCCCGCGGCCTCCGACGGCCGTCCCGCTGTCTACGGCGTGCGGCCCGAACATTTCACCATTGCCGACGACGGCGCCGAAGCCGAGATCATCGTGGTCGAGCCGACCGGCTCGGAGACGCAGGTGTTCGCCAAGATCGGCGGCGAGCAGGTCGTCGCGGTCTTCCGCGAACGCCACCAGTTCAATCCGGGCGACAAGGTCCGGCTGAAGCCGGACCCGTCACTGGTGCATCTGTTCGACGAGGCGACGGGCAAGCGCCTGAACGCGTAGCGTAAGTTTAAGTCAAGACAATAAAAAGCATCACAGGGAGGACGACATGCAAGACTTTACCCGCCGGACTCTGCTTCAAGGCGGAACGGCACTGGCTGCGACCGGCATGCTGACCGGGCCGGCACTGTTCGATTTCGCCAAGGCCTGGGCGCAGAGCGCGCCCTGGAAGGCGGAGCCTGGCGCCAAGCTGACCGTGATGCGGTGGAAGCGCTTCGTGCCGGCTGAGGACGATGCGTTCAACGCAATGGTCGCGGCGTTCAAGGCGGCCACCGGCACCGAGATGAACGTGTTCAGCGAATCCTTCGAGGATGTGCAGCCGAAGGCTTCGGTTGCGGCCAATACCGGCTCCGGGCTCGATCTCGCCTGGGGCCTGCACACGCTGCCGCAGCTGTTCCCCACCAAAGTGCTGAAGATGAACGACGTCGCCGATTATCTCGGCAAGAAATACGGCGGCTGGACCGATGCGGCCGCCAAGACCTGCAAGCAAGGCAATGACTGGCTCGGCATTCCCGTCGCCACCAACGGCGGTTACATGACGTACCGCAAGTCGGCGCTCGACAAGGCGGGGTTCAAGGAATTCCCGAAGGACTTCCCCAGCTTCCTCGAGATGTGCAAGGCGCTGAAGGCGAACAACACGCCGGCCGGCTTCGCTCTCGGGCACGCCTCGGGCGACGGCAATTCGTGGCTGCACTGGGTGCTGTGGGGCCACGGCGCCTACACGGTCGACCAGAACGACAAGATCATCATCAATTCGCCGGAGACGGCAAAGGCGCTTGAATATTGCAAGTCGCTGTACGATGCCTTCATCCCGGGCACCGCGTCCTGGAACGATTCCTCCAACAACAAGGCGTTCCTCGCCGGCGAGCTCTATTGCACGGCGAACGGCATCTCGATCTACGTCGCCGCCAAGACCGATGCGAGCAAGAAGGAGCTCGCCGAGGACACCTATCACGCGCTCTGGCCGGTCGGACCGGTCGGCAAGCCGACCGAGCTGCAGCTTGCGCTGCCGATCCTCGCCTTCAACTTCACCAAATATCCGAATGCGGCGAAGGCCTTCGTCGCCTTCATGCTGGAGAAGGAGAACTACGAGAAGTGGCTGGACGGCGCGCAGGGCTATCTCACGCAGACCTTGAACGCTTATGAGTCGGCGCCGATCTGGACGGCGGATCCCAAGAATGCCGTGTTCTCGCAGGCCTCCAAGCGCACTCTCCCGGCGGCCGGTATCGGTTCGGTCGGCGAAAAGGCGGCGACGGCCATCGCCGACTTCATCGTCGTCGACATGTTCGCCAACTACTGCACCGGCACCAAGGATGCGAAGGGCGCGATGGCGGAAGCCGAGCGCCAGCTGAAGCGCATCTACCGCTGAGCGTCACGGGGCGGGCGGCCATTCGGCCGCCCGCTCGTCAACATTTCGATCAGGGATATCGGGCATGGCTGATGTCGCAATTCCCCGGGCCAAGCCTCAGATGAGCGAGGACAGCGCCTGGACCCAGCTCAAACACAATCGCAACTGGCTCGGCTTCTGGTTCATGGTGCCGGCCATGGCCTTCCTGATCTTTTTCCTGGCTTATCCGCTGGGCCTAGGCATCTGGTTGTCCTTCACCGACACCCGCATCGGCAGGGTCGGGCACTTCGTCGCCACCGAGAACTATGAGTGGTTGTGGGATGATTCCATCTTCTGGCTGTCGGTGTTCAACACGCTGCTCTACACCTTCATCGCCAGCGCTCTCAAATTCGCGATCGGACTTTATCTCGCGCTGCTGCTGAACGAGAACATGCCGTTCAAGGCGATGTTGCGCGCGATGGTCCTGATCCCCTTCATCGTGCCGACGGTGCTCTCGGCGCTGGCGTTCTGGTGGATCTTCGATTCGCAATTCTCCATCATCTCCTGGTCGCTGAGGCATCTCGGCCTGATCGACCAGAACATCAACTTCCTCGGCGACACGACCTGGGCACGCATTTGCGTGATATTCGCCAATATCTGGCGCGGCGTGCCGTTCGTCGCGATCACGCTGCTGGCCGGCTTGCAGACGGTGTCGCCCTCGCTCTATGAAGCCGCAACGCTCGACGGCGCCACGCGCTGGCAGAATTTCCGCTTCATCACCTATCCGCTGCTGACGCCGATCATCGCCGTCGTGATGACCTTCTCGGTGCTGTTCACCTTCACCGACTTCCAGCTGATCTGGGCGATGACGCGCGGCGGACCGGTCAACGCCACCCATCTGATGGCGACGCTGTCCTACCAGCGCGCGATCATCGCCGGGCAGCTGGGCGAGGGCGCCGCGATCTCGAGCGCCATGATCCCGTTCCTGCTCGCCGCAATCATGGTCTCGTGGTTCGGCCTCCAGCGCAGGAAATGGCAGCAGGGAGAGAACAATGACTGATCTGCCCACCAGGTCCGTTGATCTCAAGGCCGTGCTATCGGGATCCTCTCCCACGGTGGCGAAGGACGATCACAGCGAGGGCATGAGCTATCTGCAGTCGGTGCCGCGCCGGATGGTGACGCTGTACCTGCCGCTCGCGATCATCGTCATCGTTCTGCTGTTCCCGTTCTACTGGATGGCGCTGACCTCGGTGAAGCCGGACGAGCAGTTGCTCGATCTCGACAGGTACAACCCGTTCTGGACCTGGAATCCGACCTTCAAGCATTTCCACAAGCTGCTGTTCGAGAGCTACTACCCGTACTGGCTCTGGAACACGATGTACGTGGCCGTCTGCGCGACGGTGCTTTCGATCATCGCGTCGGTGTTGGCTGCCTACGCCATCGTGCGCTTGCGCTACAAGGGCGCCAATCTCGTCGGCGGGCTGATCTTCCTCGCTTATCTGGTGCCGCCGTCGATCCTGTTCATCCCGCTCGCCACCGTCGTGTTCCAGTACGGGCTGTTCGACTCGCCGCTGGCGTTGATCCTGACCTATCCGACCATCCTGATCCCGTTCTCGACCTGGCTGCTGATGGGCTATTTCAAGACCATCCCGTTCGAGCTCGAGGAATGCGCGCTGATCGACGGGGCGAGCCGCTGGCAGATCCTGGTCAAGATCGTTCTGCCGCTCGCAATCCCCGGCCTGATCTCGGCCTTCATCTTCTGCTTCACGCTGTGCTGGAACGAGTTCATCTACGCGTTGACCTTCCTGCAGTCGACCAGCAACAAGACGGTGCCGGTCGCGATCGTCAACGAGTTCGTGGACGGTGACATCTACCGCTGGGGTTCGCTGATGGCCGGAGCCTTGGCCGGCTCGCTGCCGCTCGTCATCCTTTACGCCTTCTTCGTGGAGCATTATGTGTCCGCGATGACCGGCGCCGTGAAGGAATAATCGCGGGGTCTGCCACGGAGCGCGCCGGAGGCTGCGCGCTCCGGCCAATAACCAAGGAGTTAAGCTCTTGCACGTTCTGGTTCTGGGCGCCGCCGGCATGGTCGGCCGCAAATTGTGTGAACGGCTGTTGCGTGACGGCCGGCTGGGCAAGAGCGACATCACCAAGCTCACCATGCATGACGTGGTCGAGCCGAAGAAGCCGGAGAAGGCCGGTTTTCCCGTCGAGACGGTGTCGGGCGATTTCGCGGTGCCGGGCGCTGCCGAAAAGCTGATCGCCGGCCGCCCGGACGTGATCTTCCATCTCGCCGCGATCGTCTCGGGCGAGGCCGAGCTCGATTTCGACAAGGGTTACCGCATCAATCTCGATGGCACGCGAATGCTGCTCGATGCCATTCGGTTGGTCGGTGGCGGCTACAAGCCGCGCGTGGTGTTCACGTCCTCGATCGCGGTGTTCGGCGCGCCGTTCCCGGATGCGATTGGCGACGAGTTCTTCCACACCCCGCTGCTCAGCTACGGCGCTCAGAAGGCGATCGGCGAATTGCTGCTGGCCGACTATTCGCGCCGCGGCTTCCTCGACGGCATCGGCATCCGGCTGCCGACCATCTGCATCCGGCCCGGCCTGCCCAACAAGGCGGCATCAGGCTTCTTCTCCAGCATCCTGCGCGAGCCGCTGGCCGGCAAGGACGTGATCCTCCCGGTGTCCGAGGACGTCCGCCACTGGCACGCCACGCCGCGCTCGGCCGTCGGCTTCCTGCTCCATGCCGGCACCATGGATCTTGCCGCGGTGGGCCCGCGACGCAATCTGACCATGCCGGGACTTTCGGCAACGGTCGGCGAGCAGATCGCCGCCCTGAAGCGGGTTGCGGGCGAGAAGGTCGCCGCGCGCATCAAGCGCGAGCCCGATCCCTTCATCGTCGGCATCGTCGGCGGTTGGCCGCGCAATTTCAATGCGAAGCGGTCGCTCGAGCTCGGCTTCACCACTGCCGAGAAGACCTTCGACGACATCATCCGCATTCACATCGAAGACGAGCTCGGCGGCAACTTCGTCGCATGATCTCCGACTGAGCGGGCCCTGGTGATGGCGAGCGTTGCTTGCATCGGCGAATGCATGGTCGAGCTCAGGCAGGCGCAAGGCGGCGCGTCTGCCGGGCAAGGGCAGGGCGGCGGGCTGTATTCGCGCGGCTTCGGCGGTGACACCCTCAACACCGCCGTCTATTTGGCGCGGCTCGAGGTC
This sequence comes from Bradyrhizobium sp. CIR48, assembly GCF_014198315.1. Taxonomy (NCBI): domain Bacteria; kingdom Pseudomonadati; phylum Pseudomonadota; class Alphaproteobacteria; order Hyphomicrobiales; family Nitrobacteraceae; genus Bradyrhizobium; species Bradyrhizobium sp. CIR48. Next base: position 187,285 of record NZ_JACIHG010000001.1, read on the forward strand.
AAGGTCGATTATTTCACCGCGCTCGGCGATGACGGCCTCAGCGACGAGATGATCGCGGCCTGGAACGCGGAGAATGTCGGCACGAGGCGTGTCATGCGGCTGGCCGGCAAGCTGCCCGGCCTCTACATGATCCAGCTGGATGCGAAGGGCGAGCGTCAGTTTTTTCACTGGCGCGACAGCGCGGCGGCGCGCCAGCTGATGAACCTGCCAGAGACCGACGAGCTGCTCAACTCGCTGATGAGCTACGACATCGTCTATCTCTCCGCGATCACGCTCTCGATCTACGATGCGCCCGGCCGCGAGCGGCTGTTCGCGGCAATCAAGCGCGCACGCCTGCTCGGCACTCGCTTCGTGTTCGACACCAATTTTCGCGCGCGGGGGTGGCCGGACCGCGACGTCGCGCGCGAGGTATTTGCGGCTGCTTTCACCGCCGCCGACATCGTGCTGACCTCCACCGAGGATCTGCTCGCGCTCTATCCCGACGAGAGCAACGATCAGCTGATGGCACGTATCCCGACGCCCGAGCTGGTGTTCCGGCTCGCCGAGCCCGTGAGCCTGCTGCGCTTCCCCGGCGGAACGAGCGAGGTCCGTGCCGAACCGATGACCAAGCCCGTCGTCGACACCACGGCGGCCGGAGACAGCTTTGCCGCGGCCTATATCGCGGCCCGGCTCGCCGGTTCCGATCCGGTCGAGGCCGCCCAGGCCGGGCATCGCCTCGCCAGCCTCGTGATCTGCTATTCCGGTGCCATTATTCCGGGCTATGCCATGCCGCCGAAGAAACGACACCGGCCGGCGACCTCCCGCCAGGCGACCAAGTAGAAGCGACCAAGTAAAGATCGAGACCTATGACCACGACCGCCCAACAGAACCATCTCGCCGCGCTGTTCAAGGCAGCGACCGTCATTCCCGTGCTCACCATCGAGCGCATCCAGGATGCCGTGCCGCTGGCGCGCGCGCTGGTTGCCGGCGGCGTCCGCACGCTGGAGGTGACCATGCGCACCCCGGTTGCGATCGAGGCGGCGAGGGCGATGATGGCCGAAGTCCCGGAGGCGGTCGTCGGCATCGGCACGATCCTCAATCCGGCCGACTTCACCCGTGTCGAGAAGCTCGGCGTCGCCTTCGGCATCAGCCCCGGCCTGACCCCCGATCTCCTGAAGGCCGCCGCCCACAGCTCCCTGCCGTTCGCGCCGGGCATCGCCACGGCGTCCGAGCTGATGCTGGCGCTGTCGCACGGCCTCGACGTCGCAAAATTCTTCCCGGCCGAGCAGGCCGGCGGCATCAAGGGCCTGCGTTCGCTCGGCGGACCGTTCCCGAACGTGCGGTTCTGCCCGACCGGCGGCATCGGTGAGGCCAACGCGGCGAGCTGGCTCGCCGAGCCCAACGTGGTCGCGGTCGGCGGTTCCTGGCTGTGCCCGACGGCCGAGATCAGGGCCGGGAACTGGGCCGGCATAACTGCCATCTGCCAGCGCACCCTCAAGGCCCTGAAACCTGCGTGAAGTCTTGCCATCCCTGCGCTAAGACTTAGCTCAGGAAGAGAGACCCCAGGGAGACATGACCATGACCGCCAGCATCGTCGGATGGGCGCATACGCCGTTCGGCAAGTTCGACACCGAAACCGTCGAAAGCCTCGTCACCCGCGTCGCCAATGAGGCGATGGCCGATGCCGGCATTTCGGCCGGCGATGTCGACGAGATCGTGCTCGGCCATTTCAACGCCGGCTTCTCGGCGCAGGATTTTACCGCCTCGCTGGTGCTCCAGGCCGACCCGAAGCTGCGCTTCAAGCCGGCGACCCGTGTCGAGAACGCCTGCGCCACCGGTTCTGCCGCCGTGCACCAGGGCCTGCGCGCGATTGCCGCAGGCGCCGCCAAGATCGTCCTGGTCGTCGGCGTCGAGCAGATGACCCGCACCCCGGGCGCCGAGATCGGCAAGAACCTGCTGAAGGCGTCCTACCTGCCCGAGGACGGCGACACCGTCGGCGGCTTTGCCGGTGTGTTCGGCAAGATCGCCAGCTCCTATTTCCAGAAATACGGCGACCAGTCCGACGCTCTGGCGCTGATCGCGGCCAAGAACCACAAGAACGGCGTCGCTAATCCCTTCGCCCAGATGCGCAAGGATTTCGGTTTCGACTTCTGCCGCGCCGAGAGCGAGAAGAACCCCTACGTCGCCGGCCCCCTGAAGCGCACCGATTGCTCGTTGGTCTCCGACGGCGCCGCCGCGCTGGTGCTGGCCGACGCCGAGACCGCCAAGGGCATGGCCAAGTCGATCGGCTTCCGCGCCACCGCGCACGCCCAGGATTTCCTGCCCATGAGCAAGCGCGACATCCTCCAGTTCGAGGGCTGCACCGTCGCCTGGCAGCGTGCGCTGGAGAAGGCGGGGGTCACGCTGTCCGATCTCTCCTTCGTCGAGACCCATGACTGCTTCACCGTGGCCGAGCTGATCGAATACGAAGCGATGGGCCTGACGCCGCGGGGGCAGGGCGCCCGCGCCATCAAGGAAGGCTGGACGCTGAAGGACGGCAAGCTGCCGGTCAATCCGTCCGGCGGCCTCAAGGCCAAGGGCCATCCGATCGGCGCCACCGGCGTCTCCATGCACGTGATGACCGCGATGCAGCTCGCAGGCCAGGCGCCCGAGGGCATGCAGCTCAAGAACGCCAAGCTCGGCGGCATCTTCAACATGGGCGGCGCCGCTGTCGCCAACTACGTCTCGGTGCTGGAGCCGCTGAAGTAGGCTCTCGTAGGGTGGGCAAAGGCGCGAAGGCGCCGTGCCCACCATCTTCCTTGCGTTAGATCATGGTGGGCCCGCTTCGCCTGGCCCACCCTATGGCTCCTGATTGATTGGCGGAAGAGCATCATGAGCACTGACTACGAAGACTCGCTGTCGATGGACGCACTCAACGGTCGGATTGCGATCCTCGAGGACAATATAAGGCAGCTTATCGAACAGGCCGCGGCCGCCTCAGGCGAGCAGAACGAGTCGCGCATCGCCGATCGGATCAACCAGCAGAACGAAGAGCTCGACCGGCTCCTCAAGATCCGCGAATCCCGCCAGAAGAAATAGCCGTCGATATCACCGCACGGCGCATGCGGCCATACGCCGGCCGCCCTTGTGCGCGCGGCTTTGCTGCCTTTAGCTGGACCGAAATCGCGGGGCCGCGCCTGGCCCCCGCGCAATCGGGAGCGAATGATGGGGCCGCTGAAGGGCATCAAGGTCATCGACATGACCACCGTGCTGATGGGGCCTTATGCGACCCAGATGCTCGGTGATTACGGCGCCGACGTCATCAAGGTGGAATCGCTCGATGGTGACGTCACCCGCCTGATCGGCCCGATGCGCCATGCCGGCATGGGGCCGGTGTTCCTCAACACCAACCGCAGCAAGCGCTCGATCTGCCTGGATCTGAAAAAGCCGGCGGGCCGCGAGGCCGTGTTGCGGCTGCTGAAGGACGCCGACGTTCTCGTCTACAACGTCCGCCCGCAGGCGATGGCGCGGCTGCAGCTCGGCTACGACGTCGTCTCGAAAATCAATCCGCGCCTGGTCTATGCCGGCGTGTTCGGCTTTGGCCAGGATGGCCCGTATGCCGCAAAGCCCGCCTATGACGATCTGATCCAGGGCGCCACCGCGCTGCCGGCGCTGATGGCGCAGACCGGCGACGGTGTGCCGCGCTATGTGCCGAACGCGCTGGTCGACCGCATCGTCGGCCTTACCGCCGTCGGCGCGATCTGCGCCAGTCTCGTGCATCGCGACCGCACCGGACGCGGCCAGCGGGTCGATATCCCGATGTTCGAGACCATGGCCGGCTTCGTCATGGGCGATCACATGGGCGGGCTCACCTATGAGCCGCCGCTCGACAAGGGCGGCTATGCCCGCCACCTCTCGCGCGATCGCAGGCCCTACAAGACCTCGGACGGCTATCTCAGCGTCATCGTCTACAACGACAAGCAGTGGGACAATTTCTTCAAGGCGACCGCGCGCGACGATCTGCGCGCCGATCCCAAATTCGCGACTTTCGCGGGGCGCGCCGCCAATATCGATGTGGTCTATGCCGAGCTCGCGCGCATCTTCGAGACGCGCACGACCGCCGAATGGATCGATCTGCTGACCAAGGCCGATGTTCCCGTGATGCCGATGCACGACCTCGCCTCGATCCTGCACGACGAGCATCTGGCGGCTACGAATTTCTTCCCCGTCGTGACCCATCCGACCGAGGGGCCGATCCGCAGTATGAAGGTGACGGCGACCTGGTCGGAGACGGAGGCCGAGCCGGTGCGGCTGGCCCCGCGTCTCAACGAGCACGGCGCGGAGATTCTTCGCGAGATCGGATACGCCGCCGACGACATCGCCGCCATGGTGCGAGACGGCGTCACGCGCTCGGCGCCGGAGTGGGGAGAGGCACCATGAGCTTCATCACCGGCGTCGGCCTCACGCCCTTCGGCAAGCATGAAGGCTCGTCCTCGCTCGACCTGATGAGCCAGGCCGCGCAAGCCGCGCTCGACGATGCCGGGCTGAAGCGTGCGGACATCGACGGCATCCTCTGCGGCTATTCCACCGTCTCGCCGCACATCATGCTGGCGACCGTGTTCGCCGAGCACTTTGGCATTCGCCCGTCTTACGCCCACGCCGTGCAGGTCGGCGGCGCCACGGGGCTGGCGATGACGATGCTGGCGCATCACCTCGTCACCTCGGGCGTCGCGCGCAATGTGCTCGTCGTCGCCGGCGAGAACCGCCTCACCGGGCAGAGCCGCGATGCCTCGATCCAGGCGCTGGCGCAGGTCGGCCATCCCGATTACGAGGTGCCGCTGGGGCCGACCATTCCCGCCTATTACGGCCTCGTCGCCAACAGGTACATGCACGAATACGGCGTCACCGAAGAGGATCTCGCCGAATTCGCCGTGCTGATGCGCAGCCACGCCTGCACCCATCCCGGCGCGCAATTCCACGAGCCCATCACGGTTGCCGACGTCATGGCCTCGAAGCCGGTGGCGATGCCGCTCAAGCTGCTCGACTGCTGCCCGGTGTCCGACGGCGGCGCCGCCTTCGTCATCAGCCGCGAGCGGACCGGGGAGGCGGGCGTGCGCATCCGCGGCTGCGCGCAGGCGCATACCCATCAGCATGTCACGGCCGCGCCCGCGCTCAGTGAACTCGGCGCCGAGATCTCCATCGCCCGCGCCAAGAAGGCCACGGGCCTTGCGATCTCCGACGTGCGCTACGCCGCGATCTACGACAGTTTTACCATCACGCTCGCGATGCTGCTGGAAGACCTCGGCCTTGTCGGCCGCGGTGAGGCCGCAGCCCGCGTGCGATCAGGCCATTTCAGCCGCGACGGCGCGATGCCGCTGAACACGCATGGCGGCCTGCTCAGCTACGGTCATTGCGGCGTTGGCGGCGCCATGGCGCATCTGGTCGAGGCGCATTTGCAGATGACGGGGCGGGCGGCGAGCCGCCAGGTGCGCGACGCCTCGATTGCGCTGCTGCATGGCGACGGCGGCGTGCTGTCGTCGCATGTGAGCATGTTCCTGGAGCGAGTGCGATGAGTGGGCGTCTGGCAGACTGGACCAAGGGCGAAGCGGCCATCACCTACCAGACCTGCAACTCATGCGGGCATGTGCAGTACTTCCACCGCGCCTTCTGCGCGGCTTGTGGCGAATCGGATCCGCGCGAACAGCGCGCCAGCGGCAAGGGCAGGGTCTATGCCACCTCGCTGGTCTGCCGCGCCGCGACGCCCGAGACGAGCGCGCACGTGCCCTACAACATCTTGCTGGTCGATTGCGCCGAGGGCTTTCGCATGATGGCGCATGGCGACAACGGACTCGCGATCGGCGATTCGGTCGTCGCGAGCTTCAAGCCGTTCGCCGGGAAGCTCGTGCCGTTCTTCACGAAGGAAACGTAACGGGATTCGTCATTCGGGGGCGGTCATGGACCGAGCCTGGAACGGGTATTCTGGGCCTGGCCTGTGCGAGGGGCCACCCCGGAATGACGAAAACTCTAGAACTCCAACTAACGCCCGTAGAACAAGATGCTGGCGATGACGAGCATCGCCGTCACCGCCAGCATATGCGCGAGCGCTCCCGAGGCCGCCCCCTTGGTGGCTTCCTTCATGCCTTTTTCTCCCTAGACTTGGGCGTGACTCATCATTGTGCGGCTAGCGCACCCGATGGCCAATTGTTTTACTCGGAACACCCCATTTGCGAGTACTCACCGCGATTTGTCCCCACGCGGCGAATATCGACTGTGTCAGGGTCGATCAGCAATGCGGCGGCAATTTGACTCGATAATGTTGCTCCTGCGTCCTCGCGCGAATAGAGTCTTTGGGAACTTGCGCGGACGACGACAAAAAGCATCAAAAAATCAGGGAAAACTTCAGGAAAATCATGGCCCGCATCAGCTACAGCGACCCGTCCAAGGCATCCGACCGCACCCGCGAAATTCTCGACAAGAACCGCAACGCCAACATCTTCCGCATGATGGCGCACTCGCCGAGCTATTTCGAGCAGTACTGCCGCTTGGGGGGCGCCATCCGTCACAAGGGCGAGCTCGATCCGGTCGTGCGCGAGCTTGCGATCACCCGCACCGGAATCTTGTGCGAGGCGCCGTACGAGATCGTCGCGCACAAGCGGATCGGCAAGAATGTCGGCGTCACCGACGCGCAGAACGAGGCGCTGGAAAACTGGCAGGCGGCGCCGTGCTTCAACGAGGTGCAGCGCGCCGCGCTCGCCTTCACCGACGAGATCGTGAAGCTCAGGAAGCCGACGGATGCGACCTTCAAGGCGATCGCAGCGAAGCTGACGCCGGCCGCGCTGGTCGAGCTCCAGCTCTCGGTCGGCTTCTACATCATGACCTCGAAATTCCTGGAGACGTTCGAGATCGATCTCCAGCCCGTCACCGAAGTGGTGGGCTGATCGAAGCACCGCGGCGAGGGATGCCAATGACGATCGATGAATATGCGGCCTGGGCCGCGAGCGTTGCGAAAGTCGATGAACATCCGTCCAACGAGCGGCTCTCCTATCTCGGTCTCGGCCTCGCGGGCGAGGCCGGCGAGGTGGCCGAGCACATCAAGAAGCTGTTGCGCGATGACTGGCTCGACAAGGCTGGCCTCGTCGATGAGCTCGGCGACGTCATCTATTATTGGGCCTGCCTCTGCGCGACGACCGGCCAGAAACCGTCCGAGCTGCTCGAAAGGAGCGCGGCAAAGATCAAGCGGCGGCTGAGCGAGGCGGCGAGCCGGTAGGCTCGCTCACGTCGACGTCAAAATATCCACCTTCGCGTTCGCCACGATCAGGCGATCGGCGAGGAGCTGGGCGAGGTTGCGCATGATGCGCTCGCTGGCGTGCGGGTGCTGCTGGCGGAAGCGTTCGAAATCCTGCAGTGGAGCCTCATAGGCGGTCGCCGCCATGTCGGCGAAGACGTCGGCCGAGCGCGTGGACTCCAGCAGCGCCATCTCGCCGAACGCCATGCCCGCGGTCAGCGTCGCGAGCCGCACGCCGTCAGGCAGCGTGACGTGCACGGCGCCGCTGCGCAGGAAGAACAGGGAATCGGCGCGATCGCCCGTGGTGAGAATCTTCGCGCCGGACTGATAGGTGCGGATGGTGCAGATCGAGGCGAGATCCGCCAGCTCGTTCTCGCCGAGGCCCTCGAGCAGCGGCTGCTCGGCAAGCTCGGTGGTCTCGTGGAAGTCGATCGAGCCGCCGTAGCGGTAGACGATCTGATCTTCGGCCCATTCGATCGCGGTGTCGAGCAGGTAGAAGTCGCGGACGTTCTTCAGCTCGGCCGTCCATTCCCGCAACGTGTCCCACTCCCTGGATGCGCGCTTGACGCCCGACAGCACCACCGTGACATTCAGTGCTGCGAGCTCCTCGAACGCTTCGGCGACCAGCCGCGCGCCGGCGCGCGTGGTGGAGGTGACGCGGTGCAGATCGAAGATCACGAATTGGGGGCGGGGCCGCCCCGCGAGCCGCCGGGAGACGTAGTCGACCGCGGACAGCGACAGCGTGCCGACCAGCTCGATGATCCGCACCTCCTGCTCATGCGCGGCGAGAATCTCGCGCTCCTGCGGCCGGCGCACGCGGCGTGACGGGCTCTTGCCGATATCGTAGTCGGCGATGACGGCGTTGCGGGCATCGTCGCTGCGGTTGAGCATGTGCAGATCGTAGTGCGAGGACAGCGCCTCGCAAACCTTGATGCCGCGCACGCTGTTGCCGTGCTTGTCGAGCTTCGGCGAATAGCTGCCGAGCCCGAGGCGGGCGGGGAGCGCGGCGAGGATGCCGCCGCCGACGCCGCTCTTGGCGGGAATGCCGATCCGGTAGATCCATTCGCCGGCATAGTCGTACATGCCCGACGAGGTCATCACCGACAGCGTGCGGGAGATGGCGTAAGGCGTCAGCACCTGCTCGCCCGTGACCGGATTGACGCCGCGATTGGCGAGGGTCGCCGCCATCACCGCGATGTCGCGCGCGGTGACCAGCACGGCGCATTGCCGGAAATAGACGTCGAGCACGGCTGCGACATTGTCCGAGATCACGGCGTTGGTCTTGAGCAGATAACCGATCGCGCGGTTGCGGTCGCCGGTCTGGCTCTCCGAGCCGTAGACAGCCTCGTCCACGGCGAGATCGCGGCCCGCGAAGCGGCTCAGCGCGAGCCGAATTTGCTCGAAGGCATCTGCGCCCTTGCTGTCGTAAATCAGCCCGGTGCAGGCGATCGCGCCGGCATTGACCATCGGGTTGAACGGGTGGTTCTCGGAATTGAGCCGGATCGAGTTGAAGGGATCGCCCGACGGTTCGACGCCGATCGCGCTCTCGACCCGGCCTGCGCCCAGAAGGTCCAGCGCCAGCGCGAACACGAACGGTTTTGACATCGACTGGATGGTGAAGGGCACCCTGGAGTCGCCGACCTCGTAGACGTGGCCATCCAGTGTCGCGAGGCTGATGCCAAAATAGGCAGGATCAGCCTTGCTCAGTTCGGGAATGTAGTCGGCGACGCTGCCCGAGGTTTCGGCGGAGAATTCGTTGAGGCAATTGTCCAGAAACCGCAGCAAGGGCGGCTTCGAGCGGGTCCAGGCGGCGGCGAGAGGCGAGAGCGGAGTCATCGCCTCTCTTGTGCAACGCAATCAGGGCACGCGCAACCCGTTCGGAACCACGGTCTGCCGCCGGACCAGCAGCAGGGCGAGCAAAGCCGTGGGCACAAGGATGGCAAGGCCCAGCAGCGTCACCTGCATCTGCGACAGCGGCATGATCCCGCCGCCCGGTGTCGCCACCACGAAGCCGCCGATCACCAGAAGCACGCGGATCGGCCATTCCAGCGCGCCGGCGCGGCGGAGGTCACCGACGAAGGGCTGATAGCCCTGGATGCCGCCGCAGATGAAGAGCGTGCCGAACGCCGCAAGTCCCATCAGGCCGAGACCGGCGAGATACGGGCTCGGCCCTTGCAGCACCAGCGCCGGATTGAGCACGAAGAAGAACGGGATGAAATAGATGATGCTGCCGACCCACATCGACTCCCAGCCCGTCTTCATCGCCGGCGAGCCGGCAATGCCTGCGGCCGCGAAGGACGCGATCGCGACCGGCGGGGTGATCGACGACAGCATGCCCCAATAGAAGATGAACATATGCACGGCCATCTTGTTCAGCCCGAGCTTCTCCAGCGCGGGCGCGACTAGGATGGCGAGGAAGATGTAGCAGGCCGTCGTCGTCAGCCCGAGGCCGAGGATCAGGCTGGTGAGGGCGCACATGCCGAGCAGCAGGAAGGGATTGTCGCCGGCAATATGCAGGAGGTCGTTGGCAAGGCTCGACACCACGCCGGTCATCGAGAACGCGCCGATCAGGAGACCGCAGCCGGCGAGGATGCCGACCAGCTCGACGAAGGTGCGGCCGTTGACCTCCAGGAATTTGCCGATCGTCGCAAAGGTCCAGCGCGTGTCCTTGGAGAAGAACTGGTTGAGCACCAGCAGCAGCGCGGTGGCGTAGAACGGCGCGTGGCTCTCGCGCTTGAAGTAGAGCAGCATCACGATCAAGAGCGCGATCACGAAGACGTAATACCAGCCGTCCTTGATCGTATCCATGATGCGCGGCAGCTCGGCGCGCGGGATGCCTTTCAGCTTGTGGCGGGCAGCATAGGCGTCGACCTGCATGAACAGGCCGATGTAGTAGAGCACAGCCGGAATGATCGCGGCGAGGGCGACGTCGGCGTAGCTGACATTGAGGAACTGCGCGATCACGAACGCGGTCGCGCCCATCACCGGCGGCGCCAGCACCGCACCTGTCGAGGCGCAGGCTTCGATCGCGCCGGCATAGGAGGCGCGGAAGCCGCTCTTCTTCATCACGGGGATGGTCATGGTGCCGGCGGTCAGCACGTTGGAGATGATCGAGCCCGACATCATGCCGAGCAAGCCGCTGGCGAAGATGCAGACCTTGGCGGCGCCGCCGCGGAAGGTGCCGCACAGCGCGAAGGCAAGGTTGATGAAGAATTTTCCGGCGCCGGTCATCATCAGCGCGGTGCCGAACACGAGGAAGCCGATCACGGTGTCGGCGAAGGCCTGGATCGGAATACCGAGCAGGCTCTCGCCCGACAGCACGTGATAGGCGGTCGCCTGCTCCAGCGTCGATTGCGTGCCGCGGAACGGGCCGAGCCAGCTGGATTCGGCGAACAGCGGATAGACGGTGAAGGGAAGCACGCTCAACAGCAGGCTCCAGCCGCCGGTGCGGCGCAGTGCCTCCATCAGCATCGCCCACATCACGAGGCCCGCCGCGATCACGTTGTTCGGCGCGCCGCCGAACTCCCAGCCGGCCTCCGCCGCCTTGCGCACGTTCGACATCAGCAGCAGCGCTGCGGCGAAAGTCGCGACGAACAAGACGAGGTCGTACCAGGGAATCCGGTCGAGCGGGGCGCGCTCCGTGCCGGGAAAGATCAGGAAGGTGAAGGGCAGCATCAACGCGATCAGGAGATAGAAATACTCCGTGTTGAGCTGCGTGTAGCCGATGAAGAAGCGCAGCGAGAACTGCTGGTTGATGCAGAGCAGGATCGTTGCCGCGGTCGCTGCGACCAGCGTCCAGCGCCAGGCGCCGCGCAAGGTGCGCACGCGCGTTACTTCGGCCTCCTGCATGTTGCCGGCCGCGCCAAGGGGATCGTCGAACACGATCCGCTTGGTCTCGTCTTGCGGGGCAGTGGAGGTGGAAACAGAAGACATCGTCGACCCCGCGCGTGGGCTGGTAACTAACTAAGCGAACGGCCGTTGGTTGAATCGATCAAGCCGCGGGCTCCTCAACCTCTCCCGCTTGTGGGAGAGGTCGGCGCGCAGCGCCGGGTGAGGGCTGTCTCCTCTGGGGGAATCCCACTGCGGAGATACCCTCTCCCCAACCCTCTCCCGCAAGCGGGAGAGGGAGCGCACTTCTCGCGCGGCGGCCATCAAGCCCAACAACATCGTGCTCTAATCCTCGAACCCGTTCGGCATGTCGGCTTTCGCAAGCGCTGTTGCGCGAGCCTTCATCCAGCCATCGAGGAACGCCTTGTCGTCCGACGGCGGGTTGGACTTGCCGTAATCGGCCCACGCGGCTGCCAGCACCTCCTGCCGCTTGATCAGCTTGTTGTTGTGCGCCTCCTGCGCGTCGCTCCATTGCCCGGCTTCCTTCAGCGCCTTCACCGAGCCGGGATGCACCGGCACCACCCAGTTCTTGGTCTGGCGGTCGGCCGCGAGCCCGCCGGCACCGGGCGCCGAATCCTTGTAGGCGTCGTAATTCGTGATCATCGCCTTGGTGATCGCATAGACCTGGTCGGCCGGCTGCGAGGCATAGGCGACGAAGATCGGGTAGGGGTAGTTGCCGAGCTCGACCGGCTTGTCCGGCGAGATGCCGGCCCCGCAGGTCGCCACTTGCGGGAAGAAGAACGATCCGACCTTCTGCATTCGCGCCCAGCCTTCCTTGTCCTTGGCAGGCAGCGGCGGCCAGATCAGGCCGCGCGGCGAGGTCTCGGCTTCCTTGGCGGGGCCGGTGATGGTGGTGCCGAATGCGGCATCGACGTCGTTGTTGATCAGCCCTTTCCACATCGCGCCGTAGCTTGCGAATTCGACGGCCTTGATGTCTTTTTGCGTCAGCCCGGCGAAGGCGAGCACGGCGAGCGAGTTCTGGTTCAGCGCGGGTGAGCCGACCACGAAGCCGACACGCTTGCCCTTGAGGTCCTTCAACTCCTTCACGCCGGTGTCGGCGGCAACGCCGAGCGAACCGCAATTGCAGTCGACGCTCGAAAGCAGGATCTGGAGCGGCTGCGGACCCCATTCCTTCGCGCCGAACTCGAACATGCCTTCCTGCGCGAAGTAGGTGCCGGATCCCATCGCCGAGGACGCCGCGCGCTTGGCGCGCAGCGGCGCGAGACGGGCAACGTCGTTGCCTGCGGGCAGCACGCGCACGTCGGTGCCGTATTTGTCCTTCATCATCTTGCCGACGCCGACCGCGATGTTGAAGCCGGCGGTTCCGGTGTCATAGGCGGTGAACGTCAACGTCGCCGGCAGCTTGATGTCTTCGGCGAACGAATAGCGTGTAGACGCAAAAGAGATGCCCGCCACCAAGGCAGGCGCGAGCACGAGCAGCCCACGAAGCATGTTTCCCTCCAATGATCTTTCGCGTTTGCCGCGAAGATTTTCGTTCTTTGTTTGAAACAGAGTTTTGTTTGCGACGGATCATGTCACCCGCGTCGGGCGATGGCAACGCCGTACCGCGCATGCGGGAACGAGACTGACAGATTGCCGCGGAAGCGACGGATAACGCCGTCAGCACGCGACAATCGCGACCGCCTGTCCCTCCGCAACGACGTCGTCGAGCTTGACGAGAAGCGATGTGATCGTGCCGCTTGCAGGCGAGAGCACCGGTATTTCCATCTTCATGGCTTCCACGATTACAATTTCATCGCCATCCGCAATGGTTCCTCCAACTTGCACGGGAGTTGCGCAGACGCGCCCGGCGACCTCCGTGACGATCTTAATTTCTGGCATGCCATCCCTTTTTGTTGTCGTCGCAAAATGCCTGAGGTAGCGTCGTCTGCAAGTGGAATTTAATTCCGCAGAGCGGAACAACGGTAGGGAACACATGGGACGACGATCGGAGCGGTTGAGTAGGCAAGGCGTGCTCGCTGGCGATGCCGGTGAGGGTGATGTCATCCAGGTGGTCTCGCGCGCGTTCGACGTGTTGCGATGCTTCGAGGGCCACGAGGCAAGGCTCGGCAATCTCGAGATTTCAAATCGCTGCGGCCTGCCGCGCTCGACGGTGTCGCGGCTCACGCATACGCTGACGCGGATGGGCCAGCTCGTCTATCTGCCGCGCGATCAGAAATATCGCATCGGCCCGAGCGCGGTTGCGATGAGCGCTTCGATGATGAAGGGCGCGCAGCTGCGCAGCATGATCCGCCAGCGGCTCCAGGAAGTCGCCGAGCAGCTGCCGGGCACGGTGGGGTTCGTCGTGCCCGACCGCTTTCATCTGGTCTATCTCCAGTTCGCACGCTCACCCTCTGCGCTGGGCCTGCATGAGGGCACCGGCAGTCGCATCTCGATGGCCTCGACCGCCGCGGGCGCGGCCTACACCGCAGCGCTCGCGCCGGAGATCGGCGATGCCTTCATCGCGGACTTCGAACGGGAGGCGCCCGAGGCCGCGAAGATCCTGAAGCCCCGCATCGAGGCCAACCGGCAGATGTTGCGAGAGCGCGGCTATGTCGTGGCCTGCGGCTTGTGGAGCCCGCACATCAACGGCCTCGCGGTGCCGATCTGGTCGCCGCAGTACCAGACCTTCGTGGTCATCACGATCGGCCTGCTCTCGGCGATGTATGACGAGCAGCGTCTGCATGACGAAGTCGCGCCGCTGATGCTTACGCTCGGTCGCTCGCTCGGCAGCCTGATGGAAGGCTCCGAGGGCGATGCCTTCGCCAACCGTATCCCGCGTAAACCGGTCGCAATGGCCGTGCATAACAATAACAAGCCGATCCATTCGGAGGGAGTGAATGAACTGGAAGCCGGAACTCGACGAGCTCGCCCGGCGCGAAGCCTTCGCGCGGGAGATGGGCGGCGTTGACAAGGTCAAGCGACAGCATGACCAGGGCCGGCTGACTGTTCGGGAGCGTATCGACAAGCTGATCGACAAAGGCAGCTTTCACGAGATCGGTGCCGTCTCCGGCATCGGAGAGTACGATTCCAGCGGCGATTTGAAAAAGCTCACGCCGGCGAATTGCGTGTTCGGCCGTGCGCGCGTCGACGGCCGCACCGTGGTCGTGGTCGGCGATGATTTCACGGTGCGCGGCGGTTCGGCTGATGCGTCGATCTCGGCAAAGCCGTTGATGGCGGAGGAGATGGCGCACGATTTCCGTCTGCCCATCGTCCGCATCATCGAAGGCTCCGGCGGCGGCGGCTCGGTCAAGACCATCGAGACCAAGGGCGCGGCGAATCTGCCTGGAGGCATCGGCGGCACGCGCTGGTATCGGTTCACGACGGAGAATTTGTCGCGCGTGCCGGTGGTCGCACTCGGCCTCGGCTCGGTCGCAGGCCTTGGCGCCGCCCGCCTTGCCGCCAGCCACTATTCCATCATGACCCGGAAGTCCGCGATGTTCGTCGCGGGGCCGCCGGTGGTGAAGGCGCTGGGGCAGGACCTCTCGAAGGAGGAGCTCGGCGGCGCCGACATCCAGACCCGCGCCGGCGCGGTCGATCATGCCGTCGACACGGAAGAAGAGGCCTTTGCCTGCGCGCGGCGTTTCCTGTCTTATCTGCCGTCGTCGGTCTACGAGCTGCCGCCGACCTTGCCCTGCACCGACAATCCGGAGCGGAGCGAAGAGGCGCTGATGAATGCGGTGCCGCGCAACCGCAAGCAGGTCTACAAGATGCGCCCCATTATCGAGTCCGTCGTGGACAAGGGCTCGTTCTTCGAGATCGGCAAGAATTTCGGCAAGCCTGTCATCGTCGGCCTTGCGCGGCTGGAGGGCAGGGCGGTGCTGCTGCTCGCCAGCGACAGCTTTCACTATGGCGGCTCCTGGACCGCGGATGCCTGCCAGAAGGTGGTGCGCTGGGTCGACTTCGCCGAGACCTTCCATCTGCCGGTCGTCTATCTCATGGATTGCCCGGGCTTCATGATCGGTCTCGATGCCGAGAAGGCGGCCACGATCCGCCACGGCGTTCGCGCCATGGCTGCGGTGAACCAGACCACCGTGCCCTGGTGTACCGTGATCCTGCGCAACGCGTTTGGTGTTGCAGGTGTCGTGCATCAGCCGGCCGACCGCTTCTCGATCCGCTACGCTTGGCCGTCGGCCTATTGGGGCTCGCTGCCGCTCGAAGGCGGCATCGAGGCCGCCTATCGCGCCGACATCGACGCGGCCGAGGACAAGGCGGAGAAGCTCAAGGAGATCGAGGCGCGCCTCAACAAGCTGCGCTCTCCGTTCCGCTCGGCCGAAAAGTTCTGGGTCGAGGAGATCATCGATCCCCGGAAGACGAGGTCGCTGCTGTGCGAGTTCGCGCGCCTCGCCGAGCCGCTGCGAAAGCCGGGGCCGCCGGAGAACTTTTCGATCAGGCCTTGATATTGGCCATCGCTGCCGCGCGACAAGCTTGTCGCGGCTGCGATGGCGTGACCTCAAAACAATTACGCGCTACGTTCCCCGAACAAGAACAAGAGGACGCGCCAATCGTGTATGACTTCATTATCGTGGGCGGCGGCTCGGCGGGGTCCGTGCTGGCCCACCGGCTCTCCGCGAAGAGTGCCAACAAGGTCCTGTTGTGCGAAGCCGGCCAGGACACGCCGCCCGGTAACGAGCCGGCCGAGATCAGGGACAGCTATCCGGGCACGGCCTATTTCGATCCGCGCTTCCACTGGACCGAGCTCAAGGTCACGACGCAGGTCGTCAGCCACAACAACCCACACGTGGGCCGGCCTCCCTTGCGCAAATACGAGCAGGCGCGCGTGCTCGGTGGCGGCTCGTCGATCAACGGCCAGATGGCCAACCGCGGCGCTCCCACCGATTACGACGAATGGGACGCGCGCGGCGCCGAAGGGTGGACGTGGAACGACGTGCTGCCCTTCTTCAAAAAGGTCGAGCGCGATCTCGATTTCGACGGACCGTACCATGGCAAGGATGGCCGGATCCCGGTCCGCCGCATCCCCAGGGAGCACTGGACGCGGCATTCGCAGGCGTTCGCCGAGGCCTTCCAGCAGGCCGGCCACCGATTCCTGCCGGACCAGAACGGCGAGTTCGTCGACGGCTTCTTCCCGGTGACGCATTCCAACCAGGCCGAGCAACGCGTCTCGGCCGCGATGGGCTATCTCGATCGCGACACCCGCCAGCGCGCCAATCTCACCATCTCCACCAACACGCAAGTGCGCGAGCTGCTGTTCGAGGGCACGCGCTGCGTCGGCGTCAAAGCGATGGTTGACGGACGCGAGCAGGAATTCCGCGGACGCGAGATCATTCTGTCCAGCGGCGCCATCCATTCGCCGGCGCATCTGTTGCGCGCCGGGATCGGGCCGGTCGGCCACCTCAAGGATCTCGGCATTCCTGTGCTGATGGGACTGCCGGGCGTCGGCCAGCGCCTGATGGATCATCCCTCGATCTCGCTGTCGTCCTTTGTCCGCCGCGGCGCGCGCATGAACGAGCACACCAGGCGCCACATGCAGCTGGGCCTGCGCTATTCCTCCGATCTCGCAGGCGTGCCGAAGGGCGACATGTTCGTCGTCCTGCTCTCCAAGTCGGCCTGGCATGCGGTCGGCGAGCAGATCGGCTCGCTGCTGACCTTCGTCAACAAGACCTATTCGGAGACGGGACAGGTCAAGCTCGCCTCGCGCGATCCCTCGGCAGAGCCGGTCGTGGAGTTCAATCTGTTGTCCGACCGGCGCGATCTCGATCGCCTGATGAGCGGCTTCCGCAAGATGGCGGCGGTGCAGATGAGCGACGTGGTGAGGGCGGTGACGGACAAGCCGTTCCCGGCTGCTTACACGGACAAGGTCCGCAAGATCGGCGTGGTCAACACCAAGAACAGGATCTTGACCAAGATCGCCGCGACGCTGATGGACGGGCCGGCGGCGCTGCGCCACTACATGATCGACAATTTCGTGGTCGAAGGTTTCACCTTCGATCAGGTGATGAACGACGACGAGGCGCTGGAGGCCTTCGTGCGCAAGGCGACGATCGGCGTGTGGCACGCCTCCTGCTCATGCCGCATGGGCCGCGCCGACGATCCGATGGCGGTGGTCGACAATCAGGGCCGCGTCAAGGGCATCCAGGGCCTGCGCGTCGTCGACGCCTCGATCTTTCCGGTGGTGCCATGCGCCAACACCAACTTTCCCGTGTTGATGTCGGCGGAGAAGATCGCAGCAGCGATGATGCAGTGAATAGCGGCGTCGCGCCGATCAGGGGCAGCGCAGTGACGAGGAGAGCTTGCCGCAGAAGCCACGACCAATGCGAACCGGACTTGATTGCATGCAGTGCGTTGGACCCGCGGAGCGCTCATTCGTTCTCTGCGAGTTAATCATTTCGCTCGCTATTTGTAGGCTATGATGATTGCAGACAGCGTCGCGCAGATGCAGCCATTTTCAGCCGCTCTTTAGGCCCATTTCAGCCAAACTGTTATTGGTTTCTCGTTGCCTGGGGCAGGACCACTCTATTTTGGAGTCCTGCAATGTACAGGCTAGTAATTTCTGCGTACCTCTTCGTTGCCTTGAGCTCTATCCCTTCGGAAGCGCGACCTTATCGCATTCATCATGCTTCCGAATGCAATGTCACCATGCCCTGCGACTTCTCGTATTCGCAGATGCAGCGCGAGCGGACTTTCAAGTCTTCACTTACTTCCCGATCCTCACTGAATTCCAGGCCATCACTGCAAGCGTACCGCTCGACGCAGCTGACAGTGACTGATGCTGGGGGCGCCGCCACGCCGGCGACCGTCTCCGGTGTTTCCGGGGCTCGCGTTGTCGGCGGTCGTCCGGCAGGCTGCCCTTCGTCCTTCTGCGGCTGCGGCGCGGCTCTGCGCGTGTTCGGTCGTATCGTGCCGGAATTGAATCTTGCGGCCAATTGGCTGCGCTTTCCGCGGACGTCACCCGCGCCGGGAATGGTTGCTGCGCGCCGAGGACACGTTTTCGTTCTGGAGCAGCACCTCGGAGGCGATGTCTGGATGGCCTATGACGCCAACTCGGGCGGACACGCTACGCGAATCCACGCACGTTCATTGCGAGGGTACGCGATCGTGAATCCGCGCGGCGGTTCGGCGGCTTGAGGGTCGCGGACACCACTCTCGACAAGACCGCGGACGGGTCGCAACTTCGTTGCGACCTGCCCACGCTCGATCGATCGTTGACGCGGGGCGCAGCGTCGGTCACAGCCGCAGCACCTTGCCGGGATTCATGATGTTCTGCGGATCGAGTGCGCGCTTGATGGTTCGCATGATGTCGAGCTCGGTCTTCGAGCGGTAATGGCTGAGCTCGTCGAGCTTGTCGATGCCGATGCCGTGTTCCGCCGAGATCGAGCCGCCCATCGAGGTGACGAGATCGTTCACGGCCCGCGTGATGGCGCCCTTGTATTGGGTCAGCGTCTGCTGATCCATACCGGTCGGCCCCATGAACGAAAAATGCAGATTGCCATCGCCGATGTGCCCCAAAGGATAGGGCCGGATGGTCGGGAGAATGTCGAGCACCGCCGTGGTGCCCTTGGCGATGAACTCCGGAATCCCTGAGATCGCCACCGACACATCGAAGCTGAGCCCCGGACCTTCGGCCCGGGAGGCCTCGGCGACACTTTCGCGGATGCGCCACATGTTGCGCGATTGACTGACCGTGTGGGCGATCACCGCATCGAGCACGCGGCCGGCCTCGAGTTGATCGGCGAGAAACTGCTCCATTTTCTCGGACATGCCCTCAGTGCCGTCCTGGCGCGCCCGCGAGGACGACCATTCCAGCAGCAGGTACCACGGCGTGTCGGCCTTGAGAGGATCCTGGGTGCCGGGAATATGGCGCAGCACCATGTCGATCGCGCTGCGGCTCATCAGCTCGCAAGAGCCGACATTGTCTCCGGATGCCGCGTGCGCTTCCGACAGGATCTCAAGGGCCGCGCGTGGATCGCGGATCGCGAGCCATGATGTAGAGACGTCCTTCGGCGCCGGCCACAGCTTGAGCACGGCCTTGGTGATGATGCCCAGCGTGCCTTCGGCACCCATGAAGAGGTGCTTGAGGTCATAGCCGGTGTTGTCCTTCTTGAGCGCGCGCAATCCGTCCCAGACCTCGCCGTTCGGCAGCACCACCTCGAGCCCGAGCACGAGATTGCGGGCATTGCCGTAGCGCAGCACCTGCACGCCGCCGGCGTTGGTCGACAGATTGCCGCCGATCATGCACGAGCCCTGGGCGCCGAGGCTGAGCGGCAGGAACCTGTCGTGCTGGCTTGCCGTCTCCTGAAGCGTCTGCAGCACGCAGCCGGCCTCGACCGTCATCGCGTAGCCGACGGGATCGACGTCCAGCACGCGGTTCATGCGGCCGAGCGACAACACGATGCCGGTGTGTGCAGGCCAGGGCGTCGCCCCACCCATCAGGCCGGTGTTGCCGCCCTGCGGCACGATGGCGACGCCGTGCTCATGGCAAAGCCGGACTACTTTCGAAACTTCCGCGGTGCTGCCAGGACGGACGACGGCGCCGGCACCGCCAACCAGCAATCCCCGCCAATCCGTCACGAACGGTTGCTTGCCGTGCTCATCTTCGATGAGGCCCTTGCCACCCACGATCGCGCGCAACGCATCGCGCATCTCGGCAGTCAAGGGAGCGGTTGGAATAGCGGGTTCGGACGACGGGAAGGCAGCCGGCATTTTCGTTTCCCCTGGCGCATCTTGGTGTGCACTGCGCACGTGACGTGCCCGGGTATTGTCCACGTTTGGCGCAGGGAGTCTAACGGCAAGATGTCTCGAACTGCAGCCGGTGACGAAGGCGGTCCGCGAGAGATCTGAGCCTTGGGAGGAAGAGGGTTGATTTGACAAGACGATCGGTCTAATAAACATTCATGAACAGAGCAGCCTCGGTATCAGAGCCGCGCCGACGGGGCCGTCCTCCCAGGGACCAGTCGCAGCCGAATGCGCCGCGCGCGCGTCTGTTGCGCACGGGCGTTGCGATTCTGACCGAAAAGGGATTCAGCGCCGTCGGCGTCGAGGAGATCCTGGACTCCGCCGACGTGCCGAAGGGTTCGTTCTATCACTACTTCGGCAGCAAGGAGGCTTTCGGCCTCGAACTGATCGATGCTTACGCCGCCTATTTCGCCCGCAAGCTGGATCGATGGTTCGACGATGCAGCGCGGGCTCCGCTGGACCGCCTGCGCGATTTCATCGCGGACGCGCGGTCGGGCATGGCGCGCTACGGCTATCGACGCGGCTGTCTCGTCGGCAATCTCGGGCAGGAGATGGGAGCGCTGCCGGAGCCGTTTCGAAAGCGCCTCGCTGCCGTTCTCAGGGATTGGGAAGCCCGGACCGCCCGCTGCCTCCACGCGGCGCAGCAGGCGGGCCACATTCCGAAAGACGCCGATTGCGACAGCCTCGCGCATTTCTTCTGGATCGGCTGGGAGGGCGCGGTGCTGCGGGCGAAGCTGGAAAGACGCCCCGACGCACTCGACGTCTTCGCGCGAGGATTTATCGCGATGATCCAGGCCAAGGAACGCGTGATCGTACCAACTTCCATCGACGAGTACCGAGGATAACGCCATGACCCAGGCACTTGCAGTCAGCCGCTTCCCTGTCCCTGATCTGGCCGACATGCCAGACGACATCCGCGCCCGCATCGTGGCGGTCCAGGAGAAGTCCGGCTTCATTCCGAACGTCTTTCTCGTGCTGGCGCACCGGCCGGACGAGTTTCGCGCGTTCTTTGCCTATCACGACGCGCTGATGGACAAGCCCGGCAACCTCAGCAAGGCCGAGCGGGAAATGATCGTGGTTGCGACCAGCAACCTAAATCAATGCCAGTATTGCGTTATCGCGCATGGCGCGATCCTGCGCATCCGCGCCAAGGATCCGCTGATTGCCGATCAGGTCGCGGTCAATTACCGCAAGGCGGATATCACCGACCGGCAGAAGGCGATGCTCGACTTCGCCGTGCGCGTTTCGACCGAGGCCTACAAGGTTTCCGAATCCGATTTCGCCACGCTGAAATCGCACGGGTTCACGGAAGACGACATCTGGGACATTGCCGCGATCTCGGCCTTCTTCGGTCTTTCCAACCGGCTTGCCAACGTCACCAGCATGCGTCCGAACCCGGAATTCTATAACATGGGACGCGGCTGATCGGGCTGACTGACCTGTTCGGCAAGCACGCTCGTCCGCGGACATGGAGAACGGACATGGAGCTCTCATCCCAGCAGCTGGCGCTGAAGGAGAGGGCTGCTGCGCTCTCCAACGAGACGATCCGCAAACGCGCCGCCGACATCGACCGGTCGCGTGAATATCCATGGGACGTCGTCGAGGCGCTGAAGGTCGAGCGCTTCATGGGAATGACCATTCCGGTCGAATATGGCGGCCAGGGTCGGAGCTTCCTCGACACGGTGCTGGTCATCGAGGAGATCGCCCGGTCCTGCACCGTGTCTGCGCGCATCGTGGTCGAGGCCAACATGGGCGCCATCTCGACCGTGATGGCCTACGGGACCGACGCGCAGAAAAAGCGCGCGGCCGATCTCGTCCTGGATGGCGACAAGCCGGCCATCTGCATCACGGAGCCGGATGCGGGGAGCGACGCGAGCGGAATGACGACGCGAGCCGACAAGCGCGGCAACCGCTATGTGCTCAACGGCAGGAAGCATTGGATCACCGGCGCCGGGGTGTCTCGTCTCCATTTGATCTTTGCGCGCGTGTTCGACGAGAGCGGAGAGGAGCTGGGCGTCGGCGGCTTCCTGGCGGTGCGCGGCGAGGTGGAAGGGCTCCGCGTCAGCAAGCGCGAGACGACGATGGGGCTGTGCGGCATGCCCGAGGGCGAGCTCGTGTTCGAGGACCTCGAGATCACGCCGGACATGGTGCTGCTGCCGCCGTCGGGCTTCAAGCGGGGCTTCGCCGACCTCATCAATGCCTACAACAGCCAGCGCGTCGGCGCCGGCACGGTTGCCATGGGGATTGCGGCCGGCGCACTCGAGCACGCCATCGCATGGGCCAAGACGCGCGAGCAGTTCGGCCGGCCGATCGGCGAATTTCAGGGGCTGCACTGGATGCTCGCCGATATGCAGACGCAACTGACCGCATCGCGCCTGATGCTGCACGCGGCGGCGGCTTCACGGGGGCCGGGCGGCAGCGCATTCCCCGATCCCATGCTTGCCGCTCAGGCGAAGATCTTTGCCTCGGAAGCCGCCATCAAGATCGTCAACGACGCCCTGCAGGTGTTCGGCGCCCGCGGCTATTCGCGCGACTTTCCGCTCGAACGAATGGTGCGCGATGTCCGCATGTTCACGATCGGCGGCGGCACGGCCCAGGTGCTGCGCACATTGGTTGCCAGCAAGGTCCTGGGCTGGAAGCTGCCGCAGACGCGCGATGGCTACGTCGTATCAAGGGACCTTGCGGCAAAGGACTAGGGCGCTATCGTGCGCGACGCGGTTGTTGATGGGAACCCGAGGAAGAGGTGAAGACATGACAGACTTCGTAACGCCGCGAGAGATGGCGGAGATGATACCCTCCGGGTGTAAACTCGGCCTGGCGCCGGACGACTACGCCGCGGCCCCGGGACTGGTTCGGATGCTGATCGATCGCGGCATTCGCGATCTTCATGTGGTCTGCGCGCCGATCGGCGGCATGCAGGTCGATATGCTCATCGGCGCTGGTGCCGTGGCGACGCTGGAGACGAGCGCCGTCAGTCTCGGCGAAGCGGGCGGCGCGCCTTGTTTCAGCCGGGCTGTGCGCGACGGATCCATTCGCCTGCGTGATGCCACTTGTCCGGCGGTGTTCGCAGGGTTAACGGCCGCGGAGAAGGGGGTGCCGTTCATGCCGATTCGCGGCATCATCGGCAGCGACGTCTTGGAGAAGCGCGACGATTGGAAGGTGACGTCCAATCCGTTCGATGACGCTGAGAAGATCGTCGTGGTCTCGGCGATCCAGCCCGACATCGCCTTGTTTCACGCGCCTGAAGCGGACCGGTTCGGCAATGTCCGGCTGGGGCGCCGGCGCGAAACGATGCTGCTGGCCCATGCGTCGAAGAAGGCCTTTGTGACCGTCGAGCGCATCTCCGACGTGTCGCTGCTCGACGACGAGAAAATGGCCGCGGGCGTGCTGCCCGCAATCTATGTGAGCGCGGTGGCGCAGCTCGAGAAGGGTGGGTGGCCGACGGGGCTTTACGCCGAATATCCCAGGGATGGGCAGGAAATCGAGAAATACGCGCGCGCGGCGCGCTCGCCGGAAGGCTTCCAGGCTTACGTTCGGGGCGCAGGGAGCGCGGCATGAGCGAGGCGTGCACCAGCCGTGAGTTGATGATCTATACGATCTCGCGGCTGCTGAAGGGCGTGCGGCATGTTGCGGTCGGTCAATCCTCGCCGATGCCGGCGGCGGGAGCGATGCTGTTGCGTGCGCTCAACCAGCGTGACGGATTGGAGCACGTGCAGGTCTCGATCCTCGGGTCGGTCAAGCACAATTCCTTCACTGGCGGTGCCGAGGAGCTGTTCGACTGCGCCGCGCAGGGGCGCCTCGACGCCTTCTTTCTCGGTGGCGGCCAGATCGACGGCCGGGGCAACGTCAACCTTGTCGGCACCGGCGACTATCCGAACAATCCGGTCAGATGGCCCGGCTCGTTCGGCTCCGCCTATCTGTATTTCCTGGTGCCGCGGGTCATTCTGTTCCGTGAGGAGCACAGCTTGCGATCCCTGGTGGAGCGCGTGGACTTCGTCTCCGCGCCTGGAGTTACCGACGAGACGGTCTATCGGCGAGGCGGTCCTCATGCGCTGCTGACCAATGCGGCGCTGTTTTCCTTTGACCGGGAGGCGGGACGTTTTCGCCTCGAGAGCAGCCATCCGGGATATGGTTGGCGGGACATTCGAGGCACGACGGGCTTCTCGTATGACAACGAGCAATGCGAGGTCACGACGCCGTTGCCGGACGAGGCAACGCTGTCCTTGATCCGGGGCCGAATTCGCGAGGAGTTGCGGGAGTGCTATCCCCAGTTCGCGGGCAATATGCCCGGTCCGGGGTGAGGCGGGTTTCGCTCCGATCTGCCGCGGCTCTCTCCCGCTTGCGGGCAGGGCAAGCGCCTTTGGCGACTTCTCTGTGGCCATCCTTCGAGACGCCCGCCGTTGGCGGGCCCTCAGGATGAGGACGGAGTGTGCGGCAGCACTCTTAACGAGCTCCGATGCCGCTTAGCCTCATCCTGAGGAGACCGCTGAAAGCGGTCGTCTCGAAGGACGAGCCGCGCGCTCAGGTCGCCAAGTACCAAAATGCGATTGCGGCAACGTTCGGACAATCTCTGCAACGTTTCTATACATCTTCGACAACTTCCCGTGACTGTTCGGGCGTAGAACGCGCTCGGACTTTTCAGATCGGGATTGATGGAATGCGATTGAAGTTTTCGGCGGCGCGCATGGGCATCGGCGCGGCCTGCCTCGTGCTTGGCGGCGTCAGCCCATTGTGCGCAGAGCCGGTGTTCGACAGCTTGGCCGGTGCCTGGTCGGGCATCGGCACCATGAAGCCGTCGGACGGTCCGCGTGAGAAAGTTCGCTGCAAGGTGGCGTACAACGTGACCAGGCCGGGGCGGTCGTTGACACTCGACCTGCGCTGCGCGAGCGATGCGTACAAGATGGTCCTGTCCGCGAACATCGAGCAGAGCGGGACGGAGCTTTCCGGCAACTGGTTCGAGAGCGAGTACCGGCAGGGCGGCAAGGTCTACGGCACCAACAAGGACGGCCTCATCGAGGCGCGAATAGAGGGAAATACGGTGGCCGCGCTGGTGACGATCCAGACCAGGAGCAACCATCAGTCCTTCCTGATGGAGGCACCGGGCTCCTGGATGGCGGAAGTCGCGATCGAATTGAACAGGGATGTGAAGTAGCCAAACACCAAATCAAAGCGCGATGACGATTCATCCTGATCTCATCGCGCCTTTAGTGGATGATCTGGTTCAGAAAGCCCTTCGCTCGTTCCGTGCGAGGGGCCCGAAAGAAGGTTTCTGGATCTGCCTCCTCGACGATGCTTCCGCGATCCATGAAGACCACGCGGTCGGCAACCTCGCGGGCGAAGCCCATCTCGTGTGTCACGCAGACCATTGTCATTCCGTCCCGCGCCAACTCGACCATGGTGTCCAGCACTTCCTTGACCATCTCGGGATCGAGCGCGGATGTCGGTTCGTCGAAAAGCATGATCTTGGGCTGCATGCACAGCGCTCGGGCGATGGCAACGCGTTGCTGCTGGCCGCCTGACAATTGTGCAGGATATTTGTCCGCCTGATCCTGAATGCGAACCTTCCGCAGCAAGCCCAGTGCGCGATCGCGGGCTTCTGCTTGCGAAATGCCGCGAACCTTCATCGGGGCCAGCATGCAGTTCTCGGCGACCGTGAGGTGCGGAAACAGGTTGAAACTCTGAAACACCATCCCGGTTTCGCAGCGCACGCTGTTGATGTCGGCGAGGCGGTTGCTCAGTTCGACGCCGTCCACGATGATCCGGCCTCCGTCGTGCTTCTCGATATGGTTGATGCAGCGGATCAGCGTCGACTTGCCGGAGCCCGAAGGTCCGCACAGCACGATCTTCTCGCCTTTGCCGACCCTGAGATTGACGTCGTTCAGCGCGGTGAATGCGCCGAACCGCTTCACCAAGCTCTCGACGACGACGATCGCACCGGGCTGTGCGGCATTGCTGGAGGTCTCTCGATGCATGTTCGTCTCCCGGATTCGAGGCGTTATCGCGATGTGGCGAGTGCGTATCGTTTGCGAAGGACAGCGACACACTGGGAAGCTGCCGAACTGATGGCGAGATAGGCCACTGCGACGACGAGGTACATTTCGACGAGGCGGCCGTTGAGCTGTGCAAGCTTGGAAGCGGCGCCCAGAAGATCCGTCAGGGAAAGGACGTAAACGAGTGAGGTGTCCTGAAAGAGGATGATCGTCTGGCTGAGGATGATCGGACTGGCCACGCGCAGGACCTGCGGGAGGACGATATGGCGGTAGGTGTCGTAGGTGGACAGCGCGAGCGCCTGGCAGGCCTCGAACTGGCCCTTGTTCACCGCTCGCAGCCCGACACGGATGATCTCGGAGTAGTAGGCGGCCTCGAACAGGCCGAAGGTGATGAAGGCCGTATAGGTGGCGCCGATCGGAATCGGGCGGCCGTTGCCGCTGAGGTGCCCAAGCACGATCGGCACCAGGAAGAAGAACCAGAACAGGACGAGGATCAGCGGAATCGATCGGATGACCGCAACGTAGCCGCGGATGATCTGGGCGAACACTGGAATCTCGAAATGCTGAACGAGCGCCAGGCAGGTTCCGAGAACCATGCCGATGACGAATGCGGCGGCCGTGAGCGCAAGCGAGAAGAGCAGGCCCGACCAGAGATAGGGCCACGATTGCGTTACAATCGAGAAATCGAGGGTGTTCATTTCACGACCTCCATGGCGTTGGGCAGGGCGCCGCCTTGCCGCATCTCAGTGGCCAGATCCTCGTCAGTCCCGGGCTTGACGGGAGCGCTGCCCGGAATGCGGACGGCTTTGTCGATGAGGGTCATGGCCTGATAGGCAAGCAGCGCCAGACAAAGGTAGATGATCGTCGCTGCGCCAAATGCCGTAAATGTCTGGAACGTGGCCTCGCTGATCTGGCGCGCCTGGGCGGTCAGCTCCATCAAGCCGATCGTGAGGGCGACGGAGGTGTTCTTGTAGATGCCCATCACCTCGCTGGTGAGGCTCGGCACGATGAGGCGCAAGGCCTGCGGCACGATGACGTATCGATAAGTGAGATAGCCATTGAGGCCGAGAGCGTTGGCCGCTTCGATCTGTCCCCTTGGGAGCGCTTCGATGCCCGCCCGGACCTGCTCGGCTATTCGGGACGCGGTGTAGAGTCCGAGGCAGAGGAGCGCCGGGAAAAACGACGCCCAGGGTGGCGGGATCTGCTTGATGGCATCGCCCAGCGCGCTGGGCACGACCTCCGGGAAGACGAAGTACCAGAGGAACATCTGCACCAGGACAGGGATGTTCCGGAATATCTCGACATAGAGCCGGGCCGGGACGGAGAAGAAGCGATTCTGCATCGTGCGGCCCACGCCGACGACCACACCGATGCCGAAGGCGATCCACCAACCGAAGAAGGCCAGGGCCAACGTCCAACCGAGACCCGACAGAAGCCAGTCGATATAGCGCTGGCCGTCCGCCGTCTGTTCAAAAAGCACTCCGAACATCGCGAGCCCTCAGGTTGCAGGTGCGAACGAGGATTTCCGTGCGGGACGGTCAGCTCCGTCAATCAGTCGACGGCATCGCTGGGATGCGCGATCCGCGCCATCAACTCGTCCGTGAGCGGGAATGCGAGGTTCTCACCCTTGGGCGGAATCGGCTTGGTGAACCATTTCGCGTAGGTCTTCTCGAACTGGCCGGATGCCATTTGCTTGGAGAGGACGTCGTCGACGAGGCCCTTGAAGCCGGCATCACCCTTCGTGAACATCAATCCATAGTAGATCTTTGCGTAGCCCTCGGGAAGGAACAGGAGCGCGTCCGGATTTGGCGCGGCAGCCTTGAGCCCGGCGAGGAGGATATCGTCCTCCATGAAGGCGGCCGCACGGCCGGTGTTCAACATCAGGAAGGATTCCGCATGGTCCTTGGCCTGGACGATGTTGAGGCCGAGTTGCTCCCTAGCGTTGACGCTCTGCGCGAAACCGACTGCGTTGGAGCCTTGGGTGACGACAATCGTCTTGCCTTTCAGGTCGCCGGCGGTCTTCACGCCGCTGGTGGCCTTGACGAGCCATCGCGGTTGGCTGACGAACGTCGCGACCGAAAACGAGACCTGTTCCTGCCGCTTCTTGTCGTTCGCGGTGCCGCCGCACTCGATGTCGACGGTCCCGCTCTGGATCAGCGGAATCCGGTTCGAGGAGTTCACTGGCGTGTAGTTGACTTTGAGGTTGGGCAACTTCAGCTCCTCCTTGATGCGATCGACGATCGCCGCGCAGAGATCGAGCGAGAAGCCGATGGGCTTCTGATCGGGCCCGAGGTACGAGAACGGTATGGAAGCCTCGCGGTGGCCGATCGTGATTGCGCCGCTGGATTTGATCTTATCGAGCGTCGGGCTGTCGGCTGCCGCGGAGGGACTTGGGCTGACGGCCAGGAGTACTGAGAGGCGTCCGAGCATCTGAACAAGCGTCTTCATGGTTTTTCCCTTCCCATCGGTTCTCGACGTCAAGCTGCGGCGGAAGGGCGTCCGAGCCCTCGCCGGCGGATGACGTCGATCAGGCGATCGATGTCGGTGGCGGTGTTGAACATGCCGAGTGAGACGCGAATGCCATCCCGTTCGGGCGACACGCGCACACCGTTCTCCTCGAAATGGCCAAGCCAGTCCGATGCCGGCAGGGCGATGACGTAGATGTGCGGAGCGCGATGCTTGCGCTCGCGCGGGCCAACGAGACGGACGCCCAACTCGTCCAGGCGCGTGATCAGGTGATCGCCGAGGTCAAAGCAGTGGTTCTGGATGTTCTTGACCCCGATCTGCTCGATCATGTCGAGCGAAGCACTCAGCGCATGGACCGCGGGCAGATTGAAGTTGCCGAGCTCAAAGCGCCTGGCGGCGGGCGAGGGCGCCATTCTGTCGGCACGCGCGATGAGATCATCAGGGACCTCGGCGAGGCTCGCGGCCGCCAGATAGGCCGGCTCCAGCTCTTTGAGCGTCTTGTCCCAATAGAGAAGCCCGAGTCCTTGCGGAACCAGCAATCCCTTATGGCTGCCGGAGCCGATGAAGCTGGCGCCAATCGCCGCCGCGTTGATCGGCACCACGCCGATTGCCTGCATCACGTCCACCACGAAATAGAGCTTCTTCCTGCTGCACATCGCGCCAACGCTCTCGATGTCAAAGCGGTGACCGGCGTGGAAGGTCACGTGCGACATCGAGATCGCACGCGTGTTCTCGTCGATGAAAGGCGCAAAGCTGTCGGCATCGACGACGTCAGTCATCGGGATGAAGCGGACCTCGACGCCCTTCCGTTGCAGATGGAGGAATGCGTAGGCGTTGTTCGGATGATCGCCGTGGATCATCAGGACATTGTCACCGGCCCGGAGCGGCAGTGCGTTTGCCGCGACGTTCATGCTTTCCGACGTGTTTTTCGTGAAGGCGATTTCATCCGCCGTCACGCCGAGGAAGCGAGCGACCTTGGCGCGGGTCTGCTCCACCCGGTCGAGCCAGACGCTCTTCGGTCCGGCCGTCTCGAAGCCCTCGCGAAGGAAGAGCTCGATCGCGGCCTTCACCGGGCGTGCAAGCGGGGTTTGAAACCCGGAGTCCAGATAGACCATCCGCTCGACAGCGGGGAATTCCTTCCTCACGGCGTCCACGTCGTAGTGACGAGACATGCACATCTCCTGTTGGCGCCCCGCCAGCGACTTGGCTCTCGGCTAAGCGGCGGAGCGAGATTCTGGGAACGGCGAGACTGCGTTGCACAATTTCTGGTCAGTCACCGGCCGCGCCGAGAATATGAGCTTTAGGAGTTTCGACAAACTTATTTTTCGATTTTCAATATCTTTCATTCCGAAAAATGATAATATCGCGCGGAATCCTGATTTCGCTAGCTAATTTGGCCGGGGGCAATGACGAAGCGCATTCAGAAGGACGGGCCATTGGATCGTGCTTTCGCGATCGTTCGGCACGTCGCCGACCAGCGCAAAGCCGTCTCGGCGGCCGAGATCGCAAAGGCTCTCTCGCTGCCGCTGCCGACGGCGCACAGGTTGATCGGAAATCTCGAGGACCGCGGACTGCTTCAGAAGGCGTTGGGGACCAAGCGTTACGTTGTCGGAAACCAGCTCGTCACACTGTCCGCGACCGTCATCGGAGCGGCCTTCCGCACCGCGCGACGGCACGCGGTGCTTCGGGCGGTTGCGGGAGAGATCGGCGAACAGTGCGAGATTGGCGTCGTCCGCGACAATGTCGTTGCCTATGTCGACAGCGTTCGCGTTTCGGAGCCGCAAGGCCTTCAGTTCAATCCGGGAGAAGCGGCGCCGCTACACTGCACGTCGACCGGAAAGATCTACATGAGCAGACTGCCTGAGCGGGCGAGGGCGAATTTGTGCCGCGCACTCCCTCTGACCAGATACACGGACACGACGATCGTCGATGTCCACGGACTGATGAAGACCCTCGAGGACACGCGGCAGAAGGGCTGGGCCAAGACAAACGAAGAATACGTCAAGGGCGTTGTGGGGTGCGCCGTCCCCATTCTGTCCCCCGATCGAGAATTGATCGCTTGCCTGGGCGTCTCAGTGCCGGTGGCGCGCGTGAGCTTCGTCGAACTGGACCGGTTCATCGCGCCGCTTCAAAAGGCAGCCGCCCTGCTGTCGGAGACCATTCTGCAGGTTGAGGACGACGATGGCGCAAGTGCCCAATGATGGTTCAGCGGTCTCGCTGGCGCGCTGGTTCTCCTCATGATCTGGCTGGGCCAGCACGAACGGCCGCGCGCCAATCGACCGCCTCGATCAACGGGAGATTCAGCCCCTCTCTAAGCGCTAAAGCATGAGCCGGAAAAGTGCGCAGCGGCTTTTCGAAAAGATCATGCTTAAACAACAACCTAAAGCGCGATGACGATTCACCCATTCGCATCGCGCTTTAGCGGCGACTTCACCACGGTTGAACACGTCACCACCGCCGGTTTCAGCGGCGGCAGCGACGTGAGTATTGATGATCAACGCTTGGGGAGCGACGCCATCACCTCGCCCGCGTCTCCGTCCTCGAGGCAGGGCGTGACGGTCAACGGGAGCAGGTCAGACCATTGCGCGAGCCAACGATACATGGCTTTTGGATCACTCGATTCAGAGATCGCAAATCCCTGTCCGTTCATGCCATGCCAGCGACCCAGCATCTTGACGCCCTCGGGTGGTGCGCCACCGGTCTCGAGAAAGCGGGCGACGGCTGCATTGAAGGTGCCTTGAGGTACGCTCCAGGTGGTTATGAATTTCATGCGATTCTCCCATGACTAGAATTATCGGATGAATGTCGCGGCTGCGCCGCATGCGCACGATAGCGCCTGCGTATCGAATGACAACGGCGAATGAACACGCGCGTCGGTTTGATCCCTCCTGCTTCTGCGCAAGCGCTGGTTTGGAGGTAAGACGGCTACTTGCCGTCGTTCCAGATGTCGGTGGCGAGCTTCCAGTCGTCTCCGAGACCTTCTCCCAGACGACGACATACTTTCCGGTCACGTCCTGCGGTGTCGATCCCTTGGTCTTCAGGACGAACGTGCCGATCTCACGGGCCGCGGAAGAACCGAGTGGCTTGACATCCACCGTTGTGAGCTTCGGATCGGTCACTTGTTCAGCCATGCTTTTCCACATGACCTCGATGGCTGGTCGGCCCTGCACCATCGCGGAGCCGGGCGGGAGCGCGGTCGCATCGGCACTGTAGAGGGACGCAATCCCGGAAAAATCTCCCTTGTTGAACATCTCTATCCATTTCGCGTTGTTTGCTTCGATCTCGGCCTTCTGAGCCAAAGCCGGCGCGCTCAACGAGATCACGATTGCAATCGCCGATGCAATGTTGCGCATGATCATCTCCAGACTCAATGTACGATACAGATACAGGGGCAGTCGTCTGTCTCGAAGTGGATGCATTGAATGGTCCATCCCAGACCGGGGAAGACGCAACAGCAATTCCGGAGAATTACCGTCAGCACCGTTGACGAAGCTGCGCAGTGGAAATTGACGGGCAATTGACCTGACGAGTACTCCATGTCGCGGCTCGAACGCTTGACCAGGCGCGCGCTCGCCGCCCGTCGGGCAAAACACCCCTGTCAATCCCTCGACGCAAAAACATTCCTATTTACCGAATTTCGGATATGTCGTATCAATGGCCCATCCCGCCCGTCGCAAGGGGCGTTTCGCGATCGTCACGAGACGCGGGCCGGGAGGCGGTGGCCGCGACGGCGTCGGCGCGCTGGGCTGGCTGCAGGGCGGGAATCCCGTGAGCAGCAGCACGCGCGATACGACACGGCGCTGACGGCGTCCTCGGTTCGGCCTCGATGGTGAGCGCACGCAAGCCATCGGGGACAGGAACGGGGATGTGCGCGGACGGCAAAATCGTGTGGTCCTGACGCCCGGGGTCTGTGCGTCAAGTGTTGCGGTGATGTTGCGGCCCAACCGGGTTCGTACATCAGTCATCCGCAAGGCGACGGGGGCAATAGTGCATCGCTCCCCGGGGAGAGCGCGACATAAGCCGTAAAGCCATTCGCGCAGGGAAGGCCGGTCGCACGGCTACACCTGTAGTCCACCCCGTGCGCGTCTTGTTCGCACACGGGACCGCGGGTGCCAGCCGGCGCCCGGCCTTCCCTGCGCCCTTTCTGAACAAGAAGGGCAACGAAGAGAGCAAAGCTCAGGCGAAATGAGCCGCGAGATTGCGACAGTGTGTCTTCTGAATGGATCATGTTTTATGGGCAGTTTCGTGCCCCGGACGTAGCGCGGCGTTCCCCTGGCGATGCAAAGCATCGTCCAGAACGACGATGCGGCTGCAGAGCCGGGGCCTATGTTGCGACGGATCGCGCAGTGTCTGGGTCCCGGCTCTGCGCAGCAATGCTACGCATTGCAGCGCGTCCGGGACACGAGCGCTCCTACGCGCTCTCCGTCTCCCGGTGCACGTCGTGCACCACGAGGCCCATGCCTTCCTCCGGCATCTTGATCCAGTCGCGGCGCTTCAGGGTGCGCTTGGTGTCCTCATAGCCGCTGGTCCAGTGCTCGCGCATCGAGGTGCCCGAGAATTCGTGGTCCTTGGCGTCGCCCTCATAGGCCTTCTGCTGGTAGATCAGATGCAGGATCGCGATCTCCGGCATGTGGCACAGGCTCGCCTTCAGCTTGCGCTCCTCGTCGGACAGCTGCTCGTCCGGCAGCTTCGCCAGCGCCTTGTGGAGCAGGACCTTGAGATTGTGGGTGCGGCGATAGACGTCCGTGTTGTGGCGCGTGCGCGAGGAATACATGATGTCCTTGTGGCGGGCCATCACGTCCTGGATCGAGCGCGGCAGCACGCCGCGCGCGCTGAACAGGTCGACCTGGAACACCAGCGAGTTGAGCGCATCCTCCTGGTCGAGCAGATGCTGCAGCGGTGTGTTGGAGACGATGCCGCCGTCCCAGAAATGATCGGTGCCGATCCGCACCATCGGCAGCGCCGGGGGCAGGGCGCCGGAGGCCATGATGTGCTCCGGCTCGATCTCGTCATGGGAATTGTCGAAATAGATGAAATTGCCCGAGAGCACGTTGACTGCGCCGACCGCGAAGCGGACCCTTTTTTCGTTGATGAGATCGAAGTCGACCAGCTCGAGCAGGCTCTCCTTCAGCGGCATCGTGTCGTAATAGCTGGTCGCGGTGCGCGCGCCGACCGGACTGAACCAGGGATTGACCTGGTGCGGGGTGAAGAAGCCGGGCTGGCCCATCGCCGAGGTCATCCAGGCGCTGGTGAGGTTGCGCCACTGGCGGAAGACGTCGCCATCAGGGGTGTAGTGCCAGATCTTGCGGTTGGTGATGCGCTCCCAGAAGATGCGCAGCGCCTCGAGCCGCTTCTCCGGCTTGTTGCCGGCGATGATGGCGGAGTTGATCGCGCCGATCGAGACGCCGCAGACCCAGTCGGGCTCGATGCCGGCCTCGTGCAGCGCCTGATAGACGCCGGCCTGGTAGGCGCCGAGCGCGCCGCCGCCCTGCAGCACCAGCGCGACGCGATCGCAGCGCTCGGGCCGCCAGCCCCGCGAGGGCGCCTGATGTGTCTGATATGTCGGTTGCGACGTGCGGGCGTCCATGGCGATGCCTCCTGCTTGCGCCAGACGATTGCGTCCCGTGGTGACGGCGTGATGACAAGGCGGCACCGATGCAGCGCCGGCAACGCAGACCGACCACGCTGCAACGGCAGGGGTCGTGCGGCTGACGGAAAAGCTTCACATCGCAGTCAATGAGGATCGCTAGCAATTGCCGCCGATCAGGATCACAGGAGACCTGCGATGCGTAGCGAAGACGTGCTGAGACTTCCGTCCATGCCGGCGGCGGGGCCGAGCTATCCGGCCGGGCCGTATCGGTTCGTCAACCGCGAATTCCTCGTCATCACCTACGAGACCGATCCGGAGCTGATCCGCGCCGGCCTGCCCGAGCCGCTGCAGCCGATCGACCAGCCGATCGTGCATTACGAATGGATCAGGATGCCTGACTCCTCCGGCTTCGGCAGCTACACCGAATCCGGCCTCGTCATCCCCGCGCGCCTCAATGGCGAGGAGGTCAATTTCGTCTCGCAGATGTATCTCGACGACGATCCGCCGATCGCCGCCGGCCGCGAGATCTGGGGCTTTCCCAAGAAGTACGCACATCCCAAGCTCGAGATCGTCAAGGACACGCTGACGGGCACGCTGGAATATGCCGGCCAGCTCGTCGCCATGGGCACCATGGGCTACAAGCACGAGAGCATGGCCGGCAACGGCGATCTCACCCGCGCCACGCTGTCGAAGACGCAGATCAATCTGAAGATGATCCCGGGCGTCGACGGCCGTCTCGAGGTCTG
This sequence comes from Bradyrhizobium sp. CIR48, assembly GCF_014198315.1. NCBI lineage: Bacteria > Pseudomonadati > Pseudomonadota > Alphaproteobacteria > Hyphomicrobiales > Nitrobacteraceae > Bradyrhizobium > Bradyrhizobium sp. CIR48. The sequence continues at coordinate 221,902 of NZ_JACIHG010000001.1, forward strand.
CCAGCTGGTCGCGATCAACCTCGTCGACATCGTGCCGAAGGGCTCCTGGATGGGGCCGGGACGGCTGCATCTGGTGCCGCATGTCAACGCGCCGGTCGCGGATTTCCCGGTGCGCCGCTGCCTCGGCGCGCATCACTACATCGCCGATCTGACGCTGCCGTTCGGCCGCGTCGTGCACGACTACATCAGGCAAGCCGAGGCGGCCGCGACCGGGCTGGCGGCGGAATAGGGCGGCATCATCAAACTGTAACACTGGCGTAATTGAGTACCGCCTGGGTCCGGAAGATGCCGTCAGCCATCGTCCGGAATGGGGCAGTTGTTGGCGGTTGGGGTTGGCCATGGCTGAGCCGGCAAAGCTTGTCAGCGCCTTATCGAGCACTGATCCCGCCATTCCCGGCCTGGTCTGGGCCTTTCGCCTGCACAGCGACGGCAGTGCCGAGGCGCTGCCGATCGACCAGCCGATCGAGTTCAGCCATGACGGCCGGCTCTGGCTGCATTTCAACCTGACTGACGCGCGGGCACGGCCTTGGATCGGAGCGTCGCAGCTGCCGCCGCTGGCGCGCGAGCTGCTGCTGTCGAGCGACACCTTCCAGCAGCTTCACGTCATCGACCACTGTGTCTACGGCGTATTCTCCGACCTCGTACGCGAGATCGACAGCGCGACGGAGGAGACCGCGTTCCTCCGCTTTGCCATGACCGAGCGGCTGCTGGTCTCCGGCCGCCACCAGGCACTGTGCTCGGCGGACGCCACGCGGCGGGTGCTCGAAGGCGGCTACCGCGTCGACAACGTCGCTCATCTGCTCGAAAAGATCGTCGACGAGGTCGCCGACACGCTGGACCGGATGGCCGACAAGCTCGGCCAGGAGATCGACGATATCGAGGAGCGCATCCTCGCCGATGACGCCAGGCCCGAGATGCGCCGCAACCTCGGCCGGCTCCGCCGCACCTGCGTGCGGCTGCATCGGCAGCTCACGGGATTGCGCACGCTGTTTCACCGTCTCGATCAGAAGAACACCGATCATTTGTCGCCGGCGTTGCGGATCCAGGCCGGCAAGCTCGCGCAGCGGCTCGATGGCCTCGATCACGACATCGTCGAGCTGCGCGAACGCAGCCGCCTGCTCGAGGAGGAGCTGCGGTTCAAGAACGAGGAGGAGAGCAATCGCCATCTCCACACCCTCTCGATCGTGACCTCGCTGTTGCTGCCGCCGACGCTGATCACCGGCATCTTCGGCATGAACACCAAGGGCCTGCCGTTGACCGAGGTCGAGAGCGGATTCCTCTGGGCAGCGGTGCTGATGGCCTCCTCGGTTGCTGCGGCCTATCTCTTCATGAGGCGCACCGGTATCTTCAAGTAGCGTGTGTCGATGGTGAGTTGGGCGACCCAAATATCCGTAGCGGCCGCGATTGCGATGGCCTGCACGGCGACGAGCGCGCGCGCCGGCGCCAAGGACGAGAGCGCGGCCGCATGGCTGTTTCCCAAATGGTTCAACGCGTGGCATGACGGCCTTGCCGGCAAGGGCCTGAATTTTGGCGCCACCTATATCGCAGACAATATCGCCAATGCCGCCGGCGGCGTGAAGCGCGGCGCCATCCATTTCGGCCGGCTCGATCTGTCGGTCGATGCCGACCTCGACAAGCTGGTCGGCTGGACCGGTGGCCGCTTTTACGCCAATGCCTTCATCATCTACGGCCAGGGCCTTTCCCGCAACTACGTGATGAACCTCGCCACCATCAGCGAGATCGAGGCGCTGCCGGACCAGCGGCTCTACAATGCCTATTTCGAGCAGAGCTTTTTCAATGACCGCCTGAACATCCGGGCCGGCCAGCAGGCCGCCGATGTCGAGTTCTTCGACAGCCAGACCGACGACCTCTTCGTCAACGGCACCTTCGGCTGGCCGGCGATCAAGGCCAGCAACCTTCCGGCCGGCGGCCCGGCGCCGCCGATCGCGGTGCCCGGCATTCGCATCAAGGCCGCGCTGACCGACAAGATCACCGCTTATGGTGCGGTGTTCAACGGCGATCCGTCAGGGCCCGGCGATGTCGATCCGCAGCTGCGCGATCATCATGGCCTGGCATTCCGCATCAACGATCCGCCGTGGGTGATCGGGCAGGTCCGCTTCAACTACGCCATCGATATCGGCGGCCGCCCGCTCGCCGGCAATTTCACGCCGGGTGCGTGGAAGCATTACGGCTCGTTCGACAGCCAGCGCTTGACGGCGGAGGGGATGTCGATCGCCGATCCCGGCGGCAGCGGTATTCCTGCAAGGCTCAAAGGCAATTACGGCATCTTCGCCGTGATCGAGCAGGTGCTCTATCGCCCGCCTGAGGTCACCGAGACCAGCACGTCGGCCTCGCTCCCCGGCATCACCGCGTTCGGCCGCATCGCCTACAGCCCGCCGGACCGCAATCTGATCGATCTCTATATGGACGGCGGCATCGGCTTCGTCGGCTTCACGCCGGGCCGTCCGCTCGACCGGTTCGGCGTGGCGATGGCCTACATGCGGATCTCGAACACTGCGCGCAATCTCGACGTCGATACGCAGGCCTTCACCGGCATCCGCAGCCCGGTGCGCAGCAACGAGACACTGATCGAGATGATCTACGAGGCGCACGTCAAGCCGGGCTGGTTGATCGCGCCATACTTCCAATATGTGTTCCGCCCCTCGGGCGGAATTCAGAACCCGAACGATCCCAGCGGTGTTTCGCGGATCGGTGACGCCGCGGTGTTCGGCGTCACCTCCACGATCCGGTACTAGGCCGAGGCCGCCGCCGGCTGTAGTTTCGGCTGCCGCGACAGCGCCAGCACGATCAGCGAGGCGAACACGCAGAGCGCGCCGGCGATGAAGAACGCGGGCAGGTAGCTCTCATAGACCGTCCGCGAGAGACCAGCGCCGAAGGCGGCGGTCCCGGCGCCGAGCTGGTGGCCCGCAAAGATCCAGCCGAACACCAGATTGGCGCGCTCGGGCCCGAACTTTTGCGCGGTGAGGCGCACCGTCGGCGGTACGGTTGCGATCCAGTCGAGACCGTAGAACATCGCGAAGATTGACAGGCCGTAGAACGAGAAGTCGCTGAAGGGAAGGAAGATCAGCGAGAGCCCGCGCAGGCCGTAATACCAGAACAGGAGATAGCGATTGTCATAGCGGTCCGACAGCCAGCCCGACATGATGGTGCCGAAGAAGTCGAAGATGCCCATGGCCGCAAGCAGGCTCGCGGCCTGCACTTGCGGGATGCCGAAATCGAGGCACATCGGGATCAGGTGCACCTGGACGAGGCCGTTGGTGGAAGCGCCGCACACGAAGAAGGTCGCAAACAGGATCCAGAATGCAGTCGACTTCGAGGCGTCGCGCAGCGTGCCGAGCGCCACGCCCGTGATCGAGCCGTGGCTCACAGGCGGGGCGGGCAGGGGCTCGGTGCCCTCATCGCCGAACGGACGCAGACCGACATCGCTCGGCCGGTCGCGCATCGCGAGCAGGACGGCCAGCGCGGAGACGGCGAGCATGATGCAGACGAAGCCGAGCGCGAGCCGCCAGCCATAGCGTTCGGTGAGGCTTGCGAGCAGCGGCAGGAACACGAGCTGGCCGGTGGCGACGCTCGCGGTCATGATGCCGACGACGAGGCCGCGCCGTGCCGCGAACCAGCGCGTGGCAATGGTTGCGCCGAGCACCAGCGCGGTCATGCCGGTGCCGATGCCGATCACCACGCCCCACAGCGCGACGAGCTGCCAGACCTCGGTCATGCCGAGCGAGAGCACGAGCGCCGAGACAACGATTAGCTGTGCCGCCAGCGTGACGTTGCGCAGGCCGTAGCGGTTGAGCAGGGCGGCCGCGAATGGCGCCATCAGTCCGAATAGGATGAAACGGATCGACAGTGCGGAGGAGATCTGCGCCGTGCTCCAGCCGAACTCCTTTTGAAGCGGAACGATGAACACCCCGGGCGCGCCGACCGTGCCGGCGCTGATCAGCGCGGCGAGGAAGGTCACGCCGACCATCACCCAGCCATAATGAATGTTGCGGCGGGACAATGCTGCCGCGAGCCAGTTCGAGATCATTGGGCCTCAATGTGGTTTGGCGAGCCCGGGTCGGACTCGCGTCATGGTTCCAGTCTGGCATGGGGAAGGGAAGTCTGAAATGACAGACTTCCCTCTATTTCGGACACCCGCGCGTCAGCGCGCCAGCCGCTCCACCGCGATCGCCGTGGCTTCGCCGCCGCCGATGCAGAGCGCGGCGATACCGCGCTTGAGGTTGTTCGCCTCGAGCGCATGCAGCAGCGTCACGATCAGCCGCGCGCCGGTGGCGCCGATGGGATGCCCGAGCGCGCAGGCGCCGCCATTGATGTTCAGCTTATCTCGGGGAATGCCGAGATCGCGCTGTGCCGCCATCGCCACCACGGCAAAGGCCTCGTTGATCTCGAACAGATCGACGTCGGAGGCAGCCCAACCGACCTTGTCGAGCAGCTTGCGGATCGCCGGGATCGGCGCCGTGGTGAACCATTGCGGCTCCTGGCTGTGGGTGGCGTGGCCCTTGATCTCCGCGAGAACGGGCAAGCCGCCCCGATCGGCGAGCGAGCGCTTCGCCAGCACCAGCGCCGCGGCGCCGTCAGCATTGGCGGAGGAGGCGGCCGGCGTGATGGTGCCGTTGGCGCGGAACGCCGGCTTCAGGCCTGGGATCTTGGCCGGATCGACCTTCAGCGGATGCTCATCATTGGCGACGATGCGGGGACCGGCCCTTTCCGCGAGCGTGATCGGCGCAATCTCAGCCTTGAACGCGCCGCCCTCGACCGCCTTGCGGGCGCGGCTCAGCGTCTCCATCGCATAGGCGTCCTGGTCCTTGCGGGTGAACTGGTACGTCTCCGCGGTGGCCTCGCCGAAATCGCCCATGGAACGGCCGGTCTCGTAGGCGTCCTCAAGGCCATCCATCATCATGTGGTCGATGATGCGGTCGTGGCCGACGCGGTAGCCGCCGCGCGCCTTGGCGAGGAGATAGGGCGCGTTGCTCATGCTCTCCATGCCGCCGGAGACGACGATGTCGGCCGAGCCGGCGCGAATGATGTCGTGCGCCAGCATGGTTGCCTTCATGCCGGAACCGCAGACCTTGTTGACCGTGGTCGCGCCGGTGGCGTCGGGCAGCCCGGCCGCGCGCGCCGCCTGCCGCGCGGGTGCCTGGCCCTGGCCGGCCGGCAGCACGCAGCCCATGAAGACCTCGTCGACTTTCTCGGGTGCGAGTCTTGCGCGCTCCAGCGCCGCGCCGATCACGTGTGACCCGAGCTCGTGCGCGGGAAGAGGCGAGAGCTCGCCCATGAAGCGGCCCAGCGGGGTGCGGGCGGCGGAGACGATGACGACGGGATCGGCGGCTTCGGCCATGATGGGACTCCCTGGCGATGATGTGTAGGATTATGATCATCATATGATGCGCCGCAAAAAATGCAACCGCGACAGGGATGAGAAAATCTTGCGGTTCGCATGAGATTTGGTCGTGTGAGACGGGCAGGGAGGTTGGGCCGGGTGCGGATGAAGCTTGGTCGTTCCACACACACCGCTGTCATCGCCCGGCTTGACCGGGCGATCCAGTATTCCAGAGGCGGCTATGATTGAGCCGAGAGGCTGCGGCGTACTGGATGCCCCGGTCAAGCCGGGGCATGACGCCTTTAAAATGGAGAGAGTCTAACCCATCACAGCGCGCCTACCGCTTCCTGTTCACGAACGCCTGCATCAGCCGCGTCGGCTCGTCCGTGAGGAACGACTCGCCGAACACCTTCACGCTCAAATTCACCGACTCCGTCAGCGGCAGTTCCTCCCACTGTCGCAGCAGCGCCTTCTGCGAGCGCAACGCTTCGGGGCCGCATGCGAGCAGTGCGTTCACGAGATGCTCGATCTCGGCATCCAGTCCGCCCTCAAGTGCCACCTTGTCGACCAGCCCCCAGGCGAGCGCGGTGGCTGCGTCGATGTTCTCCGCCGTCATCACCAGCCAGCGCGCCCGGGCCCAGCCGATCAGGCGCGGCAAGAGCGCTGCGTGGATCACCGAGGGGATGCCGACGCGTACCTCCGGCATGCCGAAATGCGCATCATGCGCGGCAATCCGGAAATCGCAGGCGGCCGCCACTTCGAGGCCGCCGCCGAGGCACCAGCCGGGCATGCGGGCGATCACCGGTGCCGGGAATTGGCGCACCGCTTCGCAGAGATCGCGCAGGCGGCTGATGAAGGCCTCCGCCGATTTCTGCTCGAGCTTGGCCATCTCCTTGATGTCGGCGCCGCCGATCATGCTCTTCTCGCTCTGGCCGCGCAGCACCACGACGCGGATGCTGCGGTCGGATGCAAGCCGCTGCAGGCCTTCGCGTACGGCGTCGGTCACCGGCGAGCCGAGAATATTGAGCGGGCCGGCGTTGCAGATCGCGACATGAACGACCCCGCGCGTATCGCGCGTCACGCTGCAGTGGTGGTTGAGCATTTCCATCGTGGCATCTCGAAGGTTTCGTGGACCGGCGCGAGGCGCGCGGGTAGGTGCCACTTCCGGGCCGAAACGTCCTTGTTGTCAAGCGGGGGTGGGGGCGAGTTGCAAGTGCGAAGTCCGTCGCATAGTATGACATATATCATACAAAAGGGATCCCATGACTGAAGCCGACCAACTCGAACTGTTTTCGCCCGCGCAGCGGCGCGAGCGCGTGGTGGACTGGCAGGTGCCGGCGCCGGTCGCGAAAGTCGCGATGGGCCTGTCGGGCATGGACGCCATGCTGGGCATTCGCGACGGCCGGCTGCCGCCGCCGCCTTTTGCAAAACTGATCGGCTTCAATGTGGGGGTGGTCGAGCCGGGTCGGATCGTCCTGGAACTGGAGCCGCGCGAGGATCTCGAAAACACCATCGGACTGATCCACGGCGCGACCGCAGCTGCGCTGCTCGATACCGCGATGGGATGCGCGATCTCGACCCGGTTGGAAGCCGGGCAGAGCTCCGTGACGCTCGACCTGAAAATGACCTTCCTGCGTCCGCTCTCGGTTCGCTCGGGCCTGATCTCGGCCGAAGGCAGGGTGATCAAGCTGGGGCGGCAGACCAGCTACACCGAAGGCTTCGTCCGGGACGGCAAGGGCGCCCTTGCGGTGCACGCAACTGCAACGTTTTCCATGATCGGAAGCAACTTAACATGAATTAATGCACCCTTTTCGTCATTTGCGTGTTATGAGATGACCATCGACATTCAATGAGAACCGCATGCGCTACTCCCGGGAACACAAGCAGGAAACCCACGACCGCATCGTGAGGAAGGCCTCCGTGCGGCTGCGCGAAAAGGGCGCCCATGGCATCGGCGTCGCCGACCTCATGAAGGAGGCAGGTCTGACCCATGGCGGCTTCTACGCGCATTTCGATTCCCGCGAGGCGCTGGTGATCGAGGCGTTCGGTTATGCGATGGACCGCTCGATGGAGCACTGGCGCAAGATCACCGACGAGGTTTCGCCGGACAAGCGGCTGGCGATAATCGCGGAGGCCTACCTGTCGGCGCTGCATCGCGACAATCCCGGCCATGGCTGCTCGATTCCCGCTCTCGGTGCCGAGATCGCCCGCGAGAGCCCGAAGGCGCGAAAGGCATTTGCCGGCAAGCTCGACGAGATGATCGAGCAGCTGGCGGACAACATTCCGAACATGCCGCGCAAGGCCGCACGCAAGCAGGCGGTCGCGACGCTGGCGACGATGGCCGGCACCATGCTGCTGGCCCGCATTGCCGGGTCGAGCGAGCTGTCCGACGAGGTGTTGAAGGTGGGCCGGGACAGTGCGCTGGAGGGCACGAAGCGCGAGCCGAAGGCGGCGGCGGCGGTGAAGAAGGTGAAGACCTAGGCGAGGTGCCGTAGGGTGGGCAAAGCGAAGCGTGCCCACGACTTCGTCGCTATCGAAGAGAGATGATGGGCACGGCGCTTTGCGCCTTTGCCCACCCTACGGGACCGTCGCTACCGCCCCGCAAACAGCGCCCGTTCGCGCTCGACGATCTCGCCGATGTAATCCGCCACCGCTCTGATCCGCGCCAGATCCTTGCTGTCGGCGTGCATCAGCATCCAGAATGTCCGCGTGATCGAGATCTCCTCGGGCAGCACCGGAACGAGTTGCGGATAATCGCTCGCCATGAAGTGCGGCAGCACCGCGATGCCGAAGCCCGAGAGCGTGGCGTTGAGCTGCGCGATCAGATTGGCGCTGCGGAAGCGCGCGGAGATCCGTGGCGACACCTGCGGCAGATAATCGAGTTCCGGCGTGAACAAGAGCTCTTCGATGTAGCCGACGAAGCGGTGCTGCGGCAGATCCTGCCGCGAGGTGATCGCAGGGAAGCGGTCGAGATAGGCGGGTGCGGCGTAGAGGCCGAGGCGGTAGTCGAGCAGCTTGCGGCCGACGATGCGGCCTTCTTTCGGCATGGTCAGGCTGATGGCGATGTCGGCCTCGCGCTTGGAGAGACTGAACAGCCGCGCGGTGGCCACAAGTTGCAGATCGAGATCGGGATACCGGTCGGCGAAGGGGGCCAGCCGCGGTGCCAGGAAGGCCGTGCCGAACCCGTCGGGCGCGCCGATCCGCACCGTCCCCGTCAGACGCGCCACCGAGCCGCCGACCTGCTCCTGGTTGGCGACGATGGTCGATTCCATGGCTTCCGCGCTGTCGGCAACGCGCTGGCCGGCCTCGGTGAGGAGGTAGCCGGTCTTGCGCCGGTCGAACAGCTTGGCCGACAGGTGCTTTTCCAGCCGGTCGACGCGGCGGATCACCGTGGCATGGTCCACTCCGAGCTGTTTTGCCGCAGCCGACACCGAGCCGCCCCGCACGATGGCCAGCACGAAGCGAAAGTCGTCCCAATCGATAGCGCCTTGATCCAGCATTTTCGCACATCTATGGTGCATTATCTCAGACTTGAATCCTATAAAATGCAGGTCGATAGGATTTGTCAAAGCGTTCAAGCTCGGCCTCAAGGAGATCATTCCATGCGTTCAGTCGGACATTTCATCGGTGGCAAGGAAGTAAAGGGCACCTCTGGCCGCACCGCCGACGTTTTCGAGCCGATGACCGGTGACGTCCAGGCCAAGGTGGCGCTGGCGTCCAAGGCGGAGGTCCGCGCCGCCGTCGAGAACGCCCGCGCGGCACAGCCCGAATGGGCCGCGACCAACCCGCAGCGCCGCGCCCGTGTCATGATGAGATTCGTCGAGCTGGTGCAGCGCGACTACGACAAGCTGGCCGAGCTGCTGGCCCGCGAGCACGGCAAGACCGTGCCGGACGCCAAGGGCGACATCCAGCGCGGCCTCGAGGTCGCCGAGTTCGCCTGCGGCATCCCGCATCTGATGAAGGGCGAATACACCGAAGGCGCCGGCCCCGGGATCGACATCTATTCGATGCGCCAGGCACTCGGTGTCGTCGCCGGTATCACGCCGTTCAACTTCCCGGCAATGATCCCGATGTGGAAGTTCGCGCCCGCGATCGCCTGCGGCAACGCCTTCATCCTCAAGCCCTCCGAGCGCGATCCCGGCGTGCCGATGCTGCTCGCCGAGCTCATGATCGAGGCAGGCCTGCCGGCCGGCATCCTCAACGTCGTCAACGGGGACAAGGAGGCGGTCGACGCCATCCTCGACGATCCCGATATCAAAGCCGTCGGCTTCGTCGGCTCCACGCCGATCGCGCAGTACATCTATGAGCGCGCCGCCCAAACCGGCAAGCGCTGCCAGTGCTTTGGCGGCGCCAAGAACCACGCCATCATCATGCCGGATGCCGACATGGACCAGGCGGTCGACGCGCTGATCGGTGCGGGCTATGGCTCGGCGGGCGAGCGCTGCATGGCCGTCTCGGTCGCGGTCCCCGTCGGCAAGTCCACCGCCGACCGTCTCATGGAAAAGCTGATCCCGCGGGTCGAGAGCCTCAAGATCGGCACCTCGATCGATCCGTCCGCCGATTACGGTCCGCTGGTCACGCGCGAGGCGGTCGAGAAGGTCAAGGGCTACATCGACATCGGCATCAAGGAAGGCGCGACGCTCGCAGTCGATGGCCGCGGCTTCAAGATGCAGGGCTACGAGAACGGCTTTTATCTCGGCGGCTCGCTGTTCGACAACGTCACCAAGGACATGCGGATCTACAAGGAAGAGATCTTCGGCCCCGTGCTCTCGGTCGTCCGCGCGCACGACTACAAGGAAGCGCTGGCACTGCCGTCCGAGCACGACTACGGCAACGGCGTTGCGATCTTCACCCGCGACGGCGACGCCGCCCGCGACTTCGCGGCCAAGGTCAATGTCGGCATGGTCGGCATCAACGTGCCGATCCCGGTGCCGATCGCCTATTACACCTTCGGCGGCTGGAAGAAGTCGGGTTTTGGCGATCTCAACCAGCATGGCCCGGATTCGGTCCGCTTCTACACCAAGACCAAGACGGTGACTTCGCGCTGGCCGTCCGGCGTCAAGGAAGGTGCGGAGTTCTCGATCCCGCTGATGAAGTGATCCCCTTGAGAGCGAGGCTCATATGCAGTTCGCTCTGAACGAGGATCAGATCGCGGTTCGCGACATGGCGTTGGCGTTTGCGGCGGAGAAGATCGCGCCGCATGCGTTGCGCTGGGACGAGGAGAAGCATTTCCCCGTCGACGTGATGCGCGAGGCCGCGACGCTGGGCATGGGCGGCATCTACATTCGCGAGGATGTCGGGGGATCCGCAATGACACGGTTCGACGCGGCGCTGATCTTCGAGGCGCTGGCGACGGGCTGTCCGACCACCTCCGCCTTCATCTCGATCCACAACATGGCGAGCTGGATGATCGATGCCTTCGGCAGCGACACCCAGCGCCACACATGGCTGCCAAAACTCTGCACCATGGAGCTGATCGCCAGCTACTGCCTGACCGAGCCGGGCGCGGGCTCGGATGCCGCGGCGCTGCGTACGCGCGCCGTGCGCGATGGCGATCACTACGTGCTCAACGGCCAGAAGCAGTTCATCTCCGGCGCCGGCGGCACCGATCTCCTGGTCGCGATGGTGCGCACCGGCGGCGATGGCCCGGGCGGCATCTCGACCCTCGTCATCGACGGCAAGACGCCGGGCGTCTCCTTCGGCGTCAATGAGCGCAAGATGGGGTGGAACGCGCAGCCGACCCGCGCCGTGACGTTCGAGAATGCCCGCGTGCCAGTCGCCAATCGCCTCGGCGAGGAGGGCATCGGCTTCAAGATCGCGATGGCGGGCCTCGATGGCGGCCGCCTCAACATCACCGCATGCTCGCTCGGTGGCGCGCAGACTGCGCTCGACAAGGCGCGCGCCTACATGAAGGAGCGCAAGGCGTTCGGAAAGCGTCTCGACGAATTCCAGGCGCTGCAATTCCGTCTCGCCGACATGGCGATCGAGCTGGAGGCCGCGCGTACCTTCCTGTGGCGTGCCGCCGCGGCGCTGGACCGCAAGGACCCTGATGCCACCATGCTGTGTGCGATGGCAAAACGCTTCGGCACAGATGTCGGCTTCGAGGTCGCCAACCATGCGCTGCAGCTTCACGGCGGCTACGGGTACTTGAGCGAATATGGGATCGAGAAGATCGTGCGCGATCTGCGCGTGCATCAAATCCTCGAAGGGACTAATGAAATCATGCGGCTCATCGTGGCGCGCAAACTGATCGAGGGTGCGCGATGAGTTCAGTGGAAGAGGGCGATCTCGTTGCCCGCGTCGAGGGCGCAGCCGGAATCATCAGGCTCAATCGTCCGAAGGCCATCAACGCCGTCACGCTGGAGATGTTTCGCGACATCGACAAGGCGCTCGACCGCTTCGAGGTCGATCCGGCCGTCGCCGTGATCGTGCTGGAAGGCTCCGGCGAGCGCGGCCTCTGTGCCGGCGGCGACATCCGCACGCTCTGGGAGAGCTCGAAGGTCAACGGCGACCTCGGCAAGATCCTCTGGCGCGAGGAATACATCCTCAACGCCCGGATCAAGAAATTCCCAAAGCCGTATATCGCTTTCATGGACGGCATCGTGATGGGGGGCGGCGTCGGACTCTCCGCACATGCCAGCCATCGCATCGTCACTGATCGCACGAAGCTGGCGATGCCCGAAGTCGGGCTCGGCTTCTTCCCCGACGTTGGCGGCACCTATCTGTTGTCGCGCTCGCCGGGCGAGGTCGGCACTTACTTCGGCCTGACCGGCCAGACCATGAACGGGCCCGACGCGATCCACGCGAAATTCGCCGACGCCGTGGTGCCGGCGGCCAAATGGCCGGCGCTGCGCGAGACGCTGACCATGCTCCGTCAGGGCGTGGCCGCGGCTGAGGTGACCAAGCTCATCAACAGTTTTGCGACTGGTGAGAGTGCGGGCCCGGTGGCCGCAAAAGAGCCTGCTATCGACGCATTGTTCGGCTTCGACCGGATGGAAGATATCTTTGCTGCCCTGAAACGGGACGGCTCCGAATTCGCGCTGGCGACGCTGAAGACGCTCAACGAGAAATCGCCGCGCGGCATGGTGGTGACGCTGAAACTGTTGCGACTGGCGCGCACCGCGTCGAGCCTGGAGGAATGCCTGGTGCGCGAATACCGCGCCGCGCTGGAGGTGTTTCGCAGCGATGATTTTCGCGAGGGCGTGCGCGCGGCCGTGATCGACAAAGACCGCAACCCGATCTGGTCGCCGCCACGAATTGAGGATGTGACGCCGCAAATGCTTGCACCGTATCTCGCCGAGATCGGCGCCGACGAGCTGAAGTTCAACTAATCAACGATTGAAGCGGAGGAAACGACAATGGCCACGATCGCATTCATCGGTCTCGGCAACATGGGCGGCCCTATGGCGGCCAACCTCGTCAAGGCCGGCCACAAGGTCGTCGCGTTCGACCTCGTCGAAGCCTCGCGCAATCAGGCCAAGGCCGACGGCGCCGGCATCGCCGACAGCGCCGCGGGTGCAGTGAAGGGCGCCGATGTCGTCGTCACCATGTTGCCGGCCGGCAAGCATGTGCTCGGCGTCTGGAATGAAATCCTTCCCGCAATGACCAAGGGCGCGCTGGTCATCGACAGCTCCACCATCGACGTCGAGAGTGCGCGGCAGGCGCATGCGCTCGCCGGCAAGCACGGCGTGCTCTCGGTGGATGCGCCGGTCTCCGGCGGCACCGGCGGCGCCAAGGGCGCGACGCTCACCTTCATGTGCGGCGGCGAGGAGAGCGCATTCGCGGCGGCAAAGCCCGTGCTGGAGAACATGGGCAAGAAGATCGTGCATTGCGGCGGCGCCGGCGCAGGGCAGGCGGCCAAGATCTGCAACAACATGATCCTCGGCATTTCCATGATCGCGGTGAGCGAAGCTTTCGCGCTCGGCGAGAAGCTCGGCCTCTCGCACCAGGCGCTGTTCGACGTCGCCTCGACCTCGTCGGGCCAGTGCTGGTCGCTGACGACCTATTGCCCGGTGCCGGGTCCGGTGCCGACCTCGCCGGCCAACAACGACTACAAGCCGGGATTCGCCTCGGCGCTGATGGTGAAGGATCTGACGCTGGCGCAGGACGCCGCGAAGGCTGCGGGCGCGGCCACCCCGCTCGGCAAGCATGCGCAGGAGATCTATCAGTCTTTCGACGCAGCCGGGCAAGGCGGGGTGGATTTTTCCGGAATTATCAAGCACGTTCGCAGCCTCGCTGGAAAATAGCGAGGCTTCGTAGCCCGGATGGAGCGAAGCGACATCCGGGACAGCTGCTTCCAATGGCGTAGCCGGCCCCGGATTGCGCTTCGCTCCATCCGGGCTACGTTCGAAGATCAATTCGACGGGCCCGGAACATGACGACATTTCAGGACGCGCGCGCGTTTCTGCTCAAGCACCGCACGGATTACGAGAAGGCGGTCAAGGGATTCCGTTGGCCGGATCCGGTTCCCTTCAACTGGGCGCTCGACTGGTTCGACGAGCTGGCGAAGGACGCCGAAGCCAAGGACCGGCCCGCGCTCTGGATCGTCGACGCCGCGCAGGATCGCCAGACAAAACTGTCCTTTGCGGCGCTCTCCAAGCGCTCGAACCAGGTCGCGAATTTTCTCCGCGCGCAGGGCCTCAAGCGCGGCGATCATCTCCTGTTGCTGCTCGGCAATGTGGTTCCGCTGTGGGAGACGATGCTGGCGGCGATGAAGCTCGGCGTCGTCGTGATCCCCGCGACCACGCTGCTCACCGCGGATGAGCTGCGCGATCGCCTCGATCGCGGCAAGGCGAGGGCGGTGGTGGCCGCCGAGGACCAGGTCGCGAAATTCGCAAGCCTTGGTGCCGAGAACATCGTTCGCATCGTGGTCGGCACGGCTCACGACGGATGGCTCTCCTATGATGAGGCCGCAAAGGCCCCGGAGAGTTTTAGCGCCGATGGGCCGACTAATGCCGACGACCCGATGCTGCTCTATTTCACCTCGGGGACCACTGCAAAACCAAAACTTGTCCGGCACAGCCAGCGCAGCTATCCGGTCGGGCATCTGTCGACCATGTACTGGATCGGGCTGCAGCCCGGTGACGTCCATCTCAACATCTCCTCGCCCGGCTGGGCCAAGCATGCCTGGAGCTGTTTCTTCGCGCCGTGGAACGCGGGCGCCACCGTGTTCGTGGTCAACCAGCCGCGCTTCGACGCCAAGAGCCTGCTTGCCACCATCGGCCGCTGCGGCGTCACCACGCTGTGCGCGCCGCCGACGGTGTGGCGGCTGTTCATCCAGGAGGACCTGGCGTCCTTCAAGGTGAGCTTGCGCGAGGTCTGCGGCGCCGGCGAGCCGCTCAATCCTGAAGTGATTGACCAGGTGCGGGCGGCCTGGGGGCTCACCATCCGTGACGGATACGGCCAGACCGAAACCACGGCGCTGGCCGGCAACTCGCCGGGCCAGAACATCAAGATCGGCTCGATGGGCCGGCCGCTGCCTGGCTATCGCGTGCAGATCAGCGATGCCGACGGCAACAAGGCGAAGGAAGGCGAGGTCACGCTGGTGCTCGGCGCCGAGCGGCCCGCCGGCCTGATGCAGGGTTATCAGAGCGACGACGGCAAGCTCGCCGGTGCCGAAGGCGAGCTCTATCGCAGCGGCGATGTCGTGTTCGAAGACGACGAGGGCTATCTTACCTTTGTCGGCCGCTCCGACGACGTGTTCAAGTCGTCGGATTACCGCATCAGCCCGTTCGAGCTGGAGAGCGTGCTGCTCGAGCACGAGCTGGTGGCCGAAGCCGCGGTGGTGCCGAGCCCGGACCCGATCCGGCTCGCGATCCCCAAGGCGTTCGTCCTGCTGACCTCGGGCGCGGAGCGGACGCCGGAGACCGCGCTGTCGATCTTCCAGCACCTGCACACGCGGCTCGCCCCGTTCAAGCGCATCCGTCGCCTCGAAATCGTCACCGAGCTGCCGAAGACGATCTCTGGCAAAATCCGCCGGGTGCAGCTACGCAGGCTGGAGCGGGACGATGATCGCAACGATCCGCTGCGCGGCCGGGAATTCCGTGAGGAGGATTTTCCGGAACTGCCGAAAACACGGAGTGAGACCTAAGTGAACGAAGTCTGGAAGAAGCCGCCGATTTCCTTGGAAGCCTATCAGGCCATGGTCGGCAAGGAGATCGGCGTGTCGTCGTGGCACCTGATCGATCAGCCGCGCATCGACACCTACGCCGACGTGATCGAGGATCACCAGTTCATCCACGTCGATCCTGAACGTGCCAAGAAGGAGACCGCCTTCGGCACCACCATCGCGCACGGCTTCCTGACGATGTCGCTGCTGTCGATCATGTCCTATGAGGTGATGCCCGTGATCGCGGGGACCACGATGGGCGTCAATTATGGCTTCGACAAGCTGCGCTTCATCTCGCCGGTCCGCTCGGGCAAGCGCGTCCGCGGCCGTTTCGTGCTGGCCGAAGCCAAGCTCCGTAAGCCCAACGAACTGCAGTCCCGCACCAATGTCACCGTGGAGATCGAAGGCGAGGACAAGCCGGCGCTGGTCGCGGAGTGGCTGGGTCTGATCTATTTCGCGTAGGCCGGGCCGGGCTTGACCCGGCCAGCCATCGCTGCTCAAAAAGGCAACCCAGAGCGGGGTTTTACCCTCTCTCCTTGTGGGAGAGGGTGCCTCGCGGAACGCGAGGCGGGTGAGGGGTCTCTCTCCGCGAGCGCATCTGTCGAGAGAGACCCCTCATCCGGCGCTGCGCGCCACCTTCTCCCACAAGGGGAGAAGGGAAGAAGAAATAGAGACCTTCACTCATGGCAATCAGGTTCGACGGACGCGTCGCCATCGTCACCGGCGCGGGCAATGGTCTGGGGCGCGCGCATGCGCTGGGGCTGGCCAGCCGCGGCGCGAAAGTGGTCGTCAACGATTTCGGCGGCGCGCGTGACGGCACCGGTGGCTCGCTGTCGCCGGCCGAGACCGTGGTCGAGGAAATCCGCAAGGCCGGCGGCACCGCGATGGCGGATGGCGCCGACGTCTCCAATTTCGAGCAGGTCACCGCCATGGTCGAGCGCGCCACCAAGGAGTGGGGCAGCGTCGACCTCTTGTGCGCCAATGCGGGCATTTTGCGCGACAAGTCGTTCGGCAAGATGGAAGCGGCCGACTTCCAAAAGGTGCTCGACGTGCATCTCGTCGGCACCTTCTATTGCTGCAAGGCGGCCTGGGCCGGCATGCGCGACCGCAACTATGGCCGCATCGTGCTGACGACGTCGTCCTCCGGCCTCTACGGCAATTTCGGCCAGGCCAATTACGGCGCGGCCAAGTCCGGCATGGTCGGCTTGATGAACGTGCTCGCCGAGGAAGGCCGCAAGTCCGACATCCGCGTCAACATCATCTCGCCGACGGCCGCTACCCGCATGACGGAAGAGCTGTTGCCGCCGCAGGCGCTGCAACTGATGAAGCCGAACGCGATCACGCCCGCGGTCGAGTACATGCTCAGCGAGGACGCGCCGACCCGCACCATCATGGGCGCCGGCGCAGGATCGTTCGCCGTGATCAAGATCGTGGAGAGCGAGGGCATCAACCTGCCGGAATCCGAATGGACGCCGGACGCCGTCGCCGCGCATTTCGCCGAGATCAGCGACATGTCGAAAGCCAAGGCGCTGACCGGGGCGTTCGAGCAGACCCAGAAATACGTGGCGCAGGCCGCGGCGCGGGCGGGGATCAAGCTCTGACTGACATCGCCGTCATCGGGGCCGGTCCCGCCGGGCTGATGGCGGCGGAGATGCTGGCGCAGGGCGGCGCGCGCGTCACCGTGTACGACGCGATGCCGTCCGCGGGCCGAAAATTCCTGATGGCCGGCCGCGGCGGGCTCAACCTCACCCACAGCGAGCCGCTGCTGGATTTCATGGCGCGCTATCGCGAGGCCGCACCGAAGCTGCAGGCGGCGGTCGAGGCGTTTTCGCCTGAGGCGTTGCGCGCGTGGAGCGAAGCGCTGGGCGAGCCGACCTTCGTCGGCAGCAGCGGGCGGGTGTTTCCAAAGGCGTTCAAGGCTTCGCCCTTGCTGCGCGCCTGGTTGCGGCGCCTCGATGCCAGCGGCGTGCGGTTTGCGTTTCGTCATCGCTGGACCGGCTGGGACGGTGAGGGGCGGCTGGTGTTTCGAGCGCCCGATGGCGCAGCGGCCGTCACTGCCAGCGCCACCGTGCTCGCGCTTGGCGGCGCCAGCTGGCCGCGGCTGGGGTCGGATGGCAGTTGGGCCGACATCCTTGCCGCGAAGGGTGTTGCCATCTCAAAGCTGCGGCCAGCCAATTCCGGCTTCACGGTCGCCTGGTCCGATGTGTTCCGCGATCGTTTCGAGGGCCAGCCGCTCAAGGGCGTGGCGCTGACGATCGGCGCGCATACGGTGCGGGGCGAAGCCATGATCACGCGGAGCGGCATCGAAGGCGGCGCGATCTACGCGCTGTCGGCGGAGTTGCGGGAGGAGGTGCTCAGTCTCGGGCAGGCGACGCTTTCGATCGCATTGCGGCCCGACCTCGACGCCGCCGCTCTGACCACGCGGCTGTCAGGGACACGCGGCAAGCAATCGCTCGCGAACTTCCTGCGCAAGGCGGCGCAATTGTCGCCGGTCGGCATCGGCCTGATGCAGGAGGCCGCCATTGCGTCCGGCCGGCCGCTGGCCGCGTTCTCGCCGGCCGAGCTTGCGCATCTGATCAACACCATTCCGGTGCAGCTCACGGGCGTTGCACCGATCGATCGCGCGATCTCGACTGCGGGCGGTATCACCTTCGACGAGATCGACAACTACTTCATGCTGCGCAAGCTGCCCGCCGTGTTTGCCGCGGGCGAGATGCTAGATTGGGAGGCGCCCACGGGCGGATATCTGCTGCAGGCGTCGTTTGCCACCGGCGCTGCGGCGGGCAGGGGCGTGCTGACCTGGCTCAAGAAATCGTAGGGTGGGCAAAGGCGCGAAGCGCCGTGCCCACGATCTTTCGCAGTTACGACGAGAAGTCGTGGGCACGCTTCGCTTTGCCCACCTTACGGCAGCTCGTCTACCGCAGCTTGCCCCGTGCCGCCACCGGCAGCGTGCCGATGATCTCCTCGCCGCGGACCATCACCACCTCGTCCATCATGTTGACGACGACGCAAACGTGGTTCGGCACGATGCGGACGACGTCGCCGACGTTCGGGCGCGTGTTGCTGCGGGACAGATCGAGGAAGCCGTGCTCCTCGGCGAAGCGCGCGATCTTGGCTTCGGGATGCTCCAGGATCAGGCCGTGTCCGTCGAGACCGCCGGTATCAGTGGTGAGCGTCTTCGAGCCGGCATCGAGGATGCCGCGCTCGGGCGCGGCGCGGCTCACCACGGTCGAATAGATGTGCAGCGCGCAGTCGTCCCAGGTCGCGGAGCCCGCCGCGACCTGCATGCGGTCGTTGTAGATGTAGGTGCCGAAGCGATGCTCGGTGCCGCCCTTGAGCTTGCCGATGTTCTTCAGGTTCGGCGTGCCGCCGGTCGAGACGATTTTTGCGTCCAGCCCGTGCGCGCGCACGCCGACCAGCGCCTCGTCGTAGAATTTCTGCGCGTCCGCCCAGCCGGTCTCGGTCGGATACAGCATGAAGCCGGCGAACCGCAGCCCCTTGGATGCGGCGATCTCGCGCGCCAGCGCGATCGCCTCCGCCGGGGTCTCGACGCCGGCGCGCTTGCGCCCCGTATCGCATTCGACCACGACCGAGAGCGGACGGCCCGACGCCGCAGCAGCCTTGGGCAGGCCGGCGACGACGGTCGAATTGTCGGCGGCCACCGTCATGTTGGCCTTCGCCTGCAGCGCGCCGAGCCGCGCCATCTTCTCTTCGCCGAGGAGGTTGTAGCTGATCAGGATGTCGTCGATGCCGGCGTTGGCCATGATCTCGGCTTCGCCGAGCTTCTGGCAGGTGATGCCTTTGGCGCCGGCCGCAACCTGCATCTTGGCGATGGTCGGGTTCTTGTGGGTCTTGATGTGCGGACGGTTGGCGACACCGGCCTCGTCGCAGGCTTTCTGGATCCGCGCGATGTTGCGCTCGACCCTGTCCATGTCGATGACGGCGCAGGGTGTGCCGTATTCGCGGGCGATTTTTGCAGCGAGGGGAGTTGTCATGGGAGTCGTCTCTTAGTTGGCGCGCATTCTGGTCGCAAAACCGGTGCCCACTTTTGCGGAATGCGCGCTAGGCCTGCTCTATTTCTTCCCGAAGCATTTCAAGTTCGAGCCAGCGCTCTTCAGCGGCAGACAGTTCATCGTGCGCCTTGGCGATAGCGGCGGAGGTGTCGTCGAATTTCTTGCGATCTTTCGCATAGAGATTGGGATCGTCGAGCACGCGCTGCAGTTTTGCAATATCGGCCTGCAGCGTTTCCATTTTCTTCGGCAGCGTTTCCAGCGCGTGTTTCTCGTTAAAGCTCAGCTTGCGTTTCGGTGCGGAGGCGGGAGCAGCGGCGCGCTCTTCCCGCTTCTCCGCAACCGGCTGGGCCTTCGTCGTCTCGCGCTTCAGATCCGCACCGCGCTGGGTCAGCATGTCGCTGTAGCCGCCGGCATATTCGGTCCACTTGCCGTTGCCCTCAGGCGCGATCACCGAGGTGACGACGCGGTCGAGGAAGTCGCGGTCATGGCTGATCAGGATGACGGTGCCCTCGTAGTCGCCGAGCATATCCTCGAGGACGTCGAGGGTTTCGAGATCGAGGTCGTTGGTCGGCTCGTCCAGCACCAGCAGGTTCGAGGGTTTTGCCAGCGCGCGCGCCAGCATCAGCCGACCGCGCTCACCGCCCGAGAGCACTTCCACCGGCGTGCCCCGCTGCTCCTGCGCGAACAGAAAGTCCTTCATGTAGCCGACGACGTGCTTCGGCTTGCCGCCGACCATGATCTGGTCGCCACGACCGCCGGTCAGTGCTTCGGCCAGCGTCGATTTGGGATCGAGGCTTTCGCGGTGCTGATCGAGGGTCGCTATCTCCAAATTGGCCCCGAGGCGCACCGTTCCGGAATCCGGCTCTGCGCCGCCGGTGAGCAGATTGACCAGCGTGGTCTTGCCGGCGCCATTGGGGCCGATGATGCCGAGCCGGTCGCCGCGCTGGATGCGGGTCGAGAAATTCTCGACGATCTTGCGCTCGCCATAGGCCTTGGTGACGCCCTTGGCCTCGATCACCAGCTTGCCCGACTGCTCCGCTTCGGCCGCCGCGAGGCTGGCGGTGCCGGCCGTGCCGCGGTAGTTGCGGCGCTGGTCGCGCAGCGTATGCAGATTGGCGAGGCGCTTGACGTTGCGCTTGCGCCGGCCGGAGACGCCGTGGCGCAGCCAGTGCTCTTCGTCGACGATCTTGCGGTCGAGCTTGTGCTGGTCGCGCTCTTCTTCCGCCAGCACCTCGTCGCGCCAGCTCTCGAACGAGGCAAAGCCGCGGTCGATCTGCTTGATCTTGCCGCGGTCGAGCCACGCGGTGGCGCGCGAGAGATTGGTGAGGAAGCGGCGGTCGTGGCTGATGATCACCAGTGCGCTGCGCCTGGAGTCGAGCTCCTGCTCCAGCCATTCGATGGTGGCGAGATCGAGATGGTTGGTCGGCTCGTCCAGCAGCAAAATGTCCGGCGAGGGCGCCAGCACATAGGCCAGCGCCGCGCGGCGGGCCTCGCCGCCGGAGAGATTATGCGGGTTCTCGTCACCGGTCAGGCCAAGCTGCTCCAGCAGGTAGCGCGCCTGGTGCTGATCGTCGCCGGGCGCGAGACCGGACTCGACATAGGCCAGCGTGGTCTTGTGCTCGCCGAAGTCGGGCTCCTGCGGCAGGTAACGCACGGTGGCGCCGGGCTGCACGAAGCGCGTGCCGCCGTCGGGCTCCACCAGGCCGGCCGCGATCTTCAGCAGGGTCGACTTGCCCGAGCCGTTGCGACCGATCAGGCAGACGCGCTCGGATGGCGCGACGTTGAGCTCGACGCCCGACAACAGCGGCGTGCCGCCAAAGGTCAGCCTGATGTCTTTCAGTTGGATCAGCGGCGGCGCCATGTCAGCCCTGACTCAAATTCTGGCTCGTTGCGGCCTGATCGGCGCGGCGGCGCTGGATCCGGCGCAGCGTTTGGTCGAGCGCCGAGAGGAAGGCGGAGCGGTCGCGCGGCGCGAATGATCGCGGGCCGCCGGTGACTTCGCCGGCCGAGCGCAGATCCGTCATCAGATTGCGCACCGCCAGCGTCATGCCGATCGACTCCTCCGTGAACGGCTTGCCGTTCGGCGCGATTACGTCGGCGCCAGCCTTGACGCAGCGGCTGGCCAGCGGAATGTCGGAGGTCACGACGACGTCGCCGGGCTTGACGCGTTCGACGATCCAGTCGTCGGCGGCGTCCATGCCGGCGCCTGCGGCGATGCGCTCGATCAGCGGATCGTGCGGCACGCGGATGAAATTGCCGGCGACCACGCTCACGGGCACGCCGTGCCGGAGCGCGACGCGATAGATCTCGTCCTTTACCGGGCAGGCGTCGGCGTCGACATAGATGCGGGTGGGGGTGTCAGTCATTCGCCGCGTGGTACCCCATTCGGGCTGCAAAGGCGAGGGGATTGACCGGTGTTCCCTGGGGCCTACGATCCGTCCGAAACAACAAGAACAGGGAAGATGACCCCATGCCGAACCGGCTCGAAACCTGGCGCGTCGAGGCCTACAACACCGCCAAGCAATCCGAAAACAAGATGCATGACGACACGGTGGCGCGCCGCTTCGGCTTTTCCGGCGGGCTGGTCCCGGGCGTCGATGTCTTCGCCTACATGATGCACGTGCCGGTGGCGCGCTGGGGCCGCGATTTCCTGTCCCGCGGGCTGGTTGAGGCCCGCTTCATCAAGCCGGTCTATGATGGCGAGACCGCCGATGTCGATGCGACCGAGCACAACGGCTTGCTGACGATCGAGGTGTTCAGCCGTACCGAGCTCTGCGCGACAGGCACGGCCTCGCTGCCGGCGGCCGCGCCTGTGGTGTCGCCGAGCGACTATGTCGCGATGCCCGTGGTGGCCGAGCGCAAGCCGGTCAGTCCCGCGACGTTCGAGACCGGCAAATGGCTGGGCACGACGCCCCGGCGCTGGGCCGGGCAGGATGCGGCTGACTATCTCGCCGACATCAGGGAAACCGATCCGATCTTCGCGCGCGAAGGACTCGGCCATCCCGGCCTGATCCAGCGCGTCATGAACCGCGTGCTGGTCGACAACACCATTCTCGGCCCGTGGATCCATGTCGGCAGCCGCATGCAATTGCTGTCGGCGGTACGCACCGGCGACGAGATCACCGCGCGGGCGAAGGTCACGGCCAATTACGAGAAGAAGGGCCACCGCTTCGTCGAGCTCGACGCGCTCGTCGTCGCCAACGGCACCACGCCGCTCGCCCACTGCCAGCACATTGCGATCTACCAGCCGCGCGAGCAGGCGGTGTAGGGCGGGAAGGGCGAAGCTGCCGCTCCGAAAATGCTGTCATGCCCCGCGGAGGCGGGGCATCCAGTACGCCGCGGCCTCTCGGTCGACAACTACTGTCTCGGAGTACTGGATCACCCGCTTTCGCGGGTGATGACAGTTGTATGTGGAGAAGCAGTGTGTACCCCTTACGCCGCCTTCGCCTTACCATCCTGGATCGCCCGCCACACGCGCTCCGGGGTCAGCGGCATGTCGATGTGCTTGACGCCGTAATCCGAGAGCGCGTCGAGCACCGCGTTCACCACCGTCGACAGGCTGCCGGCGCATCCCGCTTCGCCGCAGCCCTTGCTGCCGAGCGGATTGGTCGTGGCAGGCACTGGGTGATCGCCAACCGTCATGTTGGGAACGTCCTCGGCGCGGGGCAGGGCGTAGTCCATCAGCGAGCCCGTGATCGGCTGGCCGCTCTCGTCGTAGCGGATGTGCTCCATCAGGGCTTGCCCGATGCCCTGGACGACGCCGCCATGGAGCTGGCCTGCGACCAGCAGCGGGTTGATCACCGTGCCGAAATCGTTGACCGCGCTGTAGCGCACGATCTGCACCACGCCAGTCTCAGGATCGATCTCGACCTCGGCGACGTGACAGCCGTTCGGGAACGCCGAGGCGACCGGTTCGCTGGTGTGATCGACGTCGAGGCTATCGGGCACGCCTTCCGGCGTCTTGCCGTCGTGCAGCTTCTTGGCGAGCTCCATGATGTCGATGCTGCGGTCGGTGCCGGCGATGGTGAAGCTGCCGCCTTCGAATTCGATGTCCGCTTCGGACGCCTCCAGCATATGCGCCGCTGCGCGCTTGCCTTTCTCGATGACGAGCTTGGCAGCCCCCACGATGGCCTGGCCGGTTGCCGTGATCGAGCGCGAACCGCCGGTGCCGTTGCCGGTGTGGACGATGTCGCTGTCGCCCTGCACCAGCTTGACGCTCTCGAAGGGAACACCGAGCTGCTCGCTCAGCACCTGCGCGAACGGGGTGGCATGGCCCTGGCCGTAATCGAGCGTGCCGGTGATGAGCTGCACGGAGCCGTCAGCGTCGAACACGATCTTGCCGAGCTCGGGGCTCGGCGGCGCGGTGACCTCGAGATAGGAGCCGACCGCGATGCCGCGCAGCTTGCCGGCCTTCTTGCTCTCTTTCTTGCGCTTGGCGAAATTCTCGTGGTCGGAGATCTCGAGCGCCTTGTTGAACACGGCCTGGAAGTCGCCGCTGTCATAGGTGACGCCGGAGGAGGCCGCGAACGGGATCTGGTTCGGCTTGATGAAGTTGCGCTTGCGCAAGGTCAGCCGGTTGACGCCCATCTCGTCGGCGGCGCGATCGATCAACCGCTCCATGTAGTAGTTCGCCTCCGGCCGGCCGGCGCCGCGATAGGCGCCCATCAGCGTGGTGTTGGTCAGCACCACCTTGATGTCGACGGCCATCAGCGGCGTGCGGTAGACGCTGGAAAAATTCTTGCCGGTGTTGAGCGAGAGCGGCCCCGGCGCGACGCCGGTGATGTAGGCGCCGAGATTGCCGTAGCCGGACAGCTTGGCCGCGAGGAAATGCCCCTCGGCGTCGAGCGCGAGCTCGGCATGGATCTTTTGCGCACGTCCATGGCTGTCGGAGAGGAAGGCAGTCGAGCGCTCGTCGAGCCATTTCACCGGGCGGCCCAGCACTTTCGCCGCGTACAGGATGCACATGTACTCGGGATAGTTGATGTTCTTCATGCCGAAGGAGCCGCCGACATTGGCGGTGAGGATGCGCACCTTCTCGTTCGGCACTTTCAGGTTCTTGGCGAGGTTGGCGCGGTTGCCGGCGACGCCCTGCGT
The DNA here is from genome assembly GCF_014198315.1 of Bradyrhizobium sp. CIR48. NCBI lineage: Bacteria > Pseudomonadati > Pseudomonadota > Alphaproteobacteria > Hyphomicrobiales > Nitrobacteraceae > Bradyrhizobium > Bradyrhizobium sp. CIR48. The sequence goes on from NZ_JACIHG010000001.1 coordinate 246,458, forward strand.
CGGCACCTGAAGCGTGTAGCGCTCGGTTGTCTTGTCGTAGGAGGCAAGGCCGACGCGCGGCTCCATCGAGACCACGGCGACGCGGGTGTTCTCGATGTCCATCCTGGTGACATGGGCGGCGCTGGCAAAGGCCGCGTTGACCTTGTCCATGTCGCCGTAATGGTAGTCGAGCGCCACGTTGTGGGGAATGTGCTCATAGAGCTGCGGCGCGCCGGGCTTGGCAGCTTCTTCAGGGTCGGTCACAGCCGGCAGCGGCTCGATATCGAGCTCGACCGCCTCGGCCGCGTCGCGCGCCTGCGCCAGCGTCTCGGCCACGACGAAGGCGACGGGATCGCCGACGAAGCGGACCTTGTCGGTCGCCAGCGGCTGGCGGTTGGTCTGGAGCAAAGGCGAGCCGTCGCGGCTCTTCAGCGGCAGGCCGCAGGTGAAGGGGCCATAGCCGGCGGCATCGAGATCCCTGCCGGTCCACACGCCGAGCACGCCCGGCATCGCCTTGGCGGCATCAATGCCGATGCCGCGGATGGTGCCATGGGCGTGGGTGGAACGGATGACCACGGCATAGGCCTGGCCGGGCAGGTTGAAATCGTCGGTATAGCGGCCCTTGCCGCGCACCAGCGTGTCGTCCTCCTTGCGGCGGACGGGCTGTCCGACGCCATATTTTTGCAGTGCAATAGCGTTTTCGAGCGTGGACGATTTGGTGTGTTCTTGCATGGGAAATGACCTGAAAAGCCGGCATTTGCGCATTTTCGCGGCAGCGGGGCACCGGACCCCATTGAGATAACCCACCACCCCGTTCACGACAACGCACGAATGGGCATGGTCCCATGTGATGCGTTGTTGCGCAGGCCGGCTGCGCTGCTAATGTTTCAGGCGAAAAATCAATTCCAGACCGGCCCGACCGGCCGCGGAAAGACAGTTTGTATGAATGACCACACGCGGCTCCGCGACGGCCATGCGCCGCACGGTGAGCTGGAGGGGTCGATGGCGGCGGTGGCGTTGGCCACCGAACCGGCTGTCGGCGCGCAGGCGTCGGGAACCGGCGTCTATGCGGCGCTGGACCTCGGCACCAACAATTGCAGGCTGCTGATCGCCTGTCCGACCCAGGACGGCTTTCGCGTCGTCGATTCCTTCTCGCGCATCATCCGGCTCGGGGAGGGGGTCTCGGCGACCGGCTGTATCAGCGAGGCCGCGATCGAGCGTGCCATCGCCGCGCTCAGCATCTGCCGTGACAAGATCAATTTGCGCAAAGCGCGCCGGTTGCGGCTGATCGCGACCGAAGCTTGCCGAGCCGCGTCGAATGCGGAGGGGTTCCGCAGCCGCGTCGCGGCCGAAACTGGCATCGAGCTCGAAGTGATCGACCGCGAGACCGAGGCCGCGCTCGCCGTGCTCGGCTGCTCGCCGCTGGTCGATCCCAGGGGCCGCGGTGCGATCCTGTTCGACATCGGCGGCGGCTCGACCGAGCTGGTGCGGATCGAGCGCGACGCGGACAATCCGGAGCCGCGGATCAAGGCCTGGATGTCGATCCCGTACGGTGTGGTCACGCTCGCCGAGCAGTTCGGCGGCCGTGACGTGACGCCGGAGATCTACGCCGCGATGGAGCACGAGGTCGCGAACCACGTCGCGCCGTTCGCCGAAGTCCACGGCGGCGATCTCGCCGACATGCATCTGCTCGGCACGTCAGGCACGGTGACGACACTCGCCGGCATCCATCTCAACCTCGCGCGCTATGACCGCCGCCGCATCGACAGCATCTGGATGAACGATTCCGACATCACCGCGACCATCAACAAGCTGCTCGGCATGAGCTACGAGGAGCGCGCCGGCAACAGCTGCATCAGCGTCGAGCGCGCCGATCTCGTGCTCGCCGGCTGCGCCATCCTCGATGCTATCAGGCGCGCCTTTCCGCTGCCGCGCCTGCGCGTCGCCGACCGGGGCCTGCGCGAGGGCATGCTGGTCGAGATGATGCGCGAGGACGGCGCGCTCAGGAGCTGGTGAGATGGCCAAGGACACCACCGGCCGCTTGCACGTCCAGGTCAAGACCGGCGGCAAGCGCAAATTGTCGTCGAAGCTGTGGCTGGAACGTCAGCTCAACGATCCCTATGTCGTGAAGGCCAAGGCGGCGGGCTATCGCTCGCGCGCCGCGTTCAAGCTTCTGGAGATCGACGACAAATTCCGGCTCTTGAAGCCCGGCATGGCCGTGGTCGACCTTGGCGCGGCGCCCGGCGGCTGGAGCCAGATCGCGGCCAAGCGCGTCGGATCGGTAGAGGGCAAGGGCAAGGTCGTCGCCATCGACCTGTTGGAAATGCCCGAGATTCCCGGCGTCGATTTCGCGCAGCTCGACTTCATGGCCAACGATGCGCCGGACAAGCTGACCGCGATGCTGGGCGGCGGCGCCGATTTCGTGATGTCCGACATGGCCGCCAACACCACCGGCCACCGCAAGACCGACCAGCTCCGTATCGTCGGCCTGGTCGAGACCGCCGCGGCGTTTGCCTGCGACGTGCTCAAACCCGGCGGCGCGTTTCTGGCCAAGACGTTCCAGAGCGGCGCCGACGCCGATCTGCTCGCCCAGCTCAAGCGCGATTTCGCGACGGTGCGCCATGTCAAGCCGGCAGCCAGTCGGCAGGATTCGTCGGAGCGTTATGTGCTGGCGACGGGATTTCGGGGCGGGTTGTAACGGGTTGCAACGTCCCGTTTTGCTCTAGTGCTGCAGTGCATTGTTCGGCTAGTTTCATCGCGGGATTCCCGGGGTGGGGCCAAAATGAAGTGTCGAGCATTTTCGAGCGTTGCGGCAGCAGCTTTCACACTGATGGTGGCGCAGCCGGCCGCAGCGCAGTCCGGCGGCATCAGCATCTATCAGGAAATCAACAACAACGTAGTGCAGAACATTCTGCAGAACGTTCGTGACCAGTTGCGCCGGCGAGACATTGTTCTGCCGTCCTCCGGCAGACTCGCGTTCGGTGTAGGCGGATCGGATTTCGACAACCGTGATCCGTTCGCTGCCCGTGGCGTCGATGATCCCTTCCGGGCTCTTGCTTACGCGAAAGCGCCGGGCGCGGTCCCTGCTGTCGCTTCAGGCTGGCTCTACAGCGGCAATTTGATCGGCGGCGTAGACCGCTCCATGACCGCTGGTATCGTGGCCGACACCTCGTCAGTCACCGGAGCATTCGATGTGACGAAGATCGGGATTTTCGCCGGTGACGACGCGCTTACGTTCATCGGGACGGGGGGTGGCTCCTGGTCCCACCAGGGCGGTCTGTTGACGGTCGACACCACCGCACCTTCGACCTCGGTCACGGTCGCATATCTGAGGGGAGGCCTTTCCGCCGATCTGACCAGCTTCGTCGGCTGGACTAGAAGCACGCTGTCAGGCTCCGGATTCGCCCCAGCGGTCATTGAGGGTAACTCGCTCGGCTTCACCGGAAACGTGCAATACCGGTTTGATTTTCCCTTTTCGGTGTTCATCGAGCCCGGGATCGGAATGACCTACTCCGAAGGCTACTCGGAGAACTTCGGGACCAAAATTTCCGATACGACGGAGGTGCACGGCGGGGCCCGGTTTGGTACCCAAATGAGATGGATGGATTATACGGTTCAGCCATCCGTCTCCTTGTTCGCCTATCAGATCACCGACTCGAGCGCGCTCGGAGTTGTCGGGCCAATCATTCCCACAAGTGCAATCGGCTATCGCGGGTCCGGCAAGATTGCCGTTGTCTGGAGCCCGAGTTTCACCTCCTATATCGAGGTGCACGCGATCGGACCGGCCGGCGGTCCCAGCAAGCCGCTCGCAGGATACAGCCCGACCCAGACCACGGGAGTTCAAGCCGGCCTCCGCTACACGTGGAATTGAGCAGCCATCGCGTCTGGAGCACGGCCCCAAGCCCTTGATCGGCCTCGAGGGGTGTGCTCCACTTTAGGTCGAATATTTTGAGGATAGCCACAATGCATATCGGAACGCTTTCCGGCGTAGCTGCGACGCTTGTACTCGGCACCGTCCTGATGCCCGCCTTGGCAAATGCCCAGAATGTACAGAGGCCCAACGTCGGGACCGGCGTGACGTCCCGCACATTGCCCAACTCCAATACGCCAAGGGTTCAGCCTCAGGGATTGCAGACCGGAAGCTACGCCAATCCTGCCGCAAACCGTTTCAACACTCCTCCGTCGCAACCGGACTTTGCCTTGTCCGGTCCTTATGTGGGAATGAAGTATATCGGGAATGTCCGGTAGAGGTTTGTTCTCCGGCTTCTGAACCTGGCGTCCGCGCTGTTCTCGCCGCCGCGGCGAATGCTGACGCGCGGGCGCAGTTAGAAGTCACGATGCTGTGCATGACATCGCGAGCCTCTGATTATCCAAGCCGCTGATCCCGCACGTCCTGCGTATCCTCGCTCGCCGCCTTGACCGCCGCCTTCTCCGCACCCTTGCCGGCGCCCCTGCGGCTTGCGATCTCCACCGCCTTGCGGCCGGATATCTCGTGGCCGGCGTCGACGGGCATCTGCCAGAAGAACCAGCTCGATGCCGCCGAGGTCAGCGCGACCACGAGGAAGGCGGGGGCGAACACGGTGGCGTCGATTTCGCTGACATGGTTGAACCACATCGTCGTTTCCACGCAGGCCGCGCCGACGGCGACGCCGGCGGAGACCGCGAGTTGCTGGTTGACGCTGACGAGGGTGGTGGCGCGGCTCATCTGCGCGGTCTCGACGTCGGCATAGGCGACGGTGTTGATCGCGGTGAACTCGAGCGAGCGGAAGAAGCCGCCGACGACCAGGATGACCATGATGATGAGCAGCGGCGTCGTCACCGTGAACAGCGCGCAGACGGCGAGGAAGAACGCGCTGACGATCGCGTTCACCGTCATCAGGTTGCGAAAGCCGAAGGTGCGGATGATGCGCGCGGCAAGCGTCTTCATGCCCATGGCGCCGAGCGAGGAGGCGAAGGTGACGAGGCCGGAATGGAACGGCGACAGGCCGAAGCCGATCTGCATCAGGAGCGGCAGCAGGAACGGCAGCGCGCCGATGCCGAGCCGGAACAGGAAGCCGCCGAACACGGCCGCGCGCAGCGTCGGCAGCTTCAGGAGCGAGAAATCGAGCACCGGCGAGCCCGTGCGCCGGGCGTGAATGGCGTAGAGCGTCATCGAGATCGCGCCGCCCGCGATCAGTGCGGCGACGGTGCTCCACGGCAGCAGGTTGAGACCGGCAACCGACAGGCCGAAGGCGATGCCGGCAAGGCCAATGCCCGCCAGCACCATGCCGTAGAGGTCGAACGGCTCGCGTTCCTCGCTCTTGATCGGGTCGATGAACTTCAGCGCCATGAAGATGCCGAGCAGCCCGATCGGAATGTTGATCAGGAAGATCCAGTGCCACGACGCGTAGGTGGTGATGAAGCCGCCGAGCGGTGGTCCGATCACAGGACCTATGAGGGCAGGGACCGTTACCCACGCCATGGCGTTGACCAGAGCGCTCTTGTCCACTGACCGCAGCAGCACGAGGCGCCCGACCGGTGTCATCATCGCGCCGCCCATGCCTTGCAGGATGCGCGCGAACACGAAATCGGTGACCGAGGAGGAGAGCGCGCAGCCGACCGAGCCCACCATGAACACGCCGACCGCGATCGCAAATACCATTCGCGCGCCGAACCGGTCGGCGGTCCATCCGCTCGCCGGGATGAACACCGCGAGCGACAGCAGATAGGATGTGATCGCGAGCTTCAGCGTCAGCGGGCTGGTGCCGATGTCGGCCGCTATCGCCGGCAGCGAGGTGGCGATCACCGTCGAGTCCATGTTCTCCATGAAAAGCGCGGTGGCCACGATCAGCGGAATGATGCGTTGCTTGTCGACCATGACGGATTGGTAATGAAAATCGGAAGTGGGTGGAGTTGCGGCTTATCACCGCCACTGGTCCCCGACCATTGCGGATCGACGCATAGCACCTAAGTCCCGCGTAACAACGGTGTGACCCTCCGCCACCGTCGTTCCGGGGCGCGCCCTTGGCGCGAACCCGAGATCCATTGGGCCGCAGGGCCGGCTGCGTGATGGATTCCGGGTTCGCGACTTTGCCGCGCCCGGGGAATGACAGTGGGAGGGTGGGCTGCCGCTCGGCTGAATCGGCCAAAAAAGCCTGTGCATGGCTGGCCAGCGGTCCGAATTGCTTTGATTCGTCACGCGGCCGTGCTATCGACCCGCGTCAACCCCACCGATGGGCTCCGATTCTCAAGGCGATGCCGCAAGGTACGCCGAGGGCGGCGCTCATCCATTAGCATTTGCGGCAAGGCCGCAGGAAGGAGTTGGCAAATGGCCACGGTGCAACTTCAGGGCATCCGCGAAGCCTTTACGTTCGACGACGTGTTGCTGAAGCCGGGCCTGTCGGACGTCATGCCGGGCGAGGTCGACATCCGCTCGCGCGTCACCCGCGCCATTCCGCTCAACATCCCGATCATGGCCTCGGCCATGGACACCGTCACCGAGGCCCGCATGGCGATCGCCATGGCGCAGGCCGGCGGCCTCGGCGTCATCCACCGCAATTTCGACCCCGAAGGGCAGGCCGCCCAGGTGCGGCAGGTCAAGCGCTACGAGTCGGGCATGGTGGTGAACCCGCTCACCATCAGCCCCGAGGCCACGCTCGACGACGCGCTCAAGCTGATGAGCGATCACGGCATCTCCGGCATTCCCGTCGTCACCGGCGCCGGCAAGAATACGCCGGGCAAGCTGGTCGGTATCCTCACCAACCGCGACGTGCGCTTTGCCACCGACCGCCGGCAAAAAGTCTCCGAGCTGATGACGCATGAAGGCCTCGTCACGGTGCGCGAGAATGTCAGCCAGGACGAGGCGCGGCGGATGCTGCATCAGCATCGCATCGAGAAGCTGCTCGTGGTCGACGAGCAATATCGCTGCGTCGGCCTCATCACCGTCAAGGACATGGAGAAGGCGGTCGCCCATCCGCTCGCCTGCAAGGACGCGCAGGGGCGCCTGCGCGTCGCCGCCGCCACCACGGTCGGCGACACCGGCTTCGAGCGCACCGAGCGGCTGATCGATGCCGGCGTCGATCTCGTCGTCGTCGACACCGCGCACGGCCATTCCCGTCACGTGCTGCACGCCGTCAACCGCATCAAGCGACTGTCCAACTCCGTGCAGGTCGTCGCGGGCAACGTCGCCACCACCGAGGGCACGCAGGCTTTGATCGACGCGGGCGCGGACTGCATCAAGGTCGGCATTGGCCCGGGCTCGATCTGCACCACGCGCATCGTCGCCGGCGTCGGCGTGCCCCAGCTCACCGCGATCATGGATGCGGTGGAAGCTGCAAAGAAGGCCGACATCCCCGTCATCGCCGACGGCGGCATCAAGTTCTCCGGCGACCTCGCCAAGGCGCTCGCCGCCGGCGCCGACATCGCGATGGTCGGCTCGCTGCTCGCCGGCACCGACGAGACACCAGGCGAAGTGTTCCTGTGGCAGGGCCGTTCCTACAAGGCCTATCGCGGTATGGGCTCGGTCGGCGCGATGGCGCGCGGCTCGGCCGATCGCTACTTCCAGCAGGACATCAAGGACACGCTCAAGCTCGTGCCTGAGGGCATCGAGGGCCAGGTGCCCTACAAGGGCCCGGTCGGCAACGTCATGCACCAGCTCGCCGGCGGCCTTCGCGCCGCGATGGGCTATGTCGGCGCACGCGACATGAAGGAACTGCACGACAAGGCCCAGTTCGTCCGCATCACCGGTGCAGGCCTGCGCGAAAGCCACGTCCACGACGTCACCATTACGCGCGAGAGCCCGAACTATCCGGGCGGGGGTTAGTCTCGCTCCGATCTCGCGAGCGCGTGAGTTTCGACGCGCTTGCCTCAACGACGGTGTCATGCCCCGGCTTGACCGGGGCATCCAGTACGCCGCGGCTTCTCGGCTCAATTACGACCGTCTCTGGAATACTGGATCGCCCGATCAAGTCGGGCGATGACAGCGAGTGTGTGGCTCGGCCGCTTTTGTATTGACGCGCCTCGCTCCCTCCGCTTCCGTTCATGTCGAAAAACAATCGGAGGAAGCCATGTCCCAAGCCAAGCGCATCGTTCTCGCCGCGCGTCCCGTCGGCGAACCCAAAGCATCTGATTTTCGCCTGGAGGAATTCGCGGTCCCGACGCCTGCGGCAGGCGAGGTCCTGCTGCGCACGATCTGGCTGTCGCTCGATCCCTATATGCGCGGGCGCATGAGTGATGGTCCGTCTTATGCCGCGCCGGTGCCGGTTGGCGGCGTGATGGAAGGCGAGGCGGTTAGCGAGGTCGCGGTCTCCGACAATCCGGATTTCGCCAAGGGCGACATCGTCCGTGCACGAACCGGTTGGCAGTCTCACGCGATCTCGAACGGCAAGGGCCTGATCAAGGTCGATCCGAAGCTCGGTCCGATCTCGACCTCGATCGGCGTGCTCGGCATGCCCGGCATGACGGCGTATACGGGCCTCCTCGACATCGGCAAGCCGCAAGCAGGCGAGACCGTCGTCGTTGCCGGCGCCTCCGGTGCGGTCGGCTCGGCCGTGGGGCAGATCGCCAAGATCAAGGGCGCACGCGCGGTCGGCATCGCCGGAGGCAAGGACAAGTGCGCCTACGTGGTGAAGGAACTCGGCTTCGATGAGTGTCTCGATCATCGCGAAACTGATTTTCCGGCCAAGCTAAAATTCGCCTGCCCGAAGGGAATCGACGTGTATTTCGAGAATGTCGGCGGCGCCGTGTTCGAGGCGGTGTTCCCGTTGCTCAATCCGTTCGCGCGCGTGCCGGTTTGCGGCCTGATCGCGCACTACAACGACACCGAAGCCAAGGCGCCGAAATGGGCGGCCAGCATGATGCGCGCGACGCTGACCAAGCGGCTGACCTTCCGCGGCTTCATCGTCTCCGACTTCGCCTCCCGCCATGGCGACTTCCTGCGCGACATGTCGGGATGGGTCCGCGACGGCAAGGTCAAGTACAAGGAGTTCGTCACCGAGGGCCTGGACAGCGCGCCCGGCGCCTTCATGGGCCTCTTGAAGGGCGCCAATTTCGGCAAGCAGCTGGTCCGCGTCGGGCCGGACAAGGCCTAGCGCGACAGAGACTTGGACTCACGTGGTTACAGAGCCACAGGCCTCGTGGGGATAGTTAAGAAAGAGTCACCAAATGGTCACACCTGCCCGCAAAAGCCGCAGGTGTGACCGGCTGTTCATTGACGGGATCGCGAAGGCATTGAATCATCGGGCATATTTTAGGTGCTGCGATGTTAGAGATCAGTGTTTTCTGCGTTATCCTGCTTGCTGCCGGCTATTGGCTGGCCATGTTCGTCATGGGCCGCCACGACGACGTCATCCATGGCAAGTTCGTCCATGTCGACGAGGAGGGCGATCTTGCTCGCCCCTCGATGCCGGCGCCGCCCCCGCCGTTCCCGAAGCGCCCGGTCAAGGCCGCGCAGCCTGTCAGGCAGCCGCCTGCCAATGATCTCGCGGCCAAGCCGGTGAACAGCGAGGCGCTGCAATCCTTGCTCGCCGCGATCCAGCAGGACCTCAAGAGCGTCGCCTGAGCCGATCGGCGCGCCTTAATGCTCGCCGCCCATCTGGGCGAGCAACTCCTCGATGTCGACATCGACCTGGCCCGCGGCCCTGACGTGGCGGACTTCAAAACTGTCGGGCCGGAAGCGGTATTCCACCAGCCCGACCTCCTTGATCGCGATCCGGTCCTGGCGCTGATCGTTGATGACGAAGCCGGCCGACGGCGCCCAGACATGGCGGGTATGGCAATAGGTGAAGTCGCGCCGCTGGTGCACGTGGCCACTGGCGATGAGGCGCAGATCGATCGTCCCGAGCATCTCGATCAGCCGGGCCCGGGCCGGCTGCGGCACGTAGCGGATCGCGGTCTCCGGCGTTTCGGGATCGTCAGGCAGGTTGAGAAATAGCGGCTTGTGCAGGAACAGCGCGACCGGTCTGCCCTTCGTGCGAGATATCTCCTGCGACAGCCAGTCGAACTGCTCGGCCTCGAAGGCGAGCCCGGAGTTCATCACCAGCGAGTTGAGGCCAATGAAGCGCCAGCCTCCAGCCTCGAACGCCCAATGGTCTTCGCCGATCAGGTCACAGAATTGCCGGCGATGCGCTTCCGTGACCGGCGGCTTCGGCGCCGGGCCGACCGCGGTCGGATTATCGCCGATGTCGTGATTGCCGGGGAGGTAGCGGCAGGCGACGGGCAGGGCGTCGTGCAGGTCTTTTGCGAAGACGACATCGTCGCGGCCGGTCGGCCCGTCGAAGGCGACATCGCCGGTGTTGATCACGAGGTCGGGCCGGTTGCCGTCGATATGCTCGCTGATCGCCTGGAAGTTGGCGATCAGGCCGGGGAAGCGCCGGCCGAGATGGGTGTCGGAAATCTGCGTCAGGCGAAATTCGGGCATGCGATCATCGTACCCGTGCTCGCGCGTCGGAACGATGACGGCGCGGGCATAGATCGCAACGAACAAAGTTTAAAGCACGCGGTAGCGGATCGTGTAGGCGTCCTGCGGCGCGACGGTGTCGGCGAGCGGCGAGGCGATGCGGTCGGCGAGGTGCCAGGGGCCGAACTCTTGGGAGCGATGCGGCTCGGCGGGCAGACGGAGGCGGAACTCGAAAATGCCCTTGCCGGGCAGGTTCACGACCAGCACGCGATCCGCGGTGCGGTGGTTGAGCGCGACCGCGCCGCGCAGCAGCGCGCGGCCGCCCGAGAGGTCGCGCACGCCCTCGACCAGCGCCAGCGTCTGGTTGCGGTCGGTATGCAGCTCGATCTGGCTGTCGGTCACCGCCGTCAGCATCGCCCGGGGCATGCGGATTTCGAACTCGACGGCGGGCTTGGACGGATTGAGACCGAGATAGGCGAGCGCGGCGTGGCGCATGTCGTAGGCGGCAAAGGCGAACAAAGCCGTCGCGGCCAGAGCGGCGAGGCCATGCCTGACGACATCGCGCCAGGTTCGGTAGCTCAGGCGAAAGTAAACCGTCATCGCCAGCGCGACCGCAAGCGCCATCGCGATACCCGAGAGGGCCGACATCAGGATACCGAGCCGGCCGTCGGCGGATTCGCTCCAAAGGCTGGACAGGGTGGTCATGGCGCCATCTCGCCTCGATCTCGCCTTGGGCCCGAAAAGGGGCCGAAATCGCTTTAACTATCGGTGGTTGGTCGCGAGAGCGGGAACGCCGGTTCAACTCGTTGATTGTCAGGACGAGGAGCGGCAGCTAATGGACGGTCCGGCGCCGCCCGCCGGATGGGAAAGTTCCGATGTCCGTTCAAATGGTCTTGCTGCCGGTCTTCGTCCAGATCGGCCTCACCTTCGCGCTGCTGATCGGCATGGTTTTCGCGCGCCGCAAGACGCTGGTCTCCGGCGAGACCAAGATCCGCGACATTGCGCTCGGCGAGCCGAACTGGCCGAAGGGCGCCACGCAGATCGCCAATTGCTACCGCAACCAGTTCGAGCTGCCGGTCCTGCTCTACGTTCTGATCGCGCTGGCGCTGCCCCTGCGCCATGCCGATCTCTTCATCGTGCTGATGTCCTGGGTGTTCGTGGTGACGCGCTTTGTCCATGCCGGCGTGTTCGTCTCCTCGAACGATCTCGGCCGGCGCTCCACGGTCTGGCTCGCCGGCGTGCTGGTGCTGCTGGCGATGTGGATCTACTTCGCGCTGAAAATGCTGTTGCTGATCTAGGCGCATCCGCCAATGCCATCTGAAAGATTCAAATGACTCCCGCTGCCCGGCTCTCCGCAGCCATCGAACTGATCGACACCATCGAGAAAGACCGCGTGCCCGCGGCCAAGGCGCTGAAGGAGTGGGGTACCGCGCACCGCTTTGCCGGCTCGGGCGACCGCGCCGCCATCGCCGGCCTCGTCTGGGACGTGCTGCGCCGCTACGCCTCGAGCGCGTTCCTGATGGATTCCGATACCGCGCGTGCCAGGCTGATCGGCATGCTCCGGCTCGAGCGCGACATGGACACGGCCACCATGGGCGCCTTGTTCGACGGCAGCCGCTTTGCGCCGGCGCCGCTGACCGAGGCTGAGCAGGCGGCGCTCAGCCAGCGGTCCCTGAAGGACGCGCCGGCCGCGATCGCCGGCGACTATCCCGAATGGCTGGATCCGCACCTGGCCAAAGTTTTCGGCGAGGACCGCGCCGCGGAGGCCGCCGCAATGGCGAGCCGGGCGCCGCTCGACCTGCGCGTCAACACGCTAAAGTCCAATCGCGACAAGGCGCTGCAGTCGCTTGCTCATCTTCATGCGAAACCGACGCCTTGGTCGGCAACCGGCCTGCGCATCGCGCTTTCGGCCGATGCGCGCAACCCCGGGATCCAGGCCGAAGAGGATTTCATCAAGGGCGGGATTGAAGTGCAGGATGAGGGATCGCAGCTGGCGGCCCAATTCACCGCGGCAAAGCCCGGCGAGCAGGTGATCGACCTCTGCGCCGGCGCCGGCGGCAAGACCCTGGCGCTCGCCGCCCTGATGCAGGGCAAGGGCCGGCTGATCGCGACCGACAGCGACAAGCGCCAGCTCGCGCCGATCCACGAACGGCTGTCGCGCGCGGGCGTGCACAATGCCGATGTCCGCACGCCCAAGGGCGAGGCCGATCCGCTGGCCGATATCCGCAGCACCGCCGACCTCGTCGTGATCGATGCGCCCTGCACGGGAACCGGAACCTGGCGCCGTAACCCCGACGCGAAATGGCGCATGCGTCCGGGCGCGCTGGAGATTCGCCTGCGCGACCAGGCCGAGGTGCTGGAGCGCGCGGTGCCGCTGGTGAAGCCGGGCGGCCGCATCGCCTACATCACCTGCTCGGTGCTGTCGGAAGAAAACGGCGAACAGGTGAGGGCGTTCGTCGCGCGCCACCCCGAGTTCGCGCCCGTGCCACCCGAGCAGACCGCGAGCGCGCTGTGGGACAAGGCGGAGGCGTTTGGCGAGGCCGCGCTGCAATCGCCCGAGGGCTTGCTGATGACGCCGCGGCGGACCGGGACGGATGGGTTCTTCGTCTCGATCCTGAAAAAAGTCTCGTAGGGTGGGCAAAGGCGCGAAAGCGCCGTGCCCACGACCTCTCCGTGGTTGCGATTGAAATGGTGGGCACGCTTCGCTTTGCCCACCCTACGGCACCGCATCTGCCGCGCCACAGTTCCCCCCAAAACAAAAACCCCGCAGACCGGATCCCGGTCGCGGGGTTTTCTAACTTGACGTTCTGCCGGTACGTCCGTGGTCAGAACGGTGCGCGGGCGTTAGCCGACGCGGAGATTGTCAGCCGAGGACTTGCCGCTGCGACGATCGGCGACGATGTCGAACGAGACCTTCTGACCCTCGTTGAGGGAAGAGAGGCCAGCGCGCTCGACGGCGCTGATGTGCACGAACACGTCCTTCTGGCCGTCATCCGGCTGGATGAAACCATAACCCTTTTGGGTGTTGAACCACTTCACGGTGCCCATAGCCATGGGAATTTCCTTTAGTTAGTTAGATTGAGTACGCACGCGGACCGGTACGCAGCATTGCGCCCATAGTCCCTGATGAGTCGATGTTTGGAGAATTCATCTGAAGCGTGCGCGCCCGTCAGCAACGAAGCGAAGCGGCCCAGTCGTTCGGCCAAGTATCGATGATCACAATATAGCGAGAATTTGGGGCCAGTTCAAGGCACCACCCGTGACCCGGCGCGTCGCGCGACTTTGCTATTTTGCGGTGCAAATTAACCGCCCGGCGGATCTCAGTCCACGATGAAAAGGGTCGCCCCGGTCGCGGTCGAGGACCGGTGCGCGGCGTCGCCGTAGTCCGAGACCTGGTAGCTCATCCCCGCCGTGAGCTTGAATTTGCGCCCGTCGCGCAGCTCACTGTCGAGCTCGCCCTTGAGCACGTAGAGCACGTGGCCGCGATCGCACCAATGGTCGGCCAAATAGCCCGGCGAATATTCCACCATCCGCACCCGGAGCTCGCCGATATCGAGCGTGCGCCACAACGCCTGCCCGGTCTCGCCGGGATGCGTGGTCGCCTCGACCTTGCTCCAGTCGGTGACGGTAAAGGGAGAGGCGGGGAGTTTCATGGGGAAGGTCCTGTTTCAGAGCCGGCAGTCTCGTAGGGTGGGCAAAGCTTCCGCTCGAGGAGCGAAGCGGATGCGTTCCCTCCATATCTCGCGATCTTGAAAGAGATCGTGGGCACGGCGCAAGCGCGCCTTTGCCCACCCTACGAGAGCTGCGCTCGCAATGACGAGGATGGGCTAGTGGGGCAAATGGTTCGCCGAGCCCTGCACGATCAGGCCCGCGTCATTCACCCGCAGATATTCGCAGATCTTCTTGCCGCGCTCGTTCGCGTAGAACACCACGACGCTATCAGGGCTGACGAACAATTCGATCAGCGAAAAATGCAGCTCCGGCACCAGCCCGAGCGCTTTCCCCCAATAGGCGCGCAAAGCGTCCTTGCCGCGCACGGTGCCGCTCGCGTCGAAGCCCAGCATGGGGATCCGGTCCGAGGTCATCAATGCGGCCTCGTCATAGAGCGCGAGCACGCACTCGAGATCGCGCGCGTTCCAGGCCTCGACCCAGGTCCGGCCGAGGGCGGCAAGCGTTGATGGCTGATGATGCTGTGGCATGGCGTTCTCCCTGATCTGCCCATGTTTGAGAGTGGGCATAATAGGTCAATAGTACTTACCTATATCGATTTGTCCATGCCCAAAGAAGCATGTGGGCGCGCCGCCACCGCGGTTGCGGCTGGCCCGCGCGTCGCGTATCTGCTGGCCATGACAGCAGCACAGAACGACCGCTCCGCGTCGACGCCCTCGGTGGCCTCGGCGCACGACAAGATTCTCATCGTCGACTTCGGCAGCCAGGTGACGCAGCTGATCGCGCGTCGCGTGCGCGAGGACGGCGTCTATTGCGAGATCGTCCCTTTCAACAAGGCCGAAGCCGCCTTCAATGAGATGAAGCCGAAAGCGGTGATCCTCTCGGGCGGCCCCGAGTCGGTCCACGAGGCCGGCTCGCCTCGCGCCCCGCAAGCGATCTTCGATTCCGGCGTGCCCGTGATGGGCATCTGCTACGGCCAGATGACCATGGCGGCCCAGCTCGGCGGCGAGGTCGAGGGTGGCCATCACCGCGAATTCGGCCGCGCCGATGTCGAGGTGAAGGCGCCGAGCAAGCTGTTCGAGGACGTCTGGTCATCGGGCGGCAAGAACCAGGTCTGGATGAGCCACGGCGACCGCATCACCAAGATGCCGCCGGGCTTCTCGGTCGCCGGCACCTCGCCGAACGCGCCGTTCGCGATCATCCAGGACGAGAAGCGCAAATATTACGGCCTGATGTTCCACCCCGAAGTGGTGCACACGCCCGACGGCGCAAAACTCATCCGCAACTTCGTACGCAAGATCGCAGGGCTCACCGGCGACTGGACCATGCGCGCCTTCCGCGAGGAGGAGATCGCCAAGATCCGCGCCCAGGTCGGCAAGGGCAAGGTGATCTGCGGCCTCTCCGGCGGCGTCGATTCCGCGGTCGCTGCCGTGCTGATCCATGAGGCGATCGGCGACCAGCTCACCTGCGTCTTCGTCGATCACGGCCTGCTCCGCCTCGACGAAGCCAAGACCGTGGTCGACCTGTTCCGCCACCACTACAACATCCCGCTCGTGCACGTGGATGCCTCGAAGCAATTCCTCGGCGAGCTCGAAGGCGTCACCGATCCCGAAACCAAGCGCAAGACCATCGGCCGCCTCTTCATCGAGGTGTTCGAGCAGGAAGCCAAGAAGATCGGCGGCGCCGACTTCCTCGCGCAAGGAACGCTCTACCCTGATGTGATCGAGAGCGTCTCCTTCACCGGCGGCCCTTCGGTCACCATCAAGTCGCACCACAATGTCGGCGGTCTGCCCGAGCGCATGAACATGAAGCTCGTCGAGCCCCTGCGCGAGCTGTTCAAGGACGAGGTGCGCAAGCTCGGCCGCGAGCTCGGCCTGCCCGAAATCTTCGTCGGCCGCCACCCGTTCCCGGGCCCGGGCCTCGCCATCCGCTGCCCCGGCGACATCACCAGGGACAAGCTCGACATCCTGCGCAAAGCCGATGCCGTCTACATCGACCAGATCCGCAAGCACGGCCTCTACGACGAGATCTGGCAGGCCTTTGCCGTGCTGCTCCCGGTGAAGACGGTGGGCGTCATGGGCGACGGCCGCACGTATGACTACGTGGTCGGCCTGCGCGCCGTGACTTCAACCGACGGCATGACCGCGGACTTCTACCAGTTCGACATGAAGTTCTTAGGCGAAACCGCCACGCGCATCATCAACGAGGTGAAGGGCGTGAACCGGGTGGTGTATGACGTGACCAGCAAGCCGCCTGGGACGATTGAGTGGGAGTAGGGGGAGGGGTCTGGGTTCGCAGGCCTTACAAGTCGGGTTACGGGGCTGGATGATCCAGTGTGAGTCCACGGATGAAGTTCAGATGTTTCTCCGCTAGGCGGACAAAATGAATCCCGATGTCGCGGGTCTTTGGCGAGAAAACGAGAGCGGTCATATGTCCTTCGCGCTCCTCCAGGGATATTAGCGCGCCCGCGAATGCTTCCCCATTTGGGATTTGATCCATGACATAGTAGCGCGACTTGTTAGTTGCGCGTTGCAATTGGAGATGTCCGTTAATTGTGACTAAGTCGATTTTGCAGATGCCACTTCCCGTCTCAACGTGGACGTCGTCTCCGTGAACATCGAGCGAATGAGTGTGTGGCCATGCTGGTCCAGCAGGAACGGTACCGTCAGAAGCGGTATGCGGGACGGGGAATGTACGTGAAATGGTCGTCGCTGGCTCTAGCGGAAAGAGTACCTCCGTTGAGCGCAGCAGCAACTCGCTTTGATAGTCGGCAAAAGTTTCAAATTTTGGATGTGCATTGCGCGCGCTGTCGTAAAGTTTGTCAGTAGACTGCACTGAAAACGATCCTTTTGCTTGCCGCGCGACAATCGAAAGTTGCATATTAGTCCAGCAAAGAAGGACTTGGCTCATTGGAAAGCATTCTTCGGCTGTGCCTTCCATAGTGAGGGCCGGGAATTGTTCTTGCAGTGGCCGCGTCCATGGTCGGAGTTCATAGAGGGTGACCCCATGTCGAGCTGCTTTGGATTGAGCGCTCGATGTGAAACCCGACGCCGACACGATGGCTCTGTGGGTCACTGACGGCATATCCAGTAACTTCATGCACAATTGCTCGACCGCAGTGACGTCGAGCGGACTATTCTCGTGCTTCACCTCGTAGGCTTTGAAGGCGTGGGTTACACTTTCAGACTCCGAAACTGTGACCGTGACATCGACATCTCGTTCTTTGTTGGCCGCGGGATCTAGCACCATATCGCCGATCGTGACGTTGACCGCGTTTGGATGCCATTTCAGGCAGCACAAACCGATTAAGTATTGAACGAGCATCGGTGAAAGAGGAAGTTTTGGCATTGTCGAAGCCCCAACTTGGAGAAGTCGGCCGTTTCTTTGGCTCGCTGTACGAGTCGCAAATTCACTATGCCATGCCTGCTGGGAGGTCACAGCCCCTGTGGGAGTGGGCGATCTACGGGCGCGCAATCGTGTAGGTCGCGTACTTCTGACCGCCGCCTGAGTCGTCGCGCAGGTGCCAAGCGCAGCTTCCCCGAACTGCATTGGGCCCTAGAGCAACATCCGCCAACTGGTGCCGACCGTGAACGTCTGGCGCGGGGCGGGGCCAGTATCACCCCTGCCGCGCGCGGACCACGACATCGGCGCGGTCGCCTCGACCACGATGGACGGCCGGCCCATGACCTTCGCAAACATGCTGGAGGAGACCTACACCCGACGGCATCGCCGTGCTGCATCGGGGCAAGCTGATCTACGAGCGCTATTTCGGCGCGTTGAAGCCGCACAAGCCGCATATGGCGATGTCGGTGACGCCCTACGGTCTTCGATCTATCGCCGCTCCTGAAACCCTCGTCCTTCGAAGATCGCAGGCATCGCCCTCTCGATCCGCGCAGTCCTCGTCGCGGATTGCTTCGCGCCGGTGAAGTGAAACAAATATCCCCGTTGCCGGCCCGGCGTCAGCGCCTCGAACGCGCGCTTGAACTTCGGGTCTTTGCGGAACTTGTCTTTTAGCTCGTCAGGGACGGGTAACTCCCGGGGTTTCGTCTCGACCTTCAGTTCGGCCTTCGCCGCCGCCATGGCCTCGCGCAAATAGGCCTTGATGGTGGATGTCTTCGCTGCGATCTCCTCGACGCCGGTGAACTTCATCACCCGGCCGGCCTGAACCTGCCCGAGCTGCACCAGCAGCTTCTTCGGGTCCTTCAGCAGCGCACCCTGGAAGAAGCCCAATGCGCAATATTCCTTGAAGTCCTGGATGATGACGACGTTTTTCCCATCCAGAGTGTAGCAGGGCTTTCCCCACTTCCGCTCCTCTTTCAAGTCGAACCCGGACAGGATCGCTTGCAGCTCGGCAATCTCGGCCTGCCACCGCTCTCGATACGCCATCTCCAAGCTGCACCTCCGTTGTTGCACCACGCCGTCTGATGATACGACGATCCATCGCCTCCGGAGCAAGTGTTCATGTCAGTTCCCGCCACCGCCAGCCAGCAGCCCGCACCCGCCACCGACCCCGAAACCCTGGGCTGGATGCAGGGCTTCCCGCCGGCCCCCGACCGCACCATCACATTCCAGGACGGCTCGTTCCGCAGCTTCCCAGAGCTGCGCTGGGCCTGGAGCAACATCCGCCAGTTGGTGCCGACGGTGAACGTCTGGCGCGGGGCGGGGCCGGCGTCGGTGCTGCCGCGCCAGGACCACGACATCGGCGCGGTCGCCTCGACCACGATGGACGGGCGGCCCATGACGTTCGCAAAAATGCTGGAGGAGACCTACACCGACGGCATCGCCGTGCTGCATCGGGGCAGGCTGATCTATGAGCGCTACTTTGGCGCATTGAAGCCGCACAAGCCGCATATCGCGATGTCGGTGACGAAGTCGTTCACCGGCGTGCTTGCGGGCATGCTGGTCGCGGAGGGCAAGATCGATCCGCAGGCGCCCGTGACGGAGTATGTGCCGGAGCTGAAGGCGAGCGCGTTCGCCGACGCGCGGGTGCACGAGGTCATGGATATGACCACGGGGCTGCTCTACACCGAGGTCTATACCGACAAGAATTCGGATGTGTGGGGCCTGCGGCGCGCCAACGGCATGGCGCCGATCCCGCCGGATTACGAAGGCGCGACCACGATCTTTGACTTTCTCGTCGCGCAGAAGAAGCAGGGCGAGCACGGCAAGGCCTTTGCCTACAAGACCGTCAACACCGACGTGCTGGCCTGGATCGTCAGGCGCGCCAGCGGCATGACGCTGTCCGATCTGCTCTCCGAGCGCATCTGGCAGCCGATGGGTGCGGAGGAGGACGCGCATTATCACGTCGACCGCATCGGCACCGAGAGCGGCGGGGGCGGTCTCTCCACGACACTGCGCGATCTCGCCCGCTTCGGCGAGACCATGCGCAATCACGGCCGCTTCAACGGCCGCCAGATCGTGCCGCTGAGGGTGGTCGAGGACATCGCGCGCGGCGGCGACCCCGAAAAGTTCAAGCCGGCCGGCTACACCACGCTGCCGGGCGCGTCCTATCGCAATCAATGGTGGGTCAGCCACAACGCCCACGGCGCCTACATGGCGCGCGGCGTCCACGGCCAGGGCATCTACATCGATCCCAGGGCAGAGATGGTGATCGCGCGCTACGCCTCGCATCCCATGGCCGGCAACGCCGCCAACGACCCCGTCACGCTGCCAGCCTACATGACGCTGGCGAAGGCGCTGATGGCGGGCGGGTAGGGCGTCGCACCGCCGACGCAGCTTCTCAAATATAAGGGTTGACTTATATTAGCGATGGCCGGTATTCCTCCTCGACCGCAATGATCGGGAGGAATGCCATGCAGATCGACGTCGCCAGGGTGTTGGGGCTTGTCACGCGTTCGGTGCGCAACTTCGAGAAAGACGGCAAGCCCGCGAGTGCCGTGACCTTGACGCGGCTCTATGACACCGATGTCGACGATCTCTGGGACGCCGTGACCAGCAGGGAACGCATTCCGCGCTGGTTCTTGGCCGTCGAGGGCGACCTCGAGCTCGGCGGACGCTACCAGCTCAAGGGCAATGCCGGCGGCACCATCACGGCGTGCACGCCGCCGACGCATTTTGCAGCGACGTGGGAATTTGCAGGTGCGGTGAGCTGGATCGACGTCAGGCTGGCGGCCGAACGAGGTCAGGCGCGTTTGACGCTTGAGCACATTGCGATCATCGAGGATCATTGGAATCAGTTCGGCCCTGGTGCGGTGGGAATCGGTTGGGATCTCGCCCTCGCGGGACTGGAGCGATATGTTGCGACCGGCGCATCGGTCGACCATGAGACGGCCGAGGCATGGATGGCATCGCCGGAGGGCAAGGACTTCATGACGAGCAGCGGCGAGTTTTGGCGCGCGGCGCATGTCGCAAGCGGGGTCGAACCTGATGAGGCGAAGCAGCGCTCGGATCGCACCATCGCGTTCTATCGCGGCGAGATGCCGCCCGACATCGCTCATCCCGGCGCAGGAAGCTGATGCAAATCTTCGAGGTCCTCGCCGATCCCGTGCGCCGCCGCATCCTCGAGCTGCTCGGCCAAACCGAAATGGCGTCCGGTGAGGTCGTCGACGCGATCGGCGCCGAGTTCGGCATCACCCAGGCGGCGGTCTCGCAGCACCTCAAGGTGCTGCGCGAGAGTGGCTTTGCGACGGTTCGGGCGGAGGCGCAAAGGCGCCTCTATTCGGTCGACGTCGCCGGGCTGCGCGCGGTGGATGCGTGGATCGGCCAGTTCCGGAATTTCTGGGAGCCGAAGCTCGACGCGCTGGCAACCGAGATCGCGCGCGGCAAGCGCGAGCGTCGTCACGCGCCCATCACCAAGCGGGGTGGCAAGAGGGCGTGAACACGCGATGCGCGGAGTGGAAGCCACTTCGCCCTTGGCCATCCTTCGAGACGCCCGCCATTGGCGGGCCCTCAGGATGAGGACCGAATGCGTTACGCTCGTTTCAACGGGCACCCATGCCGATTAGCCTCATCCTGAGGGACCGCCACCGGGTCCGCGCAAGGCGCGGCCCGATGACAGGCTCCGCGGTCGTCTCGAAGGACGAGGCGTGCGCCGAGGTCGCAGTAACCGGCTTACACGCCATAGCCGCCGCGCGAGCGAGCAGCGCAACCATTACGAATTCCGCGCCATCTTCTCGTACTTCTTCACCAGCCGTTCCCGCTTCAGCCGCGACAGCCGCTGGATCCAGAACAGGCCGTCGAGCTGATCGATCTCGTGCTGGTGGCACACGGCGCGCAAGCCCTCCGAGTCCTCGCTTTGCGCGTTGCCGTCGAGATCGTGATAGCTGATCCGCACGCGCGCGTGGCGCTGTACCTCGTCGTTGACCCCCGGCATCGAGACGCTGCCTTCGCGGTGCTGGATCATCTCGGGTGAAGCCCATTCAATGACCGGATTGACGTAGGTGAGGGGGCCGTCCCTGGCGTCGAGCTCGAGCACGACGAGGCGCAAGGGCACGCCGATATGCGGCGCGGTGATGCCGATGCCGGGCGCAGCACGCATGGTCTCCAGCAGGTCCGCCGCCAGCTCGCGCAAGCCGTCGTCGAATGCGGTGACGGGGCGTGCCGGCATTGCCAGCCGGCGGTCGGGATAGCGGATGATGGGACGGATGGTCACGATCGGATCCCGCCGCTTCAACGCGCCACGAAAGGGGCGACCAGGACGCCAAGCATGCCAAAGCTGGCGATGTTCCAGAACAGTGAGCGGATGAGGGGGATGCCGGAGATGTAAAGCACGGTGTAGCCGATGCGTCCGCCGAGATAGGCGATCGATCCCCAATAGGTCAGCCCGTTGTGAACGCCTGCAACGAGAGCGATGAGGTCGCGGCCGCAAAGAACGGAAATGTCTCCATGTAGTTGCGGAAATTCCGGTTGATGCGGCCGGGGACGGGATTGAGCGGCGGCATCTCGATATCGCGCGGGCTCGCAGCCCATTTGAGGCCGTACTGCACGTTTGCAGCCTGTGCGGCCGCAACGAGTTGGACAAAGCCCCAAACGATCGCGGCCGCCAGCATGCACGCTTCGAAGCTGATCCCCATTGTGTCCTCTTTCAATGCTGTCCTGGCTACCATGAGTGCTGCCGGGATGCCGGTGTTTTGCCCGACGAGTCAAATCGCGGCTTGCCGTCGAGAGCCACCGGCAGCTCGTTTCATGCGCCCGTTAAGTCCTTGATCCCGCAGGGGCCGGCTACTGTGCATGGGGTTGTTTTCGCGATTTTTGTTGGTGGCTCCCGTAAAAACTTCCGTGATGCTGTCGGTGGCCGCGGTTCCCATTCGTCTTCCACTCAGACAAGATGATCTCGGGAGACAAAGATGACCCAATCCCACTATCGCTGGGTGATCGTCGCCGCCGGCGGCCTGCTTGGCTGCGTCGCGATCGGCGGCATGTTCTCGCTGCCGGTGTTCTTGCAGCCGATCGCCAAGGACACCGGCTGGTCGGTGACCGGCATCTCCAGCGCGATGACGATTGGCTTTCTGGCAATGGCCTTCACCAGCATGGTCTGGGGCACGCTGTCCGACAGGTTCGGGCCGCTGCCGGTGGTGCTGACGGGATCGACGGTGCTGGCGCTCAGCCTGTTCGCGGCGAGCCATGCGACCTCCCTGATCGTGTTCCAGTTCGTGTTCGGCCTTCTGGTCGGCGCCTCCTGTGCGGCGATCTTCGCGCCGATGATGGCGACCGTGACCGGCTGGTTCGATACCCATCGCAGCCTTGCCGTGTCGCTGGTGTCGGCCGGCATGGGCGTGGCGCCGATGACGATGGCGCCGCTCGCGGCCTGGCTCGTCTCGAACCATGACTGGCGCACCTCGATGCAGATCATCGCGCTCGTCGTCGGTGCCATCATGATTCCGGTCTCGTTCCTGGTGCGCCGCCCGCCGGCGCTCACTAATGCGGCGGTCGCACCGACAGGCGAGGGGGCCGCGCAGAGCGAAATGTCGATGGGCGAGGCGCTGCGCTCGCCGCAATTCCTGATTCTGCTCGCGACCAACTTCTTCTGCTGCGCCACCCATTCCGGTCCGATCATCCACACCGTCAGCTATGCCGTGAGTTGCGGCATCCCGCTGGTCGCGGCGGTGACGATCTACAGCATCGAGGGTTTTGCCGGTCTCGGCGGGCGCATCGCGTTCGGCCTGATGGGCGACCGCTTCGGGGCCAAGCGCGTGCTGGTCTCGGGGCTGCTGCTCCAGTCGTTCGGCGCGCTCGCCTACGTCTTCGCCCATCAGCTCGCGACCTTCTACGCCGTCGGCGCCGTGTTCGGCTTCATCTATGCCGGCACCATGCCGCTCTATGCCGTGCTGATCCGCGAAAACTTTCCGCTGCGGATGATGGGCACGGTGATCGGCGGCACGGCGATGGCCGGCAGCCTCGGCATGGCGACGGGCCCGCTCGCCGGCGGCCTGATCTACGACGCCTTCTCCAGCTACGCCTGGCTCTACATCGCTTCCTGGGCGATGGGCCTGGGTGCCTTCCTGATGGCGATGAATTTCAGGCCGTTTGCGAAGCCGCAAGGCGAGGTGGCGCCGGCGGCGGCGTAGGTTCGACATCGAGGCGCCGCAAGGTCAGAGCTGCGCCTCGATCGCGGTCTTGTCGATCACCGACCAGACCTGCCGGATCTTGTCGTTGCCGAATTCGTAGAACACGTTCTCGCAAAACGACACGCGCCTTCCGTTGACGGCAAGCCTAAGGAACGTCCCGACCGGCGTGCAATCGAACTTCAGTCGTGTCGCGATGCGGGGTGGATCGATGATGAGCATCTCGATGTGGAATTGCAGGTCGGGTATCTCCCGAAAATCCTGCTCCAGCATCGCGCGATAGCCGGAGAGCCCGAGCGGCCGCGCATTGTGGGCGACCTCATCATGCACGAACTGACCGAGCGCCGGCCAATCCTGCCGGTTCAGGCAGGCGATGTAGGCACGGTAGATGCCGGCGAGCTCTTCTCTCTCCATGCGGGCTCCTTCCGGTTCACGCGCGCCGCCGCAGCTGCTCGATCAGCGCGCGCAGCTTTGGTGCGATGTTGCGGCGGCTCGGGTAGTAGAGATAGAATCCGGCGAAGCGGGGGCAATAGTCCTCCAGGATCGGCACCAGCTCGCCGCGCGCGATCGCGGGGCGAAAGCTCGCCTCCATGCCGAAGGTGATGCCGGCGCCGGCCACCGCCAGCTTGATCATCAGCGCCATGTCGTTGGTCGTGATCTCGGGCGCGACCGCGACGCTGAACTCCTTGCCGCCGTCGGCAAACTCCCAGCGATAGGGCGGAGCGTTTGGCGCCGGACGCCAGCCGATACAGCGAAAGGACGCCAACTCGGACGGATGAGCGGGCACGCCGAAGCGGTCGCGGAAGTCCGGCGCGCAGACGGCGAGCTGGCGTTCCTCGCCGGCGATCGGCACCGCAATCATGTCCTGCTCGATGACCTCGCCAAGGCGGACGCCGGCGTCATAGCCGGCGGCGACGATGTCGAATTCCGCATCCGTCACTGTGATGTCGAGCTGCACTTCCGGGTTGGCGTCGGTGAAGGCTGCAAGGAAACGTCCCGAGAGAAAATGCTCGGCGATCGAGGAGACGGCGAGGCGCAGCAATCCGCGCGGCCGCCCGCGCAGTGCCTCGGTGCCGTCGAGCGCGGCGCGCATGTCCGCGATCGCGGGCGCGACCTCCGCATGCAGCCGCTCGCCGGCTTCGGTCAGGCTGACGCTGCGCGTCGTGCGCTGGACCAGCGCGATGCCGAGCGTTTCCTCCAGCCGCCGGATCGTCTGGCTCACCGCCGAGCGTGTCACGCCGAGACGATCGGCGGCGGCGCGGAAATTCCGCTCTTCGGCGACCAGCGCGAAGACGGCGAGGGCGTTGAGGTCTGGTTCCATCGGTTAGCGTAGCTTGTCAGTGTGGTTAGGGATCGTCGTCTTATCACAGCGATGGCGCCGGTCCATCTTCCCGCAATCACTCCGAAAGCAACGGGAAGAACCTCATGCCAATCGACAAAGTCATTCTCATCACCGGTGCCTCCAGCGGAATCGGCGCAGGCATTGCCCGCGAGCTGGCCGCGGCCGGCGCAAAGGTTCTGCTCGGCGCGCGGCGCACCGACCATTTGAACGCGCTCGCGGCCGAGTTGAACGGTTGGGGCGGAACGGCGCTCGCGCATCCGCTCGACGTCACCGACCGCGCCAGCGTTGCCGCCTTTGCGGATCCCGCGCGCGGGGTCTGGGGCCGTGTCGACGTCATCGTCAACAATGCCGGCGTGATGCCGCTGTCGCTGATGGCCTCGCTCAAGGTCGAGGAGTGGGACCGGATGGTCGACGTCAACATCAAGGGCGTGCTCTACGGCATCGCCGCCGTGCTGCCGGAGATGGTGGCGCGCGGCTCCGGCCAAATCGTCAACATCGCCTCGGTCGGAGCGCTGAGCGTGTCGCCGACGGCAGCCGTCTACTGCGCCACCAAATATGCTGTGCGGGCGATCTCGGATGGCCTGCGCCGGGAGCACGACAAGATCCGCGTCACCTGCATCCATCCCGGCGTGGTCGAAAGCGAACTCGCGGGCACTATCACCGATCCCGTGGCCGCCGATGCCATGAAGACGTATCGGGCGATTGCGCTTCAGCCCGACGCCATTGCCCGCGCGGTGCGATTCGCCATCGAGCAGCCCGATGACGTCGACGTCAACGAGATCGTAGTGCGCCCGACGCGGACGAGGTGACGATACCCGTCCGCATCAGATGCGCTTCTCGAAAAACAGGTCCGGATAGGGATCGTCATTGTAGCGACGGATCTCGCGCCAGCCCGTGGTGCGGTAGAGCTGGCCGGCCTCGGGCAGCGCGCTGTTGGTGTCGAGCCGCAGCAGCGTGATGCCGAGCTCGCGCGCGGCGTTCTCGGCCGCGTCCATCAGGCGCCGGCCGAGCCGCAACCCGCGCGCGGCGGGCGCCACCCACAGCCGCTTGATCTCGGCGTAACCGTGATCGGTTCCCTTCAGGCCCACGCAGCCGATCGGCAGCGTGTCCGACATCGCGACGATGAAGCTGCCGCGCGGGCGGCGCATGTCCTTGGCGTCAGGGTCGCGCGACAGCGAGACGTCGAAGCCTTGGCTGAAGCGGCGGCCGAGCTCGGCATAATACTCGCCGAGGCAGTAGCGCGCTTGTTCGCTTCGCGGATCCATCTCCTCCAGCGCAACACGCTCGCGCGTCAATGCGGACGCGATCAGGTCCATCGCCGCCAGCAGGACGTCAGCCTGCGAATGCTGTGCGAGCAAGCCCTCGGCCTGCGTGTTCGACAGCGCCTCATAGGCCGCGAACTCGCGCCGGCCCGCACGCGTCAATGTCGCGACCCGGCGGCGGGCATCGTCCTCATGCGCGGCGGTCTCGACCAGACCGTCCTCTTCCAGGCTGCGGAGCAGCCGGCTCATCAGACCGGAATCCAGGCCGAGATAGTCGCGGATATCGGCCACGTCCGAACGCCCGTGCCCGATCGCATTGAGCACACGCGCCGCGCCGAGCGGGCGGCCGCGCCCAAGAAACGAGGTATCGAGCGCGCCGACGGCGGAGGTGACGGCACGGTTGAAGCGGCGAACGCGGGAAACGGGGTCGAGCATGATGTCTGACTTTAGTCAGATATCATGCTCTGTCAATCGGGCGGGGAGCTGATAGGGCCTGGATGCTAGGTTTCCGGCCGGATCAGCTTGATGTCCTGGTCGGCGGCCCAACCAGCAACATCCTCGCGCTTCAGCGCGGTTGCCATCAGATCCGGAAACTGATCCGGCGTGCAGGCGAACACGGGAATGCCGAGACTTGCGACCTTCGCAGACAGCGCGGGATTGTATGAGGGGTGGCCGGTGTCGGTCAGCGCCAGCAGCACGATCACGTTGATGCCGCGCGTTGCGAGCCGCGCCAGCCGGTCGACCAGCGCGTCTGCATCGCCGCCCTCATAGAGGTCGGTGATCAGGATCAGATGCGCTTTCGCCGGCCGTTCGATGCGCTCCTCGCAATAGGCGACGGCGCGGTTGATGTCGGTGCCACCGCCGAGCTGGACGCCGAACAGCACCTCGACGGGATCGGCGAGCTCTTCGGTGAGGTCGACGATCGCGGTGTCGAAACAGACGAGCTTGGTCGCGACCACCGGCAGCGAGGCCATCACCGCCGCGAAGATCGAGGCATAGACGACCGAGGTTGCCATCGAGCCCGACTGGTCGACGCACAGGGTGACCTCGTCGAGATCAACGATGCGACGCTGCTGGCGCAGGAAGCCGATCAGTCGCTCGGGCACGACCGTGCGATGTTCCGCCTGATAATGGCGCAGATTGGCCTTGATGGTGCGCGGCCAGTCGATGTCGGCAAAGCGCGGGCGATGGGTGCGCAGCGAGCGATTCAACGCGCCGCGGACCGCGTCCGCGGTGCGTCGCTCGAGCCGTTCCATCAGCTCGGCCACCACCTTGGCGATCACGATGCGGGCGGTGTCCTTGGTCTTCTCCGGCATCACGCCGCGCAGCGCGACCAGATCGGCGATCAGGCCCACATCCGCCTCGACGGTCGCGAGGAATTCGGGCTCGAGCAGCATCTGGCGCAGGCCCTTGCGCTCGAAGGCGTCTTTCTGGATCACCTGCACCACGGGCGCGGGGAAGAACTCCCTGATGTCGCCGAGCCATTTTGCGACACGCGGCGCCGAGCCTCCGAGCCCGCCGCGGCCCTTCTTCGGTGCCTCCTCGCCGTCGCCATAGAGCGCCGTCAACGCCTCGGACATGCGGCGGTCGCTGGCGGACAGGGCAGGGCCGCCCTCGGCGCCTTCGGCGTCAACGCCGAGGGCGAGCGTCCAGCGGCGGCTGCGTTCATCGGCTTCACTCATCGCGCAGCTCCCGGGATAAGAAGCTCGAGCACGCGGGCCTGATGCGCGGGCCAGATATCGCCTGCGCCGGCGAGCAGCCGATATCCCTTGGCGGCATCGGTGCGGCGCGCGAACAGCGCGTCCATCAATCGCCTGCGCTCGGTCCGGTCCAGCGCCGAGAACACGCGGCGGAACAGCGGCAGGCTGGCGGCGAAGGCTTCCTCGTCCAGCGCCATCAACCAGGCGTCGACGGCGCCGCGCAGCGTGGCATCGTGGATCAGCCGCTGGCCGGCCCCCTCGAAAAAGCCCTCGAAGAACCCGGCGGCTTCCGCGACGGGCGTGCCGGGCGAGAGCATCCGCGTCAGCAGGTCGGCCGCGCGATCGGCCGTCAAGAGCTCGGCCTCGTAGAGCAGCCGTGCCGCGGTGCCGGCGATCAACCGGGTCGCCTGATCGTCGTTCAGCAGCGCGCTCAGCGCGTCGCGCCAGCTGGCTACGATTTCGGGCTCGATCTGGGCAAGCTGGATCGCGGCGTCGGCTGCGAGCAGCGCGCCGCGCAGCTTGGCCGCCGCGGGCCCGTCCAGATTGCGCGCCGCATAGGGCAAAGCGAGCGCGGCCTGCACCACAATGCGCGGCATCAGCACCGCCAGATGCTCCACCGTGCCGGCGCGTGCCTCGCCATAGCGCAGGATGTCGGCCATCGGCGGCAGCGCACCGAGCAGAGACTGTCCGTCGCTGGTCAGCGCCGCCTTGGTCTCCAGGGCCGCGATGCCGAACGCGGTGGCACGGGACAGGTCGGCGATCATGGCGTTGCGCACCAGCGTCGCGAGCGGAGCAAGCTCGGCCTCCTTGCCCATCGCTTCGATCAGGCGTCCCCCGGCAGCCTCGGCGATGGTCGATCCATAGAGCAGATTCTCCACGAGCCTGACTGCGAATTCCGGCTCCCAGCGCAGCTGCCAGTTCTCGCGAAACGTCCCGCGGCTGCGCCCCGCATCGGTCAGCCGTCCCCAGGGCACGTCGAGCGCGTTCAGCCGGTGCAGCAGCGTGGAGCGCATCAGCCCGCTTTCGCTGCGCAGATCGAGCGTCAGCGGTCGATCGAGCGCCTCCGGCTTGAGCCGCGTCGCCTTCTGCTGGCGCTGGAGATCTTCGAGCAGCGGCGCGAGCGGTGTCGCCGCCGGGATCGCGCCGACACCTGCGCCGATCAGCAACTCGGCCGAAATGTCGTCCCACATGGCGCGTTCGCCGTTGCACAGGCAGGCGATCGCCGCCTCGCGCAGCTCCGCGAAACCCGCTGCCGGGCGGCCGCGCAGCGCCGCAAGCGCCGTGCCCAGCCGCTGCGCCTCGATCACCGAAGCGGTCGAGACGAAGTGACCGCGATCGCGCAGCACGCGCGTCGCCTTGGCAAGCCACTCCGCGGCACGATCGCGATCGCGCGTGTCCCAGACATGTGCGCACCATCCCGGCGCCACCACGCCCGCGCCATAGCCGCTCGCGCGCGCCAGGCGCGGCGCGGTCCAAGGCGCCCAGGTCGCCTTGATCTTCGTCTTGGGCCGGCCCTTGAGCAATTCCCGATCCGCGGCGAGGCTGCGACGTTCGGCGAGCGCCGGCACGTGCCAGGCGCCGCAGACGACCGCGATGGCGCCGTCGTATTCCTTTGCCGCCTTCGCGATCTCGATCCGCATATGAGCTTCGCGCGCGGCCTCGCGGGCCGACAGCGATTTTTCGTCCGCGCGCAGCGCCGTCATCGCGTCGGCGACGGCTGCGAACACCGGCCCCGTCGCGGGGTTCTCCTCGATGACGTCGGACCACCAGGACTCGCCGTCATCATAGCCTGCGGCGGTCGCGAGCGCCCCGATCGGGTCGTGGCTGATTGGATCGGCCTCGGCCCTTGCCGCAATTTCCTCCGCAATGTCACCGTCGGTGGCACCCAGCCGGTCCGACGCCGGCAGGTCGATGAAGCGCAGGGTCGCGCCGTGGCGCACTGCCCAGCGTGCGGCCTGGTATTCCGGTGAATAGTCGGCAAAGGGAAAGAAGCTGGCGTTGGCCGGATTGTCCTCGGCGTAGGTGAGCAAGGCCACCGGCGTCACCATGTCAGGGTCGGCGAGCATCGGCAGCAGCTCGGATGCATCCGCCGGGCCCTCGATCAGCACTGCGGCGGGCTTCAGCGCGTCGAGCGCTTCCACCAGCCGCCGCGCCGATCCGGGGCCGTGATGCCGGATGCCGAACAGAGAGACCTGGCCTGCCATCGGGCGCCGTGCCGTCAGATCAGGTCGGTCAGCGAAGCATAATAGCCTTCGAAACCGCGCCGCTTCTTCAGCACGGTTTCGAGATATTCGCCGAGCACGGCCGTATCCTGCACCGGATCCTTCACGACCGCGCCGATCATGTTGCTGGCGAGCGTTTCCGGTGTCAGCTTGCCGTCGTTGAAGAAGGTCGCCTGGCTGATGCCGCCGACCATCACCGCGATCGCTTCGGCTGTCGACAGCCCGCCCGAGGGCGACTTCAGCGCGACCTTGCCGTCCTCGGTCGAACCCGAACGCAGCTCACGGAAGATCGAGACCACGCGCGCGACCTCGTCGGCGACGTTCTTCGGTGCCGGCAAATCGAGGTTCTGCGCCATCTCGCCGACCCGCTTGACGATGATCGCCACTTCCTCCTCGGCGCTGTCGGGCAGGGGCAGCACGACGACGTTGAAGCGGCGCTTGAGCGCGGAGGACAATTCGTTGACGCCCTTGTCGCGGTTATTGGCGGTGGCGATGATGTTGAAGCCGCGCTGGGCATAGACGGCAGTGTTGAGCTCCGGGACCGGCATCATCTTTTCGGACAGCACGGTGATCAGCGTGTCCTGCACGTCGCTGCCCATCCGCGTCAGTTCCTCGAAACGGCAGAGCTTGCCGCTCTCCATGGCACGCATCAGCGGGGTGGGGACCAGCGCCTCGCGGCTCGGCCCGTGTGCGAGCAATTGGGCATAGTTCCAGCCGTAGCGGATCTGGTTCTCGTCGGTCCCCGCCGTGCACTGGATTACGAGTGTGGAGTCGCCGGTGATGCCCGCGGCGAGATGCTCGGACACCCACGATTTGGCGGTGCCCGGCACGCCCAGCAGCAATAATGCGCGATCGGTCGCAAGGGTCGCAACCGCGGTCTCGATCAGCCGCTTGTCTCCGACATATTTCGGCGTGATCACGCTTCCGTCGGCGGCCTTGCCGCCCATGAGGTAGGTCACGACCTGCCGCGGCGAGAGTGCCCAGCCCGGCGGACGATGCCCGTCGCCCGCGGCAAGCGCCTTCAACTCGGCGGCATAGCTATCCTCGGCGGGCAAGCGCAGTTTCTCGCTCATGGTTTCGCTCCGTTGTCGTCCAACGCGGCGTTGAGCCGCAGCATGTCGAGGCGCGGGTCGCCCTGCAGCAGGCCCACAGCCGTCAGTCGTTGCAGTGATCGTTGCGCGCCGTCGCGCGAGGCGATGAGGCCCAGCGCGTGAAGCTCCGAGACCTGATCGCCGGGCCTCGCGTCATCGCGCTGAAGCTCGGCGAGCAGGGTCTTGCCGGCGGGCGCGGAGAGCGGATCGTCCAGCCGTGCCGCTGCGCCTGCTAGTTGTTGGGCCAGTTCGAAGCTGATGCCGTGGGTGCGCAGCGCCGCCTCGGCATGCCTTGTGCGTTCGGCGGGCGCAAGTCGCGGCGCGAGCGCGGTAACGAGGCCGGCGGCATCGCGTTCGCCGATGGTATCCGCCGCTTGCGTGACCAGCGCATCCGTCCCGGTTGCGACGATCAGGTTGATCAGTGACATGTCGGCGGCGTGGTCCACGGTCCAGTCCCAGGCGGCGATCAGATCCTGCGGCGCAAGCCCCAGCGCTGCGGAAAACGAGGCGAGGTCGGCGCCGTCGAACAGCGCCTTGCGGCGTTGCACTTGCGCTGGTGTCTTGAGTGGTTCGGCCTGGATCACGCGCGAGCGGCGCAGAATCCCCTTGGTCTTGACCGAAAAGAAGCGGGCAAGTTCGGCGACGTCCTCGCCGGCCGCAGGGCCTCGGCCAAGACGCGCGAGCAGCGAGGCCGCAAGCGCCTTGACCTTGGGGGCGCGATCATCAGTCGCGATGCGTTCGAGAAAGGCGACGTCGTCGTCGGATAGCCGCTCCGACAGCAGCAACAGGAGGCGCAAGCGTGCGTCGGCAGTCTCGCTCGCGAGCTTGGCCTCGAGCACCGCGCGTGCAGCGGACGGGTCGCGCCGCCTAAGTTCGGCCAGTGCCGCCTTTCGCGCAGCGGGCCAGAAATCGTCCCAGTTCTCGGCGGTGAGATCGTCGCTGGTCTGCTGCCGCGCGGCGCCGTCGGAGTTTGCAAGCGCTGCCCAGTCGCGCCAGGTGGCATAGATATCGGGTGCGTCATCGTCGTCAGCGGCGGGCATCCAGTCGGCTGGATGGGTTGTCCAGCCGCGCGCCGCGAGGAAGTGGACGAGTTCGGTCCCGGCCTGCGCCTGCTTCTTCGCCGCGAGGATCCGGCGCACGAGTGGACGCAGCTGTTCGGGCACCGTCGGCAATGCAAGCGTCGGGATATCGGGCAGGACGCGGAGCACCGAGGCCGGCTCCATTGTCACCGAGGTGCCGAGAAACTGGCCTGAAAGCGCAAGCAGCCGCAATTCCGCTTCGGCGGGATCATCGCCGAGTTCGGTACGCCAGAAATTGGCTGCGGGCACGGCCGCCGATCCCATGGTCCAGCGCGTCAGGACTGCGCTCATGGCATCAAAGATTGCTTCGGCCCTTGTCGCCTCAGTCATGGCCGCCGATCCGCCCCCAAGGGGTCTGCGCGGCGAGGATCGCGAGCCGATTGCCCGACCAGATCGCAGCGGTGCGCGTGAGATCGGTGCCGCACAGAATGCCGTTGACTTCGGAGGCGACCGGCAGCGTCGCAAGGCCATCGGCCGATCGCCACCATGTGTGTCCGGCAGCGTCGCGCGCGATGCGCCCCTGCGGCAGCAGCAGCGGAATGTCGATCATCCAGGGCTCTGCCAGCAACGGTCGTGTCAACGCCTCGGAGAGTGTGTCATCCGGCGCGGGCCATGCCGGCGCCGGCATCTCGTGCGCGGCGTCGCGCCGGACGAGCAAAGCGCGAAGCGGCTGCGCCGACGGATAGAAGACGAGCTCGCCGTGAAAGCGCTCGCCGGGCGTGAAGACTGAACCGCGCCTTCCCGCGCTGGCCGGGAAAAAATCCAGCAGCATAGCGAAGCGTGGACCGGCCGCGGCGAGGTTGAGCAGCCATGTGGTCTGCGATACCAAGCCGTCGCGGCGCGTCTGCACCTGCTCGGCAAGAACCTCCCAATCCGCATCGACCCGTAGCGCATCTGGATCGACCAGCACCGTCTCGCGGGTCTCCGAGGCGGCGACCGCGCGCCGGATCTCTGTATTGCGCGGGGTGGCGCGGAAGGCGCGCGCGAGCAGAACAAGTTTGCCGAGCTCGACCACGGCGCCGCGCGGGCGGTCGCCTGCGGAGAGCGCGAGGAGGCGGGACGGCAGCTCGTCGATCCGGCCGGCGAGCACCGCGGCCTTGCCATCGACAAGCCGCGCCGCGATCCGCCGGCATCGCGCCGTGGCATCATCGATGAAGCCTGATAATCCCATGCGAAGCTGATCGCCGATCCATTGCTCGAGTGCATCCAGCGCATCGAAAATGGCGCGCTCGGTCTCCTCATTACGTTTGGCTGCCTGGGCCTCGCGCCGCGCCACGTCCTTCGGGTCGTCTGCGACCTCAGGCTCGGCGGCGCGCGCGGCACCCAGATCCTTGTCGCCGCCGGGCGGCGCATTGGTCGCAGGCTTTGCCGCGGACGAGCCGCGCCGGCGGCCGAGCCAATCGCTGACCCAGGCCGGCGTGTCGGCGGGTGTGAACGGCACGACCGCTTCCGCATTCAGCCACAACAGGCCGAGCACGTGCTTGCAGGGGAATTTGCGTGAGGGGCAGGTGCACTTGTTGCCGAGGTCGCGCAGATCGGCCATCACGCGGTACGGATTGGCGCCGGAGCCCGCGCATTCGCCCCAGATCAGCGCGGCATCACGGCTCGTGCCGACACCAGACCATTTGGCGGGCTTGGCAAGGCCGGCGGCGGCCTTGAGCGAGGATTGATCGGTAGCGAGTTGCTCGACCGCCTTCAGATCAATCGCCACGCCGATGTCCTAAATCGAATCCAGAACCGGCAGTATAACGGGGAACAATGAAAGCTCAATGTCGCCGCGAGCGATCCGTGTGCTGCACGCGGGAATGGTCATCATTGCCCTGGTGAGGCGAGGCCGAGTTCCTTGCGTGTCTTCCGCGTCAGCTTTGCCGCGATCAGCGCGTGCGCCTGCGCCAGATACAGGGTGAGCTCAGCATCGGGTAGGGCGTTGTTGCTGACGAGTTGCACCCATTTGGCGCGCGCCAAATACGGCGCAGGCCGGGCCAGGCCGTGCTCGATCAGCATGGCATAGACCATGTCCGAGACCTTGAACATGTAGCCGCCGGAGCGCGCGGCAAAGCCGCCGCCGAGCGCGAACATCTTGCCGCCGACCTTGAAGACGGAGGTGCCCTCCCACTGCACCACCTTGGTGACGGCGGGCAGGCGCAGGCAGCGGGTTTCGAAGGATTTGGGTGTCATTGCCGGAGCGATAGCAGGTTGCGCGCGGCTTGCAACGTGGATGCTGGCGGCCGCGCGGAAGAAGTTCGATTGTTTCGCTCGGTTCGCACGGTGATGGCGAAGTTGATGCCGTGTGCCGCCCTTTGTGAGTTGTGCCGGCGCCGCAGGCCGCTACCATGTGCTAACTGCCGTGGAACACGGGAGCGAGCACAAGCGGAGGCGACATGAGCGGACAGGAGCGCAAGGTGAAGGGATCGGATCTGTTTGTCGCGGCGCTTGAGAACGAAGGCGTCGACCGCATCTTCGGCGTTCCCGGCGAAGAGAATCTCGATCTCGTGGAATCGCTGCGCACCTCCAAGATCGAGCTGGTCCTGACCCGTCACGAGCAGGCTGCCGCCTTCATGGCCGCCACGCATGGGCGGTTGACCGGCAAGCCCGGCGTTTGCCTCTCGACGCTCGGGCCCGGCGCGCTCAATCTGTCAACGGGCGCGGCCTATGCGCATCTCGGCGCGATGCCGATGATCCTGATCACCGGCCAGAAGCCGATCATGAGCAGCCGTCAGGCGCGCTTCCAGATCGTGGACGTGGTCGCGACCATGAAGCCGCTGACCAAACTGTCGCGGCAGATCGTCAGCGCCTCCAGCATTCCGACCGTGGTGCGCGATGCCTTTCGCGTCGCGATGGAGGAGCGGCCGGGGCCGGTGCATCTTGAATTGCCCGAGGACATCGCGGGTGACGAAGTGCCTGATGTCCCCGTGATCCCGGTCCATCCGATCGAAATCCCAGTCGCCCATCGCGCCGCGCTCGACCGTGCCGCCGAGATGATTCTGTCGGCGAGACATCCGCTGGTCATGATGGGCGCCGCGACCAGCCGGCCGCGCGCGACCCACGGTATCGCCAGCTTCGTGCGGCGGACCGGCATTCCGTTCTTCACCACGCAGATGGGCAAGGGCACCGTGCCAGGCGGCACCAATCTCTACATGGGGACCGCCGCTCTGTCCGAACGCGACTACGTTCATGACGCGATCGATGGCGCCGACCTGATCATTGCGATCGGTCACGACCCCGTCGAGAAGCCGCCTTTCATCATGGGGCCCTCAGGGCCGAAGGTCATTCACGTCAGCTACACATCGGCCAGCGTCGAGCTGGTCTATTTTCCCGACGCGGAGGTCATTGGCGACGTCGGCCCCAGCCTGGAGCTGCTCGCAGACCGGCTCGAAGGCAAGCTGCCGCAGGCTGCGGCGCTGCTGCCGTTGCGTGAGCAGATTCTTGGCCACATCGCCGACCGCGCCACCGAGGCGCGCTGGCCGCCGACGCCGCAGCGGATCGTGCACGACATCCGCCAGGTCATCCCGGAGAACGGCATCGTCGCGCTCGACAACGGCATGTACAAGATCTGGTTCGCGCGCAACTACCGGACCCGCGTCGCCAACACGCTGCTGCTCGACAATGCGCTGGCGACCATGGGCGCCGGGCTGCCGTCGGCGATGATGGCCGCGATGCTCTATCCCGACCGCCGCGTGCTCGCGGTCGCCGGCGACGGCGGCTTCATGATGAACAGCCAGGAAATGGAGACCGCCGTCCGCCTCAAGCTCAATTTGGTCGTGCTGGTGCTGGAGGACAATGCCTACGGCATGATCCGCTGGAAGCAGGCCGTCGATCATTTCGCCGATTACGGCATGACCTTTGGCAATCCCGATTTCGTCCTCTACGCGAAGGCCTACGGGGCGAAGGGGCATCGGATCGAGAGCATCGACAGCTTTGGCCCGACGCTGGATACCGCTTTCAAAGAGGGCGGCGTGCATCTGGTCGTGATCCCGATCGACTATTCGGAGAACGTGCGGGTGCTCGTAGACGAGCTGCGGGCGCGCGAGAGGTAGCGCTCCGGCCGACATTTGCCCGGAGGATCATACCAGCCATTCCTTGATATATATCGTGACACGATATATTGGCAGGCGCCAAGGACCCTCCCGCCAAAATCTCCCAACAAGAGCTATCCATGCGCCAGACCCTGGACATCACCGGCGGCCTCCCGCGTCCTCGCGGCAAGCCCGGAGACTTCACCGCCGACCGCCGCGTATTGATCCTGATCGGCATGGCCCTGCTGGTCGGCAGCCTCGGGGCGGGCGCCGCATGGGTGCTGCTGAAGCTCATCGCGCTCGTCACCAATCTGGTCTGGTTCGGTCATTTCAGCAACGAGAACGTTTCGCTGGCGAATGCTCGTCCCGGGATCTGGATGGTGCTGGCGCCGGCGCTCGGTGGTCTCGTGATCGGGCTGATGGCGCGCTTCGGCTCGGAGAAGATCCGGGGACACGGTATCCCCGAGGCGATCGAGGCGATCCTGATCGGCGGAAGCCGCATGCAGCCGAAGGTCGCGGTCCTGAAGCCGCTGTCCTCGGCGGTGTCGATCGGGAGCGGCGGTCCGTTCGGCGCCGAGGGGCCGATCATCATGACCGGCGGCGCGATCGGGTCGATCTTCGCCCAGTGCTTTCATCTCACCGCCGCCGAGCGCAAGACGCTGCTGGTCGCGGGTGCTGCGGCCGGCATGACGGCGATCTTCGGCACGCCGATCGCGGCCGTCCTGCTCGCGGTCGAACTGCTGCTGTTTGAATGGAAACCGCGCAGCTTCCTGCCCGTGGTGACGGGGGCGTTGGTCTCGGCGGCGTGGCGGCCGTTGCTGTTCGGGACGGGGCCGCTGTTTCCGTTTGCCGAGCGGCCGGATCTGCCGTGGTGGGGGCTGGCGGCAGCGATCGGCGTTGGCATCGTCGCCGGCCTGCAATCCGGGCTGATGACGCGGCTGCTCTACGCGATCGAAGACCTGTTCGACCGTCTGCCGGTGCACTGGATGTGGTGGCCGATGCTTGGCGGCGTGATCGTCGGCCTCGGCGGTCTCGTCGATCCGCGCGCGCTTGGCGTCGGCTACGACGTCATCGCCGATCTCTTGTCCGGCCACATGGCGCGCGATGAGGCGATCCGGCTGCTGCTGGTGAAATCCGCGATCTGGGTGATTGCGCTCGGCTCAGGCACATCGGGCGGCGTGCTGGCGCCGCTGCTGATCCTCGGCGGCACGGCTGGCTGGATGGAGGGGCTGGCGCTGCCCGGTGGCGCGTCATTCTGGGCGTTGGTCGGCATGGCCGCGATGATGGGCGGCACGATGCGCTCGCCGCTGACAGGCGTAATGTTCGCCATCGAGCTGACCGGCAATATCGACATGTTGCTGCCGCTGCTGGCGGCGACCGGCGCAGCGCATGCCGTCACTGTGCTGCTGCTGAAGCGCTCGATCCTGACCGAGAAGATCGCGCGCCGCGGCCAGCATATCACGCGCGAATACGCGATCGATCCGTTCGAGTTGCTACGCGCCGCCGATGTCATGGTCACTGATGTCGACACGCTGCCGGTCGGAATGCCCATCGACGAAGCGGTCGCGTTCTTCACCTCGGACCAGCGCCGTCACAAATCCTATCCCGTCGTCACTGCCGATGGACGGCTGACCGGCATGGTCACGCGCGCCGATGTGCTGCGCTGGCGCACCGAGGGCGATCACCAGGCGGCAACGCTCGACGACGTGGTCTCGGACTCATCGGCCGTGATGGCATATCCCGACGACGTGCTGGGGCGTGTCGCCGACCTCATGGTCGCCTCCGATCTCGGGCGCCTGCCGGTGGTCGAACGCAGCACTCATCGCGTGGTGGGCCTGGTTGCGCGCAAGGATTTGTTGCGAATTCGCGCGGTCGTGAACGCGCAGGAGGAGGACCGCAACGCATATTTCCTGCGCGAAAAGGCGCTTGTGCCGGAGGCGTAGATCGCGGAAGGTCGGGCCTCTAGAACTCCAGCACTGATGGGAATGAACATGACTCGTGTTCGCTGCGTCACCGAGATGGGTATGGGCGTCGATGTCCACGGCAGGGACGCCACCAAGGCGGCCAGGCGCGCGGTGGCGGATGCCATCAGGCATTCGAGCCTTGGCTTCTTCCGGATGATCGGCAAGACTGCGAACGACATGTTCGTCGATGTCACGATCGCGGTGCCCAATCCGGAAGCCGTCGACAAGGAGGCTGTGGCCAAGGAGCTTCCTTACGGCACCGTGACCGTCACCGCCGTCAAGGGCGGGCTGGAGATTCCCTCGGCAACCGAAGTGGCCAACGATCCCATCCTGATCGCCAATGCTGCCGTCATCGTCAGCTTCGACAAGGACTAGGCCGGTGTCCGACAGCGATGAGGCGCTGCTGGATCGTCCGATCTGGAGCGCGCTGACGACCAGCCACAAGCATCTGGCCGAAGGCGGCCCGCGGGCGCTGCGCTATCCCGTCGACATGACGCCGTTCGCCGACATGGCCGACATGTCCGCGGCAAGCTTTGCCGCGCTCGGTGATCTCCTGTCGGGCTCGCAGGTCGCCGCATTATTCACACCGGATCCGGTCGACGTACCCGCCGGTTTCAAGGTCGTGATCGCCGGGCCTTGCGAGCAGATGATCGGCTCGCCCGCGGCCAGTCCGCTCCGCGATGTCGAGATCGTCACGCTGGGGGCCCATGATGTCCCCGCGATGATGGCGCTGACGGAGCTGACGAAGCCCGGTCCGTTCGCGCGGCGGACCCATGAGCTCGGCACGTTCCTCGGCATCCGCGCCGGGGACCAATTGGTCGCGATGACGGGCGAGCGCATGAAGCCGGGTAAGTTCGTGGAGATGACGGCCGTGTGCGTGCATCCCGACTATCGCGGCCGCGGCTATGCGCAGGCGCTGCTTGCGGCCGTCGCCCGCGGGATCGAGGCGCGCGGGGAAATTCCGTTCCTGCACGTGTTTTCCAGCAACGTCTCGGCGATCGCGCTGTACCAGCGGCAGGGCATGCGCATCCGGCGCTGCTTGCACGTCACCGCGTTCATGAAGCAGCAATAGGCGCTGCGGCCTTCATTTCCCGCGAAAGCGCGCTATATCCGTCCGAACCACAATTGGGGGAGACTCATGGACGCCAAGGTTACGGAATTTTCCGCCGCACGGACGGCGATGCAGCGCTACGTCGATCAGGAGATCATTCCGGGCGCATCCTGGGCCGTGCTGCGCGGGGGCGAGGTGGTCGACCAGCAATGCGTCGGCTTTGCCGACCGCGAAGCCAAGACCGCGCTTCGTCCCGACCATATCTTCCGCGCGTTCTCCAACACCAAGATCTTCGTCACTTGCGCGATCATGCTGCTGGTCGAGGAGGGCCGCATCGGGCTCGACGAGCCGATCGAGAAATTCCTGCCGCAGCTCGCTGACCGCAAGGTGCTGAAGCCGGACGCTTCGAGCCTTGCCGATGTCGAGCCGGCGAAGAACCCGATCACGATCCGCCAACTCCTGACCCACACCTCCGGCCTCAGCTATGGCATCTTCGATCCCGGCACGGTGCTGTTCAAAGCCTACAATGAGGCGCGCGTGCTCAATCCGCTGACGCCGCTCGCCGACATGATCGACCAGCTCGCCAGCCTGCCGCTGTCCTATCACCCGGGGACGTCCTGGGAATATTCGGTTGCCACCGACGTGCTCGGCCGTGTCGTGGAGGTCGTCTCCGGCCAGACGCTCGATACCTTCCTCAAGGCGCGCATCTTCGATCCGCTCGGCATGACCGACACCGGCTTCCTCGTTCCGGAAGCGCAGCAGGGCAGGCTGGTTGCGCTCTACAATGGCGCTGATGTGCTCGATCCGATGAAGCCCGGCCTCACGCGGGCTGACAATCTGCCGTTTCCGCAAGCCTATCGGCGGCCGTTCCCGCGGCTCTCGGGCGGTGGTGGTCTGGTCTCGACCTTGCCCGACATGCTCGCGCACTGGTCCGCGCGCTGCTGCCCGGTTCGGATGCACTGCTGAAGCCGGAGACGCTGCGGCAGATGATGACGAACCAGCTCCCGGCAGGGCAGACCATCCGCTTCGCCAATCTCGGTCCGATCCCCGGCAAGGGCTTTGGCCTCGGCGGCGCCGTCACCTTCGCGCCGACGCCGTTCGATCCGCCGAACTCGACCGGGGAATTCCAGTGGGGCGGGCTCGCCGGCACCCATTGGTGGATCTGCCCTGAGGCCAATACCGCGGGGGTCCTGATGGCCCAGCGTTACATGGGCTTCTGGAATCCATACTTCTTCGAGTTCAAACGCCTAGCCTATCAGGCCGCCGGAGGCTGACCCGCGAAAAAATTGCACGCGCCCGCGAATCCTTTTCGGCCGGGGCGTCCTCTTAGTGGTCGAGGCATTTTGCCTCGGCCTAACTCGGAGGATGAGATGGCGTTTTACAGGAAGAACATCGGCGGCCTGCATCAGGCAGTGCGGATCGCCTTGGGCGTCGCGGTGATGGTCGCGGCATTGGTCTATCTGGCGGGTACGACGGCCTGGCTGGTCGCGCTGGGCGGCGCCGGCTTCGCGCTGACCGGCTTCGTCGGCTATTGCCCGATGTGCGCGATGGCGGGGATCGGGCGAGGGAGCGTCTCGTGAGTGCGGCTGCGATCTCGCCAAACCTGTTCGAAGCCGCGCGGCTCGGCGATCCCCACGCGATCGCCTCGCTGCTCGAGACGGCGCAGCCGGATATCCGCCGCTACGCGCGCGCCACCTGTCGTAGCTCGGCGGATGCCGAGGATGCGACGCAGGAGGCGCTGTGGATCCTGTTCCGCCATGTCGGCACGATCCGCTCGCTGCTGGCGTTTTCGGCCTGGCTGTTCAGCGTCGTTCGCCGCGAATGCCTGCGGCTGGCGCGTCGGGCCGGTGTCGTCGCCGCCATCGACGACGGCGAGGCCGAAGCGCTGCTGCTGGCTCGCCCCGAAGCCGATCTGCGGCTCGATGTGGCCGCGGCGTTCGAGGCGCTGCCGCCGCACTACCGCGATGTCGCCCTGATGCGCGACGTCAAGGAAATGACCATCGACGAAATCTCCACCGCGCTCGGCGCGTCCCGGCAGACCGTGAAGGCGCGACTGCACCGCGCCCGCGCCTTGATGCGCGAGTATCTGACGAGATGAGACATAGTGAATACCGGAGGAGGAGAATCGAATGATGCGGGCGGGAGGTGGTGCCTCCCGCCCGCTGCTTGTGTCAGTCCTTCCACGGATCGAATTCGCCTTCGCCGGCCATGGCGACGGCGAATGGCCGCAGAGTGTGCAGCACGCGCACGGTGCCGGCGTGTTGCGCCAGCACGTCCGGCAGGCGGCGATAGGCCATCGGGCTCTCGTCGAGGTCGGCACCGATCAAGGTGACGCCGCGCTCGTTGAGCCAATGGTCCATTTCCGCGCGCGAGAAGCGCCGCTTCGCCTCCTTGCGTCCGAACAGGCGGCCGGCGCCGTGCACGGTCGAATAGAGCGAAGCCTTGGCTTCCGGACTGTCGACGCCTTCGAGAATGACGGCGTCGTCGCCCATCGAGCCGCCGACGAATCCCTTCTGGCCGGGAAACACCGGCGTCGCGCCCTTGCGCACCACCCACAGATCCTTGCCGTCGTGGGTCTCACGCCAGGCATAGTTGTGGTGGTTGTGCACGCTCTCGGTGACGCTGCCGCCGATGATCTGGCGGACGCGCTCGACGACCCACTCGCGGCCCGCATAGGCATAACGCCCGGCGAGCTGCATCGCCGCGATGTAGCGGCGGCCGAGCTCGGAATCCTCGTCGACGACCGCGGGCGGGACGTTCATACCGTCCTTGCCCCTGGCGGCCTTGAGGTAGCGCGTCGCGGAGGTGTGCCCGAGACCGCGGCTTCCGAAGTGGACGCCGATCCAGACAAAGCCTTCCTCGTCGCGCATGAGGTCGACATAGTGGTTGCCCGATCCGACCGTGCCGAGCTGACTCACCGCCTTCTGACGGTAGGCCTCCATGTCGCTTTCGCGCCAGGCATCTGCGTCGTCGAACAGGTCGTGCTCGGCCCGCTCGGCATTGGCGCGGCCCACTCCGAACGAGATCACCGTAGCGACGTCGCGGATGATCGTGGGGACGAGGCCTGCAATGTCGTCGAAGCGCGTGTCGAGCCGGGCGGCCATGTTGCCGCAGCCGATGTCGAAGCCGACGCCGGAGATGCTGATCTGCTTCTCATAGGCGATGACCCCGCCGACCGGCTGGGCGTAGCCGAGATGGCCGTCGGCGCAGATGACGCCGGATACGACGTTGCCGACCGCCATGCAGTTGCGCATCTGCGCGATCGTCGCTTCCTCGTGCGGGCCGAAAATCTTCAGCGGCGCATTCTGGAAGCGGGCGTCCTGCATCCGGAACTCGGCGATCGAGTTCGCGGTCGCATTGGCCTCGCGGGCAAGATGCTCCTTGCGCGCGGCGTCCTTGTACAGGCACCAGGCGGGCTGGCCGCGTCCTTCGCCGACGCGCGAGTCGGGATCGATGCCGGCGGCGAGGCAGAGCTCGCGGGCGCGTTCCATGTAGGGATCGGATCGTCGCATGGTCGTGTGTCCTGCTTTGCATTCCGCACGCACCATAGCCGGGCGGACGGATCATTTCAGAGATTTTGAAAACCCCGGGCGCAGTACCCTGCGTCCGGGGCCGTTGTCGTTGCGCATCAGTTCAACGCCGTTTCCGACGCCGCGATCCACGCGACCACGGCCTCAGAGAAGCCGTTGACGCGGGTCCAGGCGCCGTGACCGACACCGTGCTGATACGAGGCCACGTTCACGATGGTGCCGCGCGCCCTGGGCTCGGGCACCTGGTCGTGGCTCTGCTCGTCGGTGAAGACGATGAGGCGATCGCCCTTGCGGTCGATCTCCGCCACCGCCTTGCCGAGCCAGGTTCCGCTATGCGGCTGCGAGTTGATGATCGCATCTCGAAGCGCGAAGCCGCGGCGGGGAGGGGCCTTCACCACCCTGTCGGAGAAGGTGAAGATCTCGACCTCGTCGCAGATCTCGCGGGCGAGGATGGCCAGGCCACACGCCGCCTCCGCGCGCGTCATTTCCGACTGCGCGGAGAGCGTCGCGAACATCGAGCCCGACACGTCGATCAGGAGCCGGGTGCGGCCCGGGAGCCGCACATGATCCTTGACCGACTTGAGCATCGCAGCCTCGAGCTCGGGCTCGAAGTCCGGCGCATAGCGCGCCGCCGTGATGAAGCGATAGGGAAGGATACGATCCGTCCGCATCGCGTCGATCGCGCCTGCGATGGTCTCGCGCGGGACCTGCGCGTTCTGCATCAGCCGCAGATTGCGCATGAGCGCCAGCCCGCCGAGCTTGCGCTCGGCGATCAACCGCTCGAAGGTCTCGCGCTTGTTCTTGCCGGCCGAGAGCGAAACCTCCCAGGTGTCGGGGGAGGCGAGCTCGCCATCGACGAGCTGCTTCCACACCTTGGCCTGGTCGGCGTCCTTCGGCTTGGCGTGCACCAGGAATAGCACGTCCCTGATCCGCACCGCGCCGTCGCGGTCCCACTTGGCGAGCTGGTACGCGTCGAACTTGGTCAGCGCGCGGGCAAGGCCCTTCTTGACCTGCGCCGAGACCGGCTGACGCTTGCGCTGCTGCTGAGGGCCGAGCGCATCCGCCCAGTAGATCGCAAGCAGCTCCGTCATCTCGTCGGGACGCTGGATCACCCGGTGAAGTGTGTCGGCCACGAGGGCGCGGTGCTTCTCGCTCCGCGCCATCTCCCGGATGACGAGCAGCGGCGCGTGCCGCAGCTTCATCACCTCGCGCGCCTCGATTGCAAGCTGTGCCACGCGCGCCGAAGCAACCTTCGGCACCAGGGCCCTGATGCGATCGGCGATCGCGACGCCGTCCTCGTAGAACTGGTCCTCCCACAGGAGGCAGTTCATCAGCGCGCGCTTCAGCTCCATCTCGGGCGTGAAGCGCACGGCACGGGCGCCCTGACGCGTGAAGGCGCGAACGATCTTGTTGAGCCTGACCATGACGGCCTCCTCTTGGGTTGATGATGGAATGGAAGCGGGTGCCGGGGAACAAGCGGGCTGAACGTGCTCTACCAACTGAGATACGGACTGATGTCCGGGAGGGTTCGAACCTCCGACCGCGAAGTAACAGCGCTCTTCACCACCGGCGGTGGCGACGAAGGGACACGATCCGGGAACAGGCGATTCTGTGACCCAGCGAGCGAAAGCCCGCCGGAAAGCGCTCTGGCCACTGAGCTACCGGTGCATCGTA
Organism: Bradyrhizobium sp. CIR48; assembly: GCF_014198315.1. NCBI lineage: Bacteria > Pseudomonadati > Pseudomonadota > Alphaproteobacteria > Hyphomicrobiales > Nitrobacteraceae > Bradyrhizobium > Bradyrhizobium sp. CIR48. Next base: position 290,936 of record NZ_JACIHG010000001.1, read on the forward strand.
CACCGGGCGGGATTCGAACCCGCGACCTCTCGCGTGATAGGCGAAGTAACAGAAATCTTCACCACGGACCGTGATGGTTTGGCGGGGAACGAGCGATGCTGTTGCTGCCCTTGCGGGCGATCCGCCCCTTGCTCTTGCAGGAGTCGAACCTGCGCGGTCCGAAGTAACAGACATCTTCACCACCGCCAGGCCGACGCTCTCGCGTCGGCCGTTGATGGGTACGCTGGGGAACGGGCGATCTCGGCTTTCAGTGACGACAACACAGGACCCTCCTTGCGAACGGATCCTGCGCCGGGCCGCGTGCGAACCTTTTCCGAGGCCGCATCCCGGTGCGTGTGTCAAAGGCGGGAGGCATACCCGCTTTGCCGTGTGGAGAAGTATCCGAGATCTTCACCACCAGCGTCGGTTGAGCCGCGACGACAGCGGCAAACCGAACTACAAAAATTCTATCGCGGCGCTGTCGACGCGCCGCATGTTGCGAACCATCAGGGTTCGCTCTGCCATCGGTGTCCGGCTCATCGCCTCGTTCCCTCCGGCAGGCCCCGCGCGCTTGGGCACGCGCCTCTCTAGCGCGAGCCCCGAGATCCGGGTCTCTCGTTCCGGCGATTGCCGGGATGTTCGGTTGGGCCGCGCGGCGAGCAATAAAAAACCCTCCGGAGCGGCAGGCTCGGGAGGGTCCGTGAGAAGCGGACTGTCGATCTTGCGGTCAGGCAAGATCGCTCCCATGAGCCGGGCATGCGACGTCGAATAGCTTTGAGCTATTCGGCATGCGGGCAATTCTTTCGTAGCGGTGTGACATCGCTCGGTTCATGGTGTGCTTGTCGCAAACGGAAGTGTTCTGCGAGGGCGCGGGACATACGCCCGCAACTTGCGGATGTCAAGCGACGCGCGCGTGGAAAAATGAAAATGATGGACGGATGACGTGCCAAACTATCTCGGCCTCGACGGATTTCGTTTCGGCTGGGTCGCGGCCTGGATCGACGAGCGCGGCAATCATGGCTTCGACTATTCGCCGGGCCTGACACGTTTGCTTGCGTTGCCGCATGCGCGCGCGATGATCGACATGCCGATCGGATTGAATCCGGCCGGCTGTCGCCTGTGCGACCTGCGTGCGCGCGAGCTGATTGGCCCCGCCGTGTTTCTCGGTGCGCGCCGCGATCTCTGGACATTTCCCGATATGGCGGCGGCCAATCGTCACTACTGGAAGCATGAAGGCAACGGCAGGGGCGTGTCGGCGCAGCTCTGGAATATCAGGGACAAGATCAGGGACGTCGATGAGATCATGACTCCGGCGCGGCAGGCGACGATCGGCGAAGCGCATCCGGAATTGGTGTTCTGGAATCTCGCAGGGCGAGTGCGGCTTGAACCGAAGACGTCGGCGCAAGGCCGCGAGCAGCGCGTCGCGTTGCTGATAGCTCGGGGTTTCACCAAGGTCGAAAGATGGCTGACGCTTCGCCACGGCACCGGCATCGGCCGCGACGATCTCATCGACGCCTGTGCCTGCGCGGTGGCGGCGCGCGACAGCACGCAGCGTGTCGGCGGCGAGGAGATCGATCCACGCGGATTGCGGATGGAGATCAACTACTGACCGGATCAACTCTGCCGATCGCTTGTACCGGCAAGGTGACCACGACCACAATGGCTCGGCTTCAAGGAGCCACCCTCATCGTCCAGCCTTGCTGCTCGCGCTTCGTACACATCGGCCATTGCTCGCAGCCTTCGTGCGGCTTCGCGATGGGCGAGATCGTCCGCGACGCGGCGACAGCGCTGAGCGTGATCGAGCAGGGCGCGCTTCTCAATGTTCATCCCGTCACAACGCGCAAGTTGCTCGATGGTCCCTCGAAACAACGCAACGTCTCGTCTGCGACAACGGGAAAAACCGGCAAAATCTTCCTGCCAAGTTGGAACACGGCATGTCAGCGGGCGTTTAAGCCACAGGAGTTGAGGGACAAATACCATGTACGATGTCTGCCAATGGGCGACCGCGACCCTCGCGATTGCCTTCACGGCTGCGCTGCTGATCACGGGTCAATGGTTCATCCAGTATCGACTGCAGCATGAAGCCATGACGCCGGTCGTCAAGATCGCGACGCTGCCGCTCTAGTCGCTTCAAGGGCGTCAATTGCTAATCCACGCCTTCCCCTGATCTTCCAGATAATCGGCTGGCCTTGCGCCGTTCGCTTGCTCGCCTAGATTAGGCGGCATCTCACCAACGCTGCCGGAGTGCCGATGTCTGATCTGTCCGCCTTTCCCATCACCAAACGCTGGCCGGCCAAGCATCCCGAACTGCTTCAGCTCTATTCGCTGCCGACGCCGAACGGCGTCAAGGTCTCGATCATGCTGGAGGAGATCGGACTTCCCTACGAGGTCCATCTCGTCGATTTCGGCAAGGACGATCAGAAGACGGCTGAATTCCTCTCGCTCAATCCGAACGGCAAGATCCCGGCGATCCTCGATCCCAATGGTCCGGGCGGCAGGCCGCTGCCGCTGTTCGAGTCCGGGGCGATCCTGCAATACCTCGCCGAGAAGACAGGCAAGCTGCTGCCCGAGGATGCCGCGCGCCGCTACCAGACCATCCAGTGGGTGCACTTCCAGATGGGCGGCATCGGACCGATGTTCGGCCAGGTTGGCTTCTTCCATAAATTCGCCGGCAAGGATTTTGAGGACAAGCGGCCCCGTGACCGCTACGTCGCCGAGGCCAAGCGCCTGCTCGGCGTGATGGAGACGCATCTTTCGGGGCGGCAATGGTTCATGGATGACGACTACACCATCGCCGACATCTCGATGCTCGGCTGGGTGCGCAATCTCATCGGCTTCTACGGTGCCGGCGATCTCGTCGAATTCACCCAGTTCAAATCGGTCGGTGCCTGGCTCGAACGCGGCCTCGCGCGTCCGGCGGTGCAGCGCGGGCTGAACATTCCGCCGCGGCCGTAAGATCAGGTTAGCGCCTTGTGGGTCATGTAGAGCGCCATCAGGGAGACGAAGGCGATCATGACCCGGCGCAGTACCGATTTGCTGACGCCATTGGCCAGGCGTGCGCCGAGATCGGTGCCGATCCAGAGGCCGGCCAGAATGCCTGTGATGGCCGGCCAGCCGACCAGCAGGCCCTTGCTCCAGTAGATCCAGGCCGCCGGAAGGTTGGTCGGGAGGATCGAGAAGACGAGGCTGACAAGCTGCGCCTGATGCTGCGGCACGCGCAGGCCTGCAGCAAGGCCGACGGTGATCGCAAGGCCGCCGCCGATGCCCATGAAGCCGGAGGAAAATCCGGCAAGCAGGCCGATGAGCAGCAGCGGTAACCGGGGCAGTTGGTCCTGGTCGCCGGGCTCACGGCCGCCGTCCTTGCGATCGCGACGCAGGATCAGCAGGACGATCAGCGCGACGAGATAGACGACATAAGTCCATTGCAAGACCTGGTCGGAAACCGCCGCCGCGGCGTAGCCGCCACCAGCGCCGCCGACGAGAAATCCGATGCCGATCCAGATAATCCACGGCAAGGGGCTGCGATTGCCGCTCTGCCAATAGCGGCGCGCGCCGGCAAGGCCCGTCGGCGGACCTGTGTGATCAGTGACGTCCCTTGTGCGACGTGCTGTTCCGCGCCGAGCAGCAGCACGCTGAAGATCACGAGCCCGCCCCCCGGGCTCGTCCCCGTGAAGCCTGATGCCAGGCCGCTGATCAGGCCGACGCCGGCGCCAGCAAGCAGGTCGTGGATCCCTGACATCGCTTACGTCCTGCTTCGCCGCTTGATGTCGGGCCTGGTCGTGCGAAAGCCGTCGATCACCCCGGCCACGGCCGCCATGCAGGCCTCGACGTCGAATGCGTCGCCCCAGCATTTTTGCAGCACAAATCCCTGGAAGATCGCGATCAGCACGCGTGCGATCGCTTCCGCACCGAGGTCGCGCCTGAGGAGGCCGTCATGCTGGCCGCGCTCGACCAACGCGACGATCAGAGCGCGCGGCATGTCGATGCCCTCGACGGCGCTGGTGCGGACGCGGCGGTTGCGCAGGGCTTCGGCCCAGCCGTGGATGCCGACACGGCGGCGCGCTTCCCCGGCGGGGTCGGTCAGCCATTGCGCGTAAACGCGGATCAGCGCGTGAAGCCCTTCGATCGGATCGCCGGATCCTTGCGCGACCGAATTGAGCACGGCTTCGCGGCGATGCCGGTCGTCGGCGAGCGCCTCGATCAGATCGTCCTTGCTCTGGAAGTAGAGATAGACCGCGCCGTGGCTCAGTCCGGACCGTTTCACGATGTCGGCCATGCCGGTCTGGTGAAAACCGTCTTCAGAGAAGCAGGCGAGGGCAGCTTCGAGAATTTGCTGCCGTCGACTTTCGCGCTGCTTGTCGCTGATCTTGGGCATCTCGCCGTCCTTAAATAACTGACAGGTCGATCGTTTTATCCTCGATCCATATTGGGCCGAGAACAAGCCGATGATGATAAAAAACGATCAGTCAGTCATTTTTATTGTAGAAGAGGATTTTGGTCAAGTCTGGCCGGTCTCGGGCCGGGAAGGAGGAGATGAAGTCCGTTGCGAATGCGTCGACAGAAGCGACGCTGCACTCGATCGCGCGCGGCTAGAACAGCCGTCCGCCGTTCGGCACTGGCCTGCTCGGCTGCACCAGCACGACCTTGCCGTCGGCATCGGGGAAGCCGAGCGTCAGCACCTCCGAGATGACGGGTCCGATCTGGCGCGGCGGGAAATTGACGACGGCCGCGACCTGTTGTCCCACCAAAGTCTCGAGCGGATGGTTTTCGGTGATCTGGGCCGAGCTCTTGCGCACGCCGATCACCGGGCCAAAGTCGATCCACAGTCGAAAGGCCGGCTTGCGCGCTTCCGGAAACGGTTTTGCCTCGACGATGGTCCCGACACGGATATCGACCGCGAGGAAGCTGTTGAAGTCGATGGTCGGCGTGGCGGTGGCTGCGGGATCGTGAGTGACGTGCATAAAGTGTCCGTTCGGAGAGTTGGCTTCGTTCGCAATATTGTCGCGCGAAGCGGAGTTTCGTACAACGCCGCGAACATCACGATACGGCATGCGCGAGGAACATCTTGCCCAACACCATCTACGGCATCAAGAACTGCGACACCATGAAGAAGGCGCGCGCCTGGCTCGATACCCATGGCGTCGCGTATGAATTCCACGACTACAAGGCGGCGGGCGTCGAGAAGGACAAGCTCAAGCAGTGGAGCGACAAGGTCGGCTGGGAGACGCTGCTCAATCGCGCCGGCACGACCTTCAAGAAGCTGCCCGATTCCGACAAGGAAGGCTTGAGTGAGACGAAGGCGCTGGCGCTGATGCTAGCGCAACCATCGATGATCAAGCGGCCGGTGCTGGAAATCGGCGGCAAGCTGCTGGTCGGCTTCAAGCCGGACATCTATGCCAAGGAAGTCGGCGCCAAGACGCGTTAGAGATTAGTTCAGCTCGATGATCTCGTTGGTGACGCCGGGAGCCGGCTGGTCCGCGAATTCGACCACGTCGGCCGTCGCGATGCGGCCAGGCGCGCGATGGAAGAGATCGCGATCGATCACGGCACGCAGTTTCGGGCGCGGCAGCGCGTCATTTCCGCGCATCAGATTCTTGATCTCGAAGCCGCCGTCCTCGCAGAAGGTCTTGACCGAGGCGATGACGTGGCAGACTTGGCCGCCGGTCTGGAAAGGCAGCAGCAGCCGTTCATACGCGACGATGCGTCCGTAGATGTCGTCGACATAGGCAACGCTGTAGACGGGCAGCCCGCGTGCCACGCATTCATAGTAAACCGGCATCACGAAGGGGGCGAGCCGCGGCCCGAGATAATCGTCGAGCAGAACACCCTTGCCGGTATGCCCATAAGCACGGGAGATGCGCGTGCCTTCGCTCTGGATGGTGAGGCGTGGCGCCGGCGTCGAAGCGTCCACCGTATAATAGATGAGATCGGACAGCTCTTCCTCGAGCCGCGCAGGCTGATATTCCCAAACCGCCGGCGCGATCTGCTGGCTCGCGTAAAGTCGCAGCCACGTGTTCAGGAGATCACGCTGCCTGATCGACTTGACGACGGACGGAGCGGCGCTTGCGAAATCCAAAACGATAATCCCGGAACGTCAAAACCCGCACATGATGCGGCGTGCGGGAAAATTTTCTATGAAGGCTGGCGTGCCGGACGAAAGACCGTTAACGACGGCTTGATGACCGGTGCCTTGCGAACCGGGAGGCCGGGCAGGCACGACATCAAAACATCTCCGACTAAGGGAGCATTTGTATCCCAGCCGGAGACCTGATCTGCTCAGCTTTCCGCCTTGCCTAACCCCCGTCACCTCCGGCATATTCCGCGCCCGGAGGCGGCGTTCCGGATGGGCTCCAAGGATAGGCTCCAAGGCCCCCGGAAAGCCGAAGCAACAAGGATAGCCACGCGGCTCGCGCGGGCAGGGGGAAATCTGTTTGGCCGATGAGTTTATTCTCGAAACGGAAGGCTTGACCAAGGAGTTCGCGGGCTTCTTCGCCGTCCGCGACGTTGCGCTCAAGGTTCGCCGTGGGAGCATTCATGCGTTGATCGGCCCGAACGGGGCCGGCAAGACGACCTGCTTCAATCTTCTGACCAAGTTCCTGAAACCGTCCGCCGGAAAAATCCTCTACAAGGGCCAGGACATCACCGCGATGGCGCCGGCCGACGTGGCCCGCATGGGGCTGGTTCGCTCGTTCCAGATTTCGGCGGTGTTTCCGCATCTCACGGCGCTGGAAAACGTCCGTGTCGCGCTTCAGCGCCAGCACGGCTCTTCGTTCGATTTCTGGCGCTCCAAGTCGGTGCTCAACCGCTTCAACGACCGCGCGCGCGAATTGTTGAACGATGTCGGCCTGAACGAGTTTGCCAACACACCCGCGGTCGAGATGCCCTATGGACGCAAGCGTGCACTGGAGATCGCAACCACGCTCGCGCTCGACCCGGAGATGATGCTGCTGGACGAGCCGATGGCGGGCATGGGCCACGAGGACATCGACAAGATCGCGGCGCTGATCAAGCGCATCTCGGCGAAATACACCATCCTGATGGTGGAGCATAATTTAAGCGTCGTGGCCAACCTGTCCGACATCATCACCGTGCTGACGCGCGGCCAGGTGCTCGCGCAGGGCCATTACTCGGAGCTCACCAAGGACGAGCGCGTCAAGGAAGCCTATCTGGGAGCCGGTCATGCCTGACACTGCGATCGCCGAGGCTCCGGCCAAGGCTGCGACCGGCGGAAACATCCTTCAAATCCGCAACCTGGAAGCCTGGTACGGCGAGTCTCACATCCTGCACGGGATCAACTTCGACGTGAACGCGGGCGAGGTCGTCACCCTGCTCGGGCGTAACGGCGCCGGCAAGACGACCACGCTGAAGTCGATCATGGGCATCATCGGCAAGCGTACCGGCTCGGTGAAGTTCAACAACCAGGAGATCATCCGCGCGACCTCCGACAAGATCGCGCGCATGGGCATCGCATTCTGCCCGGAAGAGCGGGGCATATTCTCCAGTCTCGACGTGCGGGAGAATTTGATGCTGCCGCCGGTGGTCCGCGAAGGCGGGCTGCCGCTCGATCAGATCTTCGAGCTGTTTCCGAACCTGAAGGAGCGGCTCAACAGCCAGGGCACCAAGCTGTCCGGTGGCGAGCAGCAGATGCTCGCGATCGCGCGCATCCTGCGCACCGGTGCGAGCTTCCTGATGCTGGACGAGCCGACCGAGGGCCTTGCGCCGGTCATCATCCAGCAGATCGGCCACACCATTGCGCGGCTCAAGAAGGAGGGTTTCACGATCCTCCTGGTCGAGCAGAATTTCCGCTTCGCATCCACCGTCGCCGACCGTTACTACGTGGTCGAGCACGGCAAGATCATTGACGGATTTTCCAATGCGGATCTTGCCGCCAACATGGACAAGCTCCACACCTATCTCGGTGTGTAGCCGAGCAGACCGGACGTGCAAGAGTAACTATCAAAGGAATATTGGGAGGCGGATTATGAAGCACAGCATTTCGGCAATGTTGCTCGGGACGGCCCTGGCGCTCGGCGCGGCAGGTGGCGCAGTCGCGCAGGACAAGAACATCAAGATCGGCGTGCTGACCGACAATTCGGGACTCTATGCCGATCTCGGTGGCTCTGGCTCGACCGTCGCCGCACAGATGGCGATCGAGGATTCCGGGCTCGCTGCCAAGGGCTGGAAGCTCGACCTGATCTCCGCCGACCATCAGAACAAGCCCGACATCGGCTCCACGATTGCTCGGCAATGGATCGACGTCGAGAAGGTCGACATCTTCATGGATGTCCTGAACTCCGGCGTCGCGCTCGCGGTCAACAATGTCGTCAAGGAGAAGAATTCGATCCTGATCGACACGGGTGCGGCGACGTCGGATCTCACCAACGCGCAATGCTCACCGAACACGATCCACTGGGTCTATGATACCTATATGCTGGCCAACAGTACCGGGCAGGCGCTGGTGAAGGCGGGCGGCGACACATGGTATTTTCTCACCGCGGACTACGCCTTTGGCCATGCCCTCGAGCGCGACACCGCCGCGGTCGTGGTGAAGTCGGGCGGCAAGGTGATCGGCAATGTCAAGCATCCCCTGAATACTGCCGACTTCTCGTCGTTCCTGCTTCAGGCGCAGGCCTCCAAAGCCAAGATCATCGGCATGGCGAATGCCGGCGGCGACACCACCAACACCATCAAGCAGGCGGCGGAGTTCGGCATCGTCTCGGGCGGCCAGAAGCTTGCGGGCCTGCTGCTCTTCATCACCGACGTGCACTCGCTCGGTCTGAAGGTGGCGCAGGGCCTGAACTTCACCGAGACCTTCTATTGGGACATGAACGACGGTACGCGCGCGTTCTCCAAGCGCTTTTCCGAGCGCATGAAGAACAAGGCGATGCCCTCGATGGTGCAGGCCGGCGTCTACTCGGGTCTGCTGCACTATTTCAAGGCGCTGGAGGCGATGGGCGGCAATCCGCATGATGGGGCCAAGGTGGTCGCCAAGATGAAGGAGATGCCGACGGACGATCCGCTGTTCGGCAAGGGAACGATCCGCGAGGACGGTCGCAAGCTGCATCCCGCCTATCTGTTCGAGGTCAAGAAGCCCGAGGAATCCAAAGGGCCCTGGGACTATTACAAGCTGATCGGCACGACGGCCGCGGATCAGGCGTTCCGGCCGCTGTCCGAGAGCGTCTGTCCGCTCGTGAAGAAGTAAGTGTGACGATGCAAGCCGGCGCAACGGCGCCGGCTTGCTCTTGGGGAACGACGAGAAGGGACCGGGTGCGGGATCGATGCAGGCTCTATACGCTCAGCTACTGGTGGGACTGATCAACGGCTCGTTCTACGCGCTGCTCAGTCTCGGGCTTGCCGTGATTTTCGGCATGCTCAACATCATCAATTTCGCCCATGGCGCGCTCTACATGATGGGCGCCTTCGTTGCCTATTTCCTGTTGAGCCTCGGTGGCATCAACTACTGGTGGGCACTGCTGATCGCACCCGTGATCGTCGGCATCTTCGGCATGATCCTGGAAAGGACCATGCTGCAATGGCTGACCGGGCTCGACCATCTCTACGGCCTGCTCCTGACCTTCGGCATCGCGCTGATCGTGCAGGGCGTGTTCCAGAATTATTTCGGCTCCTCCGGTCTGCCTTACGCCATTCCGGACCAGCTCAAGGGCGGCATGAATCTGGGCTTCATGTTCTTGCCGATCTATCGCGGCTGGGTGGTCGTGTTCTCGCTGGTCGTGTGTCTGGCGACATGGTTCCTGATCGAGAAGACCCAGCTCGGCGCTTACCTGCGCGCCGCCACCGAAAATCCGACGCTGGTGCGCGCCTTCGGTATCAACGTGCCGCGCATGATCACGCTGACCTATGGTCTCGGCGTCGGCCTTGCCGCGCTCGCGGGCGTGCTGTCGGCGCCGATCAACCAGGTGCGACCGCTGATGGGCGCCGACCTGATTATCGTGGTGTTCGCGGTGGTCGTGATCGGCGGCATGGGTTCGATCATGGGCTCCATCATCACCGGCTTCGCGCTCGGCGTGATCGAGGGTCTGACCAAGTATTTCTATCCCGAGGCCTCCAACACCGTCGTGTTCGTGCTGATGGTGCTGGTGCTCTTGGTGAAGCCAACGGGATTGACGGGAAGGGCGGCCTGATATGACAACCCTGACGGACGACACGCTGCCGGTGACCCCTCGCGCGATGCGCGACGAGATGATCGCTTTCGTAGTGATGGCGCTGCTGCTGGCGTCGGTACCATTCACGGGCGTCTACCCGTTCTTCGTGATGCAGGCGCTGTGCTTTGCGCTGCTCGCCTGCGCCTTCAATCTGCTGGTCGGCTATGGCGGCCTGCTGTCGTTCGGCCACGCCATGTTCCTGGGGACCGCCGGCTATTGCTGCGCGCATGCGCTGAAAGTGTGGGCGTTGCCGCCTGAGCTCGGCATCCTCGTCGGCATCGCCGCGGCTTTCGTGCTCTCGATCATCACCGGCTACATCTCGATCCGCCGCCAGGGCATCTATTTCTCGATGATCACCCTGGCTCTGTCACAACTCCTGTACTTCATCTACCTCCAGGCCCCGTTCACCCACGGTGAGGACGGCATCCAGGGCATCCCGCAGGGACGCATGTTCGGCGTCTTCGACCTCTCCAAGCCGACGGTGCTCTATTACGTCGTGCTGGTCGGGTTTCTTGCCGGTTTCCTGTTGATCTACCGCATCATCAACTCGCCGTTCGGCGAGGTGCTGAAGTCGATCCGGGAGAACGAGCAGCGCGCGATTTCGCTCGGCTACCGCACCGACCAGTACAAGTTCCTGGCCTTCGTGCTGTCGGGAACGCTGGCCGGTTTTGCCGGTGCGCTGAAGGTCTTTGTGGCGCAGAACGCCTCGCTCACCGACGTCCATTGGTCGATGTCGGGCGAGGTCGTGCTGATGACGCTGGTTGGCGGCCTCGGAACCATCTTCGGCCCCGTGGTCGGTGCCTTCGCGATCATCGCCATGCAGCAATATCTCGCCGGCTTCGGCCAATGGGTGACGGTGATCCAGGGCTCGATCTTCGTGGTCTGCGTGCTCACCTTCCGCCGCGGCGTCATCGGCGAAATCGCGCATTACTTCCGGAGATCGCTCTAACTGGTTGATTTGAAATCGGTTTGCCGGCCGCTTGAAAGCGGTGGATGATCCGGCTCCGCGGGCGTGAGATCACACGCGCGCGGATCGAAAATGGTCTATGACAGTTTCATGACGGCCTGACAGGGCCGGGCCATTTCCAACCGGTAGCCTACCCCCATGATGCGATGGTTTCGTGCTTTCCTTCCCAAGGAAGAACGGTTCTTTGACCTGTTCGACCGGCATGCCCAGACGGTGATCCAGGGCTCCATCGCGCTCCAGGGCATGCTCAACGGGGGCGAGGAGACGCCGGTCTATTGCCAGCGCGTCAACCAGTTCGAGAATGATGCCGACAACATCACCCGAGAGGTGCTGACGGCGGTGCGCCGCACCTTCATCACCCCGTTCGACCGCGGCGACATCAAGAACCTGATCACGTCGATGGACGACGCCATCGACCAGATGCAGCAGACGGCCAAGGCGGTGATGCTGTTCGAGGTCCGCACCTTCGAGCCGCCCATGCGCGAGATCGGCGGGCTTCTGATCGAGTGCGCCAATCTGGTCGGCCGCGCGCTGCCGCTCATGCAGTCGATCGGCCCGAACGTCGCCATGCTGACCGCGATCACGGAGGAACTCGGCAAGCTCGAGGGCCGCGTCGACGATCTCCACGACATCGGTCTGAAGGAGCTGTTCCTCAAGCATCGCGACGGCAATGCAATGGACTTCATCGTGGGCGTCGAGATCTACGACCACCTCGAGAAGGTGGCGGATCGCTTCGACGACGTCGCGAACGAGATCAACAGCATCGTCATCGAGCAAGTTTAGGGCAGGCCGCTGTGGATGCCGCGTTGGGTCTTCCCGTCCTGGTCGGCTTGATCGCCGTCGCGCTGCTGTTCGATTTCCTGAACGGCCTGCACGACGCCGCCAATTCGATCGCGACCATCGTCTCGACCCGCGTGCTACGGCCGCAATTCGCGGTGTTCTGGGCCGCGTTCTTCAATTTCGTCGCCTTCATGGTGTTCGGCCTGCACGTCGCCCAGACCATCGGCACCGGCATCATCGATCCCTCGATCGTCGACGCCCAGGTGATCTTCGCAGCCCTGGTCGGCGCCATCGTCTGGAACCTCGTGACCTGGGCGCTCGGCATCCCGTCCTCGTCGTCGCATGCGCTGATCGGCGGGCTCGTCGGCGGCGGCATGGCCAAAGCCGGGATCTCGGCTGCGGTGTGGAGCGGATTGAGCAAGACGGTGCTGGCGATCGTGCTGTCGCCGCTGATCGGCTTCCTGCTGGCGATGATGCTGGTGGCGATCGTGTCCTGGGCCTCGGTGCGCTCGACGCCATTCGCGGTCGATCGCGCCTTCCGCATCCTGCAATTCGCCTCCGCCTCGCTCTATTCGCTCGGCCATGGCGGCAACGACGCGCAGAAGACCATGGGCATCATCGCGGTGCTGCTCTATTCGCAGGGCCATCTCGGCAGCGACTTCTCGGTGCCGTTCTGGGTGGTGCTGTCCTGCCAGGCGGCGATGGCGCTGGGCACGCTGATGGGCGGCTGGCGCATCGTCCGCACCATGGGCCTGCGCATCACCAAATTGACTCCGATGCAGGGCTTTTGCGCCGAGACCGGCGGGGCCGCGACTTTGTTCATGGCGACCTATCTCGGGGTTCCGGTCTCCACCACGCACACCATCACCGGCGCCATCGTCGGCGTCGGCGCCGCCCGCCGCGTCTCGGCGGTGCGCTGGAACGTTGCCAGTTCGATCGTCTACGCCTGGGTAATCACGATCCCGGCCTCGGCCATCGTGGCGGCGCTGACGTGGTGGGCGGTCAAGCTTTTGCGCTGACGCCTTATAGCAGTTTCAATATCGGCGCTGTTTTGTATCTTTCAATTGCGCGAGAGTTGTTAGTCGCTATAAAGTGGCGGAATGAGCATTTCAACAACTAGTGGTAGCATGACTCGTCTCGGCTTTCTTGCCGAGGATTGGGCCGCCGATCTGTTGCGCGACTTAGGGTACAGCGTGGTTCAAAACCCTCTAGTTGGAGGCGTGCAAGTCGATCTAATAGTAGAGCGCGACGGACTGCAATCTCCGGTTGAAGTCATATTCCGCTCTTCACTTGTCCCTCTTAGCTCCATCAGAGAAAAGGTGCTTCGGTTTCTACCTTTGATTGACAGTGGAAACTACGTTAGTCCTCTAGTCCTAGTTCTAGGCAAGACCACTCAACAGGCGAAGGAATTTGCTTCGACCATGTTCGGTACTCGCGTGTGGGATTTGGAGGTTCTGCGGCAAAGAGCAAAGCCATTCCCCAGACTCTTGGATCGGCTTGAACAGCTCCTGACAGAGAAACACGAGAGCAGGTCGAAAAACCAGTCTGACCAAAATGATGTGCCAGAGGAACGTCAAAACACAGCGAATGAGCGAAAAACCGAGACCGAGAACCTCACCGAGAGATTGCGGCTCCACAAAGAGCAGGGCGAACTAACGCCTCGAGAATATGAGGAGCTATGCCAAGAGACTGTTACATTTCTATTTGACCCAGATCTGTACGGTTTCGAAAAACAGGCGCAAACCTCCGACGGTGGCAACCGATACGATTTCATTTGCCGAATAAGGCCAGGCAACCCATTTTGGGACTCTATAAGAGCTGATTTCCGAACCCGATCCGTTTTGTTCGAATGTAAAAACTACAGCGCTGCGATTTCGGCGGATCAGGTGTATTCAACCGAGCGTTATCTCTTTTCTGGTGCTCTGCGGACGGTCTGCTTTCTAATTTCCCGCCACGGGCCTGATGATGGCTGTAAGCGCGCAGCGCAAGGAGCCCTGCGCGAGGCGGGCAAATTGATCTTACTTCTGTCCAACGACGATCTGATCGAGATGTTGCGGCTTAAAGAAGACAAAGAGGGGCCGACCAGTTTCCTCGATGAGAGGATTTGGCAATTCATAATCACTCTACCTCGATAACCTCTTAGGCCACCTTTTAGTCGTGGAGAGGCCCGATTAAGTAACCAGCTTCAGCCCGACGATTCCGGCGACGATCAGCCCGATGCTGGCGAGGCGGAGCGCCGTGGCCGGCTCCCCGAACAGGACAATGCCGAGGGTCGCGGTGCCGACCGCGCCGATGCCGGTCCACACCGCATAGGCGGTTCCGACGGGCAGCGATTTGAGGGCGAATCCGAGCAGGATGACGCTGCCGGCCATGGCCACGAGCGTGACGACGGACGGAACAAGCCTGCTAAAGCCCTCGGTGTATTTCAGGCCGATCGCCCAGGTGATCTCGAGAAGACCCGCGACGAACAGGATGCTCCAGGCCATGACGACCCTCCCTTCAAGGCAGGGTCGTCCCCGCGGCTGATGGGCGGGGAGGCCGTCCTCCCCCAAGGCCAGTATGGCCAAGGCCGATATGGGGCTGGCCGGAAGGCTCCGCAATCACCAAATGAGGCTTGATCAGGCCCGTTTTCCCTGCCACACGCTCCCACCATGTCCGACATCGCCACCACCACAGCCGAATCGCCGGCCCGTTCCCCGCTTGCCGCTGAAGTGGCGCGGCGGCGCACGTTTGCGATCATCTCCCATCCCGACGCCGGCAAGACCACGCTGACCGAAAAGCTGCTGCTGTTCGGCGGCGCCATCAACCTGGCCGGCCAGGTCAAGGCCAAGGGCGAGCGGCGCAACACGCGCTCGGACTGGATGAAGATCGAGCGCGAGCGCGGCATCTCTGTCGTGACCTCGGTGATGACCTTCGAGTTCGAGGGCCTTGTCTTCAACCTGCTGGACACGCCGGGCCACGAGGACTTTTCGGAAGACACCTATCGCACGCTGACCGCGGTCGATTCCGCCGTGATGGTGATCGACGCCGCCAAGGGCATCGAGGCGCGCACCCGAAAGCTGTTCGAGGTGTGTCGTCTTCGTGATATCCCGATCATCACCTTCATCAACAAGATGGATCGCGAGAGCCGCGACGTGTTCGAGCTGCTCGACGAGATCGAGAAGACGCTGGCGCTCGACACCACGCCGATGACCTGGCCGGTCGGCCGCGGCCGCGACTTCCTCGGCACTTACGACGTCGCCAATGGCGGCGTGCGCCTGCTCGAAGGCGGCGGTGCCAAGACCGGCGCGGCGCAGCAGATCGAGATCGCCGAGCTCGCCAAGCTCAATGCCAATCTCGATGTCTCCGCGGTCAAGGACGAGCTCGAGCTCGTCACCGAAGCGTCAAAACCGTTCGAGCTCGACGCGTTCCGCGAGGGCCATCTGACGCCGGTCTATTTCGGCAGCGCGCTGCGCAATTTCGGCGTCGGCGACCTGCTGGAAGGCCTCGGCAAGTTCGCGCCCGAGCCGCGCGCGCAGGACAGCGACCAGCGCAAGGTCGAGGCCACCGATCCGCGCATGAGCGCCTTCGTGTTCAAGATCCAGGCCAATATGGATCCGAACCACCGCGACCGCATCGCCTTCGCGCGTCTCTGCTCGGGCAAGCTGAGCCGCGGCATGAAGGCCAAGCTCGTGCGCACCGGCAAGAGCATGCCGCTGTCGAGCCCGCAATTCTTCTTCGCCCAGGACCGTTCGGTCGCGGATGAAGCCTTCGCCGGCGACGTCGTCGGCATTCCCAATCACGGCACGCTGCGCATCGGCGACACGCTGACCGAGGGCGAGGATTTCAACTTCGTCGGCGTGCCGAGTTTCGCGCCGGAAATCGTCCGCCGCGTCCGTCTCACCGACGCGATGAAGGCCAAGAAGCTGAAGGAAGCGCTGCAGCAGATGTCGGAAGAGGGCGTGGTGCAGGTGTTCCGCCCGCGCGACGGAGCGCCGGCGCTGGTGGGTGTCGTCGGCGCGCTCCAGCTCGACGTGCTGAAGGCACGGCTGGAGGCGGAATATTCACTGCCGGTCGAGTTCGAGGTCAGCGAATTCCAGCTCGCGCGCTGGGTCTCCTCGGAGGACCGCAAGAAGCTCGACACCTTCATCGCCGCCAACACCTCCAGCATAGCCGACGACGTCGACGGCGATCCCGTGTATCTGGCGCGGAACGAATTCTATCTCGGCTACACCAAAGAACGCGCCGAGGGCATCGAATTCACCAACGTCAAGGACGTCAAGAAGAAGGGGTAGGGTGGGCCTGCCGCTCGCGCGCGAGCATGTGAACGCGCGCGGACTTGACGCATTCATGGACAATGCCACCTTTTCTGGTGGCATTGCGAGCTCACTCCATGTGGCGCGGCTTCCTTGTTTTTCTCCTGCTGACGATCTCGACGATCGCCGCCGACGCGCAGCGACGCCAGATCAATCCAATCCCGTTTGCGCACGAGCCGTGCAGCGTGCTCGACTATCGGCCCTGCACGCCGTCCTATTGCAGCCCGCTCGAGCCCGGCCCCTGCATTCCCGAGATCGACTATCCCTATGGGCAAAATCTTCAGCTGACGATCGAGAGCGTGCCCTCCGAAGCCGATCGCGCCAAGTATCGGAAGCCGGATCACGATCTCGACACGATCGGCGATCTCTTCGCCGAGCTACGCACCTGCTGGTCGCCGCCATCAGACGGTGCGCGCGCGGGCATGCAGATGTCGGTGCGCTTCAGTTTCAACAAGGCGGGCGGCCTGATCGGTCCGCCGCGCCTGACATTCGCAACCACCGGCGTTCCGGCCGACACCCGCGCGACCTATCTGAAGGCGATCAACGCCTCGCTGAACGCCTGCCTGCCGCTGAAATTCACTGGCGGACTCGCCGGTGCCCTGGCCGGGCGGCCGATCGCGATCCGATATGTCGACAATCGGCAGGTCGGCCAGTAGCGCACGAGTTGCGAGCAGCCGCCAATCGATGATACCTCAGAGGCGGGGGCTGCATTGCGGGGAGGATGTCGTGGGTCTGCTGGTCATGATCCTGGGGCTGGTGCTGTTCTTCGCCACCCATGTTTTCACCACCAAACGTGAGGCGCGTGCGCAGGCAATCGCAAGGCTGGGCGAGGGGACCTACAAGATCCTCTATACCGTGGTCTCGCTCGCGGGTCTCGCGTTGATCATCTGGGGCTTTGCGCATTACCGCAGCTCCGGCTGGATCGACGTCTGGTATCCGCCGAAGGCGATGAAGCACATCACGCTCGCGCTGATGCTGCCCGCGGTCATCCTGGTGGTCGCCTCTTATCTGCGCGGCCGCATCTACGCGACGCTGAAGCATCCGATGCTGGCCGGCATCAAGCTGTGGGCGGCGGCGCATCTTTTGGCCAACGGCGATCTCGGCTCCATCATTCTGTTCGGCTCGTTCCTGGGCTGGGCGGTGTATGACCGCATTTCGCTCAAGCATCGCACCGACGCCGGCGGCCCCCCGATCCCGGTGGGCGGCGTCAGCAATGATCTGATTGCGGTCGTCGTCGGCGTCGTCGCCTATCTCGCGCTGGCCTTCGCGTTCCATCCGGTCGTGATCGGTGTTCCCGTGATCGGGGTCTAGCCGGTCAGCACAAGACGAAACCCCGATGTCCATGCGCGGAAGCTGATAAGAGCAACAAACCGAGGGCCCTTCGATGGACTGGTCGCAATCTCAGATCCCGCCGATGCGGTTCGAGGCGCGCTTCGGCGACCGGGTGGTGCCGGCATTTTCGGATCGGCCGGCGAGCGTGTGGGCGATGATCGCGGAGGCGCGCGATCGCAATGCCGAAGGCGAGGCACTGATCGCAGGCAATGTCCGGCTGAGCTGGCGGCAGGCCGTGGAGCAGGCTGCGCGGATCGCCGCGGGCTTCCGCAAGCTTGGCCTGCAACGGGGCGACCGCGTCGCGATCCTGCTCGGCAACCGCATCGAATTCCCGCTGCTGCTGTTTGCCGCCGCGCATGAGGGGCTGGTCACCGTGTTGCTCAGCACGCGCCAGCAGAAGCCGGAGATCGCCTATGTCCTCGCCGATTGCGGCGCCAAGATCCTGATCCACGAAGCAGGCCTCGCAGAGCGGCTGCCCGATGCGGAGGAGGTGCCCGATGTGATCCATCGCATCGCCGTCGACGACGATCCGGCTCGCTCGCGCTTCGCCGCGCTCGCCGACAACCCGCCGGCGCCTGCGTCGATCGAGGTGAGCGAAGAGGACACCGCGATGATCCTCTACACCTCGGGCACGACAGGCAGGCCGAAGGGCGCGATGCTGGCCCATTGCAACATCGTCCATTCCTCGATGGTGTTCGTGTCCTGCCTGCAATTGACGCAAACCGATCGCTCGATCGCGGCGGTACCGCTCGGTCATGTCACCGGTGTCGTCGCCAACATCACGACGATGATCCGCTGCGGCGGGGCGCTGATCATCATGCCCGAGTTCAAGGCCGCCGATTACCTCAAGCTCGCCGCGCGCGAGCGCGTCACCTACACGGTGATGGTGCCGGCGATGTACAATCTCTGCCTGCTGCAGCCGGATTTCGACAGCTACGATCTGTCGAGCTGGCGCATCGGCGGCTTTGGCGGGGCGCCGATGCCGGTCGCGACCATCGAGAAGCTCAAGGCGACAATTCCCGGCCTGAAGCTGATGAACTGCTACGGCGCGACCGAGACGACGTCGCCCTCGACGATCATGCCGGGCGAGCTGACCGAGAGCCATATCGACAGCGTCGGCCTGCCGTGCCCCGGCGCGCGCATCGTCGCGATGGATCCGGACGGGCGCGAGCTGCCCCACGGGGAGATCGGTGAGCTCTGGATCCAGAGCGCCTCCGTCATCAAGGGCTATTGGAATAACCCCAAAGCCACCGCCGAGAGCTTCACCAGCGGGTTCTGGCACTCCGGCGATCTCGGCTCGGTCGATGCGGAAGGGTTCGTCCGCGTGTTCGACCGCCAGAAGGACATGATCAATCGCGGCGGCCTGAAGATCTATTCGGCCGAGGTGGAATCCGTGCTGGCCGGCCATCCCGCCGTGATCGAGAGCGCGATCATCGCCAAGGCGTGCCCGGTGCTGGGCGAGCGCGTCCACGCCGTGGTGGTGACGCGCGCGCCGGTCGCCGGCGAGGCCCTGCGCGCCTGGTGCGCGGAGCGTCTGTCCGACTACAAGGTTCCCGAGACCCTGGCGATCACACCTGAGCCGCTGCCGCGCAACGCCAACGGCAAGGTGCTGAAGCGGCAGCTCCGGGAGCTCCTGGGCCCTTGAGCCGGGCAGGGCCATCCGGGCTCTCCCGGGTGGTTAACGCCTTGATCGGGCTCGCTTTGCCTTGCCACCGCCATATCGTTAGGGTACCTCGCACGCCACGTGGGGGACGGGGATTCCTGACGCGAACGCTTCGGCGCGCGTACCCGGACGGGCATGGGATTAGCATAAGTGTCTGAATTATTTGACGAAGTCGACGAGGAAGTACGTCGCGAACAGCTCAAGAAGCTGTGGGATAGATATTCGGTTTACTTCATCGCCCTGATGGTGCTGGTCGTTGCCGGCGTCGGCGGCTGGCGCGGTTATCAATATCTGGAGGCCAAGAAGGCCGCCGAGGCCGGCGCCGCCTTCGAGAAGGCGGCGGAGCTGTCCGACCAGGACAAGCATGCCGAAGCCGAGGCCGCCTTCACCGAGCTCGCCGCCAAGGCGCCCTCGGGTTATCGCACCCTGGCGCGGCTGCGCGCCGCGGCCGAGGCGGCGCCCCGTGACGCCAAGGCTGCTGCCAAGATGTATGACGACATCGCTGCCGACCGCAGCGTCGGTGGTGAGTGGCAGGATCTGGCCAAGATCCGCGCCGCCGGCCTGGTGCTCGACAGCGCCAGCTATGCCGACATGCAGCAGCGGCTGGAGCCTTCCGCCGCCCCCAAATCGACCTTCCGCCACACCGCCCGCGAGATGCTGGCGCTGTCGGCCTGGCGCAACAACGACATGACGGCGGCCCGCAAATGGCTCGACGCGATTGGTGAAGACGGCGAAACGCCGCCCGGCCTGCGCTCGCGCGCCGAGGCGCTCCAGGCCCTGCTGCCGCCCGTCGCCAAGAGCTGAGCAAAAAGAGCTGAGCAAGAAGAGCTGACGACGGCTCCCTGACCTAGACGAGACACGATATGCGCCGCACGCCACGCTTGATCGCAGCCGCCGTCCTGATCGCCTTCACGGGCGTCCTGGGCGGCTGCTCCAGCTTCGATCCAAGCGACATGCTCGACTTCCTCGACACCAAGAAGAAGCTGCCGGGCGACCGCAAGCCGGTCTTCCCGGAGGGCGTGCCGGGTCTCGAGCAGGGCGTCCCGAAGGACATGTACAAGGGCGCGCAGCAGCAGCCCGATCCGAACGCGCCTGCCGTCGCGGCTCTGCCCGCCGAGCCGCCGCCCGAGCCGGCCAAGCCGGCGAAGGGTGCCAAGGCGAAGCACACGAGGCAGCCGGCCGCCGCAGCGGCAGCGCCGACTGAAGCGCCCGCCGGCGAAGTCGACGGCGAGGCTCAGCCGGAGGCGGCGCCGGCCACGGCCGCTCCGCCGCCCAAGCACAAGATCGTCCGCAAGCGCACCACTGCGCCGCCGCCGGATCAGCCGGTCCAGCAGGCGCAACCGACCCAGACCTCGCAGCAGCAGACGCAGGGCGGCTTCCCGGCGCCGCTGCCGAGCGGCAGCTTCTCGCGCTAATTTTTTCCTTTGATTGACAGGCGCAGCCCCGGCAGCGCACGAATGACCGATGTCCTTCACGATCGCCATCATCGGCCGGCCCAATGTCGGCAAATCGACGCTGTTCAACCGCCTGGTCGGACAGAAGCTCGCGCTCGTCGACGACCTGCCGGGCGTCACCCGCGACCGCCGCGAGGGTGAGGCGAGGCTCGGCGATCTCGAATTCACCATCATCGATACCGCAGGCCTCGACGAGGGCGCCAAGGGCTCGCTGACCGCGCGCATGCAGGAGCAGACCGAGACCGCGATCGCGCAGGCCGACGCGCTGTTCTTCGTCATCGATGCCCGCGTCGGCCTCACGCCCACCGACCGCGCCTTCGCCGATTTCGCCCGCAAGGCCAACAAGCCCGTGCTGCTGGTCGCCAACAAGAGCGAGGGCAAGCACGGCGATGCCGGCGCGATGGAATCCTTCGCGCTCGGCCTTGGCGATCCCATCCAGATCTCGGCCGAGCATGGCGAGGGCATGGGCGAGCTCTACGATGAGCTCGCCAAGCTGATGCCGGAGCCTGTCGACGACGACGAGACCGAGGACGACGAGCCGCTCACCGAGGAAGAGGCCGCGACGCGCCCGATCAGGGTCGCCATCGTCGGCCGGCCCAATGCCGGCAAGTCGACGCTGATCAACCATCTGCTCGGCGAGGAACGCCTGCTGACGAGCCCGGAGGCCGGCACCACGCGCGACTCCATCGCGGTCGAGATCAACTGGAAGGGCCGCGAGTTTCGCGTGTTCGACACAGCAGGTCTCCGCCGGCGCTCCCGCATCGAGGAGAAGCTGGAAAAGCTCTCGGTCGCCGACGCCCTGCGCGCGGTCCGTTTTGCCGAAGTCGTCGTGATGATGATGGATTCGCAGAACCGCTTCGAGGAGCAGGATTTGCGCATCGCCGATCTGATCGAGCGCGAGGGCCGCGCGGTGGTGCTCGCCGTCAACAAATGGGACCTGATGGAGAGCAAGGGGGGCGGTGCGATCTCGGGTCTGCGTCGCGATGCCGACCATTGGCTGCCGCAGATCAAGGGCGTGCCGATCGTCGCGGTTTCGGGCCTGATGGGCGAGGGCATCGATCGGCTGATGCAGGCGATCCAGGACGCCTACGCGCTTTGGAACCGGCGCGTGTCGACGTCGGCATTGAACCGCTGGTTCGAGCAGGCGGTTCAGGCCAATCCGCCGCCGGCCGTGTCCGGCCGACGGCTCAAGCTCAATTACATCACGCAGACCAAGGCGCGCCCGCCGAGCTTCGTGCTGTTCTGCTCGCGCGCTGATGCGGTGCCGCAGTCTTATTTGCGCTACCTCATCAATTCCATGCGCGAGACCTTCGAGCTGCCGGGCACGCCGGTGCGCATCACCTTGCGCGAGAAGGCCAATCCCTTCGCGCACAAGCGCAAGCGGCCGTCGTGAGTGACGGCGCCAGCGAGGCGGCGGCGCAAGGCGCTGTGCCGGTCCAGCGCGGCGCGGTCGCCTTCATCTTCGTCACCATCCTCCTGGACATGCTCGCGCTCGGCGTCATCATGCCGATCCTGCCGAAGCTGATCGAGAGCTTCGTCGACAACGATACCGCCCACGCCGCCCGCATCTTCGGCCTGTTCGGTACCGCCTGGGCGCTGATGCAGTTCGTGTTCTCGCCGTTGCTCGGCGCGCTGTCGGATCGTTTCGGGCGGCGGCCGGTGGTATTGCTGTCGAATTTCGGGCTCGCGGCCGACTACGTGCTGATGGCGCTGGCGCCGTCCCTGGTGTGGTTGTTCGTCGGCCGCGTCATCTCGGGGATCACTTCGGCCAGCATCTCGACGGCGTTTACCTATATCGCCGACATCACGCCGCCGGAGCGGCGCGCGGCGGTCTTCGGCCGGATTGGAGCGGCGTTCGGCGCCGGCTTCATCCTGGGGCCAGCGCTCGGCGGTCTGCTCGGCGACATCGATCCGCGCCTGCCGTTCTGGGCGTCGGCGGCCCTCAGCTTCGCCAATGCCCTCTACGGTCTGTTCGTCCTGCCGGAATCGCTCGCGCCCGACAAGCGCGCGCCGTTCCGCTGGCGAAGTGCCAGTCCGCTCGGCGCGCTCCGCCTGCTGCGCTCCAATGCGGTGCTCGCTGCGTTGTCCGTCGTCAATTTCATCGCGCAGGTCGCGCATGTCGTGCTGCCCTCGACCTTCGTGCTCTATGCGACCTATCGCTACGGCTGGGATTCCAAGACCGTGGGACTGACGCTGGCGATGGTCGGCATCTGCGCCATGGTGGTGCAGGGGCTTGCGATCGGCCCGATCGTGCGCGTGCTCGGCGAGCGGAACGCGCTGTTGCTGGGCCTGTGTTGTGGCGCGCTCGGCTTCGTCGTCCTGGGCGCTGCGCCGACCGGGCCGCTGTCCTGGATCGGGATTCCCATTCTGGCGCTGTGGGGCATCTCGGGTGCCGCCTCGCAAGCATTGATGACGCGGCTGGTCGCGGCCGAGCAGCAGGGCCAGCTCCAGGGCGCAACCGCGAGCGTGCAGAGCGTGTCGCAGCTCGTCGGCCCGTTCCTGTTCACGCTGACCTTTTCCTATTTCATCAGCGCCGGCGCGCCGCTGCATCTGCCCGGCGCACCGTTCCTGCTCGCGGCAGCGCTCATGGTGGTCTGCGTGGCGATCGCGGTGCGGACGCTGGGTGGGGCGAAGACGGGATCGTAGGGTGGGCAAAGGCGCGCAGCGCCGTGCCCACCATCTGTTCGTGATAGCAAGAAGTCGTGGGCACGCTTCGCTTTGCCCACCCTACGGCAGCGGAGAATGCCGCGCGAGATCCCGGGTTCGATGCTTCGCATCGCCCCGGGATGCCGCTACACTCTTACTTTTTCACCAGCGGACAATCGCTGTCCTTGAGCGGCTTTGCTGCGTCTTCGGCGGAGATCGTGGCGATCTGCTTGTAATAGTCCCACGGCCCCTTCGACTCCTCGGGCTTCTTCACCTCGAACAGGTAGGCCGGGATGAGGCGGCGGCCGTCCTGGCGCAGCGGGCCGTTGCCGAACAGCGGATCGTCGGTCGGCAGCTCCTTCATCTTGGCGACGACCTTGGCGCCGTCATGCGGATTGCCGCCGAGCGCGTCCATCGCCTTGAGATAGTGCAGCACCATCGCGTAGTTGCCGGCCTGGGTCATCGACGGCATCGCGTTCTTGCTGGCCAGCGCCGAGAAGCGCTTGGACCATTCGCGGGTCTTGTCGTTCAGGTCCCAGTAGAACGATTCGGTGAAGGTCAGGCCCTGCGCGGTCTTGAGCCCCAGCGAGTGCACGTCGTTGATGAACAGCAGCAGCGCCGCGAGCTTCTGGCCGCCCTGGACGATGCCGAACTCGGCCGCCTGCTTGATGGCGTTGGTGGTGTCGCCGCCGGCGTTGGCGAGGCCGATGATCTTGGCCTTCGACGATTGCGCCTGGAGCAGGAAGGAGGAGAAGTCCGCGGTGTTGAGCGGGTGCTTGACGCCGCCGAGCAGCTTGCCGCCATTGGCGGTGACGACGGCGCTGGTGTCGCGCTCCAGCGCGTGACCGAACGCGTAGTCGGCGGTGAGGAAGAACCAGCTGTCGCCGCCGGCCTTGGTCAGCGCCTTGCCGGTGCCGTTGGCGAGCATGTAGGTGTCATAGGTGTAGGAGACCGTGTTGGGCGTGCAGGCCTTGCCGGTGAGATCCGCGGTGGCAGCGCCCGAATTGAGCAGCACTGCATTCTTTTCCTTGACGAGGTTGCTGACCGCCAGCGCGACGCCGGAGCTCGGCGTGTCCGCGATCGCATCGACCTTGTCGTTGTCGATCCACTGCCGGGCGATGTTGACGCCGACGTCGGGCTTGTTCTGGTGATCGCCGCTCAGCACCTCGATCTTCCAGCCCTTCTTGAGCAAGCCGGAATCCTCGACCGCCATCTTGATCGCAACCACGGAATTGGGGCCGCCGATGTCGGCATAGAGGCTCGACATGTCGTTGAGCACGCCGATCTTGACGGTCTTGTCCTGCGCGTAGGCGGATGTTGCAAAACCGAAGGCGGCACAGGCCAGAAGGGCCGCGGAGCGGCGCGCGAACGTCGTCGTCATAAAAGGTTTCCTCCATTGTCAAATATGCGGACGGCTCTCTTGCGGAGCCTTGTTCCGGCTGATTGGCTCTAGCCTGTCCCAGGGCTGGCGGCAATGCGCCTAAAGCCGGATGACGCTGCGTCGTAGCGTCATCCGTCGGTTAACTTTTTGGGAAAAATGCGTTGAGACGCTATTTGAGCGCGTCCGATGTCAGCTTGAATTTCTGGATGCGCTTTCCGGTATCGACCTCGGCGGTATAGACGTTACCCCTCGCGTCGATCGCCATGGCGTGCACCCAGTGGAATTGACCGGCGTTGCGGCCGTTGTGCCCGAAGCTGCCGACCACGCTGCCGTCTTCGCGCTTGATGACCCGGATCTCGTTGTTCTCGCCGTCGGCGCTGAGCAGATAGGTCTGCTTCGGATCGGGCCAGATCGCGATGTCCCACACCGCGCCGTTGCCGAGCGTGTTCTTCTCGAAGAAGAACTCCTTCACGAAGCTGCCGTCCTTCTTGAACACCTGGATACGGTTGTTGATGCGGTCGCAGACATAGACGAGGCCGTCATTGGCGAGCTTCACGCAGTGGACCGGATTGCCGAATTGCTGCGAGACTGGCGCCTTGGGATCGTAGGGCGCCTGCTTGGCGTCGTCGGGCTTGTTGCCATAGGCGCCCCAGTGCCGCTTGTAGGCGAGCGTCGTCGCATCGAACACGATGACGCGGCGGTTGCCATAGCCGTCAGCGACGTAGATTTCGTTGGCCTCCTTGTCGAGCGCGGTCTCGGCGGGTTTGCCGAGCTGCGTCGTATCGTTGCTGCCCAGGCTCGGGGCGAACTTGCCGATCTGGGCGACGAATTTGCCGTCGAGCGTGAACTTCACGATGGCGTTGTCGTTGTCGGCATTGCCGCCGACCCAGACGAAGCCGCGCTCGTCGACCTCGATGCCGTGCTCGCGGCCGACCCATTCATAGCCCTGCCCGGGACCGCCCCATGAGCGCAGCAGATTGCCGTCGACGTCGAACTCGAGCACGGGCGGCGCCGACACGCAGCATTTCGAGCGCGGCGGATTGAGGCTTGCGCCTTTCTCGTCGTCGGTAAGCGAGCGCGGGCGATGGATCACCCAGATATGGCCCTGCCAGTCGACGGTGATGCCGCCGACCTGGCCGAGGATCCAGTTGTTCGGCAGCTGCTTTGGCCAGGAGGGATCGACCGCAAAAGTCGGGACGTCGCCAGCATTCGACGCAACCGGAAGAGCAAAGGCGACGGCTGCGATCAGAATGGAGAGAGCGTGACGTGCGAGCGCGGACGCAGAGCCTGCGCGATCGTGCCATGGCGCCATGGCAACCTCCCTTTTGTTGGCGTGCGGCTTGCTGCCGCTTACGCGCGGGCAGTCAATCGCGGGGAGGCAGTCAAGTCAATCAGGCCGGGGAGCGGAAGCTCATCAGGCTGCGGGTCTTGTAGTCGTAGAACTTGCCGGTCTCGGTCCAGTCAGGCGCGCACATCGGCACGATGAATTCGGCGACCTGCTCGGCGGTGTCGAGCGTCGCCGGGTCTTCGCCCGGCATCAGCGTCGCGCGCATGCGGGTGCGGACCGGACCCGGATTGAACAGATTGACGCGCAGCTTCGTGTTCGCGGTCTCCTGCGCCCAGGCGCGAGCCAGCGTCTCCAGCGCGGCCTTGGACGCCGCGTAGGGGCTGACATAGGCGGTCGCCTTGTTGGCGGCGCCCGAGGTGATGAACACGGCGCGCCCGGCATCGGATTGCTTGAGCAGCGGCTCCATGCAGCGGATCAGCTGGAAGTTCGCGGAGACATTGAGGGCCATCACGTCGGTGAAGGTCTTCAGCTCGATATGGCCGATCGGCGAGGAGGGGCCGAGCACGCCGGCATTGCCGACGAGGATGTCGAGCTTGCCGTAGCGTTCGTGCAGGCCGGCGCCCAGCCGCGCGATGCCGTCGGAATCGGTGAGGTTGAGCGGCACCAAGGTGGCGCTGCCGCCGAGTTTCCGGATCTCGTCGTCGAGCTCTTCCAACCCGCCCTGCGTGCGCGCCACCGCCACGATATGCGCGCCGGCCTTGGCGAGCGCGATGGCGGTGGCATAGCCGATGCCGCGCGAGGCGCCGGTGACGAGAGCGATGCGGTCAGCGAGGGGATTTGTCATGGCGGGGTTTTACAGGGGTGGATGGCCGGGACAAGCCCCCATCACGCCGTCATTCCGGGGCGATGCGAAGCATCGAACCCGGAATCCAGAGCTTACAGGACTACGTCGAGATTCCGGGATCGCGCTGCGCACGCCCCGGAATGACGGCAGAGGGTCAGCTCGCCTCCGCCAGCAGAGACAGCTGCCGGGGCTGCTGCTCGGTCTGGGTCTGGTCGGTGAGGTGGGTCGGATAGGCCCCGGTAAAGCAGTGATCCGAGAATTTTGGATTGGCAGGATCGCGGCCGGGTTCGCCCATGGCGCGGTACATGCCGTCGATCGACAGGAAGGCGAGCGAGTCGGCGCCGATGATCTCGCGCATCTCCTCCAGCGAATGCGTCGCCGCGAGAAGACCGCCGCGATCGGGCAGGTCGATGCCGTAATAATCGGGATAGAGGATCGGCGGTGAGGCGAGACGGAAGTGCACTTCCTTGGCGCCGGCATCGCGCATCATGCGCACGATCTTCTTCGAGGTGGTGCCGCGCACCAGCGAGTCGTCGATCAGGATGATGCGCTTGCCTTCGATCGCGGCACGGTTGGCCGAATGCTTCATGCGCACGCCGGATTCGCGGATCGCCTGCGTCGGCTGGATGAAGGTGCGGCCGACATAATGGTTGCGGATGATGCCGAGCTCGAACGGCACACCGGAATACTGGCTGTAGCCGACCGCGGCGGGGACGCCGGAATCCGGCACCGGCACGACGACGTCGATCGGCACGTGGCTCTCGCGCGCGAGCTGCGCACCGAAGGCCTTGCGCACCTCGTAGACCGAGCGGCCGTGGACGATGGAATCCGGGCGGGCGAAATAGATGTATTCGAAGATGCAGGGACGCGGCGCCATCGGCGGGAACGGCTTGTGGATGTCCTGGCCGTTCTCGTCGAACACGATGACTTCGCCCGGCTCGATGTCGCGGATGAAGCGCGCGCCGATGATATCGAGCGCGCAGGTCTCCGAGGTCAGGATCGGGCAGCCGTCGAGCTCGCCGAGCACCAGGGGACGGATGCCGCGCGGATCGCGCGCGCCGACCAGCTTCTTGTTGGTGAGCGAGACCAGCGCATAGGCGCCCTCGATCTCGCGCAGCGCGTCGATATAGCGCTCGATGAAGCGGGCGCGCCTGGAGCGCGCGACCAGATGCAGGATCACCTCGGTGTCGGTGGTCGACTGCATCATCGCGCCGTGCTTCACGAGTTCGCGGCGCAGCGTCAGGCCGTTGGTGAGGTTGCCGTTATGGGCGACCGCGAGACCACCGGCATTGAGCTCGGCGAACAGCGGCTGCACGTTGCGCAGGATGGTGGCGCCGGTGGTGGAATAGCGGACATGGCCGACGGCCATATTGCCGGGCAGGCGGTCGATCACCTCGCGGCGGGAGAAGGTGTCGCCGACGAGCCCGAGGCGGCGTTCACTGTGGAAGCGGCTGCCGTCGTAGGAGACGATGCCGGCGGCCTCCTGGCCGCGATGCTGAAGGGCGTGAAGGCCGAGCGCGGTGATGGCGGCGGCGTCCGGGTGGCCATAGATGCCGAAGACGCCGCATTCCTCGCGCAGCGTATCTCCCTCCAGGTCGTCCTGAACCTCTAGCGCGGCCGGGCCCGGGCCGGCGTTTGGATCGAGATCAAGTTGGGCGTCCTGGTCAGGGTGTCGCATCTCGTCCGCGCCTCTCTTTAAGGGCAATCAACGCGCCGCAGGTTTCTCGATCAGTTTCTTCAAACTGTCACGAGCAGGTTTACTGTATCCGTCACCACTGCCCGAAGGCTGCTGCTCGGATTCAGCTTGATCATCATCTGGTTTGTTTTTCTTGAATCTCTTCAAGATGGTGTTCTCGGGGTCGTCCGGCAAGAGGGCCATCAGCCAATCCCCGGTTCCCTGGAGCACGACGCGGGATTTGGCCCCCGTCACCCAGTCCGGGCGCTGCTTGTCCGGAACCAGCCAGGTGAAGAACAGGAAGGCGACCACGACGATCAAAAGCCCGCGAGCCAGGCCAAACAGGAAGCCGAGGGTGCGGTCCAGCGCGCCGATCCTGGAATCCAGGATCATGTCGGAGATCCGGACTGTGATCACGGAAACCACGACCAGGGTGCCCACGAACACGCCGGCGACGACGACCACGCTCGCGACGGTGTCGTTGTTGAAATAGGTCTTGGCGGTCGGCAGCAGCTTCGAGAACGAGTACAGCGTCACGATCGCCGCGGCGCCCCAGGCCGCGATCGACAGGATTTCGCGCATGAAGCCGCGGACCATGGCAAGCAGGCCCGAGATCAGCATCACACCGAGCAGGATCAGGTCGAGGAGTGTTACTGGCATCGGCTGGTCTGGTCCGCTCGTACGTCGAAGGTGCTCTAGCGAATCGGTGTTTGGCCGCTGCCCTAAAAGAGGGGCAGACGGCGTTCCCGGCAAGGCCGCAACCACGCAATCCCATGCTGCTTTTGTGACGGCTGTATAGCGGCGGGGGCCTCCGACGTCACCTCCACCTAACCCTCTCCACGGCGGAATCTTGCCGGTGTGGCATTTTTCTCTGCCGGCGCGTTCGATTCGCCCCGGCGGGAGCCCTTGGCGGCAATCTCTGCGACCAATGTCGTCAGGCTGTTGACCGCATTCAGGGCCAGTCCGGCGTCACCGCCGGCATCCCCGCCTCGGGCCGATTCGGGCAGCACGGCGCGCTTGAAGCCCAGCTTGGCCGCCTCCTTGAGCCGGGCCGGGGTCTGCGCCACCGGCCGGATCACGCCAGAAAGTGAAATCTCGCCGAAATAGACCGCATCGGTGGGTAACTGCGCATTAACCAGGGAGGACACCAGCGCGGCCGCGGCGGCCATGTCGGCCGCGGGCTCGTGGATGCGCAGGCCTCCCGCCACGTTCAGATAGACGTCGTGGCCCGACAGCTTGACCCCGCAATGGGCCTCCAGCACCGCCAGCACCATCGAGAGCCGACTCTGATCCCAGCCTACCACCGCGCGCCGCGGCGTGCCGAGCGAGGTCGGCGCCACCAGCGCCTGCAATTCGACCAGGACGGGCCGCGTGCCCTCGATTCCCGCGAACACTGCGGTGCCGGGCGTGCCGAGATCGCGCTCGGACAGGAACAGCTCGGAGGGATTGGTGACCTCGCGCAGGCCAAGGCCCGTCATCTCGAACACGCCGATCTCGTCGGTCGGGCCGAAACGGTTCTTCACGGCGCGCAGGATGCGGAATTGCTGCGAGCCTTCGCCCTCGAACGACAGCACGGCATCGACCATGTGCTCGACCACGCGGGGGCCGGCGATCTGGCCGTCCTTGGTGACATGGCCAACCAGGATGATGGCAGCGCCGGTCTTCTTGGCGAAACGTATCAGCGCCTGTGCCGAGGCGCGCACCTGGGTCACCGTGCCGGGCGCGGATTCCACCGTGTCGGTCCACATGGTTTGGATCGAATCGATCACGATCAGCCGCGGGACCGCGCCCTCCGACAGCGTCGAGACGATGTCCTCGACCGAGGTTTCGGCGGCGAGCTGCACCGGCGCATCCGACAGCCCCAGCCGTTCGGCGCGCAGCCGCACCTGCGCGACCGCCTCTTCGCCGGAGATGTAGACGATGCGGTGGCCGGCGCGTGCCATCATGCTGGTGGCCTGCGTCAGCAATGTCGACTTGCCAATGCCGGGGTCGCCGCCCACCAGCAGCACGGAGCCGCGGACAAAACCGCCGCCGGTGACGCGGTCGAGCTCGGTCATCCCGGAGGACAGGCGAGGCGCATCCTGGGTTTTCCCCGAGAGGCTCTCCAGCGCAAACGTTCGTCCCTTGCGCTTGGAGCGGATCGACACCGGCACGCTGCCGCTGGTGTCTTCTTCCGCGAGCGTATTCCACTCGCCGCAGGATTCGCACTTGCCCTGCCAGCGGTTATAGGCCGCGCCGCAGTTCTGGCAGACGAAGGAAAGGGTGTTCTTGGCCATGGGGCGTCAATCGTGCTCAGGGAGATTGCGTCGCGTTCCATAGCATGGAGAGCCCGGCCGCGACCATGATCGCGTCCATCAGCAGGCGGAACACGTCCGGCTTCAGGTGCAGCACGAAGCGTTTTGCGATGAAGGCGCCCGACATCAGCGAGGCGCCCGCGATCAGCCCCTTCATGAAGACATCGCCGGTCAACGCGCCGAAGCGCTCGAAGGTCACGGATTTTGCGAAGTAGAGACCGAGCGAGGAGGCCGCCTCGGTGGCGAGGAAAGCGCCCTTGCTGAGTCCGTAGAACAGGAACAGCGGCACGCTGAGCGGGCCGGTCGAGACTACGATGCCGGTGAGATAGCCGATCACGGCGCCGCCGACGGCGAGATGCCAGAGATTGGCCTTGAGGTCGTGCCGCGCCAGCCAGTGCCGCACCGGCACCATCGCGATCAGGAAGATGCCGATGGCGAGGTCCACCGCATGCGATGGCAGCGCCAGCAGCGTCCGTGCGCCGAGCACGGCCGCCGGAATGCCCGTGACCGAATAGGCCGCACAGGCCCGCCAGTCGACCTCGCGCCACCAGGCCAGGATCCGCGAAAAGTTCGCCATCACGGACGCCACCGCCATGATCGGCACAGCCTCCTTCGGCCCATAGGCGTAGACCAGCACCGGCATCAGCATGATCGACGAGCCGGTGCCGACGATGCCTGAGATGGTGCCGGCGACGAGGCCGACGGTGAGGACGAAGAGGAAGGCCAAAACGCTCTCCACGAATCGGGAGAGTTTAGCCGCGGGCAGCGATATGGGCGATTCGTGCTAGGCGAGGGAACCTATTGCGCTGCGCATCGGCATGCCGGTCTGGGCGCCGGCTTTGAGGCATTTCAATGCGGCCGCTTCGCAGCTCACATCGAGCGCAATCTGCAGCGACACGCCTTCGCTCAGCATGGCCGCAAACGCGCCGACAAAGGTGTCGCCGGCGCCGGTCGTGTCCACCGGCGTGATGCGCGGGGCGGGCGCACGCAGGCGGGTGCCGTCGGCCGTCACGGCCAGCGCGCCTTGCGCACCGGCGGTCACGATGCAGGTGAGGTCGCCGGCCCTGGCGAGGTCCGCGGCAGCGGCCTCGTAGCTGGACGTAGCGAGGTCGATGGCTGCGGCGGCGTCCAGCGCCTCGTGCTCGTTGACGAGGAGATGGTCGGTCACGGCAAGAAGCTTTGTCACCATCTCGCGGGTCATCCTCTCCGGGACGGGCGCGAGATTCCAGACGACGGTGCCGGCGGCCAATGTCGTCCTGCGCGCAGCCTCGAGCGCCTGCGCGAAGGGCACTTCCATCTGAAGCACCAGCACCGTATCGGGCGTGAAGAGTGCGGCACCAAGATCTCCGGCACTCGCGGCCATGTTGGCGCCGCTCGCCACCGTGATCGCATTCTCGCCGGCCTGATCGACCGTGATGAAGGCGCAGCCGGTCGGCTCGTCGGCCCTGGCGATGAGATCGGCGTCGACACCGTTGGTCCTGAGGTTCTCGATCGCGCTGTCGCCAAACCCGTCCCGGCCGACGCGGCCCGCCATCCGGACTTGTCCCGGTCCCGCGATCCGCGCGGCGGCAACGGCCTGGTTGGCACCCTTGCCGCCGAAATGGGTCTGGTAGGACGGCGCGAGCACCGTCCGGCCGGGGCCGGGAATGATCGGGACCTTCGCGACGAGATCGATGTTGAGCGATCCGAACACCAGGATCATGGCGGAGAGGCCTTCAGCCTTGCTCGTCCATGACGCGCAGTTTCTCGACCCGGCGGCGGAAATCCTCGTCGGTCGAGAATTCCGCGGAGAGGTAGGACGAGACGAGATCCACGGCGAGCCAGGCGCCGACGATCTGCGCGCCGATGCACATGACGTTGACATCGTCGTGCTCGACGCTCTGATGGGCGGAATGAACGTCGTGGCAGACCGCGGCGCGGATGCCCTTCATCTTGTTGGCCGCGATCGAGGCTCCGACCCCGGTGCCGCAGACCATGATGCCCCGCGCGGCTTCGCCCGACGTCACCTTCTGCGCCACGGCCCGCGCGATGTCGGGGAAGTCCACCGGCTTGTCGTCATGGGAGCCGACATCGACGATGTCGTGGCCGAGCTTGCGGATGTGGTCGATGACGGTCTGCTTGAGCGGCCAGCCGGCGTGGTCGGATCCGATGACGAGACGCATGTGGTGTCCTTCTTGATTTTGCATTGACCGTGACAGCCGGAAAGCGGCTGTCACGGCTTCTCTTCGTTCAGCTACGCATGTCGGGCGGCAGCTCGACCCCGTGGAATTTCTTGTAGATCGCGTTGAGCTTGCCGTTCTTGACGTTCTCGGTGATCCAGCCGTTGAGCTTGTCCATCAGGCGCTGCTCGCCCTTCTTCAGGCCGATGGCGAGGTCGAAGGTTGCGAGCGGAATCTTCGACTCGAAGATGCGGGCGGGATTCTTGACGCCGATCTGGTTGATGATCGCGGCCGATGTGCCGACGCAATCGACCTGACCGGAGACGGCCGCCGTGACTTCCGTGGCGTCGTCGTCATAGCGGGCGATCGTCAGCTCCTTGTCCTTCATGTTGGACAGGGTGGTATCCTGCGTGGTTCCACGCGAGACGCCGATGGTCTTGCCTTTCAGGTCGGGCCAGTCCTTGACGTTCATCGACTTGAGGCAGCCGACGTCGGATTGCAGCGTCGCATAGCGCTTGGTGAAGTCGATGACCTTGGCGCGCTCTGGCGTCACCGACAGGGTCGAGATGATGATGTCGGCCTTGCCGGTCAGGACGTTCGGGATGCGGGTCGCGCCGGTGGTCTGGATGAATTCGAGCTCGAGGCCCCAGTCCTTGGCGAGCAGCTGAGCCACCTCGACGTCGGAGCCGGTCGGCTTCATGCCGGAATCCATCATGCCCGAGGGCGGAATCGCAAGGTCGGTTGAAATGCGAATCTTCTTGGCCTTCATCACGTCGTCGAGCAGGTCGGCCGATGCCGGCGTGGTGGACAAAATGACGAGGCCGAGCAGCGCGGCGGCGGTCCCAAGCAGTGTCTTGTTGGTCATTCCTAGTTCTCCTCTCCCTGTTATGATTTTAGATTTCCGGTGCCCACGAATTGCGTGAGTTCCGGCGTCGTCGGCGATGTCAGGATCGAGGCGGGGCCGGTCTCGTGAACCTTGCCGCGATGCATGAACACGATCCGGTCGGCGATCCCTTTGGCAAAGCCCATCTCGTGCGTGACCATCACCATGGTCATGCCGTCCGCCGCCAGCTGCTCGATCACCTTCAGCACTTCGGCGGTGAGCTCGGGGTCGAGCGCAGAGGTGACCTCGTCGAACAGCATCACCTTCGGCTGCATGGCGAGGGAGCGCGCGATCGCGGCGCGCTGCTGCTGGCCGCCCGACAATTGCTCGGGATAGGCGTGCAGTTTCTCCTCGAGCCCGACCTGCGCCAGCACCTTTCGCGCGAGGTCCTTGGCCTGCGAGTGCGCCAGGCCCTTCACCGCGCAGGGTGCCAGCGTGATGTTCTGCTCGATTGTCAGGTGTGGAAACAGGTTATAGCTCTGGAACACGATGCCGACGTCCTGGCGTAGCGCGCGCAGATCGACGTCAGGACGGTCGACCCGATGTCCGCAAACGACGATCTCGCCGCCGTCGACCTTCTCGAAACGGTCGATGCAGCGCAGCGCTGTGCTTTTGCCGGAGCCTGAGCGGCCGATCAGCGCCAGCACTTCGCCGCGCTCGACCGCGAAGCTGACGCCATCGAGGACCCGGAGCGAGCCAAAGCTCTTTTGCACGTCGCGGAGCGACACGATTGAATCGGAGGAGGGGTTCTGTTGCATGTCAGGCCGGCGCGAGGTTGGATCTGCCACGCCCCATCCGCCGTTCCAGCCTCTGGCTGAACAGCGACAGCGGATAGCACATGGCGAAATAGATGACGGCGATGATGGCGTAGATGGCGAACGGCTCGAACAGCGAGTTGTTGACGATCTGGCCCGAGCGCATCAGCTCGACGAAGCCGACGACGGAGGCGAGCGAGGTGTTCTTGACGATCTGCACCATGAAGCCGACGGTGGGCGGCGTCGCGATGCGAATGGCTTGTGGCAGGATAACTTTCATCATGCGCTGGGTCCGGCTCAGCGCCAGGCCTTCGGCGGCCTCCCATTGCGGCTTCGGCACCGACTGAATGCAGCCGCGCCAGATCTCGCCGAGATAAGCGGCGACGTACAGCGTCAGCGAGGCGCCGGCCGCAGCGAGCGGCGAGACCTTGAGGCCGATCGCGGCGAGACCGAAATAGCCCAGGAACAGGATGACGAGCAGCGGCGTGCCCTGGATGAGCTGGACATAGACGGCGCTGGCGATCCGCACCGATTTGAGCGGCGAGATCCGCGCGAGCGCGATCACGAAGCCGACGATGCCGCCGCCGATCAGCGCGATCACCGACAGGCCAATGGTCCACAGCGCGCCCTGGCCGAGGAACATCAGATGATTGATGTTGAGATGTCCGCCCATGATCATCTCACAATGGCGTGCCGAGCCGGCGACGGCGCGGAAACAGCACGAGGCCGAGGCCCCAGAAGCCGGCGCGCATCACCAGCGACAGGATGACGTAGAGCACGGCGACGATGATGTAGGTCTCGAACGCGCGATAGGTGTCCGACTGGATGTAGTTGGCGACGGCGGTGAGCTCCTCGGCCGAGATCTGCGAGCAGACCGAAGAGGCCAGCATCAGCAGCACGAACTGGCTGGTCAGCGCCGGATAGACCTTCTCGATCGCCGGCAGCAGGATGATGTGCCAGTAGATCTGGAGGCGCGACAGCGCCAGGCCCTCGGCCGCCTCGATCTGTCCGCGCGGGATCGCCTCGAAGCCGGCGCGCATGATCTCGGCGGTGTAGGCGCCGACATTGATCGTCAGCGCGGCCACGGCCACGGCGAAAGCGGAGAATTTCAGCCCCAGACTGGCAAGGCCGAAATAGACCAGGAAGATCTGCACCAAGAGCGGCGTGTTGCGAATGGTCTCGACATAGACCTTGCAGGCCCCTGATATCAGCGCGTTGTGCGTTCCGCGCCCGACCGCCGCGAGCGTGCCGAGGAGGGCGCCGAGCACCGTCGCGAAGGCGGCAAGCTCCAACGTGAGGACGGCGCCGGCGAGAAAACTCGGCCAACGCTCCAGCACTGCGGGAAAGTCGAGTTGCAGGCTCATCGTATCAGGTTCAGCCGGTGGTCTGGTTGGTCATGCGGTCATAGACGCGGAACAGCGCCTGGTTGCCGTTGCTTCCTTCGCCGTGGGCGCGCGCATCGACATATTGGCTGGTCACGAGCGCGGTGCCGGGCAGCGGCACGCTGAGCGCCTGCGCGTGCTCCTGGACGAGGCGAAGGTCCTTGAGCTGGAGATCGATCCGGAAGCCGGCGGAGACGTCGCCGGCGATCATCTGGGGGCCGAGCTTGTCGAGCATCCAGGAGGCGGCGGAGCCACCGAGCAGCACCCGGCGCAGCAGATTGAGGTCGAGGCCCGAGGCGCGGCCAAGCGCCAGCGCCTCGCAGATCGCCTGGATGTTGATGCCGCAGATCAGCTGGTTGCAGAGCTTGACGGTCTGGCCGGCGCCCGATGCGCCGACATGCGTGATGGTGGTGCCCATCGCACGAAAGAACGGCTCGGCCTTGGCGAACGCGTCGGCGTCGCCGCCGGCCATGATCGAGAGCGCGGCATTCTTGGCGCCCACCGGCCCGCCCGAGACCGGCGCGTCGACGAAGCTGACGCCGCCCTTTTGCAGGTCGGCGTGGATCTTGCGGACCGCGACCGGCGAAATCGTGCTCATGTCGACGATGAGCTTGCCTGATGGCGGCGACTTCAGCACGCCGTGCTCGCCGTAGATGGTCGCCTCGACATGGGGCGTGTCGGGCAGCATGGTGATGACGATGTCGGCGCCTTGCGCGGCATCGGCAGGGCTGTCGGCGCGAGTCGCGCCTTCCCTGGCGCTGTCGGCAAGTGCCGCCTCATTGAGATCGAACACGCGAACTGCGTGGCCGGCCCTCAGCAAGTTGCGCACCATCTCTCGGCCCATCGTGCCGATGCCGATGAAGCCGACATTGCCCTTGTCGTTCCGTCCCATGTGATCAGTCCGTTTCTTGGTTGATTGGCTTCTTGGTTGACCGCGCTGCCGCGATCATCCCGAGGCGCTGGTCTTGTCGATGTCGCCGACGATGGCGCGCCGCCGGTACTCGTCGCCGATCGCAAAATGCTTGCGCAGGGTCGCGTCCGCCCGCTCCGGGTCGCGCGCAATCACGGCCTCGAAGATGCGGCGGTGATCGTCGATCAGATAGGTCTTCATCGACGGGAAGGCTTGCACCAGCTCACGGCGGCTGCGATGCGAATGCGTCAACAGGCCGGCCAACGAACCATGCAGGACCGTCAGCGTCTCCGAATGCGAGGCGACGACGATGGCACGGTGGAAGTCGAAGTCGGCCATGCCGCCGGCATCGGCCTCGTCGATCGTCTCGCCGATCTTCGCGAGCGCGCGCTGCAGGCGTTCGAAATCGGCAATGTTGGCGCGCTCGCAGGCGAGGCGGATCGCCTGGCATTCGATCGCGACGCGCGCCTGCATGACGTCGTCGAGCATGTCGGCCTGCTGGGCCAGCGCGAAGGTGAAGAAGTCGTTCAGCACCGAGACATCCGGCCGGGTCACCACTGTGCCGATGCGGTCGCGGATCTCGACGATGCCGAGCACCGTGAGGGCGCGCAGCGCCTCGCGCACGATCGGCCGGCTGACGCCCAGGAGAGTTGCCAGCTCGCGTTCCGAGATGAGGCGGTCGCCGGGCTTGAGCGAGCCCGCAAGCAGGCGTTCGCGCAGGAAGGCGAACACCTTCTCGAACCCTTTTTCGCCTTCGGTGGCCCGCTTCAGCTCCATTCCCGTCCCACTGGTCTGATCTTGGTCAGACCAGTATGCTGACCAATGGGCTGAGGTCAAGAGGTTCGGCTCTCAAGCCGGCCTCGGTTCCGGCCTTGGTCCACCGGCGGAGCGGCTTTTGGCCGTCGATGTCGACATCGCCCAGTCCGTGATCGGGTCGTCAGGGCGGCATCGAGGCGGCGCTCGCGGCAAACTGGACGGCGAAGCTCGACTATCTCCACATCGACCTTGGCAGCACCTATTCGACGAAGACGTTCATTCTCGACAACGACGAGTTACCGATCCGACATCCGCAACAATGTCGATCGCGTCGGCTTCAACTCAGCGGACGATCCTCGCAGCGATACTGACACCCATTGCGGTCGGAGTTTCGGAAAACGCATCTTGAAGAAATGGTCATTGGTCACGTTGCGGCGCGCTCTCCGGGTTGCCATCATTCGTGCAAACCGCGATCATGATGCCGTGACCCTCACTTCTCTCAGAAGCAATGTCCGTCGCCTCTACGAGGGCGCAACGCCGAGCGGCGTGCGCTTCCGCTACGCGCTGCTCGCCTTCGACATCGTGACGGTGCTGTTCATCATTGCAACCTCGTTCCTGCCTCCCAGTGAGATCGTTGAAACGCTCGACGTCCTGTTCGGCGTCACGTTACTTGCCGACTTCTCGGCGCGGCTTCTGGTCGATCGGCATCCGTTTCGAAAATTCAGTCAACTCGCGACTTGGGCTGACATGGTTGCGATCGTGTCGTTCCTGGCACCGCTTGCCGGCGAGGCGGGCGGCTTTTTCCGGATCCTGCGAACGTTGGGCCTGCTTCGCGACTACCAGATGCTGGTGAGATTGCGCATCGATTCTCCGTTCTTCCGTCGCAACGAAGACGTCATCTTCGCCGTCACGAACCTGGCCGTTTTCATCTTCGTCATGACCGGGATCGTTTACGAGACTCAGAAGTTTCGCAACGATGAGATCCGGAACTATGCCGATGCCCTGTATTTCACCGTCACGGCGCTGACAACGACCGGCTTTGGCGACATTACCCTGCCGGGCACGCTCGGTCGTCTCATCACCGTCGTGATCATGATCTTCGGCGTGACGCTGTTCTTCAATCTCGCACGCGCTCTCCTCAGTCCCCACAAGGTGCGATTTCCGTGCCCGGCTTGCGGGCTCCAGAGGCACGATGCCGACGCCGTGCATTGCAAGGCCTGTGGCGTTGTTCTCAATATTCCCGACGAAGGCGCCACCTGAATCCCCGACGGAGGCATCGTGCCGGTGTTTTGCCCGACGGCAGGCAGGTCGAATTGCGGAATCAGTAACTCATTGATCCGACAGCGGTCGGCTACTGTGTATGGGGTTGTTTTTCATATTTTGGTTGAGGCGTCCTGCTGCTGACAGCATGTTGGCAGCAGGAGCTGGCTATGCCCCAGCTCTGACACAACGGGGAGCGGGTCATGCCGATCGAGGCAAGTTGTCATTGCGGTGAGACGGTGTTCGAGGTGACGGAGGTGCCTTCGAGCGTGACGCGCTGCACCTGCTCGCTCTGTGCCAAGCGCGGCG
This sequence comes from Bradyrhizobium sp. CIR48, assembly GCF_014198315.1. NCBI lineage: Bacteria > Pseudomonadati > Pseudomonadota > Alphaproteobacteria > Hyphomicrobiales > Nitrobacteraceae > Bradyrhizobium > Bradyrhizobium sp. CIR48. The sequence continues at coordinate 330,111 of NZ_JACIHG010000001.1, forward strand.
CGCTGTGGGCCTATTACACGCCGGCGCAGTTTCGTCTGCTGTCACCGCCGGACAATGTCGCGACCTATCTTTGGGGTAGCCGCACCGTCAAACATCATTTCTGTGCAAGCTGCGGCTGCGGCACCTATTCGGAGTCGCCGGACTGGTCGACCGGCAAGCCGGATTTCGACAATCCCAAGGTCGCGGTGAACGCGCGCCTGTTCGACGATTTCGATCTGGAGGCGGTGCCAGTCAACATGATCGACGGCAAGAACTTGTGGTGAGCATGCATGCGCGCCGATGTCCGCAGCACGTTCGTGCTCTTGTCGACAGTTCCTACACCATGGGGCTGGATGCGGGGACGGCGCAGCTTCTGCAAAAGGCGGCGTGGGAGACGGTGTGGACTATTACGGGCGCTGAACTCGCGTGATCTCGTAGGGTGGGCAAAGGCGCACTTGCGCCGTGCCCACCATCTGTCTCCGTAAGCCGGGATTGCGTGGGCACGCTTCCGCCTTCGCTCGTCGAGCTACGGCGGACAAGTCGCTTTGCCCACCATTGAGGTTACTTCAACACCACCCATGCCGGCGCGTGATCGCTGGCGCCATCCTCGCCACGGATCTTCTTGTCGACGCCGGACTTGGCCAGGCGCGGGGCGAGAGCAGGGCTGAGCAGGAGATGATCGAGCCGCAGCCCGGCATCGCGCGGCCAGCGGTTCCGCTTGTAGTCCCAGAACGTGTAGATGCGCTGGTCCGGATGCAGCTCGCGGATCGCATCGCACCAGCCTTGCTCGACCAGCGAAGCAAAAGCTGCGCGGCTCTTTGGCTGGATCAGCGCATCCTTGTCCCATGAGCGCGTCGGATAGATGTCGATCTCTGTAGGCGCGACGTTGTAGTCGCCGGCGAGCACGACCGGCAGATCCTGCTTGATGAAGCTCTTGGCGTGGCGCCTGAGGCGCGCGAACCAGTCCAGCTTGTAGTCGAATTTCGGTCCCGGCTGCGGATTGCCGTTCGGCAGGTAGATGCTCGTGACGATGATCCCGCGCACGGCGGCTTCGATGTAGCGGGCTTCGAGATCGCTCGGTTTTCCCGGCAGGCGGTCGCGGGTCAGAATGGGCTCTGCATTGCGGGCGAGGATCGCGACACCATTCCAGGCCTTCTGTCCGCGCCACACCGCGCCATAGCCGGCCTTTTCGATCGCGGCCGCCGGAAATTCGCCATCACTTGCCTTCAATTCCTGAAGCGCGACGACATCGGGCTTTGCGGCGCGCAGCCATGCCAACAGATTGGGCAGGCGGCGGTTGACGTTGTTGATGTTGAATGTCGCGATCTTCATGTAGAGCTACCGGCTCCTGCCTTCCGTACCCGGAGATACAATGTCCAAGTTGAACTTTGCCGCCATCATCGTCGCCCTCGCGTTCTCCGGGGCCGCGTCGGCACAATCGTCCGACCCGCGCGGCGCGTGCAAGGCAGACTATGACAAATTCTGCGCCGGCATCGCGCCGGGTGGAGGGCGCGTCGTCGCCTGCCTCACCGACAAGCACGACCAGCTCAGCGCGACCTGCAAGGCGGCGCTGGACAACAGGAAGAAGAAGTAAGCGATCCCTTCCGTGTCCCGGACGCGCGCAGCGCGAGCCGGGACCTAGAAGTCGACACGGTCAGATGTAGAGAGATAGGCCCCGGCTCTGCAGTGCATGTGAAGTGCGGCGCGCGCGCCGCGTCCGGGGCACGAGAGTTCAGCCCGGCAGCGGCGGCGGGGCCGCCGGCTGCTCGACCGGCGGCGGGGAGGGCGGCTGCTCGGCGGTCTGCGCGGCTGCCGGCTTCACCTGCGGCTCCTCCACATTGCCGCCCTTGTAGAGGCGGGCGTAGCGGTGGCCGAGGCTGGTCAACACCTCATAACCGATGGTGCCGAAATGATGCGCGAGTTCGTCAACGGTGATGCCCTCGCCGAGCAGCGTCACCATGTGGCCGCGCCGCGCTGCGTTCGGCGGCAGATCGGTGATGTCGATCGCGATCAGATCCATGGAGACGCGGCCGGCGACCGGGCAGCGCTTGCCGGCGACGATAACCTCGGCGCCGCGGGTGCCGTCATTGGAGCTGGCGGCGCGGAAATAGCCGTCGGCATAACCGACAGCGATGATCGCCAGTTTCGTCGGCCGCCGCGCGGTCCAGGTGCCGCCATAGCCGACGGTCTCGCCGCGTTCGATGGTGCGGATCTGCACGATGCGCGCCTTGAGGTCGACCACCGGCTGCATCGGATTGTCGGCCTCCGGCGTAGGGTTGACGCCATAGAGCGCAGCGCCCGGCCGCACCATATCGAACTGGAAGGGCGCGCCGAGGAAGATGCCGGAGGAATTGGCGAGCGCCGCGGGCACGCCGGAGAATTCGCTGGCGATGCCGCGGAAGGCCGCCAGCTGCTTGGCGTTCACCGGGCTGTTGAGCTGCTCGGCCGAGACCAGATGGCTCATCACCAGCGTGATGCCGTGATCGCCGGCATTGATGCGGGGGATGATGGCCTGCGCTTCCGATAACGTCAGGCCGAGCCGGTTCATGCCGGTGTCGATGTGAACGGCCGTGCCCCCGGTCCAGCCGGTGCGGCGGCAGAACACGTCCCATTCGGCGAGCTCGTTGAGATCGCCGATGACAGGACGGCAATTGATCTTGGCGTAGTGCTCGCCGGTATTCTGGAAATAGCCGCCGAGCACGTAGATCGTAGGTTCCGGCACGGCTGCGCGCACCTTGCGCGCTTCCTCGATGGTGGCGACGAAAAAGGTCGTGCAGCCGGCCTTGCTCAGCGCGCGCGCGACCTCGGCGGCGCCGCAGCCATAGGCGTCGGCCTTGATCACCGCCGAGCATTCGGCCGGCACCGCGGTCTTCTCGAGCTTGCGCCAATTGGCAATGATGGCGTCGAGATCGACGGTCAGCACGCCGCCATAGGCAGCGAGCGTGGCAGCCTGGTTGGCCTCCGCGGAGAAAAGGCCGGATTGTGAGATGGTTTTCGGGTCGGACGCCATTGTCATGACGCCGTTTTACGCAAGAGGCAGGTCCTGTTCAAGGAACTCAGTAGTCGTTGCCGCTGCGAACCGGAAGCTGACTGTCGGGGGCGAGGTCGCCAAACCGCGTGACCGAGGCTTCGAAGGCCAGGTCGACGGTGCCTGTGGGGCCGTGACGCTGCTTGCCGATGATGACCTCGGCCTTTCCGTGCGCAAGACTCATGTCAAGCTGCCACTTCTCGTGTTCAGGCGTGCCCGGGCGCGGCTCCTTCATGGCGAGGTAATATTCTTCACGATACACGAACAGCACGACGTCGGCGTCCTGCTCGATCGAGCCGGATTCACGAAGGTCCGAGAGCTGCGGCCGCTTGTCGTCGCGGGATTCGACCTGTCGTGAAAGCTGCGACAGCGCGATGACGGGAACGTTGAGTTCCTTCGCCAGCGCCTTCAGGCTGGTCGTGATCTCCGTGATTTCCTGCACGCGATTATCGCTCCGCTTGCCCGAGCCCGACAGCAGCTGAATGTAGTCGATCACAAGCAGGTCGAGGCCCTTCTGCCGTTTCAGCCGGCGCGCGCGCGCCATCAGCTGCGCGATCGAAAGGCCGCCGGTCGCGTCGACATAGAACGGCAGCGATTGCAGCTCGATCGAGACCTCCCGGATCTTTTCGAAATCGGCTTCCGAGATGCCGCCGCGGCGGATGTGGGAGGAGGGAACGCCGGTGCGCTCGGCCACGATACGGGTCGCGAGCTGGTCGGCCGACATTTCACAGGAGAAGAAGCCGATCACGCCGCCATTGGCGGCCTTCGTGGTGCCGTCGGCCTGGAGTTCCGGCACATAGGCTTGCGCGACATTGTAGGCGATGTTGGTCGCCAGCGAAGTCTTGCCCATGCCGGGACGGCCCGCGACGATGATGAGGTCGGAGTGCTGCAGGCCGCCCATCTTGGTGTCGAGGTCGCGCATGCCCGTCGAGATGCCGGACAGCTTGCCGTCGCGCTGGAACGCCTTCGCAGCGAGATCGACCGCGACCGCCAGCGCCTGCGAGAATTTCTGGAATCCGCCGTCATAGCGGCCGGACTCGGCGAGTTCGTAGAGGCGGCGCTCGGCATCCTCGATCTGCGCCCGCGGCGCGAAATCGACCGGGGCGTCATAGGCGACATTGACCATGTCCTCGCCGATGCCGATGAGGTCGCGTCGCAGCGCCAGGTCATAGATGGTGCGGCCGTAGTCCTGGGCATTGATGATGGTGGTCGCTTCGGCCGCGAGGCGCGCCAGATACTGCCCGATGGTCATACCGCCGACATCGGTGTCGGCGGGCAGGAACGTCTTCAGCGTCACGGGCGTGGCGATCTTGCCCATCCGGATCAGGCTGCCGGCGGTCTCGTAGATGGTCTGGTGCAGCGGCTCGAAATAATGCTTCGGCTCGAGGAAGTCGGAGACACGGTAGAACGCATCGTTGTTGACCAGGATCGCGCCCAGAAGGCTCTGTTCCGCTTCGATATTATGCGGCGCGCTCCGATAGGCGGGAGTTCCGGGCTCGGGTGCGAGTTTGAGGACGTTCGAATCAGTCAGGGCCATGGTCGGACGTGCTTAGCAATTTTCTTGGGCGGATGCGGGGCCGGGATAAAGCGCCGCCTCGGTGCAAAGCGGAAGCGAAAGCTGACCGCTATCAACCGCTCAGTTAAAATGGTGGATGATTAGCGCTCGCAGCACGCGTCGCGCTTGACGGATTTTTGCGGAACTCGCCCCGGCCAGGAAAGCGGCCGCGACCGCGCCATGGAAAAATCCTGAAACCATGAACCTTATGGCATGAACCTGATGGATGGGCGCGCAGACGAATCCAGAGGCGCGCGAAATGACGCACGCTGGCGGCCTTGGGCTCGCCTTCAGACCAGCAGGAGGTAGACCAGCGCAACCAGAGCCGCCCCGACGCCGGTAACGATCAGGGCGTAATCGGTGCGGAGGTCGTCCTGCACGTCGAATGAGGTTTGGGTCTCTTTGCTCATGGCGACGGTCTAGGCCAGGCCCGACCAGACTTATGTGAATTGGATCACATCTCCCCGGAATCTTTCGGGGGTAAGACGGGAACAGGCAGGCGGGGGAGGGAATTGTCTCCCGCGACCCGTCAACAGGGAACGAGGCAGGCGATGCGGCCAGAACGGCAGCACCAGATTTGGCGGAGCGAGGCAGGTAGCCGGCTTTGGCTCTCAGGGCTGATTGCGGCCATGGAGCACGCGGAACGGCCCGAAATACGTCGCCAGCCTGTCGCCCCGGAAATCCTGGCCGCGCTGAGGGCGCAACTGGCGTTAACGGCCAGTTTCCGCTGCTCCCAGATTTCGGCCCTGCGGCACTAGGATCTATTCACCAGACCTATTCACCAGCCAATTTCAGCCTGGGCTTGCTCGTGCGTTCGCGCGCTCGCAGCCGGGCTTCTTCACGCGGCATGTAGTCGCGGGTCATCGGCACCACGCCCTGGCGCCGGGTGAGCTGGATCTGGAAGTTCATCATGGCTTGCTTGCGGAACGTCATCTCGCAGGCCGCCAGGTAGAATTCCCACATCAGTGCGAAGCGCTCGTCGTAGAGCTGCACGGCCTCCTCGCGCCGCGCCATGAAACGTTCCCGCCAGGCCTTCAGCGTTTCCGCGTAATGCAGGCGCAGGATCTCGATATCGCAGACCAGGAGGCCGGCGCGCTCGATCGCCGGCAGCACCTCCGACAGCGCCGGGATGTAGCCGCCGGGGAAGATGTATTTGGCGATCCAGGGATTGGTCGAGTCCGGGCCCTGCGAACGGCCGATCGCGTGTAGCAGCATGATGCCGTTTTCGCTCAACAGCTTGGCGCAGCGTTGGAAGTAGGTGTCGTAGAAGCGGGCGCCGACATGCTCGAGCATGCCGACCGAGACGATGCGGTCGAACGGGCCTTCGACGTCGCGATAGTCCTGGAGCAGGAATCTGGCCGAGCCGGTCAGGCGCTTTTCGGCCGCGCGCGCGTTGGCGAGCTGCAACTGCTCGCTCGACAGCGTCACGCCGGTGACGTCGGCGCCGGCGATCTCGGCGAGATAGAGCCCGAGCCCGCCCCAGCCCGAGCCGATGTCGAGGACGCGCTGGCCGGGCCTGACCAGCAGCTTTGCGGCGATGTGCCGTTTCTTGGCGAGCTGCGCGTCGTCGAGCGTCGCGTCCTGCGTCTCGAAATAGGCGCAGCTATATTGCTTGTCAGCGTCCAGGAAGAGCGAATAGAGCCGGGCATCGAGATCATAATGATGCGCGACGTTGTGGCGGGAGCGCGAGCGCGGATTGAATTGCTTCAGATGCCGCGTCAGATAGCGCAGGCGCCACCAGGGTTTTGCCCACTGCGGCAATAGGTCGGGTTGATCGAGCAGGATCGCGAGGGCATCAGCTATGGTGCCGCGCTCGACGACGAACTCGCCGTCCATATAGGCCTCGCCAAGCCCGAGCTCGGGATTAACGAGGATCTTCCGCTCCGCCTCCGCGGTGACGAAGCGCACCGCGACCGGCTCGCCAGTGGCGTCGCCGACGGTGAACTTCGATCCGCGCGAGCCGGTCACCGTCATCGTGCCGCGGCGGATGAATTGAGACAGAAATCTACGCAACAAGAGGTCCATCGACACCTTCCTCTCGAGCGAACCCGAAGGGATGCGACTAACCCGGCCTTCACTTCTGACGCCCAGGTGACGCGGCGGTTCCTATGCGCTTGCATCCAAATTTAGGGAGGCAGGATCGGCTACGCTAATGCGCTGAGTTCACAGCCGATATTCGCAAACCGCTTAATCACATCCTTGCGCGTGGTGCCTGCTTCCATTCGTGGCTCAATCGGATAAAAGGTGACCGCGCCGCGCCGGACGCCGGCTGCACCTCTCGGAATTCAATGGAGATGATGGGAATGTCGAGCCGAGCGCTCAGCCTCGCGACGGTATTGCTTCTGATCGGCTTCGGCGCGGCCGATACCGTTTTTGCGCAGGTGACCAATCTCGAAGCCGGCAAAACCCCGTCCCAGCTGTTCGCGCAGACCTGCAATGCGTGCCACAAGAGCCCGCGCGGACTTCTGAAGTCCGTCGCGCCGGGCTCGCTGCCGGGCTTCCTGCGCCAGCACTACACCACGAGCTCGGACATGGCGGGCATCCTCGCCTCCTATCTCGTCTCCAACGGTGCCACCGACACCCGCTACCAGGCCAAGGACGGCAAGAAGGACGGCGCCAGGGAGAAGGACGCGAGCACCAATCCCGAGCATCAGGGCCGCCGCCCGCGCGCCCAGGACGCGGCCAGGCCGGACGGCGAGGCTGTTGCTCCCGCAGCCGAGGGTGCGCGCCAGAAGCGCGCTGCGCGGCCGGCCGAGGAGGGCACGAAGCCCGAGGGACAGGCTGCGCCCGAGGGACGCAAGAGCAAGCGCCGCGCCAAGCCCGGCACCGAGGAGGCGCCGAAGATCGATGCCGCCGCGCCAGCCACTGACGAGAAGAAGAGCGAGCCCAAGCCTGAATCCAAGTCCGAATCCAAGCCTGAGTCCAAGCCCGACGCGGCGAAGGTCGAGCCCGGTCGCGACGAGGCCAAGCCCGACAGCAGCAAGGCATCCGAGAAGCCCGTTGAGACGAGGCCCGATAGCGCCAGGGTCGAGCCCCGCGGCAGTGACGCTCCGGCGCTGCGGCCCGATCCGGTCCCGGCGGTAACGCCGGCTGCGAAGCCTGCCGAGCCAGTCGCGCCCAAACCGGCGGAAGAGGCTGCTCCCAAGCCGGCCGCGCCTGCGGCCAGCTCCGAACCGGCGGCCAAGCCGCAGCCCGCACCGCCCGCGACCGCTGCAGCCCCACCTGCTGCGCCGGCCGAGCAGTCCGGTCCGCCAACGCCGCCTATCTCGCGCTAAGCCAGCGACGTTTTTGATCGACATGCGGAGGCCGCGTTCATCGCGGCCTCCGCATTGCATTGACCGCGCCTAGAGTATTGCTCTAGAGTGCTACTCTAGGAGGCCTCAATGACGGCGAGCGTGCGGGACGACCTGTTGGCAGCCGGGCTGATCGTGTTCGACCGCGTCGGCTTCGAAGCCGCGACGGTGGCGGCGATCCGCACCCGGGCGCGCGCCTCCAATGGCAGCTTCTTTCACGCCTTCGGCTCGAAGAAGGAGCTTGCCGGTGCGCTGTTTCTTGAGGTCTTGCGGCACTATCACGCCGCGGTGCTGGCGGCGCTCGATCCCGTGCCCGATGCGGAGCAGGGCATCGACCGGCTGATCCGGGCACATCTTGAGTGGGTCGTGACCAGCCGGCGCGAGGCGCGCTACCTGTTCGAGATTTCGCGGAGCGAGTGGGGCGAGGAAGTTCGCGACGCCCAGCGCGCGCAGAATGCGCGGCTCGCCGACGGCATCGAGCGCTGGCGCGCGCCGCTGGTTGCAAATGGCGGGCTCTTGCCGATGACGCCGGTGATGTTCGTCAGCCAGCTCATCGGTCCCGCGCAGATCTTCTGCCGTGCGTTCCTGTCGGGACGCGACCGCGCCGATCCGCGCGTCGAGGCCGATACGCTGATCGCCTGCGCAATCCGCGCGCTGGTCCCGCCCGATCGCATCAACAAACAATAAGGAGAGGCCGCATGCGCAACGACGCAGATCCTGAATTTGCACCGATCGCCGAGCACATCCATGCCAATGTCGGCCGGCAGGGTTTCATGAACCTGGTCGGCGCCGAGCTCTCGGAATTGTCGCGCGGCACCTGCACGATCGCCGTGGACCGCCGGCCGGAGCTGCTGCAGCAGCACGGCTTCTTCCACGGCGGGGTCACCGCCTTCCTGGTCGACAACGCCACGACGATCGCAGCCGCGACCTCGCGCGGCCAGCCGGCGCTGACGGCGGAATACAAGCTCAACCTGCTGTCGCCCGCGGTCGGCGAGAAGCTGATCTGCCGCGCGAGGGTGATCAAGCCGGGCCGCCAGGTGTCGGTGGTCGCGGCCGACGTGTTCTGTGTCAGCGGCGGTGTCGAGAAGCACACGGCAACGGCGCTGGCCTCGATCGCGATGTTGAGCGAGGACGTCGCCGCCAAAACGAAAAGCCCGGCCGCCTGAGGCGACCGGGCCTTAATCGCGCCCGTCATTCCGGGATGGGGCGCAAGCGCCAGACCCGGAATCTCGAGATTCCGGGTCTGGTCCTTCGGACCATCCCGGAATGACGACCGCTTACTTCTCTTCCGCGGCCGGCGCCGGCGCGACGTCGTCGTGCTCGGCTTCGGGATCGAAGAACTCGCCGGCGGCGGCGATCGCCTCGGCGGCTGCGTCGCGGTCCTCGTTGCGGGTCGAGATGTCCTCGCCGCGGTTGATGCGCTCGGCCTCGTCCTGGCTGCGCGCGACCGTCACGGTGATCTCGACCTCGACCTCGGGGTGGACGGCGACGGTGATCGCGTGCTTGCCGATGGTCTTGATCGGCGCGTCGAGCTGGATCTGCGGGCGGGCGAGCGAAACGCCATCAGCCTCGAACGCGATGACGATGTCACGCACGTTGACCGAGCCGAACAGCTGGCCGGCTTCCGAGGCCTGACGGATCACGATGATGTTCTTGCCTGCGATCTTCTCGGCGACCTTGGCAGCTTCGCCCTTCGAGGCGAGGTTGCGGGCCTCGAGCTCGGCCTTCATGCCGTCATACTTGGCACGGTTGTCGGCGGTGGCGCGCAACGCCTTGCCGCGCTTGAGCAGGAAATTGCGGGCATAGCCGTCCCGAACCTTCACGACTTCGCCCATCTGGCCGAGCTTGTTGACGCGTTCCAGCAAAATGACTTCCATATTCGTTCTCCTTTTGAAGTGCTCTGTAAGGTTTCGGTTTCGGTTTCGGGTTGAACTCAAGGGGTCGGCAGCGGCGGCGGTTGCCGGCTGCGCAGGAAGCGTTCGCGGAAGCCGAACACGGCATCCGCAAGGCCGAGGATCACCATCGCGATCACGGGCCATCCGAACACGACCACGGCGGCATAGGCCGAGCCGAGCCAGAAGGTGCGGCTCTTCAGTGCCAGCGTGAGCGTATGCAGCACGGCAAAGCCGGTTACCGCATAGCCCATCATGAGCGCGGCCGCGGTGATCTGGGCGAGGATCGCGAGCAGCCCGCCGGTGAAGCAGAAGGCGAGCGCGATGCACAGCGCCACCAGCGTCATCGGCGGCAGCTCGGCCGTCCTCATATCCGGCCACGGGCGTCGCAACCGGCCCGACGTCGCCGTGACCTTGGCGCTGAGCCAGAGGTTGAGGGTCAGCGTCATCATCGCGATGATGGTGGCTCCGGCTGGTGCGATCCGCACCAGCGCGTCGACGAACTGTCCGGCTTCGCCGGAGCTTTGCGGGTCGGTGGCCCGGAGCAGGCGCATCAGGCCGCGCCTGAGCGTACCGATGATGGTCTCGGCGTCGGTCCCGAGCGTGAGCAGGGCGGCGATTGTGGTCAGCGTGGCGAAGCCCGCGAGCCACAGCAGGATGCGGCCGACCGGATACCATTCGAGCTCGGGCTCGGCGGGCGCGGTGGCGTCAGGCGCGACATGTCCCACGGCAACCTTTCCCACAGGACGGCTGAGCAGCACGAGATGGCCGAGCCACCACGCCGGCAGCGCGACGGTGAGGGCGAATGCGATGCAATAGGGCAGGCCGAACAGGGCACCGAGGCCGATCGCAGCAGCGATGCCGCCGAGGCTTGCGCAAAGCGGTCCCCAGCCGATCGCGGCGACCATCAGCGGCAGCGGTGCGAGATAGAACAGGACGAGCGAGATCAGCGCGCCCGAAATGATCGAGGCGAACATCAGGGCCGACGCAGCGCCGGCGATCAAGGCTATCAGCACAAAGGCCATCATCAGCTGTCCCGCTCCCTTCGAGCGGTTAGAGGCATCTCGCCCCAACCATCGGCGACCGGACGATCCGGAAGCCTTATGAGTTCAGAAAAGTCGCGACCGGCGGCTTGGCGCCGCCGGTCGAAATTGGTCGTATCAGCGAATGACGTAGGGCAACAGGCCCAGGAACCGCGCGCGCTTGATGGCGCGGGCGAGCTCACGCTGCTTCTTCGCAGACACCGCGGTGATGCGGCTCGGCACGATCTTGCCGCGCTCGGAGACGTAACGCATCAAGAGCTTGGAGTCCTTGTAGTCGATCTTGGGAGCATTGGCGCCCGTGAACGGGCAGCTCTTGCGACGACGGAAAAACGGGCGACGTGCACCAGCTTCAGCCATTGTTCTTACTCCCCATCCGTCGTGGTGGTTTCAGCTTCTTCGCGTGGACGGCGCGGGCCGCGGTCGCCACGGAAGCCACCGCCTTCACGATCGCCACCACGGAAACCACCCTCGCGGTCACCGCGGAAGCCGCCTTCACGCTCGCCGCGGAAGCCGCCGCCACGATCGTCACGCTCGCGGTCACGGTCGGCCTTGCGCATCATCGCAGACGGGCCTTCCTCAAGTTCCTCGACGCGGACGCTGAGATAGCGGATGACGTCTTCGCTGATGCGCTCCTGGCGCTCGATCTCGGCGATCGCCGCGGACGGCGCGTCGATGTTGAGCAGCACGAAGTGCGCCTTGCGGTTCTTGTTCATGCGGTAGGTGAGGGAGCGTACGCCCCAATTCTCGGTCTTGGTGACCTTGCCGCCGAGACCCTCGACGATACCGGTCATCTGCGCAGTCAGCTCTTCGACCTGCTGCGTGCTCGCGTCCTGACGCGCGAGAAAGACATGCTCATAAAGAGCCATGGTGGTCCTTTCCTCATGTTGGCGCATCGCCCGGCGTCAAGCCCTTAAGAGGCCTTCGGAAAGGACTCTGGGATTAAGCTCAGAAGGCGGAAACACGGGACGACGGGCCGACTGGCCCTGCCACACCAAAATCACGAATGACTTGCTGAGACCGTCCGTTCAGCTCCCGGCCGGGGTCTGCGGATGCGCGCCTTATACGGATTTTGGCTGACTTGGCAAGGTTGGAGCGCCTCGTTTTCGGCCAGACGGTGCTGACAGGCGCGTCCAAACCACCCTCCCGTACCAGCTTGACCTATTTGTTTGTATGTCATACAAATAATGGATCGGGAGGTGCTGATGGCGGGTGAATCGGTCCAGGCTCCGCTTGAGGCGTCGGCGGGTGATCCGAAGCACGCTGCGCGGGCCACACGGTCGGCCGGCCGCAAGATGCGCTCGCTGCTGCTGGATGCAGCAAGTCCGCTGTTCCGGGAGCGCGGGCTGTCGGGCACGGCGATCACCGACATCGCGGCCGCCGCGGACGCCTTCCCAAGCCAGATCACCTACTACTTCCGCACCAAGGAGGCGCTGTTCGTCGAATGCGCCTGCCGCGACCTCTTGTATCTGGCGCGTGCGACCGAGCAGGCGGCGCTGAAGGCGCGCACGCCACGGGAATACACGCATGCGCTGGCGGAGACCGTGACGGCGAGCGATTCGGTGGCTTTCTTCGCCGAGGCGCTGACATTGACGCGGCGCCGCCAGGATCTTGCACCGCTCGTCGAGCGCACGATCGAGCGCCTGCACGGCGAAGGCGCGCGCGCCTATGCGAGCCAGGTGGCGCGGCACGGCTGGCGCTCCCTGCGCGCGCCCGACGAAAGCTCGCGGCGGTTCTGGGCCGTCGCTATCGGCGTCATTCTCGAAGGCTACGCCATGGGCCGTTCGCCCGAGGCGCTCTGTGCCGAGATGCTGCGCGTGCTGGGCGAGCAAGCGAAATCTGATGACGCAGCGCGCCTGCGTCTTGTCGAGGGCCGCGAGGCATCAAGCAATTCGAACGAGGAAGGCTAGGCCATGACCGCTCTTCGCATGCGTGCCCGCGATTTCCTGACCGACGACCAGCTTGCCGACGTGCGAGAGCGTGTGACCTGGAAAGGTGTTGCTCTGATCGTGCACGCCTGGGCGCTGATCATTGGCGCGATCGCCCTGGTCGCGTGGTGGCCCAATCCGGTCACCTATGTCCTTGCCGTTGCAATCATCGGCTCGCGCCAGCTGGGCCTCGCGATCCTGATGCATGATGGAGCACATGGCTGCCTGTCCGCCGACGAGAAAACCAATCTGGCCCTGAGCCAGTGGCTCTGTGCCTATCCGCTGTTTGCGGAGACGCGCAGCTACCGGCGTTACCACCTGCAGCACCATGCGCGCACGCAGCAGGAGGATGATCCCGATCTCGTGCTGTCGGCACCGTTTCCGATTACGAAGCTGAGCTATCGCCGCAAGTTCATTCGCGACATCACCGGACAGACCGGCTACCAGCAGCGCAAGGCGCAGCTGCTCAATGCGCTCGGTCCGAAGGACTGGCCGTGGCGGCAGCGTCTGGCGCATTTCTGGGACAAGCTAGGCCCGCAATGCCTCCTCAACGCCGCGATGTTCGCCGCGCTCGCGGCGGCCGGCATATGGTGGGCCTATCCGCTGCTCTGGCTGGTGCCGCTCCTGACCTGGATGATGGTCATCACCCGCATCCGCAACATTGCAGAGCATGCCGTCGTCCCCGACAGCAGCGATCCCCTGCGCAACACCCGCACCACGCATGCCAATGTTCTCGAGCGCCTGTTCATCGCGCCGTACTACGTGAACTATCATCTCGAGCATCATCTGCTGTTCTACGTGCCCTGCTACAATCTGCCGAAGGTCCATCGCCTGCTGAGCGAGAGCCGGCACGCCGGCCGCATGGAGGTGCAGCCGAACTACGCGGCGGTGCTGCGGCTGGCGACGGCAAAGCCTGACAGGGAGGATCGGCCGGGGCAGTTGGCGAGCAGCGCGCGCCGTGCGCAGGCCGGAGCGGAGGTCGACGCCAACCAGACCGCCGGTGGGTTTTGAGGGGGCGCATCCCCAGTTGAGTGCTGCTCGAAGTTCCCATCTCGGCTTGACAGTCCGGCCCCGGACAGTGTCTACGGCCCCCTTTGGAGCACGATCCGGAACCATGGCCTAACGCCGTGCGTAATCGGCTGCCGGTTCTCGCGGGGATCGTGTCCGACAAGCAGGGAGCGCCGATGACGGCTGCATTCACATTTCCTGGGCAGGGTTCCCAGGCGGTCGGCATGGGCAAGGCCCTGGCCGATGCCTTTCCGGTGGCGCGCGCCGTGTTCGACGAGGTCGATGCCGCGCTCGGGGAAAAGCTGACGGCGATCATCTGGGATGGTCCGGCCGAAACCCTCCAGCTCACCGAAAACGCCCAGCCGGCGCTGATGGCGGTGTCCGTCGCCACCCTGCGCGTGCTGGAGGCTGAGGCTGGATTTTCCGTGGGACGAGATGCGGCCTTCGTCGCCGGCCACTCGCTCGGTGAATATTCGGCGCTGGCCGCGGCCGGCAGTCTGACGGTCTCGGATACCGCCCGCCTGCTTCGCACCCGCGGTCTCGCAATGCAAAAGGCCGTTCCGGTCGGCGCGGGCGCGATGGCCGCACTGCTCGGTCTCGACTACGAGGCCGCCATGGAGGTCGCCAAGGAGGCGGCGCAGGGGCAGGTCTGCCAGGCCGCCAACGACAATGGCGGCGGGCAGGTTGTCGTCTCGGGCGACAAGGCCGCGGTCGATCGCGCCGTCGAGATCGCCAAGACCAAGGGCGCCAAGCGCGCGATGCTGCTGCCGGTGTCCGCCCCGTTCCATTGCAAGCTGATGCAGCCCGCTGCCGACGCCATGGCCGAAGCGCTGTCGAAGGTCACGATCAAGGCCCCGGCTTCGCCGCTGGTGTCGAACGTGCTGGCGAGCGCCATCACCGATCCCGACGAGATCCGTCGCCGCCTGGTCGAGCAGGTCACCGGCACCGTGCGCTGGCGCGAGTCGGTTGCCTATATGGCGGGGCAGGGCGTCACCCGGTTCTTCGAGATCGGCGCCGGCAAGGTGCTATCCGGTCTCGTCAAGCGCATCGCGGACGGCGCCGTCGGCGTTTCGGTCGGTGGCCCGAACGACATTGCCGCCGCCAAGGATGCATTGGCCGCTGCCAAGCAGGGCTAAAGCGCGATTTCTCGTCGCGCTTGAGTTTTTCAGTTTACGCACGATCTTCGGAAAACCGCTGCGCACTTTTCCGGATCGTGCTTTGGAGGAGTTTTCGATGTTCGATCTGACTGGCAAAAAGGCGCTCGTCACCGGCGCGACCGGCGGTATCGGCGGCGCGATCGCGCAGGCGCTGCACGCGCAGGGCGCGACCGTTGCGATATCAGGAACGCGCAAGGAGGTGCTGGACGAGCTTGCCGGCAAGCTCGGCGAGCGCACCCATGTGCTGCCCTGCAATCTCTCCAAGTCCGACGAGGTCGAGGCGCTGGTGCCCGCTGCGGAAGCGGCAATGGGCCAGGTCGACATCCTCATCGCCAATGCCGGCATCACCCGCGACAATCTCTTCGTGCAGCTCCGTGACGAGGATTGGGAGGAGGTCATCAACGTCAATCTGACCGCGACCTTCCGCCTGGCGCGCGCCGCCACCAAGCTGATGATGCGCAAGCGCTTCGGCCGCATCATCGCCATCACCTCGGTGGTCGGCGTCACCGGAAATCCCGGGCAGGGCAATTACACGGCGTCGAAAGCGGGCCTGATCGGCATGATCAAGACGCTTGGTGCCGAATACGCCAAGCGCGGCGTCACCGCCAACTGCATCGCACCGGGCTTCATCAAGACGCCGATGACCGATGCGCTCAACGACAAGCAGCGCGAAACGATTCTGACCAAGGTTCCGGCCGCCCGCCTGGGGACGCCCGAGGATATCGCGGCGGCCGCCGTCTACCTGAGTTCGAACGAAGCAGCCTACGTCACCGGCCAGACCATTCACGTCAACGGCGGCATGGCCATGATCTGAAGCGCTCGTTCCGCACTGCCCACATGGGCTGTGCGGATGCGGCAAACGGCCGTTTCCGGAGGGAAATGAGGCTTATAGTCAAGGCAGTTGAAGTATGATAACCGGACGCTCAACGGATGGGCAAAGAACGCCATTGCAGGTTTTTGAAACCCTGTATATTGGCGATGCGGAGCCTTGGCCGTCGTTCGCCGGGCCCTGTATCGGTTAGGATGGGGCCAAATCAAAGTTCGTAAGCGAAGGCAAGTAACACGACCACGACGGCTCGTATCGTCCCGGGGGGTCGGGTCTACAGGGAACAACACGAGGTTATGCAATGAGTGACATTGGCGAACGGGTTAAGAAGATCGTGGTCGAACACCTTGGTGTTGAACCCGAGAAGGTTGTCGACGCCGCGAGCTTCATCGACGACCTCGGCGCCGACAGTCTGGACACCGTCGAGCTGGTGATGGCGTTCGAAGAAGAATTCGGTTGCGAGATTCCGGACGACGCTGCGGAAACGATTCTCACCGTCGGCGACGCCACGAAGTTTCTCGAGAAGAACGCGAAGAGCTAAGGCTCTTCATTTTCGCGGGGACAACATTGAAACCGGACGGGCCGCTTCCCAGCGGTCAGCCGGTTTCTTGTTATTGGCCGTGAATCTTTCGATGCGGAGTTTTCGGATATGAGGCGGGTTGTCGTCACTGGTCTCGGCATGGTGTCGCCACTCGGCTGCGGCGTCGAGCCAACCTGGAAGCGCATCCTCAACGGCGAGAGCGGTGCGCGCAGGATCGAGAGCTTCGATGTCTCCGATCTTCAGACCAAATACGCCTGCACGGTCGTGCGCGGCGACGGCAGCAACGATACCTTCAATCCCGACAAGTGGATGGAGCCGAAGGACCAGCGCAAGGTCGACGACTTCATTATCTTCGGCATGGCCGCCGCCGGCCAGGCGCTCGACGATGCCAACTGGCATCCCGAGACCGAAGAGGACAAATGCGCGACCGGCACCATGATCGGATCGGGCATCGGCGGCCTCAACGGCATTGCCGAGACCGCGATCCTGCTCAAGGAGCGCGGACCGCGCCGGGTGTCGCCGTTCTTCATTCCGGGCCGCCTGATCAACTTGGCTTCCGGCTACGTCTCGATCGCGCACGGGCTGAAGGGGCCGAACCATTCGGTGGTCACGGCCTGCTCGACCGGTGCGCATGCCGTCGGCGATGCCGCCCGCCTGATCGCGCTGGGCGACGCCGACGTGATGGTCGCCGGCGGCGCCGAATCGCCGATCAGCCGCATCGGGATTGCCGGCTTCAACGCCGCGCGCGCGTTGTCGACCGGTTTCAACGAGACACCCGAAAAGGCCTCGCGTCCCTACGACAAGGACCGCGACGGTTTCGTGATGGGCGAGGGCGCCGGCGTCCTCGTGCTGGAAGAGTTCGAGCACGCCCGGCGCCGTGGCGCCAGGATCTACGCCGAGGTGATCGGTTACGGTCTTTCGGGTGATGCCTATCACATTACCTCGCCGTCGCCCGATGGCGATGGCGGCTTCCGCAGTATGTCGGCCGCGCTCAAGCGCGCTGGCCTCACCGCCTCCGATCTCGACTACATCAACGCGCACGGCACCTCGACGCCGCTCGGCGACGAGATCGAGCTCGGTGCCGTCGAGCGTCTGCTCGGCAATGCCGCCTCCAAGGTTGCGATGTCCTCGACCAAATCGTCGACGGGCCATCTCCTGGGTGCGGCGGGGGCGATCGAGGCGATCTTCGCCATTCTCGCGATTCGCGATAATGTCGTGCCGCCGACGATCAACCTCGACAATCCGTCGGTGGAGACTGCGATCGATCTCGTGCCGCATACGGCGAAGAAGCGAGAGGTCAACGTCGCCTTGTCGAACTCGTTTGGTTTTGGCGGTACCAATGCGTCGGTGATCGTGCGGCGCCTCGCCAGTTAGTTTAAGTTTGAGACGAATCCACCGTTTTGCCGTATTCGGCGATAGTCATGGAAGTGGGCGCGTGCATTTGGCAGGGCAAGCGATTGTCGGGCCGCGATTGAACCGGCAGGATTCAGGTTGTTTCGATGAGTGAAAGGCCGCCCATTTCGCCCCGGAGTCCGCGGGCAGCGCTCGAGCCCGAGCAGGTCCCGCCGCCGCCGAAGCGATCGGACCGTGCGCGCAATCCCTTCGTGATCGTCGGCAACGCCATCATCACCCTCCTGCTGATCGCCATGCTCGGCGCCGGCGGCGTCTATTATTACGGCCGGCAGGTGCTCGAGGCGCCCGGGCCGCTCAAGGATGACAAGATCGTCAACATCCCCCAGCGTGCGGGCAAGCGCGACATCGCCGAGACGCTGAACCGGGAAGGCGTGACCGACATCAACCCGTGGGTGTTCATCGCCAGCGTTGCCGCGTTGAAGGCGAGCTCGGACCTCAAGCCGGGTGAATATTCGTTCCAGAAGAACGCCTCGCTCCGCGACGTCATCGCCACCATCGTCGAGGGCAAGGTGGTGCAGCACGCCGTCACGATTCCGGAAGGGCTCACCTCCGAGCAGATCGTGGCGCGCCTGTCCGACAACGACATCTTCACCGGCAGCGTGCGCGAGCTGCCGCGCGAGGGCACGTTGCTGCCCGAGACCTACAAATTCCCGCGCGGCACCCCGCGCGAGCAGGTGGTCCAGCGCATGCAGCAGGCGCACAAGCGCGTGCTCGCCGAGATCTGGGAACGCCGCAATCAGGACATTCCGGTCAAGTCGCCGGAGCAGCTGGTGACGCTCGCTTCCATCGTCGAGAAAGAAACCGGCAAGCCCGACGAGCGCAGCCGCGTCGCCGCCGTGTTCGTCAACCGCCTGAAGCAGCGGATCAAGCTGCAGTCGGATCCGACCATCATCTACGGCCTCGTCGGCGGCAAGGGCACGCTGGGCCGGCCGATCAAGCGCAGCGAGATCACGCAGCCTTCGCCCTACAACACCTATGTGATCGAAGGGCTGCCGCCGGGCCCGATCTCCAACCCCGGCCGCGCCTCGCTGGAGGCCGCCGCCAATCCGGCCCGCACCCGCGACCTCTATTTCGTCGCCGACGGTACCGGCGGGCACGCCTTCACCGAGACTTACGACGCCCATCAGAAGAACGTCGCCAAGCTCCGCGCCATGGAAAAGCAGATCCAGAATGACACGGTGGAGCCGGCCGAGGATGCGCCGCCGCCCGCCGCCGTCGCGCCCGGAGCCGCCGATACGCCGACGGCGACCACGCCGGCCCGGCCCAATCAGCAGAAAAAGCCGCCGGCGGCACGCCCCGCTGCTCCAGCACCGGCGCGGCAGGGCGCGGTGCAACCCTCGCCGCCGGTGGTCCAGCGCTAGGCGCGTTGCAGACCTGCTTGCCGGCTTTGCGGATTCCACTTTCCTGCAAAATAGTCTTAAGATTCGCGTGGCTTGATGCCTCGCGAATCCCGTGTTTCTGGAGAATTTGACCTGATGGCGCTGTCGTCCATGACCGGCTTTGCGAGATGCCACGGCGCAAGCGGGCCGTATACGTTCGAATGGGAATTGAAGTCGGTCAACGCCAAGGGCTTTGACCTCAGGGTGCGGCTGCCGCAGGGGTTTGACGAGCTCGAGGCCCACGCCAAGAAATGCGCCGGCGAGCTGCTGTCGCGCGGCACCGTCTACGCCAATCTCACCGTCAAGCGCGCCAACGCCGCGGCCACGGTTCGCGTCAACGAGGACGTGCTCAACGCCGTGCTCAAGGCCGCCGCCGTCATCGCCGGCAAGGTCGATGCGGTGGCGCCGAGCATCGACGGCCTGCTCGCCATCAAGGGCGTCGTCGAGGTCGCCGAGCCCGAGGGCGACGAGGAGGAGGACAAGGCCGCGCGCGCTGCCGCAGCCGAAGCCTTCGACAAGGCGCTCGCCGATCTCGTCGAGATGCGCAAGCGCGAGGGCACCTCGCTCGGGCAGATCCTGACCCAGCGGGTCGACGAGGTCGAGCAACTCGCGAAGAAAGCCGAAGTCGCACCGGGGCGCAAGCCGGAGGCGATCAAGGCGAGGCTCGCCGAGCAGATCGCGAGCCTGCTCGACACCTCCGACCGTTTCGATTCCGACCGCCTGATGCAGGAGGCGATTCTGATCGCCACCAGGGCCGACATCCGCGAGGAGCTCGACCGCATCGCTTCCCACATCGCGCAGGCGCGCGAGCTGATCGGCAAGGGCGGCCCGATCGGCCGCAAGCTCGACTTCCTGGCGCAGGAGTTTCACCGCGAGGTCAACACCTGCTGCTCGAAGTCGAACGACATCGAGCTGACCAATACGGGCCTCGCCATGAAGAACGTGGTCGAGCAGTTCCGCGAGCAGGTCCAGAATCTGGAGTGATCGATGACGAGCGGCGGTCACGGAACTGACGGTGTCGAGCGGCGCGGATTGATGTTCGTGCTGTCCTCGCCCTCGGGCGCGGGCAAGACGACGCTGTCGCGTCTTTTGATCGACCGGATGTCCGGCCTGAAAATGTCGGTGTCCGCGACCACGCGCCCGATGCGGCCGGGCGAGGTCAACGGCAAGGATTATCTGTTCGTCGACAAGCCGCGCTTCGAGGCGATGGTGAAAGGTGACGAGCTGTTGGAATGGGCCACCGTGTTCGAGAACAGCTACGGCACGCCGCGTGGCCCCGTCGAAGCCGCGCTATCGTCCGGGCAGGACGTGCTGTTCGACATCGACTGGCAGGGCACGCAGCAGCTGCGCGAAAAAGCCCGCGCCGACGTCGTCAGCGTCTTCATCCTGCCGCCCTCGGCGGCGGATCTCGAAAAGCGTCTGCACTCGCGCGCGCAGGATTCCGACGAGGTGATCCGCAAGCGCATGAGCCGCGCCAGCCACGAGATGAGTCACTGGCCCGAGTACGACTACATCGTGATCAACCACGACGTCGACGAGGCCTTTGCCGAGGTGCAGTCGATCCTGAAAGCCGAGCGCCTCAAGCGCGAGCGGCGGATTGGCCTCGTTGGCTTCGTGCGAGGTTTGCAAGGGCAGCTGCAGGGCTAGGCTGCGGCAGCCGCGGCCCTTGCTTCGCCAGCCGTTCCAGCATTGCGGTGATCACGTCGACGTCGACGGCATCTCCGGCCTGCGCATCTACCGGCGCATCTTCTTGGTGATCGACGGCCTTTTCGTCGCCGATGTCCTTGGCCGCGAGCCGCGGGGGCGATGCCTCGATCTCGAACTTTCCGTTGAAGATGTCGGCCTTGTCGAGTTCGGCGGCCTTGTTGCGAATGGACGCGGATTGCGCCGCGATCCTGCCGATCTCCCTGGTGAAGGCTGCGATTTGCGCGGTCTGCGGCGGCCGAACTTCATCGAAGTCGACGGGGCCCTGCTGTGCGCGCGGCGTGACGGCGGGCTCCGCACCGAGCCAGGGTGCGCGGCTTCCGTCCTGGTCCTGCGGCGCCCAATCGTCCCAATGCCCGCGGCGGTCGGCGGCGGCCTGGACGCGTACGCGTCCGCCGGCGAAGCGGTAGATGATGCTGGCGAGGATGCCGGCGAGCGCCAGCGCGCCGCCGATCACGAGCAGCAGCATCTGCACCGAGCCGGCCGGCTTGTCGGCGGTGCCGTCTGCCCCGGCCAGCGCCATCGGCGCGGGAGGCTTTGCCGGCTTCGCGCTCGGTGGCGCGGTGGCTGCAACGGGAGCTGGCCGCGGCGCAGACGCGGCGGAGGCCGGGGAGGCCTCGGGCCAGCGCGCGGTCACGGCCGGCTGCTGCGCGTTGGTCTCGGGCGCGCCGCTTGGTGGTTGCTGGGCGACCGGCTGCGCATTGGTTGCGGCGGGCGCGGGCGCGCTCGTGTTGGGCATGCCAGGTGCGGCACTCGTCTGCGGAGCGATGTATTCGGCGCGCGCGTTCTGCATCGTTTGCGGCGCGGCTGAATCTGCCTCGGGTGCGTCGGTCGTCGCCTGCGCGGTCTGGGAGGATTTGCCGCCTGCGGCGCGCAGATACCAGCATTGCCGCTTGGTGGTGCGGTCGAGACGATAGTACCAGTGTTGCCCCTGCGGCGCGGCACCCTTCGGGGAGGCGAGGCAGTCGGCGGCCGCGTTGGCTGTGCTCGATGGCGCCGGCGCATTCTGCGACACGGCAGCCAGTGGTGCGCCAGCAATGATGCTGCCGACCAGCGCGGATACGAATTTTGCGGTGCGGTTGCCCATCCTGGTCTCCCGGTTACGCATGACGCAACTCTCAACCAGCCCTTTGTCATCAAAGACTTGGGTGGCAATGAGCCGCAAATCCGGAGAGGATGTGGCTTGAATTGGGCTCGCAGCGCATTCGTTCCGGCGCGAGATCAGGCATTTTCCTGGGCGTTACTGCTTCGCCGAGCTCCAGGTTCCGCCGCAACCATCGGAGCGCCCCCCGGTTCCGGAGCCGCTGCGGGCGCCGAGACAGCCAGAGCCGGTGAAAGTCACACCGTCGCCTTCGCCCGACCGTGCGAGCCGCTCGGACTGACGGTTCCAGTGACGGGGCGAAAGGTGCGTGAGAGAGGGGCGGCGCAGACCGGGCGGTGGAGGGGCACGAGAGCCGACTTCGGTAGGATGGGTAGAGCGAAGCGAAACCCATCGTGCTCTTGCTTGCGCCGATACATGATGGGTTTCGCAAGTGCTCTACCCATCGTACGGCTCTTCCTCATCAGCACACACGCCTTCGCAGTCTCGCGGCGCGTTTCGCCCGAGGCTTGCTGTCGTCGCGCCCCATGAAGACCAAAGGGCGCAGGGAAGGCCGGGCGCCGGCGGCACCCGAGATCCGTGCGCGACGAAGATGCACACGGGGTGGACCACAGGTGATGCCGGTCGCCCGGCCTTCCCTGCGCGGCTGGTTTTAACGGTGTCCTTCGTGCTCTCCCCGGGGAGCGATGCACTATTGCCCCCGTCGCCTTGCGGGAATGATCGATGCAGTGCCCGGTCGGACCGCCGCATCACCGCAAGCCTTGACGCACAGACCCCGGGCGTCAGGACCACACGACTTCTCCGTCCGCGGACGATCCCGCCGGAATATCCGGAAGCTTGCGTGTGCTCGCCCTCGGGCATCGACGAAACCGCTGTGACTGCGCCGGGTCGTATCGCGTCGCCTGAGGACTCACGGTTGCCCGCCCTGTCATCAGGCTGATCGCGCCGGCGCTACCGCGTCCACCGCCACCCGGCCCGCATCTCGTGACGATCGCGAAGCGCCCCTTTGGCAGGGCCGGGATAAGGCGTCTATGCCACAAATCCGAAATTCGGGAAAGTGGAATATTTTTACGCGGAGGGCTTGACCGGGTGTTTTGCCCGACGCCTCTCAAGGAACCGCCGTCAGCTCCGTTTGTCGTGTACATCGCGGAAACGCGCCCCATCACCGCAAATGACCCAAGCGGCCTAGCGGACCAGCGTTCCCTAGTTCCAAACCTTTACCTCTGCGACTGCCCAAGGGAAACCTGAATTTCAAGCCTTGCAGTCACCGACTGTTAGGAAGGCTAAGATAAACCGCAGGATGTGGGAATGGACCCCGGCAAGGCGTCAATCGTAATCGAGCGACTGACAGGGGAGTGTGATGGCTGTCGTCGATCAATGCGATTGCCCCGACAAGACAGGCAGGGCGTCGTCGGGACAATTGGGTACCGATACCTGGATTCAACCCTCAACTGCAGCCATACTCGTTTGGCTGGGATTGCTTGCGATGGAGCTCATCGCAGTCCTGGCGCTGTGCGACTTCAGGCTCTTCTTCACCCTGGACGATGCGTATATTCACCTTGCGGTCGCCGACCAGATCCTGTCCGGCGGATATGGGGTCAACGCCGGGGAATATTCATCGCCTAGCTCATCGATCATCTGGCCATATTGTCTGGCTCTGACGGAAGCGCTTCATCTCGGTGCATTTGGTCCGTTGTTGATCAATGTTGCAGCCGCAGGTGCGACAATCTTGGCTATCATACGCCTCTTGGAGGCGAATGGCCTGTTCGATGGTGTGGGCGAGCTTCCGTTCGCTTGCGTGATCGCGCTGCTCCTCATCTTCAGTGTCAGCGCCGTCGCGCTGCCCATGACCGGCATGGAGCACAGTATTCACGTCTGGGCCTCAATCGTGACCTTTGCTGGTCTCGTGGCGGCTGCGCGCGGGTTCGCACCAACATCACTCCATTTCCTCGCCCTGGTGCTGCTTCCGCTCATCCGCTTCGAAGGGATCGCATTCGCCGGTGCCGCAATCGCGGCGTTCACGCTGCTGGACCAGCGCCGCTTCGCGGCCGGCGCAGCGCTAGTCATTGTCGTCACTCTATCGGGCTATGCCGTTCTCATGGCCTCGCGTGGCCTGCCGTTGCTGCCGAGCTCCGTCTTGTTGAAGGGCTATCTGACGACTCTTGATCAGCCCGCGAGCGAGCTACCCGCTATCGTCAGAAACATGCTGCGGAGCGTGATGACGTCGTATGGATTGCGGCTCATCGCACTCGGTCTCGTTGTTGCCTGGTGCGCCAGTCTGCTACGCGCCGATCGCAAGGTACTGATCGTCCTTCTGGCTGTTCTTGTTGCCGTCGGAGCCCATCTGGTGTGCGGTCAATACGGTTGGTTCAATCGGTATGAGGTATACATCATGGCTCTCGCGGCAGCCGCGTTGCTGTGGGGCATCGCACAACTCAAGCCACGGCTCTCTGCGCTGCAATGGTCTCGTGTGAAGGTCGGCGTGGTCTTCGGGCTCGGCACCGCGGCGATTCCCTACATGACAGCGGCAGTGGTCTCGCCGCTAGGCGCAAGCGATATCTACGAGCAGCAATACCAGATGGCTCGTTTCGCCCAATCGTTTTACAGAGATGCGGTTGGGGTCAACGATCTCGGCTTGGTTGCATATCGCAATACCAACTATACGCTCGATCTCTGGGGCCTTGGTTCGGAGCAGGTGCGCAAGGCGAGAATGGCGGGAGATTATGGGCCGGCAGAGATGGCGGCCCTTGCCCACGATCACGACGTCGGTCTCGTCATGATTTACGAGGGCTGGTTCGAGAAAGGCGTGCCATCGAGCTGGACGAAGGTCGCCGTGCTCCAAACAAGAAGCGTAACCTTGTCGCGGCAGAACGTCGATTTCTACCGCACGCCGCTGGCCGATGCGGCGGCGGTTGACGCCGCGCTTCGGGCCTTCAAGGCAACGCTCCCGTCGCGGGACAGGCTGGATATCATCACGCCGTAGCGCGATCTCAGGAGGTGCAAGGCATCGCTAGAGAGATCATCCGCAGGACGGAGTGGGGCCTGCCGATCAAGCCCGTTCGCCTGAAACTTCTCACCTCCAGCGTCGTTGAACCGTGGCTGAGGACAGGCCATGCCGATCAAGGACCAGATCAAGAATCTCGCCAAGAAGCTCGTGGAGGAGCATCCCGATGCGGCAACGCTGCGGGCGCTGGTGCGGGCCCGGAAGCCGGCAGCCATCCGTTTTCGCGACGATGGCATCGTGCCGAACAATCCGCGTTTTCCGGTGTTGCTCTATCGCGGCGCGGTCAATCTGAAGTCCAGGCGCTATCCCCCTGAGGTCATCATCGACACGCTGTTCGATACAAACGGCTGGGGCCGGTCGTGGCGGGACACCGTGTATGACTTCGTCCACTATCATTCGCAGGTCCACGAAGTGATGGGCGTGGCGCGCGGCACGGCCAGGCTCGAGTGCGGCGGCGTCAAGGGACGCGTCCTCCGCGTGAAAGCCGGCGACGTTCTGGTGCTGCCCGCCGGTACCGGACACAGGCTGATCGAGTCCAGCCGGGACTTTGGGGTCGTCGGAGCGTATCCGCACGACGGAACGTACGACGAGTGCACCGACACGCGCGAGCGTCCCGATGCCGTCAAGCGCATCGCCAAGGTCCGCAGGCCGAAAACGGATCCCGTCCTCGGCCGCGGTGGTCCGCTGCTCACATCATGGCGGACCGCGCGGCCGCGATCGTGACGCGAGGGAGAGCGGTCCGCTCACCCATTCCTCTGCGCTCGCCCTCCGCGCTCAGGTCAGATAGTCGGGCGTGAAATCGGCAAGCCTGCGCAATTCTTCAGGCTGCAGCAGCTCGATCTCGCTGCCCTCCCATGCGATCAACCCGCGATGCCGTAGTTCCTGAATGGTGCGGTTGACGTGCACGATCGACAGGCCACAGGCATCGGCGACGTGCCGCTGCGTCATCGGCATCTGGAAGCAGGCGTCCTTGACAAGGCCGACGATCTCCAGCCGCGCCGCGAGCTCGCAGATCAGATGCGCGACCTTCGGCAGGGCCGCCTGCGCGCCGAGACGGGCGATCCATTGCCGCGAGATCGCCGCATCGATCAGCGTCTCGCGCCAGAACGCGCGGGTCAGATGGATCGAGCCGTCGAGCAGCTGGCGGAGCTGGCTGTGCCCGACGTAGCCGACGATGGTCGGACCGAGGCCGACGAGATCCGCATCCATCGGCGTGACCAGGAGCGTGTGCAGGCAGGGCATGTCGCCGGGAACGTGGAACGCGAGGATCTGGCTGCGATCGCCGACGATGCGGGCCTGGTAGAGAAAGCCGCTGACGACGAAGACGCAGCGCGAGGCGGCCTCGCCCTGACGCAGCACGATCTCGCCGTCCGCGACCTGGCGTAGCGTGGACGGCAGGCCCGCGATCTGCTGGCGTTCGTCCTCGGACAGGCCTTCGATGGCCTGGAGACGCGCGATGAACTTCGGATGCGGCATGAGTCTCGTGGCGCGCTTCAGCTGTCTCGCGGCGCGTCGATGAAGCGCCGCGAGAGCTTTGCGATGGTCCAGTCGGAGACCTCAGTGCTGCGGAACTCGCGGATGGCGTGGGCGAGTTCCTGATCCGACATCGGATGCGCCGGCTCGCGCAGCGTGCCGTTCTTGAAGGCATCGCTGATGCAGTCGAGGTGTTCGCTGGTATCGGATGCGAACAGGCCGCGGATGCGCTCCAGGATCGTCGTAGGACTCATGAGAAAGGCGGGCTCGGTTGGTGGTCGAGGTGATGGTGTGAGTGCGACCCGAATGATCGCAAACGGATTAGCAACCAGTGCGTCCGTCTCGCGTTCTAGTCCGCTGAACCAGGGCCAGAAGTATCATTTGATAGATCCGGCGCGATTTTTGGTGGTCTCATGGAAAAAGCCCACGACGTGCTGATCCGGAACCTGAGCGAGCACACCGCGCTCACCGGGGAGGATCTCGACGAGATCCGCGCGCTCACCTTCACGCAGCGCGATGTCGCGCCCAACGAGGATTTCATCCGCCAGGGCGAGGAGCCTGAACATTCGGCGCTGGTCGTCTCCGGCATGGTGGCGCGTTACCATCTGCTCGGCAGCGGGGGACGGCAATATCTCGCGTTCCATATCTCCGGTGACCTCCCGGACTCCCAGGGGCTGTTCATCGACCAGATGGACCATGGGCTCTCCGCGCTCGGGCACGCCTCGGTCGCCTTCATCCCGCATCGCGAATTGTTCATAGCCTTCCGGCGCCGGCCCACTTTCGCGCTCTCGGTCTGGCGCGAGACGCTGCTCGATGCCTCGATCTTTCGCGAGGCCATCACCAACAACAGCGCCCGGCCGATGCAGGCGCGCATGGCGCACCTGTTCTGCGAGCTGTTCTACCGCGCCCGCGCCGCGCAGCTCGTCCGCGGCAATCGCTTCCGCCTGCCGATCAGCCTGGTGCAGCTCGGCGAGACGCTCGGCATGGCGATCGCGACCGTGAACCGGACGCTCGCTGACCTCAGGCGGGGCGGCACCATGGATCTGCGCGACGGGGAGCTCATCGTCCTGAAATGGCGCGAGCTGCAGCGGCTCGGCGATTTCAGCCCGGCCTATCTGCATCTGAAACGCCAGTCGCCACCGGAGGGGTGAGGCCGCAAAGATGCTAGAGCATAATCCGGAAAAGTGCGCAGCGGTTTTCCGAAAAGATCATGATTGAACAACAACCTAAAGCGGGATGACGATGCATCCTGATCGCATCGCGCTTTAGCCATCGGCAGGTGACGCTCCGCCCAGCACCTCGTCAAAGTGCTTCCTCACCCAATCATTGCAGCAGCAGGCTCTGGCTTCGAGCGCTGTCCCGTCGAGGATCAGGATGGCGCCGCGGCGGGTCGCGAGGATGCGCCTTGCCTTGAACATCTGGATGACGCGGCTGGCATAGCTGCGGGAGACGCCGAGCATGCCGGCGAGCTGCTCGTGGGTGAGGGGGATCTCGGCGCCGCCGATACTCTCCTTCGCGGAGATGATCCACTTGGCGGCGCGCTGCTCGATCGAATGCGCCGCGTTGCAGGCCGCCGTCTGCAGCAGCTGCGCGAATTGGCAGTCGGCGTAGCGCGAAAAGACCTCGTGGAGCGTGGCTGACCGCTGCTGTGCCTGCTCAAGCGCGCGCAGCGGCAGACGGACGAGGCTGCCGCCCAGCTTCACGACGATGCGTGAATAAGCCAGCGAAGGGTTGCGGCCTGCGGCAATGCCCACCGCACCCTCGCGGCCCACCAGCAGGCTTTCGACCTCGCGATCGTCCTCGACCGGCACGGCGAACGACACGAGTGCGGGACCGCAGGGAAAATGCACCGCCGCCACGTCGTCGCCGGCGTGATGCAAAACGTGGCTCGCCGCGAGTTCGACCGGCTGAAGGTGAGGCGCGAGCAGTTCGAAATCCTGGTGGGTGAGCTGCCGGAGCAGATCGTTCGGGGGCCGACCGGTCACAGTTGCGTCTCTGGGCTGGCCGGGAATCGGCGCCAGCCAGAACCCTACGTTTCCATGGCGGAACCGACGGTTCCAAAGTGCACACAAGCGGCCGTTGCATAGTTGAGATGCTGGCGCGCGGTCTTTGCGGACTTCCGGAAAGTTGGGAGCGAGGCTGCATGCGTGCGCTGCCCGGCAGCGTTGATCTGGCGAGGTCTGTTCAGGAGTGAACATAGCGGGCTTGCGGATTGGCGTAGCGTGTGGCGCCGAGCGCCGTACTCCGTGCGCTTTGCCCGAGGACCGCCGGCCTCAATCCGCCAAAAAACGCCGCTGGGCCGGCGGCCCGAGGGGCGGCGAAGATCATCAGCCGAAGCGTGCTTCGCGATCCCACGAGGATCGGCGCAGCGCCGCGTGCGCGCGATAGGCGTCGATCGCCTTGTTGGCGAGCATCAGCTGCCGGCGTTCGCCGGTTTTGAGCTGACCTTCGATGGCGTCGAGAATGACGTTGGCGCTCTCGTCCGGCGGGCCGAGCTCGCCGCTCTGCTCCAGGCAGCTCCAGGCGATGAAGAATGCGCTTTCGACGGTGCAGCGAATGGACATGCGCTGCCAACGCGGCGGGGCCGCAGGCGTTCCGTTACGCGGGCCCAACTTGGGGCCCGCGCGCGCGGCTCAGTTCTTCAGCACGATGCGGCCGACGACCTTGCCGGCGCGAAGCTCGTCGATCCATTTCTGGACATCGCCCATCGGCTCCTCGCGCATCGGCGTCGGCTTGATTTTGCCGGCACGCGCCAGCGCCATCAGCTCCTGGGCCTCTGCTAGCGTTCCGACCATGAAACCCTCGATGGTCATGCGCTTGTAGACCCATTGCACCATCGGCAATGTGAACTGGCCGCCCATCAGGCCGGAGACCACGATCTTGCCGCCGCGCGCGGCGACCGCGACCGCGAAGGCCATCGACTTCTCGTTGCCGGCGAAATCGACGATCTCGTCGAAGCCGCCTTCGGTCTCCTTCAGGATGCGCTTGATCACGTCGGGCTCGGACGGATCATAGGCATTGGCGGCGCCGTTGTTCAGCGCGGTCTCGCGCGCGGCCGGCGAGAGGTCGGCGACCGTGATCGGCTGCTTGAACATCGCCTGCGCGAACGACAGGCCCATCATGCCGACGCCGCCGAGGCCGATCAGCAGCAGGTTGCGCTGGCGCGGGCGGTCGACCAGGCGCTTGAGCGCGCCATAGGCGGTGACGCCGGAGCACATCAAGGTCGCGGCCTGGTTGACGGGCAGGGGATCGTAGTCGAGCAGATATTTCGCGTCGGGCACCAGCACGTGGGTGGCGAAGCCGCCGTCGATGGAGACGCCGAGGAAGCGCTGCTTCACGCAGAGATTCTCGTCGCCATTGGCGCAGTCGCGGCACTGGCCGCAGCCGATCCAGGGGAAGACGGCCTTCTTCGCGCCAATGAGGCCGGCCGGCACGTCGGGGCCGACTTCGTCGACGATGCCGGCGATCTCGTGGCCGAGCGTGAAGGGCAGCGTCATGCCGCGCGTGGTGTCGAGCTTCTTGCCGCCGCCGAGATCGGCGTAGCCGTCCTGGATGTGCAGGTCGGAATGGCAGAGGCCGCAACGCTCGATGCGCACCAGCACTTCGGTGCCTTTCGGCTTCGGCGTGTCGACGATGGTCTCGCACAGCGGGGCATCGAACTTGACCAGGGACTGCCGACGCATCAACGCCATATTTCTTCCTCCGAAATTATCTCATTGTTTGAGCATGATCTCGTTCGGAAAACCGCTTCACACTTTTCCGGATCATGCTTCTTCGGTTCGTATATTGGCCAATTCACAGGCCATGGCAACAAAGCCGGATATCGGAACGGTCTCGGCGCGCCGCGTCGCATCGACGCCGGCGGCGGCGGCCAGCCGCGCCGGATCGGCGCCGAGCGATTTCAGGCTCTGCCGCAACATTTTCCGGCGCTGACCGAAGGCGGCGGCGGCGACCTGTTCGAGCAGCCTGCGATCGCAAGGGAGAGGCTCGGCGCGCGGCGTGAGGCGCACGACGGAGGAGGTGACCTTCGGCGGCGGCACGAAGGCGGACGGCGCAATGTCGAACAGGATCTTGGTCTCGCAGCGCCAATTGGCGAGCACGCCGAGCCGGCCATAGGCCTCCTCGTCCTCGCGCGCGACGATGCGCTCGCCGACCTCGCGCTGGAACATCAGCACCATCATGTCGTACCAGGGCGGCCAGGGCTCGGTGGTGAGCCAGCCGATCAGGAGCTGGGTCGCGATGTTGTAGGGCAGGTTGGCGACGATCTTCGCGCGTTCGCCATTGAGCAGCGGGCGGGGATCGAAGGTCATCGCATCGCCATGCACGATCTCGAGCCTGTCAGGGTAGCGCGCGGAAATATCCTGCAAGGCCGGGATCGCCCGCTCGTCGTGCTCGATGGCGATGACGCGCTTCGCGCCGAGCGCGAGCAAAGCGCGCGTCAGCCCGCCCGGGCCGGGGCCGATCTCGACGATGGTGGAATCGTCGAGCGGCGCTGCGGCGCGCGCGATGCGGGCGGTGAGATTGAGGTCGAGCAGGAAATTCTGGCCGAGCGATTTGCGCGCCGACAGCGCGTGCTGGCGAATGACCTCGCGGAGCGGCGGGAGGTCGTCGATCGCGCTCATCGGCTTTGCGAAGCCGCCATGCGGCTGGCCAGCTGAAGCGCCGCGATCAGGCTGGCCGGATTGGCCTTGCCGGTGCCGGCGATGTCGAAGGCGGTGCCGTGATCGGGCGAGGTGCGGATGAAGGGCAGGCCGAGCGTGACGTTGACGGCGTCGTCGAAGGCGACGGTCTTGATCGGGATCAGCGCCTGGTCGTGATACATGCAGATTGCGCAGTCATAGGTGCTGCGCGCGGCCTCGTGGAACATGGTGTCGGCGGGCAGCGGCCCCCTGGTCTCGATGCCGTCGCCACGCAACACCTTAAGCGCCGGGGCGATGATTGTCTGCTCCTCGTGGCCGAGCGAGCCGTCCTCGCCGGCATGCGGATTGAGGCCGGAGACCGCGATACGCGGCTGCGCGATGCCGAAGCGCGATTTCAGCTCGGCTGCGACGATGCGCACGGTCGAGACGATTAGCTCGCTGGTGAGCTCTGCCAGCGCATCGCGGATCGAGACGTGGATGGTCACGGGCACCACGGCAAGCCGGGGCGACCACAGCATCATCACCGGCTGCGGCACGCGGCCGCCTTCCGCGGCGAGCTCGGCGAGGAATTCGGTGTGGCCGGGATGACGGAAGCCTGAGCGGTAGAGCACGCTCTTGGCGATCGGATTGGTGACGACGGCGCCGGCGCGGCCCTCGCGGACATCGGTGACCGCCTGCCGGATCGAGGCGAGCGCGGCCGGCGCGCTCGATGCGTCGGGCTTGCCGGGCTCGGCGGTCGCGCGCTCGCCGGTGGCGACCACGGGGAGGGCATCGGTGAAGGCGGAAGCGGCCTCTCCGGGGCTCACCGCCGCGGTCCTCACGTCGGCCCCCAGTGCGGCGGCTAGCGCCTTGGCGCGCCGGGCGATCAGCGCCTCATCGCCGAGCAGATAGAACGCGGGCAGGTTCAGTTCACGGCGCCGGAGCCAGGCTGCGATCGTGATGTCGGGGCCGATGCCGGCGGGCTCTCCCAGGGTCAGGGCAAGGGGAAGGCTATGCGGTTTGGCTGCGCGATTGGCCATCAGCGGTTGCGATATTCGATCATCGCCGCCTTGCGGAGCTCGTCGAGATAGGCCTTCTGGGTCTTCTCGTACTTCTCCTGATACATCTTCTCGCGGACCTCGCGCTTCTTCGGCGTGTCGATCATGGTCGGCTTGCGCGAGCACAGCACCACCATCTCGATGCCGTTCTTGGTCATCTCGGGCGCGGTCAAATGGCCGATCGGGGTGTCGTCGAGCACCTTGCGCAGCGCTTCCGGCAGCTCTGCGGTAGTCTTGGTGACGCTGTCGCGGATGGTGGCGTTCGGCGTCGAGCGGAACAGCGAGTTGGCTTCCTCGCAGCTTCCGACGCGCGCGCGATAGCTCTCGGCTTCCTTCTTGCGTGTTTCCAGGAACGCCGCGGACGAGCCGCGCGGCACGATCAGCACGATCGGCTGCATCTTGTATTCGGTGCCCTCGATCTGGAGCTTGTCGCCGGTCTGGGCCTGCACGGCCTGCGCGACGTCGCGCTCGCCGACCAGCAGCTTCTCCTTGAAGCGGCCGCGCACCAGGCTGGTCCAGACCATCTCGGCCTTCATGCGGCCCTTCAGCGTCTCGGGACGGACGCCTTTGGATTCGAGCGACTTGGTGAGCTGGTCCGGCGTGATGCGCATACGCTGCGCCATGCCTTCGTAGGACTGGTTGATGTCGGAGATGCCGGGGTCGACCCCGTACTTCTTGCCCTCCTTCATCTTCACCTTGTCGTCGATCAGCTCGTTGATGACCTCCTGCCGGCTCGGGGTCTTCTGCGTCGTCAGCTGGTCGAGCTTGGAGCGCTGCTCGATGTCGAAATCGGTGATCGGGTCGCCGTTGACCATGACGACGATGTTCTGCGCGCGCGACGGCGAGGGCAGTCCGGTCAGGACCAGTCCGGCAGCGATGGCGAGGAGGAGGCGGAAGACGGGCAATGGGGTCGTCATGATTGTCGCTCGCATGTCAGCCGCGTCGAGCCTGTGATGGGGGCAAGCGCGGCCGGCACTTCAAACCGTTCACTGGAGGCCGGCGGAACTGCTGGTCGTCGACGAGGTCGCCAGCGTGCG
The DNA here is from genome assembly GCF_014198315.1 of Bradyrhizobium sp. CIR48. Lineage (NCBI taxonomy): Bacteria > Pseudomonadati > Pseudomonadota > Alphaproteobacteria > Hyphomicrobiales > Nitrobacteraceae > Bradyrhizobium > Bradyrhizobium sp. CIR48. The sequence continues at coordinate 363,144 of NZ_JACIHG010000001.1, forward strand.
CAGGCCGATCTGGAACATGAACGCATGGCTCAGCACGGGCGGCGCGGTGCCCGCCGAATAGCTATACGAAGTTACGTAGTTCGCCGCCAGCACGAAGCAATCGTCGACATAGCCGGCACCGAGCACATACTGGTTGATCTTGTTGGCCTCGAGGTCCCACCGCGCCGAGCCCGACACCACCCAGTTGGTCGCGACCTTTATGGAGCCCGAGGTCAGGATGCCCTCGCGGCGGGTCAGATAGCCAAGCTCCGGCTGCGCCGCGTAACTGCCGTACAGCACGCTGACCGCCCAGCGATTGAAGTTGGCGCGGCCTTCCGCCTCGAAGCGCTGCACGTTCCAGGTCTGCTCGTCCATGCGGGAGCGGACGCTGAACGTGTAGGTGCTGTTGGGCGAGTAGCTGGCGCTCGCGACGTAATCGGAACGCGGCTTGTCCAGGCCGGAATTGAGGCCGGTATTGATGGGGTCCTGGACCGCGAAGGAGTTCATGCCGAACAGCTGGTAGGACTGGCCGAACAAGGCCTTGACGGCGCCGCCCTTGTCGAACTGCGTGGTCGACTGCACGCCGACATTGGCGCGGCCGCCGCCCTCGACGCGGTCGTAGCCGGAGAACTTGTCGACGCTGAACAGGTTCGAGGCGTCGAACACCATGCTCTGGGCGTCCTCGTTCGGGAGCTTGCCGGCATAGGTCTCGTTCGGCCGGATGATGATCTGCGCGATCGGCTCGACGGTGGTCGAGCCCCAGGGCTGAACGTTGATGAAGGGGTAGCGGTATTCCAGGCCCACGGTCGGCATCAGGCGGAACGCCTGGGTGTCGCCGATGGGAAGATAGTTCGACACGCCCGGCTGGTTGGAGACCGAGGAGTTGATAGCGTCGGCGCGCAGGCTGGCGAACGGCGTCCAGATCTGGCCGAGCGGATCGGTAAAGGATTTGCGCCACTGCGCCTCGGCCGTGAGGCGGGTGTAGGTGCCGGGGAAGCCGCGCAGCAGGCACTGCGACGGCGTGCGGGCGAGCGGATCGGCCGACGCCGTCGTGCACAGGCTGTTGGTGTTCGCGATCGTGGTGATCGGATCGAACACCGCCTGGTCACGCGACAGGTTCACGAAATTGGTCTTGTAGCTGAACTCGCCGCCGAACACCGGGTAGTTGAGCACGTTGGAGTAGTCGATCACCGGATAGACGATCGGCACCTGGCTCTGGTTACCCGAATAGCTCAGCCAGTACATCGTGCGCGCGTCGAAGAAGCTGCGGTTGCCGACGCCGGTCAGATAGAGCTGCGACAGCGCCTCCGTCGGCAGCAGCAGGAACGAGCCGAGCGGATCGCGGTACTGGTAGAGCCGGTAGTCCGAGAAGAAATAGTAGTCGGACATCAGGACGCCGTCCCAACCCCAGACCCATTTGTCGTTCAGCGCGAACTGACCCTTGGTGTCGACGGCGCCGCGGAACTGCTTGTCGCCCGGCTGCCCGGCAAACGCGCCGGGATCGAGCTGGTCGATGCCATAGGCGCGGATCTGGTAGGCGCCGTCGATCAGGCGCTGCCGGAATTCTCCCTGCAGCAGCACGCCTTGCCGCGACAAGAAGCGGGGGTTGATGGTCGCGTCCATGTCGGGCGCGATCGCCCAATAATAGGGAACCTCGACGCCATAGCCCGTGTTCGACGTGCCGGAAACATAGCCCGGCATCAGGAAGCCGCTCTTGCGCTTCACGGTCGGGTCGGGCGTCGAGAAATACGGCATGTAGGCGAGCGGCACACCGAAGAATTCGATCTGCGCCGTCTCGAAATACAGCATCTTCTCCTGCTGGTCGTGGATGATGCGGGCACCCTTGACCTGCCACAGCGGCGGTTTCTTCGGATCGTCCTTACACGGCGCGCAGGCCGTGTAGACGCCGTTCTCGAACACCGTGTAATTGCCGCTGGAGCGGTCGGCGCGGCTCGCGGCCATGCGGGTCTGGTCGGCGGTGTCCACACGCAGCGAATCGACGAAACCGTCGCGGTAATCGTCGGAGAGATCCATGATCTCGGCATAGGTGATCTTGCCGTCGGCATCCGTCATGCGGATGTTGCCTTCGGCATGCAGCCGCTTGGTCTTCTGGTCGTAGATGACCTTGTCGGCCTCGACGCTGGTGCCGTTGTAGAACAGCTGGACGTTACCGACCGCGGAGACGCGCGAATTGTTGTAGTCGTAGTCGACCTCGGTCGCCTGAACCAGCATCTGGTTGTCGTTAGCGGCTTTCGGCGGCTTCGGACGCGGCGGCAGCGGATTATAGGTGAAGCTCTGGGCCGAGGCGGGGGCCAGGGCGGCAACATCGATCAGCGCGCCGAGCGATGCCACGGCAGCGACAGCCATCATGAGCTTGCGAAGAGACAAGCCGGACCTGTTCGCGCGCATCACGATGCGGCGCGTCAAACGAGACACGGGTCCTCGATGGACGGCAGTCACTAACCGTCCTCCTGGTACAACAAGGCCAAAAAGCCGGTGAGGCCGCCCACCACTACGGGCAACCACGCCGCAGCGATCGGATGCATCAACTCAGCCTTGCTCAAGTCTTCAGTCACTTTCGACAGAACGTAGAGCAGAAAGCCTGCGCCCACGCCACTCAAAACCATCTTCTGCACGCCGCCCATCCGGAAGAAGCGCAACGACACGGAGGCCGCGAGCATCACCATTGCCGCAAGCAAAAACGGCTGTGCCAGAAGCTTCTGATACTGGAGTCGGTATCCGGCTGTCGCGAAGCCTGAGCTTTCGGATGAGCGGATGTAGCTCGGTAGTTGCCAAAAGGACACAGTCTCGGGGGTGGAAAAGCTGTTGCGGACCTGCGCCTCGGTGAGCGTCGTTGGAATCTCCAAGGTGGCCTGGTCGATCGGCGGGGAGTCCAGCGAGAAGCGGCGAACGGATTTGAACAGCCAATGGCCGGACTCCAGTGTCGCCTCGCGCGCCTCGATCCGCTCCTTGAAGTGACTGTCTGTGTCAAAGCGGAACAGCGTCAGGCCGGTGAGTCGGACGCCCTGCTGCTCGCTGCGCGCGGCGTTGATGATGGTCTGGCCGTCGCTGGTCACCTGATTGAGCCAGAAGCCGGAGGCGTCCTGGATGCCGCCCCCGGGCGCCGAGCCGAACAGCTCGGCTTCCATGCGCTTGGAGAGTTCACGCAGATTGGCCGACATGGGATTGTAGGCGACGGTTGCGATCACCCCGATCAGGAGCGCGCTGCCGAGCGCCGGTGAGATGAACTGCCATGCGGAGATGCCGGCGGCGCGCGCAACCACGAGCTCGAGCCGGCGGGAGAGGGCGAGATAGCAGGTCATGGCGCCGATCAGCATGCAGAACGGCGTCAGCTTCTCCAGCAGTTGCGGCACCCTGAACAGCGAGGTCTCGGCCACCATGAGCGCCGAGGCGGACGCCAGCCCCGAGGTCTTGCGCACCATCTCGATGTAGTCGACCAGCACCAGTAGCAGGAAAATGCCCAAGAACACGCCGAGCGCCGCGACCACGAAGCGGCCGGCGAAATAGCGTCCGAGTGTGTTGGTAAGCATGCTCATGCGGTGGCCGGCCGTCCGAACAGCCGCGCGATGCGCGCGTTCGACCTGTTGATGGCCTCCATGAGGCCAGGGGGCGGCTCGACCACAACGCCGCGGATGATCATCCACAGCCCGACGCCAATGGCGCCCATGACCATCGCATATTGCACCAGCACCGGGCTCGGCGACTTCACCGCCATCACCGAGCAGGCAAAGCCGGCCATGCGCAGGCCAAACACCGCAACGACCGAAGTGCCGATCGAGAAATTACGGCTCTGGCGGGTGGTGCGGGGCGCACCGAGGAAGGCGAAGGTCAGCACGGCGAAGGCGAAGGGATAGATCGGCGCGAGCAGGCTGTCATGCAGGGCCGAGCGGAACTGGCCGGGAATCTGCTTGTAGACGGGGTCGTTATCGGACGGCGCAAGCAGCTCCCAGAGATAGCGCTCGCGGATGCCGAGGGTGACGTCGCGGCCCTGGTTGGAGAACTTCGACATGTCGAAGCCGTAGCGGCCGAAGGCCACCAGCGCGGGATCGCGCTTGCCCGCCTCGAAGCGCTGGAGATTGCCGGTCTCCAGCACGAGGAACGAGCCGGTCTCGTTCTTCACGACCTCGCCGTGCTCGGCGACGATCGAGACGCGCTCGTTCGGATCGCGGCGGTCGTCGATGAAGATGCCGGCAAGGATGCCGCCGGGCTGGCGTTCGCGAATCCGGATCGTGAGGTTCTTGTCGAGCTGGGCGAAGCGGCCGGGCTGCAGGATGTTGGTGAGCACGTCCGCGGTGATCTCGGCATCCCACTGCTTGATCCGCCGCATGCCGTCGGGGGCGAGATAGGCCGCGATGAAGGCAACCAGCAGCGCCACCACGCAGGTGGCGTAAAAGAACGGATAGAACAGCCGGAACGGCGACAGGCCGGCGGCATTCATCACGATGATTTCGGAATCGGTCGCGAGCTTGTTCAGCGTGTGCGAGATCGCGATCATCAGCGCGATCGGCGAGATGATCAGGACCAGGGCCGGCACGACGAGGCTGGTGATGCCCAGGAAAGTGAGGATGGTCTGACCCTGGCTCGTCATCAGGTCGATGCCGCGCAACGCCTGCGTAATCCAGATCACGCCAGTGAGGCTGACCAGGATCAGCGCAAACGACGCCAGCGTCGTGCGGAAGATATACCTATCGATCGACCCCATGCGCTACCGCACGAATCCCACCAAGTCCCCAATGTCGGCCGAAACTCCGCTGTCCAACCAATCCCCGATCAGGGGATCCCCAAGGTTGGCCAGCGCCTCTTCCGCCAGCTCACTCTCTCACTACCATCCCTTTGATCCGTCAACAAAATGGCTGCCCCGTGGCACCCTCAATATATGGTTAATATTTCGCTCGTTGTGGCCTTGAGGCCACGGGGGTGCTTGGCATCTGCCGGGGCGCTGGCCCATAGTGCAGATGGCTCAGTGAATCGCCGTTCATGTCCGGCCCTGGCCAGGGACCGTGAGCAGCAAAAAGACCAAGATTTTTGAAGGAGTTACCCATGTCCGATGCCATCAAGGTCGGCTTTGTCCCGTTGTCTGCCGCCGCCCGTGGCATCATGGTCGTGTTCTGCGACGATAGTCTGAAGGTTGGTCCGGCGACGGCCAAGGCGCTGGGCGGCGGTATCGAACTCGTGAAGCGTGCGGCCGCCGCAGCCGCCTTCAAGGGCAAGAGCGGGGCAGCGCTCGACATCCTGGCGCCGGAAGGGGTGAAGGCCACCCGTCTGCTCGTGATCGGCGCCGGCAAGGCGGCTGGCCTAAAGGCGAACGATTTCCTCAAATTCGGCGGTGTGGCGGCGGGTAAGCTTGCCGCCGGGGCGGCCGCCATGACGATCATGGCGGAACTGCCCGGTGGTGCCATGACGAGCGAGCAGGCGGTCGCGATCGCCTCGGGTCTGCGCCTGCGCGCCTACAAGTTCGACCGCTACAAGACGAAAAAGAAGGACGGCGAGGAGGGCGGCTCGCGTGCCGACATCTCGCTGGCGGTCGGCGATGCCGCTGCCGCGAAGAAGGCATTTGCCTCGGCCGGCCACGTCGTCGACGGCGTGATCATCGCGCGCGACCTCGTCAACGAACCGCCGAACGTACTCTTCCCCGAGGAATTCGCGCGCCGCGCCGGTCAGCTCCGCAAGCTCGGCGTCAAGGTCGAGGTGCTCGACGTCAGGGCGATGCAGAAGCTCGGCATGGGCGCGCTGCTCGGCGTCGGCCAGGGCTCGGCGCGGCCGAGCCGCACCGTGATCATGCGCTGGGACGGCGGCAAGAAGGGCGAGGCGCCCGTGAGCTTCGTCGGCAAGGGCGTCTGCTTCGACACCGGCGGCATCTCGATCAAGCCAGCCGGCAGCATGGAGGACATGAAGGGCGACATGGGAGGCGCGGCCTGCGTCGTCGGCCTGATGCACGCGCTTGCCGCGCGCAAGGCCAAGGTCAATGTGGTCGGCGCCATCGGCCTCGTCGAGAACATGCCCGACGGCAATGCGCAGCGGCCGGGCGACATCGTCACCTCGATGTCGGGCCAGACCATCGAGATCATCAACACCGACGCGGAAGGCCGCCTCGTGCTGGCCGACGTGCTCTGGTACGTCGCCAAGAAGGTGAAGCCGAAATTCATGGTGGATCTGGCGACGCTGACCGGCGCGATCGTGGTCGCGCTCGGCACCGAGCATGCCGGCATGTTCTCCAACAATGATGAGCTCGCCGAACGCCTGCTGGCGGCCGGCATCGAGAGCGGCGACAAGGTCTGGCGCATGCCGCTCGGTCCCGAATACGACAAGCTGATCGATTCCCAGTTCGCCGACATGAAGAACACCGGCGGTCGCCACGGCGGCTCGATCACCGCCGCGCAGTTCCTGCAGCGTTTCGTCGATGGCACGCCCTGGGCCCATCTCGACATCGCCGGCACCGCCATGGGCGCGCCGAAGACCGACATCAACCAGAGCTGGGCAAGCGGCTATGGCGTCCGCCTGCTCGACCGTCTCGTCGCCGACCATTACGAGCGCAAATGATCTGAGATGACCGAAGTCCTGTTCTATCATCTGCAAAACATGACGGTGGAGAACGTGTTGCCGCCGCTTCTCGAGAAATCGCTCGAGCGCGGATGGCGCGTCGTGGTGCAGTCGACCTCGGAAGAGCGCGCCGATGCGCTCGACGCGCATTTATGGACCTACCGCGACGATTCCTTCCTGCCGCATGCGACATGGCGCGTGAATGATGCCGCCGATCAGCCGATCGTGCTGGCGATCGAGGAGGGCAATCCCAACGGCGCCCATGTCCGATTCCTGGTCGACAATGCGGCCTTGCCGCAGGACGCGCAGGGTTATGCGCGCATGGTGCTGCTGTTCAATGGCGACGATCCGGATGCACTCGCGCTTGCCCGCAGCGCCTGGACGGATTGCAAGGAGCGGGGATTTGATGTCACCTATTGGCAGGCCGACGAGCGGGGCCGGTGGCAGCGTCGGAATTAGGGGTCCTTCGCAATTAATGATAATTTGCACTTTTCGGGCGATGCTGGCTTTTGTCACCTTCGTGCCGCAAAGTGATGTTGGGACAATCGCTTAGGGCTGGTCCTTCACGCGGGGAATTTGGTTTATCGTGCGACATCAAAAGCTTCCCAGGTCGCTTCTTGTTGCTTTGGCTGCCGCGGCTCCGCTGCTCGCCGGCTGCTCGGGCGCGTCCGATCTGCTGTCGAAGGACGCACAATGGTTCAACACGCCGAGCCGGCTGTTCATCAAGAACATCTCGATCGAATCCCCGCCGCTGACCCCCGACAAGCCGGTCGGAGCTGAGGATCTCGTCAGCGCTGACGGCGCCTGTCCCGGCATGGCGCCGCCTCCCGGGCCGGCCGATGCCAACGCATCGACGACGGCTCCGGCGCCGATGGGCGGTACGGTCGCGCTGGGCCATACCGAATGCGACGTGGTGCGCGGCATCGGCGCGCCATCGAACATCAATCTCTCCAATGACGCCGCCGGTCGCCGCGTTGCCGTCGTCACTTGGGCCACGGGACCGCGCGCCGGCATCTACACCTTCACGGCTGGACGTCTGTCGTCAATCGAGGGCAATCCCGATCCGCAGCCAGCGCCGAGGGCGGTGAAGCCGAAGAAGAAGCACGCGTAGGCGGGACCGCCTGCGAGCGTGGCGGACCCGATCGAAAGCCGGGTTCGCGCGCGCCGTCAGAGCACCGGCAAGCGATCGGGCTGGCGAACGCGGAACCGGCTCTTCATCTTGAAGCCGTCGCGCATATTGAGGCCGAGAAGAGCGATGTTCATCGCGCCGGCCAACAATTCGAGAGTCTGTACCGCATAGAACGTGGTGTCGAACTCCGCGGCCTTCGCCTTGAACGCAAGAAACAACGCGGCAGGAATGAGAAGCAGGATGCCGTTGCCGGCGATGAACGGCATGCGCTTGATCTTCGCGCCGATCACGCCACCACGTCGTCCCTTTGCCAGGAAAAATCCTGAGCCTCCCGTCACCGCCAACGCCGGAACCAGCAACAGGAAGCCCCAGGGTATGGCCATTTTCACCGTGGCTATGCTCGCGTGCGACGCAAATAGCTCGGTGAGAGCCGTGGAGAGCCAGAAGGTCGCAATCGTCGTCAGCACGACCGCGCCCGCGACTGGGTGGATGATCCTGGTCATCGGGGTCCTGCCGTTTCGAAGCGCGCTACGCCACACAGATGCCGGGCACGGCGACCTTTTCGAACAGGTGCGGAGAGGCGACGGCAGATGAGGGATAGGCTGCGATCTTCGATCTGAACTCAGGATGCGTGAATGCAGCCCGGAAGTGGGCCGTCGATTCCCAGACGGCATAGTTCAGATATGTCGGGCTATCGCCGATCGCGCGGTGAAGCTGGGTGGCAATGAAGCCCGGCTGCCGCTTCATGAAGGCTGCATCGTCCTGCCAAACCTGGAGGAAGCTCTGCTCGTCGGTCTTGTCGAGCGTGAACACATTCACGAGCACCACGGGGCTGGTGTCGATGCCAAGCTGACGTTCGATGGGAAAGTCAGGATCCAGGGGACGCAGGTGCGTCATGGGTAGGCTCCGTTCGTTGTGGTATTATGATGTCAATATGGTACTATGAACAATTTACTGATTTGACATTATGATGTCAATAACGGTTTATGGTGACGAATGCCGAAATCCTTGCGAACGCCGGCCGGTGATGCGCTGTCGAACCTCGTGCTCGACCTGTTCCGGCTGAATAGCCTGCTCCTGACCGCAGGGGACCGCTTGGTCGCCCGGCTCGGGCTCACGAGTGCCCGCTGGCAGATTCTCGGCGCCATCGTGCACGCGGAGCGCCCCCAGCCGGTGGCTTGGCTTGCCCGCGATCTGGGGGCCAATCGCCAGAACGTGCAGCGGATCGTCAATGACCTGCACGCGGAAGGCCTCGTTGCTTTCGAGGCCAACCCGCATCACCGCCGAGCGCAGCTTGTCGTTCTGACTGACAAGGGACGGCATGCTTTCGATGCCGCCATGGCTTTGCAGGCGCCGTGGGTCAACGGCCTTTCGGAGGGGCTTCCGGTCAAGGATCTGCAAACCGTACATCGCATTGTCGCGGCCCTGCGGACGAAGCTCGAGAACGGGACAGAGAGCCAGACCTAGCGCAGGGCGAGCGGGCGGAATTGACGGCAGCTCTTAGCGACATGTTCCCGGAACGCCGCTGCGGCCGAACAATTGCAGCACGCTTCTGATGAGCCGCTTTCCTGATGGTCTTGCGGCCAGGAATGCGCTCATATGGAGCCATAAAAATCTGGAGGAGACTATGCGGTTCTCGATTGCCCTCGTATCGGCTCTGCTTCTGCCGCTTGGCGCGGCCGTTGCCCAGGATTATCCGACGAGGCCCATCACCATGCTGGTTCCATTCGCGGCGGGCGGGCCGACCGACACCATCGCGCGCCTGACGGCCGCAGGCATGGGGAAGTCGCTGGGACAGCAAATCGTTGTCGAGAACGCGACCGGCGCCGGCGGCACCATCGGCACGACCCGCGCCGCGCGCGCCCAGCCCGACGGCTACACACTGCTGATCCATCACGTCGGCATCTCGACCGCAGCGACGCTGTACCGCAATCTCAGCTATGACACGAAGACGGCGTTTGCGCCGATCGGCCTCGTGACCAACGCGCCGATGACGATCATTGCGCGTCCGGATTTTCCGGCCAACACGCTCAAGGAGCTGGTCGCCTACGCCCAGCAGCAGGGCGACAAGCTGACCTACGCCAATGCCGGGTTAGGTGCGGCATCGCATCTCTGCGGCATGCTGTTCATGACCGCGATCCAGAAGCAGCTCACCACGGTGCCCTATAAGGGCAACGGCCCGATCATGAACGATCTGCTCGGCAAGCAGATCGATCTCACCTGCGACCAGGCGACCAACACCACCGGGCCGATCACGGCCAAGCAGGTCAAGGCCTATGCGATCACCACCAAGGAGCGGCTGAAGAGCCTGCCCGATCTGCCGACGGCCGATGAGGCGGGCCTCAAGGGGTTCGAGCTCGGCGTCTGGCACGGCCTCTATGCTCCCAAGGGCACTCCGCCCGCGGTCGTGCAGAAGCTGACGGCCGCGCTGCAGACGGCGCTCAAGGATCCGGCGCTGATCGCCCGGTTCAACGACATCAACACCGAGCCGGTGCCGCAAGACAAGGCGACGCCTGAGGCGCTGGGCGCGATGCTGACGAGCGAAGTCGACCGCTGGGCTCCGATCATCAAGGCGGCGGGGCAGTTCGCGGACTGAGCGGACAATCCCATGAAGAGTAGCTTGGCCAGCTACTTGATGCAGGGTAATTTATTACCGCTACTGTGCATGGGGTTGTTTTCCCAGATTTGGATTCAGCCCGCAGCCTCGTCGAACTGCGTGCTCGCCTCGAGCCACTGCTCCTCCGCGCGCGCCAGCGCATCGGCGGCATTGGCGCGCGCCTTTGACAGCTGTGCGGCCTGCTTGGGATCGCGCGTAAAAATGTCGGGCAAGGCGAGGGCGGTGTCGATCTTGGTGATGATGTCGCTGACGCGGGCGATCTCGGCTTCGGCTTCGGTGATGCGTTTCTTCAGCGAGCCGCGATTGTCGGGCCGCGCGCGCTGCGGTTTCTCGCTCGCGACACTGCGCTCGCGCGGGGCGGGCTCGGCGTTGCGCGTGGACAGCACCAGGCGGCGATATTCGTCGAGGTCGCCGTCGTAATTGGTGACGGTGCGGTCGGCGACGATCCAGAGCCGGTCGGCGCAGGCCTCGATCAGATAGCGGTCGTGCGAGACCATGATCACGGCGCCCGGAAATTCGTTGATGGCTTCGGCCAGCGCAGCACGGCTGTCGATGTCGAGATGGTTGGTCGGCTCGTCCAGGATGATCATGTTGGGGCCGAAGAAAGTCGCAAGGCCCAGCAGCAGCCGCGCCTTCTCGCCGCCCGACAATTTGCCGGCCTTGGTGTCGGCCGCCTTGCCCGAAAAACCGATCGCGCCGACGCGGGCGCGCACCTTGGCTTCGGGCGCATCGCCCATCAGCTTGCGGACGTGGTCATAGGCCGAGGCGTCCTCGTTCAGCTCGTCGAGCTGATGCTGCGCGAAATAGGCGATCGAGAGCTTGTCCGCGCGCGTCACCTTGCCGGAGAACGGCGCGAGCCTTCCGGCGAGCAGCTTGACGAGCGTCGACTTGCCGTTGCCGTTGGCACCCAGCAGCGCGATGCGATCGTCATTGTCGATGCGCAGCGTGACGCGGCCGAGCACGGGCGCCGCGGGATCGTAGCCGACGGAAGCGTTGTCCACCGCGATGATCGGCGGCGACAGGATCTTCTCCGGCGCCGGAAAGCTGATCTCGCGCACGTCCTCGGTGACCAGCGCCGTGATCGGCTTCAGCCGCTCCAGCATTTTCACGCGAGACTGTGCCTGGCGGGCTTTCGAAGCCTTGGCCTTGAAGCGGTCGACGAAAGCTTGCAGCCGGGCGCGCTCGGCTTCCTGGCGCTTGACCTGCTTGGCATCGAGCAGCTCGCGCGCGGCGCGCTGCTCCTCGAACGAGGAATAGGTGCCCTTGTAGAGCGTGAGCTTGCCGCGCTCCAGATGCAGGATCTGGTCGACCGAGCTTTCGAGGAGGTCGCGGTCGTGGCTGATCACGATCACCGTGCGCGGATAATGCGCGAGGTGATCCTCCAGCCACAACGTTCCCTCGAGGTCGAGATAGTTGGTGGGCTCGTCGAGCAGCAACAAATCGGGGGCTGCGAACAGCGTCGCGGCGAGCGCGACGCGCATGCGCCAGCCGCCGGAGAACTCGGCGCAGGGGCGGAGCTGATCGGCGGCGGAGAAGCCGAGACCGGAGAGGATCGCGGCGGCGCGACTCGGCGCCGAATGCGCGTCGATGTCGACCAGCCGGGTCTGGATCTCGGCGATCCGGTGCGGGTCGGTCGCGCTCTCGGCTTCCGCGAGCAGCGCGTCACGTTCGAGGTCGGCCTTGAGCACGACGGAGATCAGGCTGTCGGGTCCGTTCGGGGCTTCCTGGGCGAGGCTGCCGACGCTCCAGCGCGGCGGCAGGGTCACCGAGCCGTGCTCGGCCGCGAGCTCCCCGCGGATCACCTTGAACAGCGTCGACTTGCCGGTGCCGTTGCGTCCGACCAGGCCGACGCGCGATCCCGGCGTGATCTGCACGGAACTCTGGTCAATCAGAAGGCGTCCGGCGAGGCGGAGGGAGAGATCGGTGATGACAAGCATGCGGCCTTGTCACCGCAAGGCGCGTCGAACGCAACCCGTTTTTCTTAGCCGCTCAATGCGAGTCGCGGTCGCGCTGCCTCAGCTCGTTCATGAGCTGCTCGAGGTGGGTCGGGAGCTGAGGTTCGGGACGCAGGCTCTGCTGAAGCCGTTCGCCCACCGCATCGCAAATCGAGCGGCTGGTCCGCCGATCGATCTGTTCGCTGTCATTGGCAAAAAGGCCAGCCATCGCGCAGGTTCCGTGTGCTCAAAGTAAGGACACGGTACCAAGTCATTGGCCCCCAAAATGGTTTCGCGGTTTTTGGGGGAATGCCGGCATTCTCGTCAAAATTGTATGAATCCCGCAACATCCGCCCAAAATGCGAAGCCCCGGCGGGGGGATCGCCGGGGCTTCTCTTGGAAGGCAACCGTGGGGGGCGGTAGCCTTTAACTTAAGGTGCTGTCGGGCTCAGTAGCAGCGGTTGATCATCCGCCAGCGGGGTCCCCAGGGGGTCGGGACCAGCCGGCGCACATAGCAGCCGCCATAACCGTAGGAGACGGGGGCATAGAAGCGCGGTCCGCCCCAGCCGTGGCCGCGGTGCCAGCCTCCGCCGCCGCCGTGCCAGCCCGGGCCGCCACCGTGCCAGTGGGCGGAAGCCGAGGTCGGCGCCAGCGCGGCACCCAGCGCAACCGCAGCGACAGCGGCAAGCGAAAGTTTCCTCAACATGGTGATCTCCTCAAAACTGCCGGCGCGGGGGCATCCGCGTCGATGGAAAGGCCGCCGAAACGGTCCGCCCAGTGATCGGGCTCGGTTTCGATGGGGCCAACCCTACGCCGGCGAGGCTGAACCGAATCCTGACAGGGGCTTCAGATTGGGTTCATCTGGGTGAAATTGTCGTAATCCAGATTGAAACTGCAGGGGTCCGGTCCTGCGGCGAAGCGTCTGTGACGTCATACCGGCGGTCGCTTGCCGGATGGCAAAGGCGCCGATATAAGCCCCGCAACTCGACAACCACCGCTTTTCTTCCAAGGACAAGATTATGGCCATCGAACGCACTTTCTCGATCATCAAGCCCGACGCGACCGCGCGTAACCTGACCGGCGCCGTCAACGCCGTGATCGAAAAGGCGGGCCTGCGCATCGTCGCGCAGAAGCGCATCCGCATGACCAAGGAACAGGCCGAGACCTTCTATGCCGTCCACAAGGCGCGGCCGTTCTTCGGCGAGCTCGTCGAGTTCATGACCTCGGGCCCGGTCGTTGTCCAGGTGCTGGAAGCCGAGAACGCCATCGCCAAGTACCGCGACGCGATGGGCGCGACCGATCCGTCCAAGGCCGCCGACGGCACCATCCGCAAGCTCTACGCCAAGTCGATCGGCGAGAATTCCGCACACGGCTCGGATGCGCCGGAGACCGCCGCGATCGAGATCGCGCAGTTCTTCTCGGGCAACGAGATCGTCGGCTGATCGGCCGGCCGTAATTTAGAGACTGGGCGAGGGGACCTATTGTGAGCTGGCTCTGGCAGATCTTCGATCCCGCGACGATCGGGGCATTCTTCACCCAGTTTCGCAACGAGATGGCCGAACCGACCTTCTGGATTGCGGTCGGCAAGATCATCTGGATCAACATCCTTCTGTCCGGTGACAACGCGCTGGTGATCGCGCTCGCCTGCCGCGGCCTCTCGCCGCGACACCGCCTGTGGGGCATGATCTTCGGTGCCGGCGCCGCAGTGCTGCTGCGCATCATCTTCACCGGCATCGTCGCGACGCTGATGGAGCTGCCCTATCTCAAGCTGATCGGCGGTCTCGCCCTGATCGTGATCGCGGCCAAGCTCCTTGTGCCGGAGCATGACGAGGACGACGACGTCGACGCGGCCTCGCATCTGTGGCAGGCCATCCAGATCGTCGTGGTCGCCGACATCGTCATGTCGCTCGACAACGTCATTGCGGTCGCAGCCGCCGCCAATGGCAGCGTGCCGCTCCTGATCCTCGGCCTTGCCATCAGCGTGCCGCTGATCGTCGCCGGTGCGGCGCTGATCATGGCGCTGCTCGAAAAGCTGCCGGTGCTGGTCTGGGCCGGTGCTGCGCTGCTCGGCTGGATCGCGGGCGAGGTGATGGCGACCGATCCCGGCGTCGCGCCGAAGCTGCACACGCTGTTCGACGGTCCGTTCGGCGCCTCGCTGGACAGCATGCTCGGCGCCTTGCGCATCCCGCCGCAATTCGGCCATGGCGGGGCGGGCGGCGAATATTTCTGCGCCGCGCTCGGCGTCATCGTCGTGCTGGTGGTCGGCACCATCTGGCGCCGCCGCAAGCTGACCGCCGCGGCCCTGGAATCGTCCGAGCGGCACGCCCGGGCGTCGGCGGAGTAACGTCACCTCTCCCGGCGGGGAGATGAGCAATTCCTCAGTCGATGCTAGCGCCGCACGATAGAGCCGGCGCGGCTGACCAGGCGGGCGAGTGCGCGGAAGCGGCTGCCGACGCGGTCGGCGACGAGGTCGCCGAGGCGATGCTCGAACACCAGCATCAGCTTGCGGCCCTGGCTGCGGAAATGCGTGGCCGGCAGCACGCCAGGGCGCGCCGCCGAGATCAGATGCGCGACGCGGAACGCAGCGCCCAAGAGGCGCGCGCGCTCGAGCTGCGCCGGCGTCAGCAGCTCCTGCATGGTAACCGGCGGCTGGTTTTCCTCGCTCAGGCCCGCATAGCGATAGAACACCGACAGGCCGACGAAGGCGCGCTCGGTGTGGGTGATCGCGCCGAAATTGCCGTTGACGACAAGGCTCAGCGTCTGCTCGCCGCGGTGATCGGGATGCACGCGCCAGCCGATATCGGACAGCAGGCACGCGGTGTGGCGCAAGCGGCGGTCCTCCTCGCTCTCGCGCAGCTTCACCACGCGCGCGAGGCGGTCGGTCCAGGCGATCAGCTCGTGGGCGTGCTTGGCCGAGCGCGACAGCAGCTGGTTCAGCTCTTCCGCGGCGCAGATCAGGCCGTCCTTGTTGCGTTCCGGCTCCGACAGCTTCTCGTGCAGCAGGCCCTCGCGGACGCCGAAGGTCGAGAACACGATCGTCTTCGGCTTTGCCACCCGGATGATGTGCTCGAGCACCAACGCCGCATAGGTGAGGAGCGGGCGCCGCGCATCGGCGACGATCTCGATGTCGGCGAGCATGTCCGCGGCCGCAAGGCGACGCAGACGACGCGAAAAGTCGAGCGCTTCAGCCGCGGACAGCGAATAGCCGTGCATCACCTGGAGCGGATAGCCGCTCTGGATGATGTGGATGCGCGCCAGCGCACGCCAGGTGCCGCCGACCGCATAGAAAGTGCGGCCGCGGCCCGCAGTGAGCTGTGGCACCTCGTCGATCGCCTCGCGCACGATGCGGTCGGCGCGCTTGAGCGATTTGTGCGCGAGGTCCTGGAGCGCGAGCCCGCCGAGCGGCAACGTCACGCCGCTACGCACGCTGTTCCTGCGTACGTCGATCAGTTCGAGCGAGCCGCCGCCGAGGTCGCCGACGATGCCGTCGGGATGATGGATGCCGGAGATCACGCCGAGCGCCGACAGCCGCGCCTCGCGCGGACCCGACAGGATCTCGATCTTCACCGCGCAAATGCGCTCGGCCTTCGCGATGAAGTCGGGGCCGTTGGAGGCGTCGCGGCAGGCCGCGGTCGCGATCGCGAACACGCGCCCGACCTGCATCACACGGCACAGCGCGCGAAAGCGCCTCAACGAGGTCAACGCCTTGTCGACAGCGTCGGGCGCGAGCAGGCCGGTGCTCTGCACCTCGCGTCCGAGGCCGCACAGCGTCTTCTCGTTGAAGATCGGAATGAGGCTCCGCGTCAGCCCCTCGTAGACGACGAGACGGACCGAGTTGGAACCGATATCGATGACCGCGACGCTCGAGCCGCGCTTGCGCGGCCGCTTCACGCCGAACATCCCCGATCAGGATTGATGGCGTTCGTTCCGGCGCGTGAGACGACGCGGCGAGGATTCCTTGAGCGACTTTCCACGGCCAGACAGACTCGGATTTGTCATGAAGTAGTTGTGGACGTTGAAAGGCTCTTCGCCCTTCGCGGTCTTCATACGCGTTGAGGACCCGTCCGGCAACAATTGCCAGCTCTGCTCATTGTCCTTGAGATTCGCGACCATGATCTGTTCGAGAACCTGCTGATGCACCGTGGGATTTTGCAGCGGACACAGCACCTCGACGCGGCGGTCGAGGTTGCGCGGCATCATGTCGGCGGAGGAGATATACACAGCCGCTTTGGCGCTCGGCAGACCCTGGCCCATGCCGAAGCAGTAGATTCGGCCGTGTTCCAGGAAGCGTCCGATGATCGACTTGACGCGGATGTTCTCTGACAGGCCGGGAATGCCGGGGCGCAGGCAACAGATACCGCGCACCACGAGCTCGACCTGCACGCCGGCCTGGGAGGCCTCGTAGAGCGCGTCGATGATGTCGGGGTCGACCAGCGCATTCATCTTCATCCAGACCGCGCCGTGGCGGCCGTGGCGCGCATGCGCGGTCTCGCCCTGGATGTGCTCGATGATGCGCTTGCGCAAGGTCAGCGGTGACACCGCCATTTTTTCCAGATCGCTCGGCGCGGCGTAGCCGGTGATGAAATTGAACACGCGCGCGGCATCGCGGCCGATGGTCGGATCGGAGGTGAAGTAGGAGAGGTCGGTGTAGATGCGCGCGGTGACCGGATGATAATTGCCGGTGCCGGTATGGACGTAAGTCGTGAGGCTGCCGCCCTCGCGACGCACCACCATCGAGAGTTTTGCGTGCGTCTTCAGTTCGAGGAAGCCGTAGACGACCTGCACGCCGGCGCGTTCGAGATCGCGCGCCCAGCGGATGTTGGCTTCCTCGTCGAAGCGCGCCTTCAGCTCGATCAACGCGGTGACGGATTTGCCGGCCTCGGCGGCTTCCGCCAGCGCGCGCACGATCGGCGAGTTGTTGGAGGTGCGGTAGAGCGTCTGCTTGATCGCGACGACATCGGGGTCGCGCGTCGCCTGCTGCAGGAACTGCACCACCACGTCGAAGGATTCGTAGGGGTGATGGACGACGAGATCCTTCTGCCGGATCGCGGCAAAGATGTCGCCGCCATGCTCGCGCACGCGCTCGGGATGACGCGGCACGTAAGGGGTGAATTCGAGATCGGGCCGGTCGAGGCGAGTGAGCTGCGAGAGCTCGTTCATCGCCTGCACGCCGTCGACCAGGAACACCTCGTCGTCGGCGGCCGACAGCGCGTGCTGCACGAAGCTGCGCAGCTCCTCCGGCATCTTGGCATCGATCTCGAGCCGGATCACCGACCCGCGGCGGCGGCGCTTCAGCGCGGTCTCGAACAGGCGGACGAGGTCTTCCGCCTCTTCCTCGATTTCGAGCTCGGAGTCGCGGATGATGCGGAAAGCGCCCTGGCCGTGCAGATTGTAGCCGGGGAACAGGCGGTTGATGAACAGGGCGGTCGCCTGCTCCAGCGAGATCAGCCGGACCACCTTGCCGTCGGCCGGCAGGCGGATGAAGCGGTCGATCTTGCCGGGCATGCGGATCAACGCGTTCATCTGCTTGCCATCGGCGGCGCGCGTGAGCTGGAGCGCGATGGTGAAGCCGAGGCTCGGGATGAACGGGAAGGGGTGGGCCGGGTCGATCGCCAGCGGCGTCAGCAGCGGGAACACGTTGCTGAGGAAATAGTCCTCGATCCAGGTCCGTTCCGCCTTGGTGACGTCCTTGCCGTCGACCAGGACGATGCCGACATCGGCCAGAGTGCCGCGCAAATCGCGCCAGATCGCCTGCTGGTCGGAGGCGAGTTCGGAGACGGTGCGGTTGATCAGGGCGAGCTGCTCGGATGGCGTCAGGCCGTCGGGGCTGCGTTCGGCAATGCCCTCGCGCACCTGCGCCTTGATTCCGGCGACGCGAACCATGAAGAACTCGTCGAGGTTATTTGCGGAAATCGACAGGAATCGCACCCGCTCCAGCATGGGATGGCTGGGATTGACCGATTCCTCCAGGACGCGGCGGTTGAAATGCAGCCAGGAAAGCTCGCGGTTGATGAATCGCTCGGGACTCGATGCGATCGCCGGCAGGCTCTCGGTCTCTGGGGCTTTTTCTTTAGTTTCAACAGCTTGCGCAGAGTCCATCAGAAGTCGGTCCATCCAGTTCGCCCCAATTTGCGACTTATGCGCAAAACCGGCCGGAGCATGTGTTAGAGCGATGACGTTTCGATGACATTGATGTTCCGCCGCTTCGCCGCGTCAAGCGGGCTTGCGTAGGCCTTGGGCGCGGCCGCGTGGCCGATCAAGCGTCCCGCAGCAGCTCGGCGGCCAGCGCCCGGGTGACCGGGCGGCCAAGTCGCAGGGCTTCGCTGTCGAGCAATTCCACGGCTTGGCGGGCGGCGGCCGAGGACCGCTCCAGGCGCGTGGCGAGGTAGCCGACCACGCTCTCATCCACGGTGAGCTGGCGGTCGGCGCAGAATTTGACGATCAGGCCGCGGAAGAGCTGGTCGTCGGGCGGCAGCAGCGCGACCACTGGAACGGCGCGCAGACGCGAGCGCAGGTCGCGAAGCTCGATCTCCAGCGAGGCCGGCACCTCGCGTCCGGTGAACAGAACGTAGGCGCCATCCTCGCGGGCGAGGTTCATCAGGTGGAAGAGGGCGCGTTCGTCAAATTCCCTGGCCTTGAGATCCTCGATCACCAGCGCACCGGTGGCGAGCGTGCCCGGAACGCCCGCAGCTGTCAGCGCATTGGCCGTGGTGGAGCGGGCGCCGGCCTCCTCGGCCCAGATCGCGGCGAGATGGCTCTTGCCGCTTCCTTCCGGGCCGGCCAGCCACATGATCCGGTTCGGCCATTCCGGCCAGCTGTCGATCAGGCCGAGGCCGGCTGCATTGGCCGGTCCCTCGAGGAAATTGTCCCGGCTGAGGCTCTCCGCATGCGGAAGCGAAAACGCCAATTGTCGGGGGTGAACGCGGCCTGGCACGCTTGCTTTGCTCCATGCCGGCGCGCCGGCGTCATTTGAAGAGGTCGGACGTATCGAGCGGGAGTTGGCCTTTTACGGGGCCGCATCCCCTCTCATTTGGCCTCGATCGTACTCATGTGCCGCAGCCACTCGACCAGATAGAGCGACACGGAGGAGAGCGTGAAGACCGTGACGAGGCCCATCAGGATGATATCATAAGGGGCCGGCTTGAAGCCGAAGGCAAGCGCCGCCAGCACGAGCGCCGCGAACGCCACTTGTGCAACCGTGTTGAGCTTGGACACTTTCGACGGCTTCATCTCGACGGGCCGGTCGAACAGCCAGGACACGATCACGGCGGCGACGATCATGATGTCGCGCGAGACCACCAGGATCACGATCCAGCGCGGAATTGCGCCCCAGATGCCGAGCGCCATGTAGATCGAGACCAGCAGCGCCTTGTCCGCGAGCGGGTCGAGCAGGGCGCCGAGCTCGCTCGTCATGTTGAAGCGCTTGGCCAGGAAGCCGTCCACGGCGTCGCTGATACCGGCGATCAGGAAGACGGCGAACGCGACCTCCATTTGGCTCGACACGATGGCCCAGACGATGATCGGGACCAGCATGATGCGGCCCAGGGTAATGATGTTCGGAATACTCACGAAAGCGCTTCCCGGCACCCGGTCTGACCTCGAATCCGGCCTCTCGGGAGGCTGAACCGGTTGATATCTCTACATAGTATACGGCGGTGCGCCATGCGAGCCATTGCGCGTCCCCGGAATTCGACGTAACCAGCCGCGAACCCACTGGAAATCGGGCATGACCGACCGCAAAAACGGCCTCACTTACGCCGATTCAGGCGTCGATATCGATGCGGGCAACCGCCTGGTCGACCTGATCAAGCCGATGGTGCGCGCCACCGCACGGCCGGGCGCCGACGCCGAGATCGGCGGTTTCGGCGGCCTGTTCGACCTCAAGGCGGCCGGTTTCAAGGATCCGGTCCTCGTGGCCGCGACCGACGGCGTCGGCACCAAGGTCAAGATCGCGATCGAGACCGGCCTGCATGGCGGGATCGGCATCGACCTCGTCGCCATGAGCGTCAACGACCTCGTGGTGCAGGGCGCCGAGCCGCTGTTCTTCCTGGATTATTTCGCCTGCGGCAAGCTCGATCCGGAAGCCACGGCCTCGATCGTCGCAGGCGTCGCCGAAGGCTGCCGCGAATCCGGCTGCGCCCTGATCGGCGGCGAGACCGCCGAGATGCCCGGCCTGTACAAGGACGGCGATTACGACCTCGGCGGCTTTGCCGTCGGTGCCGCGGAGCGGGGGACGTTGCTGCCGCGCAAGGACATCGCGGCCGGCGACGCCGTCATTGGCCTCGCCTCATCGGGGGTGCATTCGAACGGCTTCTCGCTGGTGCGCAAGATCGTGGAACAATCGGGCCTTGGCTTCGAGGCGCCAGCGCCGTTCGCCCCGGTCATGACCCTTGGCGGCGCGCTGCTGACGCCGACG
Organism: Bradyrhizobium sp. CIR48; assembly: GCF_014198315.1. Taxonomy (NCBI): domain Bacteria; kingdom Pseudomonadati; phylum Pseudomonadota; class Alphaproteobacteria; order Hyphomicrobiales; family Nitrobacteraceae; genus Bradyrhizobium; species Bradyrhizobium sp. CIR48. Next base: position 383,780 of record NZ_JACIHG010000001.1, read on the forward strand.
AAGCTCTACGTCAAATCCTGCCTGCGCGCGATCCGCGAGACCGGCGCGGTGAAGGGCCTTGCCCACATCACCGGCGGCGGCTTCACCGACAACATTCCGCGCGTGCTGCCGAGCAACCTCGGCGTCGGCATCGATCTGGCCCGCCTTCCGGTGCTGCCGGTGTTCAAATGGCTGGCGGCGCAGGCCGGCATCGCCGAGCTGGAGATGCTGCGCACCTTCAACTGCGGCATCGGCATGATCGCGATCGTCGAGCCCGACAAGGTCGACCAGGTCATGCAGGTCTTCACCGATGCCGGCGAGACGGTGGCGCAGCTCGGCACCGTGATCCCGGCCGAGGGCGAGCACCGCGTCGTCTATAACGGCCATCTCGACATGGCGCTGTGATGACTGGCGCTGTGATGAAGCGCCGCGTCGCCATCCTGATCTCCGGCCGCGGCTCCAACATGTCCGCGCTGATCAGGGCCGCCACTGCCGCGGATTTCCCGGCGGATATCTCGCTCGTCATTTCGAACAAAGCCGATGCGCTCGGGCTCGAGCGGGCCAAGGCGGCCGGCGTGAACACGCTGGTGATCGAGAGCAAGCCGTTCGGCAAGGACCGCGCCGGCTTCGAAAAGGTGCTGCAGGCGGCGCTCGACCAGCACGGCATCGAGCTGATTTGTCTCGGCGGCTTCATGCGCCTGTTCACGGCCGAGTTCACCAGGGCCTGGTACGGGCGGATGCTCAACATCCATCCGTCGCTGCTGCCGTCCTTCCCCGGCCTCGATCCGCACGGCCAGGCGCTGCGCGCCGGCGTCAAGCTATCAGGCGCGACGGTGCACTTCGTGATCCCCGAGACCGATGCTGGCCCGATCGTGATGCAGGGCGCGGTTCCCGTCGGCGATCACGACACGGGGGATACGCTGTCGGAGCGCATCCTCGAAGTCGAGCACCGCATCTATCCCGAAGCGCTGCGGCTGCTCGCGACCGGCAAGGTCCGGATCGAGGGCGATGTGTGCAAGACGGACGGAAGCTCCGCGTCGGAGAATTTTCTGGTTGCGCCGGTGGTGAGCTGAAGCGCCGTCCTCGCGGCGGTCTTCACAAACAAAATCCCCCGGCAGAGCCGGGGGCAACGTCATGATCTCTCGCGCTTTGGCTTTGAGAGAATTCAGGAGACCTTGAGGTTCTCCGCGGATGCCTTGCCGCGGTTCTCCACGAGGTCGTATTCAACCACCTGGTTCTCGTTGAGGGTCGAAAGTCCGGCACGCTCGACGGCGGAGATGTGGACGAACACGTCCTTGTCGCTGCCGTTCGGCTTGATGAACCCATAGCCCTTGGTCGGGTTGAACCATTTGACGGTGCCCTTTTGCGGCATCCTCAGTCTCCTCCACTAGATATAAAAAAGACGCGGCCGCTTTTCGCGTGCCACGCCACAAACGGGCTTCCGGGAGTCTGTTCGAGTCTTGAATCTCAATGTCGCGAAACGCACAGCAGAGCGGCCAATTCCGATTGTGTCCAACATTGCAACATGAAAATCGCCCGTTAGCAAGCTGCGGTTAAATTTCAAGGGCGGGCGGATTGTGCCGTTCTGCAATTTCCGACCTGTGGCCGCGGAACCACAATCGAGGGCAATAGCCTCGGTGACCGCGGGCTAAGCGGTTGACCCTCCGTAGCAGTTCGGCACAAATCGCGACATGCGTGCGCCGCGCGTGTTGCATTTTTGCGCGCCGCCATTTGCTTCGGGATTTGTCGTCATGTGCTGCACATCGCAGCCCTCCGGGACACGGCGGACGATCGGGCTGGACCGCGTCCGCAGGGTCGCGGCAGCGATCGCGGCGGCGTTTGCGATCGTCGTGATGATGTCGGCCACGTCGCCGGTCTTCGCGCAAAGCCCGACGCCTACGCCGACCCCGACACCGACGCCCACGCCGTCACCCACCCCGATCCCGTCCCCGTCGGCCGGCAACGCTGCGCTCGATCTCGGCTCGAACTTCCTGGAGCGGCTCGGCAACCAGGCGTCGAACGGTTTCAACCGGACATTCCGCACCAATCCCGGCGGCGGCGGCGCGTCCGCCAGCACTGAAGATCCGCGCTACCGCACCTGGTTCGAGGGCTACGGCATCTCGGTCCGGACCGATGCGCAAGGCGACTTCGTCGGCGACCGGCGCAAGACGGTTGGCGGCGTCGCCGGCTTCGGCGCGCGCGTGGCCCCGGGCGTCAATCTCGGCTTTTCCGTCGACCAGAGCCATACCGACATCGACGTGCCGCTGGCGCTGCAATCGGCCACGCTCGACCTGACGCAAATCGGCTTCAACGGCTCGGTCGACAAGGGGCCATGGACCTGGGCTTTTGCCGTGGTGCACGGTTTCGGCAAGGTCCGTTCCAGCCGCGACACCGGCCTTGGCCTTGCGACCGCGGGCTATCGCGCCGCGGTCGACGGCGCGCTGACCGAGATCAGCTATTACTGGACCAAGGACCAGATGCGCATCGTGCCCAAAGGCGCACTGGAATATGTGCGTGCCACCAGTGCGGCGTTCCAGGAGGTCGGCGGCCTCGATCCGCTCAACGTCGGCTCGACGGCGCTCTCACGCGCACGCATCATGATCGGGGCCGAGATCGGCCGCTACTTCATCATCGACCAGAAGATCCTGGACCTGTCCGGCTACGGCAAGTTCGTCGACAATTTCCACCAGGATCTGGGCTCAGTCCAGGTCAGCCTCGGCGCTCAGAACATCGTCGTTCCCGGCATCGGCGAGAGCCGTTACGGCGTGGATGCCGGTGCCTCGGCTTCGCTCAGCTTGACCAGCGTGGCGCGGCTTTACGTCAATTACGACGGCAAGTTCCGCAACGAGCTGACCTCGCACCAGGGCACGGTCGGCTTCGAATATCGCTGGTAGGCGCAGCCTCCTAAAGCGCGATGCGATTAGGATGAATCGCCATCGCGCTTTAGGTTGTTGTTTGAGCATGATCTTTTCGGAAAACCGCTGCGCACTTTTCCGGATCATGCTTTAGGTCGGCGTCGCCGCGACATATCCCGTCAATCCAAAACCCTCGCGCGCCGCCGTCATCATCGGCACCAGCGCGTTCGGATGGATGAACTCGTCGCGGAAGCAGGGATAGGTCTTGGGATCGAAGATCTTCTTCAGCCAGTCGACCACGATCTTGTGGCGCTCGGAGGTGCGGAATTCCCGGTGATAGGTGAGCCAGAGATCGGCGTGGTGGCTGACGCCGAGATCGACGGCGATCAGCGGCGCGCCGAGCGCGGTCGAGACCGTCGGCAGGAAGCCGATGCCGGCGCCGCGCTCGACTGCATAGAGCACGCCGACCGAGGAATTGGTCTTGATCCCAACGATGCCCTCGAGCGACTTCAGTCCGAGCACGCGCGCGTAGGCGCCGTCGTCGACCTGCGGCGCGCTCTGCTTGATGATGCGGTGGTTCTTCAGGTCGGCCAGGGTCGCCGGCACGCCGTAGAGATTTTCGTACTCCTTGGAGACGAAGGGATAGATGTGCAGACGCCCGAGCTTGGCGACGATCAGATCCGGATTGGTCGGCGGCTCGAGCTGGATCGCGATGTCCGATTCAAGCCGTGCGACGTCGGCCTGCTCCATCGCGCAGCGCAGATCGACGGTGATCCTGCGGTAGGTCTTCTGGAAGTCGATCAGTCGCGGCAGGATCCAGAAATTGCCCGGGCCTTCCGTCACCGCGACGCGCACTGTGCCTGATGTGTCGTTCGACGACCGCGCGGCGCGCCGGAAGACGTTGAAGGCATGACGCTCCATATGCGCAACGTCGGCGATCATCGCGATGCCTTCATCGCTGAGCGTGAGCCCGCTCTGGTCGCGCAGGAACAGCTTGCAGCCGATGCTCTCTTCGAGCCGGTCGACGCGGCGCATCAGCGTGGTCGAGGTGAGCCCGAGCTCCTCGGCGGCATTGCGAAAACTTTTATACTTTGCGCACGCTAAAAACAGTTTCAAATCGTCCCAGGACGCGCCCAGGACTTCTTCACGGTGCTGCGTCATCGCAGCACCCCGGTGCAATAACTGCTGCATACTCCTGATCCCCAGCCGCTAAGCTCGTCGGCGTAGCGGGGCACGAAAGTCTCGAACGATAGAGGCGTGACATGGGTATGGAAAGGGGCTCGTTTGCCGCAAGGCATGATTTCGACGCCTTGCCGCTGAGCCCGGATGTGGATGTCCGCTGCGCGCAATTGTCCGAAATTGCACCGCTTTCGCAGATGGCGCACCGGCTGGTGCCGGGCGTGCGGATCGGGACAGCCGAGCTTGCGCATTACTTCACGTTCGATCCCCAGAGCATCCTGACGTTCAGCCGGAAGGGCGATCTCGTCGGCGGCATGGCCTTCCTGTTTCTCAATGACCGCGGGCACGATGCGTTGCTCCTCGACGAGATCTGCCTCACCGCGCCCGAGACGCGCTATCTCGCTTCCGCGAACGAAGAGGTCGCTGCCATCTATATCTGGGCGATCGCGGCGACGGGACGCGGTATCGCCGGTCTCGGCAAGGCTGCAGCACATCTGCGACAGCTAAGGTTCCGCAGCGCCGATTGCTATGCGCAGCCGTCAACCGTGGCCGGACGCGACATCATGAAGGCGACCGGCTTTGCGCCGGTCCCGAGCTTCCAGCCCGACCTCTGGTGCTACGAGCGGCCCTGGCATCGCCAGCCGCTGCGCATGCCGGGCGCGATCATCCAAGCAAGGAGTTTTGCAGATGCACGGTACTAGGATCCCTGTCGCCCAGCCCTGTTCCCGCGCCATCACCATCCGCCTTGCGCGCGATCCAAGCGATCTCATGCTGGTCACCGCCATTCGCTCGGCGGTCTATCTCGCCGAGCAGGATTGTCCGTTCGAGGAGGAGTTCGACGGCAACGACATGGTCGCGGCCCATTTCATCGGCTTCGTCGGCAACGAGCCCGCAGGCTGCCTGCGGGTGCGCTTCTTCGGCGATTTCGCCAAGGTGGAGCGGCTCGCGGTCCGTCACCAATACCGGCGCTCGCGCGTCTCGTTCAAGCTGGTGCAGGCCAGCGTCGACTATGTGAAGCGCAAGGGCTTTCGCAAGATCTACGGCCAGGCACAGGACAGGCTGGTCGATTTCTGGGCCCATTTCGGCGCCAAGCCGCTCGGCCACAATCGCAAGATCACCTTCTCGGATTTTGCCTACACGGAAATGCTGCTGGAGATCGAGCCGGGCCCGGACGCGATCACGCTGGACAGCGATCCCTACGTGATCATCCGCCCCGAAGGTGATTGGGACCGGCCGGGCGTGCTTGATGCCTCGGCGGGGCGGGCGGTGACTTCACCGCTGCGGGACCTCGCGCTCGCCGACCGTTGAAACTGGTGCAGCTCTGCGCAAGACAATGCTGGCTTCTATCCACGATGATCCGCCGATCCTGGTCTGCGCGGATCTCCAGGTCGAGTATCTGACCCCTGGGCGACGCCACGTCGTCCTCGACGGCGACGCTGTGACGGCGCGCTGCCTGGAACTGCTGACCTTGTGGCGGGGCCATCTCTGGCCGGTGATGCATCTGAAGCGCATCGCGCAGGCGGCGTGGTTCAATCCGGCATCGAGGCTGACCGATTGGATCGCGGAGACCAAGCCGCGGCCGGGAGAGATGACGTTCGACCATCCGCTGCCGTCGGCCTACAGCTCGTCGCGGTTTGTGGACTACATGTCCAATATCCGGACTGTACGCTGCATTTTGATCGGTTTTTCCCTGGACGAGACCATCCTGGCCACGGCTACCGACGGGTTTCACCGCAGCCATCGCTATCAGGTCGTCGCTGACGCCGTGGCCTGCCGGCAGCCGGGTACGGGCGATGCCGCCGCCTATAAGCATGCGGTAGTGAATGTCATCGGGAATTTTGCTACAATCCAGTCCAGCGCCGAACTGATCAGAACCAGCGGCGCCGTTGCGGTGTAGGCGGCCGCGGCCGGCGGATGGGGTGAGAGATTGTCACGGGGAGACGAGCTCAAGGAGCTGGCGAGTGATCTGTCGCGTGCGGCCGAGAGGGCGCGCGGGCTTGGTTTGCCGACGACGGTCTATCTGCTCTCGATGGCGCTGGTGGAGGTGAGGGAGGCCGCTGCCGGCACTGACGACGGGCATGACGACGACGCGGCATGAGAGATGCTCCACATGTTGCTTCGTCATGAGCGGATTTGTCACGTGCGGCAATGTCACGTGCAGCTTTGTCGCGTGCATCTTTGTGCATCGCTGCTGAGCGCTTGCTGCCGACGAATTGGCGTTGCAAGTTCTGCGCTGTCGCAATAGCCAAGGTACTTGATCATCGAGTGATGACGCCGGCTATGCCTGCGACGTGACGCTTTCAAGGATCTTCGCAAATGTCCATGCTGCCCAATTCGCAAGAGGCCCGGGATGTAGCCTATCAGCTCCATCCCTACACCAACGCGCGCACCCATCAGCAGGCAGGTCCCCTGGTGATCGAGCGCGGCGAGGGTCCTTACGTCTTCGATGCGTCGGGCAAGCGCTATTTCGAGGCGATGGCCGGCCTGTGGAGCGTTGGGCTGGGCTTCAACGAGAAGCGGCTGGTCGAGGCCGCGCACAAGCAGATGCAGGCGCTGCCGTTCTATCACACGTTCTCCGCCAAATCGCACGGGCCCTCGATCGACCTTGCCGAGAAGCTGGTCGCGCTCGCGCCTGTGCCGATGAGCAAGGTGTTCTTCACCAATTCCGGCTCGGAAGCCAACGACACCGTCCTCAAGCTGATCGCCTATCGCTCCAACGCGCTCGGCCAGCCGCAGCGCAAGAAGGTGATCAGCCGGATGCGCGCCTATCACGGCGTCACCATTGCCTCGGCGAGCCTCACCGGCCTGCCGAACAACCACCGCTCGTTCGACCTGCCGCTGCCGAACATCCTGCATACGGGCTCGCCGCATTTCTACAAGGACGGCGCGCCCGGCGAGAGCGAGGAAGCCTTTGCGACGCGCCGGGCCGAGGAGCTCGACGCGCTGATCCAGAAGGAAGGGCCCGATACGATCGCGGCGTTCTTCGGCGAGCCGGTGATGGGCGCGGGCGGCGTCATCGTGCCGCCGGCGACCTATTGGGACAAGATCCAGGCGGTCCTGAACAAGTACGACATCCTGCTGGTCGCCGACGAGGTGATCTGCGGCTTCGGCCGCACCGGCAAGATGTTCGGCTGCGAGACCTACGGCATCAAGCCCGACGTGCTCGTGGTCTCCAAGCAGATCACCTCGAGCTATTTCCCGTTCTCGGCGATCATCATGAACGACCGCATGTTCGAGCCGATCGCGGACGAGAGCAACAAGATCGGCGTGCTCGGCCACGGCTTCACTGCGGGCGGTCATCCGGTCGGTTCGGCGGTTGCGCTGGAAAACCTCAGGATCATCGAGGAGCGCGGCTTGGTCGCACATGCCGCCGAGCTCGGCGCTTACATGCAGGGCAGACTGCGCGAGCTCACCAGCCATCCGCTGGTCGGCGAGGTTCGCGGCGTCGGCATGATCGCGGCGATCGAGCTCGTGCTCGACAAGGGCCGCAAGACCGCAGCGGCGACGCCGGGCGCCGTCGGCGGCATCGCCAGCCGCATGCTCCAGGAGCGCGGCGTGATCTCGCGCAACATGCTGGACGCCATCGCCATCTGCCCGCCGCTGATCGTCACCAAGGCGGACATCGACGGGCTGGTGGACGCGATCTCCGGCGTGTTGAACGACATGAAGGCGGAAGTGGCCAAGCTGACGCCGGCGTAGGGCAAGCCGCCTCAAATCTATCACCGTCACCCTGAGGTGGCCGCTTCTTCAGAGGCCCTCGAAGGGCGACGGCCCGGCTGCTACTGCGCGGGCGTTCATCCTTCGAGGCTCATCGTGCGGTGCGTTGCACCGCCCGCCTCGCACCTCAGGATGACGAGCTAACAGTTGATCCGCTCAGCTGAACATTACGCCCGCTGAACTCCGATCACGCGGCCCTTCTCGATCGCCAGCGCCAGCTCGCCGCGCTTGAGCTTCAAGGCAGCGTCGCCGAACAGCTCGCGGCGCCAGCCGCGCAGTGCCGGCACGTCGGCTTCGTCGTCGGCCGCGATCTCCTCGAGATCGTCGACGGTCGCGATCACCTTGCTGGCGACCGCATGCTTCTCGGCGGTCATGCGCAGCAGCACCTTCAAGAGCTCGACGATGGCGGCGCCGTTGTTGTTGTTGCGCGGCTTCTCCAGCTTCGGCAGCGTCGCAAAATCCCGTGCCAGCCCGCGCTCGACCGCGGCGACGATGTCCGCGCCCCATTTGGATTTTTCAAAACCCTTCGGCACCGAGCGCAGATGGGCGAGCTTTTCCAGCGTGTTCGGCGCGTGGGTCGCGATATCGCTGATGGCCTCGTCGCGCAGCACGCGGCCGCGCGGCACGTCGCGGCTCTGCGCTTCCTGCTCGCGCCAAGCGGCGACCTCCATCAGGACCGCGAGATCCTTCGGCTTGCGCACGCGCGTCTTGAGCCGCTCCCAGGCCCGCTCGGGGTGGAAGTCGTAGGTCCGGGGGGAGGTCAGGACCTCCATCTCGATGGAGACCCATTCGCTGCGACGGCGCTTCTTGAGGTCGGCATCGAGCGCTGCGAACACGTCGCGCAAATGCGTGACGTCGGACACGGCGTAGTGCATCTGCTCCTTGGTCAGCGGCCGGCGCGACCAGTCGGTGAAGCGGTGGGTCTTGTCCGGGCGGTGGCCGGTGACTTTCTCGACCAGCGCGTCGTAGGCGATGCTGTCGCCGTATCCGAGCACCATCGCAGCAACCTGGGTGTCGAACACCGGATGAGGGATGATGTTGGCCTGGTGCCAGATGATCTCGATGTCCTGACGGGCGGCGTGGAAGACCTTCAGCACGCTCTCATCGGCCATCAGTTCGAAGAACGGCTTGAGGTCAATCCCCTCGGCCAGGGTATCGACGACGACGGCTTCCTCGGCGCTGGCCATCTGCACCACGCATAGCAGCGGGTAGTAGGTGGTCTCGCGCAGGAACTCGGTATCGACGGTAATGACGGGGTGCTTAGCCAGCCGGCTGCAGGCAGCCGCGAGGTCAGCGGTGGTGGTAATCAAATCCATGAACGGCCCATGACACTTGATATCAGCCGTTCTGCCGAAAGCGCTGTGATGTCAAGGGGCTCGATGCGAATTCGAGCCTTGTATTTGAACGGAAATCGCTTTTTCCGACGAAATTCCTATTCGTAGCGGACCCGGTGCGAGGATTTGCGGGCGCAGGGCAACGCCACCACGACCACGCACATGGCGACCAGCGCCAGCCCCAGGAACTCGAAAACCAACAGATCCACGGCGAATATCTCCAGAAACATTGATAGATTTGTCGGGGGTGCGTTGAGGGTCTGTTAATTGCGATGGTTACCGGCGGCGGGGTGGGCCGGATGGTGGATGGCGGGTTAACGTGGCAGGTGAACGGTGGCTCGACTGTTGAACTGCGCGGCCGCATGTTCGCCTTCTATCTGCCCGAAGGTTGCTCCGACAAAACTGGTACTGGAGCAATTGAACAACCTCGCCCTCTTTGGGACCAAGGATAAACAGTGAAACTGGGCGCCAACAAACCCGGCAACTCGGCTGCTCCCATATGCTGGAGCGATGCATCAGCGTCATCTAATGAATTCGGCGGCGTAGTCGACGATCGCGCCCGACTTGGTCGATCTGCCGCCGTCGAAACCGTCGCCGCGGCTGTGCCGATCAAGGACGAGATGGATGCGCCGGGGCTCGTCGACAGAGTATGTCCCGCCGAGAAAACGCGGCCATCCGCAATGCTCAAGAGTAAACCGGCAATGCCGCGCGTGACCGTGGTGCCCGATTCGGAGCTGCACCGATTACCGAGACCGGTGCAGCTAGGGATTTTAGAAAAGATCGGAATTGTCTCGCTCGGACTTGAAAGCTGCGCCGTCGAGTCCATCAGGCTTTTTCAATCCTGGCCCCAGATTAGGAGGCGATCCGGCTGACCCACCTGAGCCTGATCCACCTCCGTTCACGCACTCGAAAGGCTTCGAGCCGCCGCCTCCACCTGGCCCGCCGCCTCCCGGAGAGCCCGGCATTCCAACTGCACCACTCTTGCCCCCAGTTTGGGATATCTCGATCCTAGGCGTCTTGTTCAGCTCAGCTAGTGGCCCAAGAAAGAAAATCGATCCACCTGCGCCGCCTCTTCCGCTGTCTCCGCCTTTACCCCCCGAACCGCCATCTCCGCCGTTGCCGCCATTTCCAGGTCCAGCAGTGCAATAGCAAACGCCCGGCAGCGGGCAATTTCGATCTCCCGGCGTACCGCGACTGCCCGGGCCTCCCGGTCCCCCGTCTCCGCCTCGACCGCCGGCACCGCCCGCTAGACCTACTGATTCAATTCGGAGGGCCGAGGTAATGGCTGGGTTGGCCGTGTTGATCTCCAAGCTTTGGAAAACGATATAGATCGCGGGAAAGGTATACGCTCCCCCGTTACCTCCGGTAGGACCATTTCCTCCTCGGCCGCCGTTGGCTCCATCGTCGGTCCCAGAAGTCCAGCCTTGCGGACCGGGACGGCTGTCGGACCCTTTTAGGTCCGCAGACGAAAGATGAGGGTTTACGACCAAGCGTGCAAGCTCAGAGAGCTGTGCTGGTGTATTGAGAACAAGCTTCTTGGCCGCTAGCACCACGTAGTTTCCGTCGTTGCTCCGGTCCGGTATACTCCAGGTGAGTACACCCTTAGGATTAAAGACGACTTCGTTGAAGCGAAGGATGGGTTCTGTGACCGATCTATTGCCAGTTACCGTGAGCAAATCTCGGAGCGGGGTTGCTAGCACCTCTGTTACGATCTGCGATGGCATTGCCGCTTTGCCGATCACATAAAATGTTTGGTTGTCTTGCCGCTGCTGGCGAACATCGAAGCCGAATTCTTTCAGAAATTCCGGCAACGCCTTAGTTGTGGGCGCTTGTTGTGCTGCAATCTGATCTTCCGCGCGAGCTGATGTTGCGAAGGCCGCAGCAGCGAGAAAAATGGCGAAGAGCCTAATCACAAAATACCTCCTCTGTTGAAAATGGTCATAGGAGGCCAACAACTTTTGAGCGAGTCAATACCAAAGGTTGTGTGACGTCAAAATTGCACCACGCCAAAGTGTCGCATGTTAGGTCGGCGAAGAAGCAGGCGGAGATGCATAAGCGCGTCCGACGCACCTCACCTCTGAAGACAAGTCCATATAGTCGAAATCAGCATTGCGCGGGTGCTGGTCGAGGGCGAGGCGCCTAGAACAGGCCGCCTATAGAGTTGCTAGGCGCCAGAGTCAGTTGCAACGGTGAGGATTCCTTCGCCTTCGTCAAAGCCAGATCGGCTACCTAGATGCGTATGTTGCCTCGCTGCGATCCAAATCGCTGGCCTGTCCGGAAACCGATCTATTTCAAGTTCTGAAGGCAGAGATAAGGATGTCCGCGAAGGCCGAAATCGATGACCTAACTCGCGACCTCGTCCACAGAACAACAGGGCGAGCCGGCATCCGTTCCAGATGTCGCGCGGCGTTTAGGCGAGTTTGACGCTATCATCGCGTACACCGACGACCTCGCGCACAATAACGGTATCACTGCGGTACTGAGCTAACCTATGCTGACGACGTCATCGCCTGCTGCTGTCCAGCAGATGCTTGGCCGCCACTACACTCTGCGCGGCCGGCATCGTTCGATTGCTAGCGCACAGTCCTTCCGGCGCCCCATATGGCGGAGCGCCGAGGGCCGTTTGCAACCGTTCTTACGGCAGCTTCAGCGACGTCTCTGCATTGTACGGCTTCAGCGTCTCATCCGCGGCCTTCTGCGCGGCGATCAGGGCTTCCTTCGGCTGCTTCTTGCCGTTGAGGACCAGCATCACCTCGTCCTCGAGGTTCTTGCGCACCGGCACGGTCTTGTAGGTCGCGAACCAGGGCTTTGCGACGTCGAGTTGCTCGACGGCAGTCTTGGCGTCGGGGTTCTTGTTGAGGAAGTCGACCATCTCGGGCGTTTTGTAGGCGGCCATGTTGGGCGCGAAATAGCCGGTGGCGCGGCTCCACCAGCCGGTCTTCTCGGGCGAGGTCATCCACTTGATCAGCGTCCATGCAGCCTTCTGCTTGTCGGCCTCGAGGCCGGCCGGAACGATCAGCGAGGCGCCGCCGATCGGCACGGCGTTGCGGACGTTGCGCGGGATGAAGGCGACCTTGTAGGCGAACTTGGCGTTGTCGCGCACGAAAGTGAGCGAGCCCGTCGACAGCATCATCATCGCGGCGTTGCCGGAGATGAAGGAAGTGCTGACGGCAGGGCCAGGCGTGGCGCCGGGGGCGTGGACCTTGTGCTTGTAGACGAGGTCATTCCACCAGGTCAGTGCGCCGAGCATCGAAGGCGTGTCGTAATAGACCTCGCCGCCGAACTCCTCGTTGTAGTAGCGCCCGCCATTGCTCATGGTGAGCGTTTCCATCATCCAGCCGCAATAGTCGTAGGCGCAGGGGATCGCGATGCCCCATTGGGTCACCTTGTCGCCCTCGCGCTTGGTGAGCTTCTTGGCCCAGTCGGTGAGCTCGGCCCAGGTCTGCGGCGGCTTGCTCGGATCGAGGCCGGCTTCCTTGGCCTTGTCGGCGTTGATGTAGAGCAGCGGCGTCGAATTATGGAAGGGCACGCCGTAGACCGAGCGGTTGATCACCGCGTTGCCCTGCAGCGCCGGGAAGAACTGGCCGAGGAACTGCTCCTTGGTGGTGCCGTCGGCCTTGATCAGGGCATCGAGATTGGTGAGCTCGTTCTCGATCTGCATGTCGAGCAGGAAGTTCGCCGACATGATCACGGCGGACGGCGGCTTGCCGGCCTTGATTGCGGCGCGCGTCTTGATCAGCGTGTCGTCATAGGAGCCGGTGTAGACCGCGGTCGCCTTGACGTCCGGATGGGTCTCGTTGAACTCCTTGATCAAGGTGCCCATGTCGCGGGCGAGCTTGCCGTCGACGGGGACGGGGAAAAACAGATCGATCTCGGTCGGGCCTTCGCCGGCGAGCGCCGGAAGGGCGAGGGCACTTGCCATGGAGCCTGCCATGGCAAGGCCGAGCATGAGCCTGCGGGAAAACAGCATCGAAGAATCTCCTATTTGATTCCTGAGGTGACGAAAGAGCTGATGAAGCGCTTCTGGAAGATCAGGAAGGTGATGAGCAGCGGGCCGATCACCATCAGCGTGCCGGCGGCGATGGTGCCCCAGGCCTGCGTGCCTTCGGCGGTCTTGGTGAAGACGGAGAGCCCGACCGTGAGCGGCCGCTTGTCCGGCGAGTTGATCACCATCAGCGGCCACAGGAAGTCGTTCCAGTGGCTGGTCACGGAGATGATGGCGAAGGCGGAGAAGCTCGGCATCGACAGCGGCACGTAGATATGGCGGATGCGCTGGAGCAGGCTGGCGCCGTCGATCAGGGCTGCGTCTTCCAGCTCGGTCGGAATCGCCTCGAACGCCTGGCGCATCAGGAAGGTGCCGAAGGCGGAGGCGAAGAACGGCATCATCACGCCGGTGAGCGTGTCGTAGAGGCCGAGTTGCGCCACCAGCGACAGGTTCGGCACGATCAGCAGCACCGGCACCAGCATCAGCTGCATCAGGAACAGATAGAAGATCGGCGTCTTGCCGAGGAAGTCGAGGCGCGCGAAGGCAAAGCCCGCCAGCGTGATCGTGACGAATTGCACCAGCAAAATGCCGGCACAGATGATCGTGGTGTTGAGCGTGTAGCGCGGGAAATCGCCGATCTCCCAGGCATCCCTGACATTGTCGAGCGTCGGCTTCAGGCTCGGCATCAGCTCGGCCATGGCATTGATGCCGTCGGAGGCCGGGCGCAGCGTCGCCACGACCATCCACAGGAACGGAATGAGCCAGACGATCGCGAGCAGCACGGTCAGCAGGAAGCCGAGCTTGGGCGTGATCTCGCCCCGTGTGGCGAGCGGGGCGTCCTTGTAGAGGGCGTCGATCAGCTTCATGGCCCGCCCTCGCGGTTGGCCATGGTGCGGAAGGAAAGCGCGGTGAGGCCCATCAGCGCGGCGAGCGTCAGCAGCGTCGCGGCCGAGGCCTTGCCGACGTCGTAATGCTCGACCGCCTGCTGGTAGATGTAGAACAGCACGAGGTTGGTCGAATTGGATGGCCCGCCCTGGGTCATGACGAAGACGTGGTCGACCTGCGTCACCGCGTTGAGCGTGGCGATCACGATGACGAACAGGAAGGTGGGCTTGAGCTCGGGCAAGATGATGTGGCGGAAGCGCATGTAAGGCCCGGCGCCGTCGAGATGCGCGGCCTCCATGACGTCCTCAGGCACGGCCTGGAGACCGGCGAGGAAGAACAGCATGTAATAGCCGGCGTTCTTCCAGATCGTGATGATCATGATCGCATACAGCGCGATGTCGGGATCGCCGAGCCAGTTCGGCAGCACCGGAAGCAGGCGGCCGATATAGAAGTCGAGCAGGCCGACATTGGGCAGGAAGATGAACATGAACAGCGCCGAGGCCGCGACCATCGGGATCAGCACCGGCAGGAACAGCGCCGCCCGCAGCGCGCTGCTGACGGCGTTTGTGCGCGACAGCGCCAGCGCAAACAGCAGCGCGAGGCCGATGCTCGGGATCGCCGTGCCGATGGCATAGACGAGATTGTTGACGACCGCGCCGGTGAAGGCGGGGTCGGCCAGCACCGCGCTGATATTGTCGAGGCCGACGAAGCGGACCGGCGCCTTCGGCGTGGCGCGCTGGTAGAGCGCATCGATGAACACGCGGCCCATCGCGCCATAGGTGAACAGCGCGAGAAAGACCAGCGAGGGCAGCAACAGGAGATAGGCGGGCAGCGAAGCTTTGAAGCGCGTGCCGAGGCGCTTCAGGACGTCCAGGCGCGGCGCCGCCGAGGTCGCGACCGGAAGAGCCGCGGGTTCGGCGAGGCTCATCTCACCGCGCCGGGAAATTGAGCGCATAGTCGCGGCCGTCCGTTCCCACGGGTGGTTCGAAGGGAAAGCGCAGACTGGTGTCGAGGAAGTCGTGGCTGTGCACGACGAGGTTTTCGTCGTCGATCAGCACGACGCCATAGGCGGGGGGCTCGTGGCTGGCCAGATGCGGCGCGTCAGCGTCGAGCTCGAACCAGACCTGGTGGTTGGTGCCGCGTAGGGTGGAGAACGGGATCTTGCCGTAGCTGCCGAAGATCGGCCGGTGCACATGGCCGAAGAAGAGGTGGCGGATGCGCGCGCGATAGGGCGCGATCACCTCGGCGAACTCCGCGCTCTGTTTCAGCCCGATCTCGTCCATCGCATGGACGCCGATCGGGAAGGGCGGGTGATGCATGAACACGACGAACTGCTGGTCGGCGGGTGCAGCCGCGAGCGTCTTCGCGAGCCAGTCGAAGCGCTTGGCGCACATCTCGCCGGCGTGGCTGGTCTCGTCCAGCGTGTCGAGGAAGACGAACAGGCCATGGTCGGTGGTGCGCGTGCCCTGCACGAAGCCGTTTGAATCGCGCGGCGCGGCCTTCAGCGCGTCGAGGCAGGTGACGCGGCGGTCGTGATTGCCGACCATGGCGATGTAGGGGATTTTCAGCGCTGACATCGCGTCGGCGAAATTGGCGTAGGATTCCGGCTCGCCCCAATGGGTGAGGTCGCCGGTCACGACCGCGAAGGCGGCGTCGGACTGGTGCGTGTTGATGTCGGCGATCGCAGCATCCAGCCGGGTGCGCGGATCGAGGCCGTAGAGCTTCAATCCCGGGTTCGCGAGATGCGTGTCGGTGAGGTGGATGAATTTGAAGGGCATGGCGCGCTTTGTCGGGACGGTTGGAGGATGGGTGCCTCCGGCAGGACGACCCTGACAGGCGGTTAGAGCGCGTGTGTTTCAGTTTGATGACAGTGGTTCCCGTGTCCACAGCAGCGCGCTGCGCACGGTGGATTAGCCGAAGGGGTAATTCAAAGTTCCGGCTTACCTTGAGTTGCGGTGCTGCGCGGAGCAGAGCTAATCTAAGCGCGCAAACTTGGTTCTTGTCCCGCGGATCGAGCTAACGGTCGATCGCGCGCAGGCGCTTGATCTCGGCGATCAATCTCGGAATGTCCTGTCGCGCGTTGGCGATGAATTCCTGATCGGCGAGCGTCGCGCCAGTGAGGTAGATGTCTTCGCCTCCGGTCTGGACGAAGTCCGATCCGCTTAGTTCATCGCGCTTCTCGATGAACGATTTCCAAGGACCCGCGGTCGCCTGCTCGCAGCGCGCCTTGATCGCTTCGATCTCGTCATCTGTCAGGGCCGAGAGCTGCGTCATCTTGCAATCCAGAACAGGTTTACGTCCCACAAAACGTCTGCAACACCCGCTGGTCCGGCAGCGGCGGATCGGCGTAGGCCGCATATGCCGGCTGGTCCTCGTATGGCTTCGCCAGCACCTTCACCAGCTCTTCGAACGGCGCGTAGTCGTCGTCATTCACCGCAGCCTGGATCACAGCCTCGACGCGGTGGTTGCGCGGGATGAACATGGGATTGACGGCGTGCATGGCGGCTTGTCGGTCGGCAGCGCTCTGCGGCTCCAGCGCGATGCGTGCGCGCCAGCGGCCGGACCACTCGTCGAAGGCTGCGGGCTCCATGAACTGCGCACGCGCATCCGCGCTGTCATCAACGGCGGAATCGCCGAGCTTGCGGAAGGTGAGGGTGAAGTCGGCCTGGTTCTTGGCCATGGCTTCGAGCAGGTCCTGGATCAGGGCGTCGTCGCCTTCACGCTCCGTGAACAGGCCGACCTTTTCGCGCAAGCCGGCTTGATAAGCCGTGCTGAAAATCTCGGAGAAGGCGCCGAGAATGTCCTGGGCTTCGGCCACCGCCTTCTCCTGCTCGTCGGAGAACAACGGCAGCAGGCACTCGGCGAGGCGGGTCAAATTCCACAGCGCGATACGCGGCTGGTTGGCATAGGCGTAGCGGCCCATCTCGTCGATCGAGGAGAACACCTGCGCGGGGTTGTAGGCGTCCATGAAGGCGCAGGGGCCGTAGTCGATGGTCTCGCCCGAGATGGAGCTGTTGTCGGTGTTCATCACGCCGTGGATGAAGCCGACCAGCAGCCAGCGCGCGACGAGCTCGGCCTGGCGGGCGACGACGCCGGCGAGCAGTTCGTGATAGGGCCGCTCCGCATCGCGCAGTTCCGGATAGTGCCTGGCGATGACGTGATCGGCGAGCCGGCGGATCGCCTCGGTGTCACGCCGCACGGCGAAGAACTGGAAGGTGCCGACGCGGATATGGCTGGAGGCGATACGCGTCAGCACGGCGCCCGGCAGCGCGGTCTCGCGGATGACGTGCTCGCCGGTGACGACGGCGGCGAGCGAGCGGGTGGTCGGGATGCCCAGCGCATACATCGCTTCGCTGACGATGTATTCGCGCAGGACCGGTCCGAGCGCGGCGCGGCCGTCGCCGCGGCGGGAGAACGGGGTGGGACCGCTGCCCTTGAGCTGGATGTCCCGGCGGACGCCGTCTTTGTCGATGACCTCGCCGAGCAGGATGGCGCGGCCGTCGCCGAGCTGCGGGACGAACTGCCCGAACTGGTGGCCGGCATAGGCCATGGCGATCGGATCGGCGCCGTCGGGAACCGTCTTCCCCGCCAGGATCGCCGCGCCTTCCGCCGTCTCCAGCAGGTCAGGATCGAGCCCGAGCTGGACCGCCAGCGGCCGGTTCAGCTTGATCAGCCGGGGGGCGGCGACAGGGGTCGGCGCGACGCGGGCAAAGAAGCTGTCGGGCAGCGCCGAATAAGAGTTCTGGAAGGGGAAATGCACCGTCATGCCCTCAAGATAGGGCTGGAACGCCTGATGGCAAAGGGATGGGCCCAGATCGGGCAAAAATGGGCGCTTCCGGCCCAAAACAGGCCGTTCCCTTGGTTGCCGCCCCCGGCCTCGTCG
Organism: Bradyrhizobium sp. CIR48; assembly: GCF_014198315.1. NCBI lineage: Bacteria > Pseudomonadati > Pseudomonadota > Alphaproteobacteria > Hyphomicrobiales > Nitrobacteraceae > Bradyrhizobium > Bradyrhizobium sp. CIR48. The sequence continues at coordinate 401,597 of NZ_JACIHG010000001.1, forward strand.
GGTAAACCCTGCCGCAATCTCGGACCGGCCGTGACAGGCGGTCCGATTCGCTTCCACCGACATCATTTTTGGGACGACCATGCATCGCTACCGGTCACATACATGCGGCGCGCTCCGCGAGAGCAACATCGGCGAGACGGTCCGCCTGTCAGGCTGGGTCCATCGCGTCCGCGACCATGGCGGCGTGCTGTTCATCGACCTGCGCGACCATTACGGCCTGACCCAGTGCGTGGTCGACCCGGACTCGCCGGCGTTCTCGCTGGCCGAAAAGCTGCGCTCGGAATTCGTGGTGCGGATGGACGGCAAGGCCCGCCGCCGCCCCGAAGGCACCGACAATGACGATCTGCCGACCGGCAAGATCGAGATCTATGTCACCGAGATCGAGGTGCTGGGTCCGGCCGGCGATCTGCCGCTGCCTGTGTTCGGCGACCAGGAATATCCTGAAGACATCCGCCTGAAGTACCGCTTCCTCGACCTGCGTCGCGAAAAGCTGCACCAGAACATCATGACGCGCGTCGAGATCATCAAGTCGATGCGCCGGCGCATGGAGGGGCAGGGCTTCTTCGAGTTCAACACCCCGATCCTGACCGCGTCCTCGCCGGAAGGCGCGCGCGACTTCCTGGTGCCCTCGCGCATCCATCCCGGCAAATTCTACGCACTGCCGCAGGCGCCGCAGCAGTACAAGCAGCTGCTCATGATGAGCGGCTTCGACCGCTACTTCCAGATCGCGCCCTGTTTTCGCGACGAGGACCCGCGTGCCGACCGTCTGCCGGGCGAGTTCTACCAGCTCGACGTCGAGATGAGCTTTGTGACGCAGGAAGACGTCTTTGCGGCGATGGAGCCCGTGATCACGGGCGTGTTCGAGGAGTTCGCCAAGGGCAAGCCGGTCACGAAGGGCTGGCGCCGGATTCCGTTCGCCGAGGCGCTACGCAAGTATGGCAGTGACAAGCCGGATCTGCGCAACCCCATCGAGATGCAGGACGTCTCCGAGCATTTCCGCGGCTCCGGCTTCAAGGTCTTTGCGCGCATGCTCGAAGACCCCAAGAACGAGGTCTGGGCGATCCCCGCGCCGGGCGGCGGCAGCCGCGCCTTCTGCGATCGCATGAATTCGTGGGCGCAGGGCGAGGGCCAGCCCGGCCTCGGCTACATCATGTGGCGCGAGGGCGGCGAGGGGGCCGGTCCCCTTGCGAACAACATCGGGCCTGAGCGCACGGCTGCGATCCGTGCGCAGATCGGCGTGAAGGAAGGCGATGCCGCCTTCTTCGTCGCCGGTGATCCCGACAAATTCTGGAAGTTCTCAGGCCTTGCCCGCAACAAGGTCGGCGAGGAATTGAACCTCACCGACAAGGAGCGGTTCGAGCTCGCCTGGATCGTCGACTTCCCGATGTACGAGTACAACGAGGACGACAAGAAGGTCGACTTCTCGCACAACCCGTTCTCGATGCCGCAGGGCGGCCTCGATGCGCTGAAGGGCCAGGACCCGCTCACCATCAAGGCGTTCCAGTACGACATCACCTGCAACGGCTACGAGATCGCCTCGGGCGGCATCCGCAACCACGTGCCGGAAGCGATGGTGAAGGCGTTCGAGATCGCAGGCTACGGCGAGCAGGAAGTGGTCGACCGCTTCGGCGGCATGTACCGCGCGTTCCAGTACGGCGCGCCGCCGCACGGCGGCATGGCCGCCGGCGTCGACCGCATCGTGATGCTGCTGTGTGGCACCACGAATCTGCGCGAGATCTCGCTGTTCCCGATGAACCAGCAGGCCATGGACCTCTTGATGGGGGCCCCGTCGGAGGCCACGACGAAGCAGCTCCGCGAGCTGCATGTGCGGGTGAACCTGCCGCAGAAGTGAGTGTGCTTTGCCTCTCCCCGCATGCGGGGAGAGGCCGCCTCGCATCGAAGATGCGAGGCGGGTGAGGGGGACTCTCCGCGAGTCTAACTCTCACCGTGATTGCGGAGGCGGCCCCTCACCCAACCCTCTCACCGTAAGAACGGGGCGAGGGAGCGCACCGCCGCCGTCAACTACAACCCCGTCGACGCCTCGATCCTGAACTGCGCCAGCGCGATGATCGGCTCGTTGTCGAGGACGTCCATGAGCTGAAGTACCGGCAGCTTGCCGAGCGGCGTCAGCTTGATGGTCAGCGTCTGGCCTGATGCCTCGACGAAGCCGGCCAGCGCATCGACCGCGGCCTTGGCATCGAGATTTGAGGCGGCGATCTTCTCGCCCTGCGCCCGGATCATCGCAACGAGGGCGCTGCGCGCGGCATCACGGCTGACATTCTGCACGCGCGCAAACTGGGCCACGACAAGATCGACAACGCCGCGATCGCGCAACGACAGCTCGATTGCGCCGGTCTCGACCTGCGCCAACTGGCCCATAGCCTCGAGCGGGTCCGTCGTGGTGAAGAGGTCGCGCGGCACCTTGGCGAGCGCCACGCTTACCTGCGCTTTGGCGAGGTTGCCGAGATCTAGCGTGGCCGGCGCCAGCGCGAATGCGCCTGACGCTTCCGTCCAGGCCGCGCCGAGATCGAGGTCGATCGCGAGCTTGTCCACGCCTGCCACGATCAGCGGCTGTAGCGCCGGATTGGCGGGATCGGTCGGCGTGACCATCTTCACGACCAGACTGGCCTTGCTTGGGATCGATCCCACCAGCTGGCCCCAGTTCAGGCTGATCGTGTCGACGGTGATCGGCTGCCGCGCGTTCTTATGCGGCGCAACCATGCCCCTGACCTCCGCGCCTTCGAGCACCCGGAACAGGCCCAGCATCTGATAGGGCGAGGGCGGTTGCCCGGGATTGGTGAGACCCGAGGCCCAGCGCATCAGGTTCGGCATGCTGAAGGATTTGAGCGCGAAGCGCTCCATCTTGAACTGACCCTGCGGCGAGGGTGCATCGACGCCCTCGATCGCGAATTCGCCCTGCCGGTAGCGGATCGCGTTGATCCTCCCTGTTCCCTGCGGTGTGCCAATCGAGGTCTTGCCGATCTCGGCCTTGCCGATGCGAATAGCGTCGTAGAATCCGGCGACCTTCTCCATCAGCTCGCGCGTTTGCGTCGGCATTGGCGAGGCCGACTTATCCTGCGGCAGCATGGCAAACATCTCGAACAAATGGAGCTTCGACGGCTGCACGTCGATGTCTTCCATGGCGAAGCTGTCGATATCCATACGCAGGCCCAGCGCGGACTTGAGTACATAAGGGCCGGCGGAGATTTGTCGGTAGACCCGGCGGTAGCTGTCGTCACCGCTCGTCTGCGGATCGAGTGCGGCGAGGATCGGGGTCGAGTCGAAATCATTGACGATCATGCCGGAGATCTCGCCAGTCAGCTTGTCCGCCTTGCCCGGCTGCGTAACGTTGATCGTGAAGGTGGCGCGGTCCATCTTCATTGCATCGACTTTGCCGCGGCCGAGGTTTTGGAGCGCGAGGCCCGAATAGACCACTTCACCGCTGCCGCCGCTGCTGCCGGCGTCGAAACTGATGTTGATGGACGGGATCATCACGGACGTTGCCGTCAGGCTCGCGAACTGGTCGAGCACGAACCGGTACATGTCGCTCAAGGAGCTCGATGCCGGCACGTTTTCAACGCGCAGGGGGCCCGCATAGTCGCGCAGCGTCACCTGCGGGATCTTGTAGGCCACTTTCAGCTTGCCGGGGCTGACTTCATCCAACGCAATCTCGACACCCGAGATGTCGATGCCGTCAGCGGCAAAGCGAGTCTCGCCGATCTGGCGGACGCCCGAGCTCTTGAAGGCGCCGATCTTGACGTGCCCCTGCAACGGGTTGCCGGGATCGATTGCAATGTCCTCGATCGTCAGCGTCCGGCTCGACCGCTCGAAGGCGATCTTGCCGTGGCTGGCTTTGCTGCCGCCGGCGCGAAGCCGCTCGAACGCCGCCTCGACCTCGCTGGTCATCCGATGCTGGACATAGAGGTTGAAGCCGAACCATCCGCCCGCGCCGAGTACGGCTGCCACGATCAGGCCGATCAGGATTCGCTTCATTCCCAGCTCCAGTTGCTCGTTTTGCGCCGCGCAACCTGCCATATTCGCGAAACGCCGCGCGGTCCAGGGAAAGCTATGGTTTTCAAATATTTGACCGCGCGCCCTGTTGATGGGCGCGCAATCGGATGTTGCCACCGGGGCGCCCGGCGTGCTTCATCCCGTTTCCATGACCCGGAAATACGGTCCGCTTGGACCGCGGCTTCGGATCGTGCATTTTTGAGGCCGGTAACGCGAGGCGAGACACCGCATGTCGTCCTATTCTGATGATCTCCACCAGGCGGCGCTCGCCTACCATCGTCTGCCGCGCCCTGGGAAGCTCGAGATCCAGGCAAGCAAGCCGCTTGCCAACCAGCGTGACCTCGCGCTGGCCTATTCGCCGGGCGTCGCCGCGGCCTGCACCGAGATCGCCAAGAACCCGGCGGAAGCCGCCACGCTGACCACCCGCGCCAATCTGGTCGCCGTGGTCTCCAACGGCACCGCCGTGCTCGGCCTCGGCAATATCGGACCGCTGGCCTCCAAGCCGGTGATGGAGGGCAAGGCCGTCCTGTTCAAGAAATTCGCCGGCATCGACGTGTTCGACATCGAGATCGCCGCCGACACCATCGACCGCGTGGTCGAGACCGTGGCGGCGCTCGAGCCGACCTTCGGCGGCATCAATCTGGAAGACATCCGTGGACCGGAGTGCTTCGAGATCGAGGCGCAGCTCAAGGAACGCATGAAGATCCCGGTCTTCCATGACGACCAGCACGGCACCGCGATCATCGTCGCCGCCGCCATCACCAACGGGCTCAGGCTGAACGGCAAGAAGCTGTCGGACGTCAAGATCGTCGCCTCCGGCGCAGGGGCCGCGGCCATCGCCACGCTGAACCTGCTGGTGTCGATGGGCGCACAGCGCAAGAACATCTGGGTTTGCGACATCGACGGCCTCGTGCATGAGGGCCGCAACACCACGATGGACCGCTGGAAGGCGGTCTATGCGCAGAAGACCGACAAGCGCACGCTCGGCGACGTCATCGGCGGCGCCGACATCTTCATCGGTCTCTCGGCGCCGGGCGTGCTCAAGCCCGAGATGGCCAAGGCAATGGCCGACAAACCGCTGATCATGGCGCTCGCCAACCCGACCCCGGAAATCATGCCGGAGGAGGCGCGCAAGGTGCGCCCTGACGCCATGATCTGCACCGGCCGCTCCGACTATCCGAACCAGGTCAACAACGTCCTGTGCTTTCCGTTCATCTTCCGCGGCGCGCTCGATGTCGGCGCCAGCGCTATCAACGAGGAGATGAAGCACGCTGCCGTCGAGGCCATCGCGCAGCTCGCGCGCGAGGCGCCCTCGGATGCGGTCGCGCAGGGTTTTGACACCGGCGAGACGCAGGGGTTCGGCCCGGGCTCGCTGATCCCGAGTCCCTTTGATCCCCGGTTGATTCTACGCATCGCGCCGGCGGTGGCGAAGGCGGCGATGGAGTCGGGCGTGGCGACGCGGCCCATCACCAATTTCGACGAATACACCGCACTGCTCGAGCGCTTCGCCTTCCGCTCCGGCCTCGTCATGAAGCCGATGTTCGCCAAGGCCAAGACCCAGCCGGTGCGCGTGATCTATGCCGAAGGCGAGGACGAGCGCGTGCTGCGCGCCACGCAGGTGGTGCTGGAGGAGAATTTGGCGCGGCCGATCCTGGTCGGCCGTCCTTCGGTCGTCGAGGCGCGCATCAAGCGCTTCGGTCTTTCGATCCGCGCCGGCAAGGATTTCGACCTGGTCAATCCCGAGGACGATCCGCGCTATCGCTCCTATGTGCAATCCTATGTCGAGGTCGCCGGTCGCCGCGGCGTGACGCCGGATGCGGCGCGCACCGTGGTGCGCACCAACAACACGGTGATCGCTGCGCTCGCGGTGACGCGCGGGGAGGCGGATGCCATGCTCTGCGGCGTCGAGGGCCGCTACATGAGCCATCTGCGCCATGTCCGCGAGATCGTCGGTTTTTGTCCGGGCATTAGCGACTACGCGGCGCTGGCGCTGCTGATCACCAGCAAGGGCGCCTTCTTCATCGCCGACACGCAGGTTCGCCCCAATCCGAGCGCGGAGGAGCTCGCCGAGATCGCATCGCTCGCAGCGGTCCACGTCCAGCGCTTCAACATCAAGCCGAAGATCGCCTTCGTCTCGCACTCGGATTTCGGCAGCTACGACACCGATTCCTCGCGCAAGATGCGCCGCGCGACCCAGCTGTTGAAGGATAAGCATCCGGAGATCGAGGCCGACGGCGAGATGCAGGGTGACACGGCACTTTCGGCTGCGGCGCGAAAAATGGTGCTGCCGCACTCCAATCTCGAGGGCGAGGCCAACATCCTGATCATGCCGGCGCTGGACACCGCCAACGTCGCCTATCAGATGATCAAGTCGCTGGCGGACGCGCTCCCCGTCGGCCCGATCCTGGTCGGCCCGGCGCGCCCGGCGCATATCCTCACCCCCTCGGTGACGGCGCGCGGCATCCTCAACATGACGGCCGTCGCGGTCGTCGAAGCGCAGGAGCGCGCGGCACGGCAGCCGACGTTGTTCACGTAGGCATCTAGCGTCATCGGCGCTGCCATCCCTTCTCCCTTGTGGGAGAAGGTGGCGCGAAGCGCCGGATGAGGGGTTGTTTCCGCGCCTCGGGATCTCGCGAGTTTCCGCGCCGATAGATACCCCTCATCCGTCTCGCCGCTTTGCGGCGAGCCACCTCCTCCCACAAGGGGAGAAGGGAAGAGACCGCAAATCTTGAATTACTTTCAGTTCGCCATTTCCCCGTTTGTAAAGCGGCGCGCGACTCTTCATAATCCTCACGCGTTCCGTGCTTAGCGCTTTGCCAAGAGGCCGATCATGCCAGCGTTCGTGACTTTCGGGCGAATCCTGTTCGCCGTGCTGTTCATCTACACGGGCGCGACCAAGCTCTTTGCCATTCAGGCGACCGCCGACTTCATCGCCACCAAGGTCGTGGTGCCCGACATCGTCGCGCCCTACGCCAAGCAGGTGGAGACGGCCACCGCCATGACCACGCCGCAGCTGCTGGCGATCGCCGTCGGCGCGCTCGAGATCATCGCGGGGCTGATGATCGCACTGAATTTCGGCGCGCGGTTCTTCGCGATGCTGCTGATCATCTACGTCGCGGTCGCGACCGTGCTGTTCGACGATTTCTGGAACCAGGCGCCGCCCGACAACGCGAAGATGGTGGTCGACGCGCTGAAGAACCTCTCGATCATCGGCGCCTTGTTCATGATCATGGGATACGGCCGCACCACGCGTCCGGCCGAAGCGGCGTACGGGGACGTCTGAGGGCCTACGTTCGGCGCCAGGGTGTCACGGTCACCTCATGCGCCGCATCGAGCAAGTACGGTGTGCCCGGCTTCAGGCCGTGCGATGCCAGCACCTGCTGCGGCGACCGTGCCGGCACGCCGACGAAACAGCCTTCGCCGCCGGGCAGGCGCACATGCGGGGCTTCCGACAGCCAGAACGTATCGTAGCGGCCCATGAACATCTCGAACACGGCTGGGCCGCCGATGATGGCGACCATGCCGGAGGCGACATCGGCAAAGGCACAGGCCTCCTCGAAGCTCGCCTGTTCCGGATTCCACAGCGTCGCGTTCGGCATCTCCGGATCGACGGTGAGCGCCTTGATCTTGCGGGTCAGGATCAGCCGCTTGCGCTTCGGCGAGTTCGGCTGCTGCTCGTGCGAGTGGCGGCCATGCACGGTCAGCGCGGCGCGATCGAGCGCCTGCTCGAAGAACAGCTTGTCGCCGTCGAACTTCAGGCTGTCGGGCATGACGTGGCCGGCGTCGGCGAGCATGCCGTCCGCTGAGACGATGACGTAGCCTTCGATACGGAAAGACAATGGCCGTCTATTCGGAAACGGTCGTCACCACGGAATTGACCGGGCGCTGGCTCACCGTCGGCAGCTTGGCGTCCTTGAGCAGCTCCTGGTCGTATTCGGGCAGCGACGAGGCCGGGAATTTGGCGCGCATCGCCACCACTTTGTAGCCGCCGGCCTTCAGGCGCTTGAGCAGCTCGGGCAGGGCTTCCGCGGTGTGCTTCTGGAAGTCGTGCATCAGAATGATGCCCTTGCCCTTGGTGTCGAGCTTCTTCATCACGGTCTCGACCACCTTCTCGGGCTTTGAAGCCTTGAAGTCGAAGGAGTCGATATCGCAGGAGAAGATCGCGGTGTTGCGGTTGCCGAGATAGGTGACCATCTCCGGCGGATGCTGAAGCGCCGGGAAGCGGAAGAACGGCGAGGGCGAGATGCCGCCGAGCGCCCACTTCACCGCGGACAGGCCCTTCTCGATCTCTTCCTTGCGCTGCGCTTCGGTGAGCTTCTTGTTGTTGAGATTGGCGTGCGACCAGGTGTGGGTGCCGACGGTGTGGCCGGCGTTGTAGACCTGCTTCAGGATCTCGGGCTCATAGGTCGCGTGCTTGCCGATCGAGAAGAAGATGCCGGTGGTGCATTCGTCGGCGAGCGCCTTCAGCACGGCGGGCGTGTTCTTCGGCCAGGGGCCATCGTCGAAGGTCAGCACCACCTCCTTGTCGCGCAGGAAGTCGAGGTCCTTGAAGTGCTCGAAGCCGAAACCGGGACCGCCCGTGGTATCGATCTCGACGGTGCGGGCGACACCGAGCGCGCCCGGCGTGCTGCAGGCCGCGCGGGCCGGCTGCGGCGCCTGCTTGGGCGGAGGCGGATTGACGAAGCCTGCCGGCGCGGCGGCTGCCGCGGGAGCTGCTGGCGGAGCCGCAGCAGGCGCGGCCGCGGCCGGCGTCGCCGCGGGTGCGGCTTGCGTCGCAGCCGCGGGCTTTCCGGCCGGGGTCTGCGACCATGCTGCGCCGGTCATTGCAACCGACATTGCGCTTGCCAAAATCAGTCCTGCCGCCACACGCATGGTGTTGTCCTCGAGATTGATCCCGTTGTTCCGCCGCGGCTTTTTCGCCGCGAGCAAAACCCATCCTGCCCCAAACGATCCTAGCCTAGATGGTGGGCCATCGCCATTGCAACGGCTGTTTGGCATCCCGCCACAATTGTGCCCAGCCGGATTGGGGCGCCGCGCGTCAACTGTTGGCTAGCGTCCTGGCAATGGCCGTCTTGATCCGCGTGTCAGCGGGTTCGACCGCGGACGGAAAGACCTCGGCGATATAACCGTCGCGGCCGATCAGGTACTTGTGGAAGTTCCAGCGCGGAACTTCCCGCGGCCGTGCGTCGGCGGCCCATTTGTAGAAGGGATGTGCCTTCGCGCCGACGACGTTCGCCTTGGCCGCGACGGGGAAGGTAACACCATATTGGTGGTGCGCGGTCTCCGTGATCTCGCTAGTGCCGCCCGGCTCCTGGCCGCCGAAATCGTTGGAGGGCACGCCGATCACGGCGAGCCCGCGCGCGCGAAACTCGTTCCATATCTCCTGCAGGCCGGCATATTGCGGCGTGTAGCCACAGAGCGAGGCGGTGTTGACCACCAGCAGTGGCTTGCCGGTGAAAGCGGCAAGGCGGATGTCGTCACCGGACAAAGCGGGGAAGGAGAAGGCATAGGCCGAGATCCGGCTCATGCCGCCATCGGCGAGCGCGCGTGTTGCCGGCGCGAGCATGCCTGCAAGCGCCGCGGTGAGCATGGTTCTGCGATTCATCATGACGGCGTCCCCCGAAATGATCCGGGCCGCATGTTACTCTGCCGGTGCGACCTGCCTCGTCAACACCGCGTTATCGGGGCGCCGTGAAACAGGTCAGTACAGGCGGACGATGAAATCGGTGCCTTCGCCGGTCTCGCCCTGGTTGATGCCCTGGTCCGAGATGATGATCGAGCCGCCTGATGTCAGCATCTCGTTGATCTTCGCCATGGTGTCGGCGGGGATCGAGATGCGGTCGAGGGCCGCAGCCGGGCCGTCCGGCGTGACCACGGGCTTGGCAGGCACAGGCTTGGCGGCGACGGGGATCACCGCAGCGCCACCCTTGCGGCGCGTGAGGCGGCTGTCGTCCTCGCGGGCCGCGGAACGGGCGGAGACCGGCAGCGACACCACCGACCAACGCAGCGCATTGGAATCGGTCTTGTCGAGCTCGGCGGTGAATATGTGCGTGCCGAGCGGACGGTCGCTCGTGGCGATCGTGACCGGGACCTCGAACAGCGGCGCAAAATTCTGCCGCACGTAGAGCTTGGAATCCTTGCGGCTGATGAAGACGGCGATCTGGCCGGCCCGCTTGGGCGCTTCCGGCTTGGCGGCCGGCGCCGGTTCGGCGACGCGGCCGTCATCCTTCTTCGCGTCGGGCGAGGCGGCGAGCGCAGGTGCAGTGGCCGGCGCATCGGGTGTCTTCGCGGAGTCCGCAGCTTCCGTCTTGACCGGCTCGGTCTTGATAGCTTCGACCTTGTCGGCAGCCGGCTTGTCGTCGCTAGCCGGCTTGGCGGCTTCCTCCGATTGAGGCTTGGCCGCGTCGGATGCCTCGGCCGTTTTGGTCTTGTCGGCCGGCACGTCGGCTTCCTCGCGGGCTGACGCATTGCCCGTGGTCACATCCGACATCACGACGTGTCCGACGGACGTGCGCAGCTCGAGCACGCTGTCGGCGCTGGCAGTTTTGGTTTCGGCTTTGGTCAGCGCGGCGCCCTTGTCGGCCTTGTCGCCGACATTGGTCTGCGGCTCGAGGCTGGCCGCAGGCTGCGGCGGCACGCGCATGGAGGCGAGCAGGGGATGGGAGAAGCTATGCGGCGTCATCTCGCCGGGCGCGACGATGACGCGCGCGCCCATCCTGGTCCAGTTCCACATCTTCACCGCGAACGCCATCGGCATCCGGATGCAGCCATGCGAAGCCGGATATCCCGGCAGCACGCCGGCATGCATGGCAACGCCGGACCAGGTGATCCGCTGCATGTACGGCATCGGCGCGCCGCTATAGATGTTGGAGTGGTGGAATTTGTGCTTCTGGATGACGCTGAACACACCCATCGGCGTCGAATGGCCCTTCATGCCTGTCGACACCGGAGATTCCGCGAACACGCCGTTGGTGTCGTAGACCGTGACCTTCTGCCGGTCGATCGAGACGACGATGACCAGCGGCCCTTGTGGCTTGGTCCCGGCTTCCTTCCCGGCGACAGCTTCCTTCTTGACCGCAGCGCCGCGCTTCTGCGGCTTCTGGCGCGGTATTTCGGGATGCCGGTCAGGCCGGGCGTAATAGGACCCGTCGGAATAATCCGTCCAATAATAATATGCTGCGTCTGCCTGGCTGGTCGCGCCGATCACACCCGCCGCCGTCAAAATGGCGACCTGCCATAGTCGCGCCGGCTTGGCAGAAAAACCCGACCCGTTCACGCTGTTCATCCTCGAATCCATAATCCAAATCAGACGTTAGTCTCGCAGAGGGGATACGCGTTCACCAGCAAGGCGGTTCTGCCATCAGCTACATTTGTCCAAGCCGTAGCAAAAAAGCCTCACGGAGCGGTAAACGGCGGCCGCGCCCGTGTGTCCGTCGTCTTCCTGAGCGGCTGCCACATGCCTACATTGTGGCGACTTGTTACCGGAGAACTTCATGTCATCTCGTTTCCTCGGTCTTTCCAGCATCCACTTGAAAGGCTTTGCTTTCTTCCTCCTGGCCCTGGTCGTGCCGGCGGCGTCCGTTTCGGCCGCCGACGAGCCCGATCTGATCTTTCGCCGGTCCACCGTGTTCAAATGGATGAGCCCGAACGACAAGCTTGCGACCTATGGTCTCGACGATCCCGAAGTCGAGGGCGTCGCCTGTCATTTCACCGTGCCGGAAAAGGGCGGCTTCAAGGGCTGGCTGGGCCTTGCCGAGGAGGTCTCGGATATCTCACTGGCGTGCCGCCAGGTCGGCCCGATCAAGTTCAAGAGCAAGATGGAGCAGGGCGACGACATGTTCCGCCAGCGCCGCTCGCTGTTCTTCAAGAAGATGCAGATCGTGCGCGGCTGTGACACCAAGCGCAACGTGCTGGTCTACATGGTCTATTCGGACAGGCTGATCGAGGGCTCGCCGAAGAACTCGACCTCGACCGTGCCGATCATGCCGTGGGGACCGGCGGACGCAAATGTCCAGAAGTGCGGCGAGTTCTTCACTCAGTGACGCGTCAGCGTTTCACTCAGCGCGACTGGCCCGCGGTTTGACAAGGTGCGAGCCGGTCAGCCGCACGAACGCTTGTGGCGCGGCTTCAAAGCCGCGGCCAGACTGCAACGACATTGCGCCGGCTGCGGCGACGCGATTCGACTGTTGATCTCCGCGGTCCGTCCGTTGGTCCGCCTCGCGCGGCATTGCGCGATCTTGCGCCGCCATAATGGCCATCCCTCAAGTGAACGCGCCCGGTGATCCGGGCGTCCTGGCTTCGATGGCTTGGGTCGCAGCCGATGTGACCTCGGTTCGACCCAGCCCTCGTTTGCCGCTCCATTCAGCAGAAAAACGTAAAATGCGTGTGAAGCGGGTGAGGCGGGAGCATGACGGCGGCAGCGCCGGTGTGTTCGCGCATCGCAAACGGAACTTGGCAGGCGACTTTGAGCTGCGGCGGAACCTACCTGAAATGATTGGGTCTTTTTGGAGAATTGTGTCGTCGTCCCGGATCGGACGAAACAATTCTCACGCAAGATGAAACCATTTTGCGCTTTTGGCGCATCACGCGCGAAACCGCCCATGGTTATCAGCTTCACAACGACGAACGGCGCACCGCCGGCCACGAATTCGGAGACAAGACCATGCGCGCGCTGAGCTTCATCCTTGCCTTCGGTTTCGTGATCGCCGGCTCTTCGTTCGCGGGCGCGCCGGACGGCAATCTCCCCGGTGTCGGCACCTTCCAGTACAGCGGTTCGCCGATCACCCCCACGACGTCGCAGTCGATCGTGGTTGCCGCGCGCTTCTAATCGATAACAAGAAAATCAGCCGATAAAGGCCATCATGATCGTTCGATTTTGCGCCGCTGCCTTCGTGTCCGTTCTGACGATCAAGGCCGCCCAGGCGCAGGTGCGTGCGCCCTCAAGGTTACCGGATCCCCGCACTGAGTTCGTGCGCCAATGCGCGCCGCGGATGCTCGGCCGGTGGGAACATCCCGAGGAAGTCTGCGGCTGCCTGCACGATCATGCCGCAGCCGCCGTCGAGGACCGCGATCTGCGCGAAGCGCTGTTGCGCGGCATCAGCGAGACCGGCGTGCCCACCATCGAGACCGACTGGGTGCCGGCGTCCAAGCAGGGCGAGATCGGCCCGACCTTCACCAAGATCGCCAAGCCGACCTTGCAGTGCATGTTCGATCCGGCCAAGCAGTAACTATTTCGTCTTCGGACCGTAGCGCGGCACGCAGGCGGCGGTGCGCGCGACGCCCTTGTCGGTCATCTTTGTTCCGCGGACTTCCTTGACCTGTCCGGCGGGACAGGTTCCGTCATCCACCTGCACGCGCTGGCCCAGCTTCAGATCGATAATGTCCTGCTCGCGTCCGACCGTGACGGCGTGCGCCGTCGTCACGAGCGCGGCGGAGATCAGGAGCGAGAGGCAAGCTGCACGGCGGAAAAGCATGGTGAAAGATCCCGGCATTGATACCGCAATGTAAGGACGGGCTCGCGATTCTGATAGTGAACCTTTGTCAGCCCCGCCGGGCCGATCTGTTCCTCGTGCGCAGCGCGGCGCGCGATTCCCGCGCGAGCCGTTCGGCGGAGGCGACGAGCTGTGGAACCGCATGGCCGGAAAATCCCAGCACGAAGCCGGGCAGAGGGCGCGCGCGCGAATAGGTGTCGGCCAATAGCCAGCCTTCCGCGCCGGCCGCCTGCTTGGCCCGCGCTGCCACCGCCAGGTCGACCGAGGGATCGAACCGGGCGACGAGATGCAGGCCTTGCGATGGCACCGGTACCAACAGCGCGCCATCGGATGCGGTTTCCAGCGTTTCGGCCAGCGCATCGCGGGCGTCGCGATAGAGTTTTCGTACGCGCTTGAGGTTTGCGGCGAAGGCGCCCGAATTGAGCATGTCGGCCACCGCGCCTTCCATCAGCGTGCCGGGGAAGCGGTCGAGCGCCGCGCGCGCGGCCGTCACCTCGGCGATCAGGCGTTCGGGCAGGGCGCAATAGCCGATGCGGAGGCCGGGAAACAGCGTCTTGGCGAACGTGCCGAGGTAGATCACGCGCTGGAGGCGATCGATGCCGGCGAGCGACATTAGCGGTGCGCCGTCATAGCGAAACTCGCTGTCGTAATCGTCCTCCAGCACGAAAGCGCCGGCCTGCTTGGCCCAGTCCAGAAGCTCGAGCCGCCGCGGCATAGACATCTGCACGCCCAGCGGAAACTGGTGCGACGGCGTGACACAGGCCGCGCGCGCGTTGGGGCCGGCAGAGCGTCCCTTGGCGACCTGCATCCCGTGCTCGTCGACCGGAACCGGCACGGCGCGATAGCCGCAATGCGCGATGGTTTTTAGCGCGGCGGGGTAACCTGGGTCTTCGCACCAGACCTGGTCGTTCGGCTTCAAGATCGCGCTCAGCACGATGCGCAGCGCATGCAGCGTGCCTGATGTGAGCATGATCTGATCGGGGTCGCAGCGCAGGCCTCGCGCCGACAACAGGTGATCGGCGATTGCCGCGCGCAGCTCGCGGCTGCCGCGGGGATCGCCATAATACAAGTGCTCGGGCCCGAAGGCGCGCATGCGCCGGCCGACGAAGGCGCGAAAACGCTGCAGCGCCCGCTCGTCGATATGGGTGCAGCCGAGCGCGAACGCGCCTTGCCCCGGCGTTTCGACAATGACCTTCGGCTTGTTCGGCTCGGCCGTGCGCGCAGGAATGCGCGCGGCGACGAACGTTCCGGAGCCGACGGTCGCCTCGGCGAAGCCGTCGGTGATCAGGCGCTCATAGGCGATGACGACGGCGTTGCGCCGAAAGCCGGTCTGCTTGGCCAGCGTGCGCGACGGCGGCAGCGGCTCGCCGGGCTTGACGAGGCCGGAGACGATCATCTCGCACAGCGCCTGGTAGAGCCGGTGCGCGGCGGAGGCGCCTGGCGTGACATGCGGTCCGGTGAGGTCGAGCGGCAGCTCGGCCTTTGTCGGCAAAGAAGGCTTGGCCGGTGCGAGGAGAGAATTGGTCGGAATATTTCGCATGGAATTGGAACTATCGCAGACCAAATGCGCCGCTACAACTGCTTCCAGATTTCTTCCAATCCGAGCAGGAGCGGCCGTGAGCCAGACCGAGACCTCAAATTCCTATCCGACCTCAGTGCGCAACCAGGTCAAGCGCCGGTACGACCGCGGCTTCTACGACCACGCCACGGTTCATCGCATCCTGGATTCCTCGATGCTGTGCCACGTCGCCTACGTGATCGACGGCCAGCCCTATTGCACGCCGACGTTCTTCTGGCGCGAGGGCACCAAGCTGTACTGGCACGGCTCGAGCGCGAGCCGGATGCTGCGCAGCCAGACCAAAGGCGAGCGCGTGTGTCTCACGGTCGCCCATCTCGACAGCCTCGTGCTGGCGCGCTGTGGCTTCAATCACTCCGCAGACTACCGTGCGGTGATGGCGTTCGGCACCGCCTATCTCGTCACCGACCCCGAGGAGAAGGAGCGCGCGGTGATCGCGATGGTCGACCGCTTCTTCCCGGACCGCACGGCGAGCCTGCGGGCCAGCAACACGCAGGAGATCAAGGCGACCTCCTTCATCGCGATGGAGATCGAGGAAGCCTCGGCCAAGGTCCGCGCCAAGGGTGTTGCTGACGACGACGAGGACTATGCGCTGCCGATCTATGCCGAGCGCATCCCGGTGCGCACCGTGCTCGGCGCGCCGGAGCCATGCCCGCGCCTGCTCGACGGCGTCAGCCGGCCTGCGACGCTGAATGGCTATTCGGAAGGCCGCCTGCTCGAAGATGCATTGCGGGATGCTTATTTTGTGGAGTACCCGAACGGCTGAAATCGGCTAGCTTGCGCGCTCCTTGGGAACCATTGGAATGCCGGGAGTTGCCTGATGAATGCCGAAACGCAGCAGAGGATTCTTGACGCCGTCGATGCCGGCTTCGAGGCCCAGCTCGCCACCACACGCGATTTTGTTGCAATCCCTTCGACCCGCGGGGCGGAGGGGCCGTGCCAGGACATGATCGGCGACCTCCTGCGCGCGCGCGGCTACGAGGTCGACGACTGGCACATCGATGTCGACGACCTCAAGGATCTGCGCGGCTTCGGTCCGATCGAGCACGACTTCTCCAAGGCGCGTTCGGTGGTGGGCACCTACCGTCCGCAAACGAATGGCGGTAAATCGCTGATCCTGCAGGGCCACTGCGACGTGGTGCCCGCCGGCCCCCTGGAACTGTGGGACACGCCGCCGTTCTCGCCCGTCATCAAGGACGGCAAGATGTTTGGCCGCGGAGCCTGCGACATGAAGTCGGGCACCATCGGTGCGCTCTATGCGCTCGATGCGATCAAGGCCGCCGGTCTCAAGCCGACGGCGCGGATCCATTTCCAGTCGGTGATCGAGGAGGAGAGCACCGGCGTTGGTGCGCTGTCGACGCTGCAGCGCGGCTATCGCGCGGACGCCTGCTTCATTCCGGAGCCGACCGGCGGCAAGATGGTGCGCTCGCAGGTCGGCGTGATCTGGTTTCGCCTGCGGGTGAAGGGGCACCCGACCCATGTCGCCTTTGCCGGCTCCGGCGCGAACGCGATCATGGCCGCCTATCATTTGATCCAGGCGCTGCAAAAGCTCGAGATCGAGTGGAACGAGCGGGCCAAGGCTGACAGGCACTTCAAGACGCTGAACCATCCCATCAACTTCAACCCCGGCATCATCAAGGGTGGTGATTGGGCCTCCAGCGTGCCGGCCTGGTGCGATGTCGATTGCCGGATCGCGGTGCTGCCGGGCTGGTCGATTGCCGATCACCAGAAGGAGATCACGGCCTGCGTCGCCGCTGCCGCGCGCAACCACCGCTTCCTCGCCAACAATCCGCCGGAGATTGAATGGTCGGGCTTCCTGTCGGAGGGCTATGAGCTGACCGACGCGGCGGCACCGGAAGCCGCGTTCGGCAAGGCGTTCGGCAAAGTCTACGGCGGCACGCCTGAGGATCTGGTCTTCACCGCGCTCACCGACACCCGATTTTATGGCCTCAATCACGGCATCCCCAGCCTGTGCTTTGGCGCCAGCGGCGGCGAGATGCACGGCTTCAACGAATATGTCGAGCTGGAGTCGCTGAAGAAGACGACCAAGGCGATGGCGTTGTTCATCGCGGAATGGTGCGGGGTGGAGAAGGGGTAGTCGTCGCCCCATCGCTGCTTTCGTAGGGTGGGCAAAGGCGCCCTTGCGCCGTGCCCACCAGTTTTCCCCGACATGATAAAGATCGTGGGCACGCTCCGCTTTGCCCACCCTACGGCTCTCGGCTGGAGCGCGATCCGCCCGAAACACGCACTGATCCAAATCCTTTAAGCTTAAAAGAAAGACTAGGCTGCCGGGCCTCCCGGTGGCAGACTGGCGTCCGGTTTGTGGACGAGTCCTTGGGAGCGACAATGCGCGATTGGGATGATGCTTACGCCAATTCGGCCCATATCCCCGGCTCGGACAAGATGCCTGGACAATGGGCGGAGCGGGCGGCGGCTTACCGCGCCGGGCTGAAGGACTTTCGCGCCGACATCGCCTATGGGGCCGGCGTGCGTCAGCGCCTCGACCTGATCCTGCCCGACGGCGACAGCAAGGGCCTCGTCGTCTTTGTCCACGGCGGCTACTGGATGCGCTTCGACAAATCGACCTGGACCGATCTCGCCGCAGGCGCGCGCCACCATGGCTGGGCGGTGGCGTTGCCGAGCTACACGCTGACGCCGGCCGCACGGATCTGCGACATCACCACCGAGATCGCTGCGGCGATCGCCAAGGCGGCCTCGCTCGTCCCCGGGCCGATCCGGCTCGCCGGCCACTCCGCTGGCGGCCATCTCGTCACGCGCATGCTGTGCGACGACAGCCGGCTGGAGCCCGTTGTCTATAACCGCATCGCCGGCACGCTCTCGATCAGCGGCCTGCATGATTTGCGTCCGCTGCTCAAGACGAAGATGAACGAGACGCTGCGCATGACGATGGAGGAGGCGACGCTCGAAAGCGCGGCCCTGCATCTGCCACGCGGGCATTCACCCGTCACCGCCTGGGTCGGCGGCAGCGAGCGGCCGGAATTCATCCGCCAGTCCGATCTGATGGCCAATGTCTGGACCGGATTCGACGTGCCGACCCGCCTCGTCGTCGATCCCGGACTGAACCATTTTACCGTGATCGACGGACTGAAGGATCCGTCATCGCCGATCACCGCGCGCCTGATCGGGCTCGACTGAGCAAAGCCGGGGAAGATCGATCGAAAGGGCCTGTCCATGACGTCCAGCGATTACGATCCCACGAGAGAAGGCGCCGAGACCGATTTCGCCCGGCGGATGTCGTACGGCGACTACCTGGCGCTGGATGCGATCCTGGGCGCGCAGCATCCGTTGTCGGAAGCGCATGACGAGATGCTGTTCATCATCCAGCATCAGACCACGGAGCTGTGGATGCGCCTGGCCATCCACGAACTGAGCGCCGCACGCCGTGCCATCGCTGGGGACGAGGTGCAGCCCGCCATGAAGATGCTGGCGCGGATGTCGCGGATCTTCGAGCAGCTCAACAACGCCTGGGACGTTCTGCGCACGATGACGCCGAGCGAGTATACGCGCTTCCGCTCGCAGCTCGGACAGTCCTCCGGTTTCCAGTCGCGCCAATACCGGCTGATCGAATTCCTGCTCGGCAACCGCAACCACGCCATGCTCAAGCCGCACGCGCACGACGTGGAGACGACGAAACTGCTGGAAGCCGAGCTTGCGACCCCAAGCCTCTATGACGAAGTGCTCAGGCTCGCCGACCGCAACGGGCTGAAGATGCCGGCGGCGGTGCTCGCGCGCGATGTTCGCGAGACCCACAGCTTCAACGAAGGCGTGCTGCAGGCGTGGCGCGTCGTCTACGAGGCGCCGGAGACGCATTGGATGCTCTACGAGCTGGCTGAGAAGCTGGTCGATTTCGAGGATTACTTCCGCCGCTGGCGCTTCAACCACGTGACGACGGTCGAGCGCGTCATCGGCTTCAAGCGCGGCACCGGCGGCACTGGGGGCGTCAGCTATCTCAAGCGCATGCTGGAGGTCGAACTATTCCCCGAACTCTGGCGCGTCCGCACCATTCTGTAGAAATGCCCAAAGAAATGTCTATGACCAGATATCGCGTCTATGACGACACCAAAGCGCTGTTCCATCTGCCTGACGGCGTGATCTATCTCGACGGCAATTCGCTCGGCGCGCTGCCGGCGGGCGTGGCCGAGCGCGTCAACCGCGTCATCACGACCGAGTGGGGCAATGAGTTGATCCGGGCCTGGAACACCGCCGGCTGGTACGCCCAGCCGCGCCACGTCGGCGATCGCATCGCGCGACTGATCGGCGCGGAAGCCGGCTCGGTGATGGTGGGTGATACGTTGTCACTCAAGGTCTATCAGGCGCTGGCTGCTGCGCTCGACATGAACGCGTCCCGCAAGGTCGTCCTGTCCGACACCGGCAATTTCCCGACCGACCTCTACATGGCCGAAGGCCTGATCGCCACGCTCGGGCGCGGCCATCAATTGCGTCTGGTGGCGCCGGAGGAGATCGACGCCGCACTCTCGGACGAGATCGCGGTGCTCTACATCACAGAGGTCGATTACCGCACCGGCCGGCGTCACGACATGGCGAAGCTCACCGCAAAGGCGCATGCGCTCGGCATCGTCACGGTCTGGGATCTCGCGCATTCCGCCGGCGCGCTGCCGGTCGATCTTGCCGGCTGCGGCGCCGATTTCGCGGCGGGGTGCACCTACAAATATCTCAACGCCGGCCCCGGCGCGCCAGCGTTCCTCTACGTCGCCCCGCGCCATGCCGACAGCGCGCGCGCCGCGCTGTCGGGTTGGATGGGCCACGCAAAGCCGTTCGCATTTGAGCTTGGCTATGCGGCCGCAGGTGGCGTCGAGCGTATGCGCGTCGGCACACCCCCGGTGCTGGCAATGGCGGCGCTGGAGGCCTCGCTCGACATCTGGGACCGCGTCGAAATGGCAGAGGTCCGTGCGCGTTCGTTGGCGCTCGGTGACTTGCTGATCGCCGAAGTCGAGCGCCGCTGTCCGTCTCTGAAGCTCGTTACCCCGCTCGCCCATGAGCGCCGCGGCTCGCAAGTTTCCTTCGCCTTCGATGGCGGCTACGCAGCGATGCAAGCCCTGATCGCCCGCGGCGTCATCGGCGACTTCCGCGCGCCTGACATCATGCGGTTCGGGATTACGCCGCTGTACATTGGCGAGAGCGAGATCGTCCGGGCGGCCGCGATCATCGAGGAGGTGATCGCGGGCGAGATCTGGCGGCAGCCGGAATATCAGGTGGTGAATGCGGTGACGTGAAAATCCCCGTCACCCTGAGGCGCGAGCCTGGCGGCGCGAAGCGTCGCTGGGCGAGCCTCGAAGGGCGACGGCCCGGCTCCATCGGGGCCGTTCATCCTTCGAGGCTCCCCATGGGACGCGTTGCGTCCCATGCCTCGCACCTCAAGATGACGGGGTAGGCAGTTTCGAGTCCTGTCCCCACAACGTCGTCACGATCGCTTCAAGCCCATCCGTAAGTGCGGCCGGTCCAGGCTGGAGGATGATCGGCGACTTGATCTCGACGATGCGGTTGTCGCGGACGGCCGGAATTTCACTCCAACCCTCACGCTGCTTGATGCGGGCCGGCACGACCTTCTTGCCGCACCATGATGCGAGAATGACATCGGGCGCGGTCTTGCGTACTGCCTCCGCCGAGACGATGCGATCCTTCGCGGCCTGCCGATGGCGCAGCTCCGGAAACACATCCTCACCACCGGCGATCTCGATCAACTCGGACACCCAGCCGATCCCGGAGATCAGCGGGTCATCCCATTCCTCGAAATAAACTCTCGGCCGCGGCGAGGGGCGGGGTGTCGCGGCAATCGCGGCCAAGCGCCGCTCAAGACCTTGCGCAAGTTCCGCCGCGCGTTCCGTCGCGCCGACCAGCGCGCCGAGCGTCCGGATCATCGCAAGAATCCCGGCGATGTCGCGCTGGTTGAAGACGTGGACGTCGATGCCTGCGCGGACCAGATCGGCGACGATGCCGGCTTGGAGATCGGAGAAGGCCAGCACGAGGTCCGGTTCCAGCGTCAGGATTTTCGGGATGTCCGCGGAGACAAAGGCTGACACCCGTGGCTTCTCGCGCCGCACCTGTGGCGGACGAACCGCGTAGCCGGAGACGCCGACGATGCGGTCCTGCTCGCCAAGCAGGTAGAGCGTTTCGACCGTCTCTTCGGTCAGGCAGACGATGCGGCGTGGCGGGAAGCGGCGCATGGCGTTTCATATGCGCAAATGCGGGGCGATGTCACGGCGGCCATTACCTCAGACGTCATTGCTTTGCCGCCCGAAGCAATTCACGCTGGGACAACAATCGATTGGGAGGACTTTTGATGACGCCGCTCGAGAAACTTAAAGCGATGAAGATGCCGTTCGCCGAGCTCAAGGGCGTCGAGTTCGTCGAGGCCGGGAAGGACCGCGTGGTGGCGCGGATGACGGTCCGCCCCGATCTCTGCACGCTGCACCACACTATCCATGGCGGCGCGGTGATGGCACTGGCCGATTCCGTCGGTGCGGCCGCGACCGTGATCAATCTGCCTGAAGACGCCAAGGGCACGACCACGCTGGAGAGCAAGACCAATTTCATCGGCGGGGCCAAGGAGGGAACCACGGTGATTGCCACGGCGACCCCGGTTCATCGGGGCCGAAAGACCCAGGTCTGGACCACGCGGCTGGAAACCGAGGATGGCAAGCTAGTGGCGGTGGTGACCCAGACTCAGCTGGTTCTGTAAGACTACGGCGCCTTGATTTTGTTAACGAATTAGTTGTTCCCGATGCCGCTAAGTTAGGCAGGTTCCCTCCTTGAAAAGAATGGTGCGATGCACAATATAGGGGGCCTAGGGATTCGAACGCCTCCTCGAGGGACACCAAGAGGAGTTTTGACGTGGTACTTGAAGACACCGTTCGCGCGCCGTCCGTTCCGGGCTATGTGCGGACCTTGAGCCAGCAGGAAGAATTGCCGCTCCTGCGCGATCATCTGCTCAGACTCGATGCCGGAAGCCGACACGACCGTTTCAACGGCTTTCTCGACGACTCATTTATCGAGCGTTACGCCGCCCGCTGCGCCGAGGACGGCACCGTGATCGTCGCCTATATCGTCGACGGCGTGGTCCGTGGTGCTGCCGAGCTGCATCCGCCGGAAGATGGTTCGCTGCCTGAAGTTGCCTTCAGTGTGGAAGCCTCCGCGCGCCGCCAGGGCGTCGGCACGGTCTTGTTCAGCCGCCTGATCGCTGAAGCGCGCTGGAAAGGCTATAAGAGCCTGCGCATCACCACGGGCGCCGAGAATCACGCCATGCGGGCGCTCGCCAGGAAGTTCGGCGCGCATCTGGCTTTCCGCCACGGCGAATCGACTGGCACTATCGACCTCGCCAAGACGCCTGAGGCCGAACTTGCCGATCTCGCGGCCTCGCCGTTCAGGGCTGGCCGCGCTTTGCTCAGCCTCAACTCGACCTGCTGGAAGATCATCTCCAGCATGTACGACAATCGCGCCGCCTGACCTCAAATAGCGGACTGAATCAAAAAGCGGACCGGCGTGGCCGGTCCGCTTTCGTATTCTGGGGCGCGAAATGAACGCTCAGGTGCCGGTGCGCTTGTCGTTGCCGAAACGGCGGACGACGCGGCGTTCGACCACCACGGAGCGCTGTGCGCCCTGTTCGCCGGCGATCACGCGGGTGGCGGTGATGCGGCTATTGGTGCGCGCCTGCTTCTTCACTTCGGCCTGCACGACATCGAGCGGCATCCCCATCAAGGCTGCGGCGATCTCGGCCTGCTGCTCATGATCGTCGGTAATGCCGATGGCGGCGAAGATCGCCTCGTCCAGGGTGGGCGGATCGTGGCGCACGCGCCGCGTGCCATATTTGGTATTCCAGTCTGCGCTCATAACGGCCTCGTTTTGATGCCGGGATACCTAGTGCCCCAAATGTTGCATTGCAATATGAAATTGCTATGGCATCTCAGCTATGCACCGGTCGGGGTGTCAGGGCGGTGACGCGACACCGGCATCGATTTCGATCCGTTGTTGCGGCCAGCGCTTCAGGGCGGCATGCCCGGCCTCGGTGAGCCCGTAGATTCCCCGGTCGGCCCGTTCGAACCAGCCATACACATTGTTAAGCAAGATCTTGCCGGCGTCAGGGCAGCGCTCGCGCAATTCGCGCACGGGCCGCGGCCCGTCGGCGAGCGCTGAGGCGCAGGCCAGAGCCTGCTGCCGATAGGCCGTCATGATCGGGGCGCGCGTGCTGCCGCCGAGCACGGGATCGCCCTGGCGGCGCTGGTGTTCGGCAACGAGGCGCGACCGCACTTTCGGCTCGCGGCGGGGCGCTGCGGTCGGCGGCTTCACCAGCACCTCGACCTGGCCGCGGTCGGTCACGCCGAGCATGCCGAAGCCGAGACGGCGGCAGAGATTGCGATAGCGCGCGTCGCTCTCGCGCCCCTTGCCCCGGATCGACATCTTGGCCGCGATCCAGACCTCGTCGCCGGCCGGCGCGCGGTCGACCGCCTGGAGGATCAGCTCGAGATTGAAGGCGAGCTTGAGTTCGCCAATCACCACCACGGGCGGATCGCCGGCGCTGAGGCCCACGAGATCACAGCCGCCGATCTCGCCTTTCACGGTGAAGCCGAGCTCTTCGAGGAAGCGTTTGACGGGCAGGTAGAGCGTAGTTTCCAAGGGGACGTCCGGTCGGAGAATCAGTTGCGGGCAGTCTAGAGCGTTCTGGGGTCCGATTGAATCAGAGCTCCCGCGCAGGAGGATCCGAACGCAACGCGTTTACACCCGTCCTCCGACCGGGATCAGCGCGCCGGTGACGCCGCTTGCGGCGTCGCCGGCCAGGAAGAGGATGACCTCGGCGAGTTCCCGCGGCGTCACCCATTTGGAGAAATCCGCCTTCGGCATATCGGCGCGGTTGGCGGCAGTGTCGATGATCGACGGCAGCACGGCATTCACCGTGACCTTGCCTTTCCACTCGCTGGCCAGCGACTCGGTAAGCCGATGCACACCCGCTTTCGAGGCCGCATAGGGACCCATGCCGGAGCCTGCCTGCAGCGCGCCCATGGCGCCGATATTGACGATGCGGCCGGCCCTGGACGCTGCGAGATGCGGCAGCGCCGCGCGCGAGGTGTTGAGCGCGGTGAGGACGTTCAGCGCGTACATGCGCTGCCAGGTCTTGACGTCGCCATCGCCCACGGTTTCGAAAGCGAAGCCGCCGGCGATGTTGATCAGCGCATCGAGCCGGCCGAAATGCTTGGCCGCCGCGTCAACCGCCGTCTTCGCCTGGGCCGCGTCGGAGAGGTCGACGCCGCCGATCTCGATGCTCTCGGGCTTTGCGGGAATCTGCGATGGCGCGTGATCGATGCCGGCCACGCGCGCGCCGCGCGATCGTGCGATCTCCGCAACCACCTTGCCGAGCGCGCCGTGTGCGCCTGTCACGATCAGGACCTTGTCTTGCATCATCGTTCTCCGGGCACGGCTGTCTATGCTTGCAGATAGCGCGCCTGCAGCGCGGCTCGCTCCGCCGTGCCAAGCTTGAGGGCGTCGCGCAGATAGGTTTCGAGATCGCCATATTCACTGCCGATGGCTTCGAATGCAGCGGCAAGGTACGAGGCTTCGACGCTCCCGATGGCATTGCGTACGTCCTCCGGCAGGTCGAAGGCGGCCGTCGCATCGCGCTTGTAATGCTGGTTGGTGAGCAGGTAGTCCTCGGCGATGATTTCATCGGGTACGCCGAGCGCATGCAGGATCAGCGCGCTGGCAAAGCCGGTGCGGTCCTTGCCCGCCGTGCAGTGAATCACCAGCGGCGCGCGATCTTCGAGGAGATGGCCGAACAGGTTGCGAAAGCTGTTCGTGTGGTAGCGAACGTAGTTGCGATAAGATTCGCGCATGAGCTCCAGCGCGACCGGTGCCGTCAGCGTGCCTCTCGCGAGTTCAGTCCGCAGCGCAGCCACGACGCTCGGCTCGATCGGCAGCGAATGCACCGTGATCTCGCTGACGACGCAGACACCGGCCGCGCGCTCCTCAACCCCACGGAAATCGAAAGCGCTTCGCACTCCCAGCGCCCTGACGATCTCGATATCGGCAGCGGTGAGCTGGCCGAGATGGTTGGAGCGGAAGATGTGCCGCCAGCGCGTGGTGCGGCCATCGATGGTCGGGTAGCCGCCGAGATCGCGAAAATTGCTGGCGCCTTGCAAGGCGAGGTGACGGGCGGGGGAATCTGACATGGGATCGGCTTCGGTTATGGTTCCATTGGACGCACGAGGGGCGTCCTTGAAAGCTATTACAGGGGGCGATCATGGGCCGGCACAAGGCCATTCTTTTGACGACCGCCATGCTGGCAGCTGGAATGACCAGTGCGCGGCAGACTGAAGCGCAGACGTTCCAGACCTATCGCTGCGCCGATGGTACGCAGTTCATCGTTGCATTTTATGACGCCGACAAGCGGGCCTTTCTCCAGATCGACGGCGAGCCGGTCACGCTCGCCAAGCGGCTGTCGGTCGCCGGAAAACGCTATTCGGGCGCGGGTATCACGCTGACCATCGGCAAGACCGGGGCCACCACGGTCAAGCATCTGAAGCGGCCGGTGACGGCCTGCGCGGTGATCTGAACGGCGTGGTTCACCCGAGAATCAAAAAGGGCCGAAACATCGCTGTTTCGACCCTTTTCGAACGGCCGCCGGGCGCCTGCGAGAGCGCGGCGGTTTCAAACCAACCACAGGCATCAGCGATCCCATTTCGGCTTGGCGTCGTCGACCGCCTCTTGGTGGTACCAGCTGTCGCTGCAGATCGAGACATTCGCCGGAAGCGAAGCGTGATCGGCAGGAAGGCGGGTCTCGCCATAGCGGCGTCCCGCGAGAGCCGCGCGGCCCCCGACCGGGAATTGGTAGATCGTTGCCGATCCGTGACTCAGACCATTGTTCATCATTGCGATTTCTCCTTGGTCGAAGCGCCTTGGCCTCCATGGTGCGCCCGACTCGTTCGATTGTGGTTACTGGAATCCCCATATCGGCCGCGCGTCCCGAATTGCAAAGTGCTGAAAACGAAATCAGTTTCCGCCCAATTTGTAGGCATGTGGCCCACTGCTTCCCCTAAGGCATGGTGTCGGTGGCTAACGGCTGGGCCATTCCAAAGGTTGCTAGGCAGGGGCGTGGAGCTTTGCGAAAATTGCTGGACGTTGATGCGCGTTTCATCGGCAACCTCCGGCACGGGCCGGCCTGCTTCAGAATCGGGCGTTTTTCGCCGGATTTTTGCGGTGCAGCTACACGCAATGGTGCGCCGCTATGACGCACGACGCCGTCGACATCGCGTGGACACCGGGCCGGGGACAGCCGCGGTGGAGAACCTCCCGCGCTGCGGCCTTTTGGCACGTTAAATGCTTGTAAGGGGCCGGCCGATGATGGCCGGGTACAAAACGTTCGGGGGCCGCCAGGCCCCCAACCTTTCGCATCATCTACAGAGAGGCTCAATGACCAAGTATAAGCTCGAGTACATCTGGCTCGACGGATATACGCCGACTCCGAACCTGCGCGGCAAAACTCAGATCAAGGAATTCGCGTCGTTCCCGACGCTCGAGCAGCTTCCGCTCTGGGGCTTCGATGGCTCCTCCACCCAGCAGGCCGAAGGCCACAGCTCCGATTGCGTGCTGAAGCCGGTCGCCGTCTTCCCGGACGCTGCGCGCACCAACGGCGTGCTCGTGATGTGCGAAGTCATGATGCCCGATGGCAAGACCCCGCACGCCTCCAACAAGCGCGCCACCATTCTCGACGATGCCGGCGCCTGGTTCGGCTTCGAGCAGGAATACTTCTTCTACAAGGACGGCCGTCCGCTCGGCTTCCCGACCTCGGGTTATCCGGCGCCGCAGGGCCCGTACTACACCGGCGTCGGCTTCTCGAACGTCGGCGACGTCGCCCGCAAGATCGTCGAAGAGCATCTCGACCTTTG
Source organism: Bradyrhizobium sp. CIR48 (assembly GCF_014198315.1). Classification (NCBI taxonomy): domain Bacteria; kingdom Pseudomonadati; phylum Pseudomonadota; class Alphaproteobacteria; order Hyphomicrobiales; family Nitrobacteraceae; genus Bradyrhizobium; species Bradyrhizobium sp. CIR48. The sequence continues at coordinate 428,590 of NZ_JACIHG010000001.1, forward strand.
CCTCGCTGCCGGCATCAACCATGAAGGCATCAACGCGGAAGTTGCCAAGGGCCAGTGGGAATTCCAGATCTTCGGCAAGGGCTCCAAGACCGCCGCTGACCAGATGTGGATGGCCCGCTATCTGATGCTGCGCCTCACCGAAAAGTACGGCATCGACATCGAATTCCACTGCAAGCCGCTCGGCGACACCGACTGGAACGGCTCCGGCATGCACGCCAACTTCTCGACCGAGTACATGCGCACGGTCGGCGGCAAGGAGTATTTCGAGGCCCTGATGGCCGCCTTCGACAAGAACCTGATGGACCACATCGCCGTCTACGGCCCGGACAACGACAAGCGTCTGACCGGCAAGCACGAGACCGCGCCGTGGAACAAGTTCAGCTACGGCGTTGCCGACCGCGGCGCTTCGATCCGCGTGCCGCACTCCTTCGTCAACAACGGCTACAAGGGCTATCTGGAAGACCGTCGTCCGAATTCGCAAGGCGACCCATACCAGATCGCTTCGCAGATCCTGAAGACGATCGCCTCCGTGCCGGCCGACAAGAAGGCCGCAGCCTAAGATCCTCCCGGCCCGGGCTGGGGGCTGGCCCGGGTTGGCTTTCAATCCGCCGGAGCTGAAAGGCGCCGGCGGATTTTTAGCATCTTGATGACAGCCATTCCCGTGATGCAGCAGGGTTGCGTTGCGTGAAGCCTGTCCATGTCGGCCCAAAGCGGGATAGAGTGCCCGCAGGATGCGCGCAGGGCCGGGGACGGCTGGTGTTTGAAGGCTTCTACAAGGTGAAATTTCAGCTCGGCGACGCCGTCGGCCGGAGCGTGATGCATGCCGGCAACGGCAAGATGCTCGGCGGCAATTCGGCCTTCGCCCATATCGGCACCTACGAGAAGACCGACAGCGGCGTCGACGTCGTGATCAGCACCGTCCGCCATAACCCCGATCCGAACTATCGCGCCATGGCGGGCACCGATGATGCGACCTTGCTCGCCAAGGGCTGGGCGGATGGCGATCTCTATCGCTTCAAGGGCGAACTGAAGGAGTTGCCCGGCATTCCCTTCCAATCGGTGATGACGCCGATCACGGAAGACGAGGTGCCGATCGCCGGCGGCATCGGCGAAGGGGGCATCGCCGACGGTCTCTACTCCATCCATCTGCGGATGCTCGACGGTCTCGACGGCGGCCTTACCGGCGTGATGCTGCTGAACCGGGGCCGCATCCTTGGCGGCGATGCGGCATTCTACTATCTCGGCAGCTACACCGCCGCGAACGGGCGCTGGAAGGGCCAGATTCTCAACCAGGAGCACACGCCGGCCAAGGATGACCCGATCTTCGGCGGCCACGAGGTCGGTATCGGCTTCTCGGGCCGCTACGACGCGGAAGAGGCGGTACTGGAGGCGACCGCGCTTGCCGGCAAGCGCAGCCTGCGCCTGACCGCGGCGCTCAAGCTGATGCATCGCGCCTGATCGCGACGGAAATCGCTCATGGAAAACCTTCGCATGCTCTCGACGCTCGGCCTGATGGGCGCGATGCGCAGCCTGTCGTCCGCGTATGAGGCCGCAACCGGCGTCCGTATCGACGCCGACTTCGCGCCGACCCTCGCTTTGCTGAAGCGCCTGCGCGACGGCGAGGCCGCCGATCTCGTGATCCTCACGCGCGAAGGGCTGGACGAGGTGATCGCGGAGGGCCGCGTGCTCGCCGGGAGCGCGGCCGACCTGGCGCGCTCCTATGTCGGCATTGCCGTGCGGGCAGGGCAGGCGCATCCCGATATCGGAAGCGAAGCGGCGCTGCGCAGGACGCTGCTCGCAGCGCGGTCCATCGCCTATTCGCGGCTGGGCGCGAGCGGTGTCTACTTCGGCCAGCTGATCGTGCGGATGGGGATCGCAGCCGAGATCAATGCCAAGGCCACCATCGTCGAGCAGGGGTTTACGGCAGAGCGTCTCGTCAGCGGCGAGGCCGACCTCGCTGTGCAGCAGATCAGCGAGCTGAAGCAGGTTAGCGGCATCGAGGTGGTCGGTCCGATCCCGCACGAGCTGCAGACACCGGCGGTGTTCTCCGCCGGCCGCATGGCAGGGGCGAAGCATGCTGACGCCGCGGACCGGCTGCTGCGCTATCTGGCATCGCCCGAGGTCGTACCCGTCCTGCGCCAATCGGGACTCGAGCCTTGAATTTGCCGGGGCGGGGACGCAACGTGATGACCATGCGGACTTGTCTCCTTGCCATCGTCCTGGTGCTCGCCGCGCCCTTGGCAGCGCGCGCGCAATCGGCCGATCTCGTGTTGTGCGACCGGGTCGCGGCCGATCCCAGCGACCCCGACAAGCCGGCTGACGTGAGGGGCGTCGCGGAGGTCGCTGCCTCCGACGTCGCGACGGCGATCAGGTTCTGCAAGCAGGCCGCGCCGTCCTCGCGCCGTGCGATGTTCGCGCTCGGCCGCGCCTACGCCGCCAACCGGCAGACGGCGGAGGCGATCGCCGCCTGGCGCAAGGCCGCCGACAAGGGATCAAGCGCCGCCATGGTCGAGCTCGGTGTTGCCTATGGCACCGGCTCCGGCATCGCCAAGGACGAGGCGCAGGCGCGAAAACTGTTCGAGAAGGCGGCGCAATCAGGCAATCCCCGCGGCGTCAGCAACCTCGCTGCGCTCGGCGGCGCAGGTGGCGCCGCGCCGGCCGATCCCGCGCAGGCGCGCGCGCTGCTCGGCAAGGCTGCCGAGACCAATGCGGAGGCGCAGTACCAGCTCGGCCTGATGCTCTCCGAAGGCACGGGCGGCGCGAAGGACGACGTCGCGGCGCGTGGGCTGTTCGAGAAGGCGGCGGCGCAAAACCATCCCGGCGCGCTGGAGCGAATGGGGGCCTTCGCGGAAGGCGGCCGCGGCGGCGCAAAGGACAAGGACGCCGCCAAGGCCTATTACGAGCGCGCCACAGCGCTTGGCGACGAGGACGCCAAGAAGGCGCTGGAGCGGCTGCGCTGCCCCTATGCGATCAAGGACAAGCAGGGCAAGCTCGTCACCACGCTGTGCTTCTGAGCAGAGCCACACGCGACGGAACCTCAATCGCGTGGACGCCGTTGATCTCAAGACACAACGGAGCGCGATCATGATCCGCAAACTGGCATCCGGCGAATACCGCCTCTATTCACGCAAGGTGAATCCGAAGACCGGCAAGCGTCGTAACCTCGGGACCTTCCGGAGCCGTGCGGCCGCCGAGAAACACGAGCGCGAGGTGCAGTATTTCAAGCGTCACTGACGCCTGATGAGCCCGCGGCAAGCAAAAAACGCGAAAACAACCCCATGCACAGTAGCCAAGCCTTTGAAATAACAGATCAAACGAAAACGTCGCCTGCGGATTAAGCGAAATGAATGATTGACCCGTCGGGCAAATCAGGGGCAAGATGGCATCGTGGCGGCGGAGGTTCCGCAAGGCCCTGCGCGGAAAAGCCGGATGGCCGAGGTGCGGCGGCAATGCTAGGTAGCCCGCGATTCTTTTCCGATTTTGCGGGTTCATTGCGTTGCTGGACGGACTCTACAAGGTTGAATACGGCGTCAATGATGCGTTCGGGCGCAGCATCATGTGCCTGCATGACGGCAAGATGCTGGGCGGCAATTCGGCCTTCGCGCATCTCGGCACCTATGTCGAGCGCGATGGCGAGATCGTCGCCGAGGTGATTACCGAGCGGCATAACGAGGATCCCCATTACAAGCCGCTGATGGGCGCCGACGTCGCCAGGATCGGCGCACGCGGCCGGCTGCACGGCAACCAGATCCGTCTTACGGGCGGCGCGGACACCATGCCGGGCGCCGGTTTCTGGGCCAACCTGACGCGGCTCGATGACGGGGCGCTGCCGCCACGCGGCACGATCGGGCAGGGCGGCATCGCCAACGGGCTTTACGGGATGGGTCTGCGCGCGCTCGACGGCGTCGATGCTGGGCTCTCCGGCGTCATGCTGCTGATCGACGGCCGCATCCTCGGCGGCGATGCGTTCTTCTACTATCTCGGCTCTTACTCTTCGGCAGACGGCCGCTGGAAGGGAGAGATGCTCAACCAGGAGCACACGCCGGCCAAAGGCGAGAACCCCGTGTTCGGCGGCTATGAGGTCGGGATCGGCTTCTCCGGGACCTGCAACGAGGACAGCGGTGAGCTCGAAGGCATCGCACTCGCCGGCAAGCGCAGTCTGCGCCTTGCGGCCTCGCTGAGGCTGATGAGAAGGGCTTAAGGACTAGTGCTCGCAAGGGCGGATGTCCGGATGCTGAAGTGAAGCGGCCAGGCTCGCGCAACTCATGTCCGCTTATGGCCCTCAGCGGACCAATCGCAGCATGGCGCGCCACGGCAGCTTTTGACCCGAAGGCGACATCGACCAGACGTATAATCGATCCCCTCAGCTCGCGCGTGTGTCCTTATGCTATTGTATCCACTTCGAGATGAGGGAGGGAAGGATGGACATTCGATCGAAATTAACGTTGCTGTGCGAAGCGTTCAACGCGCACGACCTGGATTCCATCATGGACTTCTTTGCTAACGATTGTGTCTTGGAGATGCCGAGGGGAGCCGAGCCATGGGGCTCGCGCTTTGAGGGGAAACGCAAAGTACGAGACGGGCTCGCGACGCGCTTTGAAGGCCTGCCGGACGTTCACTACGGCGACGTCGAACACTTTGTGGATGCGATGGCAAACACGGGCATTTCAAAATGGACACTAACGGGCACTACACGCGAAGGAAAAGCGATCGAGGTCCGAGGATGTGACTTTTACACGTTTCGCGCGGGCGAGGTGATCCGCAAGGACTCCTATTGGAAGATTGTTGAGGGCCCTTCGTCAGCCTAGCGATGCAAGAGTCCAAGTATGACCCATACAGACGAAATTCGGCATTCGTTCATCGGTCAGTTCGCGGGGGTAAACCGAACCTGATCACGCAAGGGCAAGATCGACGCGAATGACCCACCCCGGACATCGGGGACTGCGCCGCCTCTACTCAAGAGGCTCGCCGTTCAACGAAATCCGCCCCCAACGTGAATGTCAGTTCCATGCGGGACTCGTCGCCGAGATCTGCCTTTTTCCAAGTTGCGGGCGCATATTGTAGCGATAGCGCACCGCGAGATGGCTCAATGAAACGCCGCGATTTTATCACGCTTCTCGGCGCTGCGATGGCAGCCTTGCCCCTCGCAGCCCAAGCGCAGCAACCTGTGGTGCCGCGGGTCGGCTACGTCTGGAGCGGCGTTCGCGGGACGGACGTGTACTACCAGACCGGATTCCGTCAGGGACTTGCGGACCTGGGATATGTAGTGGGGCGCAACCTGCTGCTCGAAGAACGCTATGCCGAGGGCAAGCCGGAGCGCGTTCCTGTGCTGATCGCTGAACTCCTCTCGCTCAACGTTGATGTACTCGTGACTCCAGGCACACCCGCTTCGCAGGCCGCGCAACGTGCAACATCCACGGTGCCGATCGTCTGCATGAGCGGAGATCCCGTCAGAGCCGGTCTTGTGGCAAGCCTCGCCCGGCCAGGCGGCAACATCACCGGGCTGTCGCAGCTCTCCGGCGATTACGGCGTCAAGTGGCTGGAGCTGCTGAAGGAGGCGGCACCGAAAGTGCATCGTGTCGCCGTGTTGTGGAATCCTGACAATCCGACGACTGCCAACCAAGTCGAACTCATGCAAAGAGCGGCACCCGGGCTCGGTCTCGAGTTGACTGCCCTCTCGGTGCGGCTCGCGGAAATCGATAACAGCTTCGCCGCTCTGGGAGAGAACGGCCTCGACGGCCTCGTCGTCACCGACGATCCATCGCTGATACCCCTCGTTCCCCGGCTGATCGCGCTCACCGCAGAGCGGCGAATGCCGGCGATCTATCCATTCCGCGACTCGACTCAGAGAGGAGGACTGATGTCGTACTCGGCCAACCTTTTCAAACTATGGCAACGCGCCGCAGGCTATGTTGATCGCATTCTGAAAGGGGCACGTCCGGCGGAGCTTCCCGTCCAGCAGACGACGGACGTGACCCTGAATATCAACCTCAAGACCGCTAAGGCGCTCGGTCTCGACATTCCAATCACGCTGCTCGCCGGTGCCGACGAGGTGATCGAATAGATAATTGCGGCGGTGCATGAGTCCGTTCCTGGCCCTTGGCTGACTTCAGCCCTGAGAGCGGCGATGTCCGCTTCCCAGATATGACCTGCCCAAGGTCATGCTGACTGCCGAGGGCAGCTTTTGACCCGGACCGGAAGCTGACCGAGTTCGTGGATGAACCACTTGAATTGTGTCCCCGACCAAGGGTCGGAAGGGGGTTCGGGAAAATAGCGATAGACTATCCCCGGCCGCTCCCGACGCCCCAGAAGCGATCGGGCGAGTGAAGAAAGCTTTGAGCCCAAAATGATGAGCAATCGAGCCAGGCAGAAGCGCTCAGCCTTCAATGTAAGGCAATTCGGAGTTGATGGTCGAAAGACGCTCTTCTTGCTGCTTCTCCTTTTCGCGATCCCCGCGCACGACTGCTCCGCGCAGACACCGCCGCCGCGAGTCGACGAACATGCGTTCGAGCGCGTGTCGCCGACGGTCGTGAAGAGATTGGCGACCCGCTTTTCGCTGGGCGCATTCGCCGGCCGCTTCGAGGAGACGCCGCTCGGCGCGGTCCGCGAAGCCGTGGGCGAAGGGACCATCCAACACCAGGGCCACGCTGGAGATAGCATCTATTGGCTGTGTTATAGACGCGCGCAGCATCGATTGTGGGTCGTGTCCAGCGGAGAGATGGGCGGCCCGGACCATCTCGTCACAGAGATCGTTGAAGAGCTCACCGAGAAAGACGCCGAGACCTCGACCGATTGCGCCAACATCCCGGAAAAGTTCGCGCCCCTCGTCTTCGACGGCAAGCTGCATTTAGGCATGTCGCGTTCGGAGGTGGTCACGGCGCTGGGACCGCCGTCGAAGTCGAAAGCTGCTCAGATGGTGTATTCTCACCACGGAAAGCTCGCAGACGGTTTCGATGAGACCGCATGGCTCATTCTCCGATTTCGTGAGGAAAAGCTCGTGTCCATGCGCGGCGGCAAGACCACGACGAATTGAAGTGGCCGCTAGCAGCGTTCATGCTTCACAGCGTGATGCGAGCGAGTCACGCCCGCTCGCGCAAGATCCCCATCACATAACCCAGCTTCACCACCACCTTTCGGCGAAAGCAAGCCAAGGGCACTTGGTCATCCACTTTGGCTACGATGCCCCCGAAGCTGCGCCCGAACTGACCCAAGGTGATGGGCAGCGGGGGCCAATAGTTCGACGTTTGCGGATGCGACTGAATCCGCCTGTCGCCTCATGTCGCCTTTGAAGGGTAGATCGGACTTGCCTAGAGCGGTCCAAAACGACGTGATTGGCCCGTGGGTGACCTCAGCCCAGAGCGCGGCGATGTCCGCTTCCCAGAGATGACCTGACCCAGGTCATGCTGACTGCCGAGCGCAGCTTTTGACCCGTTGCGGACTCGGGGAGTTAAGGAGCGGATTTGATCGGCAGCGTTGAAAGGAGCCGATGAACTACCGGCCATGGAAGCCGACAGGAACCCATTCAATCCGTATTTTGTTGAACAGATAGATCTCGACGCTTTTTGTAAGTCGGTGGAATCCGACAAAATGAGCTCCGTAGACGTCGTTGTTCCCTGCTTCCGGTACGGGCACTTCCTGCGAGAGTGCGTCGAGAGCGTTTTGACGCAATCCGGTCCCGAATTGCGCGTGCTCATCATCGATGATGCGTCGCCCGACAATACTGCGGAAGTTGCGAAAGAGTTGGTTGGCTCCGATCTCCGCGTCAATTACCGCAGGCACACCTCGAATCAAGGTCTCATCGCTACCGCCAACGAAGGCATCGCCTGGGTGAAAGCCAACTACATGCTTTTGTTGTCTGCGGACGATTACCTGCTGCCCGGTGCCCTCAACAGATCGGCCGATCTGATGGACGATCATCCTTCTGTCGCTTTCACCTTCGGAGGCGCGGTTGTCGTGGATCAACGGGGGAAGCGTTCGCGCCATAGAACAGGAGTGGGATCCAGAACCCACGTTTTGTCCGGACTTGATTTCATTGCGCTTAGCGGCGCAAGAAATATCGTGCTGTCACCCACCGTAGTGGTCCGCACGAGCCTGCAGAAAAGAGTAGGCGGGTATTTGGCTGACTTGCCCTACGCCTCTGACATGGAGATGTGGTTACGGCTCGCCGCACATGGCGACGTGGGGGTCATTGCTGCTGATCAAGCTGTGTATCGATCGCACTCGGCCAATATGTCAAGCGAGCCTTCGCGGGAGCAAGACCTGCTCCAACGCAAGGCGGCGATAGATCACTTCCTGAATAGTTGCGCCGCCAGGTTGACGAACGCTGATGATCTTCGTGCCTGGTTGATCCACATGTCGGCTCTTGAAGCGATCGGCTGCGCAAGCGCCGCCTTCAATGAAGGAGCGATGGAAAGCTCAGCACGCCTTTCTAAGCTTGCGGTGAGTATCGATCCGAGCGTTCAACGAACGCGGCGGTGGTGGTTTCTCGCCTGCAAGAAGGCTCTTGGGTTGCGAGGATGGCTGCTGGTGCGGCCTTCAGTTGAGTGGTTTAGGTCAATCTTCCAGAATCAGCGCCGCTGAGGCTGCTAAAGCGACTGGGCCGTCATATTCGCTTTTGACCCCAAAGCTGACCTGTCGAGACATCCGCCGATTTGCCCGCTTGTGACCCGAAGCGGGCATGCGCCATCTCGCCGCATTTGCAACGCGGCAGTTGCATTCGCAGCAAGTGCGACGACCATTGACACCTGATACTCTGCACCTGTCCCCCCAGCTGCGATGAGGATCGAATGAAGCGGCGGGAGTTCATGGCGACTGCTGCGGCGCTGGTCGTTTCGCCACGGCGGTTGCGGGCGCAAGGAATGCCTCGCCGAATCGGTTTCTTCGGTTTCTTAGATCCGATAGCTCGCGAAGCGTGGCGCGCCGGCTTACGCGAAAGGGGTTGGATCGAGGGCAAGAACCTGCTCATCGAATATCGTAATTATGCAGACCCCTCGGATCGCTTGCAAACCTTTGCTGCGGAGTTGGTAGCCCTAGCTCCCGATCTGATAGTTGCCGCCGGGCCGCAAGCAGCCTCCGCCCTGAAATCGGCCACCATTCCAATTGTCTTCGTGGTCGTTGCCGATCCCGTTGGACTTGGCCTGGTTCAAAGCCTCTCGCGCCCAGGCGGCAACATGACCGGTCTTACCTCGTGGGTTCCGGGAGATTGGTTTGGAAAACAAATCGAAATCCTCCGCGAACTGATACCCCATGCCGCAAAAATTGCGCTCTTAGTCAATCGCGACAACCCAATGCACAGGCTGCTGTTAGCTGAGGAGGTACCAAGCACAGCCCGGAAGCGCGGGGTCGCTCTGTCTATAGTCGAGGCGACTAAGACCGAGGAACTCGACACCGCCTTTGCTTCAGCAGCTGCCCAGCGCGCCGATGCAATGATTGTTTTTGGCGACATTCTGACCATTCGCCAAGCCCCACGAGTTGTCGGGCTCGCGGCGGAGTACCATTTGCCCGCGATTTACTTCTTCCGACAATTCGCCGATGGCGGATTGGTCGTCTATGGCCCCGATATAGCCGATCTATTCCGCCGTGCAGGCGGCTACGTCGATAAGATCCTCAAGGGCACCAAGCCTGCCGATCTGCCGGTAGAGCAGCCGACCAAGTTCGAGCTAGTCATCAACATGAAAACGGCCAAAGCGCTCGACCTCACTGTGCCGCCCTCGTTACTCGTTCGTGCCGATGAGGTGATCGAATAGAGATGGTATTTGCTGCGATGCATGAGTCCGATTTTGGCCCTTGGCTGACTTCAGCCCTGAGAGCGGCGATGTCAGCTTCCCAGAGATGACCTGACCAAGGTCATGCTGACTGCCGAGGGCAGCTTTTGACCCATATCGGACTTACTGCCGTTCTCAATTTGTATATCCGATGGACTAGGCTTACCCGGTAGGGGAACCGATCTTACCTTTTCCAGTTTGGAGTGGTCGGAAACTTTTCGAGGAGCCGCGCCATGGGAGATCGCCGCAAAAGAGTGAAGCAAACTCGCTCCCTTGAAGAACGAATGGCCGAACAGGCCATTACGCTCAAGAGCGGGCCCAGCCACTTGCCCGCTGGTGCGGAACGTGAGGGCTTGCTTAAGCGAGCCAGGATTGCTGAGACCGGCGCGCATCTAAGCGATTGGTTGACCTCGCCGGGCTTGCAGCCACCCAAGTAAGGGTTTCGGGAAAACCGTCCAATTTGATACTTAGCGGCATTGACAGAGCACGCGGTGTTTCGATGCTCCAAATGATTTTGATAATGTTCGGGGTCGGGACCGTGCTGGTCGGCAGCATAGTCCTCATATTCGAGTGGCGCGCGCTGGTAGGTTATTGGCGCTAACCCGCAAATCTCCCAATGGACGTGAAGTAAGACCGGACAGAGGCCGCCGAGCTAAGCTTGACCTGTGCGCGCGAGGGCGGCAGAGCGCGCAGGCAGAACGCTTTCATACATTTCCTTTCCAGATCAGCCATCGGTAGACGCCGAACACGTTGATAAGTGTCACCACGACGTTTTGCACCATCAGCGCATATTCCGCCGTTAGATAGCCGACGACGATCCAGATCACCGATGCACCGCTCAGTACGACGAAGGCCCAGCCGGTAATGAGTGGCCGCGCCCGGGCAGCTAGGATCAGCCCGGCGCCGATCGTGCCGACTGTCGCCACCCAACGCAGGATTTCATCCATGACGCGTGTGCTCCCCGAAAGCCGACGTCGGAGCGTCGCTCCGCGATTTGCCTATACGGACGCAGTCACAGGCAGGCCGCCGGAGTGGAACTTTCCGTCTCGTGCGCCGACCACCATGCGACCCCCGCCCGAGCGACTTGGCCCCACAGTGGCGGCGGAAGGTCAGGGTACCACTGTGGTGATCCCGTGCGGTATCAACTCCGCTGCGCCGAGTTTCCATCAACCGGCGTGCTGGCACATTGCCCCGGGCTGCCGAACTGAAATCTGAGCCAAGGACTTATCTGCGCAACGAGATGATCGAATGAGCGCGGCTTCCGCTGTTGGCCCTTAGCTGACCAATCTCGGCATGTTGCGTGATGGCAGCTTCTGACCCTAAACGGGCATTAGTTTGCGCTAGCCACCCGCCTGCAAGTCTTTGGTTGCGCTTCGGCTGAACATCCAGTGTAGTTTGCACACCAAGGCCCTAAGGATAGGCCTGCGGGCCGAAACGCCCAAAGGAGCAGCGATGACGAAGATCAACAGAAGATCAGCGCTATCACTGGGTTTTGCAACCGCTGCGGTGCTCGCGGCGGGAACATCAGCCTCCGCACAAACTAAGCCACCACAAGGCGTAAGCATCCAACCTTGGGGTAAACGCGAGTCGATGATCCCGGGCTACAAAACAGTCTCAATGCGCGATGTCGTTTATCAGCCAGGTGCGAAGACTTCCAACCCGTCCATGCCCAATGACATGGTTTGCCACGTGCCCGAGGGCGAACTCCGGGTGAAACAAACCGACGGCATGGAATTTGTTGCGAAGAAGGGTGATGTTTGGACTTGCAAGAAAGGCATCGGCGAAGATCTCGAGAATGTCGGTTCAACTGTCGCGATCATGCGCATTATCGACCTGCTACCGGCATGATCATCCGCGCTTCCAGGGTCGGGGATTGATATTCGCCGATACGGAGGATTGCGGAAATTTGGGCTGCCCGAAAGATCGTCGCAGCCAGCGCTCGCGGGGCTGCGACGACCGACCAGTGGCGACTTCCGCTTTGACCCTCAGCGGACCAATCGCAACATGGTGCGCCACGGCAGCTTTTGACCCTCAGCAGACTTCGTGCGCATCGCGCCCAGTTAGGGAACCAATATCGCAATCGATAAACTTCGATCTGCTCGGCAAGCCCTTCTCTAGCCTAGCCAGTACAAACTAGGGAGCAAAGGATTGTGGCCATGTACTTCCTCACTGCTTGCCTGATGGTGGTCGTCTTGAGTGCCGCAGTGGCGTACCGTCGAGCTGGATCTCTACCACGAAACCTTCAGGGACGGCTCGACCGTCAGCAGCGGCGTGCGGCGATGTGGCCCGCTATGTGCGCAGGAATTTGCGCACTGCGGCTGCTTGGACTTCACTATGTTCGAGGCTGGCAAGAATCCGGTCCCCTCGAAACGGACTATCTCCTCATGCTTCTCCTGCTTATCACCTCTTTCTTTGGTGGTTGGTTTCTTGGCATCATTGGCTGGATTGATTGACCGCCGACAAGCTGCCATGACCTTGGCATCGTCCTGTTGATGTCCGGTTTTGGCCCGTGGCTGACCTCGGTCGCCGCCTGTCGGATGTCAGCAAGCGCCCCCAGGGCGGACCATTCAGTTTCCGTCTGGTACCCCGCGGAATTCCGACCACGCCTGTCAGGATCTCCATCTCCTGCTACACACGGCGTCACGACTTATTCTGTTTTGTCTCCACATATCGTGCGAAGCTGTCGAGGATCGCCTGCCAACCGCCTTGCTGCTGCTCGACCGAGTGCGTCGGTTCGCTGTCGAAGACGACGCGGACGACAACGGCTTTTGGGCCGGGCACGAACTCGACTTCGGCCTTTCGATCGCCGAACGCGTATTCGATCCGCTTGTGTTCAACGATCTTCGTGTAGGTGCCGGCGAAGTCGAAACCCATGCTGCCGTCCTTGGCTTCCATGCGCGACGAGAAGGCGCCGCCGTCACGCAGGTCGACCGTAGCCCTGGTCGTATGCCAGTCGTCGGAGGCGGCGTTCCACTTCACGATGTCGGAAGGTGTCGTATAGGCACGCCAGACCTGATCGACGGGGGCGGCTACGTTGGTCTCGACGGTAATTCTCATGGGCATTGCTCCAGGTTCGTTTTGACGGCTTGAGGTGATGACATCACTTCACGTGCACGGGTCCATACACGGCCCTTCCGAGCAGTGTCCACCGGAGGACGATCGAGACTGGTCCCTGCCGACATGGTCGCGCCGTTAATGCGTAAAAAAGAAAGGGGTGTCACCAGAACGCCTTTGGGCCATCCGCGACCGATGCCTGAAACGGTAATTGCTCTCGACGGTCGAGGAACGGCCTCCGGCGCAGCTTGTTGGTCCGCCAAGCACCAGGAGGCGTGACCATGGAACGCATCAGCAAGGGCCAGATCCTCCTGCTCGCCGTTTTGGCCATGATCCTGATCTTGACCGGTGTCTGGGCCGTTTCGGTATGGAATGCCAGCAGCGGGGTCGAGATCGGCAGGCACGGCTGGATCGCGCTAGGCCTTGGCACATTTTTCTCCTTGCTGATCGGATGCGGACTGATGGCGCTGATGTTCTTCAGCAGCCGCAGCGGTCACGATGACAGCGCCGATCCCTTCCGGCACAAGCAAGACAAATCGGCCGAGTGATGTTCGAGGCCGCTTCTGGCCGCACGCGGCGCTGGCGGCCTCGGATTGAGCCGAGAGATGATGGACCGAGACGCCGGCAAGCTCTCGCCGATGGACGATGCGCGCGCACCGTCGCCTTGAAATCGCGGCGCGGATGGCCTAGGTCTTTGCCGTGCAGCACGGTGTTGTCCAACGACTTCGTCAACTCGCCAGAACGGCCATGTTCGTGGCGATATGGGCCTTTGTGATTCAGGTGACCCTGATCTCGGTTTCGCAGGTGCAGGCGGCCGTTGGCGCGATGCCTGCACCTTCGGTCACGTTAAGTGGTTCCCTGCATTTTCACGATCAGCTGGCGGGCCATGTGCATTCCCATGGCGGTGACGACGCCGAAGGCCACGTTCATGATGGGCCCGATCACGACGACGAGGGCGCTCCAGGCGTGGTTTGGGACATGTTTGGCACCTCCATCGCCTCACCGCAGTTCATCGACCTGCTCGGTTCCTTTGAAGTGCTCGGCGCTGTCGAACTGCCGGTTACGCGGGTCATTATCGGGGTAAGTCCCGAGGCACTCATCCGGCCACCAAGTACCTTCAGCATCGCGTGATCCCGGCGGCCTTCGGCCGCCGCCTTTTGCATGTCTGAAGGATCTTTCCATGTTCATGAATCAGCGCTGCCCGAAAGGGCGGCCAACAACTCTTTGGCTGACCGGTCTTGGCTGGTTGGCAAGCCTGTTCTTTGGTCTATCAGGCGCCTTTGCCCATGAGGGGCACGATCACGGCGATGCCGACAAGCCGGCGGCTGTCTCATCAGCCTATCCGAGGGTTGTCGCGCGCTCCGAGCTTTATGAGATCGTCGGCATCGTGAAAGACGGCAAGCTTTCCGTTTTCATTGACGATGCAGCTACGAACGAACCGGTTTCGGATGCTGGCTTGCAAGTCACGATCGGCGATTCCGCCCCAATCGAGGCTCCAAGCAACGGAGAAGGTGTCTACACGGCGACGATCCCGAATGGCACACCGCCTGGATCGGTTGAAGTCATCTTCTCGGTTGGCGCCAGGAAGGGGAATGATCTGCTGGTCGACTCCTTCATACCGACGCGTGCCGGCGATGCCCGACTCCCGGAACAGAAGCATGAGCGTGGCTGGCTTTTCTCAAGCCGAATTGCCATCGCTGCCTCCGCGCTAGCTGCCTTGGGTCTCGGCCTTCTCTTCGCCTATTGGAGGCGACGTGGCCGCAGCATGGCCGCCTCCGTTTCCGCCGCGATGGCAGGGGCGCTCGTCATTCTGGCCGCCATCATGTTCGGCGAGGACCGGACGAACCCAACGCCACCGAATCCGCCGGATGCTCCCGCACTGAGCGATGCGCCGCGGCGCCTGCAAGACGGCACCGTCTTCGCGGCCAAACCGACGCAGCGGTTACTCGATGTACGAACCGCCGCAGCCGAGCCGCAGACGATTCATCCCGCGGTTACGTTGATCGGCCGCGTCATGGCCGACCCCAACCGGAGCAGCATCGTGCAGAGCGTCTACGGGGGCCGCGTCGTTCCGAGCAATGGAGGCATACCTCGCATTGGACAGACCGTTCGCAAGGGCGATCTGCTCATCCAGATCGAGCCGCATCTGCCGGTCGCAGACCGCACGACGATCCTCGAGAAGGTGGGTGAGATCGAACAGTTGATGGCGGTCACGGAAAACAAGCTGCGACGGCTGAGGCCGTTGGCCGAACGCGGCGCGGTACCGCAAGGGCAGGTCAACGACCTCGAAAGTGAATTGGAGGGTCTGCGGGCGCGCCGCGAAACGGTCCGAAATTCCCGCACCGGCTTCGAGGAGCTGCGGGCATCAACCGACGGCATCATCACGTCCGCGAAAGTCGTGCCGGGCCAGGTCATTCAGCCGCAAGACATCCTGTTTCAGATCGCGGACCCAAGCAGCCTTTGGGTCGAGGCATTGGCCTATGACGATATCGGCTTGAAGCAGCCGGAAACCGCAACGGCGATGGCCCCGAATGGGCAGCAGATTGTGCTGACCTTCATCGGAACCAGCCGGGCTTTGCGCCAGCATGCATCCGTCGTTCAGTTTGCGATGCCGGAGCCGCCAACGGGCCTCAATATCGGTCAGCCGCTCAATGTGATGGTCCAGACCGGCGCACCCGTAACGGGCCTGCTCTTTCCGCGCAATGCCGTCGTTCGGAGCGGTAACGGCGAGAATATCGTCTGGCTGCACTCCGGACCCGAGCGCTTCGAGCCGAAGCCCGTTCGCGTGCTGCCGGTCGACGCGGCCCACGTGATTGTGGCGGTCGGTATCAACGAGGGCGAGCGCATCGTCGTTCGCGGCACCGACCTCATCAACCAGATCCGGTAGACGCTCATGTTCAAGCTCATCGTGCGAGCAAGTCTGCGCAATCGCCTGTTCGTGCTGGCAGTAGCCGCCGTGCTGGTCGGCTACGGCCTGTTTGTCCTGCCGAGCATTTCTGTTGACGTCCTGCCGGATATCAACCGCCCGACCGTCAACATTCTGACCGAGGCAGAGGGACTGGCGCCTCAGGAGGTCGAACAGCTGGTAACGTTCCCGATCGAGACGTCGATGAACGGCATGCCCGGCGTGATCCGGGTGCGCTCGGTCTCGGGCGTTGGTCTGTCGGTCGTTTACGTCGAATTCGACTGGGGTATCGACGTCTACCGCGCCCGGCAATTCGTCTCGGAGCGGCTGGCGCTGATCCGCGAACAATTGCCCTCTTCGGTCAATCCCCAGATGGGGCCGGTGACGTCGATCATGGGCGAGATCATGCTCATCGCGCTGACGAGCGATGGCACAGCTTCGCCCATGGAAGTGCGCGAGATCGCCGACTTCGTCGTCAGGCCGCAGCTCCTTGCCATTCCCGGTGTCGCCCAGGTGATACCCATCGGCGGCGAGGTCCGGCAATACCGGGTGACGCCGAACGTTGCGACGATGCAGGCGCTCGGCGTCACTCACGACCAGATCGAGCAGGCGGTCGCAAAGTTCGGCACCAACAGCGGCGGCGGCTTTGTTGACCAGCATGGCCGCGAATATTTGATCCGCAATGTCGGACTCACCAGGAAAATCGAGGACCTCGGCAACACCGTCATTGCCACCCGCGACCGGCAACCGATCCTGCTGAAGCAGGTCTCCGCCGTTGATTTCGCCGCGCGCACCAAGCGGGGCGATGCCGGGTACAACGGGAAGCCCGCCGTCATCGTCAGCGTCATGAAGCAGCCTGCCGCGGATACCGTGGCGTTGACGCGCAGTGTCGAAGCCATGCTCAATGAGCTGCAACGCACCATGCGCAGTGGGATTAACGTCACCAACGTGCAATTCCGCCAGGCCACCTTCATCGAGACATCGATAAGCAACGTTGAGCGCGTTCTGGTCGAGGCCGCCATCGTGGTCGCCATGGTCCTGTTCGTCTTCCTGATGAACGGACGCGCCGCGCTCGTTTCGCTGACGGCCATTCCAATATCGATCCTCGTGACGGTCCTGGTGTTCCGCGCCTTGGGCCTCACGATCAACACGATGACGCTGGGTGGCCTTGCCATCGCCATCGGCGAACTGGTCGACGATGCCGTGGTGGATGTTGAAAACATCCTGCGGCGCTTGCGGGAGAACGCCGCGTCGAGCACGCCGCGTCATGTTCTGGACGTGATCTCCGGGGCGAGCCAGGAGGTTCGTTCCAGCATCGTCTATGCAACGATGATCATCGTTCTCGTCTTTGTGCCGCTATTCGCCCTGCCGGGCATCGAAGGACGGCTGTTCACGCCGCTTGGTGTGGCCTATGTGGTCTCGATCCTCGCTTCGCTGCTGACGTCGATCACGGTGACGCCGGTTCTGTCCTACTATCTGCTTTCGGGGCGGACCGATTCAGGCGACGGCGAAAGCCTTGTTGTCACCAGGCTGAAGCAGGCCAATCGGCTGGTGCTCGGATGGGCTTTCGAGCGGCCGGGTCTCGTGCTGAGCTCAGTCGCGGCGGCGGTCGTCGTGGCAGGCTACGCCGCGAGCCAGATGCCCCGCAGTTTTCTTCCCCCCTTCAATGAAGGGACGCTGGTGCTGTCGCTGCAATACAATCCGGGAATCTCGCTCGCGGAGTCGAACCGTCTTGGACTCCTGGCGGAGCAGTTGCTCGCAAAGGTGCCCGAGGTGAAATCGGTCGGGCGCCGCACCGGCCGCGCGGAGCTCGATGAGCACGCCGAAGGCGTGCACTACAGCGAGATCGATGTCGATCTCGTTTCGTCCGGCCGGCAGAAGGTGGACATTTATGCGAGCATCCGAGAGGCCCTGTCCGCGCTGCCGGCGGCGGTCACCATCGGACAGCCGATCAGCCACCGCCTGGATCATCTCCAGTCGGGTATTCGTGCCCAGATCGTGCTCAAGATCTTTGGACAGGACATCGAGATGTTGCGCCGCCTGTCCGAAACCGTGCGGCAACGTCTATCGACGATCCCCGGTCTGGTCGATCTCCAGGTCGAAAAGCAGGTGCTCATTCCGCAGGTGCGGGTTCAGGTCGACCATGCTCGCGCCGCACTTCATGGTCTGACGCCGGCCGCGATCACCCAGGCACTCGACACGCTTTCCAATGGCCGGAAGGTCTCCCAGATCGTCGATGGTAACCGCCGCTTCGACGTCGTCATGCGCCTGTCGGAGCAAGACCGTTCGACAACCGGGCTGCAAAACCTGCTTATTCCGACCGGCCTGGAATTCGTTCCGCTGAGCGCTTTGGCTGAAGTCGTCGAGACAGATGGACCGAACCAGATTCAGCGGGAGGGGACCCAGCGCAGGATCGTCGTCTATGGCAACGGGGACGGGCGCCGCGACATCGCCGATATCGCTGCCGACATTCAGAAGGCGGTTCGGGAACTCGATTTTCCGCAAGGCTACACCACCAACCTCGAAGGTGCCTTTCAAGCCCAGCAGGAGGCCTCGTGGCGCATCGGCATTCTGTCGCTGGCATCCCTGACCCTGATCTTCATCGTCCTCTACAGTCGTTACCGATCAACCGCGCTGTCGCTGATCATCATGGGCGGCATACCGCTCGCCCTGATCGGCAGCGTTGCGGCGCTGAAGATCTCCGGCCAACCCTTGTCGGTTGCGTCGATGATCGGCTTCATCACGCTTGCCGGCATTTCGGCGCGTAATGGGATCCTGAAGATCTCGCACTATATCAATCTCGCCATTCATGAGGGGGAGCGTTTCGGGACCGGGCTTGTCGTTCGTGGCAGCATGGAGCGCCTCAGCCCCGTTCTGATGACGGCGCTCTGCGCAGGACTTGCCCTGACGCCGCTTTTGATCGGCGCGGATCAACCGGGCAGGGAAATCCTGCACCCCGTGGCCGTGACGATCTTCGGCGGCCTGCTCAGCGCCACGATGCTCGACACCATCGTGACCCCAATTTTGTTTCTGATGTTCGGCCAGCCGCCGTTGGACCGCCTGGCGGCCGGACATGCCGCAACCTTCACCCCCGCGGAAGCCTATTGAACCCCGCACAAGCCCCGAGGAGCTACCGATGAGAAAATTTGCGTTCCTTGCCCTGATCGCTGTGATCGCCGCTGCCCCGAGTTCTGCCACGGCGCAGGCTAAAGGCAGCAACGGCGGTCCCGTCGTCAAGTCGCAAGGACATCCGATCGAGTTTGTCCGCAAGGGCACGGAAATTGTCTTCTATGTGGGCGACGACGATGGTTCTCCGTTGTCGACCAAGGACATGCGGGGGCGAGCAACGATTCAGGACGGCGGCAAGACCGTCACCGTTCCGCTCGCGCCGGCCAATCCCAACCTGATGGCGGGAAAGCTGCAGGCCGAGCTGTCGCCAAAGGCCATTGTGGTGTTTTCCGCGAGTTTGCACGGTCATTCGCTGACGGCGAGATACACCGTGGAATAGTTGGCGCGCAATAGGTGGCCATGATGCAGGCCGATGGCCTGCAAGCGCCTGGATTTCTGGTGAATCGATGGAGACGCGGCGGTCTTGCCAGCCCGGCAGTCAGCGAAGCCCGCCGTTCGTCCGCAGGGATCGCACGAAATCGATCACTGCCAGAATCATGACGCTGACAACAATGATGATGAGCGGGATGGCCTTGATCCAAACCACCAGGATTCCAAGAAATGTCACCACGAGCGCGAGGCCGATGAGTCCGGTGATCGCATTGGTCATCGCACGTTCCTTTTCTCCGCACCGGGAGCCGATTTCGCCCCGCTCGCGACTTTGCGCCGAGTGCCACGACCGGTGCGTCCGATGGTCCTGACAAGCCAGTGCGCCGTGCGCAGGAGGCGGGCATCGTTGTCGCGGCGGCCGACGAGCTGAACGCCGAGCGGAAGGCCGGTTTCGGAGCTCATCAACGGCAGGCTGATGGCGGGCACGCCGAGATAGGTCCAAAGCGTGCAGAAAATCGGGTTGCCCGTCGTCTCAATTCCGGGCGCCGGGCCCGGCGCTGCGGGCGTCAGGATCGCGTCATATTCGTCAAAGATATGGTCCAGCGCCTGATTGAGCGGCGCAATCCCGGACAGTGCGTTGCGATAATCCAGCGCGAGATGCGTGCGGCCGCGCTCGATCGCCTGACGCAGCGGTGTGCTCAGCCTGTCGGCGCCCCGCTGGTAGTCGCGCCGCAGATTGTGCGCCATATCGACTTCCATGATGATGCGGTGCATATCGACGGCCATGTCGAAGCTGGGCCCAAGCTCGACTTCGCTCGACGCGTCACCCAAAACCTCGACGAGCTCGGCAAAGGCATCATGCGTCACCGGCTCGGCCTGATCCCAGACCGGAGAGCGTACGAAGGCAAATCGCGGCGGTAACGGCGGCTCGCTCGCCGCGACCGTGGAGAATGGCGGACACGCAACAGACCGGGTGTCCGGATCCTCCTGGTCGAAGCCGGCGAGGGCCTCGGCGAGCAGGGCCACGTCCTCGACGCTGCGCCCAAACACGCCGACATGATCGAGCGTGCGCGACAATTCAAGCGCGCCGGTGCGCGGAATGATGCCGTGCGTGGGCTTGAAACCGACCACGCCGCAGAAGGCGGCGGGACGGATTACCGAGCCGTTGGTCTGCGAGCCGATGGCACCTGGCACCATCAGCGCCGCAACGGCCGCGGCGGAGCCCGAGGACGATCCGCCGGGCGTGTGAGCCGTGTCGTGCGGATTTCGAGTCTTGCCGGGATTGTAGTACGCGTACTCGGTGGTCACCGTCTTGCCGAGGATCACAGCGCCAGCCGCCCGCAGACGCGCCACGGCCGCCGCATCGCGGCGCGGCGTGCGTCCGGCCCACAGATCTGAGCCGAATTCCGTCGGCATGTCGCCGGTGTCGAAGATATCCTTGATGCCGACGGGCACGCCATGCAGCGGGCCTAAAGCCTTCCCGTGCTTGCGATGATCGTCGGCGGCCTCTGCCTGCCGCATCGCGTGGTCGGGATCGAGGAATGCCCACGCATGGATATCGCGATCGACCTCATCGATGCGCCTGAGGCAGTCGCCGACAAGCTCGGTCGAACTGAGGCGGCCATCGCGGATGCCGGTCGCAGCTTCCGTGAGACCGAGCGCGTTGAGACTCATGCGCCGACTTTCTGCGGTTTACCGGGTCCGCTCATCGGGATCCATAGAGATAGGTGGGCAGCCACAATGCGATCTCCGGGAAGATGTAGACCAACGCCATGGTGAGGAAGACGAGGCCGACAAAGGGAAGCGCGCCGGAGAAGATGTCGGTTAGCTTCACCTGAGGCGGCGCCACGCCCTTCAGATAGAAGGCGGCCATCGCGACCGGCGGCGTGTTGAACGCCGTCTGCGTGTTCAGTGCCACCAGGATGCCGAAGAAGATCGGATCGATGCCGTATTGGGGAAGCAGCGGCAGGAAAATCGGCACGAAGATGATGATGATCTCGGTCCATTCCAGTGGCCAACCGAGCAGAAAGATGATCAGCTGGGTCAGCAGCAGGAACTGGATCGGCGAAAGGTCCATCGAGGTGAAGAACTGCTCCACCACCGACTGTCCGCCAAGGACGGCAAACACCGCGGAAAACGTCCACGACCCGATGAACAGGTAGCAAACCATCGCGGTGGCGCGCACGGTCAGATACACGGATTCGCGCAGCATCTCGTAGTTGAGCGAACGATAGGCGGCCGCCAGAACCATGCTCATGAGGGCACCCACCGCGGCCGCCTCGGATGGCGTTGCCAAGCCAAACAGAATCGCGCCGAGCACCGAAACGATAAGCAACGCAAGTGGCAGGAATGACGTGGCAAGTGCCCAGACGACCTTGGACGTCGGCACGTCGGTCTGCTCGCGCGGCAGCTTCGGCGCGAGCGCGGGATTGATGATCGCGCGGGTCATCGCATAGAGGACGTAGAAGCCAGCGAGCAAGAATCCCGGAAAGAACGCGGCCGCATAAAGCTTGACCGCTGAAACGCCGGCGGTCGCCGCATAGACAATCAGGAGAATGCTCGGCGGAATCAGGATGCCGAGGCAGCCACCGGCGCAGACCACGCCTGCCGACAGCTTGGTGTCGTAGCCCGCTCGCAACATCGCGGGCAGGGCCAGCAGGCCCATCAGCGTGACAACGGCGCCGACAATGCCGGTGGCGGTCGCGAACATCGCGCAGGTGATCAGCGTGGCCACCGCAAGCGCGCCCGGCACGTTCTTCATCGACAATTGCAGCGAGTAGAACAGGCGGTCGAGAATGTTGGCGCGTTCGATCAAATAGCCCATGAACAGGAAGAGCGGAACCGCGACTAGAACGTCGCTGGACGTGACCTCGAACGTCTTCTGCACCAGCAGCGTGAAGATGCGATTCTGGAAGAAGTCCTGACCGGGGGTGTAGTAGGCATAGTAGCCGAACGAGACGCCCATCGCCATCAGCGTGAAGGCTATCGGGAATCCGAGCATGATGATGAAGATGAAGAGGCCCAACATCAGCATGCCGAGTTGAGGATCGGTCATGCGCCTGGTCCCTTCTCGCGCTGCGGCTCAACCGCCTGCTGTTGATGCTCGCGGATGACGAGGCTCTCGGTTTCTTCCACGTCGTGCAGGCGTTGCGGCCATCGGCCGGTGCGGATGCAAAGCACACAGCGAATGATTTCGGCGATCCCTTGCAGGAACAGAAGGAAGCCGGTGAGCGGGATCAGCGCCTTCAGCGGAAACACCGGCACGCCGGCCGGACTGAAGATGCTGACCTCGCGGAACCGCACCGACATCTGGGCGTAATTCCAGCCCGCATACATCAGCGCCCCGATCGCCGGCAGGAAGAACAGGATATACAGGACGAGGTCCATCGTTGCCTGGGTGCGCGGCGACCAGAGGCGGTAGACCACGTCGGCGCGGACATGGCCGTTGCGGGAGAGCGTATATGCGCCGGCCATCAGAAACATCGCGCCATAGGTGATGTAGCTGATGTCGAAAGCCCAAGTGGTCGGCGCACGCAGCACGTAGCGCACGAACACCTCGTAGCTGATCCCCAGCGTAAGGACGAGAATCAGCCATGCAAACGCCTTGCCGACCCACGTGCTCAGCTCGTCGATGAAGAACAGAAATTTCGTCATGCGAGCCGAACTCGCTGCGAGCAATACATCCGGACGTCCCCCTAATTCGTGGGCGGCGCTTCGATCGCGCCGTCCCTCTATACGGCCTCACGCCAAGCGCCGCGACAGCCCTCAGACCTTGAGCACGCCAGGAAAGTGATGCTCGAAGGCGCCGCGGTAGTCCGTCGCGTTATTCGTGTTGTAGTAGACCACGCGGCGCACCCATTCCTTCTGCGAGTCCATGACTTTCTTCATGAACGGATCGGAGCCGAGCTGGGCGATCAGACCGTCCCATGCCTTGATCTGCGCGTCGAACACCGACTTCGGCGTCCGCGCGACGTTGACCTTGTCCTTGTTAATCAGCTCCTGCAGGTCCTTCGAATAATAATCCATGGCTTTCCATTCGTTGGCGGAGGACACAGCTTCGGCGGCGTATTGCAGGATCGCCTGCTGTTCCTTCGGCAGCGCGTTGAATTTCGTCCGGTTGAACATGATCTCGAAATATTCCGTCGCCTGATGATGGCTGCCCATCATGTAGTTCTTGGCGACATCCTGCGCGCCGAAGCGCCGGTCCGAGGTCGGATTGTTGAATTCGAACCCGTCGATCACGCCGCGCTCCATCGCGGGCACGATCTCGCCACCGGGTAGCTGCGCGACGGATGCACCCATCGCCTGGAAGAGATCGGCGGCCAGGCCCACCGTGCGATACTTCAAGCCCTTGAGGTCATCCGCGCTGGTGATGGGCTTCTTGAACCAACCGAGCGGCTGGGTCGGCATCGGCATGGCGAAGAAGCTCTTGATGTTGACGTTCATGATCTTGGTCTGGAGCTCCTCAAACAGCTCCTTGCCGCCGCCGTTGTGGATCCAGCCGAGGCCTTCGTTGGCGTTGAAGCCGAACACGGGGCCTGTACCGAACAGCGAGGCGGCCTTGTGCTTGCCATACCAGTAGACAGTGACCGTGTGTGCGGCGTCGATCTGGCCGCCATGAACGCCATCGAATACCTGGAACGGATGCACGACCGAGCCGCCGACCAGATAGTCGATGCGCAGTCGACCTCCGGCCATCTCGTTGACGCGCTTCACATAGTCTTCGGCCATTTCGTTGAAGACATCGGCCTTGCCCCACGAGCCCTGCATCTTCAGGGTCGCCGTTTGCGCGCGGCTGACTTGCGGCATGGCGATGGTGGCAGCGCCGGCGGCGCCGGCCGTCAGCAAGAATTTGCGACGAGTGGTTCTGGTCTTTTCAGACTTTACAGTCATGGACGTCCTCCCTGGCGGCTTCGTCGTTCGAACGCGTTTCGGTGCGCTTTTCGTTGATAACCGCTGGAGGTAGGCCGCATTCCAGCGACTTTGATCGAAGTTTGGACGTATTGCCGGCATCCGACAAGCTACCCGATGTCGCATTCCTTAGTCTTAGGCGATCCCATTCGAGCGTTCAGTAGTGAGATACTCACGGGCCTGTCGCGGCGCAGCAAAGACGAAGGCGAACGTCTGCATCGCGGCGTTCGCATGTTGAGTCTCGACAGGAATGTTGTGGCCGAGCCGGCTGACCGTCACGAGACTATGCCAACTCCAGTCGCCGGATGTGTGGAAGTCATCTAGACCACGGCATAGGCCAATGACCTTCCAAAGATCGGAGGGGGCGGAAACGCTCGGCGCAAGCTCCCGCATGATGTGGAGCACAAGCCGCGAGTGACAGCGGGGCTGGCCGCCGGCAGCCCGCTCCGGGGCTGTCGGTCGCGGTTTAGTTGCCCTGAGCGGTCGGGCCCATGACAGGAGGCGGCATCGGCCTAGTCCGATTTCGTACCCCGCCGGGCTTCCCCTCAGCGCCGGCATGCCCTATGACGCTGCAACGCAAAAATCCCCCCAAAAGATAGTCATGATCCGCCTCGACAACGTCAGCAAGCAAGCCGGCCACCAGATCCTTTTCATTGAAGCCTCCGCGGCCCTCAACAAGGGGGAGAAGATCGGCCTGGTCGGGCCGAACGGCGCCGGCAAGACCACGCTGTTCCGGATGATCGCCGGTGAGGAACTGCCCGACGAGGGGCAGGTTTCGACCGATCGCGGTATCACCATCGGCTATTTCAACCAGGACGTCGGCGAGATGTCGGGCCGCAGTGCCGTGGCCGAGGTGATGGACGGGGCCGGCCCCGTCAGCGAGGTCGCGGCCGAGCTGCGCGAGCTCGAGGCCGCCATGGCCGATCCTGACAAAGCCGACCAGATGGACGAGATCATCACCCGCTACGGCGAGGTGCAGCACCGTTTCGAGGAGCTCGACGGCTACGCGCTTGACGGCCGCGCGCGCGAAGCGCTGTCCGGCCTCGGCTTCAGCCAGGAGATGATGGACGGCGACGTCGGAAAACTCTCCGGCGGCTGGAAGATGCGCGTAGCGCTGGCGCGTATTCTTTTGATGCGCCCGGACGTGATGCTGCTCGACGAGCCGAGCAACCATCTCGATCTCGAAAGCCTGATCTGGCTGGAAAAATTCCTGCACGATTACGAAGGCACGCTGCTGATGACTTCGCATGATCGCGAGTTCATCAACCGCGTGATCTCAAAAGTGATCGAGATCGATAGCGGCTCGCTCACCACCTATACCGGCGACTACGAATTCTACGAGCAGCAGCGCGCGCAGAACGAGAAGCAGCAGCAGGCGCAGTTCGAGCGCCAGCAGGCGATGCTCGCCAAGGAGATCAAGTTCATCGAGCGCTTCAAGGCGCGCGCCTCGCATGCCGCCCAGGTGCAGAGCCGGGTGAAGAAGCTCGACAAGATCGAGCGGGTCGAGCCGCCGCGCCGCCGCCAGAGCGTGGCATTCGATTTTCCGCCGGCACCGCGTTCGGGCGAGGACGTCGTGGCGCTCAAGAACGTGCACAAGGGCTACGGAGCCAAGCGCATCTATGACGGGCTCGATTTCATGATCCGGCGCAGGGAGCGCTGGTGCGTGATGGGCGTCAACGGCGCCGGCAAGTCGACGCTGCTCAAGCTCGTTGCGGGCGCGAGCGAGCCGGACCAAGGCACGGTGGCGGTCGGCGGCAGCGTCAAGATGGGCTATTTCGCCCAGCACGCGATGGACCTGCTCGACGGCGAGCAGACGGTGTTTCAGTCGCTCGAATACGCGTTTCCGACCGCCGGGCAGGGAAGCCTGCGCGCGCTCGCCGGCTGCTTCGGCTTCTCCGGCGACGACGTCGAGAAGCGCTGCCGCGTGCTGTCAGGCGGCGAGAAGGCGCGGCTGGTGATGGCCAAGATGCTGTTCGACCCGCCGAACTTCCTGGTGCTGGACGAGCCGACCAACCATCTCGACCTCGCCACCAAGGAAATGCTGATCACGGCGCTTTCGGATTTCGAGGGCACCATGCTGTTCGTCTCGCATGACCGGCATTTTCTGGCGACATTGTCGAACCGGGTGCTGGAGCTGACACCGGAAGGCATCCACCAGTTCGGCGGCGGCTACACGGAATATGTTGCGCGCACCGGGCAGGAGGCGCCGGGGTTGCGGTCGTAATTGGGGGGCGGGTAGCCCGGATGGAGCGCAGCGCAATCCGGGATTCGTGCCACATGGGCAGTCGTGCGATGCGGATGGTCGCCCCGGATTACGCTTCGCTCCATCCAGGCTACGAAGTGCAGGTCGTTGGACCCGTAGCCCGGATGAAGCGCAGCGCAATCCGGGATTCGTGCCACATGGGCAGTCGTGCGATGCGGATGGTCGCCCCGGATTACGCTTCGTTCCATCCAGGCTACGAAGTGCAGGTTGTTGGGCCCGTAGCCCGGATGAAGCGCAGCGCAATCCGGGGTTAGTCTCAACGTTCGCCGAAATTGCCTGTGATCTCGCCAACGCCTCCCCAATCGGGAGCGAGCATACCAGCCCGAACGTAGCGATGGAGCGATGAGTACGGCCAATCGACCGGTGACGCGACGAGCCCGTGCTTGACCGGGTTATAATGAATGTAATCGGCGCATCGTTCGAAATCCGCATCGTCGCGGACGGTGTGCTCCCAGAAACGCTTTTGACACAAAGCGAATTCGCCACGGTCGTTGCGGGAGATCGGGGCGCCGGACGACGCCAGCCGGTGAGTGAATAGGCTCTTGATCCGCCGCCATCTCCCGGAGAAGTCAGCGTCTTCGTCCGGGAGCGTCATGATGACGTGCAGGTGATCGGGCAGGATCACGATCGCGTCGATCTCGAATGGTCGTTCGGCCCGTGTGACGCGGAATGCACCGCGCAGTTGGTCGACATGATCGATCAGCGCGGACGATGTTCGATCGTCCAGCGTCACGGTGAAGAAGAAGGTGCCGCCGGGAAGAAGATTGCGCCGATAGCGAACCATGCAGACCGTCCCGGATTACGCTTCGCTTCATCCGGGCTACAACCAGATCGAGAGATTTGCAATCAATTCGCTCGCTTGAACGCCCCGGCCGCCCTCGCTACGCTTTTGAAAAAAGGGGAGTGAAACGGCGATGAAGCAACTCCGGATCGGCGACATCACCATCGACGCCGTGATTGAGCGGGAAGGGCCGTGGCGGCGGCCGCGGGATTTCTTCCCGGCCTATGACGAGGGCGTGTTCGGCCGTCATCGGCCGACGATGGAGCCCGAGGTGTTCGACGCCGCGCGCGGCATGATGGTCATCACCTACCAGACCTTTGTCGTGCGCACGCCCCGCTACACCATTTTGGTCGATACCTGCACCGGCGAGGACAAGGGCCATCCGCCGCCGTTCGATTTTCCGAGCAAGGAGCGCTGGCGCAACGGGCTGTTCGCGCTCGGCATCGGTTTTGAGCAGATCGACTACGTGTTCTGCACGCATCTGCATATCGATCACACCGGCTGGAACACGAGTTTGCGCGACGGCCGCTGGGTGCCGACATTTCCGAATGCGAAATACGTCTTTCACAAGGGTGAATACGCGGCCTGGGAAGCGGAGAACGCCAAGGGCAGCAATCCGCCCGGCACCGTGTTTCGCGACAATTGCCTGCCGATCGTCGAAGCGGGGCAGGCGCTCTTGGTCGACGACGATTACGCGCTCGACGACACCATCACGCTGACGCCGACGCCGGGGCACTCGCCCTGTCATTGCTGCGTGAACATTGTCTCGAAGGGCCAGCGCGCGGTGGTCGCGGGCGACCTCATGCATCACCAGATCCAGTGCCGTGAGCCGGACTGGTCGGCGAAGCCGGATTGGGACCCGAAGCAATCGGCGCTCTCGCGGCGAAAATTCTTCGCCTCCGTGGCGGACACCGACACGCTGATTTTGCCGGTTCATTTCCCGGCGCCGACGGCGGGGCTGATCAAGCCGCTGGGCGACGCGTTTGATTATAAGTTCAAGCGGGAGTGAACCTCTTCACCTCGCCCCGCTTGCGGGGAGAGGTCGAATTTGCGCGAAGCGCAAATTCGGGTGAGGGGGACTCTCCTCCGGCTCAGCTGTCGCCGCCCCCGCGGAGACTCCCCCTCACCCCAACCCTCTCCCCGCAAGCGGGGCGAGGGGGTAGACCGAGCGCGCCTTATGCGCTGACCTCGCACTTCTTCATAAAGCTGTTCTTGGCAGCGCCGGCGAGCGGCTTGCCGTCGGCGCTGACGGCCTTGGGCGTGCAGGCGTCGGCCTTGCACTTCTTCAGGAACGAGGTCTTGGCGGCGCCGGCGAGCGGCTTGCCGTCCTTGCCGACCGCCTTGCTCTCGCAGGTTTCTTGCGCGAAGGCCGAGCCTGCTGCAAAGGTGGCAACGATTGCAGCCAGGATAATCCGCTTCATCATAGGTGTCTCCGTAAACCAGAAATGGCGGAGAGATTGGAGCCGGGAATCGTGGCGCAATCAAGCTGGATGAGGGCCTGCCGTCCGGTCCGGCTGGCGATTTTTTCGAGTGGGAGTTGGCAACAGGCTCGCTTCCTGTTGCACTGCTCGCTGACCGCGGCGGGCAATGCTGCTAGGCTTGGCCAGCTCAGCTGGATGGAGCATCGTGATGGACGCCGTGATCCCGAAACACTGGGAAGCCGCCGATCAGCATTCGCACCTGGTTCGGCCGCAAGACATGGATTGGCAGACGACGCGCTTTCCGGGGTGCGAGGCCAAGACACTGCTGTTCGATCGCCGCACCGGCCTGATGACCGCCTTGATGCGGTTTGCGCCGGGATCGGTGCTGCCCGACCACGAGCATGTCGGCATCGAGCAGAGCTGGGTGATCGAAGGCGCACTCGTCGACAAGGAGGGGCCGGCCAAGGGCATCGCCTGCAAGGCCGGCGAATTCATCTGGCGCGAGGCAGGCAGCCGGCATGCCGCCTGGTGTCCGGACGGGGCCCTGATCCTCGCGATCTTCCAGGTGCCGAACAAGTTCTTCGAAGCCGACGGCCGCGTGGTCGACGCCGCCGGCCAGGATTGGGACGAGACTTGGGGGCACACCGGCGCAGAGGGAACGCGGAGCGCGCGATAGGCCGCTCTGCACAGTCTAAACCTTGCCGTCGATGCTTCTGACGAGCATGGCGACCTGAACGGCGATCAAGCGCCGCATCTCCTTGCCGCTCCTGGCTGTTTCCCGCAGTCCGCGCATGCCGAACACGAGGCAGCGCGCCAAAACTTCGGGCTCGTCCGCTCCCCTTGCGGACCGCACCTGATCCCCGATGAGCTCGACGACCAGGGACTGGAAATTGTCATAGACCTGTCGGACTGCGGGGAAGCGGAGGTCGAAGAGATCGGCCGAATCCGGATGCGCCTCGACCAGGTCGAAGCCATGACATCCCCAGGATTTGCAAGCGTGGAGCAGCTTGGCGTGAAGCCCGTCGAGGCGGGCGATCGCGGCCCTGATCTCGCGATGCTTCTGCTCGTCCATTCCCTGGATGACTGCCGCGAACGCCGCGTCCTTGTCGGGGAAGAGCAGGTAGAGCGCGGGCCGCGAAATCCCCGCCTCAGAGGCGATGTCGCCCATCGTCGTTCGGGCATAGCCGTAGCGCGAAAAGACCGTGGTCGCAGCCGCGACGGCAAGCTGTTCTTTCGAGGCGCGGGATTGAACCATGATCTCCCCATCAATCGTCCGCATCTTGACAAAATGTCGATAATTGTCAATTTGTCATGATCAGGAAAAGCAAGAGGGTGTTGCGAGATGAACGACGAAGCGCGACTGGGGACGTGGAACGCCTATCAGGCCGCATGGGGGCCCGTTGAGGAGAGCGAACGGCGTCGGCTGCTCGAACAGAGCGTGGCCGCCGATTGCGTGTACACGGATCCGGGCTCGCAGGTGGCGGGGCGGGAAGCCTTGATGGCCCGCATCGGGCAGACGCAGCAAAAATTTCCGGGCGCCTACTTCAGGAACGACAGCTTCCTCGAACACCACGAGCAGGCGCTTTTCCGCTGGACCATGTACGACGGCGCCGGCCGCGTCTTCGTCAAGGGCGAGAGCTTCGGCCGCTTTGGCGAAGATGGTCGCCTGGTTCAGGCGACCGGCTTCTTCGATGTGGCGGCGGCCACCGGCTGACCGTCCGCTGCCGCTAGAGATCGGGTCCGCCGTGTCTCGGCTCTGCGTCAGGTCCCGCGCGCCAGCAGGGCCTTGAAGTCGGCTCGCGCGCGCTGCGCCTCGGCACGCGCCACGTCCGAGGCGTCGCCCATGCCGAAATAGCCGTGGATCAGGCCGGGGCCCTCATGGTGCTTGACCCGCACGCCGGCGGCCTCCAGCGCCCGCGCATAGGCAGCGCCCTCGTCGCGCAGGGGATCGAACCAGGCGGTGGTCACGACCGCGGGTGCAAGGCCCGCAAGTGAGGCGGCCCGCAGCGGCGAGACGCGCCAATCAAGGGCGTGATCGGGCTCGGCGAGATAATG
Source organism: Bradyrhizobium sp. CIR48 (assembly GCF_014198315.1). NCBI lineage: Bacteria > Pseudomonadati > Pseudomonadota > Alphaproteobacteria > Hyphomicrobiales > Nitrobacteraceae > Bradyrhizobium > Bradyrhizobium sp. CIR48. Next base: position 459,242 of record NZ_JACIHG010000001.1, read on the forward strand.
GCCGCAAAACCATTCCATCGTGGCACGCGTCAGAAAGTAGCCCTCGGCATTCTCGGCGCGTGAGGGATAGCGCGCGTTCTCGCGCACGTCGGCGTAAGCGCCGAGGACGTCGGTCACGGGGTAGACCAGCAATTGCGCGGCGAGCTTGATGCCAGCATCGCGGCAGGCGATCGCAGTGGTCGCGGCGAGATTGCCGCCGGCGCTGTCGCCGGCAACGCCGAGGCGTTTTGCGTCGCCGCCAAATTCCGCGACGCGGTCGAAGATATCACTCACGGCGGCGAAGGCGTCCTCGAACGCGCCCGGAAAGCGCGTCTCCGGCGGGCGGCGATAGTCGACGGAGATGACGACAGCGCCGGTCTCGATCGCAAGATTGCGCGCCTGCCGGTCATGGGTCTCGAGGTCGCCCGCGACCCAGCCGCCGCCGTGGAAGAACACCACGGTTGGCGCGGGCGTGCTGCCGATCCGGTAGACGCGTGCAGGAAGCGGGCCGGCGCCACCTTTCACCTTGATGTCCTCGACGCTGGCGACGGGCGGCGGCGCAATGGCGGCGCGCGAGGCAGCCAGTGCGCGCAAGGAATCGCGGGCGGTCGGTGGCGTCATGACCGTGGGATCGCGCATCGGCATGAGCGGAATGATCTGGGCGATGACGGGATCGAGTGGCGCGGCCATGGTTGCGGTCCTCCAGGGTTCTTGGTCTTGCTTGCCGCTTAGCATAGATTTTGCGCGCCGCATCGGCAACCGGCGCCGTGTCGTCACGCCGGTGGATGAAGGGCAGGGAGGCTTTAGAGGGTGGACTTCGAAACGCTGGTCCAGTCACGCCGCAGCCGTGCGTAGCTTCAAGAACGAGCCAGGTCGATCTCGGTCCGCTCTGCTACGGCATCGTGCTCGCGGCGTGGGACCGCGGTCTCGGGTCTGTCATCAACGGGCAGGGCATCATGCGCTCCGACATCGTGCGCGAGGTCGCGAAAAATTCCGGAGGACGAGGTGATCATGACCTGCGTCGCGATGGGCTATCCCGACGACGACTTGCCGCGAACGCCGTTCGCTCGGACCGCGAGCATAACGAAGAGTTCGTGCGCTACGTGGGTTTTGCCGATTAGCATCATGAAGAGGAGATTATTCTCTCGCAAAATTTTTTTGGTGCGGAGTCGTTCGCGGCCTCTTGCAATCTCGAAGATGCGGGAGGAACAATATGCAGACTGAGAGGTTTGTTGCTGGCGCGAGGGAATTGACATGCGGCGGCTGGCTAGCCTGGTTCGATGGTTCTTCGGCCCGCGGCTGCGGCGCCCCATCGATGCTGATCCAAGTCTTCCTTTCACACCCGAAGAGTTCGGCCGGCTGATACGCAGCGGCAGGCATGAGGACATGAAGCTGCTGGCCGACGGCCTGGCCTGCCGGTCCATCCCGCACCGCGCCAGCCATCGCGCGACCCATTAGGGTGCGTTCGAGACGGGTCTGTCGCGCTCACCGCGTGAGCGCGACCTGCTTGAATGAGTGGACCAGAGCCTTCTCCAGCTTCCCATTCATCCCGCACAAGACGTTGTAGGCCTCCGCGCGCGGCATGGTCGGCTTGTAGTGCCGGCGCTCGATCAGCGCCGCGAAGATGTCCGAGATGGTCAAAATCCGCACGATGTCGCCAATGCTCTCGGCGCAGAGCGCATCGGGATAGCCGCTGCCGTCGAGGTACTCGTGATGATGACGAACGGCATCGAGAATTTCCGGTGAAATCTTGTCGTGCCCTTTCAGAAACGCGTGGCCCGCGGCTGGATGGGTCTCGATCTGGGCACGTTCTTCCGCATCGAGGCGGCCCGGCTTGTCGAGAATGGCCAGCGGAATCTGCGCCTTGCCGATGTCGTGGAACATGGCTGCCGAGTACAGACGCTCCAGATCGGCTCTTCCGACACCGAGGCTCAGGCCGAAGTCGATGGCGAGGCCGGTCACGAGCAGGCAGTGCTGATAGGTTCCCTCGTGGTGGCGCCGTACCGTCGAGAGCCATTCCGAAAGACCTCGCTCGACTATGCGATCGGCGATCTGGCGGCCGGCCTCCTTGGTGCCGTCTATGTCAAGAGGTTGGCCCAGGGTCACAGCCGTGAACATCGATGCGACAGCGGTCGCCGCCGCCTCGACGGCGTTGTCCGGTTGCAGTGTGTCGCCTGACGCAGCGGACGATCCGTCGGCCGGATCGGTTAGTGCCGCCAGCAGTTTGGTCCGGCCGACAGTGCTGGGAAGGACCAGCGTCGCCCCGAGCGCGTAGGCTTGCGAGATACCAACGTGAGAGCTGTGCTCGAGGAGAAATATCCGCTTCTTCGCCTTGGCGAGCTTGCCAGCCCGTCTCTTGAGGGCAGCGATATTGTCGACGTCGCGCAGGTCCGCGCGGATGACGATGGCGGCGGGCACCTGCGACAGCTTGGCTTCGGCGTCCAGCCGTTCGCCGGCGACGGCGAAACGGTCCTCAAGGATCGTGCAGACGCCGGCCAGCCTGTCGGACGTATCCGCCAGCACATGCACGAAGGAGCGGGCCGCTTCCTTCTCGCGGATGCCGTCCGCGTTGACGGGGCTGAGGATGGTTCGCGCGTTCTGCACGGCTCGACCTGGACTATCGTGGATTGCAATAATTGGGATGAATTTGTAGGCCTATTTGCTTCGGGCGACGGTCTGCGTAGCAGCCGAGGGTGCGCTCGCCGGCTTCTTTTTGCCGTCAGCGGTGACGAAGTGAATGCCGGCCGTGGTGCCATCGATCCAGACCAACTCGCAGCGCCGATAGGCGAGCCCGGTCGACGACAGCAGCATGAAGAATTCCTTGGCCTGCAGCACGTCCAGCGTGCCCTCGACCTCGACCTTTGCGCCTGTCTGCGACACGTCGAGCAGAACGCAGCTGCGCCGCCATGTGCCGTCAGAGCCCATCAGATTGACGGCCTGCCTGTGGTCCATCCGCACGCGCGCCGCCTTGCGGCCGTCGAACTTCATCGGCTACCCCCCCGTTTTTGCGCGGCGATCTCGCCGACTGCTCTCCTTGACGCTTGCGGCGATTTCCCCCCAACGCACCGTCCACTGACTGGTCGACAGCAGCAGCGTCTCGAAAACGTGTTGTGCGCGTTCGCGCTCGGTAAAGGAAAGCCTGGTGCCGCTGCGGTTGCTCAGGATGGCAAGCGTGGTCTGCCAGTTTAGCCGCGACGCCCGGCAGGCCATCACCAGGCCTTCGCAATCGCCGTCGGTCATGACGTGCTCGACGATCTCGATGGGGGTCCCCGAAAGCACCGACAAGGCGGTGAACAAATTGGCGGTCTCGCCGCGGATCGCGAAGCGGTTCACCGCAGAATCGTTGAGCTTGCCGATGCGGTTGAGCGCGATGATCTCCGGCCGTGCGCTTGCATAGGCGGCCGCGCTAGGCAGCTTGGGCACGATCGGCGCTGCCGCTCGAGGACACGAGACGGTGGAAGCCTTTGGCTCCGCGCGAGCGTCGGGGGCCGGCGAGGCCGGCAGCAATTTCCGCAGGACCGGATCTGGCGTGCCTGGTCTGAGCGCCAGGGCCTTCGTGAGTTCGTCATCGCTTGCGCACGTTTCAACGAGCGCGACGTAGGCGGCATCGGAGAACCGCGCCCCTGCGTTGCTGATCAGCGCAAGGTGAACGGCGCGGCCGCCGCGCTTGATGAGCGTCTCGGTCAATCGGGGTTCGATGCGCGCTCGGACAGCGATCGCGAGTTGCTGCGGTTCGCCGCTCGAGATCGCGATTGTTTCGAGATCGGACGTGGAGAGCGCCTGCGATTTGAGCAGAACGGGGCAGGCCACGCCGGGATCGTCGTGTAAGGCAAGACGTTGCAGGGTCTTCGGCGGAGCCACTTTGAGCTCGGCAAGCGCCGCGCCGAGTTGAATCAATGCGCTGGCCTCGACCCGCTCCGTCAATCGAAGCAGGACGCCGTCGACCACACTGGCCAGCAATTCCTGAGGCCGGTCGCGGCCGCCGGTGAGCAGCTGCAAAATGCCTTCGAGGATGCGAGCGCAGCGGTCCAGCGGGCAAGTTGCGACCGCATCCTCCAACTCGACCAAAATATCAGCAGGCGAATTTGCCATCATGGCAGGAGCCTGAAATAAAATAGCTATCGATTTAACGAGCTTTATTGGGCCTCAAAGATGTTAATTTTTAATTTTGAGAATTAAATCCCAGGGTTTTATACACCGCGGCATTTCGGGAAATGCTATCGAAAATCGGCAAGGCTCGACGTCCCGGCTTGTCCTTTCAGTTGGACCCTTCCCAATTGATCAGGACACGTTAGGATTGATTCTTCAGGTCCGACGAGAAACCACAAAGGGGAAGCGGATCGGCACCGTTGCCGGATGCGCGTCGATTGCGACACCGGGTTTCGTATTTTCATGAACAGCATTGATGACGTGCCCAGGCTGGCACTCAAGACATTTCGTTTTTCAGACGTCGACGAATTTCGAAGCGCCATACGCGGGCTGAATTTCGAGTTCACGCCTTTCGTACGGAAGATTTCGTCTGAGCAGACAATTCTGTCGTTGCCCGGGTGCGACGTGAATTTGACGTGCGCGTTTCCCCGGGTCGTTGATGCACAGCTCGTCGGGAATTGCACGGCGATCGGCTTCACGATGGACGACCTCAACGTCCCCATTCGCTTCAATGGCTCGCAACGTGCGCGCCCGGCCGTGGTCATTGGCAGCGGCGGCGCGGCCTACACCGTCATCGAGGAGGTGCAGCGGCAAATCGCCTCAGTGGTTTTCAGCCCGGAGGTGAGGGACCGCGGCTGGCCCACAGCTTCCCAGACCTTCAAGATTTTCGAAACGAGTGCCGCTGGCCTGGACCGGCTGCGCAGTGTGGTGCGTGAGGTGCTGGCCGCGGCCTCAGAGCCCGTCGAGGCGTCAGATCTCCCGGTCAAGGCAAGGGCAATGAAGGAATCCCTGCTCGCGGCCGTCGACCACGTGTTGGGAGATGTCGTTTCGGTCCGCTGGACGCTGCGCCCCAATGACGAGCGGAACTTCAGGATGTTCCGGGATATCAGTGCGCTACTGTCCGATGACCTCTCGCAGCCGATCTACAGCGAGGAGATTGCCCGCAAGCTCGGACTGTCCGTCCGCACCATGCACGACGTCATCCGCCGCTATCGCGGCATGAGCCTGCACCGTTACTTGCGCCTGCGCCGGCTGTGGCTGGTGCGCCGACGGCTGCTCGCCGGCGCCGACAGCGTCAAGGCGGTGGCGCTTGCGTTCGGCTTCTGGCATCTCAGCGATTTCTCCCGAAGTTACCGCGACCAGTTTGGCGAGACGCCGTCGCAAACGCTGGAGCGCGGACGCGGGCGATAGTTGACGGATCGAGTAGGGCCGGACGCCGGTTTTGTGCTACCATCCGGCCATGAGCAATCGCATCCTCGTCCTCTACGGTTCCTACCGTTCCGACCGCATGGGCATCCGCCTTGCGAATTTCGTCATCAACCGGCTGCGCGCGCGGGGCGACGATGTCACCTTGATCGACGCCAAGGCGATCGGCCTGCCGATGCTCGATCGCATGTACAAGGAGTATCCGAAGGGGTCGGCACCCGAAGCGTTGGAGATTCTGGCCGGACAGATCCGCGACGCCGACGGATTCGTCTTCGTCACCGGCGAGTACAATTGGGGCATCCAGCCCGGCCTGAAGAATCTCACCGACCACTTCCTCGAAGAGTGGTTCTGGCGTCCGGCCGCGATCGTGAGCTATTCCGCCGGCCGCTTCTCGGGCGCGCGCGCCGCGACCGCCTGGCACGGCACGCTGTCGGAGATGGGCATGGTGGTGGTGTCGAGCACCATCGGGGTCGGCCCGATCGCACAGACATTGTCGGCCGACGGCGAGCCGATCGGTGATGGCGGCAAGGCCCTGGAGCGCGCGTTCCCGCGCTTTGCCGACGATCTCGCCTGGTGGATCGAGGCGGCGAAGGCGCAGCGGGCGCGCAAGGCGCCGCCTTATTGAACTTGTCTACGCCGCCCTGACTTCGCCGAGGAAGCGGTCGAACTGGCCGGCGAGATCGCGCGACTGGGTCGAGAGCTGCTCGGCGGCGCCGAGCACTTCCCTTGCGGCCGCGCCGGTGTCGTCGGCAGCGCGCTGCACGCCTGCGATGTTGGTGTTCACCTCCTGGGTGCCGCGGGCGGCCTCCTGGACGCTGCGGGCGATCTCCTTGGTCGCCGAGCCCTGTTGCTCGATCGCCGCGGCGATCGCGGTGCCGATCTGGTCGATCTCGCCGATGACGTCGGCCACGTTGCGGATCGCGGCCACGGTCTCGTCGCTCGCGGTCTGGATCGCCGTGATCTGCTCAGAGATTTCGGTGGTGGCCTTGGCGGTCTGGCCCGCCAGCGATTTCACCTCGGAGGCGACCACGGCAAAGCCGCGGCCGGCCTCACCGGCGCGGGCGGCCTCGATGGTCGCGTTCAGCGCGAGCAGATTGGTCTGCTCGGCAATGCTCTGGATCAGCGTGACGACGTCACCGATCTTCTGCGCGCCCTCGGCGAGGGTGCGTGCGGTGTCGCCGGTGCGGCGGGCGTTCTCGACGGCGCGGGCCGCGATCTCGGTGGATTGCGCGACCTGACGACCAATCTCTGAGATCGAGGAGGTCAGCTCCTCGGTGGCGCTGGCGACGGTCTGCACGTTGGTCGAGGTCTGCTCGGAGGCTGTGGCGACGACCGCGGCCTGGCTGTTGGTCTGGGCCGCCGTCGAAGTCATCGACTGGGCCGTGCTTTCCATGGTCGAGGAGGCCCGGGACAGGCCGCCGACGAGCTCGGTGACCTTGGCCTCGAACGCGCGGGTGAGTTCGTCGAGCGCCTGGGCGCGGCGCATCTTGCCGTCGTTCTCGGCCTGCTTCTCGGCCGCGAGCCGGTCGGCCCGGATCATGTTGTCCTTGAAGACCTGGACGGCGGCAGCCATCGCCCCGATCTCGTCGGAGCGCTCGGCGCCCGGGATGCTGTCCGCAACCTCGCCCTCGGCAAGCCGCGACATCCGGCTCGTCAGGCCGACGATCGGCGCGCAGACGCGGCGGCGAACCATCACGATGAGGCCGACGCTCGCGACGAGCACGGCGGCAAGGCCTGCAAGCGCGATGGTGAAGCTGGTGCGCGCGGCCGAGGAGGCGCCGGCGAGGATCTGCTCGGCATTGTCATAGAACGCGTCGCGGACCTCGATGATGGTGCCGAGGCCGCGCTGCGTGGCGGCGTAATAGGTGTCCATATCGTGTTCGTACTTGCCGCTGACGGCGCCGTCCTTGACGAGCTTGAGCTCGCGGCCGAATTCCTCGACATAGATCGAATTGAACTTTTCCAGCGCGGTGGCGACGTTCGCCGGCGTTGCCGGATTGCCGCGCAATTCCAGAAGGGCCATCACGAGTTGGTCGTTGCGGCCCTGCGAGCGGCCGATGTCAGCCTTCTCGGCATCGGTCGCCGGCTTCTTGCCGCCGACGAGGTTCTTGTGCAGGCTCGAGTTGAAGCCGCCGACGTCGCGCAGCGTCATGGCGGTATTGGCGTAGCTGGCCTGCCGGTAGGCGTCGCCGTTCAGGATCGCCATGCGGCGGACCTGCTCGTTCAGCAGCGCGGTCACGCCGCTGTTGAGCACGGCATTGTCTGCGACGATCTTCTTGGCTGCGTCCTTGCGGGCCTCCGCCGGCCCGGTGAGCGCCTTGTCGATGGCCTCGCGCAAGGCGGTGAATTTCGCATTGATTCCATCGATGTTGCTGCCGACGCTGTTGCCGTCGTCGAACGAGCCGGGCAGCTCCTTGCGCAGCGCGTTCATCCTGTCGCGGGCGCCGTCGGTCTGCTTGCGCAGCTTGTTCTGTTCGGCGAGCAGTGCAGGGTCGATCGTGGCGGGGCCGTAGAGGATGTTGGTGGAGAAGCCGCGCTCGGGGTTGAGATAGCGCGGGATATCGCTGGCGGCGCGGACGATCGCCAGGCGGCCTTGCGCCTCGCCGATCCGCTCCATCGTTTGGTACTTGGTCACGGCGACGTAGACGGCGAGGCCGCCACCCACGGTCGAGAGCGAGACGATGGCGGTGGTCAGCAGCGTTCCGATTTTCATGATCTGTCCGGCAATTGGCGCGGGGAGAAAGATATTCTCCGGAAAATAGACAGACCGTATTAATCGCGGGTTTACGCTGGTGGATGCCGCGGGTGCGCGCCTGGCTTAGCGACCGAGGGTGGCAAGGATTTCCAGCGTCGCGGCGTCGCGTTCGCCTGCGAAATAGCGGGCGAGCGCCTCGCCGAACACGGGCTCATCGGAGACCGCGCCGAACAGCGTCATCGACGAGCGGAATTTGGAATCGTCCGGCGCGCCGAGGATCGCGTTGATGCTCCGGCCCTGAACCGCGAGCACCAGCCCGGTGCATTCGATCAGGCGCGCCCCGAGCACGGGATGGGCGAGATAGGCCTTGGCCTCCGCGGGGGAGCCGATGGCGTAGCGCTGCGACATGGCGCTGAAGCCGAGGCCGGCGATCTGAGGGAAGACGAACCACATCCAGTGAGTCTGCTTCCGGCCCCGGGCCAGCTCCGCCTGGACGGCGCGAAAAACCGGGTTCTGGGCCGTTACGAAGCGCTCTAGATCGAAAGGATCGGTCATTGGATACCTTAGGAGGGCTTGCCGGCCGCGATTATGCCTAACTTTTGGCTCCCAATGTGGTAGCTGGTATAGAGTCTCCGGGCGGGGGTTGGGCCCCCCGGGGGTCGATTTGGGGATCTGATGGTTTCCGACGCAGCACATGCCGAGAGGCTGTTGTCGCGCCGCCGTGTCGGGCGAGCCGAGAGAATTCTGCTGTCTCTGGCCGCAGTCGCGATGGCGCTTGGCGCCGCCGCCTGGGTCACTGACATCGGGAATTCGAATTTTGGCAATTCGACCCCGCTAATCACTGCTGCGCTGCCGCCGGCCAATGCCCCTTCTTTCGAGGATCGTTTCGCGTCGGCGTCCGGCAACCCGCCCGCCCGCGAGCTCGGCCTGCGGACGATGGAGCGTTCCGCCCTGAGTGCGGTCCAGCTCAAGCTCCGCGACGCCAAGGCAATGCTCGCCCAGAAGCTCCAGGGCGACGATTGGCGCACGACCCTGACCGATGATGACCGGCACGTGGTCGACGAGACGAGGCCCTCGCAGCGTGCCGACGCCATCCCGATGCCGCGCTCGCGCCCGACCCAGGCGGACCTCTCCGCCCAGATCGCCTCCAGCCAGGCCTATGCGGAGACCAACCCCAGGGTCGACAACCGCAACTTCTTCGAAAAATTCACCGACAAGATCAGGCTCGCCTCGCTGACGCCCAGCGACGGCCTGTTCGCCAAGGCGCCGGATCTGGCCGCCCTCGGCTACGATTCGCGGACGGCGGTCTATGACATCAAGGCCAAGGCACTTTACCTGCCGAGCGGCGTCGCGCTGGAAGCCCATTCCGGCATGGGCGCGCTGATGGACGACCCCAATCATGTCGACCAGCGCATGGTCGGCGCGACCCCGCCCGCAACCTACGACCTGAAGCCGCGCGAGAAGCTGTTCCACGGTGTCCGCGCGCTGCGCCTGACTCCCACCGATGGCACCAGCGCGCTCGGCCGCGTCGGCCTTCTCACCCACAATTACATGCTCGGGCCGCGCGGCGATTCCAACGGCTGCGTCTCGATCAAGGACTATGATCGCTTCCTCAAGGCTTACGACAATGGCGAGTTCAACCGCCTGGTCGTGGTGCCGAGCCTGAGCGGATCTGCGACTGCCTCGCAGCGCGCCAGCACCGACTCCTGATATTCGCCTGCTTTCGGCGGGGCTGCCGTTTCCCCTTCGTTAAGCCGTCATCGTCCAGAAGCAGCCCATGAGTGATCCATCAAGTTCCGAGACCCCGCTGCGTACGACGTTCAAGATCAAGCTGAATGGCGACACGTTGGCGATCGCGACCGTCGGTCAGGCCTATCAATTCCTGACCAACTTCAAGTCGGTCGAATGGATGGAATTCCGCTCCCTCCACGAGGACGCCGTCGAGGCTCTGGAAGGCGCAGCCGGTAACGCGATGCTGGCGGTGCAGGCAACCAACGCCGTGCGCGCGCTGTTCGTCAGCGCCAAGCTGCTCTGAAGCCACCTTAGCTCATAATCTCGCAGCCCGGATAGAGCGCAGCGTAATCCGGGACCCCGTCGCTTGTGGCACGATTCCCGGATTGCGGCGCTCCATCGGGCGACGGGTCTTGTCCTCGCGCATCTTGAACTCCGCTACGGGAACGGGCAAACGGTCCGCGAAGATCGCCGCCGCAAGCCATATGTCTGAAATTTAGTTCAGGGAGAGACCCCATCATGAAACGCCGTACATTTCTGCAGGGCGGCGCGGTCGCCGGCGCGACGACGCTGGTTGCCGCACCTGCGATCGCGCAGAGCGCGCCCGAGATCAAATGGCGCCTGACGTCGAGCTTCCCGAAGTCGCTGGACACCATCTACGGCACGGCGCAGACCTTCGCGAAATACGTCGCTGAGGCCACCGACAACAAATTCCAGATCCAGACCTTCGGCGCCGGCGAGATCGTTCCGGGCCTGCAGGCGCTCGATGCCGTCAGCACCGCATCGGTGGAGATGGCGCAGACCCCGCTCTATTTCTACATCGGCAAGGAGCCGGCGCTGGCCTACGCCACCGGCGCGCCGTTCGGCATGAATCACCGCCATCAGGAATCGTGGTGGCACTTCGGCGGCGGCGCCGATCTCACCAACGAGGCGCTGAAACCGTTCAAGGCGCACGCCATCCTCTGCGGCAATTCCGGCACCCAGATGGGCGGCTGGTTCCGCAAGGAGATCAAGACCGTCGACGACCTCAGGGGCCTCAAATTCCGCATCGCGGGCATGGGCGGCCACGTGCTGGCCAAGCTCGGCGTCGTGCCGCAGCAGATCGCAGGCGGCGACATCTATCCGGCGCTGGAGAAGGGCACGATCGACGCGGTCGAATTCGTCGGCCCCTATGACGACGAGAAGCTCGGCTTCCAGAAGGTCGCTAAGTACTATTACTTCCCGGGCTGGTGGGAAGGCGGCGCGATGCTGCACATGATCGTCAACGACGAGAAATGGGCGTCGCTGCCCAAGCAGTATCAGGCGATCGTCAACCAGGCCGGCGCGGCGGCCGGCGCCTGGATGCTCGAGAAATACGACAGCGTGAATCCGGCGGCGCTGAAGCGGCTGATCGCGAACGGCGCGGAGCTGAGGGCGTTCCCGCAACCGGTGTTGGAGGCTTGCTACAACGCCACCCAGGAGCATCTGAACGAGCTCGCCGCCAAGAGCGACCTGTTCAAGCGGACCAAGGAAAGCCACGACGCGTATATGAAGGAGCTGCTGTTCTATACGCAGATCGCGGAGAACTTCTACGACAACTATCTGCTCAGCAAGATGCGCAACAAGAGCTGATCGTGAGGGGCGTGGTGTTTGTGCCGCGCCCCGCTCTCGTAGGGTGGGCAAAGGCGCCCTTGCGCCGTGCCCACGACTGCCCCGCGTTTCGTAGAATTGGTGGGCACGCTTCGCTTTGCCCACCCTACGGGACCTGAGCAAGCGGTCCTACGCCGCCCCAAGCCCCAGCTTCGCGTAGATCCGCCGTGCATAGGCGCCGAACGCATCGGTCGTCTTCAGCGGCAGGTCGCGCGGGAAGGGCAGGTCGATCGGGAAATAGTCGGCCATCTTCGCAGGTCCCGCCGTCAGCACCGCGCAGTGCGAGGACAGGAACACGGCTTCCTGGATCGAATGCGTGACGAAGATGATGGTCTTGCCGCTCTCGCGCCAGATCCGCAGCATCTCCAGATTCATCTGCTCACGCGTCAGCGCGTCCAGCGCGCCGAACGGCTCGTCCATCAGGATCAGCTTTGGGTCGTGAATGAAGGCGCGCGCGATCGCGGTGCGTTGCTGCATGCCGCCGGAGAGCTGCTGCGGATATTTCTGCTCAAAGCCGGCGAGGCCCACGAGGTTGAGAAGTTCGCGCGCCCGCTCGCGCGCGGCCTTCATCGGCAGGCCGACGATCTCGGCCGGCAGCAGCACATTGTCCAGGATCGTCCGCCATTTCAGCAGCAAGGCCTGCTGGAACACCATGCCGATGTCGCGGGTCGGATCGAACGGGCTGTTGGCGTTGCCGATCTTCACCGTGCCGCCGTCGGCACCGTGCAGGCCGGCCAGGATCTTCATCACGGTGGTCTTGCCGCAGCCGGACGGGCCGACCAGCGAAACCAGCTCGCCTTCCTGCACGTCCATGGTGACGTCGGACACCGCCAGGAATTCGGCGCCGCCGCTGCGATAGACCTTGCGGACGCCCTGCAGGCTGATGAAGGGGGCAGGGCTCATGCCAGCCACTTGTCCCGATTGGCGGCGACGAAGGCATCGTCGCTGAGGTCGGCGTGCGCGCGATAGACGCGGTCGATCTCCTCTTTCTGGCCGGGGCTGAGGCCCTCGTTCGGATCGAGGCACCACAGGCCTTTCATCAGGCCCTGGCGCCGCAGCACTTCGTGGCAGCCGGCGATGCAGCCGTGGAAATTGTTGGCGACGTCGAAGAAGGCGCTGTTGCAGTCGGTGACGCGGGCATCGAGTGCCAGCAGGTCGGCCGGCACGCTGTCGTTGTGCCGCGCCGCCTTGCAGCGCTCGAACTGCTTGATTGCACTGGCCGTCCACACCGACCAATGGCCGAGCAGACCGCCCTTGAAGTAGGTGCGCGTGGTGACGCCGTTGTCGCGCAGATCGAACGGCAGCATCAGATCGAGCAGGATGTGGTCGTCATTGCCGGTGTAGAGCGCGACGCGGTCGAGCGCGCCCGCGGCGGCGACGCCGCGCAGGACGTCGAGGGTGCGATAGCGGTTGAACGGCGCGATCTTGATCGCGATGACGTTGTCTATCGAGGCGAAGCGCTGCCAGAACCGGGTGGAGAGGATGACGCCGCCGACTGCCGGCTGAAGATAGAAGCCGACCAGCGGGATCTCGGCGGCGACCGCCGTGCAGTGCGCGATGATCTCGTCCTCGGAGGCGCTCTTCATCGCGGCGAGGCTGAGCAGGCCGGCATGATAGCCGATGTCGCGCGCGGTACGGGCTTCGGTGACCGCCTGGTTTGTCGGACCCGCGAGGCCTGCGACCATCGCCAGCGGTCGCTTGGTCCAGTTGGCCGCGGTCTCGGCGGCGAGCTCGAGCACCGGACGGTAGAGACCGACGTCGCGGATCGCGAACTGCGTCGTGTGCACGCCGACGGCAAGGCCGCCAGAGCCGGCGTCGATGTAATAGCGCGTCAGCGCACGCTGATGCGTCTTGTCGAGCTGGCGCGCAGCGGTGAGCGCGAGCGGATGCGCCGGGATCACGGTGCCTTCAGTGATCAGGTTGCGGATGTCGCTGTTGATCTGGCTGTGATGCATGATGTCCTATCCGAATTCAGGGCCGGCGACGGCGAATGGCATTTCCTCGCCCGTGACGGTGGCGGGGCCGAACCGCATGCGCTGGAACGGCCGCTCGATGGTCCAGCTGGAGGCGGTCAAGCCTTCCAGGAACGCTGCTTGCGACGCGACGGCGTCGAGCAGGAGCGGGCTGGTCTCGGAACCCACGATCGCGTCAACGAGCGCCAGAGCTGCCGCGGCATTGTCGGCCAACAACGGGCCGATATGACGGGCGGTCCGGCCGTCGCGAACCAGTGCGATGGCGCCGTTCGCACCGACGATGCGCGAGCCAGAACGCTGTGCGAAGGCGGAGAGGAGGGCGGTCCGGTCGAACCCGGTGGCCCGCAGGTCCCGCGCACGAAGCGCTTCGATGGTCCCGGATGACGATGGCGGCGCTTCGGCCCGCGCAGGCTTCATCAGCTTCAGGCGGCGCAATTGCACGGTCGGAGTAAACCCCAGCGGTCCGTAAACGGCGGCGCCGTCCGGCGTGGCATCGAGCCAGCTGGTCAGGCCGTTCTGACGCGCCGTCTCCAGGCAGGCGTCGACGAGACGGGTGGCAAGGCCACGGCGGCGATGCGTGCCTGATACCAGCACCATGCTGATCCAGGCGTTGTTGCCGGAATAGGGCAGCAGTGCTGCGGTTGCGACCAGCCGCATGCCGTCGCGAATGCCGAACACGACGCCGTCGCGCAGGAAGATGCGCCAATCCTCGTCGGTCTGGTTCCAGTGCGCTTCCGTCGACAACGCCAGCCCCGCGATCGCGTCGTCGACGCCGAGCTGGACGATGTGCGGGGCGTCAGTAACGGCCATCACGCACCTCGTATTTGGTGGGCTTGCCGAGGTTCGGCATGGCGCGCGAGACCCAATCGGCGGTCCAGGCGATCAACTGCTCGGTGTCGACGACCGGAAGGCCGAACAGCTTGACCGCCTTCGACGTGTCGGTCAGCCATGCCGTCGGCTCTTCCTTGCCTGTCAGCACCGGCGCGCGGCCGAACCTTGTGCCGAAACTTTGCGCGAGATCGCGCACCGCCAAAATCTCGTGGCCGCTGACATTGATCGGCGATGTGGGCGCGGTGCAGTGCGCAAGGCAGCGCAGTGCCTGCGCGGAGGCATCGCCCTGCCAGATGAAATTGACATGACCGAGGCTGACGTCGATCGGCGTGCCCGTGAGCACCTTCGTCGCGATGTCGTGCAGCACGCCATAGCGCATGTCGATTGCGTAATTGAGACGGAACAGCCGGCCCGGCGTTGCGAATTTGTGCGAGAAATACTCAAACATCCGCTCGCGGCCGACACAGGATTGCGCGTATTCGCCGGGCGGGTTCGGCGCCATGTCCTCGGTCGAGCCTTTGCCGTCGACGGGGACGAAGGGATAGATGCAGCCGGTCGAGAACGCCACGATGCGCGAGGACGGGAAGGCCTGTGCCACCAGCGCCGGCACATGCGCGTTCATCGCCCAGGTCAGCGACAGGTCGCCCTCGGCGCCGAACTTGCGGCCGGCCATGAAGATGATGTTCGGCGCCTTCGGCAGCGCCGCAATTGCCTTCTCGTCCATCAGGTCGCAATTGATCGTTTCGACGCCGCGCGCGTGCAGCCAGTCCTTCACGCCGGCGTCGCTGAAGCGGGCCACGCCGATGATCCGGCGATCGGGCGCGGCGGCCTTGGCGAGCCCGGCCAGCGTCGGGCCCATCTTGCCGCCGACGCCGAGGATCATGATGTCGCCCTCGACCTTGGCGAGGTCGTCGATCAGCGCTTGCGTCGGACGGCACAGCAACTCGTCGAGGGCTGCGATATCGGGGATGGTCTTCGGCAGCGTCTGGCGGGTGAGCAGCATGGATTTGTCCCTTGGTTCTGCCGTTGTCAGGTTTGCCTTGCGTCACCGACCACGAACATGCGTTCGAGGATCAGGACGAGGCCGTAGAGAGCGACCCCGAGCAGCGTCAGCAGCACGACGGCCATCACCATCGCGGGCGTGTCGAGCGCCGATTGCACCTGGATCATGAGGTAGCCGAGCCCGCGCTCGGAGGCGATGAACTCGCCGACGATGGCGCCGGCGACCGCCAGGATGGCGCCGACCTTCATGCCGGAGAACACGTAAGGCAGCGATCCCGGCAGCTGGATCTTGCGGAACAACGTCCAGCGCGAGCCGCGCAGCGATTTGACGAGATCGAGCAGATCCGGCTCGACCTCGCGCAGGCCTCGCGCGGTGGTGAGCAGGATCGGAAAGAAGCAGATGCTGAAGGCGATCAGGATGTTCGGAATGATGCCGTAGGAGAACCAGACGATGAAGAGCGGGCCGAGCGCGACCTTCGGGATCATGTTCAGCGTCACGAACAGCGGCAGCAGCACGAGGCTCAGCAGCGGCGCCCAGCTGAAGATCACGGCAAGCGCAACGCCGACAAAGGCGCCGAGCGCGAAGCCGCCGAGGATCTCGACCGCCGTCACCAGTGTGTTGGCGCCCCAGGCGTAGCTCGCGGTCCCCAGCGTCTGCACCGTCGCCAGCGGCGAGGGCAGGATGAATTTCGGCACGTGGAAGGCATCGACCGCGACCTGCCAGAGCACGAGCACGGCGAGGTGCACGATCAGGATGATCGCAAAGCTGCGCGAGGCGCGTGCGCTGTCTCCTGCCACCGATTGCTCCCTGTTGGCGCGGCGGCGATGCCGCAGGTCGCAAGCCTAGCCGCCTTCCGGGGAAGTTTCAACCATTCGGTTGATTAGGGCCGGAGCGACTGCAGTACCAAATCGGCGACATGGCGGCGGCGGGCGCGCCGTGCGGTGCGGCTCGACAGGTCCTTGCCGAAGATCGCCGACAGCGTCGGCGTGTTGGAGAAGAAGAAATAGCTGAGGCCCGCAATGGAGATATAGAGCTGGACGGGGTCGACGCCCTTGCGGAACACGCCCGCGCGCACCCCCTCGTTGAGAATGTGGGAGACGCTCTTCACCAGCGGGGAGTGCATCGCTTCCAGCCGCGTCGAGCCGCGGACGTGGCGGGCGCCGCCGCGGTTTTCGTCGTTCAAAAGCACGATGAAATCAGGGTGTGCGGCCAGATGGTCGAACGAAGCTTCGATCAGCTTGCGGATCGCTTTCTCCGGCGGCAGGCCTTCGAGATTGAGCTTGCGCTCCTGCTCGCGGATGTCCTCATAGACCCATTCGAGTACGGCGAGGTAGAGCGCGTCCTTGTCGCCGAAATAGTGGTAGACGAGCTGCTTGTTGACGCCGGCGCGCTCGGCGATCTCGTCGACGCGGGCGCCCGCAAAGCCGTGCCGGGCAAATTCCAGGCGCGCCGCGGTCAGCAGCTTGTTGCGGGTGGCGACGGGGTCGCGGCGCTGCGGCACGGTGTCGCCAGATCGTTTTGCGGGCATTTCCAACCAAACAGTTGACAAGTTGAGGGCGGGCTTGTTGCATTGGTATCCTCACAAGGGGAGAGCGACAAGCCGGGTCGCGGCAATGAGGAGAGATGCGATGAAGCGTTTGCAGGCGGCGGGCTCGGCCCTGGTCTTGACCCTGATGCTCGGTGCAGCCGCGGCGCCCGCGCATGCGGGCGAAGCGGTCAATCTGATCCTGAACTGGACGCCGACGGCCGATCACGCGCCGTATTATTATGCGAAGGCGCAAGGCTGGTACGAGAAGGCGGGCATCGACCTCACGATCGAGACCGGAAAGGGCTCGGGCGTTTCCGCCGCCAAGGTCGGCTCCGGCGGCTCGCCGTTCGGCGTCGCCGATCTCGCCACCATGCTGGTGGCCAAGAGCAAGGGCGCCGACACCGTCGCGGTGATGAGCGTCTATGCCAATACCGGGCAAACCTTCTACTGGCTGAAGAGCTACGGCGTGAACGGCGTCAAGGACTTTGCCGGCCACAAGATCGGCAATCCGCCCGGCGATGCCTCGCGCGTGATGTGGCCGGCATTTGCCAAGGCCGCCGGGCTTGCGCCCGATGCCGTCGGCTTCGTCAATGTCGGGCCGACCGCGAAGATCGCGGCATTGAAGAGCCACACCGTCGACATCATCAGCGACTTCTACAACGAGCACGATCTGAAGGTGATCGAGTTCGGCCAGGACCTCGGCTACGTCAACTGGAAGGACATCGGGCTCAACCCTTACGGCAATTCGCTGATCGTCAACGGCGCCTACTTGCAGAAGAATCCGAAGGTCGTCGAAGAGTTCGTGCGCGTCACGCAGAAGGCCTTTGCGGCCTGCGTTGCCGACGTCGCGCCGTGCCTGAAAGCGCTGCTCGACCAGGTCTCCGGTCTCGACCAGGCGAACCAGGAGCGCCAGTGGGAGCGCATCAAGTTCCTGATGACCGACGAGTTCACCACCACCAAGGGTCTCGGCTGGATCGATGGCGAGCGGATGAAGAAGGACTACGAGTTGGTCCAGACCTATCTCGGCATGGAAAAGCCGTTCGATGTGACGACGGCGTTCACGACGAAGATGCTCGATCCGAACATCAAGATGGATGCGAGCAAGGTGAGGAAGTAGGGAGGGCATCTTGGCCCCCACACAGCGGTGTCATGCCCCGGCTTGACCGGGGCATCCAGTACGCCGCGGCCTTTCGACGAACCCATAGGGTCTCTGAGTACTGGATCGCCCGCCTTCACGGGCGATGACAGTTTGGGACGGGTAACCCACGGAGAAATTAACCGGCCGTTAACCATATCCGCCGCATCGTTAACCATTCAATAACAGGGAACGAGTCGGCCGATATGGAGGCTGCAGTCAAACCTCAACGCCAAATGGTGCGCCTGCGCGGGCGCTCTTATGTGGCCTTCGTGTTTACGCCGACGGTTCCGGTGCAGGACTGGCTGCACGAGATCGATGCCACCATTGCGCGCTCGCCGGGCTTCTTTGCCGGCCGGCCCGTGGTGATCGACCTGTCCTCGGTCGACCTCAGCCAGTCCGGTATCGGCCATCTGCTCACCAGCCTTCAGGACCGCAACATCCGCGTGCTCGGCATCGAGGGCGTGGAGGAGGCGAGGCTGACCCCGATGATGCCGCCGCTGCTCTCGGGCGGGCGCAGCTGCGTGATCGAGCCGAACGCGCCGAAGAGGGCCGAGACGAAGTCCGAGGCCAAGCCGACATCGCTGCTGCTGGAGAACCCAATTCGATCGGGCCAGACCGTGATCTTTCCCGAAGGCGACGTCACCATCCTCGGCTCGGTCGGCTCGGGTGCCGAAGTCGTCGCCGGCGGTTCCATCCACGTCTATGGCGCGCTACGCGGCCGCGCCATGGCGGGCGTGAACGGTCGCACGAGCGCGCGCATCTATTGCCAGAAGATCGAAGCCGAACTGCTTGCAATCGATGGGTTTTATCAGACCGCCGACGATATCGACGAGGCCCTGCGCGGCAAGCCGGCCCAGGCCTGGCTGCAGGGCAACACCATGCGAATTACCGCGCTGAACTGACCAGAAGGAGATTTCAGAAATGGCAAAGGTACTGGTCGTGACATCAGGCAAGGGGGGCGTCGGCAAGACCACGACGACCGCCGCGCTGGGGGCCGCGTTGGCGCAACGCGGCGACAAGGTCGTCGTCGTCGACTTCGACGTCGGCCTGCGCAACCTCGACCTCGTGATGGGCGCCGAACGCCGCGTCGTGTTCGACCTCATCAACGTGGTGCAGGGCGTTGCAAAGCTGCCGCAGGCGCTGATCAAGGACAAGCGGCTGGAAAACCTCTGGCTGCTCCCAGCCTCGCAAACCCGCGATAAGGATGCGCTGACGGAAGAGGGCGTCGGCAAGGTCATCGACGATCTGCGCAGCCGTTTCGACTGGGTGATCTGCGACAGCCCCGCCGGCATCGAGCGCGGCGCCTCCATGGCGATGCGCTTTGCCGACGAGGCCGTGATCGTCACCAATCCGGAAGTCTCTTCGGTGCGCGATTCCGACCGCATCATCGGCATGCTCGATTCCAAGACGGTGCGGGCCGAGAAGGGCGAGCGCGTCGAGAAGCACATTCTCATCACCCGCTACGACCCCTCGCGGGCCGCGCGCGGCGAGATGCTGACCATCGACGACATCCTGGAAATCCTCGCAACGCCCTTGCTCGGCATCATCCCCGAGAGCCAGGACGTTTTGAAGGCCTCCAATGTCGGCACACCGGTGACGCTGTCGAACGCGGACGGCGCACCGGCGCGGGCCTATATCGACGCGGCGCGCCGGCTGTGCGGCGACACCGTGCCGATGCAGGTTCCGACTGAGCGCAAGCGTTTTATGGATCGTCTGCTGCGACGGAGGGCTGCATGAGCATGGGTCTGCTTCGGCTTCTCCGCGGCAAAAAGGCCTCTGCACCCGTCGCTCGCGAGCGGCTGCAGATCCTGCTTGCCCATGAACGCGGAATGCGTGGCCAACCCGATCTGCTCGGGGTGCTGCGTGAGGAAATTCTCGCCGTCGTGTCCAAGCATGTCACGCTTGACCCGACCAAGGTCATCGTCCGGCTCGAGCGTGGCGACGACGTATCGACCCTGGAGGTCGATATCGAGGTGCCCAACGACTTCGATCGCAAGAAAGCGGCGGTCGCATAGGGGACGCGGCCGACGAACTCCAGCTTTGGGGTGGGTGAGAAGGCGGTCCGCTGGGCATAGCGGGCCGCCTTTGTTTTGGGACCATAGGGACGGTGCGGAACGAGGTCCCGCCCTCAATCGTTGTGAACGACCGCGGGAGCGATGCGGCCTGCGGTCTGGTCAGACGGGAGAGCGCCCATGATGTCCGAGGTCCAGGTCCACACCGTCGCGCGGCAGATGCTCGAACGGCATGGTTTTGCTGCGATTGCGAAGGCCGCTGAGCAGGCCCAGGCCTGCGAGGGCCGCGGCGAGGCCGATGAGGCCAAGGAATGGCGTCACATCGCCGACGCCATGAAGATCATTCGCGGGCCGGCCCACAGCTGATCGCTGGGCCATAAACGCTTCAGCGTTCCTCGCGATCCGGCCCCCGTGACGGGGATCGATGCTGCGTCTGCGGCTGACCGCGCTCGCCCGCCTCTTTGCAGGGGAGCTGTTCCCACGATCCGTCCGGCGCCTGCTGATAGGCGCTGCACGAGGACGACGAGGTCGATTTGTCCTCGCCCTTTTGGGCGTCGGAATTCTTTGCCTGTGCCGGGGCGGCCACCGTTGCGCTCATCGCGAGCAAGCCGGCGACCATGAGATGCGTCATCCGCATTGGGCTTCTCCTGTGCGAAGGAGCCCGCATGCTGGCGAGGAATGTGACGATTATTGGCCGAAATGAGGGTTCCGTCGCGGTGTGCTTAACGCCACGACAGCCGCTTGCTAGCCGCCCTTGGCCCGGATCAGGCCGGCGAGGTTGGTCTTCTGGGCCTCGCACCAGTTGGGCATGCCGAGGCGGCGCTGGTTGAGATCGGTCGCCTGGGTCGCCACCGCGACCTCGGCCATCAGATCGTCGTCCTGCTTCTCGCCCATCTTGCCGCCGGTATGCATCCAGGCAATCGCCTTGCGCACCTTCTCGGTGGTGCCGTCAGGCAGCTTCATCTGCTGCGCCTTCTGCACGAGATCCTGGTAGACGACGTCCGTGCCCGGACATTCGACCTTGGTGGCAAAGGCCTGCAGGACCAGGGTCACATAGGTCGAGCGTAGATGGTCCTCGGCCTGGGCCGGAGCGGCGATCAGCAACAGGCCAGCCATCAGGAAACCGTAGCGCATCCTTGGTATCTCCTCCATTTTTTGGAAGGCTAGCGTCCGGCGGGCTGCTCCGCAATGGTGCCGGGGCGAATTTGTCGCGCCCGGGCGCGGTGCGCTATCGTGGCCCGCATCCCGGCCTCGGAGAGGGACATGAGCCTGTTCAGCACGCCATTCGATCCTGCCAGTGACACAGCGCTCGTCACCGGCGCGGGCAACGGCATCGGGCGCGCCATCGCGCAGGCCCTGGTCGGCGAGGGCGTCCGGACCGTGTTCGCCGACATCAGCGCGGAGCGGGTGAGCGCCGCGATCGGCGCGAGCAAGAGGCCCGAGCTGGCGGTGCCCTGGGTCGGCGATCTCGCCGAGCTGGATGCGTGCGACGCGCTGCTTGCCGCCGCGGACGCAGCGTTGGGCGGTATCACGCATTTCGTCCACAGCGCTTCGCCGCCGCGGCGGGAGGCCGATCATGCGCTCGCGGTCGATCGCAGGATCTGGCAGCAGATGTATGCCGTCAATCTCGATGCCGGCTTTCACCTGGCGCGCGAACTCGCAAAGCGGCTGATCGCGGCGAAGCGGCCGGGCTCGTTCCTGTTTCTCACCTCGCTGCATGCGGGCACGCCGCGCAACCTGCCGCATTATTCGACGGCGAAGGCGGCGATGGCGATGCTGGTGAAGGAGTTGGCCAAGACGTTCGGCCGCCACGACATCCGCGTCAATGCGCTGGTGCCCGGCGCGATCGCCGCCGGCGGGTTCGTTGCGGACCCCGCGCTGGCGCGGCACATTCCGCTCGGGCGTCTCGGCGAGGCCAATGACCTTGCGCCGATGGCGCTCACCGTATTGTCGAACAAGCTCTCCGCTTACGTCACCGGCGCAGCCTTCGTCGTCGACGGCGGACTGTCGCTGACGAACTGGTTCGAACCGCCCGCGCTTGACGAGTAGTTAGCGGCGCCAGGCCGGCACGGGATCGAGCGGCGTGCGGTAAAGCTCGTTGTCGTCGCGATCGGTGACGCGCACCGCGCAACCCTTCTGCTGCAGCTCCGGCTTCACCTGCGACAGCTCGGTGGCGAGCTGGTCGGCACGCTCGGAGGCAACCTCGATGTCTTCGAGGATGATTCCGCCCTGGTTCCTGAACTCTCCACCAACCACAAGATCGAAAGAGTAGTACGGCATCCGAATTCCCCGGTGTGACGAGATGAGCTTCAGTGGAAGTCTCAACACATGTCGGATGGTACCACTGAGTCGACATCTACCGATGAACGGACCGGGCAATCTCTGTGCTTATGGCGCAGAAATGATGTGCAACGTGTGATGGCCTTAACATTTAATTAAATATGTTGGCGTGATCATAAGGCATGGAATTGCAGCAGAACCGGGCTCCGGGAACCGGCAGCTGCAAGAGAAGGCCGCCGGCATAGATCCCGACGGCCTTTTCTCTTGAGCGAGAAAAATCGCTTTCCGTAATTGTCCGGACTCAACGCATCACATCGACTCGGACAGCGTACGCGAGTGGTCGCAGCGCGCCGTGCTGCTTGCGCGGTCTCAGTCTATCGCAACGGCATCGGCGGACGCACGACCGGTCCGTCGTCATCCGCGACTGCTTGGGTCGTGGTAACAGGTGCGGCCGGCGGCGGCATCGCGGCAGCCTGCGAAGGCGGCGGCGGAGCTGTGAGCGGCGCGGGCGAATAGGCCGGCATGTAGGTGTGCGACACGACCGGTTTCGGTTTGCGAACCGGCGGCGGTGATGGAGCTCGCGGTGGGACCGCAGCAGCACGTGCGCGCGGATCAACAGGCTTGACCTCAGCTACCGGCTTCGGCGCAGGCGGTTTTGCCATCTCGCGCGCCATCTGCTCCTGTCCGGCCTTCAACTCGGCGATGTTGGCCTTGAGCGCTTCGATCTGCTGCGCCATCGCGGCGAGGTCGCGCGTCATCGCTTGCACCGACTGCGCTGCATCGGGCTGCGTCGCTGCGGGCGTGGCGGCCGCGACCTGGACTGCGGGTGGCGTCGCAGATTGATCGGCCGTTTGATCGGTTGCCGGTTGCGCTACGGGCGGGGCGGCCTGTTCCGCGGGCGGCGCGGCCTGTGCGGCAGCGACCGGCGCGGTCTGCGATGTCGACGGCAGCAGCGACGTCAATGCCGGTGTCCATTCGGCGAGCATCTGTTTGGCGGTGTCGCCGTGCTTCTCCCACGCGATGGTGGCGGCCGCACTGCCGCCCGCAAACAGAAACGTGACGAAAGCGCCGCGCAGCCACTTGCCCGCGGCGGATCGCTTCCGCGGACCGAGACCATCGCTCGCCGCGACGCGGACGGCCGTGTCGACAGAGGGCGGAGGCGCCGCCTGCGGCTCCGAGACGGGACTGAATTTGGGCTCAATGGAGATTTTGCGATCGAGCAAGGGTTTGGGCTCCGGGGCGAATTTCGGCTCCGGACGCGTCGCGATGTCAGGCGCGAGCGCGGGCGCAACGCTGACGGGGCGCGAGGCCAGCACAATGTCGGGCGAAATCTGAATCGCGTCGTGCGGATCGTTGTCCTTGACCGTGTCCTTCACGATCTCATCGACGATTTGCTTGGGGTTCAGCGTCGCGAGCATCGCAGCTCCTTTGAAGCCCGGTGTTCGAAGGCCGGGCGCTTGAAATACTGGTCGTCCGCATTGGCGCGAGCCGATCTATTGGGGCGAGCCCATCCCAACCGGATGAGCCTCGCATGATGACGCACGAGTCCAGCCGGGTTTGACCAAAGCAAGGCGAGGGGATGGAGATGATGCGACTGTCTTCCGCCGTTTGTGGTGATGGAACCCCTTTTGTTGAACACGCGCACGTGTTCCGCGCTGCCTTGTTTTCAGCACGATTTTGGCAGCATCTGGGGATGCTGGGGGCGCTGCTATCCGCTATCGGGGGCCGGCGGTGCCAAGATCTTTAATCGCTTTGTTCGTCGTTGCCTTGCTGCCGCTGGGCGGCTGCATGCAGGCCACGCTTTCGCCGTCGACCGACGCGAGCATGACGCCGCGCGACCGGCAGTTGCTTGCGCACACGCCTTACGCGCAAGCGAATGTGCCCGAGCAATATCTCCGTCACGTCGTCGACTACCAGCGCAAGGAGCAACCAGGTACCATTCTGGTCGATACCGACGCGCGCTACCTCTATTACGTGCTGCCTGGTGGCAAGGCGATCCGCTACGGGGTCGCGGTCGGCGAGGAAGCCATGGCGTTCTCCGGCGTCGCGCGGGTCGGCCGCCTGGCGGAATGGCCGGACTGGGTTCCGACGGCTGATATCCAGGCACGGCTCGGACCGTATCCGGCGCGCGTTCCCGGCGGTCCCGCCAATCCCTTGGGCGCGCGGGGCATCTATCTCTATTCCGGCAACAAGGACACGCTCTACCGCATCCACGGCACCAACCAGCCGGAATATATCGGGCAGGCGATCTCGTCCGGCTGCATCCGGATGCGCAACGAGGACGTGATCGATCTCTACGACCGGGTGAAGCTCAATTCGATGGTCGTGGTGCTGCCGCCCGGGCAGAACGCGCAGGCCGAGACGGGCGCGCGCTGGCGCGGGTGAAGGTTCGCAGGCGTGCACGTCCGGCGCCCTGCTTGCGGACAATTTTAGCCTTTGTCTTGCGCGGTCTCTAACGTCTCGCGCCTAGCGTGCAGCGAGCAAGGGGTTGCTCGCATGTATCTCGTGAAGAATTCGCCGCGCGCGTTGTTCGCAGCGCTGATTCCGCTGGCCATCGTCGAAGCCGTGCTGCTGGTCTATGCCCTCGCGGGCGGACAGGTGAACGATCCGGTGGGGGTGCCCGCGCCGGATCAGATCCTGGTGCTGTATGCTGGCCGCATGGCGATGAACGCCGCCTTGCTGTTCGCCGGACATATTGTGCTGCGGCAATGGACGGTCTCCAGCCGGCTCGCCTACGGCCTGATGGGCGGCGTCATGGCGGCGGTGAGCTACGGCATTGCGATCCGCAACCACATCCAGCTGACGGCGCCCGGCGACGGCACAGTGATGACGATCGGACTGTTGCCGACCATTGCGGGAATGATCGGTGGCTTCCTCTACGGCCAGTTCGCCAGGCTGAGCCCTGTTGCGCGCGCAGCCGTGGATGCTTCCGCTGCCGACGCGTCAGGAAAGCCGCTGCCGCTGGCGTTCAACGGGCCGGTCCGCGTCCGCACGTCCTTCGCGGGCATCATCATCGCCGCGCTGATACCGACGGTGCTCGCAACTCTGCTGCCCTACACGTTGTTGCCGCTGCTGATGAACGGTTTCGGCGACAAGAGCACCGCACATATCTTCGCGGCGGTGATCCCGGCGCAGACCTTCATGGTCATGATGGTAATCTCTGTCATTCCTTCGAGCATCTTCATGCTCTGCGTTCACCACGCCGCGCGAGCGATGAGCCGCCGCAACGCATGGGAGTACGCGGCGATTGGCGGCGTTGCGGCGTTCGCCTGTATGCTGTTGCTTGCGTTCGCGGTGCCACTGCTTGCCTTTCTCGTGGTGCCGGCAGCATTCTGCGGGACTGTCATGGGCGCGATCTACCGCCGCTTCGCCGGCCTCGAGCCGATGCCGCTACCGGAAGCCGTGATCGCGACCGATCCGAACACGCTGGTCGATGCCGATCATCCGTCGCGCCACCAACATGGCGTCATCCTCAGCAACTGATCGCCTGGGACAGAGACATGAAAGAGCTTGCGGCGCTTGGCGCGGGATTGGCAATCGCGGCCGTGGCGGTGCTCTGGTTCGCGACCGGGCCCGTGGTGGTGGATGCCGAGATCAAGCCGCTTCAGCCGAGCGCAGATATGCCGGCCTTCAGGCCCGTTCCGAACGAACTGGCCGGCCCGACCGGTCGCGACAACCGGTGACGATCTCGCTCTAGTTCTCAGGCCGGGCAACGCGCCATTGCAGCGTCGTCGCATTGCCGTTGGCTTCACCCGGCGTCTTGTCGGCGGGGGAGGTGTAGAGCGGGCGATAGCGGTACGCCCACATCCTGCTGCCGTCGTCGCGGCTGATCACGGTGAAGTCGCCGACCGCCTTGGCGTCGGCCGTCGCGGCGAGCGGCACCCAGCTCTCGGTGCACTTGCCGTTGCAGTTCGACGTCTTTCCCGTGGTGTCGCGCTCGTAGGTGTAGAGCGTCATGCCCTTGAGATCGACGAGCTTGGGTCCCTGCTTGGTCAGAACAACCTTCGCCGGCGCGACCGTCGCTTCGGGCTTGGGCGGAGGAGGGTCGCCGCCGCCATGGCCGTTTGCGAGCGCATGGCCTGACGTGAGTGCGATGGCCGCGGCCGCGATGAGAAACCTGAACATCCGAACCCCCGAAGCGCAAAGTTAATCGCGCGTTAAGCGCAGAATGTTGCGGACCGTAGCAGCCGAAGGTTAGTTCAAGGTTTCGCAGCCCTGCGACAATTGCAGGCAAACATACCGTATCATACCGGAGTTTCGCGCAGCGGTGCGCGGCTCAGATCGTTGCCGGCGGCAATCGCCTTGCGAAGCAGCCGCATCAGATCCTCGCCCTCCTTTGCGCTGAGGCCACGCAGCAGGATGCGCTGGGCCGATTCCACGGCCGGGGTGATCTTGCGCAGCGTGCGCCGGCCTTCGTCGGTGATCTCGAGCTCGTGGGCGCGGCGATCGCGGCTGGAAGCGCGGCGCTCGGCCAGTCCCTTCTGCACGAGGCGGTCGATCACGCCGGTGATGGTGGTGCGGTCATAGGCGATCAAGCCTGCAAGCGTCACCTGGTCGAGCCCCGGATTGGCCTTGATGGTCGCGAGCGCGGCGTATTGCACCGGCGTGAGATCGAAGCCGGCATCCTCGACCTCGGCCAGGAACACCGCGACGGCGATCTGCTGGAACCGGCGCGCCAAATGCCCGGGCATGTCGTTGTTGTCTTTCACCGAATTCTCCTCAAAGGCGGGGCGGTGCGCTATCGTTGACAAGTATACTGATAGTCAGCATACTGAGCAATATCAAAACAGGTTGACGGGAGAGGCTCATGCAATTCCATCTGAATGGATTTCAGCCGGGCGACCCTGACATCGCCGACCCCGCCGAGCGCGTTCAGGCCCCGGGCGCGGCGGGCGCCGTGCCTGGCGAGGTCGATGTCCTCATCGTCGGCTGTGGTCCTGCGGGCCTCACGCTCGCTGCCCAGCTCGCGCAATTCCCCGACATCAAGACCTGCATCGTCGAGCAGAAGCCGGATCGCTTGCTGGTCGGGCAGGCCGATGGCATCGCCTGCCGCACCATGGAAATGTTTCACGCCTACGGCTTCAGCGAGCGCGTGCTGAAGGAGGCCTATTGGGTCAACGAGACGACATTCTGGAAGCCGGACGAGCGCCTGCCCGAGACCATCGTCCGCAGCGGAAGGGTGCAGGACGTCGAGGACGGCCTGTCCGAATTCCCGCATGTCATCCTCAACCAGGCGCGCATCCACGACGGCTTTCTCGACGTGATGCGCAAATCGCCGGCCAAGCTCGCCCCACATTACAGCCGCCGCCTGCTCGACCTCGAGGTCGATCCGGACGCGGGTCCGGCCGACCATGCCGTGACCGCGCGCCTCGAACGCGTCGATGGGGGAAGCGAGGGCAAGGTCGAGACGATCAAGGCGCGCTATGTCGTCGGCTGCGATGGCGCGCGCAGCACCGTGCGCAAGTCGATCGGGCGCGAGCTGCATGGCGATTCCGCCAACCACGCCTGGGGCGTGATGGACGTGCTGGCGGTGACCGATTTTCCGGACATCCGCTTCAAGTCGCTGATCCAATCGGCGAAGGACGGCAGCCTGCTGATCATTCCGCGCGAAGGCGGCTACATGGTCCGCATCTATGTCGAGCTCGCCAAGCTCGATGTCGGCGAGCGCGTCGCCAGCCGCAACATCACCGCCGATGACGTGATCGCGAAAGCGCAGCGGATCCTGAAGCCCCATACGCTGGACGTGAAGGAGATCGCCTGGTGGTCGGTCTACGAGATCGGCCAGCGTCTCACCGACAAGTTCGACGACGTGCCGGAAGCGGAGATCGCAACGCGCCTGCCGCGCATCTTCATCGCCGGCGATGCCTGTCATACCCACAGCCCGAAGGCGGGGCAGGGCATGAACGTCTCGATGCAGGATGCCTTCAATCTCGGCTGGAAGCTTGCCGCCGTCATGCGGAAGCAGTGCGCCCCACACCTGCTGCATTCCTATTCGGCGGAGCGTCAGGCGGTTGCGAAAGAGCTGATCGATTTTGATCGCGAGTGGGCGGGGATTCTGGCTTCGTCAGCAAAAGCGGGTGGCGCCGACGCCGCCAGGACTCAGGACTATTTTGTCAGGCATGGCCGCTACACCGCGGGCACGGCGACACATTACACGCCATCGATCCTCACCGGTGCAGCCTCGCATCAGCACCTCGCGCAAGGCCTCGTCATCGGCAAGCGCTTCCATTCCGCCCCGGTGATCCGGCTGGCGGATGCCAAGCCGTTTCATCTCGGCCACGCCGCGCAGGCTGATGGCCGCTTCCGGATCTATGCGTTTTCGCCTGCTGAAAATCCCGCAGCATCGGACTCGGCCATTCGTAAATTGTGCAGTTTTCTCGCGGAATCCCCGAAATCTCCGATCCGGCGATACACGACCCGAAGCTCCGACATCGACAGCGTGATCGATCTGCGCGCGGTGTTTCAGCAGGATCATCGAGAACTCGCGATCGAGGCGATGCCGCCTATGTTGCTTCCGAGCAAAGGCCGTTACGGCTTGTCCGACTACGAGAAGATGTTCTGTCCGGACTTCAAGAGCGGGCAGGACGTTTTCGCCATGCGCGGCATCGATCGGAAAGCCGGCTGCATGGTCGTGGTGCGCCCGGACCAGTATGTCGCGAACGTGCTGCCGCTCTCTGACTTTGCCGGGCTTGCATCGTACTTCGACGCGTTCATGTTGCAGGTCAACTGATTGCAGTCGACTGACGGTCCGCCAGCGCCGCTTACGCGTTGCGTCGATGAATGGCAGATGAATATTGAACCGCGCGCGGCATGCGTTTCAATCTTTCGATGGATGGGCGCGCCATGCGCGGAACGCCTGTTCTGCCCGCGCGTTCCGACTCGAAAGAGGAGGAACACGCCATGACATTCAAGAGCGTTTTGGTTGCCGCATTGCTGCTCGCGCCAACAGCCGCATTGGCCGCGCCGGGCATCGTCACGGTCTCGACCGGCCTGCGCGCCGGGCCGGGTTCAGGCTTTCCCCTGGTCGATCGCATCCCCGGGGGCGCCCGCGTCAACATCCATGGCTGCCTGCGCGGCAATGCCTGGTGCGACGTCAGCTTCTCCGATGATCGCGGCTGGGTGTCGTCGCAATATCTCGAATATCTCTATCGCAATCACTACGTCTATCTCCCCGACTATGTCGACCAGATCGATGTGCCCGTCGTTCCCTTCGTGCTGACCTCGTATTGGTCGAGTTACTATGGGGGACGTCCCTGGTATCGACGCCATGCCTATTGGAATAACTACTGGACCTCTCATCAGAGCGTCGCGACGCGGATGACGATTGATCTGCGTGCTGCCCGCATCGGCCGCGCGGCAACGCGCGACGCGGCGATCGCACTCGAACGCAGCGGCGTGCGCGGCAAGGGAGCCGCCGCGATCTCAACGCGCGACGCCGCGACTACACAGCGCGATGCGGCGATCGCGAAGCGCGACGCTGCGATCGCGAGGCGGGACGCTGCGGTCGCCAAGCGCGGCGCTGCGGTTACGCCCGACCGGACCCGCGTAGGACCAAGTGAGCGCATCGCGCATGAGCGGACCAATGTGCAGACCCGCAATCCGCGTGATGCACAAGCCCGCATGATGCGTGAGCAGGCCCCGACCCGCGCCCCGGTGCGCGCGCAGCCGATGGCCCGCACGCATGAAGCGCCGCGTGCGTCGGCCGCGCCTTCAGCACGTCCCGCGACGCCGCATGTCGCCCGGCCAAGCGTGAGCCATGGTTCGCCGATGAATGCCCGTGCGCAGATGCCGGCGCCGCGCGCGGCCGCGCCTGCCATGCCGCACGGCGGCGGGGGTGGTGCTCCGCATATCAATGCCGCCCCGCGTGGCGGCGGCGCCCCGGCAGGCGGGCCCGCCGGCGGACATCAGAAGCACTAGCTTCGCAAGGAAAAGCCCGGCCCTGATGCCGGGCTTTTTCTTCGCCGTGCCGAGGCCTTTACAATTTAAGTCAGATCTTCGCGGGCAGATTTCATCGATCGTAACATGTCTACCCAAAGGTGTAAGCATCCACTCGGGGCAGCGGGGCACGGGAGGATGATATGAGACAGAGCCAGGCGGAGACGCGCCGCCAAAATGTCGCGAAGCGTTCGATGACGAAGGAGGCCAAACAGCTGACCGGCCTGATTGCCGGGCTGCGCGAATCCCTCGAAGGGATCCACAAGGAACGGACGAGCACAAAGCTCACCGGCGCCGAGATGGGCATGCTCGACGAGCGTCGCAACAACCTGCTGCTCACCATCGCAGCCCTCGACGACCGCCTCTCCGCGGTGCAGGGGCTGATCGATCTCGGCCGACCCCACATCATCCGCGTGCACTAGCGGGGGCTCGGCCAGGGGACGCTCGGTTCCGTTGCTGCCGTGACGGGCCGCCCCCGGCGGTCGATCCGGCACGCCATGGTCCAGCACGGCTGGTAGACGGCCCCGTCGTCGCAGGGAAAACCTGCGGCGGGCCGGAATCGCATCCCAGCGGGGCACGGCTCGACGCCGGTCGCCGGCGCCGATCATCGGCGCCATGCCTGCGGTTGGCACCAAATTGCCATGCTCCCGGCGAATTGCCGCCAAAGGCCGCTGCCACGAGGAGGCCGGGTGCAGGGCGACGCAAGGGGATGCGAATTGGCCTACAAGATGGTCGCAGAACGCGACAACGAGAAGTACAGTTTCGCCCGCGAGAGCCGGCTGCTCATCGTGGCGAAGGCGAAGGTGTGGGCGAGCGAGGGGTGGCGGGTCGTCATCACCGACCAGGACGGCAAGGCCTACGCACCGCCGGAGTTCGATCAGCTGTCGGCGGCGTGACCGAAGGGCGGGCGAGGGGACGGCATTTGAGATCGCTGTTTCGACCGGGGCGCGATCGGATCGTGCCCGTGATGACTTTTGCAGCCGCCGCTGTTCTGACGGTGACGGTCGCCGCCGCGCAAAATCTCGACGCCGGCAAGCCGCCCGCAAAGCTCTTCGCTGAGGGCTGCGCGACCTGCCATCGCAGCCCGCGCGGCCTTGCCAAGGGTCGCTTCAGCCTGACGTTAACCTGGTTCCTGAAGGACCATTACGCGACCAGCTCGGACTCGGCCAAGGCGCTCGCGGCGTATCTTGAGTCAGTCGATACTCCGCCGCCGCGCGCTGCGGCCAAACCCGCCAAGAAGCCCGCCCGGTCCGCACCGCATCCGCCCAAGCCGGTGCAGAGCCAGTAGGGCGTGCGAGGCCGCTATCTGCGCCGATTGGTCTGCGCGAGCAGCCGTGCGTGCACGGCGCGTAGCTCGGCGCTCATCCGCGTCTGTCCCGTCGTGACATAGGAGAGCCATGCGCCGTCGGCGGCCAGACGCACGATTTGCAGATCGGGCGCGTCGTCGGTCGTGCGATGACGCTTCAGGCGCGCCTTGATCCAGTCGTTCCAGAGCCGGCGCAGCGGCGGATCGGTGACGACGACCATGCTCAACGCCGCCCATGGGGTCGCGAAGCCGAAGGCCTTGCCGGTGAACACGGCATTCACATAGGCCCGCGTGAAGCGGCCGCGAGGCTTCGGATCGGCTTCAATCGCGGCGTCGATCTCGGTATCGACGCGCGCGAGCAGGTCGGCAAACAGGCCCTCGATCAACGCCTGCTTGCTGCCAAAGTGGTGAAACAGCCCGCCCTTGGTGACGCCCGCCGCCACTGCGACCGCCTGCACCGTGACGCCGGCGACGCCGTGGTCCATGGCGATCGCCGCGGCACAGTCGAGCAGGGCGCGCCGGACCTGCTCCGGCCGCTTGGCGCGGGTGTAGCGGCTTTCCGCCATCAATGCACACTGGCCTGCGAGAACAGGTTGATGACCACGACCCCTGACACGATCAGCGCGATGCCCACGAAGGCCGCGGCGTCCAGCATCTGGCGGAACAGCACGAAGGAGACGGTCGCCGTCAGGATGATGCCGACCCCGCCCCAGATCGCATAGGCGATGCTCAAGGGGATGACGCGGATCGCCACCGACAGCGCATAGAACGAGGCGACATAGAACAGGACCATCGCCAGCGTCGGCCACGGGCGGCTGAACTGGGCGGATTGCTGCAGGAAGGCGGACGCCGTGACCTCGAGAACGATGGCGAGGGCGAGCGCTGCGTAGGCACTGAAGGCGGAGGTCATGGTCAGCTCCGGCGGGGCGATAGAAAGATACCGCGCGGTAGGTATGTTTAGCACGCCGTGTCCGGCTTTGGCCAGGACGAGGTATCACGTGTGCGTGACGCGGCTGCGACACCCGGCAACGCAGCAGGACGCCGCCGCGCGATAAATCGCGCAGCGGCTTCAAGCTTTCGCGGCATTTCGACCGGTGTCAGTTGATCCGCACGGAGAGCTCGACGTCGTCGGCGAAGGGCGTGGACATGAAGCCGCTGCCGGGCGCGCGCACGCGCGCCAGATAGTCCGGGCTGTCGTCCGCATTGTCGGCGACGATGATCGCACCCGGTCCGAGATGGCCTTCCAGCAGATCAAGGATATCCGGATAGAGCGCCTTGGCGCCGTCGAGCAGCACGAGGTCGATCGCATCGGGCAGATCGGCGCTGAGCGTCTTCAGCGCGTCGCCTTCACGGATTTCGACCAGATCGATCAAGCCGCCAGCGATCAGGTTCTCCCGCGCCCGCGCGGCCTTGGACGGCTCGAACTCGCTCGTGATGAGGTGGCCGCCGCCATTGTCGCGCAGGCCTGCGGCAAGGTGCAGCGTCGAGATGCCGAACGACGTGCCGAACTCGACGATCACCCGGGCGCGGGAGCTGCGTGCCAGCATGTAGAGCAGGTGGCCTGTCTCGCGCGAGACCGCGAGCGGTACGTCCTTCAGGCGTCCGTAGAGGTCGCGATAGTCGGTCTTGCTGCGCATCAAGCGCGCCCGGTCTGCGTCGGACAAATCGGCGACGGCGGCCCGCGTTGCGCCGTTTGCTGCCTCGGCCTCGTCGAACAGGCGGTCCAGCAGCGGCGCAAGCGATGTGATGGTCGGGGTGGTCATATGAGATCTCCAGAGTTGGCGAAGAAACGCGTGCTTGCGTGCCGAGTGAAATACGACTAATTCGTCGCATTTCCTATTCGCATTGCCTGAGTGAGCCATGGCCGATCGTCGAAGCCGTTCAATTTCTTCACGAAAACAGCCGCAACAGGCCCGCTCCAGCGAGCTTGTCGCGGCCATTCTCGATGCTGCTGTTCAGGTCCTGACCAAGGAGGGCGCGCAGCGTTTCACCACGGCGCGGGTGGCGGAGCGGGCCGGGGTGAGCGTCGGCTCGCTCTATCAATATTTTCCGAACAAGGCCGCGATCCTGTTCCGCCTGCAAAGCGATGAGTGGCGGCGCACGAGTGACCTCTTGCGCGG
Source organism: Bradyrhizobium sp. CIR48 (assembly GCF_014198315.1). Lineage (NCBI taxonomy): Bacteria > Pseudomonadati > Pseudomonadota > Alphaproteobacteria > Hyphomicrobiales > Nitrobacteraceae > Bradyrhizobium > Bradyrhizobium sp. CIR48. The sequence goes on from NZ_JACIHG010000001.1 coordinate 492,757, forward strand.
CATCCTCGAAGACCGGGTGAAGCCACCGCCGGCGCGGCTGCGCGAGCTGGTCCATGCCTTCATTCTGTCCGAGTGCGATGAGGCCGCGATCCGCGGCGCGCTCAGCGATGCCGCGCCGCTCTATCGCGACGCGCCCGAGGCGCAGGACGCGCGCGCCGCCGGCGAGGGGATCATCGCGGCGTTCATGCGGGAAGCGTTGCCCAAAGCCTCCGAGGCGACCCGCGCGCTTGCCGGCGAGTTGATCAAGACGACGCTGAGTGAGGTCGGCAAGCGGTTTTCGGAGACGTCGCGCAGCGAGGCCGAGATCGCGCGTCATGCCGACGGGCTGGCCGACATGTTCTGCGCTTACCTCGGCGAGCTGGCGCGACGCTGAGGCTACTCTTGCCACACACGACGTTTGACCTTACGGACCTCTTTCATGCTCGTGATCTCCATTCAAAGCCAGGTGGTCCACGGCCATGTCGGCAACGGCGCGGCCGCCTACGCCATCCAGGCGGAGGGCGTGAACGTTGCGGCGGTGCCGACGACGCTGCTGTCCAATCATCCGCGCTATCCGAGCCTGCGCGGGCGGGTGCTGGAGACAGAGCTCGTTGCCGATCTTCTGACGGGCGTGGAGGAGCGCGGTCTGGTCGATGAGGCCGCCGTGCTCGTCACCGGCTATCTCGGCTCACCGGGCAACGCTGCCGTCATCGCCGATTTCGTCGAGCGGGCGCTCACGCGGAATTCCAAGCTCGTCTATCTCTGCGATCCCGTGATCGGCGATGATGGCAGCGTCTATGTCGCCGACGGCATTTTGGACGTGGTCCGGCACCGGCTGCTGCCGGCAGCGAAGCTGGCGACGCCGAACCAGTTCGAGCTCGAGCTGCTCTCAGGCCTCAGAACTGCGGATGCGCAGGGCCTGCGCGCGGCGTGTGCGGCGTTGGCGGGGACCGGCCGCATCGAAATCGTCGCCACCGGCTGCACGCTCACCGATACGCCCGAAGGGCAGGTGGAGACGATCCTGTGCGCCGACGGGCAATTGTCGCGCTTTGCGACGTCGCGCCTGCCGATCCGCCCCTACGGCACCGGTGATCTCCTCACCGGCCTGATCGCCGCGCATCTGGCCAAGGGGCAGGCGGCGGAGGCCGCGGTGCGGCTTGCGGTCGAGACCATCTTTGCGGTGCTCGTGCGCACGCAGGGCGCCGGCACGGCCGAGATGCGGCTCGTGCCGCTGCCGACGCTGGGGCGCGCGCCGTAACGGTCTCAGGTCGCGCGCTTGCCGGTCGATTGCGCCGATTTCTGTGGCTTGGCCGGGCTCTTCTGCTCGCGCGCGGCCTGTGCCTTTTGGGCCTTTGACGGCTTGGCGCTCGCAACAGTCCGCGTCTTCTTCGATTTGGCGCTGGCGACTTCCTTGCGCTCGCTCGTGCCACGCTTTGAGATGTATTCAGCGCCGTCGACCGGGCCGACATGCGGCGGATCGCGGCCGAGATAGGGCCGGCCGATTCCGTAGGCCTTGCCGTTGGCGTCGACCCACTTCCACAGAATTTCCGTCGAGACCCAGCGCTGCGCGCGGTTATTGCCCTGGGTGCTGACAATATCCGCCGCCATGCCATGGCCGTAGCCGCCGCGCGTGCTGCCGCCGTGATAGGAGCGGTCGGAGGCGGCCTTCAGGCCGCTCGCGATCGACTGGCGATAATCGTCACGGAACGCGCTGGTGATGCCGGGCGAGAGGCCGGCGGCTTCCGCAGCGAGCAGCGTGCGGAACAGCTTCCGCTTGAAGCTCTTGTCCATGCCGCCGATGACGTAGTCCATCATCGACATGCCGGCGTGCTCGGCGGCCTTCGGATCCTTCCAGGTGAAATCCTGGTCGACCAGCTTGGTGAAGCTGCGCATCACCGTGACCGTCTTGCCCTTGCGCTTGATGGTGACGGCGCGGCGCTCCTGGACCTTGATCGAGTCCTCTTTTGCGGTGCGCTGATAGAGCGTCCAGAGGTAGCGGTCGATGCAGGCATCCATGACGAAGCATTCGTCGAGCACGGCGACGGTGTCGGCCGGCGGCGATGCCTTGCTCGCAGGCGTGACGGGGCCGCTCGCGATCGCCGCGGGGGACAGCGCGTCGGTCGTCACGATCTCGGTTGGATCGGCAGATGCGAGCTTGGCGGGCGCCGGCGCTGCAACTGGAGCAGTCTCGCTGATGACGGGCTCTGGTTCAGGCGATATCTGCGGCGCGGGCGGCGTCTCCGTCGGAAGGATCAGCGCCGGATCTGCCGAGGCGAGCTTGATGGCGGGAGGCTCGGGCACCGCTTCAGTGATCATCGGGGCCGGGGCCGCAGCGACGGCAGCCGCGATGTCGGCGGTCAAGGCGATGCCGTCCTCGATCGTCGCAGCGTGCGGCACGTCCGCGAGGTCGAGCCGGCTGAGATCTTTCGCGCGCGACACGGCAGCGGCATTGGCGCCGCTGTTCTCGATGAGGGCAGGGGCATAGGCGGAGAGGGAAAGTGCCAGCCAGCCGGCGAGAACGGCCGAGGGGCACGCGACCGCCACCAGAAGAGACCGCCGATCGTTCATGATCCCTGCCTCCAAACGGTTCTGTTCGGACACGCTCTGTCGGAACAGTCATGATGCAAAAACAATCTTGCACGGAAAGGCACGCAGCGCCTCGATTGTTCGGAGGACCGTGTGGCGACGCAATGGCGTAATTCGGTGAAATCGGGCTTTTCGCGGAGGTGTTGCCAAGCTGCAACGCGAGTTCCCACCGTAGTTTTCAAGGGAATCGTCGGCAAATGCAGCGTTCATTGTCGTCAACTTGAAGTCATTGGGTTTACTCAATCTTGGATTGTGGTCGCGCAGTTCTCGCCTGCCGGCCGTTCCGGCAGAGTTGGGAAGGACACGATTGTGAAGTTGAAATGCAAATGGGCTGAATTCGTCGCCGATGAATCCGGCGCCACCGCGATCGAATACGGCCTGATCGCAGCCGGCATCGCGCTCGCGATCATCGAGATCATCTATGCGCTCGGCACCAATCTCGTCGCAAAGCTGCAAGCGCTGGCGACCGCGTTGAAATAGGGCGTCGCGCCACGGCATCGATGATGGGGTGCGGAGCGGGCATCCCCGCTTGATGAGGGCGTCTTGCCTGACGCGTTGCCGCAACTTTGCTGCGGCTGGCGCGTTTGGTCGGCCATGACGCATTCCTCGCTTCGTCCCATGGACGCCTTCGATCCCACCGAACCCGCCATCCTGCACGATCGCCTGACGGATACGATCATCACCTGGACCGCTGACCAGGCCGACGATTACCGCCAGGCCAGCCGCCCGGGCGAGGACGGAACCGTGGCCTGGAAGGCCTATCTGTTCGATGGCTGGGGCAATGTGCTCGGTGGCTGAGCACCGTCCATAAAACCGTCATGTCGCGGCCGGCGGTGATTCGGCCAACGCCTTGTACGCATTAAACATATCGCCATGCATAACACGCGCTGTTGCAATGCAACAAAGCATGTCGCATTGCAGCAAAGCGCGCCTAAATATACTCCGACTTTTCCACTCAGGAGCATCACCAATGAACAAGAAGACTCTGTCGATCGCCGCCGCCATCCTGACGATCGCGGGCAGCACCGCGGCCTTCGCCGCCGAACTGCCGACTTACGAGACCAACGGATTTCCGGTCTCGCCCTTGCAGGTTCGCGTCCTCGGCGCCGCGCATGTCGAGCAGCAGACCGCTGCGCCGACCACGCTGGCCTCGGTCCACCAGGCGAAGGCGCTCAGCCCGCGCAAGGTGAAGACCGCGACCGTTGGCGTGGCCCACTAAGCTGACATCGTGAACGGCAGATGGGTTCCGCGGAGAGGCGGGACTCATCTGCATCACGTGATCGAAATCGACGCTGCTCGCGCATCGCGCATCGTGCAAATGTCTCGGCACGATGAATTGACACCGATGCGCTGATTGAGAATCCGGCCGCGAACAAGTTCGCGTGAAGTGCCGGTGATGTATGCCCGTTCATAACGGACTTGATCCTTTTAACAGTTGCTTTGCACGTCGGGTTGCTTGATGCGGCCGCCGCATTGTTGCGGCCAATTTTGAAATCATAATGGAGGCCATTATGCCCGTTGCGCAGAAAGTCGTTGCCCCCACCACGTCGCCGCGTGCGTTCATTCTCAAGCAGACAGCTTTGTTCGCCGCCGCCGCTTTGTTCGTGTTCGTGCTGAGCCTGACCTCCGGCCTCGATCTCAGTCCCGGATTTTTCTGAGCGATCTTCCGCCGTGCGCTAAGCTCTCCGCGCGCGCAGGCTTGACGGCGCGCGGCCGTAGAGCTCGGCGAAGGCGGCGTTGAATCTGCGCAGGCTGCCGAAGCCGGCCTGGAATGCGATATCGGTCATGCTGTCGTCGCCGGCATCGAGCAGGCGCTTGGCGCGCTGGACCCGCAGCGTCCTGGCGAGCTGATGCGGCGTGGCGCCGACGTGGCGCTCGAACAGGCGCGCCAGGTGACGCGAGGAGATGCCGAGCCGCATCGCCAGGTCGACCACCGAGCCTTGGTCGAGCGCGCCGTCATCGATCAGCTTCATGGCCCGCGCCACCGTGGAGCGCGTGCCGTTCCAGGCCGGGCAGAACGGCGCGGTTTCGGGCCGGCAGCGCAGGCAGGGCCGGAAGCCGGCGGCCTCGGCCGCCGCCGCCGTCGGATAATAGGCGACGTTGCGCGTCAGCGGCTGCTTGGCCGGACAGACCGGGCGGCAATAGATGCCCGTGGTCTTCACCGCCGTGAAGAAGCGGCCGTCATACCGGGGATCACGGCGCAGGCGCGCGGCGTTGCAGACATCGAAGCTCAGCATGGCCGGATCATAACGCATGAGGGCAGCGGCGGAAGGGCTGCGGGATGACCGAGTCCGATTGTGGCGAGCTGCAAGGCGCATCGCGGCCTAGAAGGCGCCCCTCAACGAAAACGAGGAAGCGCATCATGTCCAGCCCAAAAGATATCGTCCTGAACGCGTGGAAGATCTTTTCGACGCGCGATGCCGAGCGCATCGCCGCATTGTTCACCGATGACGCCGAATGGATCGCGCCGAAGGGCAATGCCACCGCCGTCGCGCTCGATCACACCGACCACATGGTGGGACCGCACCAGATCGCGCGCTTCATCGCGCAGGAGATGCACAGGATGTTCTCGAACATCGATATCGCGTTCCGCGGCGTCCATGCCGACGGCGATGTCGTGATCGTGGAGGAACGGATGCGCGCCACGCTGCCCGGCGGCAAGCCCTACGAGAACGACTATTGCTTCGTGTTCACGGTGGCGGGCGACCGGATCCGGCAGGTGCGGGAATACATGGATACGCGCAAGGGATGGCAGATGGTCTTCGAACAGGAGGCTGATGCGTGAGCCCCACAATCACCGCCGCGTGCCAGCCCTGCAGCCGCGTGGGTTGAGCCGATATACGCGCTGACATAAGGCTTGACCCCATGGACCAGCGAACGAGCGGCGCCGACGCTCTATCTCAGAACCAGATTGCGGCGCCGGCACTGCTCGGCGTCACTTGCGGCCTTGCCGCGGCGCTGTTCTGGGCGCTCGGCTTTGCCGCCACGCGGCATGGCCTCAAGCTCGGCTTCACGCCGGTCGATCTCCTGGTGCATCGCTATGTCTGGTCGGGGATCGCGTTCCTGCCGCTGGTGTTCCGCGCCGGCATCTCCGATCTCTGCGGCATCGGCTGGAGCAGGGGCCTCGTGCTGATGGTGCTCGGCGGCCCCGTGATGTCGCTGATCTCCTACACCGGCTTCCTGTTCGTGCCGCTCGGCCATGGCAGCGTGATCCAGCCCTCCTGCGCGACGCTGGGCGGCCTGCTGCTCGCGGCGGTCGTGCTGAAGGAGCACATCTCCGCCTCGCGCCTTGCCGGCGCGGTCGTCATCGTCGGCGGCCTCGGCGTGATCGGCGCGGAATCGATCGGCCATATCGGGGCCGACGGCGTGCTCGGCGATTTGATCTTCGTGCTCACCGGATTGATGTTCGCCGGCTTCGGCGCAGCTCTGCGCCACTGGCGCGTCTCGGCCGTGTCGGCTGCGCTGGTGATCAACGTGCTGTCGCTGCTGCTGCTGCCGGTCTACATCGCAACCGTCGGGCTCGCCCACGTTGCGGCGATCGGCGTGACCGAGAACGCGATCCAGGCGCTGGCGCAGGGCGCGCTCGCCGGCCCCGCCGCGCTCTATCTCTACGCCGTCTCGGTCCAGCGCCTCGGCGTTGCCCGCGCGGCGGTGTTTCCGGCCTGCGTGCCGGCGCTGACACTGCTCACCGGCTGGCTGCTGCTCGGCGAGCCGCCGACGATGCTGCAGGCCGCGGGACTGGTGACGGTGCTGTGCGGGTTCTATCTGGCGCAGCGGCAAAGGTAAGCGCGAGCTACGCCTTCTTCACGAACTCCGACTTCAGGTTCATCGCGCCGATTCCGTCGATCTTGCAGGCGATGTTGTGGCCGTCGCTGGCGTCCTGCAGGCGGATGTTGCGCACCTTGGTGCCGCCCTTCACCACCGAGGAAGAGCCCTTGATCTTGAGATCCTTGATCACGATGACGCTGTCGCCGTCAGCGAGCACATTGCCGTTGGCATCGCGCACGCCCGCGTCCTGCGCGGTGTCCGCCGCCGCCTCCGCCGCACCGCTCCATTCATGGCCGCATTCCGGGCAGACCCAGAGATCGCGGTCCTGATAGGCGTGCTCGGAGCTGCAGGCGGCGCATTTCATCGTGTCGGTCATGGCAAGTCTGGTCTAACCCTTCGCTCGTCTCAACGCTTCGTTCGCGGCGCGACCGTAGGGGCAGGATTTGGGAAAGCAAGCGAAAGCTGCGGCCTGCGACGCTGCCGGTGCGATATCACCGAAACAGCGCGACGAAGATCACGTAGAACCAGCCCAGGATGCCGTGGATGATCGCCCACAGGATGGAATGGTTGTTGGTGTAGGAGATCGCGATGGCGAGCGCCGAGCCGAAGCCGACGCCGTATTTCGCGCCCTCGACGCGGACGCCGTAAGAGCGATTGCCGTTCATGGTGATGCCTCCGTGAGTCGTTGACGGGCGCGAGCCTATGCGGTTGCCGCGATCCTGGCGACCGGCTTGATCCATGAGGCAATGTCGCCCTTGCGAGTTGACTGCCTCAACACCTCCGACACATCGAATCGCGAAAACAACCCCATGCACAGTAGAGACAGCCTTGATAAGGCTCGTGTTTTCGGTTGTGCCGAATAATGTTCTGATGCGTCGGGCAAAACAGTGGCATGATGCGATGGTGCCGCTCGTCCGCGAGGCGCTTTGAGCGGAGTGCGCAGCACGGATGGAGCGCAAGCGTAATCCGGGATTTCATCCTTCCGAGACAAGACCCGGATTGCGCTTCGCTCCATCCGGGCTACGCTGCGCCGGCAGTCGAGATAACGGGACCACATGCCGGCAAAACCGAAACGAAAACTGAAGACCTACCAGACCTCGCTCGGCTTCTATGACCAGGCCATCGCCGCGCCCTCGATGAAGGCGGCGCTGGAGGCCTGGGGGGCCAGCTCCAACCTGTTCCATCAGGGCGCGGCGAAAGAGACTGACGATCCCGATATCGTCGCGGCGACCATGGCAAAGCCAGGCGTCGTGCTCAGGCGCCCCGTGGGATCGGACGGGCGGTTCACCGAGAGCGCCGAGCTGCCCACCGATCTCGTCGATGACGACGCCAGGCCCAGACGCAAGGCCAAGAGCAAGACGCGATCGACGAAGGCTCCCTCCAAGGCCGCCAAGAAATCATCCGGCAAGATCGACGATCAGCCCGCCCGCAAGGCGGCTGCGGCATTCGAGAAGGAGGAGCGGCGGCGCGAGGCCGAGCGCCGCAAGGAGGAGGCCGTCCGCGTCAAAGAGCGCGCGCGCCGCGACAAGGCGGTCGCCCTCGCCGAGGCGGCGCTGGACAAAGCGAGACGGGAGCACGATGCGAAGGCGGAGGAGATCGACGCCGAGCGGGCCGCGCTGGATGAGCGCGCGGCGGCGGAGGAGGCGCGTTGGGACAAGCAGCGGGCGAAGCTGGAGCAGAGCCTGCGCCGCGCGCGGGAGTAGGGCCTTGCTACGATCCAAGAGATCGCGAGAGCAATTCCTTTACCATGCCATCCAGTCCCGGCTGAGGCGGCTGCCGGTTAGGAGTTGCAGGAAAGTTCTGCGCTATCTTCGCCCCGATTTCGGCAGCGTTGGAAACGCCGCCGCAAGTTTTCGGGAGCTGTCATGAGCGATCATCGCGCCGCAGTCAGGCATCACACCTTGCGCACCGGCATGGTCGAGTTCGACAACGGCACCGGCAGCATCGTCAGCGTGCCCTGCACGATCCGCGATGTTTCCGGCACCGGCGCGCGCGTGGCTCTGAACAGCTCGGCATGGGTGCCGGAGCAGTTTTCGCTGATCTTCTCGAACGGTCTGCGCAAGGGCTGCCGGCTCGCCTGGCGCAAGGAGCGGCTGATCGGCGGCGCGTTCGCGGACGGCTATGCGAGCGTGGACGAGCAGGCGGCCATGATGACCGCGGACGAGCAGGCCCGGCACCGGCTCGGGATCGGCGCGCGCGTCAAGGCCGCACGCGAGACCCGCGGCTATACCGCGGCCCAGCTCGCCGAGCGCCTCAGCGTCACCCCCGCCTTCGTGTCGCAGGCAGAGCAGGGCGAGGCGGACATTCCGCTGTACCAGCTGATGCACATCGCCGATCTGCTGATGGTCAGTCTCGACGGGCTCGTGGCGGGGCCGGTGCCTGAGGATGTTGATGCGGGGTAGGGTTTCGCAAGCCTCCCGTAGCTCGGATGGAGCGAAGCGCGATCCGGGATGTTGCCACCGGATTCACTGGTCCCGGATTATGCTGCGCTCCATCCGGGCTACGCGCGCTGAAGCGCCCAAGCGCGCGCCTCGTCGCTGAGGAGCCCGCTCTAAGCGGGCGTCTCGAAGCATGGCCGCAGAAAAAGTCGCGCGAAATTCGCTTGCCTTGCCCCGAGTCCTTTTGCACTCTTGCCGCGAAGGAGACCACCGCATGACAAAAATGACCGCCGCCTGCGCGCTCGGAACTGCCCTGGTGCTGAGCAGCCTTGCAACATCAGGCGCGGAAGCGCGGACGCGGAAAGCCGTCGTCGTTCGCGCCCCGCAAGAGCGGCTCATCGTCACGGCGCCGGTGCTGAGGCCGACGCCGTGGGATTACAATGTCGTTCCGCGCTATCGCTATCGCCCCGAGGACGACAAGGTCGACCCCTACGGCCCGCCGCTGGTGCCGTCCTATGTTCGCTATGAGGGATGGCGCTGGCCGTATTGGTGGTAGTGATCGACGCTTCGTCCTTCGTAGCTTCGTAGGGTGGGCAAAGGCGCACTTGCGCCGTGCCCACGTCTTCTCCTCGATCAGCCAAGACGTGGGCACGCTTCCGCCTTCGCTCGTCGAGCTACGGCGGACAAGTCGCTTTGCTCACCCTACGGCACTGCGCGTGCGGCGGCCCTCGATTCCGCCACGCTCGATTGGGGCCCGGCTCGTGCAGCAATTCGGACCGGTTCATTTGTCTTTGACAGGTCCGGAGCTTGAGAAAACGACATCTCCTCCAACTGATACGCCGATAAGTTGAAGTTTGATTGCTCGTCATCTCTGCGTGCAGAGGTGGCGATAGGGAAAAAATGGCAAAGTGGAGACTGTCAAGAGTACATCGAGGTAGAACGACACTTATCCCCGTAATAAACCCGATGCTGTTTGGGGTTCTGGGCGTATCGGGAGGATCAGTCGTGGCAAGTGTTGAACAATTGCACAGACGAGAGGGAGTGAACTTGGTCCAACTCGAAGCGGACATCACGTCGATCCGCTCGGGAAGCTCCATTACTTCAATTAATTTGCCTGATTACGTCGAGCACACCGCGGGCGTGTCGCGCGTCGGTGCGCTCAGTGCAGAGGCGGTCGTTCGCGACTATGAGTCCGCTGCAAAAGAGATCGAGGCCATGGGCACCGAGTTGATCGACGCCGCGCGAAAATGCGAGGCGCTGACGGCCCAGGTTCATGATGCGATCGCCTTCATGCGAGAAACGGCGGCGGGGTATCGTGAAGAGGGACGGAAGATCTTCCAACGCATCGAAGAATGCGCGCTGTTCACCGAAGACGTGCGCAAGACCTGCGAACAGGTCAAACGCAGAATGGCTGGAGTCTCGTTTGGCCCATCTTCCGATGAGGAGCTTGCGCCGCAAGATCCCGAGCTGACGGGGATCGCGGCCAAGGTGACGATGAGCGAGATACGGTAAGGCGAGCGGAGAGCATAGTAGCTTCGTAGGGTGGGCAAAGGCGCACTTGCGCCGTGCCCACGTCTTCTCCTCGATCAGCCAAGACGTGGGCACGCTTCCGCCTTCGCTCTTCGAGCTACGGCGGACAAGTCGCTTTGCCTACCCTACGGCAGCTCGCTCACCAATCCGGATCGCCGTAATAAGGATCGTAGGGCGGCGGCATCCACGGGCCTCGCGGCGGCGGCCTCGGCCGCCGTGGCGCGGCGTCTGGTACGTGCGCCCGGGCACGCGCAGCCGCATCGTTGTTCACACTGCGCACGACGGGCTTGGCGGCTGCAGAGGCGGATGACGCCGGTGACGCGGTCAGTTGCGTTTGCAGCGCCTGGACCTGTGCGGCGAGGCGCGCATTGTCCGCCGCATCCTTCTCTTGCGCTGTCTTGAGCTGTTGAATGGTGTCGGCCTGCTCGCGCAGGGTCTGCTCGTTGCGGCTTTTCAGTTGCTCGAGCTTGCCGTTGATGCTCGCAAGCTCGCTCGTGATGGCCTTGAGCGATTGCGCCAGCTCCGATGACGACGCCTCAGGCGCCGCGGCGCCGGACTTTGGGGCGCTGTCCGTTTCCTTGGGCACTGGCGGCGCGGCCACCGGGCTCGGCTCATCCGCAGCAGCCAGCAGCACGACGGGCGGCTGCACCGGGTTTTCCGCCGCGGGCGCCTGCGGGGGCGTGCTCGCGGCCGGCGGAGCCCATCGCGCCATGATCGACTGGCCGATCGATTGGGCCTCATCGCGATATTGCGAAGCGACGGCGGCACCGAGCAGGGCGATCGCCAGCACGAGAATGACCAAGGCGCGCATCATGGCCGGATCTTTCTTCAAGCCGCGATCGCGACCCCCGGTATTCGGAACGTAGGGGCTCGGAACCCTGGCATCGGGCTTCGGCGCCTCGTCTCCGGGAGTGGCGGCTGCCGCCGGCGCGGCGCTTGCACGTGAGGCCCGCGGGCTCTCGCTCTCGCGTTCCATTCCGGAAACCAGTCGGTCCAGCCGCGCCAGGTCCTGCTCCGCGCTCTTGATCCGGTCGTAGGCCTGCGCGAACCCGCTATCGCGCGCCTCGTCCGGCTTGGGGGCATCAGGCTTGCTGGTGTCAGGTTTGGGGTCGTTCGTGTCAGGCACCGATGCGCTCTCCATCCGGTCGGGCGTCAATGGGAGGCAGTCCGATCAAGAAGGATAGGTCTCGCCGCTATCCAACACAACGCGCGTGCAAAGGAAAAATTATGGCGGGACGGGAGCGGGGCTGTGCTCTTCAATGATCCTGGTCCGCCGCCAGCCGCGCAAACTGCCGTTTCATCGCATTGACCCGGCCGACATAGCCCGCGACGAGATGATCGCCGCAGCGTGTCCCCGCGATCATCACAAACTTGCGCCGCGCATAGGCCGCGGCGGGACCTGCGCCGCAGAGATGGATGAAGGCGGCCAGATCCTGCTTCTGCTGCGCGCTCGCTTTCACGTCGCCCGCGAGCGTGAGGACCAGCGCCACCTGGCGGTCCAGATACACCGAGGTCAGCTCGATGGCGTGGCTCGGGACCGCGCGGGTGTAGGGGAAAGGAGAGCCGCAGCCGGTCTGCGTGACCGCATTGCCGCGGACACAGAACCGCGCGGCCTCCGCGAAGGCCGGATCGGTCATCTGGAAGAGGCCGACGGCGCTGGAGGCGGGCTTGTAAATCGCCAGCGGATTAAAACTCCACCGCCAGCGCCAATAGGTGCGCGCCACCGGACTGCCCGAACTCTCCACCTGCGCCAGCGCGGCCAGCAATTCCGGCGTGATCGTCGCTGTGGAAAGCTTGCGGAAGAGGGGACCATAGCTCGCCCAGGTCTCGGCCGGCTCCTTGTCAAGGGCGTGACCGGCGACGACGAAGAGTTCGGTTGGCTTGCGGAAGATCTGATAGGCGATGTTGAGGAGCGCGAGGGCTGCCAGAAGGATCAAGACGCTGCCCGTGATCCGGACCGTCCGCGGCGCGCGCGCAAACTTCTTTCGCGCCCACTGGACGCTCCGCCGGACACTGCGAAGGCGGAGGAGGAGCTTGCTTTTCCTTGGCATGGGCGCTGTGGGCGTAAATCGCGGAGACAATGATGCATGGCGCCACCATCAAGACATGAAGACCATGCAGCCGGGATCACGTAGCATAGACAGAGCGCTCGGCCCCAGTGGCGGCGACTGCATGACCACGGGACAGGACGCCTAGGCCCATGAACTATCTCGATCTCATGGACAACCGACGCCCACCGGCGTCCGCCGACGCCATCCGCGCGCTGGAACAACATATCGGCGCGCCGCTGCCCGCGCCCTACAAGGCGCTGCTGGCGCAATCCGACGGCGGGGGCTTCGAGCCCTGCGGCGTCGAGCTGCCCTGGCGCAACGACCGCACCGTTCTGGACCTGCTGTTCACGACCCATCCGACCGACAGCTACGGCGTCATCGACAATTACGACATGTATCGGAGCATGAACCGAATCCCCCGCCTGAGCTGCCCCTTCGCGCCCGATCCCGGCGGCGACCTGTTCCTGCTGAGCCTCGAGCCGGACAGCTATGGCCACGTGTTCTACTGGGAGCACGAGCGTGAGCCGCCGGACGGTGGCGAAGAGTTCGCCGATTTCGCGAATACGAACCAACTGGCGCCTGATCTTGAGAGCTTTATTCTCGGGTTGGGGGAGGCGTGAGTTCGGAGATTAGTCCGCAAAGATCAGACCCAAGGAGTTGAGTGCACTGTCACTGAAATTTGGTAGCCCGGATGGAGCGCAGCGCAATCCTGGATGTTGCCACAGGATATACCGCCCCGGATTTCGCTGCGCTCCATCCGGGCTACGCGCTCCATGTGCTAATTGCCCGCCATCAATAGCGGCCGCCGCTGCCCTTTTGCTGCGTGATCCAGGCCGACAATGATTTCGGTGCCACCTTCCCAGTCCGGCCCGGTGATGCCTTCGGATTGTCGCGGACGCCTTTCGCCAGACGGGTGCGCGGCGCTTCCGTTGCGCCAGCGCCCTTCAAGCTAGCCGTCGATGCCTCCGCGGCTTCCTTTTCCAGGCGCAGCTGTTTCAATCGCGCCATCTTGATGCGTTCCGCCTCGACTTCAGGTCTTTCGGCGAGCAGCGGCTTGGCTTGAGCAAGCTCTGCCGGGACCAGGACACCGAGAATGGTCGTCTCGCCGAGCGCCTTGCAGGCCTCTAACCGATGCAGTCCCTCGACCAGAACGAGGCGGTCTCCGTCGAGCCTGATGGAAATGGGCTCCTGTTGTCCGATCTCCATAATACTTTCCGCGACCTCCGCGACGGTCTCGGGCTTGATGGCCTTCTTCTGCTTCGTGGGAACGAAGATCTTCTCGATCGGGAAGCTTTCCGGTTTGGGCATAAGTTCTACTCCGCTTCTACCGGGCCCGTCGGAACCCATGCCGGTGACGACTGGAGTTTAGGAGGGAAGGGCTCGACCGCAAGGGCAATTTGGAGGATTACGGTGTGCACTTAATCAGGGCCGCATGCGAAAGTTAGCCGAAGTAGCCGATCCGGCGATAGCAAACGAATTTAGTGCACTGTAACCGTAATTCGTAGGATGGGTTGAACTCTTGCGAAACCCATCATGCATCGTCATCGGTGGACGGATTGATGGGTTTCGCAAGGGCTCAACCCATCCTACGCGCCCTAGTTCACGATACCAATATTTGTGAAAGTCAAACGACTTGCGGAAATTTTAGCGCCGATGATCGCGACAAGGTCATGTTCGTTCTCTGCGGGCCTCAGGAGCCGATCTGTTTCTACAGATAATTTGGTGACTAGAGAATCGTCCTGTAGCAAGCAATGGATAGGTTCGCTGGAAATTGTATTTTCGAAGTGCTTCTGTTGCGCTGGCGGCGGCATCGACAATGCATCTAGAAGGGTTTTGATCCGATTATCAATATCCCCGCCTTCGCCGATCAATTGACCTGGTGCTTGCCTTCGCAGGAAAATGATGTCGAGTTCGCACATCAAATCTAAGCGCTTCGAAACCAGGGGTGCAAAGACGGTCGCGCCGCGCGTTTCTAGAATTCCGATTTGACTTGCTGGGATATCATATTTCTCCTTTAGCATCTTTTCTGCCTCACTTCTTAGAGGCGAGTGCTGCCAAAGCTCGCGGATTTGAGGAGCGAGAGCGGTCCGGATCGCATGGATGTCGACAAGGCTAGCCCGCTGCCTTGGTGCAATCGGACCTTCGTAGAGAAGTCGAAACTTCATCGTTTGCTCGCCCGTGACGGGCACCTTTGCAACTGAACGTTTCCTGGAGACCAACCGCAAAAGACCCGCTGACTCGATCAGCGGGTCTCTTCAAGGTTGCGGTTATAACGTGGTGCTCACGAACATCCCGTCGTGCTGCCGCAAGTATCGCACTTCATACAGGTCCCATTCCGCACCAGCGTGAAGTTGCCGCACTCGCTGCACATCTCGCCTTCGTAGCCCTTGGCCTTGGCTTCGGCGCGGCGCTCGGCCTTGGTGGGGACGAGGGTCTGGGCGGTGCTGCCGGCCTTGCTCCATTGCAGCGCCTCGAGCTTCTCCGTGGGGGAGAGGTCGTGGGCGGCTTCCTGCTTCAGGGCGACGGCGCCTTCGAGGGCGTCGCCGACGCGGGCGCTAGTGCCGTGCGCGGCCAGCGCCGTGACCTTGCTGCCGCCGGTGGGGGCGCCGTCATTGCCCGGCGCGATGGCGGCGGAGCCGCCACGCATCACGACGAGGTTGTCGGTGCGGGAGCGGGTGAGGCCGCGCGAGACCAGGCGGGTCGCGTGGTGGCCGCCGTCCTCGTCCGGCTCCTTGCCTTCCTCGACGCCCTTGCCGAGCGCGTCGAAGCCGGTCTCGTTGGGATCGACATGGGCGAGATCGAAGCGCGACATGTAGCTCACCGCGAGCTCGCGGAAGACATAGTCGAGGATCGAGGTCGCGTACTTGATGCTGTCGTTGCCCTGCACGGGGCCCGCCGGCTCGAAGCGGGTGAAGGTGAAGGCGTCGACATATTCGTCCAGCGGCACGCCGTATTGCAGGCCGAGCGACACCGCGATGGCGAAGTTGTTGATGAAGGAGCGGAGCGCCGCGCCTTCCTTGTGCATGTCGATGAAGATCTCGCCGAGACGGCCGTCGTCATATTCGCCGGTTCGCAAGTAGACCTTGTGGCCGCCGACGACCGCCTTCTGGGTGTAGCCCTTGCGGCGATCCGGCATCTTCTCGCGCTCGCGCATCACGATGATGCGCTCGACCAGCTTCTCGACGATCTTCTCCGAGACCTGGGTCGCGCGTGCGGCCATCGGCTTCTCGTAGAGGCTCTCGACCGCATCGTCCTCGTCCTCATCATCGCTGATGAGCTGCGAGTTGAGCGGCTGGGAGAGCTTGGAGCCGTCGCGATAGAGCGCGTTGGCTTTCAGGGCCAGCTTCCACGACAGCATGTAGGCGGACTTGCAGTCCTCTACAGTTGCGTCGTTCGGCATGTTGATGGTCTTGGAGATCGCACCCGAGATGAAGGGCTGGGCAGCGGCCATCATGCGGATGTGGCTCTCGACCGACAGATAGCGCTTGCCGATCTTGCCGCAGGGATTGGCGCAGTCGAACACCGCATAGTGCTCGGCCTTGAGGTGCGGGGCACCTTCCACCGTCATGGCGCCGCAGATGTGGACGTTGGCCGCCTCGATCTCGCGCTTGGTGAAGCCGACGGCCTGGAGGAGGTCGAAGCCGGGGGCCGCGATTGCCTCGGCACCGATGCCGAGCTGGTCGCGAATAAAATCTTCGCCAAAGGTCCACTTGTTGAAGGCGAACTTGATGTCGAAGGCGGTCGGCAGGGCCTTCTCGACCTTGGCGATGGCTTCATCGGTGAAGCCCTTTGCCTTGAGGGTCGAGGCGTTGATGCCAGGCGCGTTGGAGAGCGAGCCGTGGCCGACGGCGTAGGCCTCGATCTCCGCGATATCAGCTTCGCGATAGCCGAGCGCGCGGAGCGCCGCGGGGACCGCGCGGTTGATGATCTTGAAGTAGCCGCCGCCGGCGAGCTTCTTGAACTTCACCAGCGCGAAGTCGGGCTCGATGCCGGTGGTGTCGCAATCCATCACGAGACCGATTGTGCCGGTCGGCGCGATCACCGTGGTCTGGGCGTTGCGATAGCCGTGCTGCTCGCCGAGTTCGAGGGCCGCATCCCAGGCCGCCTTGGCATGGGTGACGAGGTCCTGTTGCGGGCAGGAGGCGTGGTCGAGCGGCACCGGGTTGACGCTGAGCGCCTCGTAACCGGAGGCCTCGCCGTGCGCGGCGCGGCGGTGGTTGCGGATGACGCGCAGCATGTGCGCGGCGTTCTTCTTGTAGCCGGGGAAGGTGCCGAGCTCGGCCGCCATCTCCGCGGAAGTCTTGTAGGTGATGCCGGTCATGACAGCGGTGAGGGCGCCGCAGAGCGCGCGGCCTTCCTTGCTGTCATACGACAGGCCCATGGTCATCAGGAGGCCGCCGATATTGGCGTAGCCGAGGCCGAGCGTGCGGAACTCATAGGAGAGCTCGGCGATCGCCTTCGACGGGAACTGCGCCATCATCACCGAGATTTCGAGCACGATGGTCCAGAGCTGGCAGAGGTGCTCATAACCCCTGACGTCGAACTGCTTGGTCTCGGCGTTGTAGAACGTCAGCAGGTTCGCGGAGGCCAGGTTGCACGCCGTGTCGTCCAGGAACATGTATTCCGAGCACGGATTGGACGCGCGGATGTCGCCGGACGCCTTGCAGGTGTGCCAGTCGTTCATCGTGGTGTTGAAGTGCAGGCCCGGGTCGGCCGACGCCCAGGCGGCGTAGCCAATCTTCTCCCAGAGGTCGCGCGCCTTCAGCGTCTTCGTCACCTTCTTGGAGGTGCGGGCGTTGAGATTCCAGTCGCCATCGGTCTCGACGGCGCGGAGGAAGTCGTCCTTCAGCGAGACCGAGTTGTTGGAGTTCTGGCCGGAGACGGTGAGATAGGCTTCGCTGTCCCAGTCGGTGTCGTAGGTGTCGAACTGGATGTCCTTGTAGCCTTGCTTGGCAAACTGGATGACGCGCTTGATGTAATTGTCGGGCACGAGGCTGCGGCGCGCCAGCTTGATCTCGCGGCGGAGGGCAGGGTTCTTCTCGGGGTCGAAGCAATCGTCGCCCGAGCCCTCGCAGTTGACGCAGGCCTTCAGCACCAGCTTGAGGTGCTTCTGGTTGATCTTGGATCCCGTGACGAGAGCGGCGACCTTCTGCTCCTCCTTCACCTTCCAGTCGATATAGGTCTCGATGTCGGGGTGATCGACGTCGACCACGACCATCTTGGCGGCGCGGCGGGTGGTGCCGCCCGACTTGATCGCGCCGGCGGCGCGGTCGCCGATCTTGAGGAAGCTCATCAGGCCGCTCGAGCGGCCGCCGCCGGAGAGCTTCTCGCCTTCGCCGCGCAGGCGCGAGAAGTTGGAGCCGGTGCCGGAGCCGTATTTGAACAGGCGCGCTTCGCGGACCCAGAGGTCCATGATGCCGCCCTCGTTGACGAGGTCGTCACCGACGCCCTGGATGAAGCAGGCATGCGGCTGCGGATGCTCGTAGGAGGATTTCGAGCGGGTCAGCTTGCCGGTGAAGGGGTCGACGTAATAGTGGCCCTGGCCGGGGCCGTCGATGCCATAGGCCCAGTGCAGGCCGGTGTTGAACCATTGCGGCGAGTTCGGCGCGACCATCTGCATGGCGAGCATGTAGCGGAGCTCGTCGTAGAAGGCCTGGGCGTCCTCGTCGGTCGAGAAATACTTGCCCTTCCAGCCCCAATAGGTCCAGCAGCCGGCGAGGCGGTCGAACACCTGCTTTGCGCTGAGCTCGCTGACATAGCGCTCCTTCTCGGGCAGCGCGGCGAGTGCGTCAGTATCGGGCACGGAGCGCCACAGGAAGGAGGGGACGGATTCCTCCTCGACCTTCTTCAGGCGCGCGGCGACGCCGGCTTTGCGGAAATACTTCTGGGCGAGCACGTCGGAGGCGACCTGCGACCACTCGGTCGGGACCTCGACGCCATCAAGTTTAAACACGACCGAGCCGTCGGGATTCCTGATCTCCGACGTGGTCTGGCGGAAATCGATTCCCGCGTAAGGTGACTGTCCTGCCGTGGTGTGGCGCCGCTCAATCCGCATCGTCTTGCCCCGTCCTTAAGTTTTGACCGGTCCCGCCTCCGTTCAGGCGTGCCGGTCGACATTTCGTTTCGCGGCGCTGTCAGCCATTCGGCCTTTGGCGCCGCAGTTCAGCCGGTGGATCCGGCTCTTGTTCTCCCGACGCGATGGCTCGATGCGCGCACCGATCATCCGCCGGCATGTCCAGACACATCCGCCCCCAAGGGGATGGGCCCGACATGCGTTCAACGCCCCACAACGTTACTTCTACCGATGCCATTCGAGCCTTTTGCCGGCCCGTTCTGGCGCCCGAAAAGTCCGCCTTTCGCGGGCAGACAAGCCCTCATCCGCTGCCTTTGGCTGGCTTGGCGGAGTTGAGATTTGCGAGACCCTTTGGGGGAGTGCCGGCGGGACGCAAACTCACTCGCGCCGAACGGACCGAAAGCTAGGACTCTCCGTTGCGCCCGTCAAGAACTAGTGCGAGTTCCTGAATCAAATACTAAATATGGTGGATTGCGGGGGATAACAGGGGGCAAGCCCGCGCCTGTTGTGGAGGCAAGTATCAGTGAGTCCTCACAGATTCCCAACCGAAAAAATTTGCATCCCGTGGTGCTGCGGATGCTTCATCCCGCTGTTCACAGGGCAGGTATATTTTTGAGCGATGGGATTGCGTCAGCGGGACTCACGTAGCCCTACGGAAGGTGAGGGCAGGCATGCCCGCCGAGGTGGTGGTGAGAGGGGCGAATCCGGGCCAAGCTGAGGGTCGATTTTGCCGGACCACCCACATGCTTGATTCGACCCGCCGGGATGCGCGGCCGCGCATCGCCCCGGCCGGCCTGATGTTCCTTGCCATCACCTCGATCGGCTGGGGCTTCAATTGGCCGGTGACGAAATTCCTGCTCTCCGAGCTGCCGCCGCTGACGCTGCGCGGGGTGACCGGCGTGCTGGGGGCGGTGCTGCTGGCGGCGCTGGCGGTCCTCCGCCGGCAGAGCCTCACGGTGGACCCCGCGATCTGGCCGCGCCTCCTCACCGCCGCCGTGCTCAACGTCACCGGCTGGATGGTGCTGATGGGCCTGGCGCTGCTCTGGCTGCCGGCGAGCGAGGCGGCGCTGATCGCCTATACGATGCCGGTCTGGGCCTCGATCATCGCCTGGCCGGTGCTCGGCGAGCGGCCGACCGTGCCGCGCACGCTGGGGCTGGTGATGGCCTTCGTCGGCCTCGCCTCGATCATGGGCGGCAACGGCATCGCCGCCAGCGTTGAGAAGCTGCCTGGCATCATCATGGCGCTGTGCGGCGCGCTGGGCTTTGCCGTCGGCACGGTGTTCTCGAAGAAGTACCCGATCCATCTGCCGCCGATCACGGCCGCGGCCTGGCAGATCGGGATCGGCTGCCTACCGATCTCGATCATCGGCCTCCTGGTCGAGACCACGCATCTGTCCCAGGTGACGCCGGTCGGCTGGTGGCTCCTGGTCTATTCGACCGTGGTGCAGTTCTGCATCGCCTATGTCAGCTGGTTCGCAGCACTGGCCCGCCTGCCGGCCTCGGTCGCCGCGATCGGCACCATGGCGGTGCCCGTCATCGGCGTCGTCGCCTCCGCGATCGCGCTCGGCGAGCCGCTGGGGGCAGGGCAGATCGCGGCGCTGATCTTCACGCTGGCGGCGGTGGTGCTGGCGACGCGTTAGCCCCCCGGACGCCGGGGTATCAGTGGTCCTGAGGCTCTTTCTCCCGCCGGCGTTGTCCGGAGCCCGGCGGTTTCAACCGCAGGTCAGCAGGTGCGACAGCAAAGACTTCGAGGGCCTGGTCGTAGCCTTTGATGGTCCGCTGTCCGAGCGATGCCAACGGAACGCTATCCCTTACCCTTCCAGCGATAGTGGGATCAGCCAGGATCTGCGCGTCCTTCGCGAGATTGCAGAGCCGCGACGCCAAATTCACCACGGCTCCCATCGCCGTGTAGTCCAGCCGACCGTTATAACCAACCGTTCCGACCGTTGCCGGTCCCATGGCAACGCCCACACCAAAGCCGATCGCGTGGCCGGCGTCGCACCATTTGCCGGCAAGGGACTGCACCGTCATTTGCAGGTCGATCGCGAGTCGGACCGCTTGAGTTGCCGGCTGTTCGCATGCGACCGGGGCATTGACCAGGAGCATGACTCCGTCGCCATCAAAGCCGATGAGCGTTGCCTCGTGACGAGTCGTCACGGCGCCGACGGCCTCGTAGTATTCGCGCATGACGGCCATGATGACATCGGGCTCATTGCGCGTGGAGAACGCCGTGAAGCCGCGTAAGTCGCCAAAAATGACGGCTACTTCACGTCGCTGCCCTTCGAGCAGTTCATGAGAATGCTCGACCAGTTCGGCGACCTGTGACGGCAGGAACTGCTTCAGCCGTTCGATCCGCACAGATTTCTGCTGCGAGATCGCCAGTTCAGAAGCCATTTCATTGAAGCGCAACGCCAGTTGCTGCAACTCGTCACCGCTGAAGATCTTGATGCGATGCTCGAATTGTCCAGTTCTGATCCGCTCCACGCCCTCTTCAAGTTGCTTGATCGGGCCGGACATTCTGTGCGCGCGCCAATAGGCGAGCGCCAGCGCGATGAGAACACCAAAGACAATGAGAATTGACGAGCGCCACAACGCCGCGCGAATTGATGCAAAGGCTTCCGAGACCGGCTGCATCGCGATCACCGTCCATCCCACATCGGCGGCCTGAACGGATAGTGCCACCACCGGGTTGCCTCGGTCCCCGGTTATCGCCGCCGCTGCACTCGCCGCGCCGGCGAGATGCTTGATCCGGCCGAAGCTGCCCGAGCTGGCGCGGCCGCGCAGGACCAGACTGATATCGGGATGTGCGATCAGATGACCGGAATCATCGACAACAATGGCGTAGCCGGTCTCGCCAATTCTAATGGCTGCGATGACATCCCAGATCAGCTTCAGATTGACCTCGGCGATCGCAACCCCCGCGGCCGGCAGGCTCCCGGCAACCGCGATCCTCATGTAGGGCTCTGAATCTCGCTGGTACTGAACCGGTCCGTACCAAACCTTGTTGGCGCGTGCGCCCAGAACAGCGGGATCCGTAGACATATCAATGCCGCGCCCGGTCCTGTTCAGATGCAGCCTGGAAACAAAGACCCGTTCGGCACCGGTCTCATCCAGCAGCGAAACCGAAACGATTGCGGGCACCTGCTGGAGGAGGCGCAAGGCATCGATCTTGTGTTGCGCATCGTCTCCGACAGACCAGGGAAGCTGCACCATCCAACCCAGCTGATCTCGGATGCCATCCGTGAACGCCTCGATCCTGTCGGACGCCGACCGAGCATCGGCCTGCAGCACCGCGCTGATCTGGCGGCGCTGGTCTCGGTAACCGAAAGAAGCCTCGACGGCCGCGCCGAGTATCAGAGGCACGACCGCAGCGACAAACAACGTCGCGAAGTACTTGCAGAACAGCGAGCGACGCGGGGGCATCGTACACGAAGAGGACTGCGCAGCACCGTCCGTCATAACTACTCTCAGGAGATCACCTTGCTGGCGCGAAACAGGATCGACGACACATCCAGGTCGATACCCAGAAGCCTGGCTGTCTTCAGATTGACTGCCAGTTCAAACTTCTCGGGGCGCATCACCGGAAGATCTGACGGATTTTCACCGCGCAGGATGCGATCGGCATAAGTGGCAAGCCGAAAATAGGTCGTGCGCTGGTTTGCGCCGTAACTCAAGA
This sequence comes from Bradyrhizobium sp. CIR48, assembly GCF_014198315.1. Classification (NCBI taxonomy): domain Bacteria; kingdom Pseudomonadati; phylum Pseudomonadota; class Alphaproteobacteria; order Hyphomicrobiales; family Nitrobacteraceae; genus Bradyrhizobium; species Bradyrhizobium sp. CIR48. The sequence continues at coordinate 514,798 of NZ_JACIHG010000001.1, forward strand.
GACCTCCAGCGTCACAATATTCAGACCAGCCAAACATCGAAGGCAGCCGGTGCGCGATTGCAAACTCCGCAATCTTCGCACGATGCACCAGCGTCACGACATCGGGAAACACGAGGAGAGCATCCGCGTCCACTTTGCCGGCGGCCATCAACCCATTCTCGATTTCGCGAGCGCCACAGAACGGAACGTAGGCTGCCTCAATGCCGAGCTTCCGGCACGACTCCAAAGTCGCACGCCATTCCAGTGGCTCTCCCGGATGATCCGTGTTGGAGAGAACCGCCAGTTTTCGCAGCTTTGGATAAATGTCCTTGAGCAGCTCAACGCGCTTTCCTGCCAGCTCGAGCGACAGGAATGTGCTGCCGGTGAAATTGGTGCCGGGGTGAGCAAGGCTCTTCACCACACCCAAAGCGACGGGGTCACCGCTCAATGCAAACAGCACGGGGATGTCGGTGACCGCAGTCATGACGCGTGTCGCCGGACCGCTCGAGACCACAAGGTCGATATCCCCTCGCTGCAACTCGGAGACGATCTTGCGCAGTGCCTGCGGATCTCCGGGGGCATAATGCGTCTCGAAGGTCACGGTCTTGCCCTCGACGTATCCCAGCGCGCGCATTCCCTCGCGAAAGCCGTCCAGGAAGGGATCTGGTTGGGACTCGGTGGAGACCCAGAAGATTCGATGCAGCTTGGCTCCGCCCTGCGCCCGTGCGATCGCAGGCCAGGCCAGTCCTCCACCAATCAACAAGATGAACTCTCGTCTTTTCATGCGAGCACCTGTCGAAGCTGCGCCGTCAATTCCGGCCGCAGACCAAGATCCTAGCTGTGCATCTGATGACTGCGCTCGGTATCGCGCTCCGCAAGCGGACTGTCGCGACACCGGCTCCAACATTTGTCGCTGAGAGCATGCTCAGAGATTGGGCTGGTGGGACGATTTGTCCTTGAGGTGCGCTTGAGTTTTGCTTGAGACCGGCCCGATCGAGATCAAAACGGCCTTACTTGGTGCATAGCGCGGTGTCTAAACACCTCGGGCGCGGATCCGGGCGAGCTACGGCGTCTCAAGAGGACAACCGGAACTCACATCAGGAGCCAGTGCCCCCGACCTCTTTTATGGTGTGATTGCAGCGCCCCTTCGGCAGTTCACGCCCTAGAGTACTCATCAAGGCAATGTCCGCTCCAGAGGGACGAGCGGAGATCTTCTGATCGGCCAGAGCATTACTGCTTGTGACCCAAGCCGGACGTTAAGCGGCTAGTCTGCGGCTGACTGGGCGAACCGCCCTTCCGTTCCGATGGCCAAGACAGATAAGATGCCCGCGCTCGACCCGGGGGCCGGAAATGACGCGCGTGGTAAAGACGGGCAACAAGGCAGCCAAGGCGAGAGCCCGCAGGAGAAGTTCGCCAAAAGGTCGCAAATCGGCCAAGACCAAGCGCGGGATAGCCCCATCTGTCACTCGTCGCGAGGCAGCGTCGATTGCCGATCTACAGGCGCAGCTTGAACGTCGGACTGTGGAGCTGGATCAAGCGCTGGAGCAGCAGACCGCGACTTCGGAAGTGCTGAAAGTCATATCCAGTTCGCCTGGTGAGCTTGGGCCCGTGTTCGAGGCCATGCTGGAAAATGCCGTGCGCATCTGCAGCGCCAGTTTTGGGACGCTGCTCCTATACGAAGGCGACCGGTTCCGGCGGGTGGCGCGAATGGCCGCGCAAAACGTGCCGCAATTGTATGCGCCCGACCAGGAAACGCCGCCACACTTCATCGCGCCGTTTGATGGGACGCCTTCGCTGGGGCGCCTCGTCGAGACCAAGGCGCTGGTTCACATTGCCGATATTGCCATCGAGTATCCCGACGATCTGATCTACAAGGTCGCCGCAGCCCGCACCGTTCTGATTGTGCCGATGCTCAAGGAGAGCGAGCTTATCGGCGCCTTTGCCGTCTACCGCAAGGAGGTGCAAGAGTTCAGCGACAAGCAGGTCGAGTTGCTAGAACATTTTGCGGCACAAGCGGTGATCGCCATCGAGAACACGCGGCTGCTCCGCGAGCTGCGCGAGCGCACTGACGATTTGACTCGTTCCCTCGACGACCTGCGCGCCGCGCAGGACCGCCTGGTGCAGACCGAGAAGCTGGCGTCGCTCGGTCAACTCACCGCCGGCATCGCCCACGAGATCAAGAATCCGCTCAACTTCGTCAACAATTTCTCCGCGCTCTCTGCCGAGCTCATCGACGAGCTGAACGATACGCTGAAAGCCGCTGCTCTGAACGACAAGCTCCGCGAGGAAGTCAACGAACTGACGAAGTTGCTCAAGGAGAATCTGGAAAAGGTCGGGCAGCACGGCAAGCGCGCCGACTCCATCGTCAAGAACATGCTGCTGCATTCCCGCGAGGGGCCGGGTGAGCAGCGGCCCGCCGACATCAATTCGCTGGTGGATGAAAGCCTCAATCTTGCCTACCACGGCGCACGCGCCGAAAAGCCCGGCTTCAGCATCACGCTGCAGCGCGACTTCGATGCGAATGCGGGTGCGGCCGAGCTGTTTCCGCAGGAGATCACGCGCGCGTTGCTTAATCTGATCTCGAACGGTTTCTATGCCGCGACTAGGCGAAAGGCCGAAGCAGCCAACGATACCTTTGAGCCTGTCCTTAGCGCTGCCACCAAAAACCTTGGCAAGACAGTCGAAATCCGGATTCGCGACAATGGTGTCGGCATTTCACCCGAAGTCAGAGAAAAGATTTTCGATCCCTTCTTCACCACTAAACCGGCCGGAGAAGGAACGGGGCTCGGCCTCTCAATGACCCATGACATCATTGTCAAACAACACGGCGGCAGGATCGACGTCGAGACCGAGCCTGGCGCTTTTACTGAGTTTATCATTACCCTGCCGCGCGGGGACGGCACCGCATCCGGCCCGCGGCCGGAATGATTGCTTCTGGCCCTTCTCGGACCTCCTGCTACGTCCGCTACTGCACCGTTGTTGGGGATAGGCGGACATCGCCGATTTATGAGTACACGCGCTAGCTCGCCGTCATCGTCCCGCCGCCCAGCGCCTTCCTGATCATCTCGGCGAGCTGGTTTCTCCGATAGGGCTTGGTCAGCAGCATCACGCCGTCGTCGAGCTTGCCGTGATGGACGATGGCGTTGTCGGTGTAGCCGGAGGTGTAGAGCACTTTCACGCCGGGCCGCAGCTTGGCCACCTCGTCGGCGAGGTCGCGTCCGCTCATGCCGCCGGGGATGACGACGTCGGTGAAGAGGAGATCGAACGGCTGGCCGGCCGCGATCAATTCCAGCGCGGATTTGCCGTCGGGCGCGGCAACCGTCTTGTAGCCGAGGCTCTCGAGCTGCGCGGTGACGAAGTTGCGCACGAGATTGTCGTCCTCGACGACGAAGATGGTCTCGGCGCCGCCTTCGACCTGCGGCGCGGCGGCGGCTGCGACGTCCGCCGCGCCTTCGCCCGGCGGGAGATAGAGCTTGATCGTGGTGCCGTGGTTTTCTTCGCTGTAGATCTTGATGTGGCCGCCGGACTGCTTGACGAAGCCGTAGACCATGGAAAGGCCGAGGCCTGATCCCTTGCCGACTTCCTTGGTGGTGAAGAAGGGCTCGAACGCCTTCTGCTGGATGTCGGGCGACATGCCGGTGCCGGTGTCGCTGACGGCGAGCATGACGTAGGGGCCGGCCACCACGTCCGCATGGGCCTGTGCATAGGCCTCATCCAGCACGACGCGGTGGGTCTCCAGCAGCAGCTTGCCGCCGTTCGGCATGGCGTCGCGCGCGTTGATCGCCATGTTGAGCACGGCATTGGTGAGCCGGGACGGATCGATATGCGCGGTCATCGGCCCCTGTTCAAGCACGGTCTCGATCTGGATCTGCTCGCCGAGGGTGGGACGCAGAAGTTTCGCGATGTCCGCGATCGCGGCGTTGATCTCGACGTTGCGCGGCTGCAGCGGCTGCCTGCGCGCAAACGCGAGCAGATGCTGGATCAGCTCGGCGCAGCGCTCGGCAGCATCGTCGATCAGCCGCGCCGCGCGCTGGAGCTCGGGCTGCTGCTTCAGGCTCGCCACCAGCGTCTCGGTGTTGCCGGAGATCACGGTCAGCATGTTGTTGAAGTCGTGCGCGACGCCGCCGGTCAGCTTGCCGATCGCGTCCAGCTTCTGCGACTGGTACAGCTGCCGCTCGGTCTCGCGCGACATGGTGGCGTCGTGATAGACCAGCACCGCGCCCGTGATGTCGCCTTGCCCGTCCAGCATCGGCCGGCCGCTGATCATGAGATGGCGGGGAGCATTGCCGCTGTGCGGGCGGACGATCATCTCCAGATCCTCGAACTTCTCGCCGCGCAGCACGCGCACCGAGGGCAGCTCGTCGGCCTTCATCGGCGTGACCCCGTCGCCGTGAAACACATCTGACAGCGCGCGCAGATTGCGCAGGTTCATGCCGGCGCGATGCAGCAGCATGCGCTCCGCGGCCGGATTGGACAGCAGGACGTTGCCCTCGGCGTCGATGACCAGCACCGCCTCCGCCATGCTGTGAAACGTGCTTTGCAGCACGTTGACCGACAGGCGCAGTTCGTCGTGCGCGGTCACCAGATGCTCGGTGCGCTCGGCCACCGCCGCTTCGAGGGCGTGCTTGGCGGCTTGTGTTTGCTCGAGCGTGCTCTGCAGCTGCACCGTGGCGCGCTGGCTCTCGCGCATCACCAGCGCCACTAGCAGCAGGATCAGCACGGCGCCGGCGACGTCGATGCCCAGCAGCACGATGCCGGTGCGGCGTGAATCCTGGGAGCGCGCGGTGAGCAGGCGTTCTTCATCCGCGCTCAGATGGTCGAGATTGCCCATCACCGTGTCCATCAGGCCGCGGCCCTCGGCCTTGCTGTTGAGCGCGGCAATGCCGGCCTGGTCATTCGCCGCGCGCAGGCGCATCGCTTCGGCGGCGATCTCGACCCGGCGCAGCGCCAGCGGTTCGGTGCCCTCCAGCAGCGTGACCTGATCGGGATTGTCGCGCACGCCGCGCTTCAGCTCGGCCAGCGCCGGTGCGATCTGGACCCGCACGCCCTGAAACTCGTCGGCGAGCGTCTGGCTGCGATAGAGTTCATAGCCGCGGGCGGCGCTCTCGGCGCGGCGCAGCAGCACGCGCAGATCGGAGATCTTCTTCTGCACCTGGACGGTGTGGTTGACCCACGCCGCGTCGGACCGCGACTTGACGTCGAGGGCGATCGAGGCCGCGGTGATGATCAGGAGGATGGCAAGTCCAGCACCGAGAATGACGCGCTGCGTTGGGATCAAGGGGCTTCTTTCTTGTCCTTCGGCTGTGCGCTCTCGCCCGGACCGGCGAGGCATTCCCGGATCGTGGTCAGCAGCGCTTCCGGCGTGAACGGCTTGCGCAGGCAGCGCGTTGCCCCGAGCTCCAGCGCCATGCGGAGGAAATCGGGAGAGGGCGAGGCGGATGAGGCGAAGGCATAGCCGGACATCGCGATCAGCGGAGTAGCCGGCGCGCGCTCGTGAAAGATGCGGATGGATTCGAAGCCGCGCATATGCGGCATGAAGATATCAACGAGCATCACCTCAAAGGCCTGCGCTTCCAGCGCAGCCAGTCCTGTTTCGCCGCCGTCGGCCAGCGTGACGTCGAAGCCCTGACGTTGGAGGAGGACCTCGATGGTCGCGCCGACCATCGGATCGTCATCAACCACGAGAATACGCGGCATGACACTTCCCAGTAATCGAAGTCCCCACTGTGATTGGTGATATCCGCGAATCGTGCCTCGGGTCAATTTTGGATTGGATCGGGGTAGATATGCACGGTGCGGTGCATAGGCTGCGGCGCGTGTTCCGTGTCTTATCTTGGGCCATGCGTCATCTATGCGTCATGGTTCGCCCGGGAGCGCACGCGGCACGCGAAGTGGGAGCAGCTTCGATGAAAGGTTGAAGCAAAGTCGAGGGGATCGCGAGGCCGAATGCGATCGGCAAGACGACTGGCGAAACTGCAGCGGCTCGCAGAACAGACATGGGCGGCGCCCGGCCATCACCGGCGCCGCCCATGGGGTTTGTTGCATCGTCGATTGTTCAGACCGTCTTACGGGCAGGGATGCCGCTGGCCGTCATAACCGAGATAGGTGCCCGAAGCCGGGTCGTATGACTTGTAGCGCCGCGCGCAATAGGCAGAGTCGCCGCCGCTATCCGGCACCACCGCCACGGTCGGCTCATCATAGTAGCTGTCGCCATAGTAGTAGGGGTCATCGTAATAGCCGCCGCCGTAATAGGCATACGAGCCGAGCCCGCCGATCGCCGCACCGGCCGCGAAGCCCGGCCAGAAGCCGCCGCGACGATGATGATGATGCCAGCCTCCGCCGCTCCAGTTGCCACCGCGGCCTTGCCAGGTGCCGCTGTTGGCGGCTGCAAAGTTACGGCTGACGCCGCCGGTAAAGGACGTGCCGCCGCCCGGACGGACCGCTGGGCCGGCCGCGAAGCTGCCGCCACCTCCCTGCAACGCAGGGCCGCCGCCAACCCGTGCTCCGCCACCGAAGCCGCCACCACCCATGCGCGCGCCGCCGCCACCACCGAAGTGAGCGCCGCCGCCACCGCCACCGCCGATGTGAGCACCACCACCGCCACCGCCGACGTGGCCGCCACCACCGCCGCCACGGCCACCGCCGCCGGGCCCCTGTGCAAAGCTCGGTGAAGTCATGGGTAGAACGAGCGCCAGCGCTGCGGCGGCACTCAAAACTTTCAGACTTTTCATGATAAAACTCCTTTCCCGGAAGCAAACCCTATGAAAGGGCTGGAGTTCCTGGGATCACGCCGGTTTGCGCGTGAACGGAGCCTCGCTCTCAATGGCTGTACCCCGCATGAACGGATCGCGTCCGATTTGCGGCAGCGTTCATGGCGAGGCCGGCGCATTTGCCGAGGGCACCGCCGCCCCGCCGAACTGGACATTTCGCCGCCCGGATGGCATCAGGACCCGACGAAGCAGGGCCCTTGCCGCATGAAACAATTCTTCCTCAAGTTCTTCACCTGGTGGAACGGCCAGACTTTTGGCACCCAACTCTGGACCAAGCGGTACGGAGAGCTGGTCGGCCAGGACGAGCAGGGCAATCTCTACTATCGCACCCGCGGCGGGGCGGTCGATCCCACGCTCGGCTTCGAGCGACGCTGGGTGGTCTATAACGGCTATGCGGAAGCCAGCCGGATCCCGCCGTCCTGGCACGGCTGGATTCATCACGTTGTCGATGTGCCGCCGACCGAGGCCAACTATCAGCCGCGCGAATGGGAAAAGCCGCACCAGCCGAATCTTACCGGCACGGTAAAGGCCTATCGGCCCTCGGGCTCGACCCTTGCCAGCGGCAGGCGTCCGAAGGCGACCGGCGATTATCAGCCCTGGACGCCTGGCTAGGCTTTCGGTCCTTCCTCGAATCTCGATCGTTCGGTTGGATGCACGCGCATCCGCCTCACCCTGCTGTGGACAACGGGAACAGCGGGGACGGCGTCTGCGCGGACATTGCGGCCACGCAAGCCATGCGGCTCAATGATTCCATCTTACGGAGATGGGAAACCATCGCGTTCGGTTCGGGCAACAGCTCGCGACTGTCCCGAAATGCAGCGGCCGCCGACAAGGACTCGATCGGGAGATAGGCCCCCGGTCTGGAAGGTCCGAAATCGCCCGATGTGAATGTGCAGCCGCCGTAAGACAGGAAAGGCCGCCTGGGAAACCGAGCGGCCTTTTTCTTTGAGGCGCTTCGTCGGCCGGCTTGTGCGCCTCAGTCGTAGCGCACCTTCGGGAAGAAGTCGCCGCGGCCTTCAGGTGTCATGTCGAGCAGGCCCCAGAGCGGATCGACCAGATCACCGGCGCGATGATGCTGCTTCGGCGCGGGCGGCGCGAAACTCATCTCCGAGCCCCAGAAGTGCCTGATCTTGCCGTTCGCTCTCCTGAAGACGTTGAAGATCGTTTCGTCCCAGTTCTGCCCCTCGGGAACGTGGTGCTGCGCGCGCATACCCTTGGAGAACTTCGATGTGTCGCCGAAGTAATCCGCGTCAAAGGAGTTGCCAGCGGTGGACAGCAGCGACAGATGCTCCCAACCGCGTTCGTGGGCCCAGGCGGCGAGACGCGCGATCGGCGATTTTGCAACGATGTGAAGCGCGGCACGCTCGCCGACATGCCTTGCGGCGCCGTCGAGCCCGTCAAGCAAATGGGTGCAGCCGGGGCAGGGCAGCTCGCGCTCCGGCCCATACATGAAGCTGTACAGGATCAGCGTGTCATGCGGGCCGAACAGCTCCGACATCCTGACCTGTTCCGGCATGCTCGTTTTGCCGATGCGCTCGAAGACGTAATCCTGGGGCACCTCGCCACCGAGCGGCAGCGCGCGACGCCTGGCAGAAACGACCTCAATCTGAGCCCGGAGGGCAATCTCCTCATCCAGCAATGCATTTCGCGCGGCACGATACTCAGTGCTTTCGTTGGGGTAGTGGAGGTGCTCCATGATTGCGCTCCGGATGCTGTGAGTTTCGTGCGCATTCAACTCGTCCCCCGAAACCTCGGTTCCGTCGCCGAAAGTGGAACGTCTACACCACCCGCTCCGCCGCGCGCTTCACCGCCTCGAGCCGCCGTGCATGGTTTTGCGCGCCGCGCTCCCGGAGCAAGGTCATCACTTCGGCCGGCGCTGTATCGGGCGAGCCCGAATTGAACGGCGGGGCGGGGTTATATTCCATCTGGAGCTGGATCGCTTCCGCGGTGGTGCGATTGACGAGGATCGACACCAGCGTCAGCGCGAAATCGATTCCTGCGGTGACGCCGCCGCCGGTGATGCGGTTGCGGTCGATGCAGACACGCGTCTTGGTCGGCGTGGCGCCAAATTGGGCCAGCATCTCCATCGCGCTCCAATGGGTGGCGGCGCGGTAGCCCTTGAGCAGACCGGCAGCGCCGAGCGCCAGCGATCCCGTGCAGACGGAGGTGACGTATTTTGCGCCCTCGGCCTGCCGGCGCAGGAAGTCGAGCACCTCCTCGTCATTGAGCAGGTCGTCAGTGCCGCGGCCGCCGGGTACGCAGATCACGTCCAGTTGCGGGCAGTCGGCGAATGTCGTGGTCGGCGTCAGCGTCAGCACGGAATCGCTCGGCACCGGCTCGATCCGCTTCCAGATCAAATGCAGCTTTGCGCCGGGCACCATGGCGAACACCTGCAAGGGACCGGTGAAGTCGAGCTGGGTGACGCGCGGGAACACCAAAAGTCCAATCTGGAGCGGTGACGACATCGGCAAATCCTCCAAAGATGAGCTTGACGGGCGAAGATTGGCATGGTGCGGTTGTGTCTGAAATGGCGTAATTCCCTCTATTTCGGACATACCCTATGATCGGCATCCTGATCTTCCCGGACTTCCAGCTGCTCGATGCGGCCGGCCCGATCTCGGTGTTTGAGGTCGCGGCGCGCTGCACTGGCAAGACGCTTGCGCTGCGCGTGCTGGCCGCGGGCGCGGGACTGGTGCGCAGCTCGTCGGGCGTCGAGATGATGGCGCGTGATTTCAAGTCGGCGAATGCGATCACGACGCTGGTGATCGCGGGCGGCGCGGGCGTTGCGGATGCCGCGCGCTGCGAGGTCACGCGCGCCTTCGTGCAGCGGCTGGCGCGGCGCGGCGTGCGCGTGGCGAGCGTCTGCTCAGGCGCCTATGTGCTTGCCGAGGCGGGACTGCTCGACGGCCGCCGCGCCACCACGCATTGGGGGCGGACGCGCGATTTCGTCGCGCGCTATCCGAAGGTGAAGTTCGAGCCGGACCAGATCTTCACCCGCGACGGCAATGTCTGGACGTCGGCCGGCATTACCGCCGGCATCGACCTCGCGCTCGCGATGGTCACCGAGGACCATGGCGAGGAGATCGCGCAGCAGGCCGCGCGGCAGCTCGTGCTCTACCATCGCCGCAGCGGCGGCCAGTCGCAGTTCTCCTCGCTGCTGGAGCTGAAGACACCGAACGGCCGCTTCGGCGCGCTGTTGTCCTGGGCGCGCGAAAATCTCGACGCGCCGCTGACGGTGGAGGACCTCGCCGATCGCGCCGGCATGAGCGCACGGCATTTCGCCCGCGCGTTCGCCGCCGAGACCGGCGCGACGCCGTCGAAAGCGATCGAGCGGCTGCGGCTCGAAGTCGCGCGCGAGCGCGTGCAGTCCTCGCGCGAAGCGATCGAGCTGGTCGCAGAGGCGACCGGGTTTGGCGATCCCGAAAGAATGCGCCGCGCCTTCATCCGCGCGTTCGGCCAGCCGCCCCAGGCGCTGCGGCGCGCGGCGCGGGCGGGTTAGGGGATGCTCGTCGCAGCAGAGCTGGAGGTGTTCGCGCGTACCGTCAGGCGCCGCGCGATCGGCATCAGCATGTAGGGCGCGAGATGGATCGGAAACTGTGTCATCGCGAAATAGAGCCAGGTGGTGGGCGGCAATGCGCCGGCCGTGGCCGCCAGCATCAGGCCGAGATTGCGCTGTGACACCATCAGCCCGAGTGCGAGCGCGCGCTCGGTGCCGATGCGGCGGAATAGCAGCGTGGTGATCGCGAGCAGGGTGAAATAGATCGCGAATGAGAGAGCTGCGAGGCCGAGGGTGAACAGCGGCTGTGCGAGAAGGTCGCTGACGACATCGCCCATGATCGCAGCAGCGAAGATGAAGAGGATGATGATGTTGAGGCCGTCGATCGGCGTCTTGTGACGCTGGATCGCCTCCGCGCCGAAGATCCATCGGATCGCTGTGGCGGCCAGCAGCGATGCTGCGAGGATGCCGAGCAGTTTCAGGCCCAGCGTCAGCGGTGTGACGCTCAGCATGTCGCCGAGAAAGAGGCCGGCGAATAGCGAGGCCGTGAAGGGCACCAGCGCGGTCGAGGTCACCAGCGTGATCAGCACGAGCGTGGCATCGAGACCCATCAGTGCGGCCAGTGCCGGAGAGGCCATCATCGGCGAGGCCATGCTCTGGAGCATCAGCGCGAGCGAAAGCCCGGGCGCGCGAGCCGTAAGTCCGGTTGCGTGGGCGATCAATCCGACGATCAGCGGCACGCCGATCGTGGTCCAGGCCGTGGCGGTAGCAACCAGCGCCGGCCGGCGCAGATGGCCGTAGAGGGCGGCCAGATCGACCCGCATGAAGGAGATGCAGAGCAGGCAGAGGATTGCCTCGGTGAGATAGGGACGCAGCACTGCGCCGAGTGGTGGCACCGCGGCCGCGATGAACACGACAGCCGCGACTCCGCGTGTGCCCTGGCTGCCGAGCCATTTCAGGACGCGCAGCGGGAAGGTGATGATGGTTTGGAGAAGGACAGGCATCGGTATCGTTGGTGCGTCGGGCTACGGGACTGTCATCCCAATCCCTTCAACCATGCGCCGATCTCGCCGACGGCGACATTGGCCTGCTGCAACAACTTGCCCATCGTGAAGAAGCCATGGAATTGGCCGGGATAGTGCTTGTGCGTGACGGGTACGCCGGCCTGCTTGAGCCGCGCGGCATATTCGTCGCCTTCGTCGCGCAGCGGATCGGCGCCGGCGGTCAGCACATAGGCGGGCGGCAGGCCCGCCAGGTTTTGCGCACGTGCCGGTGAAGCGCGCCAGTCATGGATGTCAGCGGCGCCATTGAGGTAGTGGTCGCGAAACCAGCGGATCACCGAATGCGTCAGCAGCACGCTGGTCTCGGGCTCGCTGTGGGAGCCGTGGGTCATGGCGAAGTCGGTCGCCGGGTAGATCAACACCTGGCCTGCGAGTGCGGGACCGCCAGCCTCGCGCGCGGCGAGCGCGACGACCGCGGTGAGGTTGCCGCCAGCGCTGTCGCCGCCGATCGACAGGCGCGAGGCGTCGATGCCGAGCTCGCGTGCGTTCGCGGCGATCCATTGGGTCGCGGCGATGGCGTCCTCAGTCGCCGCGGGAAATTTGTGCTCGGGCGCGAGACGGTAGTCGACCGAGATCACGATCAGCGCGCCCTCAACCGCGAGCTGGCGGCAGACGACGTCGTGGGAGTCGAGATCGCCGATCACCCAGCCGCCGCCATGGAAGAACACCAGCGCCGGCGACAGGCCGTCGTGCCGGCGTGGCTCCTTGGGAACGTAGAGGCGGGTGGGGATCACCCCGTGCGGCGCCGGGATCGATAGCGGCGTGACGCGCGCGAGCTCCGGCGGCTCTGGGTTGGTGGCAAAGCGGGCCTGAGCGTAATAGGCGCGCGCTTCGTCCGCAGTCAGCGTCTCGTAGGCGGGGCGGTCGGCCTCCTGGAAAGCCCTATAGACGGCGGCGGCATCGAGATCGAGCATAACGGGCATGGAACGGCGCACCTCTGGGTTTCCGGTTATCGTTGGATGTCATTTTCGGGGCGAATGCCCGCCTTCGCACCTCCGAGGAGGGGCTTTCCGACTATCCCACCCGTCAGCCGCCCTGGCCAGCGGGCGGCGGGCAGGGCAGGGATGCCGCCCTTCCCCCGCCGTATTCCCCGTGTTAACCGGAGGGCCTGCGAGCGGCGGTATCCCCTGTAGAATGTCCAACAAGCCCGATTCGCTGTTGAAGCCGCGCGAGATGTTTCGAACCATTACCCTGACAGGTCTTGCGGCGCTTTTGGCCGCCACCGCACTGACGGTTGCGACGCCGGCTCAGGCGCAGATCGGCACGATTTTTTCCGATCCGCCGCCGCTGCGGCCGCCCGGCAACATTCCGCGCGGCCAGCCCCAGCCGCAGCAGATCCCCGATGACGACGAAGAGGTGCCGGAGTTGCCGCCGCAGGGCCGCGTGCTGCCGTCGCGCCCGATGCCTCCGCCGCCGGGCCGGCAGGGCAATGTGATGCCGGGGCCGGTCGAGACCCAGCCGCTGGCGCCGCCGCCGGGCTCCACCGTCGCCCCGCCAAACCAGCCGCCGCCTGTGGCGGTCGCGCCGCCGGGCCAGCCGGGTGCGCCGGGTCGCCAGCCGCAGCAGAAGGGCGGGCCGGGCGGCGCCGTGCCGCAGACCCCGGCAAGCCTGCAGCCGGGCGACGAGGTCGTCACCGAGCCGCCGGCCCAGAAGATCGTGAACAAGAAGGCGACCTTCTCGGGGCTCGACAAGATCACCGGGCGCATCATCAATTTCGACGAGGAGATCGGCGAGACCGTCCAGTTCGGCGCGCTCAGGGTCAAGACCGACGCCTGCTACACGCGACCGGCGACCGAGGCCACCAACACCGACGCCTTCGTCGAGGTCGACGAGATCACCTTGCAGGGCGAGGTGAAGCGGATCTTCTCGGGCTGGATGTACGCGGCAAGCCCGGGCCTGCACGGCGTCGAGCATCCGATCTACGACATCTGGCTCACCGACTGCAAAGAGCCGCAGCAGACCATTGCGACCGCAGCGCCGGATCCCGCGACCAAGCCTGCACCGCCGCCGCCGCCCGCGCAGAAGAAGGCCGCGCCGAAGCAGGTGCAGCAGCGTCCGCCGCAGCCTCTGCCGCCGATCCAGCAGCAGCAATCGGCACCGCCGCCGCCTCCGCCGCCGGAGCAGCGACCAGGTCTGTTCGGTATCCCGGGGTTTGGCCGCTAGGCCTGGCTATCGATTATTGCCGCGCGGCGATGATCTCGAGCGCGCGTGCGCCTGGGATCGCCTCACCCGCCGAGAGCTTCAGGAAATCGCCCGGCTCGCCCGCGAGCGCCTTGTCGAGCAGCGCGGTGTAGCGCCGCCGCGAGATCTCGGCCGCACCAAAGCTCTTCAGATGTTCGGTGACATATTGGGTGTCGAGCAGCTCGAAGCCGCCATGGATGAGCCGCGCGACCAGATGCACCAGAGCGACCTTCGAGGCATCGCGCGCGGTGTGGAACATGCTCTCGCCGAAGAAGGCCCGTCCGAGGCTGACGCCGTACAGCCCGCCGACGAGGTCCTCGCCCTGCCAGGCCTCGACGCTATGGCAATGGCCGAGCTCGAACAGGCCGCCATAGAGGTCACGGATGCGCTTGTTGATCCAGGTGTCCTCGCGTCCGGCCTGCGGCGCGGCGCAGCCGGCGATCGTCGCCTTGAACGCGGTGTTGACGGTTACGCGAAACACATCCGAGCGCACGGTGCGCGCGAGCCGCGAGGCGACGCGAAATCCGTCGAGGGGGATGACGCCGCGCAGCTCCGGCTCGACCCAGAACAGGGTCGGATCTTCGGCGCTTTCGGCCATCGGAAAGATGCCGCAGGCATAGGCGCGCAGCAGCACGGCCGGTGTGATTTCAGACGGGGCGGAGTCGCGCGAAGTCATGGTTCGCAACCATAGCAGGATCGCGACGCGGTTGCGATGGGGGTGCAGGGCAGCGAGATCAGCTCGCGGCCGCGGTGCTGGTCCTGCCGGGGGCTGCCGGCATGCGCGCGAATTTCAGCACGATCCGGGTTCCGGAATGGGCGGGATCGCGCTCGACCGTGGCGTCGAGCTTCGAGGCCATGGCCGCGACGATGCGCTGGCCCATGCCGGTGGAGCGCGGATCGGCCTTGACGTTGTCACCGACGCCGTTGTCGGTGATCGACAGCAGGACATCCTCGCCCTGCGCGTGCAGCTCGACATGGATCGGGCCGGCGCCGTCGGGATAGGCGTATTTCACCGCGTTCATCACCAGCTCGTTGACGATGATGCCGACGGCGACCGCGCGGTCGGGATCGATCTCGATCGGCTCGGCCTTCAGCGTCAGGCGCGACATCCGGTTGCCTTCGGCGGAGCGGCGGAGATCCTCGAGCAGCGAGTCCAGATACTGGTTCAGGACCACGCTCTTCAGATCCTGCGAGGTGTAGAGGCGGCGGTGCACTTGCGCGACCGCGGCGACGCGGCCCATCGCGTTGGTCAGTGCCGCCTTGACCTCGTCCTGCGCGGCGGAGCTTGCCTGAAGGTGCAGCAGCGAGGCGATGATCTGGAGCGAGTTGCCGACGCGATGGTTGACCTCGCGCAGCAGCAGCTCGCGTTCGGCGGCAAGGGCGGCGTAGCGGTCGCGCGAGGCATGAATCTCGGCCTCGGCTTCCTCGCGCGCCTTCTGCAGTTCGGCCTGGCGCAGCGCGCCCTCGGTTGCGACGTGGAGCAGGGGGATGAAATCGCCCGTGACGTCCTTGACGAGATAGTCGGCCGCGCCGGCCTTCAGCGCGGTCACCGCGATGCTGGAATCCTGCGAGGCCGTGACGAACACCACGGGCGGCGCACCCGGGATCGCCATGATTTGCTCCAGCGTCTCCAGCCCGTCGAGGCCGGGCATGTACTGGTCGAGCGCCACCACGTCGATGCCGCCCTCGACCGCGGCGCGGCGGATGCGCTCCAGGCCTTCCTCGCCGCTCGCGGCATGGACGACCCTGTAGCCGCGCCGCGTCAGGCCACGATCGACCAGGCGCGCCAGCGCACTGTCGTCGTCGATGTAGAGCAGTGTTGGCGTGCGCTGGTTCATGGGGCGGCGGGAGGGACCTGGATGACCGAGAAGAACAGGCCGAGCTGCCGGATGGCATTGGCGAAATTCTCGTAGTTGACGGGCTTAGTGATGTAGACGTTGCAGCCGAGCTCGTAGCAACGCTTGATTTCCTGGGAATCGTCGGTGGTGGTCAGCACCACCACGGGCGAAGCCTTCAGATATTTGTTTTCCTTGATCTGCCTCAGGATGTCGATCCCGGTCATGTCGGGCAGGTTGAGGTCGAGCAGGATCAGCAGCGCATTACCCTTCTGCACGAGCCCTGAGCCGTCGGCGCCGAACAAATGCTGCATTGCGTCCGTGCCGTTGGGGAACGAGACGATCTCGTTGTTGACTCCCGAGCGGCGGATGTTGCGCTCGATCAGGCGGGCGTGGCCCTCATCGTCCTCGATCATGATGATGGTGACAGGCTGGGTCATCGATCTCAGTTCCGGTTGCTCACATTCCAGGCGATCGGCAGCGTGATCGTGAAGGTGCTGCCCGCGTCCAGTTCCGACGATACCGACATGGTGCCGCCGAGGCGACGCACAAGTGCACGCACATGCGCAAGACCAATGCCCTGGCCGGGCTTGTCCTGGGTTCCCGCACGGCGGAACAGGTCAAATATCCGCTGATGGTCCTTCGGATCGATGCCGCGGCCATTGTCGCTGATCTCGAAGATAGCGTAGCCGAGCTTGGTGCGCCCGCGGATTCTAATTTCGCCGGGCACCCCGCGCTTCAGGTACTTGATCGCATTGTCGATCAGATTGGAGAAGATCTGCTCGAGTGCGAGCCGGTCGCTGACGATGTCAGGCAGCGGCTCGAGGTGGATCTCGGCCTGCGCCTCGGCCGCCTGGTGCGCCAGCGTCGACACGATGGCCTCGATCAGCTCGCTGGTGTCGATCTTCACCGGCTGGAATTCGCGTCGGCCCTCGCGGGTGAGGTTGAGGATGGCCGAAATCAGCCGGTCCATCTTGGCGATCGACGTCTTGATGAAGCCGAGCGCCTCGGAAAAATCCTCCGAGAGCTGCTTGTCGGCGCCTTCGAGCACGAACTCGCCGGGCGCGCCTGGCGCCAGTAGCGGCCCGTCGGCAGGGACGTGGGCGAGGCTGCCGATGCGGCGGAAGACATCGCCGCTGAGCTCTTCGAGCTCGCTGGTGAAGCCCATGATGTTGACGAGCGGCGAGCGCAGATCGTGACTGACGATATAGGCAAAGCGCTGGATCTCGTCGTTGGCCTCGCGCAGGTCCGCGGTGCGTTCGTCGACAACGGACTCCAGATTGACGTTGGCGTCGCGCAGGCGCGCTTCGGCCTCGTCACGGGCGCGGGCCGAGCGCCGCACCAGCCAGGTCGAGATCAGGGCCAGCAGCACGACGAGGCCGGAGCCGATGCCGGTCATCGATGCAGCCAGGGTCTGGCTCCGGTCGGAGTTGGCCGTTCGGACCCGGAACAGCCGCTCCTCCTCGCGGATCATCGCGTTGGCCAAATTGCTGATGGTAGTTGTGGTGTTGCCGGCCGCGGCCTCGCGGATCAGCGCCGTGGCCCTGTCCGGTTGGCCGTCCTTCACGAACTTCATTTCGCGCGAGAACTGGTCGAGTCGGGTCTCGATCGCCGCGCTCAGTTTTTCGATGCTGTCGCGTTGCGCCGGATTGTCGCCGATCTGGCGCGTGAGCTTGTCGAGTGCCGGAATGATCGCTGCGACGGCCTTCTCGTGGTCCGACTGGAAATCCGGTCCCTGCGTCAGCAGAAAGCCGCGGGCGCTGCTCTCGGCGCGGCGGATTTCAAGCAGTAGGGCGTTGATCTGGCTCTCCGCCTCGATCGTGTGAAGCACCCATGTGCTGTCTTCCCTCGCCTTGTTGACGAGATAGATCGAGCCGGCGCTGATCACGGTCAGAATCAGAAGACCCGCCGAAATCAGCAGGATCTGCCAAAATGCGCGCCCTCGATGGGCCTCGGCCGTCACGACGGCCTCGTTCTGTCACGTTCAGCGGAAGTCAAAACGCCCCCTTGGAACTGTCCCCGCGTCGAGAACGCGATGGGGGCCAAAGGGTTCCACGACGAAAGTGGATTTATCGCGGAGCGGGTTCCGTCTTGCCGGCCAGATACTGTTCCAGCCAGTGGATGTGATAATCGCCGTTGATGATGTCGTCTTCACGCACCAGCGCGCGGAACAGCGGCAGCGTGGTCTCGATGCCTTCCACGACCATCTCGTCCAGCGCCCGGCGCAGCCGCATCAGGCATTCGGCGCGGGTCTTGCCGTGCACGATCAGCTTGCCGACCAGGGAATCGTAATAGGGCGGGATCGTGTAGCCCTGGTAGACTGCGGAATCGATCCGGACCCCCAGTCCGCCGGGCGGATGGTATTGCAGTATGCGGCCGGGCGAGGGGCGGAAGGTCTGGGGATTCTCGGCGTTGATGCGGCACTCGATCGCATGACCGATGACCTGGACCTCTTCCTGCCTGGCCGGCAAATCGCCGCCGGCGGCGATGCGGATCTGCTCCAGCACGAGGTCGATGTCGGTGATGCTCTCGGTGACGGGATGCTCGACCTGGATGCGGGTGTTCATCTCGATGAAGTAGAACTCGCCGTCCTCGAACAGGAACTCGATGGTGCCGACGCCGAGATATTTCATCTCGCGCATGGCTTTCGCACAGGTCTCGCCGATCTTGGCGCGCGCGGCGGCGGCAAGGACAGGCGAGGGGCCCTCTTCCCAGACCTTCTGGTGGCGGCGTTGCAGCGAACAGTCGCGTTCGCCGAGATGGATCGCGCCGCCGCGGCCGTCGCCGAGAATCTGGATCTCGATGTGACGCGGCTTCTGGAGGTATTTTTCCAGATAGACCGAGGCATCGCCGAAGGCCGATTTGGCCTCGTTGGCCGCCGTCGACAGCGCCACCTGCAGGTCGGCCTCGCTGTGCGCCACCTTCATGCCGCGGCCGCCGCCGCCGGCCGCCGCCTTCACCAGCACCGGAAAGCCGATCTTCCTGGCGATCGCCAGCGCGTCGTCATCGGGACCGACCGCGCCGTCGGAGCCGGGCACCACGGGGATGCCGAGCCGCTTGGCGGTCTTCTTCGCCTCGATCTTGTCGCCCATCAGGCGGATGTGCTCGGCCTTGGGGCCGATGAAATGCAGATTGTGCTCGGCGAGGATCTCCGCAAAGCGGGCATTCTCGGACAAGAAGCCGTAACCGGGATGCACGGCATCGGCGCCGGTGATCTCGCAGGCCGCGAGCAGCGCGGGCACGTTGAGATAGCTGTCCTTGGATGCCGGCGGTCCGATGCAGACGCTCTCGTCCGACAGGCGCACATGCATGGCATCGGCGTCGGCGGTGGAGTGCACGGCGACGGTCGCGATGCCGAGCTCCTTGCAGGCCCTGAGGATGCGAAGGGCGATCTCGCCGCGATTGGCTATGAGGATCTTGTCGAACATGGTGCCTCAGCGGGCAAACAGGAAGGTGCGAATGACGAGTGGCGAATGGCGAATGGCGAGTAGGGAAGGGGTGGACCATTCGCTATTCGCTATTCCCCATTCGCTTACTCAATAATCACCAGCGGCTCGCCGTACTCGACCGGCTGGCCGTCCTCGACCAGGATCTGCGTCACCGTGCCGGCGCGCGGCGAGGGGATCTGGTTCATGGTCTTCATGGCTTCGATGATCAGCAGGGTCTGTCCGACCGAGACCTTGCTGCCGACCTCGATGAACGGCTTGGCGCCGGGCTCCGGTGCCCAATAGGCGGTGCCGACCATCGGCGAGCTGACCGCGCCAGGATGCTTCGACAGGTCGGGTCCGGCGGCGACAGGCGCGGCGGAGGCGACCGGCAGGGCGGCGGGAGCGGCTGCCATCTGCATCGGCATGGTCGCAGCAACGCTGACGTTGCGGGCAACGCGCAGGCGCAGGCCCGCACGTTCGATCTCGATCTCGGTGAGACTGGTCTCATCGAGCAGCAAAGCGAGCTCGCGGACGAGCGCGGAATCCTCGCTTGAAAACCTTGCGGCTGCTTTGTCGTCTGGCTGGCGCGCCATGTTGTTTGATCCGAATGTTCTGTTTGATGAGGGGGCTTCAGGCTTTGGGCTTGATGGCAAGCTTGGCGGCAAGGCCCTGGATGGCGAGGCGGTAGCCCTCGATGCCGAAACCGCAGAGCGAGGCGAAAGCGGCGCGTGCGGTGTAGGAGTGGTGACGAAAGCTCTCGCGGGCGTGGATGTTGGTCACATGCACTTCGACCGTCGGGATCTGCACCGCGAGCAGCGCGTCGTGCAGCGCGATCGAGGTGTGCGAATAGCCGCCGGCATTGACGATGATGCCCTTCATCTTGCGCGCATGCGCCTCGTGGATGAAGTCGATCAGCTCGCCCTCGCGGTTGGACTGCCGGCAATCGGCCTTGAGGCCGAACGTTGCCGCGGTCTCCCGGCACAGTGCCTCGACGTCGGCCAGCGTGGCGTGGCCGTACTTCTCGGGCTCGCGCGTTCCCAACATGTTGAGGTTCGGCCCGTTCAGGACGAGGATCGTATCGGTTGCAGGTTCTGCCATTCCAATCCCGGGAAGAGGTGCTCGGCGTGGCGGGGTTATAGGTAACAAAGAGGCCTAGGGGAAGCCTTGAAGGGCCTCCCAGGGGCCTTCAAGTACCTCATCCCCGGTGCAAAAACCTGTGCGGAAGCTACGGAAATCGCTTGTTAACCAGTTCTAATCGTGGCTGCCGGAGGGAGGCTCGCAGGGGAGGGCGACGCATAGGCCAAAGGCCCCTGCCGATCTCTCGGCAAGGGCCCATTTGGGTATCAGCGAAGCAGCTTAGCCTTCGATGATGTAGACGATCTCGCGCGTCTGCGGACGGACGATCACGTACTGACCGCGGACGAAGATCACCTCATAGCCACGCCACTCCGGGTAGATCTCCACGATCCGGGGCGGAAGCGGATGGACTCTGACGGAGGCCGGGATCGCGGTGCCGACCGAGATGTTGAAGTTGACGTTCGTCGTCTCTTCGATCTTGGTCGACTTGATCGCCGTCGAGATTTCAGACCGCTTTTCGGCCGGCGGCGCGGAAGCCGTCGCGGAGGCGGTGCCGGTCGTGGTCTGGGACTTGTCGGTCGTAGCCGCATTGTTGGTCTTGGCAGCGCCGCCCGCCTTGTTGTCCTCAGCCTTCATGTCCTTGGCAGACTTGGCGGGGTCCGACTTTGTCGTCGAGTCCGAGCTCATGCTCTTCGACTTGTCCTGCTGGGACTTGTCCTGCGCACGTTCGTCGGTGCGCTGGCCCTTGGTGGCGCCGGCCTTGTCCTCGGCCGCGTTCTTGTTCATCGCGCCGCCCGGGGAGCGCTCGTCCTTCATCGCGCCGGATTTGTCTTCGGAAGCCCGATCGGACTTCATGGTGCCAGCGCCACCGGCCTGGCCGACGGTGCCCTTGTCATGGCTCATGGAATCGCGGCCGCTCGCGCCGCGCTCCGCGGCGCCGCCGCCGGAAGGCTGCGAATGCTGCATCTGCGCGCCACCGGCGCCGCCGCCGCTGTCACGGCCCATGGTGTTCTGTGCGTTCGCCAGACCGGCGCCGGCGACGAGCGTGAGCGTGGCAACCGAAATCATAAAGCGGTTCAACATCGAATTCTCCTCACGTGTTTCTTTGCGTCATTGCCCGCGCCGACAACGAAAGGAGATTTGAGTTGTTCCGGAACTTCGCCTGTTCCGCGGCATTTGTTTGTTGAATGCCAGATGAATGATTTTGCACGAAGACGCCAACGTTCGGCGCAAGAAAAAGGCCGGCTTGTCAGCCGGCCTTTTCGGGTTTTCAGGATCGTAAAACGTATGATCAGCAGGTTGCCTTGCCGCAGCGGGCAATGCCGATCTTTTCCTTGAGGCTTTCGACGCCGACCGCGCCGATCACGATCTGCTTGCCGATGACATAGCTCGGCGTGCCGTTCATGCCCATCGCTTCGGCGAGCTTGAAGTTCTCCTCGATGGTGGCGCGCACCTCGGGGCTGGCGATGTCCTTCTCGATCTTTGCGGTGTCGAGGCCGGCTTCCTTGGCGGCTTGAAGCGCGCGCGCCTTGTCGGCCGCGCCGCGGCCGCCGAGCAGCTTCTGGTGGAAGTCGAGATATTTCTTGCCCGAGGGATCCTGCATGCGCACGGCGACCGCGACCTGCGCAGCCTCGACCGAGCCCTGGCTCAGCACCGGAAATTCCTTCAGCACCACCTTCAGCTTCGGATCCGCCTTCATGATGGTGAGCATGTCGTCCATCGCGCGCTTGCAGTAGCCGCAATTGTAATCGAAGAACTCGACAAAGGTGACGTCGCCGTCCTTGTTGCCGAGCACGACCTGGCGCGGCGAGTTGAAGATCGCGTCCGCATTCTGCGCGATGCTGGCCTCGTGCTTCTGCGTCTCGGCCGCGGCCTGCCGCTTGCTGAGCTCGGCCATCGCCTCCTCGAGCACCTCGGGATGGCTGATGAGATAGTTCTTGATGATCTTCTCGATGTCGGTGCGCTGGGTGTCGGAGAAACTGTCGGCCGACGCGGGCACGGCTGCGCCGAACAGGGCGAGCGCAAACAACGCGGGAGCAAGCAGGCGCAGCGAAGGCATAGGTAAATCCTCTTATCCAAAGCAGGTTTCGGAATACGTCCCGGCGGACTTAAGCTCGGTGTCGTGACGTCGTGGTATCGGGCGTCGTTCGAGTTACGTCAGTTGCGCGGCGGCTTCGCCGCCACGATGTCGTCGGCCTTGACCCATCCGGGTGTGCCGACGGCGAAACGGGTTTTCGCGCGCGTGGCGAGCTCGCGGGCGGTCTTGTTGTCGCCGCGCAGGTAAGCGGCTTGCGCCGAGGCGAGATCCGCTTCGGCATAGTCGCCCTTCCGGCCATAGGCCATCGCGAGCTGGGTATAGCCGAGCACCGCTTCCGGTTCTCGCGCCACCGCGGCGCGGAGAATCCGAACGGCGTCGTCGGTGTAGGCCTTATTATCGGTTCCAACCAGAGCTTGCCCAAGTAACATCTCGATGAGGGGCGCGTTGTTGGAAAGCTGTGCGGCCTTGCGCAGCGGAGCGACCGCATCGGCCGGCTTGCCGCTCTCCAACAGGGCCTGGCCGCGCACCTCGTAAAAGTACGGGTTGTTGGGCTGCACCTGGATCAGCGCGTCGATCTGGGCCAGCGCGCTGCGCAGATCGCCGTGCAGATAGGTGCTGATGGCGCGGGCATAGCGCGCCGGCATGCTGTCGTTGGTCTGGGGATAGCGTCGGTACACCGTCTCGGGCCGCTCCATGAACGCGGAGATCTTGGCGCGCACCATGTCGTGGCGGAGCTGGAGCGCGGGATCGTCCTTCTTGTTCCAGTAGGGGCTGGAGCTGGCGAATTCCTGAAGCGCGGCGACGCGCTCGGCCGGCATTGGATGCGACTGGAGATAGGGATCGGCGCCGCGCGCGGCGAACAGGCTCTCACTGGTGAAGCGCTTGAAGGTCTCGTACATGCCCTTCGGCGATTGCTGGGTCGCGGTCAGGAATTTCACGCCGGCGCGGTCGGCGTTCTCCTCCTGCTGGCGCTGGTAGGACAGCAGCGTCCGGCGGATCACCTCCTGCGGAGCGGAGATCGCGGCGGCGCCGGCATTGGCCAGCCCGTTGTTGCCTGCGCTGCTGCGCTGGGTGCTGCCCGCGGCGATCGCGCCGGCGCCGAGCAGCATCGCAATGATCATCTGGGTCTGGGCGGCGGCGAGCTGCTCGCGCAGCTTGGACAGATGGCCACCGGCCAGATGCCCGGTCTCGTGCGCGAGCACGCCGATGATCTGGTTCGGCGTTTCCGATTGAAGGATCGCGCCGTAATTGACGAAGATGCGGCGGCCGTCGGCGACGAACGCGTTGAACGAGCTGTCGTTCAGGATCACCATCTGGATGTTCTGCTTCTCCAGACCCGCGGCGCGCAGGATCGGGCGCGTATATTCGCGCAGCAGCTGCTCGGTCTCGGTGTCGCGCAGGACAGGCGGCCCCTTTTGCTGCGCCCGCGCCGCCGGGAGCGGCAGCAGCGCGATCGCCGCAGCCGTGACGAGGGCGGTGAGGGCGGTGGCCTTCTTGCGCAATGCGATCTGAAGCAACATCAAACGGTCTGGAGAGCAGTTTCGTGATTGGTTTTGGCGATTGGCGGCGGACCGGATACGCGATATGCCCTTATGAGCCTTACCCCTTATGAGCCGTACAATGCGGCCAGTCTGGGGCGCAAGCGCCCCGTTTCCCGGACCGGACGCACCGGCCCGCCAGCGAAATAGCAGAAATCGATGCACGATGCGACATTGAGGAACCGGTTGGGGCAATGGCTCGAGCCCTCCCGCCGCAGTGATGTTCCCCCGTTCATGGTGATGGACGTCATGGCCGCGGCAGCCCGAATCGAGGCCGCTGGCGGCCATGTCATCCATATGGAGGTCGGCCAGCCCGCGGCCAGGGCGCCCAGCACCGCGATTGCGGCCGCCCACGCGGCGCTCGAGGCCGGGCGGATCGATTATACCTCCGCACTCGGTATTCCCGGTCTGCGCGAGCGCATCGCGCGCCATTATCGCGATGCCTATGGCTGCGACGTCAGCCCTGACAGGATCGTCGTGACCACCGGCTCCTCCGGCGGGTTCATCCTGGCCTTCCTGTCGGTGTTCGAGCCCGGCGACCGCGTCGCGGTGACGGTGCCGGGCTATCCGCCTTATCGCCATATCCTCACCGCGCTCGGTTGCGAGCCGGTGCTGATCGAGACCACGAACGAGACGCGCCATGCGCTCACCGGCGAGGCGTTGCTCGCGGCGCATCGCAAGGCGCCGTTGAAGGGCGTGCTGGTCGGAAGCCCCGCCAATCCGACGGGGACGATGATGTCCCGCGAAGCGCTCGCCGGCTTGATGGCGGCCGCCGAAGACGCAGGCATCCGCTTCATCTCGGACGAGATTTATCACGGGCTCGATTATGCGTTTCCGGCGGTCACCGCGGCCGCGCTCTCCAAGCACGCACTCGTGATCAACTCGTTCTCGAAATATTTCTGCATGACCGGCTGGCGTGTTGGCTGGATGGTCGTGCCCGAAATTCTGGTGCGGCCGATCGAGCGGCTGCAGCAGAACCTATCGATCTCGGTGCCGTCGCTGTCACAGATCGCGGCAGAGGCCGCCTTCGACGGCGCAGCCGAGATGGAGACGATCAAGCATGGCTATCAGGAAAACCGGCGAATTCTGATCGAGGGATTGCCGAAAGCCGGCCTGAGCAAGTTCTTGCCGGCCGATGGTGCATTTTATCTCTATGCCGACGTCTCGGACTTCACCTCCGACAGCTTCGAGTTCGCCAAGCGGATGCTGGAACAGGCGCGCGTCGCGGCCACGCCCGGGCTCGATTTCGATCCCGTTCACGGCCGCTCGTTCATTCGTCTTTCCTATGCGCGCTCGCCCGGAGAGATGCGAGAGGCAGTTGACCGGATCGCTCACTGGCTTAAATAGCCGCCAGTTTTCGACCATCACCGGAGTTCAACTTGTCTGACCGATCTGTCTCGACCGCTGTTGCGCCACATTCTTCTCTCGCCGCATTGATGTGGCCGACCCGGCCGGGCGAAACCGTCGGCGCGGTGCGTGCCGTCGTGCTGGTTGCGCTCGGCACCGCATTGATGGCGCTGTCAGCCAAGGTGAGCCTGCCGCTGCCTTACGTGCCCATGACGTTGCAGACGCTGGTGGTGCTGATGATCGGGGCTGCCTATGGCTGGCGCCTTGGCAGCGCAACCATGATCGCCTACCTCGCCGAGGGCGCGCTTGGCGTGCCGGTATTCGCCGGACCGGTGGGTGGGATTGCACCGCTGGTTGGCCCGACCGCGGGCTATCTGTTCGGCTTCGTCGCTGCCGCTTTCGTGACCGGCTGGCTCGCCGAGCGCGGCTGGGATCGTAGCGTGGCGCTGCTGTTTGCAGCGATGGCGGTTGGCCATATCGTCATTCTGGCCGCCGGGTTCGGCTGGCTGGCGTTCGGCCTCGGGCTGGGCGTTGGAAAAGCCTGGCAGGTCGGCATCGTGCCGTTCATTGCAGCTTCGCTGGTCAAGAATGCGCTTGGCGCGACGTTGATGCCGGCGGCGCGCAGGCTGATCGAGCGTCGCCGGTAAGCGCGCAAAGAGTTCGCGGTTCCAATTGACAGGGCCGGCCAAGTTGATCTTGGCTGGCCCAGCGTTTTGAGGGGGAGTGAAACAATGACGACGACAACGATGGCGGAGGCGCCGATCGCGCCGCCCGCAGCAAAGCCGTGGTACAAGGTTCTCTACGTCCAGGTGCTGATCGCCATCGTGCTCGGCGCCATCGTCGGCTGGCTGTGGCCACAATTCGCAACCAACGAATGGATCAAGGCGCTCGGTGACGGTTTCATCAAGCTGATCAAGATGGTGATCGCCCCGATCATCTTCTGCACCGTGGTCTCCGGCATTGCCCACATCCAGGACGCCAAGAAGGTCGGCCGCATCGGCGTCAAGGCGCTGGTCTATTTTGAGGTCGTCTCGACCTTCGCCCTGGTGATCGGCCTCGTCGTCGGCAATCTCGTCAAGCCGGGCGCAGGCTTCGGCAATGCTGCGGCGAGCGAGGCGGCCGTTGCGAACTACGCCAAGCAAGCCGCCGGCCAGAAGTCCGTCGACTTCGTGCTGCACATCATTCCGGACACGGTGGTCGGCGCCTTCGCGCAAGGCGAGATCCTGCAGGTGCTGCTGTTCTCGGTGCTGTTCGGCTTCGCCATCATGAGCTTAGGTGAGCGCGGCCACACCATCCGCAGCTTCATCGACGATGCCGCGCATGCGGTGTTCGGCGTCATCTCGATCGTGATGCGCGCGGCACCGATCGGTGCGTTCGGTGCGATGGCCTACACCATCGGCAAGTTCGGGACCGGTGCGATCCTCAACCTGATCGGTCTGATCGCGACCTTCTATGCCACCGCGGCGCTGTTCGTGTTCGTCGTGCTCGGCATCATCGCGCGCCTGGCCGGCTTCTCGATCTTCAAGTTCCTGGCCTATATCAAGGACGAGTTGCTGATCGTGCTCGGCACCTCCTCCTCGGAGAGCGCGCTACCGTCCATGATGGAGAAGCTGGAGCGGCTCGGCTGCTCCAAGTCGGTGGTCGGTCTGGTAGTGCCCACGGGCTACTCGTTCAACCTCGACGGCACCAACATCTACATGACGCTGGCGACGCTGTTCATCGCGCAGGCGCTCGGCGTCGATCTCAGCTTCAGCCAGCAGCTCACCATCCTGGTCGTGGCGATGCTGACCTCGAAAGGCGCCTCCGGCATCACCGGCGCGGGCTTCATCACGCTGGCGGCGACGCTGGCCGTGGTCGATCCGCGCCTCGTGCCGGGCATGGCGATCGTGCTCGGCATCGACAAGTTCATGAGCGAGTGCCGCGCGCTGACCAATCTGTGCGGCAACGGCGTCGCCTGCGTGATCGTCGCCTGGTGGGAGGGTGAGCTCGACCGCGACAAGCTCAACGCCAACCTCTCCAAGCAGATCGATCCGACCGACATGGAGACGGCGATCACGACGGACTGATCTGGACCTGACGGCGCGAGCTGCGCTGTCAGACCTTGAAGTCATAGGGCTGGTCGAGATGCTCGATCAGCCCTTTTTCTTTCGGCTAGAACCGCTCCGGCCGGTACGGCATCGGATCGATCGCAGGCGTCTCGCCGCTCATCATCTCGGCGAGCAGGCGCCCGGTCGCGGGTCCGAGGGTAAAGCCCTGGTGGCCGTGGCCGAAATTCATCCAGAGCCTGGGATGCTGCGGAGCTTGCCCGAGCACCGGCAGCATGTCGGGCGTGCAGGGGCGGGTGCCGAACCACGGATCCGGCTCGACGCGCTTGCCGAGGTCGATCAGCTCGCGCGCGGATGCTTCGGCGCTGGCGAGCTGCACGGGCGTCGCGAGCGCATCCGGGCTCGTCAGCTCGGCGCCGGTGGTGATGCGAATGCCCTTGGCCATCGGCCCCATGGCATAACCGCCGGCCTTGTCGATCAGCGGCAGGTCGAGCGACGCGCCGCCGCTGTAATGCATGTGGTAGCCGCGCTTGCGCACCAGGGGAATGCGATAGCCGAATTTGTGGAGGAGATCGGGCGACCACGGCCCGAGGGTCACGACGGCGTTGGCGGCGTCGAGACGCCCCTGGTCCGTATCGACCGACCAGCCGGTCGCGGTTTGCCGCAGCGACTGCGCATCGCCAAGCACAATGGCGCCGCCGCGGCGCTCGAACAGCTCGGCATAGGCCGTGACCAGCGCGCCGGGATCGGACACGGTCCAGGTGTCGAGCCAATGGATCGCGCCGGGAAGATCGTCGCGCAGGACCGGCTCGACCCTGGCAAGCTCGCTGCCGGAGAGCACGCGAAAATTCACGCCGAACTCGCGGCGGTCTTCCTCCGCCGTCTTGATCGCCAGATCGAATGAAGCGGCATCGCGATGCAGCATGCGATAGCCGGCGCGGCGGATGAGATTGTCGGCATGGGCTTCGCGAATGAGGATGTCGTGCTCGCTCGTCGCGTAGGCGATCAGCCGCGCCCATGCATCGACGGCCTCGCGATGGCGCTTCGGGGCCGAATGCCACCAGTAGCGGAGCAGGGGCTCGATATGGAGATGAAGCGACGACAGGCTGTAGCGCACATCGTTGGTGCGGCCGGTCGCGATCTTCAGCAGCGTCGCAAGGTCGCGCGGCATCGGATAGGGGCGGACCGCTTCGGCCTGGATCATCCCGGCGTTGCCGTAGCTGGTCTCGCGGCCCGGCTCCCTGCGGTCGACGAGCCTGACGGCCCAGCCGCGCTGCTGGAGGTGCAGCGCCGCGCTCACGCCGATCATGCCGCCGCCGAGAACAATTGCGCTTTGCATTGGAACTGACCTCGCCAAATCAAAAAACGCCCGGCTTGACCCGGGCGTTTTCTCTTGAGTGTTCGGCTTTATTCACCGCCGCCGAAGCGGCGCGACCACCAGCCGGCGCGGCGTGGCGCCGCCGGTGTTTCGCTTGCAGGTTCCGGCACGGGTTCAGCTGCCGGCGGGGCGGCCGGCTCAGGCGCCTGCGCAACCGGGGCTGCGGGCTCGATTGGGCTGCTCGACAGGAAGCTCACCTTTTCCCGGACCGTGGAGCGGCGCCGCGCGGTCTTGTCGTCGGCGGGCTCTTCCTCCGCGGCAACCGGCTGAGGCTGGGCCGGCACCGCCTCGGTCTGCACCTCGGCGCGCTGCTCAGGCTGCGAGACCTCAGGCTCAGCGGTGTGTTCGGCCTGGGCAATCGAGGGCGCAGCCTCGCCGCCGAAGCCGTCGAAATCGGCGACTGCGTCGGACGCTTCCGACGGCGCATTTGCCGCGAGCTCGTCGCTGATGGAGCCGGCGAGACCGTCCTCGCCGCCACCACGCCGACGGCGTCCGCCGCGGCGACCACGCCGGCGGCGACGGTCACCGCTGCCCTGCTGCTCGCCGCGGGCCGCCTGTTCCTCGCCTTCTTCGCCATCCTGCTCGGACTCGGCATCCTCTTCGCCTTCGCCGGCCGCAACGGCCGCCTCGGGGAGGGCGGCAGGGCTATCCTCACGCAACTCGCCGTCGCGCTGGCCACCGCGGCCGCGCCGGCGACGGCGGCGCTTGCGGCGCTGGCCGTCCTGCTCGGAAGCTGCCTCGCCCGCAGCCTGCTCCTCGGTGAGACCTTCGGTCTCCTCGGTTTCGACCTCGGATTCGAGTTCGGAATCGAATTCCTCGTCGTCATAGGCGTCTTCAACGATCGGCGGCGGGCTTGCTGCCGCCTGCGCCGCCAGCAGCGCCTTGGCGGCTTCCAGCGTATGGACTTGCTCGCCGCGGTCGATGAGATAGGCCTGCGGCCCGCTGACGCTCGCGTCGGCGATGACCGACAGCGTCACCTTGAAGCCGTTCTCGAGATCGCGCAGATGGCCGCGCTTGTGGTTCAGCACATACAGCGCGACGTCGGTGCGGGTGCGGACCACGAGATTGTGGGTCGCGCCCTTCATCAGGATCTCTTCGAGGCCGCGCAGCAGCTGCAGCGCCACCGAGGACACCGAGCGGACATGGCCGGTGCCGCCGCAATGCGGGCACGGATCCGTCGAGCTCTCGAGCACGCTGGCGCGGATGCGCTGGCGCGACATCTCGAGCAGGCCGAAATGCGAGATGCGGCCGACCTGGATGCGCGCGCGGTCCTGCCGCAGGCAATCGGACAGCTTGCGCTCGACCGCACGGTTGTTGCGCTTCTC
The DNA here is from genome assembly GCF_014198315.1 of Bradyrhizobium sp. CIR48. Classification (NCBI taxonomy): domain Bacteria; kingdom Pseudomonadati; phylum Pseudomonadota; class Alphaproteobacteria; order Hyphomicrobiales; family Nitrobacteraceae; genus Bradyrhizobium; species Bradyrhizobium sp. CIR48. The sequence goes on from NZ_JACIHG010000001.1 coordinate 544,296, forward strand.
GTCCATGTCGATGAAGTCGATGACGATCAGGCCGGCGAGGTCGCGCAGGCGAAGCTGGCGGGCGACCTCTTCGGCCGCCTCCAGATTGGTCTTGAGCGCGGTGTCCTCAATATGGTGCTCGCGGGTCGATCGTCCCGAGTTGACGTCGATCGAGACCAGCGCCTCGGTCTGGTTGATCACGATGTAGCCGCCGGAGCGCAGCTGCACGGTCGGCGAGAACATCGCGTCGAGCTGGCTCTCGACGCCCATGCGCGAGAACAGCGGCTGGCCGTCGCGATACTGCTTCACCGCACTGACATTGGCGGGCATCAGCATCTTCATGAAGTCGCGGGCTTCGCGGTAACCGGCTTCACCGGCAACCGAGATCTCGTCGATCTCCTTGTTGTAGAGGTCGCGCAGCGAGCGTTTGATCAGCGAGCCTTCCTCGTAGACGAGGGTCGGGGCCTGCGACTTCAGCGTCAGGTCGCGCACCGTCTCCCACATCCGGATCAGGTATTCGAAGTCGCGCTTGATCTCGGGCTTGGTGCGGGCGGCGCCGGCGGTGCGCAGGATGATTCCCATGCCCTCGGGCACGTCGAGATCCTGCACCACTTCCTTCAGGCGCGAGCGGTCCTGAGCGCTGGTGATCTTGCGGCTGATGCCGCCACCGCGTGCGGTGTTCGGCATCAACACGGCATAGCGGCCGGCGAGCGAGAGGTAGGTGGTCAGCGCCGCGCCCTTGTTGCCGCGCTCTTCCTTGACGACCTGCACCAGCATCACCTGGCGGCGCTTGATGACTTCCTGGATCTTGTACTGGCGGCGCGGGCGGAAGGTGCGCTCCGGCACTTCCTCCAGCACGTCGTCGCCGCCGACGGATTCGACGACTTCCTCTTCGGCTTCCTCGCCGTCTTCGTCCTCGTCCTCGTCGTCTTCGCCGGTTGTTTCCGCAGCCTCGGCATGCGGCGCCTCGGCGCTCTCGACCGCAGCATACACGGCATCGGCAGGTTCAGCGGCGGAGGTCACGGCCTCAGCCAGAGCTTCCGCATGCGCTTCGGGGGCGGCGGTCTCCTGCAGCTCGGCGGCGACCACAGGCTCGGCGCCAATCGTTGCGACAGGCGCGGGCGTCTCGTCGGCGTGATCGTGGTCGTGATGATCATGCTCGCCATCGTGACCATGGTCATGATCGTGAGCGTGAAGGTGCCCGTCATCATGGGCATGATGATCGTCGTGATCATGCTCGTCATGATCATGATCGTGGTGATCGTGAGCTTCGTGCTCGCCGCGATGCTCCGCGTCGGCGTGCAGATGCTCGCCTTCGTGCAGGGCGCCCTCGGCGTGCTCCGGCAGCGCCGCGCCTTCGATCGGCTGGGCCGCGGGATCTGCGCCTTCGACGATGTCGCTGCGCACGCGCTCGCCATGACCGCGGCGGCGGGCGTTGCGGTGGCGCGAACGGCGGCGGCCGTGGGAGCGGTTCTCGCTCTCTTCCTCGGCCTCGCGATGGGCCTGTTCCTCGGCCTCGATCAGTGCCTGACGGTCGGCGACCGGGATCTGGTAGTAGTCGGGATGGATTTCGCTGAAGGCGAGGAAGCCGTGGCGGTTGCCGCCATATTCGACGAAGGCGGCCTGGAGCGAGGGTTCAACCCTTGTGACCTTGGCGAGGTAGATATTCCCACGCAGTTGCTTGCGTTGCGCGGTCTCGAAATCAAACTCTTCGACGCGATTGCCGCGGACCACGACGACCCGGGTCTCTTCCGGGTGGGTGGCATCGATCAACATCTTGTTGGGCATGTCTTAACTCTTGGCGGCGGCGGGCGCGATTCACCGTGGGCGCGAGCTGCGCTGCCGGGTGACGCGACGGTCCACCTGATTCGGGGGTGAGGGGAAGGCCGAAACGCCGTCTCTCGCGCCTTGCCGAACCGGAAGCTTCAGGACCAAGGCGGCGCGCGGGATTTTCACTCCGCAGCGTCGCGAATGATCCTTCAGAATTCGTCGGCACAGTCTGGCGCATCAAGCGTCGGCCCGTATGAAACATTGGGCGGCGAGGCCGCCCTTCAATCAGTTGCTGCTGGCCAGGCATGGCGCGAGCGCGCTCGCCTTGAGGATCACGAACCGCTCCCCTGGGATCAAGGGACCGGGTTAATGGGTTACGTCGCTGTCAGAACTGTCCCGGTAACGCGAGAGGTAACCCAGGACCGTCCGCCGCCGGCGCTTGACCCGTTCCACCTCGCTGCCGCGCACCGCGCTGGCCTTAGAGGGGAACGGAAAAACACTGGAATTCCCAAACCTTGAGAGTTCCGGCGCTGCACCGGGAGGCTGAATGCGACACAACCGGAAATATCGGCCGTCAGCATTCCGTACATACGAGGAATGAGCCATCGGTGCAAGGGAGCGTCGCACGGCGGTCACAGTCAGCGAGTTTCGCGTTTCTGTCATTAAGGATCAATTAACCCTGTGGTTCTATTGCGTTAAAAGGGCTGCTCGGAGGCACGGAATCGGTGGCGAGCCGCACAAATCAACGGGTTTTGCTGGGATGCGCACTTCTGTGCGCCGCAGCGTTGCCGTGCGCTGATTCCTCGCGCCTGAGCGCTGCGGAAAGCCAGCCGCAACCCACTGTTGCGGTAGCGAATTTTCCAGTCGCCTCCGCCGCCCGGCTGGCCGGCGACGGCAAGCAGACCCGCTTCATTCTCGACATCGACCAGACCGTTACCTTCCGTGCGGTCACGCTCGCGGACCCGTACCGGGTCGTCGTTGACGTGCCGCAGGTCAATTTTCAGCTGCCCGCGGGCACGGGGGTCGGGGGGCGCGGCCTGGTCAAGGCCTTCCGCTACGGGCTCGTCATGCCCGGCGGCTCGCGAATCGTCTTCGACCTGACGGGACCGGCCCGGATCGCCAATTCCTATGTGCTGGAGGCGGCCAACGGCCAGCCGGCCCGGCTCGTGCTGGAGCTGGAGGAGGTCGACCGGACCGCCTTCGTGCAGTCGCTCGCACCCGAGAACCGCCCCGAGCTGCGGCCCACGATCGCCGAGGCGCAGCCTGCAACGGCTCCCGCGACGACAACCCCGGACACGGCGCAGCAGAAGGCCGATGGCCGCCCGGTGGTCGTGATCGATCCCGGCCATGGCGGCATCGACAACGGCACGCAGTCGAGCGGTGAGAGCGAGAAGAACCTGGTGCTGGCCTTTGGACTGGCGCTCCGCGACAAGCTGGAGAAGGCCGGCAAATACCGTGTGGTCATGACGCGGGACGACGACACCTTCATTCCCCTCAATGACCGCACCAAGATCGCCCGGAATCTGAAGGCCGCCTTGTTCGTCTCTATTCACGCTGATGCGCTGCCCCGTGCCGAGGGCGATGCGCAGGGCGCGACCATCTATACGCTGTCCGACAAGGCGTCCGACGCCGAAGCCCAGCGGCTGGCGGACGCGGAAAACCGGGCGGACGCGATCGCAGGCTTCAACCTCGCCGAGGAGCCGACCGACGTCGCCGACATCCTGATCGACCTCACGCAGCGGGAAACCCGCACCTTTTCAAACCGTTTCGCCCGTCTTCTGATGGGCGAGATGAAGTCGACGGTGCGGATGCACAAGCATCCCCTGAAGTCGGCGGGTTTCCGGGTGCTGAAGGCGCCCGACGTGCCCTCGGTGCTGGTCGAGATCGGTTATGTCTCAAATAAGGGCGACCTCGAGCATTTGGTCTCCGAGGGCTGGCGGTCGCGTGCCGTGGGCTCGATGGCGCAGGCGATCGACGGGTTCTTGACCAAGCGGATGGCCACGGCGGGATCGTCAAATTGACGACCGCCGGATTGTCAAATTGACGGCCGGGAGATCGTCGCATTGAAAGGGTTTTTCCGTCCCGTCGCAAAAGCCCTAGTTTGGCCACAGCCGGCGCTTTATAAAAATGCCGCAGGGGGTTCCGGAATCGGAGAGAATCCCGCTCGGCAAGCGTCTAAAGTCCGGCACTGATGGTATTGCGTAAGCCGGTGAATTCGTGACGTGAAGATTGGCCCCCGTTTGGGTGCCAAGGGGCTGATACTGAGCTGATCCAGAGATTGAACGGATAAACACATAATGCGCTTGCTGGTGCGGTTCATGGGCTTCCTGTTTGCCGCGGGAACGGTGGTGTTCCTTGTTGGTGTCGGAGCCGTGGCAGGCCTGATCTGGCATTTCTCCAAGGACTTGCCCGACTACTCTCAGCTTCAGGATTACGAGCCGCCGGTGATGACCCGCGTGCACGCGGTCGACGGCTCGCTGCTCGGCGAGTACGCCAAGGAGCGGCGGCTGTATTTGCCGATCCAGGCGGTGCCGAAGCTCGTGATCAACGCGTTCCTCGCGGCAGAGGACAAGAATTTCTACGAGCATGGCGGCATCGACTACACCGGCATGGCGCGCGCGGGCGTGGTCTACATCCAGAATTACGGCTCGAACCGGCGTCCGCAGGGCGCCTCCACCATCACCCAGCAGGTCGCCAAGAACTTCCTTCTGACCAACGAGGTCTCCTTCGCCCGCAAGATCAAGGAAGCCTTGCTCGCGATGCGGATCGAGAAGACCTACTCGAAGGACAAGATTCTCGAGCTGTATCTGAACGAAATCTATCTCGGTCTGGGTGCCTACGGCATTGCTGCCGCCTCGCTGGTCTATTTCGACAAGTCGGTGAACGAGCTGACGGTGGCGGAAGCGTCCTATCTGGCCGCGCTGCCGAAGATGCCGGCGACGCTGCATCCGGTCCGCAACCGCGACCGCGCCATCGAGCGCCGCAACTACGTCATCGACCGTCTGGTGGAGAACGGCTGGATCAAGCAGGCCGACGCCGACAAGGCCCGCAAGGAGCCGCTGGCCGTCACCAACCGGTCCAACGGCGCCCACACCTTCGCCGGCGAATATTTTGCCGAGGAAGTCCGCCGCGACATCTTCGAGCGCTACGGCGAGAAGAAGCTGTATGAGGGCGGTCTGTCCGTCCGCACCACGCTGGATCCGAAGATCCAGGTCATGGCGCGCAAGGCCATGGTCTCGGGCCTCGTGAACTATGACGAGCAGCAGGGCTATCGCGGCGCCATGAGCAAGCTCGATATTTCGGGCGATTGGGGCGTCAAGCTCGCCGAGATCAAGTCGCTGTCCGACATCTCGCCGTGGCGCATGGCGGTGGTGCTGGAGACCAGCGACCAGTCGGCGCGGATCGGCTTCCAGCCGAACCGCGAGCTTGGCGGCGCCGTGAGCAAGCAGCGCGAGACCGGCATCGTCACGGTTGACGGCGTGCGGTGGGCGCGAGCCGTGCAGGGCGGAACCAAAGGTAAGACGCCGACGGCGGTGTCGCAGGTGCTGCAGCCCGGCGACGTCATCTATGCAGATCCGCTCTACAAGGATGGCCAGCCGGTCGAGGGCCAGTACCGGTTGCGCCAGATCCCCGAAGTGTCCGGCGCAATGGTGGCGATGGATCCCTGGACCGGCCGCGTGCTCGCCATGGTCGGTGGCTTCTCGTTCGACCAGAGCCAATTCAACCGCGCCACTCAGGCCTATCGGCAGCCAGGTTCGTCGTTCAAGCCGATCGTCTATTCGGCCGCCCTCGACAACGGCTATACACCCTCGACCGTCGTGCTCGACGCCCCCATCGAAATCGACCAGGGGCAGGGCGCTGGCGTGTGGCGGCCTGAGAACTTCTCCTCGGGCAAATTCCAGGGACCGGTGACGCTGCGCAACGCGCTGCGGCAGTCGCTCAACACCGTGACGGTGCGCTTGGCGCAGGACATCGGCATGCCCCTGATCGGCGAATATGCCCGCCGTTTCGGTGTCTATGACGAACTGCCGAACTATCTCTCCTATGCGCTGGGCGCCGGCGAGACGACGGCGATGCGTATGGTCACGGCGTACTCGATGCTCGCCAATGGCGGCCGCCGGGTGAAGCCGACATTGATCGATCGCATCCAGGACCGCTACGGACACACCATCTTCAAGCACGACCAGCGTGAATGCCGCGGCTGCGACGCGCCGGGCGGCTGGAAGAACCAGGCCGAGCCGCAGCTGATCGACCGCCGCGAGCAGGTGCTGGACTCCATGACCGCCTATCAGATCACCGAGCTGATGGAAGGCGTGGTGCAGGCCGGTACGGCCACGGTCATCAAGGAAGTCGGCAAACCCGTCGCCGGCAAGACCGGCACCACCAACGAGGCCAAGGACGCCTGGTTCGTCGGCTTCTCGCCCGACGTCGCCGTCGCCATCTACATGGGCTACGACAAGCCGCGTCCGCTGGGTAAGGGCAATGCCGCAACCGGCGGCCATCTGGCCGCGCCCATCGCGCGCGATTTCCTCAAGCTCGCGCTCGCCGACAAGCCCGCCGTTCCGTTCAAGGTGCCGGCCGGCATCAAGCTGGTCCGCGTCGTCTCCAAGACCGGCATGCGCGCCGGCCCCGGCGAGACCGGCGGAACCATTTTGGAGGCCTTCAAGCCGGGCACGGCGCCGCCGGATAATTATTCGGTCATTGGCGTTGCCGACGCTGACGGGCGTGGCGGCGGCATGCCGGCCTCGCAGCAGCAGCAGCCGGATTCCGGCTTCTTCATGCAGCCGGGCACCGGCAGGCTGTACTGAGGCTAGAACAATAGGGACGTTATCGCGTCAGCGGTTGCGCTTTGCAGCCGCCGCCGCTACATCCCCCACTCAATTGCACGCGGGATTCCGCGAGACCAGAGAACGACATGCGCGCCGAAATCGAACGGTTGGTAGAAGAGATCAAGCAGTCAGTCGGGCTGCTGAGGAGGCATCTTTGACGTCGAGAAATCGACGGCACGCCTCGCCGAGCTGAACAAGCTCGCAGAAGATCCCAATCTCTGGAACGATCCCCAGAAAGCCCAGAAGCTGATGCAGGAGCGGACCTCGCTGGAGGATTCGCTCTCGGGCATCGGCAAGGTCGAGCAGGAGCTTGAAGACGACATTGGCATGATCGAGCTCGGCGAGGCCGAGGGCGATGCCGGCGTCGTCGCGGAAGCCGAGGCGGCTCTCAAGAATCTCAAGAAGGAAGTCGCGCGGCGCGAGCTCGAGGCGCTGCTGTCGGGCGAAGCCGACCGGTTCGATTCCTATCTCGAAGTCCACGCCGGCGCCGGCGGCACCGAGAGCCAGGACTGGGCGCAGATGCTGTTGCGCATGTACACGCGCTGGGCCGACACCCACGGCTTCAAGGTCGAGGTGCTGGAAGAGTCTGAGGGCGAAGAGGCCGGCATCAAGTCCGCGACGATCCAGGTCTCGGGCCACAACGCCTATGGCTGGCTGAAGACGGAAGCGGGCGTGCATCGCCTGGTGCGCATCTCGCCGTTCGATTCCAACGCGCGGCGGCACACCTCGTTCTCGAGCGTGCAGGTGTTCCCGGTCATCGACGACAGCATCAAGATCGACATCAAGGAAGCCGACGTCCGCGTCGACACCATGCGCTCGGGCGGCGCCGGCGGCCAGCACGTCAACAAGACCGAATCCGCGGTGCGGCTGACGCACATTCCGACCGGTGTCGCCGTGGTCTGCCAAGCCGGCCGCTCTCAGCACAAGAACCGGGCGCAGGCCTGGGACATGCTGCGCGCGCGCCTGTATGAAATCGAGTTGAAGAAGCGCGAGGAGAAGGCCGCCGCCGACCAGGCCGCCAAGACCGATATCGGCTGGGGCCATCAGATCCGCTCCTACGTTCTCCAGCCCTACCAGATGGTGAAGGATCTGCGTACGGGCGTGCAGACCTCGGACACCTCGGGCGTGCTCGGCGGCGATCTCGACGACTTCATGGCCGCGACGCTGGCGCAGCGCGCCTTCGGCACCACGGGTGCCGACATCGAGGACGTGGACTAGCCATGCCCCGCGTCGCCTTCATCGGATTGGGGCGAATGGGTCATGGCATGGCCGGGCGCTACCTCGATGCGGGCTTCACGGTGACGGTGTGGAATCGCAGCAAGGCCAAGGCTGAAGAGCTGATCGCGCGCGGCGCGCTTTGGGCGACCTCGCCCGAGGACGCCGCCATCGATGCCGACGCGGTCGTGACCATGGTGGCCGACGACGAGGCCTCGCGCGCGGTCTGGCTCGGACTGAAGGGCGCCGCGAAGACCGCCAAGGCCGGCACGATCGCGATCGAATGCTCGACCGTCTCCTATGACCACGCTCGCGAGATGGGCCGCGAGCTCAACGCGCGCGGGCTGATCTACATCGATTGCCCCGTGACGGGATTGCCGGATGCGGCAGCCGCCGGGAAACTGACGCTGCTGGTCGGCGCCGACGCCGCCGATCTCGAACGCGCGCGGCCGTATCTGACGCCGATCGGCTCGACCACCCGTCATTTCGGCGCCGTCGGCTCGGGCACCGTCTACAAGCTCATCAACAATCTCATGGGCGCGATTCAGATCGCCGGCCTCGCAGAGGGCCTCGCCATCGCCGAGCAGGCCGGGCTCGACATGAACCTCGTGCTGGAGTCGATCCAGGCGGGCGTCGCCGCAAGCCCGCAGGTGCAGCGCCACTCCAAGCGCATGGTCGCCCGCGATTTTTCCGGCGCGACCTTCACCGCCGCGCTGCGGCACAAGGATGCCGCCTACGCCGTGAAACTCGCCGAGAGCCTGCTGGCCGACAAGCCGCTGGTCTCGCGGGCCGCGGTCGAGTCCTACGCGCAGGCCAAGGCCGCGATGCCTGACGACGACGAAGGCAAGATGATCGAGCTGGTGTCGCGACCGAAGAAGCCGTCCTAGCCGGTCGCATCCACATGGGGCAGCCTCGTTCGGAACGCGGTCTCGGCATTGCCCTCGTCGTCGCCGCTGCGATTGCGTGGAGCACGGCGCCGTTCTTCACGCGCCTTCTGCCGTTTGATCCCTGGACCATTCTGTTCTGGCGCGGCCTGTTCGCCGGCAGCCTGGTCACCATGCTCCTCGTCGTGATGCAAGGCCGCGCCGGGCTGCGGCAGTTGCTAGTGCCGGGGAAGGCAGGCCTGCTCGTGGCCTCATTGTCCGCGATCGGCATGATTTCGTTCATTCCCGCGCTGCAGATGACCGACGTCATGAACGTGGCGGTGCTGATCGCAACACAGCCGTTCGTCGCGGCCGCGCTGGCTTGGCTGTGGCTCAATGAGGCCGCGACATGGCGCACGCTGATCGCGAGCCTGATTGCCTTTGCCGGCGTGGTGATCACGGTCGGCGGTGTGCAAGCCGGTGCCGATCTCGGTGGCATCGCGCTCAGTTGCCTGATGGTGCTCGCCATCTCCACCATGACGGTGGTGGTCCGGCGCCATCGCGAGACCTCGATGGTGGCGGCAGCCGCGCTGTCGAATTTCATCGGGAGCCTCGTCAGCCTTCCATTTGCGCGCGACATCGCCCATGTCGGCGGCCATGGCCTTTTGATCCTTGCGATGTTCGGCTGCCTCCAGGTCGCGCTCGGCCTGACCTTCTACATGCTCGGCTCGCGACTGCTGCCGTCGGGGCAGGCTTCCCTGATCGCGACGCTGGAAACGCCGCTGATGCCGTTCTGGATCTGGGTTGCCTTCCGCGAGATACCGGCCGTCCACGCGCTCATTGGCGGCGCGTTGGTGATTGGGGCGGTAGTTGCGGATATCGCGGGCGATCGCCAGTCACGGGGATGATCTCGAGCAATTTTGTCGGAAACCGGGTGGCGAGATTTTCGGCGTTGTCCTAGGCGAGCAGGCGCCGAGGTGAAACGCATGCCCCCAACCGACAACCGGATCGACGCACGCGATTGGTCACTGCTCGCCGTGCTCTCGGTCCTCTGGGGCGGCTCGTTCTTCTTCAACGGCGCGGCCTTGCGGGAATTGCCGCCGCTGACGCTGGTGTTCTTGCGCGTCGCGCTCGGCGCGGCCATGCTGCTGCCGCTGCTGCGCATGCGGGGGATCAGCTTTCCCAGAGGCACGACGGGGTGGAAGCCGTTCGTCGCGATCGGGCTGCTCAACAATGCCATCCCGTTCTCGCTGATCGTGATCGGCCAAACCTTCATCCCGAGCGGTCTGGCATCGATCCTGAACGCGACCACGCCATTGTTCACGGTGCTCGTGATGGCGGCGGCAGGCGAAGAGGCCTTGCACATCCGCCGCGTGGCCGGCGTGGCGCTGGGCCTTGTCGGCGTCATCATCCTGCGCGGATGGGGCCTCGAGACAAGACCGGGGCAGGGGCTCGGCATCCTGCTCTGCCTGGGCGGCGCCCTCAGCTACGGCTTTGCGGCGTTGGCGGCGCGGCGGCTGTTGAAGGACTCTCCGCCGCTGGGCACGGCGACGTTTCAGCTGATGGCATCGACGGTGATGATGGCAATCATCGCTGGCGTGGTGGAGCAGCCATGGCGCCTCGCAGTGCCGGGTGTCGCGACATGGTCCGCGGTGCTTGGCCTTGCGGCCCTGTCGACGGCGTTCGCCTACATCGTCTTCTTTCAGATCATACGGCGCTCCGGTGCGACCAATGTCATGCTGGTGACGCTGCTCATTCCCGTCACCGCCATCCTGCTGGGATGGCTGGTGCTGGGGGAGCCGATCTCGATGCGCGAGATCGCAGGCGCCATCGTCATTGGCAGCGCGCTGCTCGTGATCGACGGACGCATTTTGAACCTGCTGCGGCGCAGCGAGTAAATTCCGGATTCGCGGTTTCATCTCGCGGAAAATCGAAGCGCTTGCCAGCCGCCAACGGCCTTGCGACACTCCCTGCAAAACAAGACTACAAAACAGGGGAGAGACCGATGCCGGGTCGTCGCAAAAACCTTGCTGCCCTCGCCATGCTTGCTGCCGGAGTGCTCATCACAACACCGGTCTCGGCGCAGAAAAAATACGACCCCGGCGCCAGCGACACAGAAATCAAGATCGGCAACATCATGCCCTATAGCGGGCCGGCGTCGTCCTATGGTGTGATCGGCAAGACCGAGGCCGCCTTCTTCAGGATGATCAACGATCAGGGCGGCATCAACGGGCGCAAGATCAATTTCATCAGCTATGACGACGCCTATTCGCCGCCGAAGGCAATCGAGCAGGCGCGCAAGCTGGTCGAGAGCGACGAGGTGCTGTTGATCTTCCAGCCGCTCGGCACGCCCTCGAATTCCGCGATCATGAAATACATGAACGCCAAGAAGGTGCCGCAGCTGTTCGTCGCGTCCGGCGGCACCAAGTTCGGCGACCCCAAGAACTTCCCGTGGACCATGGGCTTCCAGCCCAACTACCAGAGCGAAGGACGCATCTACGCCAAGTACATTCGCGATCATTTCCCGAGCAGCAAGATCGCCGTCTTCTGGCAGAATGACGACGCCGGCAAGGACCAGTTCAAGGGTTTGAAGGACGGTCTCGGCGACAAGGCCAATATGATCATCGCCGACAAGTCCTACGAGGTCAGCGATCCCTCGATCGACTCGCAGATCGTGGCCCTGCACGATTCCGGTGCCGACATCTTCTTCTCATGGGCCGCGCCGAAGGGCTCGGCGCAGGCGATCCGGAAGGTCGGCGAGCTCGGCTGGAAACCGAAATTCTTCCTGGCCAACACCGCGACCTCCGTCGCCTCGGTACTCAAGCCGGCCGGGCTCGACTACTCCAAGGACATCATCTCGACCATCTATCTGAAAGATCCGACCGACCCGGCTTGGGACAAGGATCCGGCCGTGGTGAAATGGCGGGAGTTCATGGACAAATATTACCCCGACGGCGACAAGACCAATTCCAACAACGTCTACGGTTATGTCCAGGCCGAGGCTATGGCGCAGGTGCTGAAGCAGTGCGGCGATAATCTCACCCGCGAAAACGTCATGAAGCAGGCGGCAAACCTGAAAGATTATCACACCGCCTTGATGCTGCCGGGCATCATGGTCAACACCTCACCGGACGATTATTTCCCGATCGAGCAGATGCAGCTGATGCGCTTCAACGGGCAAGCCTGGGAGCTGTTCGGCGACGTCATCACCGGCGAGGTCGGCCACGAGCGCAGCCAGTGATCATGTACAGGCGTCTTTGGTCGCGGGCTTAGCCCGCGCTGAGACGCACGCCGGCGCGGAGGAACTTCTGCGGATCGACCGCTTCGCCCTCGATGCGGGTCTCGTAGTGCAGATGGGGACCGGTGGAACGACCGGTCGACCCGACCAGCCCGACGACCTGGCCGATCTTCACGGTCTCGCCGACCCTGACGTTGATCTCGGAGAGATGGCCATAGCGGGTCGAAAGTCCGTTGCCGTGGTCGACCTCGACCATGCGGCCGTAACCGCCGGACCAGCCGGCCGACACCACCTTGCCGTTGGCGGTGACGCGAACCGGATCGCCGGTGGCAGCGCGGAAATCGAGCCCGGTATGCATCGCGGGCCGGCCGAGGAAGGGATCGCTGCGGACGCCGAAGCCGGAGGTGAACTCGACCTCGCCGATGACGGGCTTGCGGTAGGGCACCAGCGCCAGCGTGCGGTTGAGACGGTCCATCTCGGCGCGCGTGGTGTTGATGCGATAGAGCTGCTTCTCGAACGGTCCGGCGTTGGCCGTCAGTTTGACCGGCACGAACGGACCACCCATCGCGGTGCGCGGCACGGCGGATTCGAGATTGGCGAGATTCAGGCCGAGATCGCTGACGACGCCGCGCATCCGGCGCATCCGTGAATCCATGCCCTCCTCGACGGCGCTGAGCGCCGCCATCTGGCGCCGTTCAACCTGGTCGAGCGAGGTCGTGAGCCGGACCAGGACGTTGTCGAAACCCTGGTTCTTGGCGAATTGGCTGGTCGGGGGCGCTGCGACAGTGGGTGCGCGCGATTCCAGGCGGGCCTCACGGTCCGGAGGCGCCACGAAGATCACGGTGTCGCTGATCGGCGAGGGCTTCGGCGTATTCTGGCTCGAATCGCCGCGCTGGGGCGTCGCACGCGGAATCGAGCCGGTTACATCAGGCATGGCTCCAAGTGCCGTCGCCCGGGACTCCAGCGCCGTCTGGCGCTTCATGATCTGGTCGAGTTTCTGGTCGAACTGTTCCTGGTCGAGCAACTGGCGGCTGGTGGTGCGGTCGACCTTGGCGCGCAGCTCGGCGATGCGGTCCTCATAGGCGTATTGCATCTCGGCCTGGCGGGCGATCAGCCGGGTCAGGACGTCGTCACGGAAAGCGAAATAGGTAGCGGTTGCCGCCGACCAGAGACCGAGGAGCACCACCGTGCCGACCACGATCCAGAACACCACGGGCCCGAATCGAACCTGCTTGCCGGCATGGACGATGGTGTAGGCGTCGTCGGTCGCGGGAAGGGGAATCGCTGCGGTTGCCGCGGGGGCAGGACGGCGTTGGGAGGCCCGTCCGCGGTCGTGAGGATGATGTTGGGCGTACTGCGAGTATTGGGCAGAACTTTTCGACATCGGCACTCCCGCGCCGGTCGGATGAGTCCGTACGGCCTAATTGCCGCAGCAATCTGGGCGGTCATGGTTAATTTTCCGGAAACGGGAACGCGCGAATTTAAAGGACTGGTTAAAGACTTCTTGCCGCTTCCAGCACCTCGTCGGCATGACCGTCGACCCGGACATTGCGCCAGATCCTGGCCAGTTTGCCATCGGCCCCGACCAGTATCGTGGTGCGAAGAATCCCGAGGAAGCTCTTGCCATACATGGACTTTTCGCCCCAGGCGCCATAGGCTTCCAGCATCTGGTGCGTCTCATCCGAGATCAGGGGGATACCGAGCTTGTGCTTGTCGCGAAACTTCTCCTGAGCCTTTAACGGATCGGCGGAGACGCCGAGCACGGCAGTGTCGGCAGCCGCGAAGGCACCGGCGAGGCGAGTGAAGTCGATCGCCTCCCGGGTGCACCCCGGGGTGTCGGCGCGGGGGTAGAAGAACAGGACGAGCTTTCGGCCGGCATAGTCCGCCAATGTGACGACCTCGCCGCCGTCGCGGGGCAGGCGGAAGGCGGGGGCCTTCTGGCCCTCGGTCAGGCCCGACTTCGCCTTGGCGGGCGGAGACACCGATTTGGAGGAATTTAACTGTTTCGATGCGGCCGTATGTGATCCTGCTTTTGCTAAGGTCCCGGTTGATTTGCTCGCCGGTGTCCGCGGCGTTTTCGCGGACTTTGTCGGAGTAGAGGCCCGCGTTTTCGGGGCCTGCTTTTTAGCCGTCGGACTGCCGGAGGGCGTTTTGGACGATTTCGTTCGGGATTTCTTGGACATACGCCTTCCTTTCGACGCTTTCGGCGGGTCAACCGAAACGGTATTGCAGCTCTCGTCCGGTGTGCCGGAATCGCGCCCTCGGCTGGGCAAGTCTGGCGGCGCCGGAGTATGGTTACAAGGAATTCCACGCACCACCCCACTGCTCGTTGAACGCGCTCCCGGGGCGAAATGACGAACAGCAGGAATATTCGAGGTATGGCGGCAATGCCGGCGCAGGGAGCTTCGCTTCCCGCGGACGGCTGCAGTCCCGGCGGCGCTCAATCCTATGACGGGCGCCTGTATCGAGAGGCAATGGCAAGGAATAAGTCGCCCCAGGATTATAATCGGGACTTCGATCGGCGCGGCGTTCAGCAACAGCCGCAGGAATGGGACGACGCCGATTGGGATCCGGATCAGGAGGCGGCCGCGGGCCATCGCGCGCGCCGGCTGCTGTCGCGTTCCAATTCGGGCTTTCATCGCTTCGGTGACGGGTTTGGGGCGCTACGCCGCTGGCTGGCTGCCGATCGCTGGCTGAAGCGCGTCGTCCTTGTCGTCGGGACTCTCGCCGTCATCTTCATCGGCTGCTTCGGTGCGCTGTGGTGGCGGCTCGGTGCCGGCCCCATCAATCTCGACATTGCAACGCCATGGCTGGCGGCCGCGATCGAAGACAATATCGGTCACGGCAACACGGTTGAGATCGGAGGCACACAGATCGAGCGCGCCGGCCGGGTCCGCATCGCCGTCCGCATCCGAGACATCATCGTCCGCGATCGCGATCACGCCATCGTTGCCAGCGCGCCGAAGGCTGAAGTGAAGCTATCGGGTGCCGGCCTGCTGATGGGTCACCTGCGCGCCGAGAGCCTCAATCTGGTCGATGCCGAACTCGCGATCCGCATCGCGCCCGACGGTACCGTCACCGTGTCCGCCGGCGATACCGCAAAGCCGCTGGCAACCGGCGTCGCCTCGAAGAAGGACGCGGGTCTGCCGCCGACATTCCCGCGCAACGGCGTCCCGCCGCCGCCATTCGCCACGGCGCCCGCGAGCCAGGATCCATCCCAAGCCGCCTCTCAAGGCCCGCCTCAGGCGATGGCACAAAGCGGCATCCTTCAGGGCCTCGACTGGCTCGACAGTCTGAGCATGACCGGCCTCGACGGCCAGAATCTCAACGAGATCGGCCTGAAGAACGGCAATCTGATCGTCGACGATCAGCAGCGCGGCAGCAAATGGTCGTTTGAGAACATCACGCTCAGCCTGCGTCGGCCGAGCCGGGGTGGCGTCACGCTCAGCCTGGGCGAAGAGGGCGCGCGCCCGTGGATGCTGCGTGCCACGATCGGGCCGGCCGAGAACGGCGTGCGCTCGGTCGACATCAAGGCCGACAAGGTCTCGACCTCCAACATCCTCCTGGCACTGCGGGTCAAGGATCTCACCTACACCGCCGACCTGCCGCTGACGGGCGAGCTCAAGGGCGAGCTCGGCCGCGATGGCGTGCCGACCTTCTTCCGCGGCAAGATCGCGGTCGGCGCCGGCAATATCATCGACACCGACACGCCGGACTATCCGATGGCGATCGACCAGGCCGAGATCAACGTCGAGTGGGACGCCAATCGGCGGGTGCTGGTGGCACCGTTCAAGGTCCTGTCGGGCGCGAACCGCCTCACGCTTCTGGCTCATCTGGAGCCGCCCAACGGCACCATCAATGACTGGCAGCTCGGCTTCAGCGGCGGTTCGATCCTGCTCGGCGGCATCGACAACGAGCCGCCGCTCGTCTTCAACCGCATCGCGATCGGCTTCCGCTTCGACACCGACCACAAGCGCCTCTTGCTGACGCAGGCCGACATCAGCAATGGCGAGATCGGTGTCGCCGGCACGGGTGCGATCGACTATTCCGGCGAGCCGCGGCTGACGCTGGGCTTTGCGGGAACGCCGATGTCGGCCTCCGCGCTGAAGCGGATGTGGCCGACGCTGGTCGTTCCCGAGTTGCGCGAATGGGTGATCGAGCGGATCGAGCGCGGTACGCTCCAGCGCATCGAGATCGGCGTCAATTCGCCGACGAAGAACCTTCCGCGCAAGGGCCCGCCGATTCCCGACGACGGCCTCTCGGTCAACATCGTCGCGAGCGGCGTCGCGGTCCGTCCCGTAGACGGCATGCCCGTTGTGCACGATGCCGATCTGAAGGCGCGCGTGACCGGCCGCACCGCGACCGTGACCATCGGGCAGGGCATCGCCGATACGCCCGCCGGCCGCAAGGTCACGATTTCCGATTTCGTCTTCGAGGTGCCGGATATGGCGCCCAAGCCGTCGCCGTCGCGGACCAGGTTCCGCGTCGACGGACCCGTGCCTGCGGCGGCCGAGATGCTCTCGAATGATCGCCTGAGTGATCTGTCATCGACCGTCGTCGATCCCAACACCAGCAAGGGGACGTTCACGGCGAACATCCAGCTCGGCCTGCCGGTCAAGGGCGAGCTGACCAAGGCGGACACGACCTACGCCGTCACCGCCGATCTCAACGGTTTTGCAGCCGACAAGCTGGTGATGAACCAGAAGCTGGAGGCCAACACTCTCAAGATCGTCGCGAGCAACGCGGGTTATCAGGTCAAGGGCGACGTCAAGATCAACGGGCAGGCGGCCTCGCTCGACTATCGCAAGCCCGCCGAGGGCGACGCGGATGTCAGGTTGCAGGCGACGCTGGACGATGCGAGCCGGGCGCGCCTGGGATTCGATCTCAGCCCCGCCGTCAGCGGATCTTTGCCGATCAAGCTGTCGGGCAAGATCGCCGGCGGTCCCGACCAGACGACGAAGCTCGGCGTCGAGGCCGACCTGACCTCGGTGAAGCTCGACAATATCCTGCCCGGCTGGGTCAAGCTGCCGGGCAAGTCGGGCAAGGCCAGCTTCAAGGTCGTGCCGACCGCGCAATCGACGCGTCTGGAAGACATCGTCATCGAAGGCGGTGGCGCCTCGATCAAGGGCTCGCTCGAGGTCGACGCGAACGGCGATCTCATGAACGCGAACTTCCCGACCTATTCGCCGTCCGATGGCGACAAGGCGTCGCTGAAGGTGGAGCGCAGCCAGGATGGCGTCATCAAGGGCACGATGCGCGGCGACGTGTTTGACGGTCGCGGCTTCCTGAAGTCGGCGATCTCCGGCAATTCCAAGGACGACAAGAACAAGATGAAGAACGTCGATTTCGACATCGACGTGAAGCTCGGCGCCGTCGCCGGTTTCAACGGTGAGGCGATGCGCAGCGTCGATGCCAAGATGTCGAAACGCAATGGTGCCATCAAGGCGTTCACGCTGAGCGGCAAGGTCGGCAAAGACACGCCGGTGGCGGCTGACCTGCGCGGCGGCCGTGCGCAAGGCAACCGCGAGGTGATCTACCTCCAGACCAACGATGCCGGCGCGCTGCTGCGGTTCACCGATACCTATACCAAGGCGGTCGGCGGCCAGATGGTGGTGGCGATGGAGCCGCCGACATCCGAGCCGAACACCTCGCGCGAGGGCCTCATCAACGTCCGCGACTTCACGGTGAAGGGCGAGGCGCAGCTCGAACGCGTCGCCGCTGGCGCGCCCAACGGCACCGGCAACGGCGTCTCGTTCAGTGCGCTCCGCGCCGAGTTCACCCGGCAGAACGGTGCGCTGACGGTCCGTGACGGCGTGGTCAAGGGTCCCATGATCGGCGCCACCATCGAGGGCTCGATCGACTATCCCGGCAACCAGGTCTGCATGAGCGGCACCTTCGTGCCGATGTATGGCGTCAACAACATCTTCGGCCAGATCCCGTTGTTCGGCATCTTCCTCGGCGGCGGCAACAATGAAGGGCTGATCGGCGTGACCTATGAGGTCGTCGGCACACCGGCTGCGCCCGTGATGCGCGTCAATCCGATCTCGGCGATGGCCCCCGGCCTGTTCCGCAAGATCTTCGAGTTCAACACCGGCAAGCAGAACTCGCCGTTCGAGGAATTCCCCTCGCAGTCGAACGACGGTTCGACCGGGTCGACGCGCCAGCTCTCGAGCGGCTGTAGCCTGACACGGCGGTAACCACCCATAGTCCCAAGTGCCCGTCATGCCCGGGCTTGTCCCGCCTGCGCGACCGGAGCGACTTCGGCTCGGCGAAGGCCGGGCATCCACATTCTTCGTCGCGGCCAAAAACGTAGATGGCCGGGACAAGCCCGGCCATGACGAATGTGGCGACGCTCTCGCGCCAAATGTCTTGATTCTGGAGTGACGCGTTAGGCGGCGCGCACGCCTGCGAGGAATGTCCCGACTTCGCCGGAGAGCTGTTCGGCCTGCTTGGACAGGTTCGAGGCGGCGGCGAGCACCATGCCGGCGGCGTTGCCGGTCTCGTTCGCGGCGGTCGAGACGCCGCCGATATTGGTGGTGACTTCCTTGGTAGCTTCCGCCGTCTGCGAGACGCTGCGGGCGATCTCGGCGGTGGCGGCGCCTTGCTCCTCGATGGCAGCCCCGATCGAGGTGGCGATGCGGCTGACCTCCTCGATGGTGGCGGTGATGCCGCCGATGGCGTCGACGGCCTCCTTGGTCGCGCCCTGGATCTGGGCGATCTTGTCGCCGATCTCGCGCGTGGCTTCGGCAGTCTGGCTCGCCAGCGACTTCACCTCGGAAGCGACGACGGCAAAGCCGCGGCCGGCTTCACCGGCGCGCGCGGCCTCGATGGTGGCGTTGAGTGCGAGCAGGTTGGTCTGTGCGGCAATGCTGGAGATCAGCTCGGCGACGTGCTCGATCTGCTGGGCGCCGTCCGAGAGCGCACGCACGATGGTGTCGGTGCGGCGCGCGCTGTCGACCGCGCGGCCCGTGACTTCTGCAGACTGAGCGACCTGGCGGCTGATCTCGGTGATGGAGGAGGAGAGCTCCTCGGCGGCAGCCGCGACGGTCTGGACGCGCTGGCTCGCCTCGGTGGCGGCCGTGCCGACCACGGCGGCGCGGCGGTTGGTGCCTTCGGCCGTGGATGACATCGACTTGGCGGTGGTCTCGAGCTCGCCGGAGCCGGAGGCCATCAGGCCGACGAGCTGACCGACGGAGGCATCGAAGCGATCGGCGAGGGCGATCAGGGCGTCGCGCTTTTCCTGCTCGCTGCGGGTCTTGGTGGCGACCTGCTCGGCTTCCAGGTTACGCGCCGTCAGCGCGGTCTGACGCAGGACTTCAAGCGTCTCGGCCATGCGGCCGATCTCGTCGCCGCGGTCGGTCTCCTCGACCGGCTTGTCGATGGCGCCTTGCGAAATCTCCTGCATGCGGTTCTTCTGGCGGTCGAGCGCGCCGAGTACGTCGCGGGCGATCAGCCAGGACAGCGTCGCCATCAGCAGCATCAGGCCGATGCCGATCGCGGCAAGCTCCAGCGTCAGGGCACGCACGTCGGCGTCGATGTCGTCGACATAGAGACCGTAGCTGATGGTCGCGTTCCAGGGCGCGAATTTGCGCGCGAAGACGGTCTTGCGCACGGGCTCGGTCTGGCCGGGGCGGGGGTAGAGATAGGAGGTCACTCCGCCCTGTGCGGTCTCGCCGCCGGCCTTGATGATGGCGTCGGCGATCAAGACGCCGTTAGAGTCCTTGGCCCCAGTGATCTTGCCTTCCAGCTGCTGGTTGGCGCCGTTCACCAGGATGGAGGTGTCGGGGTTGTAGACAACGGGGTAGCCCTGGTTGCCGTTGAAGTTCATGCGGCGGCCACGCTGGTGGAACTGGGCCTTGGCATCGGCCGGCGTCAGCTTGCCGGCGGCAACCTCTTCCTGAAGCGATTGCGCGTAGTTGTAGAGCAGCTCTACCGCAGTCCGCATCTGCTGGACGCGATCCTCCATCATGCGGCTCTTGCTGAGGACGGACGATACGCCGATGATGGCCGTGACTGTGAGAGCTGAAAGACAGACCATGCTGGCGAGCTTGGTCCGGATCTTGAGATGACTCATCAGCTTCATCGCGGCCTCGAAAGAAATGGTTGTTATTGCTCGCGTCGGTAGCATGAAGTTCTTACCAATCATGAATGGACGCGTGCGACGTGCTGCCGCGCGCGCAGCGTCCGCAGCCGGATGCGCAAGCATGCAGGCGGAATCGCGCTGTGCCAGTGCGTGGCGCGTCAGGTCGTCGAGACAGATGATGTCGGAATTTGGTGGTGACCGAGCCGGGCCGGAGCGGCAATGAACCGATTCGTTCACCGCGTCGTCATGGCCGTGCTGCTCGTGGCTGCCCTCGTCCTGATCTGGAACCTGCTGGGCGCGCGCTGAGTCGGCACCGGCAGATCCGCCGGTGCCGACTTGCTTTCAGGTTAACTAGCGAGCGCCTCAGCGCCGTGCGTAGGCGTCGCCCGCCGCGTCGCTCTCCTTGCCCATCAGCGCATCTACGCTGACCGAACCGCCGCCGGCGGCCGCGAGGTAGAGGCAGGCGAAGCAGAACAGGATTGCTGCGGTGCCGCCATTGAGCAGCGGCAGGAACACAGGCGCTTCGCCTTTGAGCATGTGGCCCATGAAGTAAGCGAAGGCCATTTCGCCCGAGAGAATGAAAGCGGTGAGGCGGGTGAACAAGCCGAGCATCAGAAGCGCGCCGAGCACGAGCTCGAGCGCACCGGCCGTCCAGATCAGCGGCGGGATGTTGGCGAAGTAGGGGAGCACCGGAAACTTGAAGATCTTTGCGATGCCGTACTGGAACAGCAGCAATCCGGTGACGAAGCGGAACAGGCTCAAGAGAACCGGTTGAAAGCGAGTGAGATACGGAAAGTTCATTGGTTTGTGCCCTCCATCCAATGCTGCGACTTGGACCGCATTCGGTTTCGCCCTGCAAGCCGTGCACACTCGATTCGTCCTGACATTTTCGTCATGTCGGACAAAACACCGCAGGCCACGATTTCAGCCGCGTGCGACCGCACTTTTTGCGCGTGTTCCCCGTCGCGCCCATCCGTAATTTGCCGGTGACGCGGACGCGCGCAAGTTACCTCCAGGAAACTTACCGCCGCAAGGCGGGCACGATTAGGAACGGGATCATCCCGAGCACCACGCTCGCAAGTGCGAAAGCAAGCAGCGCGTTATACCCGTGGGTCGCGTCATGGATCAGGCCGCCGCTCCAGGAGCCGAACGCCGAGCCGAGTCCACTGCCGATCGAGATGGTGCCGTAGATGGTGCCGACCCGCTTGCCCTGGAAAATCCTCATCGCCGTGGCGCTGATCAGCGGGCCGCGCGAGCCCATCATGCTGCCGAAGCAGACGACGAAACCGGTGAGCAGCAGGATGTTCGGAGAATACTGCAACAGCCACAGCAGGACGATGCCGAGGATCGAGATCGCGTAGCTCAGCAGCACCGACGGCCGGCGCCCGATTAGGCCGTCGAGCGCGGACACGCCGAGCATGCCAAACACAAGCACGACGCCAGAGAAGCCCCAGGCGGTCGCAGCCTGCAGCGGCGGGAAGCCGGCGTCGATCAGATAGGCCACGATCTGCGCGGCAATTGAGTACATGCCGACGGCAGTGAAGAAGAAGGTCCAGAACAGCGCCCAGAACGCGTGATGGCGCATGGCACGAAGGAGGGTCCAGCCATTGTCGACGAAATCAGGATCGGTCCTTTTCACGACATGCGGCGAGCCCGCAGCGAACAGCCGCCACGGCAGCAGCATCAGCGGGAGCAACAGGCCGAGTGCCGTAAAGCCGAATAGCTGGTAGGTGTCGCGCCAGCCGACGTGATCGATCAGGAGCTGCGAGGCCGGCAGCAGCGCCAGCACGCCGCCGCCCATCGCCGAATACACCACCGACATTGCAGTCGGCAGACGGGGCCCGAACCAACGGCCGAGCAGGATCGAGTTCGGCACGATGCCGATGAAGGCAACGCCGATGCCGACGCAGAGGCCGATCGAGAGTTGGAACTGCCAGAGATGTTGCGCGTGGGCTGCGACCAGGAACGCCGCGCCCAGCAGCAACAGCCCGAGCGCATAGACGATGCGTGGTCCGGAATGGTCGAACAGGCGTCCGACGAAGGGCGCAGTGAGACCGCTCGCGAGCCAGGTCAGTGAATAGACCGAGACGATCTGCGCGCGGTCCCAGCCAAAACTTTCCGAAATCGGTTTCAGGAACACCGTAAAGCTGTCGCCGAGCCCGCGGCCAAGCACGGCCAGCGTGAAGCACAGGGCGAGCACGACGAGCGCGGTGCGAACAGCGTCCCGCTGATCGCTCGCAACGTTCTCCCTGGGCGTGTTCTGATCCATTGCCCTTCAGGGAGCGCGCATCCGTGCGCCCTGACAAGCAGCGAAAAGCTCATACGCCTATGCAGGCTTAAGCAGGACGTGCTTCTTCTTGCCGAAGGAGAGCTTGATCACGCCCTCGGGCGTCAGATTGTCTGTCGACAGTGCCATCTTTTCGTCAGTGACCGGCTCGTCGTTGACGCGAAGGCCGCCGCCCTTGATCTGGCGCCGGGCTTCGCCGTTGGAAGCAACGAGGCCTGCCTTGACGAAGGCGTTGAGCACGCCGAAGCCGGCGTCGATCTCGCCCCGCGGAATTTCCACCGTCGGCAGGGTTTCGGCCAGCGCACCTTCCTCGAAGGTGCGGCGGGCGGTCTCCGCCGCCTCCTTCGCGGCCTCGCGGCCGTGCAGCAGGGCGGTCGCTTCAGTGGCGAGCACCTTCTTGGCCTCGTTGATCTCCGAGCCGCCGAGCGCTTCGAGCTTTCTGATCTCAGCCATCGGCAGCGTCGTGAACAGCTTCAGGAATTTGCCGACGTCGGCATCCTCGGTGTTGCGCCAATACTGCCAGAAATCATAGGGCGAGAACGCGTCGGCGTTGAGCCAGACCGCGCCTTGCGCGGTCTTGCCCATCTTGGCGCCCGATGCGGTCGTCAGCAGCGGCGTCGTCAGCGCGAACAGCTGGTGCGTGCCCATGCGGCGGCCGAGATCGACGCCCATGATGATGTTGCCCCACTGGTCCGAGCCGCCCATCTGCAATTTGCAGCCGGTGCGCTTGGCAAGCTCGACGAAGTCGTAAGCCTGGCAGACCATGTAGTTGAACTCGATGAAGCTCATCTCCTGCTCGCGCTCGAGGCGCAGCCGGACGGAGTCCATGGTCAGCATGCGGTTGACCGAGAAGTGCCGGCCGACGTCGCGCAGCATCTCGATCCAGTTCAGCTTGGTCAGCCACTCCGCATTGTCGAGCATGACGGCGTCGCTTGCGCCGCTGCCGTAGCGCAGCACTTTCGCGAACACGCCGCGGATCGATTCCTTGTTGGCCTCGATCTCGGCGACGGTGCGCATCGCGCGCGTCTCGTCCTTGCCGGAGGGATCGCCCACCATGGTGGTGCCACCGCCCATCAGCGTGATCGGCTTGTTGCCGGACTGCTGCAGCCAATGCAGCATCATCATGGTCAGGTAATTGCCGATATGCAGCGAGCGGGCGGTGCAATCGTAGCCGACATAGGCGGTCGCCTCGCCCTTGGCGGCGAGCGCGTCCAGCCCCTCGAAATCGGAGCATTGGTGGATGAAACCACGTTCCTGCAGGATATTGAGGAAATCCGATTTAAATGCAGTCATCTGTCGGCATGCCCAACAATTCTTGGTTTACTGTTTCGGGAGCAATTTAAGGGTCTTCCGTGGGAACCCGATTGCTGCCCGCCACTTGGCGCTGTGGCATTATAAGATGTGTCCCTCTGGCACAAGATCGGCATGCCGGAGGGGGTCTCTTGAGGACGCTGATCCATGATGTTGACGGCACTCGGTTTGATGAGCGGCACCTCGCTGGACGGGGTGGATGTCGCGCTGATCGAAACCGATGGAAAACAGGTGAAGGCATTTGGGCCGTCCGGCTACCGGGCCTATAGCCCTGCGGAGCGCAATCTGCTGCGTCAGGCCCTCTCCGAGGCTGTGCACCTGGCGCAACGTGACGCCCGGCCAGGCATCCTGGCCGAGGCCGAGCGCGCGGTGACACGGGCCCACGCCGAGGCGGTTGCCGCCTTCTTCGCCCAGAACCGCATGAAGCCCGAGGATGTCGACATCGTCGGCTTCCACGGCCAGACCGTGCTGCACCGCCCCGAGCGTAGGCTGACGGTGCAGATCGGTGACGCCCCGGCGCTGGCGAAAGCGATCCATATCCCCGTGATGCATGATTTCCGCGCCGCCGACGTCGAGGCCGGCGGGCAGGGGGCGCCCTTCGTACCAGTCTACCACCGCGCGCTCGCCAACTCGCTGGATCGCGAGGGCCCGATCGTCGTGGTCAATATCGGCGGCGTCTCCAACATCACCTATATCGACGGCAACGATACGCTGATCGCCTGCGACACCGGCCCCGGCAACGCGCTGCTGGACGATTTCATGTACCGCACCATGAACCAGGCGTTCGATGCGGAAGGAAAGTTCGCAGCCCTCGGGAAGGTCGATGAGGTCTGGATCGCTCGCGCGCTGGAGCTGCCGTTCTTTGCGCTGCCTCCGCCGAAATCGCTCGATCGCAACGATTTTGCCGCCTTGAGGCTCGGCGACGTGGCGCCGGCCGACGGTGCGGCGACCCTGACCGCCTTCACCGCGACGGCGATCACCCGCATCATCCCGTTGCTCCCGCGTCGGCCGCGCAGCTGGATCGTCTGCGGCGGCGGCGCCCGCAACCTCACCATGCTCCGCATGCTGCGGGAGCGGGTGGGATCGGCGACAGTCGAGGCCGCCGAGACGCTCGGCTGGGCCTCCGACGCCATCGAAGCCCAGGCCTTCGGCTTCCTCGCGGCGCGCGGGCTGAAGGGCCTGCCATTGTCCTATCCGACCACCACGGGCGTGCCGATGCCGATGACGGGCGGGGTGATCGCGCGGCCCTGAGCGCGGCCGTTGTTCGCGCGCCGTCATCGCGAGCGACAGCGGAAGCAATTCCAAGGAACGCAGTCATTCCCCGCGAAGGCGGGGAATCCAGTACGCCGCGGCTTATCGGTTCAATCACTGCCGTCTAGCTGGCTGCACCGCAGGGCCCCAAGGCTGTTTCGTCCCCTTGTCCTGCTGGCCATTCTGGCGGCCTGCGTCGCCTTTATCGCGATCGGAATGGCGATCAACCCACTCCCGGTTCGGCCGTAACGCCAGTTCAATGCAACTGCATTGATCTTGACGTGTGCATGCAAGTGCATTTATATTGGATGCAGTTGCATCGAACCGCCGGGATCGCGCCATGACCGCTTCACTGAAACTGATCAGCCACAAGCTTTGTCCCTACGTGCAGCGCGCCGTGATCGCGCTGACGGAGAAGGGCGTTCCGTTCGAGCGGGTCGATATCGATCTCGCCAACAAGCCGGACTGGTTCTTAAAGCTCTCGCCGCTCGGCAAGGTGCCGGTGCTGGTTGTGACGACCGACAAGGGCGAGGTCGCGCTGTTCGAGAGCAACGTGATCTGTGAATACATCGAGGAGACGCAAGCAGGCCTCGAGCTGCATCCGGCGGATGCGCTGAAGCGTGCCGAGCATCGCGCCTGGATGGAGTTCGGCTCGGCGATCCTCGGCGACCTCTGGGGACTGGAGACGACGACGGATCCGGCGACCTTCGAAACCAAGCGCCAGGCGCTCGCTGCGAAATTCGCGCGCGTCGAGGCAGCGCTTGGCGCGGGCCCGTATTTCGCAGGCGATGCGTTCAGCCTGGTCGATGCGGTGTTCGCACCCGTCTTCCGCTATTTCGATGTGTTCGACGAACTGACCGAGCTCGGCATCTTCAGCGATCTTCCGAAGGTGCGGGCGTGGCGTGCGGAGCTGGCGAAGCGTCCGAGCGTACGCACCGCGGTCGGCGCCGACTATCCGCAATTGCTGCGGGCTTTCCTGGTGCGGCACGACGCCCATCTGCTCAAGCTCGCCGCCTGAGGCGAGCCGATGTCACAATCCATGGCCTGGCTGATGCTGGTGATCGCCGGCGCGCTCGATGTCGGCTGGGCGATCTCGATGAAGTACGCGGAAGGCTACACGCGGGTGGGCTGGAGCATCGCTTCGCTGGTGTTGCTCGCGGCCTTCGTCTTCCTGCTCGGGCGCGCCTTGAAGGTGCTCGAGGTTGGCGTTGCCTATTCGGTGTGGACCGGCATTGGGGCTGCCGGAACCTTCGTCATGGGCGTGGTGCTGTTCGGCGAGACCTTGAGCGCGATGAAGCTTGCCGGCATCGCGCTCGTCTTGACAGGGATCGCCGCGCTCAAGCTGGCTTGAGCTGCGAGCCTTGGCTTCGTAGCCCGGATGGAGCGGAGCGCAATCCGGGGCCGTGTATCCGCGGATGGATTTTCCCGGATTTCGCTTCGCTCCATCCGGGCTACAAGGTCTCAGCGCACGTTCGCGAGCCGCATGTCGAGATAGGCGGTGATGGTTTCCATCAGCGGCTCGAGCTTGGCGTCGAAGAAATGGTTGGCGCCGGGGATGACCTGCTGGTCGATCACGATGCCCTTCTGCGTCTTCAGCTTCTCGACCAGCGTGTTGACGTCCTTCGGCGGCACCACCGCGTCCTTCTCGCCATGCACGATCAGGCCCGACGACGGGCAGGGCGCAAGGAACGAGAAGTCGTAGAGGTTGGCCGGCGGCGCGATCGAGATGAAGCCCTCGACCTCGGGGCGGCGCATCAGAAGCTGCATGCCGATCCAGGCGCCGAAGGAGAAGCCGGCGACCCAGCAAGCGCGCGCTTCGGGATTGATGGTCTGCGCCCAGTCGAGGGCTGCGGCGGCGTCCGACAATTCGCCGGTGCCGTGGTCGAACGAGCCCTGGCTGCGGCCGACGCCGCGGAAATTGAAGCGCAGCACCGAGAAGCCACGATGCGCGAACGCATAATAGCACTGGTACACGATCTGATGATTCATCGTGCCGTGAAACTGCGGATGCGGATGCAGGATCATCGCGATCGGCGCGTTCTTCTGCTTGGCCGGGTGATAGCGGCCTTCGAGACGGCCGGCAGGGCCAGTGAAAATAACTTCAGGCATCGATGATCTCTTGATTGACTTGCTGGAGAGACGATCCTCGGCAATCAACCGATTGTGGCCTCATCGGCAGGTGCCGACGGAAGCGCGAATGAAGGGTGAGAAGGCGCGCCTTGCGGTGATGCGCTGAAGGCGTGCGGTGACTTGACGGTGCGGGTTCTAACATAGGCAGAGGGTCAAAAAGCAAGCATCTTGAACATCACCCAATGGGCTCAAGGCGTTAGCGTGTCATGGTCGCGTCATCGGCTGTCGCGGATCTGGAATCGCCCGTTGCCAAGCGCATGTCGGGGCGCCATGTCGAGCTGGAGGGGCCCCCACGGGCCAAGTTTCCCAAGCAAGGTAATATAATACTAGATGCGGAACCGCGTTTATCTCGACTGGAATGCGACCACACCGCTACGCGCCGAAGCGCGACGCGCGATGCTCGCCGCCTGGGACCTGGTCGGCAACCCGTCCTCAGTCCATGCCGAGGGGCGGGAGGCGCGACGGCTGGTCGAGGAGGCCCGCGCCGCGCTCGCGGTGGCGGTAGGGGCGCTGCCGCGGAACGTCGTCTTCACCTCCGCAGGCACGGAAGCCAACGCGCTGGCGCTGTCGCCTGGCCTGCGGCGGTCATCCGGCGGCCCGGTCGAGCGGCTGCTGGTCTCGGCCGTGGAGCACGCTTCGGTGCTGGCCGGTGGCCGGTTCCCGGCGGACAGGGTCAGCCCGATCCCGGTGACGCGTTCCGGTGTGGTTGACCTCGACCATCTCACGAGTCTGCTCGGTGACGGCGCTCCGGCACTGGTTTCCGTCATGGCTGCGAACAACGAAACCGGCGCGCTCCAGCCGGTCGCCGAGATCGCCCGGATCGTCCACGAGGCCGGCGGCCTCCTGCACGTCGATGCAATCCAGGCGCTTGGCAAAATCCCGTTTAAAATCAATGTCATGGGCGCGGATCTTGTGACCTTTTCTGCACATAAGGTCGGCGGCCCCAAGGGCGTCGGCGCTCTGGTCGTGGCGGAGGGACTGACGGGACTGGAGCCGTTGTTGCGGGGAGGCGGCCAAGAGCTGAACCGACGCGCGGGAACCGAGAATGTTGCGGGAATCGCTGGCTTTGGCGCAGCGGTGAAGGCCGCGCTTCAGACTCTTTCCGAAGATGCGGAACAGATGGCAACCCTCAGAACTCGCTTGGAAAACGGCATCCGAGCAATCGCCGGCGCAACGATCTTCTCGGACGAGGTGACGCGGTTGCCAAATACCGTCCTTTTCACCGCGCCCGGCCTCAAGGCTGAAACCGCCGTGATCGGCTTCGACCTCGAAGGCATCGCAGTCTCCTCGGGTTCGGCCTGTTCCTCGGGTAAGGTCCAGCCGTCCCACGTGCTGTCGGCCATGGGGTACGATCCCGCCGTGGCCCAGGGAGCGGTGCGCCTCAGTCTGGGCTGGTCCACGGAACTCGAAGACATCAATAGGGCGTTAGAGGCTTGGCGAAAGCTCGGTAATACCCTACTTAAGAGCTAAGCGATGAAACACGGCTTGAACGGTTCTAAGCACGTGCTTTCCGCCAAAAAACATCGTAATAGACACCGTAATAATCGTTCGAGTTTGATCCACCGCGGTCCTTGAAACCGCGAGCGGAGGATGGAATGCCAGCCGTACAAGAGACGGTCGAGCGCGTGAAGCGCATCGACGTCGACCAGTATCGTTATGGGTTTGAGACCCTGATCGACTCCGAGAAGGCCCCCAAGGGGCTTTCGGAAGAGATCGTAAAATTCATCTCGCAGAAGAAGAACGAACCCGACTGGATGCTCCAGTGGCGGCTCGAGGCCTATCGGCGCTGGCTGACCATGACAGAGCCGACCTGGGCGCGCGTCGACTATCCCAAGATCGACTTCCAGGACCTCTATTATTACGCCGCGCCGAAGCCGAAGAAGACGGTCACCTCGCTGGACGAGATCGATCCGGAGATCCTGAAGACCTACGAAAAGCTCGGCATCCCCTTGCGGGAAGTTGCCATTCTCGAAGGCGTCGAGCCCAAGCCCGGCGAAGAAGATCCCGCCCGCCGCAAGATCGCGGTCGACGCGGTCTTCGATTCGGTGTCGGTTGCGACCACGTTCAAGGCGGAGTTGAAGAAGGCCGGCGTGATCTTCATGCCGATCTCGGAGGCGATCCGCGAGCATCCCGAGCTTGTGCAGAAGTACCTCGGGTCGGTGGTTCCGACCTCGGACAATTTCTACGCGACACTGAACTCGGCGGTGTTCTCCGACGGCTCGTTCGTCTACGTGCCGCCGGGCGTGCGCTGCCCGATGGAGCTTTCGACCTATTTCCGCATCAACGAGCGCAACACCGGCCAGTTCGAGCGCACGCTGATCATCGCGGACAAGGGCGCCTACGTCTCCTATCTCGAGGGCTGCACCGCGCCGCAGCGCGATGAGAACCAGCTGCACGCCGCCGTGGTCGAGCTCGTCGCGCATGACGATGCCGAGATCAAATATTCGACGGTGCAGAACTGGTACCCCGGCAATTCGGAAGGCAAGGGCGGCATCTACAATTTCGTCACCAAGCGTGGCGACTGCCGCGGCAACCGTTCGAAGATCTCCTGGACCCAGGTCGAAACGGGTTCGGCGATCACCTGGAAGTATCCGAGCTGCATTCTCCGCGGTGACAATTCGAGCGGCGAGTTCTACTCGATCGCGATCTCGAACGGCTTCCAGCAGGTCGATTCGGGAACCAAGATGATTCATCTCGGCAAGAACACGTCGAGCCGCATCATCTCCAAGGGCATCGCGGCCGGCAAGTCGCAGAACACCTATCGCGGCCTCGTCACCGCGCACCGGAAAGCGACCGGCGCGCGCAACTTCACCGCCTGCGACTCGCTGCTGATCGGCGATAAATGCGGCGCGCACACCGTGCCGTACATCGAGGCCAAGAACTCCTCGGCGACGTTCGAGCACGAAGCGACGACCTCAAAGATCTCCGAGGACGTGCTGTTCTACTGCATCCAGCGCGGTCTCTCGCAGGAGGAGGCGGTCGGCCTCGTCGTCAACGGCTTCGTCAAGGACGTGCTGCAGCAACTGCCGATGGAATTCGCGGTGGAAGCGCAGAAGCTGATCTCGATCTCGCTTGAAGGGTCGGTCGGTTAATACCGACCCTCGCGGTGCGCTTAGGCGCTCCATGCATCATTTGAATAGACTGGACACCAAAATGGCTTTGCTTGAAGTGAAAGACCTCAAGGTTCGTGTCGAGGAGCGTGAGATCCTCCACGGGCTGACGCTGACCGTGAACGAGGGCGAGGTCCATGCGATCATGGGGCCCAACGGCTCCGGCAAATCGACGCTCTCCCACGTCATCGCCGGCAAGCCCGGCTACGAGGTCACCGACGGCCAGATCCTGTTCAAGGGTGAGGATCTGCTCGAGATGTCGCCGGACGAGCGCGCCGCCAAGGGCGTGTTCCTGGCGTTCCAGTATCCGGTCGAGATTCCCGGCGTCGCCACCATGAACTTCCTGCGCACCGCGCTGAATGCGCAGCGCAAGGCGCGCGGCGAGGATGAATATTCGACGCCGGACTTCCTGAAGAAGGTCCGCGAGGTCTCGAAGTCGTTGAACATCCCGCAGGACATGCTCAAGCGCGGCGTCAATGTCGGCTTCTCCGGCGGTGAGAAGAAGCGCAACGAGGTGCTGCAGATGGCGCTGTTCGAGCCGAGCCTGTGCATCCTCGACGAGATGGATTCCGGCCTCGACATCGATGCGCTGCGCATCGCGGCCGACGGCGTCAACGCGCTGCGTTCGCCGGGGCGTGCGATGGTCGTCATCACCCACTATCAGCGGCTGCTGAACTACATCGTGCCCGACGTCGTGCACGTGATGTCGAAGGGCCGTGTCGTGAAGAGCGGCGGTAAGGAATTGGCGCTGGAGCTGGAAGCATCCGGCTACGCCCAGTTCGAGGATGCCGCGTAAGGAATTTTGCGATGAACGTTGCTGTGGCAAAGACCGGAAAGGGCCGCGCGGTGAGCGATCTCTTCACCAGCGCCGAGGGCCGGCTGCCGGGTTCGTCCGCGGTCACCGCTGTGCGCCGCGAGGCGTTCGAGACCTATGAGCGTCTCGGCCTTCCGCACCGCCGGATCGAGGAATGGAAATACACCGACCTGCGCGCGCTGGTCGGCGAGGTGCTGCCGCTGGCAGCCGCGCCCGATGCGGCCGCGCTGAAGCTCGCCGCGGACACAGTGAAGACGCATGCGATCGCAGGCGCACGCAAGCTGGTGCTGGTCGACGGCGTGTTCGCAGCCGATCTTTCCGACGTGAAGGCATTTGTCGCCGAGGTCGGCTTCAAGACGCTACGGGAGACGTTGGAGAAGGATGCCGGTCTGTTGAAGACCGCGTCCACCGATGCCGTGATCTCGCTCAACGCGGCGATGGCGACCGACGGCGTCGTGCTCGATATCGCCGATGGCGCACAGCTGTCCGCACCGATCCAGATCATCCACATCGCCACCGCCACATCGGCGTCGGCCTTCACCCGCTCGCAGGTCACGATCGGCAAGGGCGCGCGCGCCACCATCGTCGAGAGCTTCGTTGCGGCAGGCGCTGCGGCCTACCAGGTCAATGACGCCGTGATCGTTTCTGTCGGCGATGACGCCGACGTTGCACACATTCGCCTGATGGACGATGCACCCGACGCCTTGAACGTCTCGTCGCACTTCGTCACCGTCGGCGCCAATGTGAAGTTCAATTTCTTCAACATGACGACCGGGGCTGCTGTCAGCCGCCTCCAGGGCTTCATCACGCTGGCGGGCGAGGGCAGCGAGCTCTCCGCCAACGGCGTCAACCTGTTGCAGAAGACCGAGCATGGCGACACCACGCTGGTGGTCGACCATGCCGTGCCGAACTGCGTCAGCCGCGAAGTTTTCCGTGCGGTGATCGACGATCGCGCCCATTCGGTGTTCCAGGGCCGCATCATCGTCCGTCCCGATGCGCAGAAGACCGACGGCAAGATGATGACCCGCGCGCTGCTGCTCTCGGATGAAGCCGAGGCCGACAACAAGCCCGAGCTCGAGATCTTCGCCGACGACGTCTCCTGCGGCCACGGCGCGACCGCCGGTGCGCTCGACGACAGCCTGTTGTTCTACCTGAAGGCGCGCGGCCTGCCGGAGAAGCAGGCCCAGGCGCTGCTGATCCAGGCTTTCGTCGGCGAGGCGATCGAGCAGATCGCCGATGACGGTTTGCGCGAGCACGTGATCGGCATTGCCGAGCGCTGGCTGGAGCGGCGGTCATGAGCACGCATCCGGCAGTCAAGAACGGTGCCTACGACGTCGCGCGCGTGCGCCAGGATTTTCCGGCGCTCGCGATGCAGGTCTACGGCAAGAAGCTGGTCTATCTCGACAACGCCGCTTCGGCGCAGAAGCCGAGCGCCGTGCTCGACCGCATGACGCAGGCCTATACGAGCGAATACGCCAACGTGCATCGTGGCCTGCATTACCTCGCCAATGCCGCGACCGAAGCCTATGAGGGCGGCCGCACCAAGGTGGCGCAGTTCATCAACGCGCCCCGTACGGAAGAAGTGATCTTCACCCGCAACGCGACCGAGGCGATCAATCTGGTTGCCTCGTCCTGGGGCGGGCCGAACATCAAAGAGGGCGACGAGATCGTCCTCTCGATCATGGAGCACCATTCCAACATCGTGCCGTGGCACTTCCTGAGGGAACGCCAGGGTGCCGTGATCAAATGGGCGCCGGTCGACGACGAGGGCAATTTCCTCATCGACGAGTTCGAGAAGCTGCTGACGGCCAGGACCAAGCTG
This sequence comes from Bradyrhizobium sp. CIR48, assembly GCF_014198315.1. NCBI lineage: Bacteria > Pseudomonadati > Pseudomonadota > Alphaproteobacteria > Hyphomicrobiales > Nitrobacteraceae > Bradyrhizobium > Bradyrhizobium sp. CIR48. The sequence goes on from NZ_JACIHG010000001.1 coordinate 576,998, forward strand.
GTCGCGATCACGCAGATGTCGAACGCGCTCGGCACCATCGTGCCGGTCAAGGAGGTCGTGAAGATCGCCCATGCCCGCGGCATTCCCGTGCTGGTCGACGGCAGCCAGGGCGCGGTGCATCTGCCCGTCGATGTCCAGGACATCGGCTGCGATTTCTACGTCTTCACCGGCCACAAGGTGTATGGGCCGACCGGAATCGGTATTCTCTGGGCCAAGTACGACCACCTCGTCGCGATGCGTCCCTTCAACGGCGGCGGCGAGATGATCCGCGAGGTCTCGCGCGAGGTCGTCACCTATGGCGATCCCCCGCACAAATTCGAGGCGGGCACGCCCGCGATCGTCGAGGCCGTCGGCCTTGGCGCGGCCATCGACTACGTCAATTCGATCGGCAAGGAGCGCATCGCTGCGCACGAGCACGATCTCACCACCTATGCCCAGGATCGGCTCCGCGAGATCAATTCGCTGCGGCTGATCGGCACGGCACGGGGCAAGGGCCCGGTGATCTCGTTCGAGCTGAAGGGCGCGCACGCCCACGACGTCGCCACCGTGATCGACCGCCAGGGCATCGCGGTGCGCGCCGGCACCCATTGCGTGATGCCGCTTTTAGAGCGGTTCAACGTAACGGCCACCTGCCGGGCCTCGTTCGGCATGTATAATACGCTGGAAGAAGTCGATCATCTGGCACAGGCGCTTTTGAAGGCGCGGGATTTGTTCGCATGAGTGACACGGCCGAAATCAAAGCTAGTCCGATGGAGACCCATTCGGCGCTGCCGCCGGAGGAAACCGAGCGGCTGACCACGGAGATCATCGCCGGGCTGAAGACCGTGTTCGACCCGGAAATCCCGGCCGACATCTACGAGCTCGGCCTGATCTACAAGGTCGAGATCAAGGACGACCGCTCCGTCGACGTCCAGATGACGCTGACGACGCCGAACTGCCCGGCCGCCGGCGAGCTGCCGACCATGGTCGAGAACGCGGTTGCCAGCGTCCCCGGCGTCGGCGTGGTCGACGTCAAGGTCGTCTGGGAGCCGCCGTGGTCGCCGGAACGCATGAGCGACGAGGCGCGCCTCGTGCTCAACATGTGGTGACGCGTAACCTCAGCATTGAATTTGCTCCGCAACGGACCAGATAGATAAGATGACCCAGGCGACACCAGCATCCACTCCGAAGCCGCGGCGGCCGCGCCCGCAGGTGATGCGGCTGACGGACGCTGCTGCCCAGCGCATCACCGAGCTGACCCAGCGCGCCGATTCCGAGATCGTCGGCTTGCGCGTCGGCGTGAAGAACGGCGGCTGCGCCGGCCAGTCATACACGGTCGAATACGCCCACGACGTCCGCCCGACCGACGAGGTCGTCGAGGACAAGGGCGTCAAGATCCTGGTCGATCCCAAGGCCGTGCTGTTCCTGCTCGGCACCGAGATGGACTACAAGGCCGACAAGATGCAGGCCCAGTTCGTCTTCAACAATCCGAACCAGATCTCCGCCTGCGGCTGCGGCGAGTCGGTCGAGCTGCGGCCGGCCAAGATCGACGGGTAGGCCCGGCTCACGCTAAGCACTCCGCTGTCGTCCCCGCGGACGCGGGGACCCATACCGCGTGGATCTATCTTGAGCGGAAGGTGCCAGTACCGGAGCTGGCACGACTAACAGTCTTCGCTAAACTCCTCCCTGTGGTTATCGCGACGAGCGCGAAGCGCTCGCGCTGGGGTCCCTGCGTTCGCAGGGACGACACTAGGGAGTTAGTTGGGCCATGGACCGCGAATTCCTGATCGACCTGTTCGCCGATTTCGGCCCCGTCACCATCCGAAAAATGTTCTCCGGCTACGGCATCTCCGCCGACGGCATCAACTTCGCGCTCTCACTGCGTGCCGGCCTGTTCTTGCGCGCAGACGAGGTGACGATCCCGGACTTTGAAGCCGAAGGCTCAAAACCATTTCAATATTCGACCCGCGCCAAGACCGTGGTGGTCAACTCCTATTGGGAACTGCCGGCGCGCCTGTTCGACGATTCCGCCGAGCTCGCGCAATGGGCGACGGCGGCACTCGCCGCCGCCCAGCGCGCCAAGGTGAAGACGCGGCCGAAGAAGGTTGCGTCGAAGAAGTCCGTTGCAAAGAAGCGGTTGGCGAAGAAGCCAGTCAAGAAGACGGTCCGTAGGGTGGGCAAAGCGAAGCGTGCCCACCGTTCGAAATAATCATGCGCAGATTGTGGGCGCGGCGCTGTGCGCGCCTTTGCCCACCCTACGAGAGCTCAGTCTGCGGCCTTGGTCAGGCCGACCATCATGTCCTTCGCCGTAAACATGCAGATGCCGTCGGCGAGCACGCGGCCGTCGGCTATCCCGAGCACCAGCTTGCCGCGCCTGACCATCCTCATGGCTACCTCGTAACGCACGCATCGCGTCTCCGGCGTGACGGCGCCCGTGCACTCGACTTCGCCGACGCCGATGGCGCGGCCCTTGCCCGGTGAGCCTGACCAGCCGAGCCAATACCCCACCATCTGCCACATGGCGTCCAGTGCGAGCGTCGGCGGCATCATCGCGTCACCGCAATAATGGGCATCGAAGAACCAGTGGTCCGGCACGATGTCCAGCTCGCCGACGATATGGCCCTTGCCGAATTCGCCGCCGTCCAGGCTGATTTCCGTGATGCGGTCCATCATCAGCATCGGCGGCGCGGGCAATTGCGCATTGCCGGGGCCGAAATAGCCGCCGTCGCTCGATCTCAGCAGCTCATCCCTGGTGTAGGACGATTGCGGCGTGTGAAAATCATGGGGATTGGGCACGACGACAAGTCCTTTGCGGGCTCGGGTGCAGACGGCCAATGTTGTCGTGTCAGATTTTGTTCGCCACGGAATAATGTCAAGCGGCGATGCAGTAGGGTGGGCAAAGCGAAGCGTGCCCACGGTTCGAAATAATCATGCCGAGATCGTGGGCACGGCGCTCAGGCGCCTTTGCCCACCCTACGGCAGCTCTTTGAAAATCTACGCCACCCGGCTGTGGATTTCGACCGCGTATTCCGGATCGGCTTCACAGATCACGCGGTTGCGGCCGTTGCGCTTGGCGGCGTAGAGGCAGGCATCCGCACGCTCGATCAGCGCGTCGGTGTCGTCGCCCGGCTTGAGCATGGAGACGCCGACGGAGATGGTGACGCGGCCGAGGATCTCGCCGGTCGATTTCTTCTTCAATTCCTTCGCCATCACCGCGCGGCGAATATGGTCGGCCACCGTGAGAGCCTGACGCAGCGCGGTGTTGGGCAGCACAACCGCGAATTCCTCGCCGCCATAGCGCGCGGTGATATCCTGGCCCTTGATGGTCTGCTTCAGCGACAGGCCGACGAGCCGCAGCACCTGGTCGCCGGTGAGATGGCCGTAGGAATCGTTGAACGACTTGAAATGATCGATGTCGAACAGCAGCAGCGACAGCGGCTCGCCCGAGGCGAGGGCGCTCTGCACCGCCATGTCGATCATGCGGTCGAAATATTTGCGGTTGCCAAGGCCCGTGAGCGGATCGGTCAGGCTCTCGGCGCGGATCGCCTCCAGGCTCTGCTGGAGATTGCTGATCTCGTTCTTCGACAGCGTCAGCCGGTCTTCCAGCGTCTTGTTGGTCTCGCGCATCTCGCTGGTCGAACGCAGCAGCGTCTCGACGATCGCCTTGACCTGCTCGCGGTTCTTGGCCGACGCCAGCTTCTCGGTGGCCCGCGACAGGCTGGCATCGTAGGAGCCGGTCATGCCGAGTGCATCGCTCAAGACCTTCATCACGTCGTCGATCTCGCCGATGACGCGCGCGCCGACCTTGTCGATACGGTCGGTGGTCTTGATGTGGGAGAGATAGGTCTCGTAGATCTGCTCGAGATCGGCTTCAGTCAGCTTGCCGCTGCGCGCCAGCGTCTCGTTGACGATCTTGTTGAGAGGCGCGTTGTAGCCAGTGGCGTAGACGTACCAAATCTCATAGTTGCGGGGAATTGCCGTCTGCCGCAGCGATCGGATCTGCCCGAGCGCTACCTCGGCGAACGCTATCGTGCGTTCGTGTTCGTCGAGAACCTTGACCACGGAACATACCCCACAGCGGTCGGTGCGCCGTCGACCGCAGCAATGCTTAAATTATGTTCGTAGGCTAACGGACGATCGTGAACACCCCGTAAATATACGTTCACGAATGCATCTAAAAAATTGTGGGGCGGCTTTGCTCAACCGAAACCTGGGGCGCCTCGCGCCTCAGGCCCCGGCGGGGGAGGAGCGAACCGGCCGCAGCAGAAACGCGGGCAGATGCGAGTGATCGCCCGGCTCGCTGTCGGCCTCGCGCTGGCGGCGGGGCTCGGGACGGCCGATCGACGGCACATGCGAATTATTGGACTGCTGTCGCGCGTCGTGACGCGGCTCGGCCCTGCGCTTGTCGTCGGAACGATGCCTTGCTTCAGCGGGCTGTCTTGCCTCCGAAGAACTCTTTGCTTCGGAAGCATGTCGCGTTTCGCCACGGGCCTCGCGCGGCTCGTGGCTGCGCTCCCGATCACGGCCGCGCTGCGGCTTGCCGCGTCCGCCACGTGAACGTTCGCGGCCACGCGACTCGCGCGGACGCTCGGCCCCATCGGAGGCTTCGGCGTGGATTTCAAAGTCGCCTTCGGCGCGCGGAATGCTCTGGCCGATCAGCTTCTCGATGGCCACCATCGACTTCTGGTCGAGCGGCGTCACGATCGAGATCGCGGTGCCGGTGCGACCAGCGCGGCCGGTGCGGCCGACGCGATGGACGTAGTCATCGGGATGGTGGGGGACGTCGAAATTGAAGACGTGGCTGACCTCGGGAATGTCGAGGCCGCGGGCGGCAACGTCCGAGGCGACGAGGAGGGGGAGCTCACCCTTGCGGAACTGTTCGAGCGCCGCCATGCGGGCCGGCTGGTCCATGTCGCCGTGCAGTGCGCCGACGCTGAAACCATGCTTCTGGAGCGATTTGTGAACGATGGCGACTTCGCGCTTGCGATTGCAGAAGATGATCGCGTTCTTGAGGTCCTTGGCCTCGCGCAGCAGGCGGCGAAGCAACTCGCGCTTCTCATGCGCTTCGCGCCCCGCGGGCACCTGCGACTGCGTGACGGTCACAGCAGTGGTGGCAGGCTTGGACACTTCGACCTTCTGCGGATTGTGCAGGAAGGCTTCGGTGATGCGCCGGATTTCCGGCGGCATGGTCGCGGTGAAGAACAGCGTCTGTCGCGTGAACGGGACGAGCTTGCAGACGCGTTCGATGTCGGGGATGAAGCCCATGTCCAGCATGCGATCGGCTTCGTCGATGACGAGCAGCTCGACCCCGGTGAGGAGCAAGCCGCCGCGCTCGGTATGGTCGAGCAGGCGGCCGGGGGTGGCGATCAGCACGTCGACGCCGCGCGTCAGCTTGGCATCCTGGTCACCGAAGGAAACGCCGCCGATCAGTAGCGCGACGTTGAGTTTCTGGCCGGCGCCGTAGCGGTCGAAGTTTTCCTTGACCTGAGCCGCGAGCTCGCGGGTCGGCTCGAGGATCAGCGTGCGCGGCATCCGCGCCCGGGCCCGGCCCTTTTCGAGGATGGTGAGCATCGGCAGCACGAAGGCCGCGGTCTTGCCAGTGCCGGTCTGGGCGATGCCGAGCACGTCCTTGCGTGCGAGGACGTGGGGGATCGCCTGTTCCTGAATGGGGGTGGGGGTGGTGTAACCGGTGGCCGCCACTGCGGCGAGGACTTTTTCGGACAGTCCGAGATCTGAAAAGGACATTGAGCCTCTGGTCGAAACCGCCGTTCGGAATCGAGGGTAATAAAGGCTGTCGCGTTCCACCCCGAAACGGCGCGCTCTCAAAGAAGCTGGGGGTGCTGACTCACGCGAACAAAGCGCCAGGCTCAGGAATCGGTCTTCGATCTGAGCCGCGTCGCCCCGGAACATAGGCGGGAATCGGCCAAAGTCAATGGAGCGGGCGCGGGAAGGTCCTAAAAAACCTGAGGTTTTTACCAAATAGCGGGTGCAACTGGGGTTTTTCCGCCCAGCCCCGCGCTCCGGCCGGAGCCGCCAAAACGACGGCTAACCCCTATCCGAGCCCTGCGCCCGGAAGTCACCCGGGGCCATGCCATAGGCGGCATTGAAGACCCGGTAGTAGGTCGCCAGGCTCTCGAAGCCGCAAGAGGTCGCGATGTCGGCGATCAGCCGCTCCGGTGCCTCGCGCATCAGGCGGCGGCTCTGTTTCAGGCGTTCGTCCGTCACGGTCTGCGAGAAGCTCTTCGCCGCGGTCTCGAACAGCATGTGCAGGTGGCGCACCGACACGCCGAGCTCGTCGGCCACCATCGTCGGCGCCAGATCCGGGTTTTGCAGTTGGCCCGCGATCAGGCGTCGGGCCCGCGAGAGGCGGGCGGTCCGTAGCGCGGCCTGTCCGCGCCGGCTGCCGGGCCTGACGATGCCGCGCTCGATCAGCGCCAGATGGGCCAGAGCCTGGACGAGGGAGGTCGCATCGCTGGCGCCCTGATCCGCGGAGGCTTCGCCGAGCTCGGCAAAGCAGGCACCGAGCAGGGGCGCCAGGGTGGGATCGCTGAACGTCCGGGGCGCAAGCTCGCGCATGCGTTTGTCCTGCGCCGGGATGCCGCTGACCGGAATCTTCAGGATCCGCAAATGGAAGCCCCCGGCGCCCAGCGGCGCTGTGCGGTAGGGCAGGTCGGTATGGCTGGTGGCGAAACTGCCCGGGGCGATCGCGAAGTCGTTTCCGCGCATGCCGCCGAACCAGCCGCCGCTGCCGAGCTGCTGGTAGACGCAGATGCTGTCGCCGGGTGCGTAGGCGATGTCGGAGCTGCTGCGCTCGACCGTATATTGCGAGGCCTTCAGCTCGACGAGGCCGGCGCCGCCAAGCTGGCGCAGCGAGAATTCGCCGAAAAAGTCCGCGCGCCGTTCGCGCTCGAGTTCGGCGGTGACGCCGAACAATCCCTTGGAGCGCACCTCGCGCCAATAATCGAAGCGATCCTGCGGCTCGACTTCGTCGGTACACCAGCGATACACGGCAGCCCCCTCGCTTCGAGCGCGTTTGCCTGATGCCAAAGAAAAAGCAGATTCCAGCGCAATCTGCCATAGGCAGATCGTGGAACCGGGGCCCGGGCCCTTGAACCCTCGTTACGTCTGGGCCGACTATCACACAGCGGCAGGGGGTCCAATGAACTGCTGTTCGAGGGAAGCGGCCTAGCGCCGTTCTGCAACGGGAATTTTGCGATGACGCGTCGGCTTTTCAGAATTCTGGCGGCCCTTGGCCTGGCGGCGAGCCTGAGCGGCTTCGTAGCTCCCGCCTATGCCGAGAAGCGCGTCGCGCTCGTCATTGGTAATAACGACTACAGGAACGTGCCGAAGCTGCTCAAGGCGGTCAACGACGCCCGCACCATGGGCGATACGCTGAAGCAGCTTGGCTTCTCGGTGATGGTCGCAGAGAACCAGAGCCGGCAGCAATTCTCCGAGACCCTGCTCGCCTTCGACAAGGCGATCGAGCCGGGTGATACCGCGTTCTTCTTCTACGCCGGCCACGGCTTCGAGATCGCGGGCCAGAACTACCTGCTGCCGACGGACGTGCCGGCGGCGACCGAAGGGCAGGAAGAGCTGGTGCGTGACGCCTCGATCCTGGCCGACCGAATCGTCGAGCGCCTCCAGAACAAGAAGGCGCGGACCTCGATCCTGGTGTTCGATGCCTGCCGCAACAACCCGTTCGAGCGCAAGGGTACCCGCGCGGTGGCCGGTGGCGGCGGGCTTGCTCCGATGGTGCAGCTGCCTGAAGGCGTGTTCTCGGTGTTTTCGGCCGGTCCCCGCCAGACCGCGCTCGACCGCCTCTCCAACGACGACGCCAATCCCAATTCGGTGTTCACGCGCACCTTCGCCAAGGAGCTGCTTCAGCCCGGCGAGAACCTCGTGCAGGTGGCGCAGCGCACCCGCCGTGCCGTCAGCGAGATGGCCGATACCGTCAAGCACAGGCAGGTGCCGGTCTATTTCGACCAGATGGTCGACGACGTCTTCCTCAGCGGCATGGCGAAGGACGCCGTCGCGCGGCCGGCTGATCCGCCGCCGCAGAAGCTCGCGGCGCTGCCGCCGGTGTCAGTGCCGCAACTGCCGAAGGAGGAGACCCTCAACGCGCCGATCGCGAGCTTCTCGCGGCATAATGGCGGCTGGAGCGTGGTGTTCTCGTTCGCCGACCCGACGCTCGGCATTTCCTGGCGCATGGCCGGCAAGGGCGATTTCCGCGAGACCGGCTTCATCGACACGCTCGATCCGCGCACGCGCAAGCGGATGCCTAACCCGTCGATCGAATTGCCGCCGGACGCTGCGGCCGGCACCATCGAGGTCCGCTATGTCGATCAATCCGGCGACATGCAGGGACCGTTCCCGATCAGGTTCGATCCCGAGGCCGCGCTGATCCGCGACCAGCGCAAGATCCTCGACATGACGTCGACGAGCTGGCTGTCGTTCCGCGAGTTCAACGGGCTGCTGGTCTACTACACGCACCTCGTGTCTTACCGCTGCGCCATCCGCGAGGTGCGCATCGGCATCGACACTGCCGTGCCCAACCAGGTGCTGAAGATGCCTGCTTGCGACATGCGCGACCCCAATGCGATCACCGCCGGCATGCCGCTCTACATGAAGCTTACCCCCGCCACGCAGTCCGTCTCGGTGGAGCTGACCTATCGCGACGGCAGCGTCTCGGAGATCAAGAGCTTTCGGAGTGCGAACCGGCAGTAGTGATTGACGGCGTTCGCTGGCCGGAGCGCAGCCGTCAAAGCAGGGTGGTGACCCGAGGGAGCGGATTTCTCGCAGCGAGGCTCGGATCCGGCAACAATACAGAAAATCTTACGCAATAGCCTTTATCAATGCGTGAGCTCACCGAACCGAGCAAACCTCTGTTGCTAACCCCGTAATTTGAGCCGAAGACTGGATCAGGCTGGAGGCTAGGCCGGGGGAACGGCTGATGCCAAAAACGATCCAGGAACAACTGGAAGAGGTGGAGCGTGATATCAAGCTTTATAAGGAATTCGATGAGGCCGAGATAGCTCGCTTCGAACGCGAGTCCTTCCTTTGGACCGCTGAAGATCGCATCGAGTGGCAGGAGACGCAGCGTTCGAATAAGCAATATCTCCGCGAACTTCACGACAAACGCCGTGCCTTGCTCAAGGAGATTGGGCGGTGACATGGTACGTCTAGGCCCCCAAGGGGACCAATACACGGCGGGATTGTGGGCGTTCCCCAAGGACAGCGGACCCGTGTTCACCCAGGCGAAGGAACAACTCATTGGGTCGCTGGATTGTCCACCAAACCAGGGAGAACAATCCATGATCCGCAAGTCCATCCTCATCGCCTTCGCATGCGCTGCGCTTTCGACGACCGCTTTTGCTCAGGGAGGCGGGGGTGCTGGCGGAGGCGGCGGTGGTGCTGCTGGCGGTGGCAGTGCCGCGGCCGGTACAGGGACCGGCGGCGCGGGATCTGCGGCCAGCTCGGGTGCCGGAATGGGCACCTCAACCAGCAGCGCCAATTCGGGGCCGTCGGCTCCTTCGGGAATGGGCATTCATGGCACCACCACCGGTGCCAACGTCAACACCAACACCGGCCTGAACAGTCCGAACGTTCAGTCCCCGACTGCAAACGGCACCTCGCCAGCGGCCGCGCAAGCTGGACGTAACGCAGGTGTCGGTCATGCACCGAACGGGTTGCCGATCGGCAGTCCGGGGACCGGGACCAGCAACGAGGATCAGAAATAGTTTGGCTTCCGTCCATGAAAGGGCCCGCGCAGTGCGGGCCTTTGATGCCCTTTAGGGTCTTATCTGCTGATAACAGCAGGGGGGCCGCTTATTCCCGGATCGCAAGGATTGGTGCGATCTGAGCGGCCGGCGTTGGAGATCGCACAGCCAAATTCAAGCGCCATTCGACCGGAATCGGCGTTACATTGCCCGCCATATCTTGATCGAGACTCGCATCGCGGATCGTGGCTGCAATGACATCCGACCAACAACCGAACCGGACGAAAAAAGTCCGTTGCTGCATCGTCGGCGGCGGGCCGGCTGGCATGATGCTCGGCTATCTCCTGGGGCGGGCCGGCATCGAGGTCGCGGTGCTCGAGAAGCATGCGGATTTCTTCCGCGATTTCCGCGGCGACACCGTGCATCCCTCGACGCTTCAGGTGATGGACGAGCTCGGTCTGATCGACGGCTTCCTGAAGCTGCCGCATCAGCGCCTGCAGAAGATGGACGGCCTGTTCGGCGGCACACCGGTGCGCATCGCCGATCTCAGCCGGCTCCACACCAAATACCCCTTCATCGCCTTCATGCCGCAATGGGACTTTCTGAATTTCCTGCGCGAGGCCGGCCGGCGCTTTGCCTCGCTCGAGGTGATGATGAGCACTGAGGCGGTCGATCTGATCCGCCGCGGCGAGACGATCGCCGGCGTGCGGGCGAAAACGCCCGACGGCATCATCGACATCGAAGCCGATCTCACCATCGCCTGCGACGGCCGGCATTCGACGGTGCGCGAGCGCGCCGGCCTCGTCGTCGAGGAAATCGGCGCGCCGATGGATGTGCTGTGGTTCCGCGCCGGCCGCAAGGCCGACGAGACGGAAAGCGTGTTCGCGCGCGTCGAGCCCGGCAAGATGATGATCACTTTCGACCGCGGCGACTATTGGCAGTGCGCCTATGTCATCGCCAAGGGACAGCATGAGGCGGTGAAGGCGAGGGGACTGCAGGCGCTGCTCGACGACGTCGTGCGCATGGCGCCGATCCTTCGCTCCGGCATCGCCGACGTGAAAAGCTTCGACGACGTCAAGCTGCTGACCGTCGCGATCAACCGCATGGCGCGCTGGACGCGGCCGGGACTGCTTTGCATTGGCGATGCCGCGCATGCGATGTCTCCGGTCGGCGGCGTCGGCGTCAATCTCGCCGTGCAGGATGCAGTCGCAACCGCCAATCTGCTGGCAGACAAGATGCAGCACGGCTGCCCGTCCGAGAGCGATCTCGATGCCGTGCGCCGTCGCCGCGAGTTCCCGGTGAAGATGACGCAGCGCATGCAGGTGATCGTGCAGAACAAGATCATCAGCGGCGCCTTGCAGGGGAGCGATCGGCCGCTCAGGGTGCCGCTGATCGTGCGTCTCATCACTGCGCTGCCATGGCTGCAGGGCATCCCGGCGCGCCTGCTTGCGCTCGGCGTGCGGCCTGAGCACGTGCATTCGAAGACCGCGCCGTCATCGTAGCGCAGGAGTTCGGCAGGGATAATTTCGCGTTAAATCGCGCATGTGGCGTTGCGGGCGTGCAACAGCGCCGACGGATTCAGGAATCTGCGCGTGCCCATGCGCTGCGTTAACTCTGTTGATTCGAATTTTAGTAACACCCGTCTGTGACCGTGCGTCCATCAAAGGACACGGGGTTGTACCATGCGTAACCAATTGATTGCCGCCTTCGCCTGCACGACCGCTCTGGTTTCGACCGGCGCTGCCTCCGCCGCCGATCTCGGTGCGCGTTACACGAAGGCGCCCGCTTATGTCGAGCCGCTGTTCAACTGGACCGGCTTCTATGTCGGCGGCCACATCGGCGGCGCATGGACCAACCAGCAGTTCATCAACAATGGGATCGGTGCGCCGTTTGGCGATCTCGTCCCGGGCGAGGGCTATCGTCAGCGCAGCGCGGGCATCATGGGCGGCGCCCAGATCGGCTACAACTGGCAGGCCAATAACTACGTGTTCGGCATGGAAGGCACGATCTCCGGCCTCGACAACAAGGGCTCGTTCACGAACACCGCGTTCGGTGCGGGCGACGACGTGTTCTCCTGGCGCACCAACGTGCTCGCGACCGTGGTCGGCCGCGCCGGCTTCGCCGTGCAGAACAACCTCTTCTACGTCAAGGGCGGCTATGCCGGCGCGAACAACCGTCTGTCGGTCAGCGACACCGTCGGTGTGTCGGGCTCGGGCGGACAGACCCACTGGGCCAACGGCTGGACCGTCGGCGCCGGCTGGGAATACGGCGTCACCCGCAACTGGATCGTCGGCCTCGAATACAATTACGCGGCCTTCGGCAGCCAGACCTATCAGCTCGGCGGCACCTCGGGGAATTACACCTTCGACGCCAAGCCGCGCGACATCCAATGGGCCGTCGTCCGCGCGAGCTACAAGTTCGACGCACCGGTCATTGCCCGTTACTGAGCACGTCGACGACGCAACGCGACCAACGATCAAAAAAAGCACTGCATAAATTCAAAAGCCCCGGACTTGTCCGGGGCTTCTTTTTTGCGTTGCTGAATGGCCGGAAGGTGTGGCCTCAGGCCATCACCGAGAAGCCGCCATCGACGGGGATCGCGGTGCCCGTGACGAAGTTCGATGCGGGCGATGCCAGGAACACGGCGATGCCGGCGAAGTCGTCGATGTCGCCCCAGCGCCCCGCAGGCGTGCGCGCCAGCACCCGCTCGTGCAATCCCGACACCTGCTGCCGTGCGCCGCGGGTGAGGTCGGTGTCGATCCAGCCCGGCAGGATCGCATTGACCTGGATGTTGTCGGGCGCCCAGGCATTGGCGCAGGCACGCGTGTACTGCACGATGCCGCCCTTGCTTGCCGCGTAGGCGGTGGCGAAGCTCGCACCGAAGATCGACATCATCGAGCCGATGTTGATCACCTTGCCGTTGCCTGATGCTTTCAAAGCCGGATAAGCGAGCTTCGAGCACAGGAAGGCGCTGGTGAGGTTGGTGTCGATCACCTTGTTCCACTCGTCGAGCTCGAGCTCGTGCGGCGGCTTGCGGATGCTCATGCCGGCATTGTTGACGAGGATGTCGATGCGCCCGAGATCCTTCACCACGCGCGCGATCATGGCTTCGATCGCGGCCCTGTCGGTGACATCGGTCGCAACCGCGATCGCCTTGACGCCGCGCTGCCTGAGATCTTCGACCGCTGCTTTGGACTTGGCTTCGTTGCGGCCGACCACGGCGATGTCGGCGCCGGCATCGGCAAGGCCGCGCGCCATGCCGAGCCCGATGCCGCCATTGCCTCCTGTTACGACCGCGACCTTGCCGCGGAGCTCGAACCGGCTGGATGTCATGCTTGTATTCCCTGGTTTCTTTTATTGGTTGCTCTGCCAGATCAGCACCAGCCCGAAGCCGGCCATGGCGGCGCCATAGCCGGCCCAATGCAGCTGGTTGACCATGAAGCTCGATCGCGGCCAGGGCACCGTACCCGTGCCCTGTCCGATCCAGAGCAGCCCGACGGCGAGGGCAAACAGGCCTGCTACAAGCAGAAATCTGCGCATGCATTCCTCCCCGTCGGTCCGCTTCCGTCGCGACCCGCGGCATCGATCGCCACGGTCAGGAAAGCTTGGCACCAGACTAGCCGTAGCTTCAGTTCAGATACAATGGCCGCCGATGCAGGGCCGCAGGAGGACGCATGTCCGTGGCAGGAACGCTTCCAGCCGCCGCGATCGTGGCCGCGCCGGTTGCGGACCGAGCTGCCATTCCGCACCAGGCGGATCTGCTGCAGGCTAGCGCGCGAGGGGAGCCCCATAACGAAAAAGCCCCGGCGATGCCGGGGCTTTGACGTCTGAACTTGCGTTCGGATCAGTACTTCGCGACGACCGGACCGGTCCAGTTGAAGCGGTAGACCAGCGAGGTCGAGATCGTCTGGTTCCAGCTGTTGGCGCGGATGTCGCGGCCGACAAGCGCGTTGGTACCGTCGAAGAGCTCGTTCGAGGTCTTGGCGTTGTAGAAGGCCGAACGATACTCGGTCTTCATGAACCAGCCGGGCGAAGAGACGCCGAAGATGTTCAGGCTGTTCTCGACACCGCCGCCGACGAACCAGCCGTTGCGGTTGTAGCTGTTGAGGTGGATGCCGGCCGGGGTGCCGCCCAGCGTGGTGAAGTTGGTCTGGCCGAAGTGAGCGCCCGAGTAACCGCCGTTGACGTAGGAGAGAACGTTCGGGGCGACCAGCCAACCGAGGCGCACGCCCGCGGCCCAGGAGGTCTCCAGCTTCTGGTTGCCGGTGATGCCGACGATCGGATCCTGGATGGTGGCGCGGATGCTGCCGAACTGGCCGTCAGCGAACACACCGGCGACCCAGGTGCCGCTGAACTGCCAGTCGTAACCGGCGCCGACGGTGCCGAACCAACCGGAGCCGCCCTGGCGCTGGTCGATCGTCAGCGGAACCGCACCAACAGTGGTCTGGACGTGCTGGTCGGCATTGGAGAGGCCGCCGCCGCCGCCGCCGAAGACGTAGAAACCGGTCCAGTTGGCGACGGGCGCCGGCATCGGGGCCTTCACGTAGGGACGGGCACCGAGATCGGCCGCCGAGGCCGAACCGGTCATCGCGGCAACCGCGGTCAGAGCGAGCAAAACCTTCTTCATGATAAAAATCCCCAACCTTGGTCTGTGTAGCAGCGCGAGCGCACTGAAGTTCGTGGCATCTGATGTCCGGACTATAGACGTTTCCCGCCGGAATGCTGTTGCCGGGCAGGCACAGTCGCCGGAAAACGCCGATACGCGGGCATTTCGGTCGCGGTTGTCGAGATCTGGAATAATCACATAAATTCAAAGCCTTATTGAGATTTTTGGAATTCAATCTCGGGTAAGGTTTCGTTAGCAAATCCCGTCTTGTCCGAAATGGAGGCAGTCGTGCCTCCGCCTGAGCGCCGTGAGTCGCTGGCCGAGTCGCAACGATGGTGCCGGGAATCGCTCAAAGCCATCCGGACCGCAGCGACGTCATCGCCCCCGCAAAGCAAAAGAGCCCCGGCTTGTCGCCGGGGCTCTCGATGAAGCGCCGCAGCGCCGAGGACTCAAACGTCCAGCAGCTCTTCGCTGGCAAATTCCGCCTTGTCCGAGATGAACGCGAAGCGCGCCTCGGCCTTGGTGCCCATCAGCCGCTCCACCGAATCCGCGGTGGTGTCGCGATCGTCGGCGAGCAGCACCACCTTGAGCAGCGTGCGCTTGCTCGGATCCATGGTGGTCTCCTTGAGCTGCGCCGGCATCATCTCGCCGAGGCCTTTGAACCGGTTCACCTCGACCTTGGCGTTGGCGTTGAACGCGCTCTTGATCAGCTCTTCCTTGTGCTTGTCGTCGCGCGCGTAGACCGACTTGGTGCCGTGCGTGAGCTTGTAGAGCGGCGGCACCGCGAGGAAGAGGTGCCCTTCGTCGATCAGCCGCGGCATCTGCCGATAGAAGAAGGTGATCAGCAGCGAAGCGATGTGCGCGCCGTCGACGTCGGCGTCGGTCATGATGATGATGCGCTGATAGCGCAGATCCTCTTCGCGGTATTGCAGGAGCTGGCCGCAACCGATCGCCTGCACGAGGTCGGAGAGCTGGGCGTTGGCCGTCAGCTTGTCCTTGCCGGCCGATGCGACGTTGAGGATCTTGCCGCGCAGCGGCAGCACGGCCTGGGTCTTGCGGTCGCGTGCCTGCTTGGCGCTACCGCCGGCCGAGTCGCCTTCGACGATGAAGAGCTCGGAGCCTTCGGTGCCGGCGTCGGTGCAGTCGGCGAGCTTGCCGGGCAGGCGCAGCTTCTTGCCGGCGGTTTTCCGCGCGGTCTCTTTCTCCTGCCGCCGCCGCAGCCGCTCTTCGGCGCGGTCGATCACGAAATCGAGCAGCCTGTTGGCCATGTTCGGATTGCCCGAGAGCCAGTGATCGAACGGATCCTTCATCGCCTGTTCGACGATGCGCTGCGCCTCCGCGGTGGCGAGACGATCCTTGGTCTGGCCCTGGAATTCGGGCTCGCGCACGAACACCGAGAGCATCACGGCGGCACCGACCATCACGTCTTCCGACGTTATTGACGAGGCGCGCTTGCCCTGGCCGACGCGCTCGGCGTGATCCTTCAGGCCGCGCAGCAGCGCGCTGCGCAGGCCGGATTCGTGCGTGCCGCCATCGGGTGTCGGGACGGTGTTGGTATAGGAAGAGAGGAAGCCGTCGGCATCTGCGGTCCAGGCCACCGCCCATTCGCAGGCGCCATGCGCGCCATTGCGGCCGGACTTGCCGGAGAAGATATCCGGGTGCACCAGCGTGTCGGCGTGAATTGCTGCCGCCAGATAATCCTTGAGGCCGCCGGGGAAGTGGAACGTCGCCTCCGCCGGGACGTCCTCGACGCCCTTGAGCAGCTCGGGCGCGCAATTCCAGCGGATCTCGACGCCGCCGAACAGATACGCCTTCGAGCGCGTCATCTTGAACAGGCGCTGCGGCTTGAACGCAGCCTTGGCGCCGAAGATGTCGGTATCGGGCTTGAAGCGGACGCGCGTGCCGCGGCGGTTGTTGATCTTGCCGAGATCCTCGAGCTTGCCCTTGGGGTGTCCGCGCTCGAACGTCATGCGGTAGAGCTTCTGGCTGCGCGCGACCTCGACCTCGAGCAACGAGGAGAGGGCGTTCACCACGGAGATGCCGACGCCGTGCAAGCCGCCGGAGGTCTCGTAGACCTTGGAGTCGAATTTGCCGCCCGAATGCAGCGTGCACATGATGACTTCGAGCGCCGACTTCTTCGGGAATTTTGGATGCGGATCGATCGGGATGCCGCGGCCGTTGTCGGTGACGGTGAGGAAACCATCCGCGGAGAGCTCGACGCCGATGAAGGTCGCATGTCCCGCCAGCGCCTCGTCCATCGAGTTGTCGATGACCTCGGCGAACAGATGATGCAGCGCCTTCTCGTCGGTGCCGCCGATATACATGCCGGGCCGGCGCCGCACCGGTTCCAGGCCCTCGAGCACCTCGATGTCGGCTGCGGTGTAGTCCGCTTCCCCGCCGGTTCCGCGCGAAGCCGCCTTGGCAGGCGCCCGGGGTTTCGGCTCGTCGCCGCCGAAAAAATCGTCTTTTGCTTTGGGTTTCAACTGCTTGGACATATATCTTGATACGCTTTGAGGGCCGCATAAGCGGCGAATCGGTTAGGCCGACTATGCCACTTCTGACTTGGAAAGGTTACCGCGGGGCGGGCCCGGCGGTGTCGTTGGGAGCCAATCCCGGCGATTTTACGCCGTAGCCCCTGCAATTCCCGGCAATTTGACCGGCCGGTCCGCGGCGAGGCGAGTTTTGTGACTTGATGTCACACAAGCCCTTGGCTTACCAGTCTTTTTCATCGAGCAGCACCTTGAGACGGGGCGGGAAGGCTATTTTTGATGGAGCAGTATGCGCACGCCCTGGCCGAATTCGTGCGCGCTCATCAGGCCTGGGCAGCCCCGATCGTGTTCGTGCTCGCCTTCGGAGAGTCGCTCGCTTTCATTTCGCTCTTGGTCCCGGCCTGGGGCGCGCTGGTCGCGATCGGTGCGCTGATCGGGGCGAGCGGGATCAGCTTCTATCCGGTCTGGATCGCCGGCGGACTCGGCGCGGCGCTCGGCGACTGGGTTTCGTACTGGTTCGGCTACCGCTACAAGGAGAAGGTCGCCCAGATGTGGCCGCTCTCTCGCTATCCGGAACTCCTGCCCAGGGGCGAGGCTTTCGTGCGCAGCTGGGGCATCCCCAGCATCTTCATCGGCCGCTTCTTCGGGCCCTTGCGCGCCTCGGTGCCGCTTGCGGCCGGCATCTTCGAGATGCCCTATTGGAGCTTCCAGGCCGCCAATTTCGTCTCGGCCCTGATCTGGTCGGCCGTGCTCCTGATGTTCGGCGACGTGCTCGCCAAGATCATGGAATGGATCTGGCGGGTCATCTGACGCCGAAACCTTGACGGAAACCCGATCTGGCCTTATAGCCGCGCGCCATGATCAACGCTGCGACCATCCTATTCGCCCGTCGCCGCCGCCGCTCTTTAGCGGTTTGGGCGGTCGATCGCGTTTGAGATCATCGTCTTTGCCGCTGGATCCGATCCGCGGCACTCTCTCTCCTGTCAGCGCGATCTGATCCGGCGGCCCCCAAGGAGGCCCAGCAGGAGACCACGATGTACACGCCACCCTTTTTCAAGCAGGACCGCGCCGCAAGCCTGAAGTTCGCCGAAGAGCGCGGCTTCGGCACCATGTGCGCCTTTGACGGCAAGAAACCGGTCGCTTCCCCGCTGCCGTTCTATTTGACCTATGCCGCCGACGGCACGCCGCAGGCCGCCTTTCATGTCGCCCGTCACAATCCGCTGCTAAAGCTTGCGGACGGCGCAGCGTCCTGGCTGCTCGCGGTCAATGGCCCCGATGCCTATGTATCGCCGGACTGGTACGTCTCGCCGGACCAGGTGCCGACCTGGCTCTACCAGTCGGTGCATCTGAGCGGGCCGGTGCGGATGTTGTCTGACGACGAGCTGGCGGTGCAGATCGCCACGCTCAGCGACAAGTTCGAGAACTGGCTGCTGCCGAAGAAGCCGTGGACATCGGACAAGATGACTGCCGGACGGCTCGAGACGATGAAGAAGGCGATCGTGGGTCTGGTGATGACGGTTGAGGAGGTCGAAGGCAGCTTCAAGCTCAACCAGCACAAATCGGACGCCGACTATGCGGCGATCGCCAATGCGCTCAGCGCCGGCGATGCCGTCGCCAAGCAGCTCTCAGATTTGATGCGGCAGGCAAGGCCGCAGGTTTTTGCAGACGACACGAACATGCTCGAAGGGAGCGCATCATGAGCCTCGCTGACACCAAACAGGCCCCGAAGGGCGCTGCCACCAAGCCCGCGACCGTCTTCGTCGATGGCGGCTCCGGCACCACCGGGCTCGGCATCAACGAGCGGCTGAAGCTCCAGAACGACGTCGTCGTGAAGACGATCGCCGACGACAAGCGCAAGGACCCCGCGGCCAAGAAGGCGCTGATGGAGGAGGTGGACCTCGTCATCCTCTGCCTGCCCGACGATGCCGCCAAGGAGACGGTGGCGCTGGTCGACAGCATGGGCGCTGCGGGCCCGAAGGTGCTGGACGCCTCGACCGCGTACCGGGTCGCGCCCGACTGGGCCTACGGTTTTCCCGAGCTGACGCCGGACCAGGCCGGCAAGATCAAGGCGGCGAAGAAGGTCTCCAATCCCGGCTGCTATCCGACCGGCGCGATCGCGCTGCTGCGGCCGATCGTCGATGCCGGCCTGTTGCCGCCCGATTATCCCGTCACCGTCAACGCGGTGAGCGGCTATTCCGGCGGCGGCAAGTCGATGATCGCGAGCTTCGAGGACGGCAGCGCACCGTCCTTCGAGCTCTACGGCCTTGGCTTCGAGCACAAGCATTTGCCGGAGATGCAGCTCTATTCGAACCTGACGCGGCGGCCGATCTTCATTCCCTCGGTCGGCAACTATCGGCAGGGCATGCTGGTCTCGGTGCCGCTGCAACTCGACACGCTGCCCGGCAAGCCGGATGGTGCGGCGCTCCAGGCCGCGCTCGCCAAGCGTTATGCCGGCTCGAAATACGTCTCGGTGATGCCGCTGCAGAACGAAGCGTCAAAGGGCGGCCGGATCGAGCCGGAGGCGCTCAACGAGACCAACATGCTCGAGCTCTACGTCTTCGCCAGCGACAAATATCACCAGGCGGTGCTGGTCGCCCGGCTCGACAATCTCGGTAAGGGCGCCTCGGGCGCAGCCGTGCAGAACATGCGGCTGATGCTGGGATTGCCGGAGGAGTAAGAAAGCTTGCTCAGTCATTCCGGGGCGCCCAAAGGGCGAACCCGGAATCTCGAGATTCCGGGTTCGGTGCTACGCACCGCCCCGGAATGACGACCAAGGTAGCGTTGCTCAAACCACCTTGAAGATCGCCAGCGCCAGCACGGCCTGGGCGAGGAAGCCGACGGTGAAGGCCAGCGTGCGGAACACCGGGATGCCGATCGCGTAGACGATGAGATGCGCGACGCGGGACCAGAAATAGACGGCGCAGGCGAGCACGGTCCATTTTGTCGAATAGTCGATCGCGTTGAGGATCAGCACCAGCGGCGCAAAGAGCACGAGGTTCTCGACCGCATTGTCGTGCGCGAACATCAGGCGGTTCGCCCATTCCGCCTGCGGCTTGTCGCCGCGCGAGGGATTGGCCAGCGCGCCACTGAGACCGCGGACCTGGCACCGGTTGATGGTGTAGGGAATCCAGAGGATGCCGGTCAGGATCACCGTCAGTGTCAGCCAGAACAATTCGCGCGTCATAGTCCGGTCCCTCTGTCGTCGCTGCTGCCTTGAGAGCGAGTCTATACAAGAGCGCGGCAGAGTCCGCTATGCGCGAACCCTGACATAGCTGCCGGGCGCGTCCTCGATCGGGGGCAGGGCGTCGCTGCCGACGCTGCGCGCCGGGACCTGCTCCGGATCGAGCTCGCCCAGCCATTGGCGCCAGTCCGGCCACCACGAGCCCTTGTGCTCCACGGCGTCCTTCATCCATTGCGCGACGTTGACGTCCTTGATGTTGTCGTTGGTCCAGTACTGGTACTTGTTCGAGGCGGGCGGATTGACGACGCCGGCGATGTGGCCCGAGCCCGACAGCACGTATTTCACCGGACCGCCGAAGAACTGCGAGCCGTACAGCACCGATTCAGCGGGCGCGATGTGGTCCTCGCGGGTAGCGAGGTTGTAGACGGGAACCTTGACCTTGGAGAGATCGAGCAGCGTGTTGTCGAGCACCAACGTGCCGGTGGAGAGCCGGTTCTCCAGATAGCAATTGCGCAAGTAATAGGAATGGTTCGACGCGGTCATGCGCGTCGCGTCCGAATTCCAGTGCAAGAGGTCGAACGCGCTCGGCTGCTGCCCCTTCAGATAGTTGCTGACGACGTAGGACCAGATCAAATCGTTGGAGCGCAGCATGTTGAAGGCCATCGCCATCTTCGAGCCTTCGAGCACGCCGGCCGCCTTCATGTCCTGCTCGAGCGCCGTGATCTGCTCCTCGTCGACGAACACCAGGAGATCGCCCGCATGGGTGAAGTCGACCTGGGCCGCGAAGAACGTCGCCGAGCTCACGCGCTGGCGGCGCTTTTCGGCGAGCCAGGCCAGCGTGGTCGCGAGCATGGTGCCGCCAACGCAATAGCCGGCGGTGTGCACCTTCATCTCGCCCGTGACCCTCTCGATCACGTCCATCGCCGTGAGCGGACCTTCCTTCATGTAGTCTTCCCAGCTCTTGTTGCCGAGCCGCTTGTCGGGATTGACCCATGAGATCACGAACACGGTGACGCCCTGGTCGACGCACCACTTGATGTAGGATTTCTCCGGCTTGAGATCGAGGATGTAGAACTTGTTGATCCAGGGCGGCACGATCAGGAGCGGGGTGCGCAGCACCGTCTCCGTGGTCGGCGAATACTGGATCAGCTGCATCATCTCGTTCTGGTAGATCACCTTGCCCGGCGTCGTCGCCATGTTGACGCCGACGACGAGGTTGTCCGGATTGGACTGGCGGATCTTCAGCATGCCCTTGCCGGCCGCGATGTCCTCGGCCAGCATCTTCAGGCCGCGGGCGAGGTTCTCGCCGCTGCTGGTCACGGTCTCGCGCAGCACCTCGGGGTTGGTCAGCACGAAGTTGGACGGCGAGAGCGCGTTGGTGACCTGCTGGACGTAGAACTCCGCCTTGCGGCGGGTCTGGGGATCGAGCCCCTCGGCATCGCGCACCAGCTCCTGCGCCCATTTGGTCGTGAGCAGATAGAGCTGCATCACGAAATCGAAGAACTGGTTCGACTTCCATTCCGGGTCGGCAAAACGCTTGTCGCGCGGCGAGGGCGCGATCGCGGGCGGCGCGTCCTGGCCGGCCATGCGGCGCACCGCCGAGCCCCAGAGGTCGAGATAGTCCTTGGCGAGCTTGGTCTGCAGATCGGAGGAGCGGGATGTATCCGACAGCCAATATTCGGCGACCGAGGTGAAGGTCTTGACGACCTCGGTGAGCTCGGGCGGCGGGCGATCCTGCACCTCGCCGCTCTCGCGCGGCTTGAGGTACGCGGCCAGCGCCTTGCCGCCGCTCTCCATCGCCCGCGCGACATTCATCGCGAAGGCTTCCGCATCGAACTTCGTCTCGGGTTTGGGCGTATCGGTCGTGGCCATACTCATGAGCAGAACAGTAACGATTCATTCCGTATTCGTCACCGCGAAGCTCGCATGTTTGACGTTAAACACTCTCGAAGATGTGTTGCACTGCGACAAATCTTCTTGGTTCCGTCACATTCGGGCCGCACCGCTCGGCTTGGTGGGCATTGGCTGTTTTCTGGCTCGCACCATTTGGGCAGCAATGGTTTGAGCTTGGGCGCGGTCTTGGGTAAGGTTGCCCGGGGCCGTGCTTTGGGACGAGTAGGGGATTTCCCAAGTGTTGGCGTTGTGGGACCTGCAAAAGACGCTGCCGATCCGCGGCGCGCTGCTGATCGCGGCGCTTGCCGTCGGCGGCTGCTCGAGCCAGCTCGCGGATATGACGCCCACGGACGCGCAGGCGCATCCCAGGGAGCCCGGCACCTATCTGCCGGTGCACGACCTGCCGCCGGATCGCGATCAAGCGGTCATCCCGCCGGAGCAACGTGCCAAGATCGAGGCTGAGCTCGCCGCCGCGCGCGATCGCCAGGCCGTCGCCGGCAAGGATGCGAAATGAGCCGCTCCAAGGTAATCGCTGGCGCCCCCGCCTTGCCGTGCTAAAAGACCACGGTTCAGCCGAGAGTCAGGGCGAACGACTTCAGTCTTCGTCGTCGATGATTGCTCTAAGCATTTGATTTTGAGTAATTTTCACGACGGAAATGGACGCGTTTCCGAAGCGCCGTCTTGGCCTGTCGATTCTGTCCTGACCGGTTGCCCCGGAGCCCAGAGAGCCATGGAAGAATTTTACCGCATCCGCCGCCTTCCGCCTTATGTGTTCGAGCAGGTCAATCGGGCCAAGGCGGCCGCGCGGAATGCCGGCGCCGATATCATCGACCTCGGCATGGGCAATCCGGATCTGCCGGCCCCCTCGCATGTGCTGGAAAAGCTGAAGGAGACACTCGGCAAGCCGCGCACCGATCGCTACTCGGCGTCTCGCGGCATCCCTGGACTGCGCCGGGCCCAGGCTGGCTACTACGCCCGCCGCTTCGGCGTGAAGCTCAACCCCGACACCCAGATCGTCGCGACGCTCGGCTCGAAGGAAGGCTTTGCCAACGTGGCGCAGGCGATCACCGCGCCCGGCGACGTCATCCTCTGTCCGAACCCGAGCTACCCGATTCACGCCTTCGGCTTTTTGATGGCAGGCGGCGTAATCCGCTCGGTGCCGTCGGAGCCGACGCCGCAGTTCTTCGAGGCGGTGGAGCGGGCGATCGTGCATTCGATCCCCAAGCCGCTGGCGCTCGTCGTCTGCTATCCCTCGAACCCGACCGCCTATGTCGCGAGCCTCGACTTCTACAAGGACCTCGTCGCGTTCGCGAAGAAGCACGAGATCCTGATCCTGTCCGATCTCGCCTATGCCGAGGTCTATTTCGACGAGAACAATCCGCCGCCCTCGGTGCTCCAGGTGCCGGGCGCGATGGACGTCACGGTCGAGTTCACCTCGATGTCGAAGACCTATTCGATGGCCGGCTGGCGCATGGGCTTTGCGGTCGGCAATGAGCGCGTGATCGCAGCGCTCGCCCGCGTCAAATCCTACCTCGATTACGGCGCCTTCACGCCGGTGCAGGTCGCGGCGACTGCCGCACTCAACGGCCCGGACGATTGCATCAAGGAGATGCGCGACACCTACCGCAAGCGCCGCGATGCGCTGGTGGAATCGTTCGGCCGCGCCGGCTGGGAGATCCCGCCGCCGGAGGCCTCGATGTTCGCCTGGGTGCCGCTGCCGGAAGCCTTCCGCAGCGTCGGCAGCATGCAATTCGCGACCCTGATGGTGGAGAAATCCGGCGTTGCGGTCTCGCCCGGCGTCGGCTTCGGCGAGCATGGTGAAGGATATGTCCGCATCGCCATGGTGGAAAACGAGCAACGGATCAGGCAGGCCGCGCGCGGCGTGCGACGCTTCCTTGAAAGCGGCATCGAAACGTTGCACAACGTCGTTCCGCTCGCCAATCGGCGTTAAGTTCTCTTCGGCAGGTTTTCTAAGTCATCATGGTTGCACCCCTGAAAGTGGGCATAGCGGGGCTCGGCACCGTGGGCGCCGAAGTTGTCCGTCTGATTGAAACGCAGGCCCGCGTGCTTACAGGCCGCAGCGGCCGCGGAATCCGCGTCGTTGCCGTCACCGCGCGCTCCAAGGCGAAGAAGCGCGGCATCGACCTGCGCGGCGTCGAATGGGTCAAGGATCCCATGGCGCTCGCCACGCATCCCGGCATCGATTGCTTCGTCGAGCTGATGGGCGGCGCCGGCGATCCCGCGCTGTCGGCGGTCGAGGCCGCGCTCAGCGCCGGCAAGTCAGTGGTCACCGCCAACAAGGCGCTACTCGCGAAGCACGGTTTGAAACTGGCGAAAGCCGCTGAAAAGCACGGCGGCGCGCTGAATTACGAGGCAGCCGTCGGCGCCGCGATCCCCGTCATCAAGACGTTGCGCGAGGGACTTGCCGGAACCGGCATCAACCGCGTCTACGGCATCCTCAACGGCACCTGCAATTACATCCTGACCCGGATGGAGCAGGAAGGCCTGTCCTTCGCCGAATGCCTCGCGGATGCGCAGCGGCTCGGCTATGCCGAGGCCAACCCGTCCTTCGACGTCGACGGCCACGACACCGCGCAAAAACTCGCCATTCTCGCCAGCCTCGCTTTCGGCACGAAAGTTGCTCAAAGCGCAGTGTATGTCGAAGGCATCTCCTCCATCGCGCCGGAAGATCTGCGCGCGGCCGCCGATCTCGGCTACCGCGTCAAGCTGCTCGGCGTTGCGGTGCGCACCGCCAAGGGCATCGAGCAGCGCGTGCATCCGACCATGGTTCCGAAATCCTCCTCGATCGCGCAGGTGATGGGCGTCACCAACGCGGTCACGATCGACGGTGAAGGCATTCCGCCGATCACGCTGGTCGGCCCCGGCGCCGGCGGTGCCGCGACGGCATCCGCCGTCGTCGCCGATATCGCCGATGCCGCGCGCGGCATCCGCGCCAATCCGTTCGGCCGGCCGATTTCTCATTTGCGCGACACCAAGAAGGCGCCGATGGAGCGGCACGAGGGCGGCTATTACATCCGCCTTCTGGCGCGCGATTTCCCCGGCACCGCGGCTGCGATCGCGACCCGGCTGGCAGAGCAGAAGATTTCGATCGAGTCGATCGTGCAGCGTCATCCCAATGGCGGCGCTGCGCCAGCCGACGGCAAGGCGGTCCCCGTGCCCGTCATCCTGATCACCTATGCGACGCACGAGGACGCGGTGCGCCGCGCGCTCGCCGCCGTGCAGAAGGACAAGGTGATCAGCGGACGGCCGCAGGTGATCCGGATCGAGAAGAACTAGAGCGTGACCCCCGGCCCAGAGGGCCGCGCCAGCGCAAAGCGTTGAGGCGGCTTTCCGGAAAGGTCATGCTGAAACAATGAGGCGGTTTGAGCGAACGAACCGTGGGCGTTGAGAGTTGATGCGGGCAGAGACTTCTGTCCAAAACCGTTCGAAGGAGTAAGCCGATGTCGACCCATATTTCAGTCCCCCCGCACGCATTGCTCGAGCGCATCCTCACGTTGGAGATCGTACGCGTGACGGAGCGGGCGGCGGTGTCGTCGGCGCGGCTGCGCGGGCACGGTAACGAGAAAGCGGCCGACCAGGCTGCGGTGGATGCGATGCGCCGCGAGCTCAACAAGCTCCCGATCGAGGGTACCATCGTGATCGGCGAGGGCGAGCGCGACGAGGCGCCGATGCTCTTCATCGGCGAGAAGGTCGGCCTGAACGCCGGTCCGCAGGTCGACATCGCGGTCGATCCGCTCGAAGGCACCACGCTGTGCGCCAAGAACATGCCGGGCTCGATCGCCACCATGGCGATGGCCGACGGCGGCACGCTGCTGCACGCGCCCGACGTCTACATGCAGAAGCTCGCGATCGGGCCGGGCTACAACAAGGGCGTCGTCGATCTCGATGCAACGCCGGCCGACAACGTCCGCCGTCTCGCCAAGGCCAAGGGTGTCCAGCCCGACGGCATCACGGTTCTCGTGCTCGATCGTCCGCGCCATGCCAGCATCATCGAGAGCGTACGCTCGACCGGCGCTGCCGTGCGCCTGATCACCGACGGCGACGTCGCCGGCGTGATCCATTGCGCCGATCCCGACAATACCGGCGTCGACATGTATCTCGGCACCGGCGGCGCGCCGGAAGGCGTGCTCGCGGCCGTGGCGCTGCGTTGCATCGGCGGCCAGATGCAGTGCCGTCTCATCCTCGATTCCGACGAGAAGCGCGAGCGCGCGGCCAAGATGGGCGTCAACGATCCCAAGATGATCTACGGCATCGAGGACATGGCGCGCGGCGACTGCCTGTTCGCCGCCACCGGCGTCACCACGGGTTCGCTGCTCTCGGGCGTCAAATTCCGCAAGGACGGCGTGATCGAGACCGAGACTGTGGTGATGCGCTCCGTCACCGGCACCGTGCGCTACATCAAGGCCGAGCATCGTGAGCTCGCGAAGTTCCATCTGGACTGAGTAGGGCATAACAACTGCCCGTCATTCCGGGGCGACGCAAAGCGTCGAGCCCGGAATCCATAACCACGATCGGGAGTATGGATTCCGGGCCTGCGCCTAACGGCGCATCCCGGAATGACAATAAGAATAATCGGGAAGCGCCATGTCCGAACTCTCCGCCGTCAAAGCCCTGGTGTTCGACGTGTTCGGCACCGTCGTGGATTGGCGCACCAGCCTGATCTCGGACTTCATGTGGTGGAGCAGGCAGCGCGGCATCAGCGCCGACTGGACCGCTCTGGTCGATGGCTGGCGCGGCATGTACATGGCCTCGATGGACGATGTGCGGCAACATCCCGAGCGCGGCTATGTCATGCTGGATGATCTGCACCGCCGCTCGCTGGAGAAGCTGGTCGCGCAGTTTTCGATCAAAGGCCTCACCGACGCCGATCTCGATTATCTGACCAAGGGCTGGCATCGCCTCAATCCCTGGCCGGACAGCGTCGCGGGCCTGACGCGGCTGAAGTCGAAATTCGTGATCTCGCCGCTATCGAACGGCAATGTCGCATTGCTCACCAAAATGGCGAAGTTCGCCGGACTGCCGTGGGACCTCATCATGTCGGCCGAGCTGTTCGAGCACTACAAGCCCGATCCCGAGACCTATCTCGGCGCAGCAAAGCTGCTTTGCCTCAAGCCCAAGGAGGTGATGATGGTCGCCGCCCACAACGGCGATCTCGCGGCCGCCCAGAACAACGGCCTGAAGACCGCGTTCGTCGCGAGGCCGACGGAGTACGGTCCGCTCCAGAAGGTCGACTTCGAAGCCACCGGCAATTGGGACATCGTCGCCAAGGACTTTGGCGGGATCGCCGACAGGCTCGGCTGCTGACAGCGCGCTGCTACCGCGACTCGGCGGGCGCTGCAGTCAGCACGGCCCTGCGCTCGTGAATGAGGTTCTCGAGGCGGTGGGCCGCCACGTTGAGGGTGGCAGCATCCAGCGGGTTGTCGTCGCCGTCCAATCTCGCGCGCTGGCTACGAAGCACATTGTCGATCTGGTCTTCGATCGCCAGCAGGTCGGTTTCGTTTTTGGCCCCGCGGATCTGTCGGCCGAGCGTGTACAGCGCGTCGAGTGCCGGTTCGCGCGGCTGGTGTTCGCCCGACCTGAGAAACCGCCACAGCGCCGCCGCGATCGATGCAAGCGCGCCCAGCGCCATCGGCGCCAGAAAAATCACGTTGCTCCACTTGTCGAGGAAGCCTAGCTGGCTGCCATTGTAGAACTCGGCGGCGCCGGCATGCACCGGGAGATATGCGCCGGCATCGGTATCCGGCGCCTTGAACTGGGCGAGGACCGGCCATTCCGACAGGATGTCCCTGCGCGCGGCAGTGATGGCCTGCGTGAAGCTGGCGACGACGTCGTTGTCGAGGCTCTTCTTGGCGACCACATAGAAGGCGACGTGCAAGCTTGTGACGTCGTCCGCGGGAACTGGCGGGGACCCGCGCAGCGCTCCCTTGGGGATGTCGAAGCTCTCATAGGCGCGCTCCTTCTCCGCAATCGCGCCTGCATTTTCGATCGGGATCAGAATCGGCGCGGTCTTGGCAGTCTGTGAGAACAGGCGGCGTAGCAACGACAGATACCGCTCGCTGAGCGGCATGACGAAAAGCACCGTGCGCACCTCTTTCGCGTCCAGCGCGCGGCGAACGTCGTCCATCGCGATGTTCTTGAAGACGACATTGGCGCGGCCAAGGTCGTATGCGCTGGTGAGGACGCGGACCACCTTCTGGTTCGTGTCGCCGGCGACAACCCCTACCGTCGTGCGTTTCAGGCCGGCGATATCCGAAATCGCCGATCCCGGCGGAGCCACCAGCAGGGCGACGGCTTCGGTGAGCACGACGATCGCTTGCGCTTGAGAGAGATCGCCGACATCGCCGCGCACGACGGCGAGGTCGGTCTTGCCCGACGAGAACGCCGCGGCGGATTCGATGGGCCCGCCGGTCTCGACCAGCTTTAGGCGCACTGGCGCGTTGTTGACGGCAAGCCTGCTCGCGAGCGCCGAGACGATCCTGGGAGCGTCGCCATCCAAGGATCCGACTGCGATCGACAGTGTCACGGGCCGGGCGTACCAGCGATAGGCAGCGAGGCTCGCGCCGGCGGCAAGCGCTGCGATCACGATCACCACCACGAAGCGCAGCCAGCCCGGCAGCCTGGCGGCATCAATCCCCATTTTCGAGAGATCGTCCATGACGCGGCTCGCCCGAGTTTCCGTAGGCCAGCATTGTTGCCGCGAGCGGTCGGATGTTGATTTGCGTCAAGCAACGCTCGGGCTCCCTCGAACCTGTTTGGTCCGACTCCGGGGTTGCGGAGGGCCAGAATATTACGAGGCTTGCGCCTCTTCGGTTGCACAGAACGTCGCGATCGCAAGGTCGATCCGCCGGTCCAGCACGTGGCGATTGAGCTTGAATCCGGTGTCGGTCAGCAGCCTGAAATGATCGTGGCTGAACACCATGCCGAACAGCATTTCGGCGATGAGGCGGAGCGGCACAGCCTCGAAACGAGGCTCCAGGCGAACGGCCTTCAGTAGCTCGACGATATGCTCTGTGCCGCTCTCCATGATGACCTCGGCGAACATGCGCCCCAGCTCCGGCGAGGCCTGACGTTCACCGATGATCAGACGCTGCAGGGCGATCTCGCCAGGCGACAGCGCCACGTCGGCCGCCTCGCGCAGCATGTTTCGAAGTCGGATCACTGGTGATCCTTCCGAAGGGGCATCGGCGAAGTCTGCTTCCGGCAGGCTGCGCAGCAGCATGGCGCGAAACAGCTCGGTCTTGCTCTCGAACATTTTGTAGAGCGTCTTCTTCGACATTCCGGCGGCACCGGCGATGTCGTCCATCGTGGTCGCGGCAAATCCCTTGCTGGTGAAGGTGTCCTTCGCCGCCGCCAGCAGTTGCGTCATGCGAGCGTCGGGGGCGGGAAGGATGACGGCCGGCTTGGTCCGCTCCGACGGCGGAGCAATACGTCTCTGATTTCTGGATTCTCTCGCCATGGACACACCCGCCGTTGAATCTGAGCTGTTTCACGACTGCTTGAACGCCGCTGCGCAGGCAGCCTAGCACTTGACTTCGGGGAAGGAAACTATCAAGTTTCCAAATGGAAACTGAATAGTTTCCGAATGTTTCCGTGCGCGATCCTCCTCGAGGGGCCGCAACTCACCCATGGATCGTCATCATGCGCCCCCCGATCGTCCGCGCTGTTCCCTTGATTGCCCTGCTGCTTGCCGCTTGCGGGGAGCAGAACCCGCAAGCGGCATTGCCGCAGATGGTGCCGGAGGTCGGCATCATGACCCTGAAACCGCAGGAAGCGAAGATCTCGACGTTGCTGCCGGGCCGCGTCGTCGCCTATCAGGTTTCCGAGGTCCGTCCGCAGGTCACGGGCATTCTGCTCAAGCGCGACTTCGTGGAAGGCGCCGAGGTGAGGGAAGGCGACCTGCTCTATGAGATCGATCCGGTGCAGTACAAGGCGGGTCTGGCGAGCGCCGAGGCCGCGGTGCAGAGGTCGGAGGCAACGCTCGTCAGCGTCAAGCTGAAGGCTGCGCGCAAGACCCAGCTTCTGCAGACCAACGCGGCGAGCCAGCAGGACGTCGATGATGCCGTTGCCGCCTACAAGCAGGGCGAGGCCGACGTGAAGGCGGCGCAAGCCAACCGCGACACCGCCGCGATCTCGCTGGATCGCACCAAGGTCACCGCGTCGATCTCGGGCCGGATCGGCAAGTCGAGCATCACACCCGGCGCGCTGGTCACCGCGAGCCAGGCGACGGCGATGACGACGATCCAGCAGCTCGACCCTGTCTATGTCGACCTCGATCAGTCGACCTCGGAGATGGAGCGCCTGCGCAGCCAGATCGCGAGCGGAAAGCTCAAGCGTCCCGCCGAGGGCGTGCAGGTCGAGCTCCTGATGGAGAGCGGCAAGACCTACGGCCACAAGGGCAAGTACGGTTTCACCGATGCCAGCGTCAACGAGAGCACCGGCTCGGTTTCC
Organism: Bradyrhizobium sp. CIR48; assembly: GCF_014198315.1. NCBI lineage: Bacteria > Pseudomonadati > Pseudomonadota > Alphaproteobacteria > Hyphomicrobiales > Nitrobacteraceae > Bradyrhizobium > Bradyrhizobium sp. CIR48. The sequence goes on from NZ_JACIHG010000001.1 coordinate 607,331, forward strand.
TCGCGCGCAGTCTTCGCCAATCCCGAGCGGGCGCTGCTGCCGGGCATGTATGTGCGCGCCCGCGTCGTCGCCGGCGTCGATCCGGCTGCGATCCTCGTGCCGCAGCGCGCCGTCTCGCGCAATCCGCTGGGGCAGGCAGTGGCGATGTTCGTCGACAAGGACGGCAAGGTCGAGCAGCGGATGCTGGAGCTCGGCGAGGATGTCGGCAGCAACTGGCTGGTGCGCTCCGGCGCCAAGGCCGGCGATCGCCTGGTCGTCGAGGGCACGCAGAAGGCCCGCCCCGGGGCGCCCGTCAAGACCGTGGAGGTCGCGGTCGATCCCGCAACCGGCCTCACCGTGAATCCGACGCGGCAGGCCGATGCGCGGCCTGCAGCAGCCGCAGCCGAGCAGTAACCGTCATGTCCCATTTCTTCATCAAGCGGCCGATCTTCGCCTGGGTCATCGCCATCCTGATCATGCTGGGCGGCGTTCTCGCGATCATGCGCTTGCCGATCGCGCAATATCCGCAGATCGCGCCGACTGTGGTCACGATCACGGCGACCTATCCCGGCGCCAATGCCGAGACCGCGGAGAACTCGGTGACCAAGGTCATCGAGCAGAACATGACCGGCCTCGACTTTCTGCAATACATGTCGTCGTCGAGCACCTCGACGGGCCAAGTGCAGATCTTGCTGACCTTCACCAACGAAGCCGATGCCGACATCGCCCAGGTGCAGGTGCAGAACAAGCTGCAGCTCGCGACGCCGCTGCTGCCGCAGGTGGTGCAGCAGCAGGGCATCAAGGTCGTGAAGTCCTCGGCAAGCTTCCTGATGGTGCTCGGCTTCGTCTCCGAGGACGGCCGGCTCGCCGCCAGCGACATCGCCGATTACGTGGCGTCCTCGGTCAACGATCCCATCAGCCGCGTCGCTGGCGTCGGCCAGGTGACGTTGTTTGGCGCCGAATACGCCATGCGAATCTGGCTCGATCCCGACAAGCTGGCGAAATACAACCTCATGCCTGGGGACGTGACTGCGGCGATCCAGACTCAGAACACCCAGGTGACCGCCGGCCAGCTCGGCGGCCTGCCGTCCGTCGGCGGCCAGCAGCTCAATGCCACCATCACCTCGCAGAGCCGCCTGCAGACGGTCGAGCAGTTCAAGGACATCATCCTGCGCACGGCCACGACCGGTCAGACGGTCCGCATCGGCGACGTCGCGCGGGTCGAGCTCGGCTCGAAGTCCTATGATTCCGCCGCGCGCTACAACGGCAAGCCCGCCGCGGGCATGGGCATCAGTCTTGCGACCGGCGCCAATGCGGTCGCGACCTCGGAGGCGGTGAAGGCACGTGTCGCCCAGCTCAGCGCCGCGATGCCGGAGGGGCTCCGCGTCGTCTACCCCTACGACACCACGCCCTTCGTCAAGCTGTCGATCGAAAAGGTGATTCACACGCTGTTCGAGGCGATCGCGCTGGTCTTCGTCGTGATGTTCGTGTTCCTGCAGAGCTGGCGGGCGACCATCATCCCGACCATTGCCGTGCCGGTGGTGCTGCTCGGGACCTTCGGCGTGCTCTCGCTTGCCGGCTATTCGATCAACACGCTGACGATGTTCGCGATGGTGCTGGCGATCGGCCTCCTGGTCGACGATGCCATCGTCGTGGTCGAGAACGTCGAGCGCGTGATGGCCGAGGAGAAGCTCGGCCCGCGCGAGGCGACCGAGAAATCCATGCGCGAGATTACCGGGGCCCTGGTCGGGATCGGCGTCGTGCTCTCGGCCGTGTTCATTCCGATGGCGTTCTTCAACGGCTCGGTCGGAATCATCTACCGGCAGTTCGCGCTCACCATCGTCACGGCGATGCTGCTGTCGGTGCTCGTGGCGCTGGTGCTGACGCCGGCGCTGTGCGTCACGATCCTGAAGCCGCCGAAGCATCATGGCGCGCAGCGCGGCTTCTTCGGCCTGTTCAACCGCGGCTTCGACCGCATGGCGGACGGCTATCAGCGCACCGCGGGCGGTGCGATCAGGCGCATCGCGGGAGTGATGATCGCCTTCGCGGCGATCCTCGCCGCCATGGTCGTCCTGTTCCAGCGGCTGCCGAGCTCGTTCCTGCCCGAAGAGGACCAGGGCACGATCATGACGCTGATCCAGCTTCCGGTCGGCGCCACCTCGACGCGTACGCTCGATGTCATCAAGCAAGTCGAGCATCAATATCTCGACAACGAGAAGGACGCCGTGGACGGCGTGTTCGCAGTCAGTGGCTTCAGCTTCGCAGGGCAGGGACAGAACGTTGGCCTTGCCTTCGTCAGCCTGAAGCCGTTCGACGAGCGCAAGAGTCCTGCGGCCTCGGCGCAGGCCGTGGCCGGCCGTGCCATGGGGGCGTTCATGAAAATCCGCGACGCCATGGTGTTCGCGGTGCTGCCGCCGTCGATTCCCGGCTTCGGCAATGCCGGCGGCTTCGATCTCTATCTCCAGGACACCGGCGGCAACGGTCACGAGGCGCTGATCCAGGCGCGCAACCAGCTGCTCGGGCAGCTCGCGGCGGACAAGCGCGTGGCACAGGCCCGGCCGAACGGACAGGACGACACGCCGCAATTCAACCTCGACGTCGACCAGGCCAAGGCCACCGCGCTCGGCGTCAACCTCAGCGATCTCAACACCACGCTGTCGGCAGCGTGGGGCGGCGCCTATGTCAACGACTTCATCGACCGCGGCCGCGTCAAGCAGGTCTATGTGCAAAGCGATGCGCCGTTCCGCATGGATACCAGCGACATCGGCCGCTGGTATGTGCGCAACGCCTCGGGCTCGATGGTGCCGTTCTCGGCGGTCGCGACCGATCGCTGGAGTTTTGGTTCGCCGCGCCTCGAGCGCTACAACGGCGTCGCCGCCGTCGAGCTGCAGGGGCAGGCAGGGCAGGGCATCAGCTCGGGTGTCGCCATGCAGGCCGTGGAGGAGCAGATGGCCAAGCTGCCCAAGGGCTACGGCCATGAATGGACCGGATTGTCGTTCCAGGAACGGCTCACCGGCAGCCAGACGCTGTATCTGTATTCGATTTCGCTGCTGATCGTCTTCCTGAGCCTTGCCGCACTGTACGAGAGCTGGTCGGTCCCGTTCGCGGTGATGCTAACGGTGCCGATCGGCGTGCTCGGCGCGCTGCTCGCGGCGACGCTGTTCGATCAGGCCAACGACGTCTATTTCCAGGTCGGACTGCTCACGACGATCGGGCTGGCCTCGAAGAACGCGATCCTGATCGTCGAATTCGCGCTGGAGCAGATCGCTTCCGGCCGCAGCCTGGTCGATGCCACCCTGCACGCATCGCGCCAGCGCCTGCGCCCGATCCTGATGACGTCGCTCGCCTTCATCCTCGGCGTGCTGCCGCTGGCGGTGGCGACGGGCGCGGGCTCGGCCAGCCAGAACGCGGTCGGCATCGGCGTCGCCGGCGGCATGATCGCGGCAACCGTGCTCGGCATCTTCTTCGTGCCCGCGCTGTTCGTGCTGGTGAAGCGGATATTCCCCGGTGCCCGGGCGGACGCTGCGGCCTCAGGCGCCGGCGCGGTTGCCGAGCCCGTGGAATAGGGCGCATCAATGGTCCGGACGGCGCGCGCCGCCCGGACCTGATCGCGAGAACCTACAACGTCATCTGCATCGGCTGGGGATAATAGTGGAAGCCGTCGCCGGCCTTGGCGACATGGCCGTAGCCCGGCCAGGCGAAGTGATACGACATCACCGGGACCTTGTTTGCCGCGAGCATCGTGAGCAACTTCACCCGCGATTCCGCCGCCTGCTTCGGGTCGGTGTCGTAGGAGAATTCCATGCGCGGCCGCTCGAGCAGCAGCACGGAATGGTGCGAGAGGTCGCCGAGGAAGGCAAAGGATTTGCCGGCCGACGACACCATGAAAATGGTGTGGCCGACGGTGTGACCGGGCGCGGCGATGGCCTGGACCCCCGGCAGGAATTCCTGGCCGTCCTTGAAGAATACGATCCGGTCACGGACCGGCAGCAGGTTCTTGCGGGCGTGGACGACGAAGTCCTTGGCCGGGCTGCCGAGCTTGCCTTCGTCGGTCCAGAAGTCGAAATCGGTCTGCGAGATGTAGATCTGCGCGTTCGGAAACAGCGGCTTGCCGCCTTCGTCGACGATGCCTCCGATATGGTCGATATGGGCATGCGAGCACACCACGGCATCGATGTCCCCCGGCTTGATGCCGGCCTCGGTCATGCTCTTCTGCTGCCGGCCGGTGCTGGCGCCGAACATCTTCGATGAGCCCATGCCGGTATCGAACAGGATGAGCTTGTCGCCGGTGTTCACGATCGGGGAGTTCTGTTCGAGCACGACGTTGTCCGGCGACAGGAAATTGTCCGCCAGCATCTTCTTCACCTCTTCCTTGGGAACGCCGGTGAAGGTTCCAGAGGGATCGCCGAGCGGCAGCGGCCCGTCGGACACGACGGTGACCTCGGCATCGCCGAGAACGAAGCGGTGCCAGTAGGGCGTCTGGGTGCCGAGCTTGGGTGCCCGCGCCATCGCGCTGGTGCCGAGCATGGCGCTGGCACCAAGGCCCGCTCCGAGCGTGAGAAGGGACCGACGGGAGACATCGATTGTCATGCGTTCCTCGCTTTTGTCTTTTATTTTGCGCGATTGTTCGCGCGTTGGCACCGGCCTGATCGGCCGCGCGGCCGCTGGTCGGCAGAGAAGTATGCTGCTCCGGCCGCGACAAGCTAGCAAGTGGAATTAGTGCGCAGATTCACGCGGAGCGCGAACGAGCCGCGGCAGCGGGCCGGCCGCGTGTGGACGCGCGCTCCGCCGGCCAGGACAACCCGAATTGCGCCTTACGCAATTCTAAGCGTGAGATCGGTCCCTTCCGTCTCGGCAAAGCCCGCCTGCAACACCTCTTCGCGCTTGTGGCGGAGATGCGCGCGCAAAATGTGGGAGAGGCCGGCGCCGTCGCGGCGCTGGAGCGCGTTCAGGATGGCATCGTGCTCCTTCACGGCGAGCGCCCAGCGCTGCGGCGTCATCGGCGTGACGTAGCGCGCGCGCCGGATGCGCGCCGTTACTGATATGTAGAGCCCCGCGAGCACGGGATTTCCGGCTGCGGTGACGATGGCCTCGTGGATGGCGCGATTGCCGCGATAGTACTGGATCAGATCGCCATCGCGATAATGCAGCACCATGGCCGCATGCGCGGCGGCGATCTCGTCGATCTCGGCGTCCGTGATGCGTTCGCAGGCGAGCTCGCCGGCGAGGGCCTCTAGGCCCTGGCAGACCTCGAACAGGTCGCGCATGTCCTTGTCGGTCAGTTTTGCCGCGCGCGAGCCGCGATGCGGCAGCAGCTGCACGAGGCCCTCGGCGGCCAACACCTTGAGCGCCTCGCGCAGCGGCGTGCGCGAGATCTCAAGCCGCTCACACAGCTCGCGCTCGGGAATCCGCGCGCCCGGCGGGATTTCGCCATCGAGCAGGATGGCACGGATACGGCCGACGACTTCCTCGTGAAGCATGGGGACCAGCGCTCCAATTTGAATGCAAAACTTGGATATTCGATCGAGACTTCAAAGTTCCAGCTTGCTAATCCCGAATTTTGCATTCAAAAATGTAAAAAACAAGAGGATATGAGGAAATGGACCTGGCGGTAGAGGCAGACGACCTCGTTTTTGAATGCAAAGACGGCATCGGGCGGATCACCTTCAACCGCCCGCAGGCCCGCAACGCCTTCACCTTCGCCATGTACGAGCGGCTCGCCGCGATCTGCGAGCAGGCCAATAGCGATCATGCGATCAAGGTGCTGGTGCTGCGCGGAGCCGGCGACAAGGCCTTTGCGTCCGGCACCGACATCAATCAGTTCCGCGAGTTCAAGACGCCGCAGGATGCGATCGACTACGAGAACCGGATTGATCGCGTGCTGACCACGCTCGAGCAGTGCCGCGTGCCGACCATCGCGGCGATCAACGGCTTTTGCACCGGGGGCGGCGCCGGCATCGCCGCGGCCTGCGACCTCCGCATCGGCACGGCAAGCGCGAAGATCGGATTCCCAATTGCCCGGACGCTCGGCAATTGCCTGTCGATGTCCAATGTCAGCCGTCTTACCGCGCTGATTGGCGCTGCGCGCGTCAAGGACCTGATCTTCACCGCACGCCTCGTCGACGCCACGGAGGCTGCGAGCGTCGGGCTGCTCGGCGAGGTGGTCGAGGACATTGCCGCGCTGGACAAGCGCGCCGACGAGGTGGCCCGGCTCGTCGCCAGCCATGCGCCGCTGACGCTGAATGCGACCAAACAGGCGGTGGCCCGCCTGCAACGGCGGCTGACCCGGGACGAAGGCGAGGACCTCATCCTGATGTGCTACACGAGCCAGGATTTTCGCGAAGGGCTCGATGCTTTCCTCAACAAGCGCGCCCCGCAATGGCGCGGCCAATAGGACAGGCCCGATGCAAAGCGATCGATCGCAATCCAACTCTCGCCGTTCGGGACCGCTGGCCGGCCTTAGGGTCGTCGACCTCACCCATGTCATGGCCGGGCCGACCTGCACTCTGATGCTCGCCGACATGGGCGCCGACGTCATCAAGATCGAGAAATCGCCGAACGGCGACGATACCCGCCATTCGGTGCCGCCGAAGATCGGGGAGGAGGCGGCCTCCTTCCTGATGATGAACCGCAACAAGCGCGGCATCGTGCTGGATCTGAAGACCGAGGGCGGCAAGCAGGTGCTGCGCCGGCTGATCGCTGACGCCGACGTGCTGGTCGAGAACTTTGCGCCGGGCGCGATGGAGCGCCTCGGCTTCGGCTACGAGGCGCTGCACGCGCAATTCCCGGCGCTGATCTACTGCTCGCTGTCGGGCTTCGGCCGCACCGGTCCCTACAAGCACCGCCGCGGTTTCGATCTCGTCGCCCAGGCCATGAGCGGCATCATGAGCTTCACTGGCGAACGCCCGGATGGGCCGCCCGTCAAATGCGGCCCGCCACTGTCCGACATCACCGCCGGCCTGCTCGCCAGCATGGGCATTCTCGCGGCCTATGCGCACCGGCTCAAGACCGGCGAGGGGCAGTGGGTCGAAACCTCGCTCTATGAAGCCGCCTTGGTGCAAACCTATTGGCAGTCGACCATTGCGCTAGCCGCGGGCACAGCACCGCGCGCGATGGGCTCGGCCCATCCGCTTAATGCTCCGTATCAAGCATTTGAAGCTTCCGACGGTTGGCTCGTGGTCGGCGGCGCCAACAAGAAGCACTGGCTCTTGATGCTGGAAGCCCTTGGCGCCAGCGAACTCGCCGCCGATCCGCGCTTCGTCACCGGCGCCGAGCGCATGGCCAATCTGAAAGTGCTCGAAGCGGTGCTGAGCGAACGCTTCCGCACGAAGTCGCGGGCGCATTGGCTCGCGGCGCTGGACGAGAAGGGCGTGCCGTGCGGACCCGTGCACGACATGCTGGAGGCGCTCAGCGATCCCCAGACTCTGGCGCGCGATATGGTCGTCGAGGTCGAGCATTCCACGCTCGGCCCGGTCAAGACGATCGGTCTTCCGGTCAAGTTTTCGGAGACCCCAGGCAAAGTGCTATCGGGCGCGCCGGTCTATGGTGAGCACACAAGCGAGGTGCTGGCCGAGTACGGGTTCGACCAGAAGCAGATCGAAGCGCTCGAAAAAGAAGGCGCAATCGTCCTGGCATCGGGAAGGCGCGAGGAACGCGTCGCCTGATTGGACGTCGATAGGACAGACAACAATAAGAGACAAAAATCAGCTGGAGGAAATCATGGGTCGGACGTCGATATTTATGCTCTCCGCAGCCGCGACGATGCTTGCCGGCACGATGCCGGCGCTCAGTGCCTGGCAACCGCAAAAGCCGATCGAGTTCATCGCCACCGCCGGGCCCGGCGGCGGGACCGACAACCTGGCGCGCGCGGTGCAGAACATCATCACCAAGCACAAGCTGACGGAGCAGCCGATCGTCGTCGTCAACAAGGGCGGCGGCAGCGGCGCCGAAGGCTATGTCTATGGCAAGGCCTCCGCTGGCGATCCCTACAAGGTGATCTTCGGTACCTCGAACGCCTGGCAGCAACCGCTCGTCTCCAAGGTCGCCTTCAACTACACCGATCTCACGCCGGTAGCGGCGATGGCGCAGGACGAGTTTTTGCTCTGGGTCAAGCAGGACGCACCCTACAAGACGGCGGGCGACTATCTGAAGGCGGCCGCATCGGGCGAGTTCAAGATGGGCGGCGCCCAGTCGAAGGACACCGACGAGGTGCTGACGCGCATGATCGAGAAGGCCGGCAAGGTCAAGCTGACCTACATTCCCTTCAAGAGCGGCGCGGAGACCGCCGTGCAGCTCGCCGGCGGTCATCTCGATTCCCACGTCAACAATCCCAGCGAAAGCCTCGGGCAATGGCGCGGCGGCACGCAGCGGCCGCTCTGCGTTTTCAGCCCGAAGCGGCTGCCGCAGGGCGCCAAGGTCACCGCGACCGAAGGCTGGGGCGACGTTCCGACCTGCGTCGAGCAGGGGCTCGACATCAAGCAATATGAGCAGCCGCGCACGGTGTGGTTGCCCGGCAAGGTCACGCCGGACCAGGCCGCGTTCTATGTCGACCTCATGAAGAAGGTGCAGGCCACACCCGAGTGGAAGGACTACATCGAGAAGACGTCTCAGGTCGACACCTTCCTGACGGGCGCCGAGTTCGACAAGTTCATCAAGCAGGATCTCGAACACGTCAAACAGGTCGCGGGCGAGCAGGGCTGGCTCGTCAAGTGAGGTGGGGCCGTCGCATCAGCCTTGATGGGAGCGGGGTTTCTCCACCAACTCCGCTGTCGTCCCTGCGAAAGCAGGGACCCATACCGCGTGATCTCTCGAGGGGTGCTGGTGGTGGTACCGGCGTGGATGTGACGTCAAGTCTTCGTCAAACGTCTCCCTGGGGTTATGGGTCCCTGCGTTCGCAGGGACGACAGCGAGGGCTGGGCAAAGACGCATGCGCCACTACCGACCCTTGTCCGACGCCAGAGCGGAGCCTCCCATGATCTCACGCCGCGCCCTTGAACTTGCGACTGCCGTGCTCACCAGCGGCTTCGGGGTGTCCGTCGTCATCTCCAGCCTCGACAACGGCATTGGCTGGTCGAGCGCGGGCGTGGACGCCGGCACGTTTCCGTTCCTGACCGGCATCATCATCGTGCTCGGAAGCCTCTACAACCTGGTGCGGGGCGTGTTGCCGGTTGCGTCCCTGGCGAATGTTCCCATCGCGATCACGCCCTTCGAGCTGCGCCGGCTCGCCGGCCTGTTCGTGCCGGCCGCGATCTTCGTGGCCGCGATCCCGCTCGCCGGGATGTACGTCGCCTCGTCGCTCTATGTCTTCGCGGTGCTGGTGATCCCCAGACACCAATCCGTGCCGCGCGCGCTGGGGATGGCGGCTGCGACGGCACTCGCGCTCTACGTCGTGTTCGAGCGCATGTTCCAGGTGAGCTTGCCGCACGGCGCGCTCGCAGCCGCCCTCGGGTTCTGACGGAGGGCCAATGGACAATCTCGGGGAACTCCTCCACGGCTTCACCATCGCGGTCACCGTGCCGCACCTGGTGCTGATGGTCGTCGGCGTGCTGCTCGGCATTCTCGTCGGCGTGCTGCCGGGGCTGGGTGCGCCAAATGGCGTGTCGCTGCTCCTGCCGCTGACCTTCGGCATGCAGCCGGTGTCGGCGATCATCCTGCTCTCCAGCATGTATTGGGGTGCGTTGTTCGGCGGCTCGGTGACCTCGATCCTGTTCAACATTCCCGGCGAGCCGTCGTCGGTCGCGACCACCTTCGACGGCTATCCGATGGCGCGTGACGGAAGGCCGACCACGGCGCTCGCCACCGCCTTCGGCTCGGCCGCCTTCGGCGCGCTAATCGGCGTCATCCTGATCACTTTCCTCGCATCCTGGGTGGCGCAGGTCGCGCTCGCCTTCGGGCCGGCGGAATACTTTGCCGTCTATTTCCTGGCCTTTGCCAGCTTCGTCGGCATGGGCGGCGCCGCGCCGATCAAAACGGTTGTGGCTCTCGCGATCGGCTTTGCCATCGCCGCGATCGGCATCGACACGGTGTCCGGCAGCGTCCGCCTCATCATGGGCGTCGACGAGCTCGTCAAGGGCGTGAGCTTCGTCGTCGCGGTGATGGGCCTGTTCGGCATCGGCGAACTGCTGGTTGCGGTCGAAGAGGAATTCCATGCCCGCGCGGTGTCCTCGAAGATCGACTGGCGCGAGGTGTTCCGCGCCGTCGGCCGCCTGCCGCGACATGGCATTGCGTTGCTGCGCAGCGCCGCAATCGGCTGCTGGATGGGCATCACCCCGGGCGGGCCGACCGCGGCATCCTTCATGAGCTATGGCATTGCCCGCCGCTTCTCGCGCCGGGGCCGCTATTTCGGCACCGGTGAGGTCGAAGGCATCATCTCGCCGGAGACGGCTGACCATGCCGCCGGCACCAGCGCGCTGCTGCCGATGCTCTCGCTCGGCATTCCCGGCTCGGCAACCGCGGCCGTCATGATGGGTGGGCTGATGATCTGGGGCCTCAATCCGGGGCCGATGCTGTTCGTCGACCAGAAGGACTTCGTCTGGGGCCTGATCGCCTCGATGTATGTCGGCAACATTGTCGCCGTCGCCTTGGTGCTGCTGACCGTTCCGGTGTTTGCCGCCTTGATGCGGATTCCCTTCGTCGTCATCGCCCCGCTGATCGTGATCATCTGCGTCGTCGGCGCCTATTCGGTATCGAACTCCTATCTCGACGTCGTCATGATGCTCGGCTTCGGAATCGTCGGCTATCTCTTCAAGAAGCTGTTCTATCCCTTGGCGCCGCTCGTGCTCGCGATCGTCATCGGCGACAAGGCCGAGGATGCGTTCCGGCAGTCGATGCTGATGTCGAAGGGATCGCTCGGGATATTCTTCGCGAACAAGCTGGTGACATGCCTGATCATGGCCGGCATCGCGCTGTTGCTGCTTCCGCTCGTGCTGCAGCTCGCGCGCCTGTGGCGCAAACCTGCATCCCCCGCGACCGAACCGACGGCCCAGGAGAAGGTGATCATATGACCGCAAAGCCGCTGATTGCATTGGCCATGGGAGACCCCGCCGGCATCAGCCCGGAGCTGACGGCCAAGCTGTTGGCGCAGGACGACATCCGCGCGAGCTGCCGGCTCGTCGTGATCGGCGACCGCCGCATCTTCGAGGAGGGCGCGCGCATTGCCGGCGTCAAGCCGGCGCTAAAGATGGTGGAGCAGGGGGCCGATCTTCGCGCGGCGGACGGCGAGGCGCTGTTTCTCGATCTTCGTCACCTCGATCCCGAAGAGGTCGAGCCGAAGACCGCGACGCTTGCGGGCGGAAAGTTCGCACTGGCGAACTATCGGCACGCGCTCGAGCTCGGCCGCGACGGCTATGTCGATGCGGTCTGCTTCACCCCCTTTAACAAGCAGGCGATGCGCCTTGCTCGCGCCGAGTACGACGACGAGATCGCGTTTTCGGCCGAAGTGGTCGGCCTCAAGACCGCGGCGAGCGAGTTCAACGTGCTGGACCGGCTCTGGAACGCGCGGGTGACCTCGCACATCCCGCTGAGGGACGTTGCCGCAAACCTGTCCAGCGAACGCATCCATCGTGCGCTCCAGCTGACCGATGCCTGCATGCGCAACGCCGGCTTCGCGCGGCCGCGCATCGCGGTCGCCGGTCTCAATCCACATGCTGGCGATGGCGGCAATTTCGGTCGCGAGGAGATCGATATCATCGCGCCCGTGGTCGCAGCCGGCCAGCGCGAGGGCATAGCCGCAGAGGGGCCGTTCCCGGCCGACACCGTCTTCCTGCGCGCCAAGGGCGGCGCCTTCGATGCGGTGCTGACGATGTATCACGACCAGGGCCAGATCGCGATGAAGCTGATGGGCTTCGATCGCGGCGTGACCATGCTCGGCGGCTTCCCCTTCCCGATCTGCACGCCCGCGCACGGCACCGCCTACGACATTGCCGGGCAGGGAATTGCATCGATCGGCGCCAGTCGCGCCGCGTTGCTCCTCGCCGCGGAGATGGCCGCCCGCCGCGCCGCCTGATCTGCACGCACTGGCAGTGAGCGCTTGCTGCGCTCGCCTTGCGGGCAGGATTAGACTTTCGGGAAAAACTGGAAACTTCCGCCGTCGCGACGAGTTGGCGTCCCATGGATATCTCCAGTGGGAGCTGGGAAGATGGTCGACGACGACCCGTTACGAACGGCGGTCGATACCGCTTGGCGCGTGTACCGCGCCCGCCATCGCGGTGTCGATGCTGCAGACGGCCGTCGCTGCCTGCTCGAGCGTCATTTGCGAGGGAGACGGGAAGCGCGCCAGAGTAATGGCGATGCCCAGGAGCTCACGGGTTTCGGGCTTGCCTATCTCGAGCGGCTTTCGGACGACTCATGCTGAGCCTGATTGAGAGCCTAGTGTGCCGCCTGGCGAGCGCAAGCGCGAGGCCGCAGTGGACGCTGCTCGCGATCTCGAACCTTCTGTCCGCGGCCATCGTGCTGATCGTCCGGTCAGCGGTATAGCGGCGGGCTGTCATGCGCATCGCTCAGCTTGCTCCCCTGGCCGAAAGCGTCCCTCCAAAGCTCTACGGCGGCACCGAGCGGGTGGTGGCCTGGCTGGTCGATGAGCTCGTCAAGCTTGGACACGACGTCACGCTGTTTGCGAGCGGCGACTCCCGCACGACCGGCAAGCTTCACCCGGTATGGCCACGCGCGCTGCGACTCGGCCGAAAGGGCGCGGATCCTGGTGCGGCCAACGCAATGCTGCTGGAAGCGATCGCGAAGCGGGCGAGGGATTTTGATGTGATCCACGCGCATATCGACTGGCTGCAACTGCCGTTGCTCAGTCGGCTTGGTGTGCCGTTCATGACGACCATGCACGGTCGCCTCGACTTGCCTGGGTTGCCCGAATTGGTTCGGCAATTCCCCGAGGCTGGTTTCGTGTCGATCTCCGATCACCAGCGCCTGCCGCTTCCGGATGCGAAGTGGATGGGAACGATCCAGCACGGATTGCCGTCGGAGCTGTTGCGCCCCTCTTATGAGGAGGGAGCCTATCTGGCGTTTCTCGGTCGCCTGACGGCCGAGAAGGGGCCGGAGGACGCAATCCGTATCGCGCACGCGGCCCGGATGCCTCTGCGCATCGCTGCGAAGATTCCGCGCGCCGAGACTGCCTACTTCAGGAAGCACCTCGAGCCTCAAATCGATGGCGAGAAGATCCAGCTTGTCGGCGAAGTCGATGACGTGAAAAAGCAGGCCTTCCTCGACAGGGCCGCCGCGCTGCTATTTCCGATCGATTGGCCGGAGCCTTTCGGGCTCGTCATGATCGAGGCGATGGCCTGCGGAACGCCTGTGATCGCTTACCGCTCCGGCTCCGTCCCTGAGGTGATCGAGCACGGTGTGACCGGCTTCATCGTCGAGAACGAGGATCAGGCGGTCAAGGCGGTCGGCGAATTGAGCAAGCTGGATCGAAAGAGGGTGCGCGCCCGCTTCGAGGAACGCTTCACCGCATGCCGAATGGCGCGACAGTACGAAGATCGGTATCGCGCGCTGATTGCCGCCACAGATCGAGAATTCAACACGCAGCGGACGGAAACATGAAGACCCTCTCGAATAAGAAGCCGACCCTGGCGGGAGTGCGTCTGCAGGCTATTTCGGCATAGGCATTGTCAGCTCCTTGTCGGCCGTATCCACCACGAACACGGCAAGCAGCTTGGCAGGCTCGGTATCGCTGGCGTTCGCGCTGATGCCGTGGCGGTCGCCGGGTCTTTCGGAAAAGTTCTCCCCTTTGCGAAAGACCTTGGCCGGGCCGTCATTGACCTGACTGCGGATCGCGCCTTCCAGGACGGTGGCATAGATGAAGGCGGAGGGCGCGTGGATGTGGGCCGGCGACGAGCCCCCAGGACCATACTCGACCAGCACGCCCTTCATGCTCTTGCCGGGGACATTGGGCAGCGTTTGGTCAAATACGACGGTCACCTTAGCCGATGGTGCTGCCGTCTCGGCCGCATGGACCGTCAGGACAGACGCGGCGTAAACCGCCGTTGCGATCAGCAATCTGCGCATGGGATTTCCTTCATTGCCGTTTCTGTGTTGATTGCGGGGCTGGCGGGCCCTCAGAGGCGCGCGAGCCATGTTGCGAGCGGCGTCTTCCCGAGCCGAGCCTCGCCGAGCGGGTTCAGCGATGTGTCCTGAATGGAAGCGCCGTAATATTGCGCTTTTGGGTCGCCGACCACCGTACGGCTGTCGCCGGAGGCTTTCTGGCGGCGCGCGACGAACTCATTGAAGGGAGCCTTCTCGGGGCCTGCGATGTCGATGGTGCCATTCAGCGGCCGCCCCGTCGCGATCTCTGCGAGGCAATCGACCACGTCGTCGGCGGCGATCGGCTGAAACAGCGCCGACGGAACGACGATCTTGTCGCCGGCCGCTCCGGCCTCGCCAATGGCGCCGAGGAATTCGAAGAACTGCGTGGCGCGGACGATGGAGTAGGGGACCGCGGAGGCCTTTACGATGGTCTCCTGGGCGAGCTTGGCACGGAAATACGCGATGTCGGGCGAACGATCGGTCCCCACGATCGAGAGCGCGACGTGATGCTTGACGGCTGCGGCGGCCTCGGTCGCGGCGAGATTTCGGCTTGAGCGCTCGAAGAATTCGAGCACGGCGGCGGGCTCCCAGGACGGCGCGTTGGCCACGTCGACCACGACATCCGCGCCGGCCAGCGCCGCCGCGAGGCCTTCTCCGGTCACGGCGTTCACGCCTGATTTCGGTGAGGCCGCTATCGCGTCATGGCCCTGCTGTTTGAGCTTCGCCACGAGCTTGGATCCGATCAATCCGGTTCCGCCGATCACGACGATCTTCATGGCATGTCTCCTTGGCATGTGACGAGCGCGAGATGATTAGCCAGGGCGGACTCGCGCGCTCACGTCGATCAACGTGATGCGAAGCGACTCTATCGATCAAGGGCGCGGGGCTCTTGCCTGTTACGGGCGCGGCTTGCCGGAAAATGCTTCAGAAGCCGGGGTGCGATTTCACAAACCCGCTAGGGTCATTCCCTCGTGCCGCAAACACACTCTCTGCGATGATCGCAGAGTGCCAGTGTTTTGCCCGACTTGTCAAAATGTTTGAGAGAACGAGGACGCAAGCCCGGCTGAAAACACCAATGAAAGCAGCCCTTTGGCTACTGTGCATGGGGTTGTTTTCGGGTTTTTGAATCGGCCGGCTGTCTCACGCCCCGCAGACGATCACGCCGTACCAGCCGAGCCCGCGATAGGTCTCATAGCCCGGCGTTGCATGGAACGCGACCAGGGCACCCGAGCGGTCATGGTAGAAGCCGGAGCGCTGGCCGTTCAGCGAGATCGAGATGCGCTCGCTGAGAATGCCCTGGCCGTCGGACGCCGCGATGATGCGGAAATTCGAATCGACCAGCAGCACGCGGGCCTTGTCGCTGTCGCCGACGCGCACGCCCTGCACGATAGCGCGGGCCTGCGCCTCCCAGTCGAAGTGGATGGCGAGCACGCCGATCGGGGCGCCGTGGGCCTGGCCGCCGGCGCGGACGCTGGCGCAATAGGTCGCCACCTGCGCGTTGCCGAGCAGCGGCTGGTTCTCGACGTCGCCGGCGACGTAGTCGTCACCGGAGCGCAAGGTTCGCGCCTCGCGAAACCATTTGGTGTGGGCGACGTTCTGGCCGACGACGCGGAAGCGGTCGGCGCGGCCGTTGGCGATGACGTTGCCGTCGAGGTCGCAGAGCCAGAGATCGAGATAGACGGTGTAGGCGCCGAGGATCACGCCCAGGCGCTGCGAGGCGTGCGACACCGCTGCGGCGGCCGGCGAGGCCGCGCAATCGACCACGGCGGAATCGGTCGCCCACCAGCGCACGTCGCAGGTGCGCTCATAGAGGTTGCGGTCGATCAGCTCGATAGCGTTGAGCGACAGGTCGACCATGCGCTCGCCGCGCGAGCGCTGGCTCATGCGGTCGATCGAGGCGACGAGATCGCCGGTGCGTTTGGTCAATTGGCTTTCGAGCTCGCGCGCGATGGTCTCGACCTGCTGGCCGACGCCGCGTACCTCCTGTGCCACCACCGCGAAGCCTGCGCCTTGCGCGCCGGCGCGCGAGCTCTCGATCAGCGCGTTCAGTGCCAGCATCTTCATCTGGTTGGTGATCTGCTGGATTGACTTGGTCTTGTCGACCGCGATCTGGTTGACCTCCGCGGTGAGGCGGTTGATCAGCGCCGAGATGTCGGAATCGTCGTCAGCGGGTTCGGTGGCGATCGGCTTGGCCTTCAGACCCAGCGCAGCAGACATCGGGGATTTCCCTTGGCAATGAGGTCTGATCTGCAATGAACCCGGAACAATCGCTTACAGATCGAATACGATTCTTTTTCGAGGATTCCGCCTAACGCCTGCTTAATTTGCTGTTCCGCCGAATGCCCAAATGATAGTCAGTCGGCGCAGCAAATCGGCAATCCACCGCTTTGTGCGACGCGGAGATTGCAAATCCCAGGCGATTCCGGGTCAATCGTCGTCGCCAGCCGAACCGATGCGACAGCTCCGACTTCCGGGTCCCTCTAGCCAGCCCCTCATCATGACGCCGCCCGCCACTGCCTTGCCTGTCGAAGCGCCCCAGGCCTTTCTCGGCGTCGCCCGCTCGCTGACCGACAAGCTCTGGCGCGACCGGCTGGATCCCCGCGGGGCTGCCCAGGCGCTCGCCATGGTGCAGCGGCACCAGCTTCCCGAATTGCTGGCGCGGGTGCTGGCCGGCCGCGGCGTCGATATCGACGCGGTGCCCGACTTTCTCGATCCGACCATCCGCAAGCTCATGCCGGACCCGTTCACGGTGACGGAGATGGAGGCGGCGGCGAAGCGGATCGCGGATGCGGCGGCGAAGGGCGAGAAGGTCGCGATTTTCGGCGATTACGACGTCGACGGCGCGACCTCGGCGGCGCTGCTGGCCTGGCACCTGCGCCATTGCGGACTCGATCCGCTGATCCACATTCCCGACCGCATTTTCGAAGGCTATGGGCCCAATGTCGAAGCGGTTCGTGGGCTGGCGGCCAAGGGCGCCACGCTGCTCGTCACCGTCGATTGCGGCACCACCAGCATCGAGCCGCTCGCCGAAGCCAGGCGGCTCGGCATGTCCGTGGTCGTGATCGACCATCACCAGGCCGGCACCGAGCTGCCGGAGGTTGACGCGCTGGTCAATCCGAACCGGCTCGACGATCTCTCCGGCCTCGGCCATCTCGCCGCTGTAGGTCTCGTGCTGGTGACGCTCGTTGCGGTCAACCGCGAGCTGCGTCAGCGCGGCTTCTGGAGTGCGGAGATGCCGGAGCCCGATCTGCTCGGCATGCTGCATCACGTCGCGCTCGGGACCGTTGCCGACGTCGCGCCCCTGATCGGCCTCAACCGCGCTTTCGTCGCCAAGGGGCTGATCGCGATGCGGCGGCGCGACCATGTCGGTCATACCGCGCTGATGGACGTGGCGCGGCTCAACGGGCCGCCGGAGGCCTGGCATCTCGGCTTCATGCTGGGGCCTCGCATCAATGCCGGCGGCCGCATCGGCCGCGCCGATCTCGGCGTGCGGCTATTGCTGGAAGGCGACGGCGTCGAGGCCGCGCGGATCGCCGCCGAGCTCGACCGCCTCAACGGCGAGCGCCGCGTCATCGAGCAGGCGGCCGAAGCGCAAGCCGAAGCCGAGGCGCTGGCCTCGATCGGGCTCGAGGACAAGCTCGGCGTCATCGTCACGGCGTCCGAAGGCTGGCATCCCGGCGTAGTCGGCCTCGTTGCCTCCCGGCTGAAGGAAAAGTTTTCGCGGCCCGCTTTCGCCATAGCTCTGGAGCCCGGCGGCATCGGTACCGGATCGGGCCGCTCGATCGCGGGCGTCGACATCGGCAAGGCGGTGCGGCAGGCGGTCACTGACGGCATTCTGCTGAAGGGCGGCGGCCACGCGATGGCCGCGGGCGTGACGTTGCGGAAAGAGAAGCTCGCCGAGTTTCGCGCCTATCTCGAGAACGCGCTGGCGCAGGACGTCGCCGAGGCGCGCCACGTCAACGAGCTCTATATCGACGGCGCGGTCTCCGCGCGCGCCGTGACGACGGAGCTTGCGGCGACGCTGAACCGTGCCGGTCCGTTCGGCAGCGGCAATCCGGAAGCCGTGCTGGCGCTGCCGGCGCACCAGCTGGTCTTTGCCGACGAGGTCGGGCAGGCGCATCTGCGTCTGCGCTTCAAGTCGGGCGATGGCGCCATCGTCAACGGCATCGCGTTCCGCTCGGTCGGCCAGAAGCTCGGCAACGCGCTGCTGGCCAACCGCGGCCAGCAGCTGCATGTCGCCGGCTCGCTCTCGGTCGATCGCTACCAGGGCGTCGAGCGGGTGCAATTCCGCGTCATCGACGTCGCGCTACCGGACCAGGGGCCATCCGTGATTAGATAACGCAAGATCTGACCAGCTCAGACGACATAAAATACGTCGCTCAAACAACAAAAAAGGGAGTGAACATGGCAGGGCAGGTTGAGGGCAAGGTCGCGCTGGTGACCGGCGGCGCCTCGGGTATCGGCGAGGCCATCGTCGAGCTGTTCGCGCGCGAGGGCGCGACTGTTGTCATCACCGATATTGACGAGCTGCGCGGGCCCGAGCTCGCCAAGCGCGTGACGAAAGCCGGCGGCAAGGCGATGTTCCTGGAGCAGGACGTCACCAGCGAGGAGCGCTGGATCGATATCGTCGCCGAAATCGCCAAGCGCCATGGTCGGCTCGATATTCTCGTCTCCAATGCAGGCATCGGCATCTCCGTGCCATCGATCGTCGACATGACCCTCGCCGACTGGCGCAAGCAGAATGCGATTAACCTCGACGGCGTGTTTCTCTCGGTCAAGCATTGCCTGCCGCTGATGCGAAAGCATGGCGGCGGTTCGATCGTCATGATGTCCTCGCTCGCGGGCCTGCGCGGCGCGCCGGGCCTGTCGGCCTATTCGGCGACCAAGGGCGGCGTGCGGCTATTCGCCAAATCGATTGCAATGGAATGCGCGGCGGCCGGCGACGGCATCCGGGTCAATTCCGTGCATCCCGGCATCATCGATACCCCGATCTGGGGCAAGATCCCGACGGGGGCGACCGGCGCCGGCCAGAACGCGCCGATCGATCCCGAGGAGCGTGCCAAGGTCGTCACGCCGCTCGCCCGCGCGGGGCAGGCGGCGGAGATCGCCTCAGGCGTGCTGTATCTGGCCTCCGATGCCTCGCGCTACGTCACCGGCAGCGAGCTCGTCATCGACGGCGGCATGAATGCCGGCGGCGTGCCGCGGCGGGCCTGAGCCGCGCAGGGCAGGGTGGCGGTCGCAGGGGCTGACGCGCAGGCGGCGCCCCTGTACAAGACGGCAGCTTTCGACCGACAGAGGTGTCCTTCGCCATGGCGCACAGCCTTCACGCTTCCTCACCCGCGTCAGCGCCATTCCGCTCGAACCGGCCGGACCTCGCCACCGATGCAATCCGCACCGCGCGCGAGGACCTCGCCGCCTGCTTCCGCATGGCGGCGCGCAACGGTTTTGAGGAAGGCATCTGCAACCACTTCTCGGCCGTGGTGCCTGGGCACGACGATCTGTTTCTCGTCAATCCCTATGGCTATGCCTTTCGCGAGATCACGGCCTCAAAGCTGCTGATCTGCGATTTCCACGGCAATGTGCTCGACGGCGAGGGCGTGCCGGAGGCGACCGCGTTCTACATCCATGCCGAGATGCACAAGCGCCTGCCGCGCGCCAAGGTCGCATTCCACACCCACATGCCCTATGCGACGGCGCTGTCGATGACCGAAGGCGATCCCTTGATCTGGGCCGGCCAGACCGCGCTGAAATTCTACGGCCGCACCGCGGTCGACCGCGACTACAACGGCCTTGCGCTCGACAACCAGGAAGGTGCGCGCATCGCATCCGCCGTCGGCGATGCCGACATCGTCTTCATGAAGCACCACGGCGTGATGGTGCTGGCCCCGACCATCGCGGAAGCCTGGGACGATCTCTATTACCTCGAGCGCGCCGCCGAGGTGCAGGTGCTGGCGATGTCGACGGGACGGAAGGTGCTGCCCGTCGATCCCGCGATCGCGGCCGAGACCTACAGGCAGATGCGCGAAGGCGATTCCGAATCCGCCCGGCTCCATCTCGCCGCGATCCGCAGGCAGCTCGACGCGGAAGAGCCGCAGTACCGGCATTAGCGATGAGTGCGTAGCCCGGATGGAGCGCAGCGAAATCCGGGGGCTTCAACAGCGGAGGTATTGTCCCGGATTACGCTGCGCTCCATCCGGGCTACGGGCCAACGCGAGGCCTACGACCCCTGCCGCAGCTTCGCCAGCACCTTCAACCCGCCGTAGCCATCCGCCGGCGTGATCCCCGCGCGCTGCTGGAAATCCTTGATTGCCTTCATGGTGTCGTTGCCGACGCGGCCGTCGGTGCCGCCGGTGTCGAAACCGGCTTTCGTCAAGCGCGTCTGCATCTCCTGCACCTCGGCAAGCGTCAGCGCGCGCTCGGAGCCGGGGAAGGGCTGGATGAAGGGCGGCGCCCCGAGGCAGCGGTCGCCGAGATGGCAGATCGCAAGCGCATAGTTCATGGAAGGGTTGTAGCTCTTCACCGAGTAGAAATTCGGTCCGAGCAGGAAGGTCGGTCCGCCCGCAACCGGCGTCCACATTTGTGCGGATGCGTTCGGCTGCGGGAACGGCTGGCCGTCGGCGCGGGTGACGCCGGCTGACGCCCAGGCCGCATAGGTGCGGCTGCCGCTCATATTGCCGGCGGCGCGCACCTCATAGCCCCAATGCTCGCCGCGATGCCATTTGCCGCGGTTGACGAGATATTTTGCGGTCGAACCCAGCGCGTCGTCGGGCTTGCCGAAGGGTGAGACCTTGCCGTCGCCGTCATAATCGATGCCGACATTGAGCCAGACTTCCGGCATCCATTGCGAATGGCCCATCGCGCCGGCCCAGGATCCCTGCATCTGCTCGGGCGTGCTCCAGCCCTTGTCGACGATGCGCAGCGCATTGATCAGCTCGGTCTCCCAATAGGCCTTGCGGCGCGGCTCGTTCCAGGCGAGCGCGGCGAGCGAGGGAAACACCGGCGTCATGTGGTTCTGCTGCACCAGGGGATCGCCATAAGCGGACTCGACGCCCCACAGCGCCAGCAGCGTGCCCCGCTCGACACCGAAATCCCGCTCAATGCGCGCCAGCAGCGCCTCGTTGTTCTTCAGCGCGATCTTGCCGTTGATGATGCGCCAGTCGGAGACGCGGCGGTTGATATATTGCCAGACCTGCTCGTGGAATTCGGGCTGGCTGCGCATCTGCTTGAACACGCTCATGTCGGGCTCGACCCGTCCCATCGCGCGTTGCCAGGTCGCGGCCGAGATGCCCTTGGCCATCGCGCGTGCGCGAAAGCTCTCGCGCCATTCGTCGAAGCCTGGAGGCGCGGCGAGCACGCGTGTCGGGTATGCGAGCAAAGCGGCTGCACCGAACGTCGATTGCAGCAGGCTGCGGCGAGTCGGATGGAGGGAGGAATCAGCGTGCGTCATGGGCACATTGTAGCCCGAAACATGGCCGGTGTGCGTCGGTTCCTGGAACAGCCGCGCGGCTGATTCTGCGCGGCCCGGGATCATGCTTCTGTCGGAACAAACTGTCGCAGTCCTGCATTCCCTCCGTATCCGGAAGGAGGAAGAGATGATGAGGACATATCTGTTTGCCGCCGCCATGATCACCGCCGTTGCGACGCCCGCGTTCGCTGATGAAGTCGGCGTTCACGTCGGCCCGGTCGGCGCCGGCGTGACGGTCGGTCAGTCCCACGAGTATCGTGAGCGGGATCGCGATCGCGACCGCACCACCGTCATCAGGGAGCGCGAGCCCTCTGATCGCACCACGGTGATCAAGAAGCAGGATGAATTCGGCAATCGCAGCAAGACCGTGATTCATCACGACAACGACTGACGGAGCAGGGCCCCGGCGGAGCGTCGGGGCCCGCCTTGCGCATGCAATCCGTTCATCGAACATTCGGGGTGGAATGAAGATACACACGCATGCGGAAAGCCATGTCGTCGAACTCGACGACGGATCGCAATGGCAGATCTTTCCCGGCGATCTCGCAACCACGCTGAGTTGGAAGCCCGAGACCGATTTGCACCTCGAGCAAAGCGCCGACCGCGTGAGCTCGCATGTGCTGGTGAATGCTGCCGACAACAGCCGCGTACGGGTGATCGCGGCGGACGAGACCTGGGTCGATGGTGAGGTTAAGAAACTGTTGAAAGGCGGGTAGTCGGCTCCCGCGCTTCCCGATATCCCTGACTTTTAGGCCTGTCGTTTTACGGTCGGTTCGCTTCCGTCTGCGTAAGATGCGGCATGCGGGAGCTGTTCGACATCATCCGTGCCAATCCCTGGCCCTTCGGTGCCGGGCTCTTCGTCGTCGTTCTGATGATCATCGCCGAGAACTTTGGCCGCGGTATTCAGGGCGGCGACGGCGGTGCGGGTGGCGATTTCTGGGATGCCGCCGGCTGTGACGGCGGCGACGGGGGAGGCGGCGACTAGGCCTCGCCTAGTCCCCCTGCAGCTCGGTCGCGACGTTGGCGAGCCAGCGGCGAATGCTCACCTCGGCCTTGGCATCGAGGCCATCGGCAAGACGCTTCTCCAGCGCCATCACCCGTTCCCGGCACGCCTTCAACAACGTCGTTCCGCGCTTGGTCAGTGTCCATTGCTGGATGCGGCCATGGACGGGATGAGGCGTCATCAGAATCGCGCCGTCGCGTTCGAGATTGCGGATGATGACCCCGACTGTTTGCGGCGTGAGGAAGGTGAGGCGGGCGACATCGGCGCCTGATAGTCCCGGATAGGCATTCAGCATCGTCAGCACCGCGAATTGCGGCGAGGTTACACCGAGATCGGCGAGCGTCCGCTCGGTCGTCAGACGGACTGCGGCGTGAGCCTGGCGCAGCAGATAACCGAGATAGCCCTGCTCGCCGCGCTTGCCCTCGCCGGGAGCGGGAACACGCACCGCCGCGTCGCCGGCAGGTTCGGGCACCGGGCGGGTTTTCGATCTGGTGACGGCATCGGTCTTGCGTGACATGTCAGAGCTCTTATAAGATGTAAGCACACTTATAATAAGACGAGGTGAACCGCAATGTCACATGCCCGTAGCGAATACGAGGATTTCAAGAAGATCGCGCCCGACGCTTATGATCTGGTGCTGGCGCTGGGTCAGCTTGCGGCCAAGGCCGGCCTCGACAAGCAGCTTCTCGAGCTCGTCAAGTTGCGCGCCTCGCAGATCAACGGCTGCGCCTTCTGCGTGCAGCATCATGTCCTGCTGTCGGAGCGGATCGGCGTTCCCATCGACAAGCTCCATTTGGTCGCGGTCTGGCGCGAGGCGCCGATCTTTTCGCCGCGTGAGCGTGCCGCGCTGGCCTGGGCTGAGGCGCTGACCGTCCTGCCCGACGGCGTCAGCGAGGACGTCTATGCCGAAGCGGCCCGGGAGTTCTCCGAGACCGAACTGATGTACCTGACCTCGGCGGTCGCCTCGATCAATGTCTGGAATCGCTTTGGGGCTGCGTTTCGCTGGACGCCGGCGCCGCGGCCGGTGGCCGCGAATGCTGCGGCATCCTGATCGGCACAAGGGAGGTCATGATGACAGCAATGA
Source organism: Bradyrhizobium sp. CIR48 (assembly GCF_014198315.1). NCBI lineage: Bacteria > Pseudomonadati > Pseudomonadota > Alphaproteobacteria > Hyphomicrobiales > Nitrobacteraceae > Bradyrhizobium > Bradyrhizobium sp. CIR48. The sequence continues at coordinate 630,893 of NZ_JACIHG010000001.1, forward strand.
GCTTATCTGCCGTACAGCGTCCGGGGCCGTCACGTTCAACGGCGCTCGCCGTCGTCGCAGGGCTGGCCTGTGCGCTGGCGATCGGCAAGGCGCTGCCGGTGACGATGGATGCCGTCTCCGGCGCGCTGGCGCCGCTCTGCGCCACGGCGGCGGAGAGTTCGCCGCTCGACAAGGTCGAACCGATCGGCTCCTACGCATTGCCGAACGTGCCGGGCAAGCGCGTCACCATCGTGCGCGTCACCTATGGTCCGGGCGGATTCTCGCGCCCGCATCGTCACGCAGGATCCGTGACCGCCTACATCACCAAGGGCGAGATCCGCTCCCAGCTTGGCGGCGGTCCTGTCGCGACGTTTGGCGTTGGCCAGTCCTTCTTCGAGCCGCCGGGCTCGACGCATCTGGTCTCGGCCAATGCCAGCCTGACGGAGCCTGCGGAATTGATCGCGGTGTTCGTGGCGGACGAGGGCGCGCAGCTCACAACGTTCTTGGAGTAGAGCACGGCTAGGAGGCGCGATCCCGCGATCGCCTCAGCCGTTTCCATGCCGGCGAGAGACCGTATTGGACTGCCGGAATCGCAACTGCGCCGACAAGAAGTCCAAGCACGCCTGAGATGGCTGCCTCGACCGACCATTCGATGATGCCGGCAATGGATGGAAGGGCGTGTGCGGCCGCCTCGGTTGCGGCATGGACCGTGCGGCCGACCACGGGCGGGCCGTATTTTTCGATGCCGTGCAGGATGATGCCGCCGCCAACCCAGATCATGGCGGCGGTGCCGATGGTGCTCAGCACCGTCAGGAACGTGGGCATACCGCGGACCAGCGCGCGTCCAAGCGAGCGGATCGCGGCGCCAATGACTGAGGCGCCGTCGTAGCCCGCAAGGGCTACGCCGGCATCGTCAGCCTTCACGATCAGGGCTACCACGCCGTAGACCCCGACCGTGATACCGAAGCCGACCAGCGCCAGCACCAGCGCCTGCGTCCAGATGCTGCCTGCCGGAAGGGCCGCCAGCGTGATCGCCATGATCTCTGCCGACAGGATGAAATCCGTCTTGATGGCGCTCGCGACCTTCTCGTCCTCGACCGACCGGGCATTCAGCGCGATCGGTTCGAGCTGGGCTTCATGGTGGTGCGCATGATGCGGCATTACGGCTTCGAGCACCTTCTCGGTACCCTCGTAGCAGAGAAAGGTTCCGCCCAGCATGAGCAGCGGCGTCACCGCGGCGGGAAGGAAATAACCAAGCAGCAGGGCAGCGGGAAGCAAAATCAGCAATTTGTTGCGCAGAGATCCGACTGCAATCTTGCCGACGATCGGCAGTTCGCGCTTCGAGGCAAAACCGATGACGTAGTTCGGCGTGACGGCCGCGTCGTCGATGACCACGCCAGCCGCCTTTGCGCCTGCTTTGGCAGCCTGGCTCGCCACATCGTCGAGCGAGGCCGCTGCCACCTTTGCAATCGCCGCGATATCGTCGAGAAGACCGATCAGTCCGACACTCATCACCCCGATCCCTGTTTTTGTTTGAGCCGGCGGTGCGCGCGACAACAAGCTCTTGCACCGCCCTTCATTGGAGCGAGCAAGCCTTCAATTCTCCTCGCCGCTCGATCCCTCGCGCAGATCCGGCTTGATGACGTCGTCCGGCAGCGCATGGGCGACCGGCTGCGACGTGACGGCGATCTCCGGGCCGACCTCGCGGCCGCGGGCGTGGATCAGGCGTTCGTAGGCGGAGACCAGGGTGACGTAGGGGCTGACCCAGATCCAGCCGTCGCGTGTGAACACCTGCACGTCGAAATGCAGATGCATCGAGGTACCGGCGGGATGGTCGAGATAATTCGAGATCACGCCGATCTTCTCGCCTTCGGTGACGATGCGGCCATTGAGCACGCCATCGGCGTTCATTGCGTGCGGATTCATGTGCATGTAGCGGAAGCGGATGTGCTCGGTGCGGCTGTTGACTTGAAGCGTCGCGGCCTGGTCCCTGGACGCGCGGATTACGATGGCATCGCGCACCGCGACGACACCGCGCTGCTTGGGATCGCAGGGCTCGCGGCCTTCGCCGGGCGGTGGGCAGTCGGCGGCGCGGATGTCCTCGCCCTGGTGGCCGTAACCGCCCGCGCATTGCCAGACCTCGAAACTGCGGGACTCGCAGAAATTGTCGCGCCAGGGATAGGCAGTCGTGCTCTCCGTCCTGTCCCGCTTGGCATAGGATTGCGAGCGGACGAAGGCGGGGGTCTTTTCGAGCGGAAAGCGGATCTGTGCATAGGCCATTGCGTCGGGATGGCCGCCCTGCTTGCGGTAGCCGGTGTTCGGGATGATATCGCCGCTCGGCCGGTAGCTGAAATCCGGTGAACGGCCCGTCGGGCGATCGAGGATGTTGGAGGCGATGTCCGTCAATGGTCGCATGCGCTGACCGCCGGCGACGCGCAGGGCCTTCAGGAAGCGCTCGGCGACCGGATAGGCTTCCTTGCAGGCCAGCCGCCGCGGCTTGGCGACGCTGTCGAGGCACTGGATCGACACCACATAGGCGACGCCGAAACGGGTAAAAGCGTAGCGTACATAGCCTTCCCGGATAAACCTGCGCAGGTCCGGATAGAGCGCTATGAGCGGTTTGATCTGCTCGCCCTTGCCGCCGGTGGGATCGGCGATGTCGTAGACCAGCGCCGATCCCGTGATCTGCACTTCGACCGGCCTTGTGAACACCCGGCTCGGCATGCCGTCGCCGGCGCCGGGCTCGAGCGAGAAGGTCGCGCTGTAACCGGCGGGGCCGGCATCGAACATGTCGACGGGATTGAAGTCCGCCTGATAGCGCGACAGCGCGAGCGTCGCCGTCGCGCCGCTGCGCTGCGCCTCGAGGTAAGCGGCGGCGTCGAACGGCAGCAGCACCGGTACGGGACTGCGGGTGATGCCGGTGAAGAATCGCGAGGATACCGCGTTGAGCTGCACCAATGCGGGCATCGCGCGGGGATCGTAGCGCGGCACCGAACGGCGAGGGGCGAAGATGAAATCGTCCGCGACCCGGGGGCGGCTGTTGATCTCGGTGCGGAGCTGGTCGAGCGCTGCGCGCCAGTCGACGCGCAGGGCCGTGAGCGAGGGGCTGCGGAATTCATCCGCAGCGAGCGGAGTGGCAATGAGGAGCGAAAGCGACGCCAAAAGAAGCGAGACGAAGCGGAAACCCTTCCCAACCACTGTCTCGCCCCCCGGCGGCACCTGCTGCGATTGCTCTGTTCCCCGTCAGTCCTTGGCGCGTTCTGAGTAGGAGCCGTCCTCCGTCATGACGACGATGCGGGTGCCGACTGCGATGTGCGGCGGCACGGTGGTGCGCACGCCGTTGGAAAGCACCGCCGGCTTGTAGGAGGACGAGGCCGTCTGGCCCTTGGTCACCGGCTCGGTCTCGACCACTTCCAGCGTCACGCGCTGGGGCAGCGCGAGCGAGACCACGTTGACGTCGTGGGTCGACAGCTTGACGGTCATGTCCGGTTGAAGATACGAGGCCGCGTCGCCGACGACGTCCTTGGAGACCTGGACCTGGTCGTAGGTCTCCGGGTTCATGAAGTGGAAGCCGTCGCCATCTTCATACAGGAAGGTGTAGTTGCGCTCCTCGATGGTGGCCTTTTCGACCTGGTCGGTGGTCTTGTAGCGCTCGGAGATCTTTACCCCGTCCGAGATTCGGCGCATCTCGATCTGGCTGACCGGGGTGCCCTTGCCGGGGTGGATGTTTTCGGCGCTGACGACGACATAGAGCTTGCCGTCTTGCTCGATCACGTTGCCTTTGCGAATAGAACTGGCGATGACTCTCAAAGCTGTATTTCCTGCTTGCTTGGCCCGGCACCGGCCAGGACGTGATCAATTCGATGGGGGACTTGGGGCCTCAAATCGGACCTCGGCGCCCGTTTCGGGCCGCAACATACTGATTTTGCCGTTAGATGCCAGCATTTTGCTCGGCTGTGGGGCGGTCAGGTAATGGCTGGGGACAAGCCCGTCTCACCGTTCTGGTCGCCCGGGCGGCATCTCGACCGTCGGCCATTCCTCCAGGCCAGGGGGGCCATTACCGGGTCTCTACGGGGCTTTTTCGCCGAGCAGGGGTTCGTGGAGGTCGAAACCTCCGTTCTCCAGGTCTCCCCGGGCAATGAGACCCATCTGCACGCCCCCCGGACCGAGATCGTGCGGCCGGACGGCAGCCGAGCCCTCCGGTATCTGCGGACTTCGCCCGAATTCGCCTGCAAGAAGCTGCTGGCGGCGGGCGAGACGCGGATTTTCGAGCTCGCCCGGGTGTTCCGGGACCGTGAGCGCGGCGACCTGCACCTGCCCGAATTCACCATGCTGGAATGGTATCGGGCAGGCGCCTCCTATGACGCCATCATGGCCGATTGCGTCGTCGTCATCGCCCGTGCGGCGCAGGCGACCGGCATCGGGACCTTCTCGTTCCGGGGGCGGACCGCCGATCCCTTCGCCGAGCCCGAGCTGCTGACCGTAGCGGGCGCCTTCGAACGGTTCGCCGGCATCGACCTGCTGTCGACAATCAGGGACGGCGAGGGTAACCGTGCCGCTCTGGCCGAGGCGGCGAGTAGCAAGGTCCGTGTGGCCGGGGACGACACCTGGTCCGACATCTTCAGCAAGGTGCTCGTCGAGCACATCGAGCCGCATCTGGGGCAGGGGCGTTTGACCATTTTGTTCGAATACCCATCTTCAGAGGCGGCGCTGGCACGGGTGAAGGCTGACGATCCCAGGGTTGCCGAGCGGTTCGAGGTCTACGCCTGCGGCGTCGAGCTCGCCAACGGCTTTGGGGAACTGACCGATGCCGAGGAGCAGCGAAAACGCTTCACGGAATCGATGACGGAGAAGCAGCGCCGCTACGGCGAGGCCTATCCGCTCGACGAGGACTTTCTGGCCGCAGTTGCGGCAATGCCGGAGGCCAGCGGCGTCGCCCTCGGCCTCGACCGGCTGGTGATGCTGGCAAGCGGCGCATCGCGGATCGATCAAGTAGTTTGGACGCCACCTGCAAATCAAGCGTCTAGTGAGACATGACGAAAACGAACCTTGCACGCACTTTGCGCGAGCCGGCTGAGCTCGTCGCCGAAGGTCTGGCGCCTGCAGCAGCGCTGCCGGCGCTCGAACGCGTTGCCGCACGCTATGCTGTGGCGATCACGCCGGCGCTGGTCGAACTGATCGATACATCCGACCCCGACGATCCCATCGCACGGCAATTCGTTCCGAGCGCCGCGGAGCTTGAGATGCAGCCGGGCGAGGACGCCGATCCGATCGGCGATCATCCGCACTCGCCGGTCGCAGGGATCGTGCATCGCTATCCCGATCGAGTGCTGTTCAAGCTCGTTCACGTCTGCGCGGTCTATTGCCGCTTCTGCTTCCGCCGCGAGATGGTGGGCCCCGGCAAGGACAGCGCGCTGTCGGACGGCGCCTATCGCGCGGCGATCGATTACATCCGTTCGCATCACGAGATCTGGGAAGTGATCCTGACCGGTGGCGATCCCCTGATGCTGTCGCCGCGCCGGATGGGCGAGATCATGGCCGAACTCGCGGCAATCGATCACGTCAAGATCATCCGCCTTCACACCCGCGTGCCCGTGGCCGATCCCGCGCGCATCAGCGACGAGTTGGTTGCGGCGCTCAAGGTCGAGGGCGCGGCCACCTGGGTGGCGCTGCATGCCAATCATGCGCGCGAACTGACGGGACCGGTGCGCGCCGCGTGCGCGCGGCTCGTCGATTCCGGAATTCCCCTGGTGAGCCAGTCCGTGCTGTTGCGCGGGGTCAATGACAACATTGCCGCTCTGTCGGATTTGATGCGAGCTTTCGTCGAATGCCGGATCAAGCCCTATTATCTGCATCACGGCGACCTCGCGCCGGGCACGGCGCATCTGCGCACGACGCTGGCGGAGGGGCAGGAGTTGATGCGGCAGTTGCGCGGGCGGGTGTCAGGGCTATGTCAGCCGGACTATGTCATCGACATTCCCGGGGGCGCCGGCAAATCCCCGGTGGGGCCGAGCTACGTCCTGGCGCCGCATAATACCGCACCCCATGCGGGTGATGCGGAAGCCGAAACGCGCTATCGTATCGTGGACTATTGCGGCGACGTTCATCTCTATCCGCCCGAGACGTGAGCGGTGTTGGAGAGCGCGCCGGTTCGAGAACGGAGAAGCAAGAATGAAGAAGATCATGGTGGCAGCATCGCTCGTGGTCTTGCTTGGCGGCACGGCGGCAGCACAGACCGGCGGTTCCAAGGGATCGACATCCGGCGGCAGCGGCGGAACCTCTGGGGTGTTGCCGGCACCGGTCGGTCACCGCCAGCCGCGCGCGGCTGACGTGCCGAGCGAGAAGAATTTGAGCAATCCGAACACCCCCGCGAACAAGGAAGATGCGGAGCTCGATCGGAAGATCAAGAGCATCTGCCGCGGCTGCTGATCCTTTCACCTCTCCCCGTTGGGGGAGAAGTGAGGAGAGCGAACGCGCGTGCGCTCTGAACTAGGCCGAGCGCTCCTGCAGTCCGGCGCGCCGGGCGTTGCGGCGGATTTCCACCGCGTCGGCGAGCTGCTCGAGCGCGGTCGCCGTAGTCGGCCAATCGATGCAGCCGTCGGTGATGCTCTGGCCGTAGGTGAGCGGCTTGCCCGGCACGACGTCCTGGCGGCCGGCAACGAGGTTGCTCTCGATCATCACGCCCATGATGCGGCCTTCGCCGCCTGAGATCTGGCCGGCGATGTCGGCCGCCACCAGCGGCTGGTTCTCGGGCTTCTTGCTCGAATTGGCGTGACTGGCATCCACCATCACCAGCGGCGCGACCCCGGATTTGGTCAGCTCGTTGCAGGCGGCCGCGACGCTTGCCGCATCATAGTTCGGCTTGCTGCCGCCACGCAGGATGATGTGGCAGTCCTCGTTGCCCGCGGTCGAAGCGATCGCCGAGCGGCCGAGCTTCGTCACCGCCATGAAGTGATGCGGATGCGAGGCCGACTTCACGGCGTCCGCCGCGATCCGCACATTGCCATCGGTGCCGTTCTTGAAGCCGACCGGGCAGGACAGGCCCGAGGCCAGCTCGCGATGGATCTGGCTCTCGGTCGTGCGCGCGCCGATCGCGGCCCAGGACACGAGGTCGGCGATGTATTGCGGCGTCGTCATGTCGAGGAATTCCGTGCCGGCGGGCAGGCCGAGATTGTTCACCGCCGACAGCACGTTGCGCGCCAGCCGCAGGCCCTTGTTGATGTCGAAGCTGCCATCCAGATCGGGATCGTTGATCAGGCCCTTCCAGCCGACTGTGGTGCGCGGCTTCTCGAAATAGACCCGCATCACGATTTCGAGCTGGTCGGCGAGCTCTTCGCGCAAGCTCGCGAGGCGCTCGGCATATTCCAGCGCGGCCTTAGGGTCATGCACCGAGCAGGGGCCGACCACGACCAGCAGGCGGTCGTCCTGGCCGGCGAGAATGGCGTGGATGGCGTTGCGCGCCGCCATCACGACGCGCGTCGCGGTGAGCGTGCGCGGGACTTCCCGCATCACCTCTTCCGGCGTGCTCAGCTCTTTCAATTCGCGGATACGAAGATCGTCGGTCGTGCTCAGCACGGCGGGCTCCTGTTTGTTTCGAACCTGCCGGCCAATAAAAAAGCCGCCAGGTCTGGCGGCTTGTTCGGACGTTTGCTTCAATATTCAGATTGAGCGCGATCCTCCTGCCGCCAGCGAGCTGTCGTAGCTAAAGTACCAAAAATAGCTGGTGGCGACGGTGATCATGGAGGGGCATATAGCGCGCCATCAGCGGATTGTCACCCCCCAATCGGCGCGGCAGGCGACGAGGCAGGTCAGGTGTTGCTGTTGCGTGCCGCCAGCGCCAGGCCGATCAGGCTGGCGCCGCCGAACAGGAGGTTGATACCGACGAGGACGCCGATGGCCCATTCAGCCGAGCTCGGCAGTCCCGTGATCACCATGAAGGAGATCGCGATGTCGACGAGGCCCGAGATCAGCAGCCACGACCAGCGGCCGCTGAGCTCGCGGCGGTGCTCCAGTGCGTACATGATGGTGGCGACGCCCTCGGCCAGGAAGTAGGCGCCGACCACGATGGTCAGCGTCAGCACGGCCTGCATCGGCCGGGCCAGCAGCAGCATGCCGGCGAGCACGGCGAGCGCAGCCGAGATCAGCGACCACCAGAAGCCCGGCGTGCTGCGCGCCCAATAGGTCACGATCAGCCCGCCAATGCCGCTGATCAAGAACATCCAGCCGAGGAAGATCGTGATCGCAAGACTTGCCAGCGGCGGCAGGATCAGCGCCGCGACGCCGAGAATTGCGAGCAGGATGCCCTCGAACAGAAAGGCCTTCCAGTGCGCCTTGACCGTCTGGCTCATCATGGATTGCAGCCGTGAAAAATCCTCGGGCGACGTCATCGGCAGGCTCCAGATCGAAAGGTCAGCGCTCAATCTAGTATGCACGCGGCGCGCTCGCCATCCCGCGGCTCACCCGCCGCCGGGCGCCGAGGAAAAACCTTCCGCGCTGGTGCGGATGCGGTTGCGGCCGAGAACATAGATCGCCGTTGTGACAATCAGAAGCGCCAGGCCGAGCAGGATCGAGACGAAGCCGATCGGGATCAGGGCCAGCGTCAGATTGCGCTCGGGGTTGATGAGCCAGTGATGGATCGAGGTCAGCACGAAGGCGAGCCCGAGAAAGCCGACTCCGCCGCCGGCGAGCAGCAGCGCCCACATCCGGCGGAGCTGGCTGAGCCGCTCCCGCGCGATATCGGTCCGAGGTGCGTGGTGGCGGGCGACGCGCCGGACCAGGCGGATCGCGAAGGCGATCGAGCTGAAGCCGATCAAGAGGCTGGAAGCGCCCAGCCACATCCGCAGCGTCGGATCGAGGTCGGGCATTCTTTGCAGGGTCAGCAGCGGAAAGTCGAAGGCAGAATGCAGCGCGAGCGGGCCGGCCAGCATCAGGAGGCGGCTGGAGAGGCGGGCCCAGTCGCGATGGTGCCGGTTTGCGCCCAGCGCCGTGCCGGCGCGCGCGATCGTCAGGTAGGCGCCCGCGATGATGCCGAGCGCGCCGTGGAACGGCACGGTCAGCACGCTGCGCAAGGCGGCCAGCGAGCGCCACATCTCGGCGTGCTGGACCAGATAGGCCAAGTTCTCGTAAGCGGCGAAGCCGAGGCCGACCGCGGCGCCATAGACCACGGTGTCCATCGGATTGGCAAAGGTCCGCCGCTTGGTCGAGGAGATCGCCACGATGGCGATCACCTTGACGGCTTCCTCAGGCAGCGCGACGCCGAAGATCGAATGCATCGCCAGCGCCGCCCAGGGGTCGTCGGGCGCGGCGACCATCTTGGCGAAGGGGGCGCGGGCGAGGCCCAGCAGCGAGATGCTGGCCGCGCCTAACAGGAACGCGGTCCAGACCTGGGCCGGCGGTCCCGGACGCTCCTCGGCGGCGATGACAAGCCACAGCATCAGCAGCGCCGGGGCGATGGCGGCCGTTCCGATGACGGTGGGCAATGCTTCAATCAGGTACATCGGCGCCGAAAATAGGTTCCCTTGATCCGCTTATCTACATTCACCGATGCGACCATGTGTCATGCGCTTGCTGTCGGCTCGCTTAACGAGTGCGACAGCCTTCGTTCATCTGCCGTCGCCCGCCGCGCCGTAGAATGCAAGCGTAATCAATTGCATGACAGAACGTGCTCGTCATCCATGATAACGCCCGTGCCGCCGAGCTGAGGCGCGATTGGCAAGCCGTATCAAGGAAATGCGTGAGTTTCTTCGATTCACGGCGTAGCCGTGCGCCGGGGCAGGCCAGCTAGCTGCGCTTCGTTGGGCCCTCGCGGGGCGGCGAGGCGATCCGGCGCGCCCGCGACTGCTCGAGCTCCCAGAAGGCGCGGACGAGGCACGCGCCGAGACAGACGACGATGAGCAACAACAGGAAAGCCTGGTCGACCGCGGGGACATGTAGCATGGCGATGATAAAGCAACGCCCATGCCATGCGTTCCGCAACGGCCGGCGCTTTCCGCCCTCAGTGCGTGGTGAACGGCAGCGGCGCCCCGGGAGCCACGTCGAAGGCGCCGAGATGGAATTCCTCGCCGACGGATGTGTCAGCCTCGCCCGGTTGCGCCAGCAGCGTGAACGCGGCCTGCGGGTAGATCTTCCAGATCTCCAGATCGCCGGCGGTGATGGTGAGCCAGCCGAACGTGTACATGTAGCGTCCGGGCTCGGTGACCCGGCCGACCCTGTCCCAGGTGATCTTGTCCACCGTAACTTTGTCGACTGCCATTCGGTCCCCCGATCGCAAGTCTGCAAATAACGCCCGGCCTGGAGGCACGGACGTTCAAAAGCTGATCCCGCAATGGGGCCGCGATAGGGCGGCGATGCGGAGGCAAGACGGCCTGTCGGAGGCCGCTGCCTGCCGATTCAGCGCGCCGTCGAGGCCGCCTCTGCTTCGGCCGCCCGCTCCAATTGACGGTGCGAGGCGTGGAAGACGTCGTGGACGAGGCCGATCTTTTCCAGGCCCAGGATGATCAGGCCGTTGAGATCGATCTCCCACCAGGCGTGCGAGATGTAGGCGTCCCGCGGGAAGCGGTGATGGTTGTTGTGCAGACCCTCGCCGAAGGTGAGGATCGTGGTCACGAACTCGTTGGTCGAGGCGTCTTCGACGTCGAAGCGGCGATAGCCGTAGGCGTGGCAGACCGACCCGGTGAGCTGGCTGGTGAGGATCAGCAGATAGGCGCGGAGCAGGCCGGAGAACAGCACGCAGCCGATCATGGCGTGCACGCCGCCGAATGTGTAGCCGATCACGCCGGGGATGAAGACTGCCGACATCCCGTACCAGACCCAGCGCGTGCGCACGAAGAACATCGCGATCGGATCGGCCAGGATGTCCTTGGCATAGTATTCGTTGTCGGTGGTCGCCTGGTCGAACACCCAGCTGCCCTGGGCGTGCAGGAAGCCCTTGAACGCGCTGACATAGCGATTGCCGAAGCCGTCGAATTGCGGGCTGTGAGGGTCGCCGACGTCATCGGCGTAGAGATGGTGGCGGCGGTGGTTGGCGACCCACTTGGCGATCGAGCCCTGCACAGCCATCTGGGCGATGGCGCAGAAGAAGACACGCATGATCGGGCCGGTACGGAAGCTGCGATGGACGAACAGGCGGTGCATGCCGGCACCGATGCCGAACGTCGTCAGCGCGAACATCCAAGCGAACGTGAACAGCTCGACCTTGCCGACGCCTTGCGTCACGGCCCAGATGATGCCGGCGACCGCGCCGACATAGAGGATGCCGAGCAGGAGATAACTCTCGCGCAGCTTGGCCTGGACCAGCGGCCCTTCGGTGACGACGCCGGGTGGAAGCTGCGGCTTCAGCGCGATCTCTGCCGGGGCGAACTCGGCGTCGGCGATGGACATTCCGGGGCTTCCAATACTCAAGGCCCGCAGTGATTGCGGACGTACCGGGTCACACCCTACCGCGCAGGGGTCGCCATCTCCAGTATTTAGTTAAAAAAGAGTTAAGATTGATCGGGCCGGCTTCAGGCCGACTGCAGCAAGGGCGTGCGGACGATCAGGCGGACGAGATCATCGCGTGCCTGTTTTTCGGCGAATTTGACCGCAAAACCGTGCTCGAACTTGCGGATCACGCGCCCGACGCAGGCGCCGACCGCTAGCGGGGTTCCGACCGGCGGATCGTATTCGCAGGAGATCGCGACGCCAGCCGTGGAGACGTCGATGATGAAGCACGGATGGCTGCTGCCGTTGGCGAGCGTCAGGAACGTGTGCGAGACCTGCGGTACGAAACGCGCGTCGTTCCGCAGCTCCTGGACGCTGGCATCCTTCTGCTTCTTCTCGAGCCAGGTCAGCTTTTCCGACATCCAGGCGCGCCGCGCCCGCGTCATGTCGAGCTCCATCAGGAAGCCCGATTTAAGCGTCGCGCTGATCGTGCACTGGAATTCGCCGAAATCCTGGAAGTAGGAGGTGAGGCGCTCGCCGACCTTGCCGACGACGGGCACGTCCACGATCATGCGGAAGGGCGAGACGCGCTTGGTGCGGCAGGCGAAGCTGCGCAGCTTGCCCTCGCAATCATACCAGCGGGGCAGCGAGTAGCTGCCGCTGACCGTGACGTCCACTGCACGCTGCCTGAGGAACTCTGCGACGGACATGAGGTGCCAATGATGTTCGGGATTGCTTCCGTAATTCCACGGTAGCGGTCAAATTCTAAGCAAATGATACTGGCGCGCAGGAGCAGGGGTAAATTTCCGGTAAATGCGCGCCTCGCTCGCCCGGCTGAAAGCGCGGCATAAGGACCCGTTATGCTGCAGGCCGTCTCACAACAACGTCATTGATGGCACAGTGAAGCAACGACGCGCCGCGGCGCCTAGATTGATCCGAACAGCACCAGCAAAGCCAGCGAGCCCATGGCCATGGCGAACTGGATCGTCGTCCAGACCAGTCCGTTCGGGCTGATCTCCAATCCTAACGGCGGCAACGCGCGCCGCATCGCCAGCGCCGTGAAGGCTTCGACAATGGCGAGCAGGAGGGCGATGCCGGCGATGAAAGACCAAGACTCGGCCGGCGGCATCCATGGCGCGAGCCAGGCGGGGACGGAGCCTTTCAAGGCGGCGAGCAACGCGAACCAGCCGAACCAGAATGCCGAGCGCTTGACGATGTCGGGGCCGATCGTTTCGGGTTCGAGGCGAATACCGAATGTTGCCAGCGCGCTTTCGATGCGCTCGCCGTCGGTCAGGACGACGAACGCGCCGAGATAGAGCGGAATGCGCGACTGGAAGAGCAGGGCGAGGATACCGAACAGGATTACGTGGCCGATGACGTCGCCGAGAATATCGCTGATTGCGTTCTTGGCGCTGCTGCTTGATGGCACGAGCGCCGCCGGCGCAGAATCTGCGTGACGCTGCGGCAGCGATCTGTCGCGCGCCATGTGCTCCAGCATTTTGGCGCGCCGGTCCGATGGATGCTGGCGAGGATGGCTTAGCCACGGCGGAAGGCGCGGCGTCATTGCGGACGCGGCGGACGAACGTTCTATCTCGGGGTTACACTGCGCCATGGGCCTGGACCGGTTCCAACTGACGTTGGTCGGTGGCGAGCAGCGGGGAGGTTCATGCGGGAGCGGGGGAAATTGCAGCCGGGCTGTCATTGGCGGCCCATTGCGGCGCCATCTATCGCCGTCGCGTGCACTGGCGCTCCCTAGCGGAATCGAACCGCTCTCTCCACCGTGAAAGGGTGGCGTCCTAACCGATAGACGAAGGGAGCAAACGCAGGGCCCTGCCGTTGTTCCCGGCACGGCCGCTGGCCGGCCGAGTCGGGCCCGGCGGCTTGCAGCGGGCGAACGTATAGTGGCCTTTCCGGCTCCCGGCAAGCCGTCCGGGGCCGGTCTTTTGGCCCCGGTGGACAGCGCCGGCCCCCGGGGTGATCCGGAGGCGATTTCAACGGTTTCTTAGGGTTCCCTGAGTAGCGCTGGAATAGGAGATCTTTCGCCAATGCCACCGCCGAAAAAGCGCGCAGCCCGCAAGCTGCTGTCGCAGCATGCCTGGATCACGCTCGACGGTGGCTTCGCCGCACGGCATTGCCTGGTCCAGGACATCTCGGATTCGGGCGCCAAGATCACGCTGGACGAGGATGCGAGTCAGCTCCCGGGCGTGATCCGGCTCGCCTTCGCACGCGACGCGCGCACCGGGCGGAGCTGCCAGGTGGTCTGGCGCCGCGGCAAATCAGCCGGCATCAAGTTCATCTGATCGCGGCCGCGGCCGCCCCGATGGCGCCCGGCACCGCTCCGGGCTAGAACGCCGCCATGCGCACGCCGCTCCTCATCCTGATCTCCTTGCTCGCCACATCCGCCGCCGCGGCAGAGGCCTTGCGTCTGCCGCCAGCGGAGCGGCCGCAGGCCGGCAAGGCCCTGTCGCTGAAAGGCGCGGCCGGGAAGGCACGGGCGGGCTCCTGCGCCACTTTCGGCCCGCGCTTCGTCATGGTCGAGGGCACCGGGACCTGCGTGAAGATCGGTGGCTCGATCAGCATCGACACCACCGTGAGGCGCTAGAGGCCCATGCCGGTGGACCTGCTGCGCCTCGACCTCATCGTTCCCCTGCTGATGTACTGCGCGCTGCTCTGGTGGGTCGGCCGCGGCTTGAGCTGGACGGCGCGGCTGGCGACCGCGGCGGTGACCCTGGTGCTGATCGTTTGCGTGCTGATGGTTGAGCGCGGCTGGCGGTAAAGCCAAAACTAAAAAACGCGAAAACAACCCCATGCACAGTAGCGTCAAGTGCTGAGCTGACGCCGCAGAATTGCGCCAAAACGCGGATTCATCGCGCTCTCGCCGCAGCTTGCGCAGCGCTGCCGGTTCACGACATCGGTGGTGCGACATGCTGTGCAAAACCGGGCCGTTTGCCGAGCTCGGCGAGCCAGCGCGTCAGATGCGGCTGCGCCGGCCGGGTGATGCCCTCGACGCCGAGCCAGCGCCGTGCATAGGAGCCGAGCGCGATGTCCGCGAGCGTGAACGCATCGCCCTCAATGAAGCGGCGCGAGGAGAGCAGGCGGTCGGCGATCGCCCAGACCTCGGCGGCGGCATCGGCATCGCGCTGCACCTGGATCATGTCGCGCTCGGCGGGGGCCGTGCGCACGATGCCCCAGAACACCGGGCGGTCGACCGGCTGCAACGTCGACAATGTCCAGTCGAGCCAGCGATCGACCGATGCGCGGCTCTTCGGCGCCTCCGGATAGATCGGCGTGCCGCTTCCATGCGCGAGGCAGAGATAGCGCATGATCGAGTTGGACTCCCACAGCACGAAGTCGCCCTCGACCAGCGTCGGGATCCGTGCATTGGGGTTCATCGCGAGATAATCGGCCTCGCGGGTCCGGCCGTAACTCATGCCGGCGTCGATACGCTCATAGGGTAAAGCGAGCTCGGTGAGGCACCACAGCACCTTCTGCACGTTGACCGAATTGGCACGGCCCCAGATCGTCAGCTTGGTGTCAGGCATGAGGCGTCTCCCGCGGCGTTGTCGCTTGCCGCGGGTGATAGCGGAATTCGCCGTTCGGAGCGATGCGCGATTGCGGCGCGCCTCTCATGCAAAAAGCTCCGCCCGAGGCGAAGCTTTCGTTGCAAAACAACTCGCAAACTTGAACCCGTCGTCAGCGGCCGAAGAACAGCCACAACAGAATGATCACCGGGATCGGCACGCCAAGCATCCACAGCAACAGCCCTCTCGCCATCACATCCTCCTCCAATCGGCTTCGTTGAAGAGAGAACGTCGGGCGCGAAAGCTTGTTCCTGCCGGGGCCTTACCAATGGCCGGTATTGGGCATCGATGCCCAGGGCTCCTGCGGCGGCTTCGGCTCGCCCTTCTGCAGCAGCTCGATCGAGTGCAGGTCCGGCGAGCGGACGAAGGCCATGTTGCCGTCGCGCGGCGGACGGTTGATGGTGACGCCGGCCTTCATCAACTGCGCGCAGGTGGCGTAGATGTCGTCGACCTCATAGGCGAGATGGCCGAAGAAGCGATCCTCGCCGTACTTCTCCTCGTCCCAATTCCAGGTGAGCTCGACCAGCGGCGCACCGCGCGTCTGCGGCTGCGTCTTCAGCGCCTCGAGATCGTCCGCCGAGCACAGGAACACCAGCGTGAACCGCCCCTTGTCGTTCTCGATCCGCCGCACCTCCTTCAACCCGAAAGCATCAACATAGAATTTCAGCGCGACATCGAGATTGCGCACGCGCAGCATGGTGTGGAGGTATCGCATGGTTGTTGCTCCCTAACGTTCGGAGGGTTTTGCTTTGGGCCGGGGCGGCGGGAGTAGGAGATAGCAGGAAAGTGGGAGGAGGGGCAGGGGGCGGGGCAAATGTGTGCGAAGGGGAAAGGTTGGTGAACCGAGCCAGCCGAGCATGGACTGGAGCCGCGGAGTAGGCGGGCTAGCGATGGCAAATGACCTGAGCAGCCCTATCGCGGCCAAGGTCCCTCTGGACTGCTCTGCGACGGTTGCGGTTGAACCCCAACTCCGCCGGCGCGACCCATCCATATGCTCCAAGCCGTGCTCAGCGCGATCGTGGATATCCTCCTGTCTGCCGCATGGAGCGCCGTCGTCAGATTCTTCGGTCTGGAAAACGTCGTCGAGATCGTGACGGCGATCTTCGGCTTTGGCTGTATTGTGATCGGCACTGCGGTCTTGTTGCTCGGGCACTGACGAGGGCAATCGTGAGAGATCACCGCAGGCGAGCTTCTCGCCACGTTGATCTTCGGATGCGATTGCCCTGCCTCGACAGGACTCGACCGCAACGGCCGCTGAAGCAATCGGTACGAGATGGCCGCGCCGTTCCGTGGGGAGCGACGCAGTCAGCCGTGCCGAACGCCGGCTTACTTCACGTTGCTGCGGGTCTTCGTGCCGCCCTGGTCGCTACCCGGGCCGGAGCCGCCCTGGCCGGAGGCGTCGGGCTTCACCATTCCGCCCTTGCTCATGCCGTCCTTGCTCATCCCGGTCGTGCCCTTGGTCATCGAGCCCTTGTTCGGGTTTTTCATGCCGGGCTTCTGCATGTTGTCGGACTGCGGGGCGGGGCCGGTCTGGGCAAAGGCGGAGCCGCACATGAGACCGAGTGCGGCGGTCGCGATCATGAACTTCTTCATCGCAAGCTCCTCGTTGGTTGCATGGGCCAACGGGAACGCGGAAGCCATGTTCCTCGGTTTGACGTTCAGGAGGAAAGAATTCTCCGACGCCGGAAGTCGCCGCCCGCGATATGTCGGCGGGCGTGCGTTCTTGCGCGGGGGCGAGCTGCCTGGGGCCGCCGACGTCGTCGCCGCCTGCAACTAGGCCGCAATCCGTTGTTCGACCGGGGCCGTCAGCAGCTTGAGCGCTTGTGCGTGTTGCAGGTCGGGGACCGCGATCGCCGTGTGGCTGTAGATCGCATGGCTGCGCGATTTTGCAATCTTGTCCAGGATCTGGCTGCCCTTGATAACGTGAAGGCCCATGCCCTCGTCAGTGGGGAAGATCGCCAGCACCACGTCATAGGCCGCGATGACGGCCCTGAGTGCTTCGGCCTTGTCCTCGGCGACGTCGACGAAAACACGAACATCAGCCGCGAGTTCACGCAGCTCGTCAAAATCCAGCACTGTGGGGATACTCCAAACGCAACGAGACTGAATGGAGCTTGGCGGCGTTGGGTTACTGAAGTGTCAACAAGGCGTGCCGAGCCACAAGTTTCACGACGAGGTGACTTCACGCTCTAGCGCTTTGCTTCCTCCTTGCGAAGCCGGGCCTCCGCGGCCTCGTCCACGAGGTTCAAGGCGAGGCCGTCATAACTCAGCTTGAGCCCGCGGCCGACGATCCATGTCCATCCCTCTCGCTCCTTGATGGGTTGCGCGTTGAACTGATCGGAGATCGATTTGACGGCAGCGTCCTGCGCCCCCGGATTGTTCAACTCCGCCTTGACGCGCCAGATCGGGTGCCTGGCGTCGACCTCCTCGCTGTCGACCGTGACCTTGGCGCCGTTGATGTCGCATTCGAAGGTGTAGGAGTCGCGGCTCCGGCGGCAGAGATAGCGGCGTTGACTGACGAGCTTGCTGGTCTCGTCGAATGTCATCCCGGGCGAGAAGCCGAAGATGTCGGACTTCTTCACGAGGGCGAGGGACGCAGGCTTCAGGAAGCTCGGCTGGATCGCGACGAGGGCAGCGACGGCGACAACGATCAAACCTGCGATGACGATAGCGACCTTCATGAGCACCCCACGAGCAACCTTCAGACCATTATAGGCAGCCGGGCCGTTCTACCATGCCCCCAAAAGCGAAAACCCCGCCTGGGGGAAGCGGGGCTCTCTGTGGGGTGAAGCTTAGGGACTTCAATGATATGACGCGCCAGCCGTAAAATGGTTCAAACGGAAATCGGAAGGTCCTGCGGCATCTTCACAGGAAGTAGGGAACCCCGCAGAAGCCCTGCTTGCGTTTTCGGCCTCGATGGGTTCTAAGCCCCGTCACTTCATGACCTCTGGCATGAAATCAGCGCGCCCCCGCGCTTCAGGCCGCGTCCCCAGCAGAGTTGCTCGCGCGCACAAAAGGAATTCAGACATGGCGAAGATGACGAAGACTCAATTGATTGATGCAATTGCCGAGGGCACGCAGCTTTCGAAGAACGACGTGAAGTCGGTGATCGAGTACATGGCGACGGTCGGTTACAAGGAGCTCAACGAGTCCGGTGAGTTCGTCATTCCCGGTTTCGTGAAGATGTCGGTCGTGAACAAGCCGGCGACCGAAGCCCGCATGGGCGTCAATCCCTTCACCAAGGAGCCGATGCAGTTCGCGGCCAAGCCGGCGAGCAAGTCGGTCAAGGCCTCGCCGCTGAAGGTTGCCAAGGACGCCGTCTAAGGTGCCGGCGATGTCGTTGCGGCGGAGCGATGCCGCAACGATCAATGGCTGAAGACAAGGTGATGCTCGGCGACGGCGATGCCGAACATCACCACGACGATCAGGACGAACCACAAAGCGCGCCGGTCGGTTTGTCCCGGCGCGCTCTGCGGTTTCCCGCAAGCCGGGCAGACCGCGAAAGGCCGATCGGGATCTCGGTCTCACAGAACTCGCAGATCATCGGCGCCTCGATGATGAAGAGCACCGGCTCCGGAGTCGGACGTGGTAACGCGGGACACCGCCTCATTCGGCCGGTCAATGCGAAGGTTGGAAGATTCGTTCCCGTGGCTACGACCCGCTGCACCTGGCAGGCAGCCGTTGCCTTCAAAGAAAAACCCCGCGCTTTCGCACGGGGCTCTTCTGGCTGACGGCGTTGGGATTTCAGCGCCTGGCCGCCAGCCGTATTTCTAACTTAAAGTTGAAAGTCCAAAAAGCAACAGCGCCGCGATGACGGAATATGTTCGTTCACCGCAGCGCTGCCATATGACTGGGCGCTGAAATCCCCAGCTTCAATGGGTCCAGGCGGCGTTGAAAAGGTTCAACGCGATAGGGCGGGAAATCGCACGCGACCGGCTGGACTTTTTGTTCTCATTTTGTTCTAGTGAGCCGCCTTAAGGTCCGCTTGGGAGGTGACTCATGACCGTCGAAAAACAGCGCGAAGTGATCAGGCTCTGGAACGAGCTCAGGAAGCTCGAGGGCCCGGCCGCGGAAGAGCTCCGGATCCAGATCCTGGAATGCTTCTCGGAAAAGGAAAAAGTGAAGCGGCCGGCTTGATCTGCTCCGGCGGACGCCGACAACGCCAGGGATACGGCAGGCGCCGTCTGGTCTGACGGCTCGCGCTTGGTCGGGCGGCTTCGTAGGGGCGACGAGGCGACCAACTTGAAGTCCGTCTTGGCGGGGTGTGGTCGCTGCTGCGAGCATTCGCCGCTGATGATTCAGGAACGAACATGTGCCGTCAGCGTTCGGCCTGCATGACTTGCCCGCGATGCGCCAAGCCGATGATGGCGACTTCCGCCAACAGCTTTCGATGCGAACCTTGCCGCGAGATCGTCATCGTGTTTGCGGTCGTGTCGAAATTCCTGCCGCCGAAGATTGTGCCGAGCTACATCGCTGAAGAGGTTGCGTCGCGCGCTTTCATCGATCGTTAGGAATCGCTTCGCACTGATTTTTCCGACTCCGATTCGTTCTTTGAGAACGAAATGGAGTCGGATGCAGAACATGTCGCGCCTGACGCACGCGATGCGGCCACACGCATCAAAACGAGACAGCGTGATGCTTCGCACAGTCGCGTCCGCGCCTTCTCCGTAAGGAGTGAGGCGAGGGAGAGCGAGATGAATGCGTGCTGGTTTCTCGCCGAGATCGCGAAAGTGTTCTGGTACGATCGGCACCCGCGCTTGCGCAAAGGCAAACCGTCAGTGCCGCAAGTGCCGCCGCCGGGATCGAAATCTCCCGAGGCCTCGTCTCCTGATGCGCCGTGAGCCGATCATCGTGCCTGCGCGCACGTTTTGTTAAGAGTTGCTCCGCGCCGATTTCTTCGATTCCGAGTCATTCTTCGAGAACGAAATGGTGTCGAAGCTGGAACAAAGCCGGTCGCCAGGCTGCGGTCGCTTCGGCTTCCTGCGATATGGCAAGCGGCTCGCTGGAAATCCCAGGCACTCCGCAAACTCCTAACGATCATTTGCGCGGAAGCCGATAACCCTATTCGGTTAGGTTAAAAGCCTAATCGCGTTGCGATTGGCGCTCGTTGCGGTAGGTGTCTGGCAAGGACAAGCAAGAAACGACCTTTGCCAAGAAGCATTTTTATCATGACACCTTTTTCAGAGCCGTCCTTTTACCAAGGCGACCGACAGACCTACCGGCGCGTCGCCATCGTCGGCGCGCTGTTCTGTCTCGCTTTCGTGGTGATCAGCTTCTCGCTGCGGCCGCAGCTCGAGGACACGCGCGTCGCGGTCAAGGCCGACCGGTTGGTGCGCACGGCGGGCCAGGCGGCGCACGCCAATTAAAGGCGGCGCTAGCGATCGTCGCTGTGGATGCGATCGTCGGCCGGCACCTGCGGTGCCGCGCGAGGCGAGCGCCACGAAACCGGCATAGCCGGACAGATTGAGCAAAACTTCGAGCCACGCGGGCATGTCGGGCCTCTTCCGCTCTCCGAAGAGGGATTCAACGTCCGCGCGCATTCCTGGTTCCCTGCTCCCGGGAAGGAACTCGAAGGAACTCAGAGCGGAGAAGAGGGGTCGAGCCGGCGGCCGAGGGTCGCGACGGATTCGCTCGACGGCTGCTCTTTCAGGAACTCCGCGATCGCCCGCGCCAGCTCGCCGTCGCTCATCGGCGTCGGCGGCGGGTGCAGCGCGCCGACACCGAAGCTGCGAACGATCTCGTCGTAGTGCTGATCTTCGGATCGGGGAACCAGCCTGCGGATACGGGCCAGCAAAGCAGATAACGGCAAACTCTCCTCCTCGATCGTTCGCCCCGCTGGCAGCAATCCTCGTCTGCTGCCATCTGCTCCCGTGAAACTGAAAACCCCGCCAGCATCGCGGAGATGCTGACGGGGCTTCGTGCTGTTGCCTCTACCCGGATGGCGGAGGCTCCCGCACTTGAGGAGGCAATCCCCGGCCGGCGATTTCGTTCCGCCCGCATCGGCTTTTTTTGCCCCGCCCGGTTCCGCGCCCTGCGCGCAACCATCGCTGGCGCTCGTCGTTATCTCCGCGAGACGCGAAGGAGGAGAGCATGAAGAAAACACTGGCAGTTCTGGCCACCGTCGCAGCCGTTGGCGTGACCGCGATTGCGGCCCCTGCGCCTGCCGAGGCGCGCGGGCGCGGCATCGGCCCGGGCCTCGCATTCGGCCTCGCCGCCGGCGCGATCACCGCGGGTGCGGTCGCAGCGTCCCATCCCTACGGCTATTACGGCCCGCGCTACGGCTATTATGACGGCCCCGACTATTATTACGGGCCGGGCTCCTACGCCTATTACGGCGGCGGACCGTACTACCGGCGCCATCACCACTGGCGCCATTGGTAGCCACTCTCAAGCGAAAAGCCCGGAGCGATGCTCCGGGCTTTTTTCACGTGCATTGATCGGGACGTGAACTACGGCCAAAGCGAGGGCCGTTCGACCTTGCGGGCATTCTCCAGGGTCGACACGAAATATTCTTCGCGCTCGCGCTTGAATTTTTCCTGCGTGGCACGGAAGGCGGCGACACGGGCTGCGATTTCATCGCGCTCACGAGCTTTGCGTTCTTCGTCTTCGGTCATGACCATCCCCTCGGGTTTACTTAACTCAAGCACTGCCGCCGCATCATCTTGAGTCGCATTGACACATCCATTGGGGCTCCTGAATGGGGCGTCAATGGGGAGGAGGCATTGCAGGATTGTGATATGCGAGGGTCGGAAAAAATTGCCGAGCGCTTCGCGTTGGCACTTGATAAGAGCGTCAACAGTCTTGCCGCTTGCGCATGATGCTGTCAGGCAGGACGAATCGGGAGGCCGCGATTGATTGCATCGGATCTTCAAAGCGGCGTTGAACGGCTCGGCGACATGATTGCCGAGGCGAGGGTCATCGTGCCGTTCACCGGCGCCGGCATCTCGACCGAATGCGGCATTCCCGACTTCCGCTCGCCGGGCGGAATTTGGACACGCAACCGTCCGATCCCGTTCGACGAATTCGTCGCGAGCCAGTCAGCGCGGGACGAATCCTGGCGCCGCCGTTTTGCGATGGAGGAGGTCTTCGCGGCGGCGAAACCCGGCCGCGGCCATCGGGCGCTGGCCTCGCTCTACCGTGCCGGCAAGGTTCCCGCCGTCATCACCCAGAACATCGACAATCTGCACCAGGCCTCCGGCTTCGCCGGCGAGGACGTAGTTGAACTTCACGGCAATACTACTTATGCGCGCTGCATTGGATGCGGGCAGGCCTATCCGCTCGATTGGGTGAGGCGTCGCTGCGACGACGACGGCCTCGCGCCTAATTGCACCGCGTGCGACGAGCCGGTGAAAACCGCCACGATCTCATTCGGCCAGATGATGCCCGATGATGAAATGCAGCGCGCGACCGCATTGTCGCAGGCCTGCGACCTCTTCATCGCGATCGGTTCCTCGCTCGTGGTCTGGCCCGCGGCGGGCTTTCCGATGATGGCAAAGAACGCCGGAGCACGCCTGGTGATCATCAATCGCGAGGCGACCGAACAGGACGACATTGCCGATCTCGTCATCCATCACGACATCGGCGAAGCACTCGGGCCCTTTGTCGCCAATTGAGGCATCAATTTGATTCGCGGCTGTGCAAGCTGTTCATAGGTTCCGGCGAATCTCTTTTTTGTCTATGCCTCGCAACCGGGAGTGTTATCTTTTGAGTCGAAAGATTCGCGTCGCGTCCAGTTGAGAAGGTTCTCGAAAGACGCGTGATTCGATGCCGCTGCTGAGGCGGGTCGCATGACAGTGTGGGGTCCGGGGTTATGGGGTCGTCGGACGGATTTGAGTCCAAGAAGCTCGGGGTTCCCGGGCAGGGGGCATCGCCCGGGCGGATTACGCCGGGCGAGCACGGCAGCGCCGGTCGCGAGAGCGGGCTCAGTCCGTTCAGCGGGCTCGGCGAGACCAGCGCCAATCTCGTCGAAGTCCACGGCGTCATCAAATGGTTCGACGCCTCCAAGGGCTATGGCTTCATCGTTCCCGACAATGGTTGGCCGGACGTGCTGCTGCACGTCACCGTGCTCAGGCGCGACGGCTTCCAGACCGCCTATGAGGGCGCCCGCATCGTCGTCGAGTGCATCCAGCGCGCCAAGGGTTACCAGGCGTTCCGCGTGGTCTCGATGGACGAGTCGACCGCGATCCATCCGGCGCAGATGCTGCCGCCGCGTACCCATGTCACCGTCACCGCGACCAGCGGGCTGGAACGGGCCCAGGTCAAATGGTTCAATCGGCTGCGTGGCTTCGGCTTCCTGACCTGCGGCGAGGGCACGCCCGATATCTTCGTGCACATGGAGACCTTGCGACGCTTCGGCATGACCGAGCTCAGGCCCGGCCAGTATGTCCTGGTCCGCTTCGGGCCCGGCTCGAAGGGCATGATGGCGGCCGAGATCCATCCCGAGACCGGATCGCCGGGATTGCAGTCGCACTAAGCGCGAGAAGACTCGCGCTCTAGCCTCCAAGTCCCTGCAAGCTTCAAATCGCCCAAGCTTCCCCTTCCCGCAATCGTGAGCAGGGCCGCGTCGGCAGACCGGTGCGCCTCTGGCTTTTCCGGCGGCCGCCGCGTAAGGACTGCTCCAGTCCCACGCCTCGAGTGCCCCCATGAATCCTGATCGTAAGGCTGTCTGGTCCGCTCTGAAGGGCTGGCTCGCCGCCGTCCTCGTTATCGCCGGCTGTGTCGTTGCCGGCGCGCCCGCCGGCGCCGCCAGCTTCCAGCCGCTCGAGATCGTCACCAAGAACGGCGTGCAGGTGTTCTCGGTGGAAGTAGCCACGACCGAGGAGGACAAGCAGACCGGCCTGATGTACCGCAAGGAGCTGGCGGACGGCAAAGGCATGCTGTTCGACTTCAATCCCGAGCAGGAGGTGTCGATGTGGATGAAGAACACCTATGTCTCGCTCGACATGATCTTCATCCGCGCCGACGGCCGCATCCTGCGCATCGCCGAGAATACCGAACCGATGTCGACCAAGATCATCTCGTCCCGGGGGCCCGCCAGGGCCGTGCTGGAGGTGGTGGCGGGAACGGCGCAGAAATACGGCATCCGCCCCGGCGACCGCGTCGGCCATCCGCTGTTCGGCAGCAAATAGGCGGGCAGGCGGCGGGGCGCCTCGGGGCTTGACGGCGCCTTGGAAGCCTTGCTGGCGCCTTGGGAAGCGTGTATCGACGGGGCTCGCCGGACATTCGGGGTATAGCGCAGCCTGGTAGCGCGGCAGTTTTGGGTACTGCAGGTCGTTGGTTCGAATCCAGCTGCCCCGACCAGTTCTGGGGGTGAATCTCCTAGGCTTTTCCCTGCGACCTCCGACGTGATCTGACAGGCAGGGCTTACGGCGTCCCCGCGATTTCTTCGCGATGTTTCAGGCCACTGCGCCCTCGCGGACCGGGTCAGAATTGCCGACGCCGGATCGAACCTTTGGCTGTCGCCATAGACATAAGTGTGTTGGGGATTTCAGCGCCCAATGTCTAAACGGACGCCGCCAAGCGATGATATTCCGCTTGCGCGGCGTTGCGCTTTTCAGGTGTCGCCTTTCGGATCCGACCCCTCAGCTCGAGGCGTACCAGCCGAGCGGAAACGGCAGCAGGGGCCAAATCCCGTGGTTGTCGTTGGCGGCTTTCGGCAGCTCATGCGCCGGCATCCTTGCGATTGGCGCAGGAGGCGTCGATCGCAGCGCCAGGCGCAGACGTTCACACTGCAAATTCATTGTGGTCGCCCTGACGAGATTCTCGAAATTTCAATTCACAAAATTGGACGTCAGCTCAATCAAATCGCCACGCGCCCAAGATGGCGCGGTCATTCTCAAATCGCGCGCGTATTGTAGATAAATCGGCGCCGGCTTTCAACCGATCTCGGCCCTAGGCCGCGCGAAGTAAGGTTGACTGGTTAGGTTAAGGATGAGCGCTTGTTGCGGCCGCTTCGGCGATCGTTATCAGATCGATTCCGGCTCGCGACGGGCTGCCTGCAAGTCGTGCTCACACATGGTCACGGTTCGTCGCAGCGCGCATATCCTGTGAGTTCTGCGTCATGTCTTTCGATCGCAACTTCAAAACCGCCGGTCCGCAATCGAGCTGGAGCGAGATCTGGCACCTCTGGACCGTGATCGTGCCCCGTCGCTCGATCAACGGGCAGCTCGTGGTCGGCAAGGTCTGGCGCCGCCATGACGGCCGCGACTGGATCTACAAGAAATTCACCGAGTTCGACGGCGAAGAAGCCGCCTGACGCGCGACGCGCTCGGAATGAACCATCATCGCGCCTTGGGCCATTGCTGAAGCCGTCGATCTCGGCCATGGCGGTTGAAGGTCGCGCTTCAACCGCCAGGCGTTCCCGGATCAGGCCGCTTTCGCCGGGGCTGCCGCCGGCTTGGGCGGCGGTGGCTTCAGCGGCTTGTCCTGCTTCTTCGACCACGAGATGTAATAGGCCACCGTCGTCATGATCGCGATGCCGGCAACGCTGACGAAGATCTGTGCGAGCAGCGAGCCCGAGCTCATCGACAGCTCGAAATGGCCGACGAAGGACAGGAACACGCCGACGCAGAACACGGCGAGCGACTGCTGGCCGCAGACGATCAGGGGATCGAACACCTTCCATTCCAGCCCCGGCCATTCCTTCGGCACGAAGCGGATCACCAGGATCACGATCACGACGAAGTGGATGAAGCGGTAGGGCGCAAGGTTGGTCTTGTCGTTCGGGTTGAAGGCCGAGAACAGCCACTCCGGGAACATGCCGCCGAATGTGGGGAAGCGGCCGGCCATGGTCATGACCAGCGCGAACAAGAGATAGCCGAGACAGAGATAGAGCGTGATCGGCGCGTTGATCAGCGTCATCGAGCGCCGCGCGCCGCCCATCGCGCACCAGGCGCCGAACACGAACAGCACCTGCCAGCAATACGGGTTGAAGTACCACTGGCCGGCCGGATAGGCGTTCAGATTCCAGCCGAAGTGACGCGCCGCCAGCCACAGCACGATCGCCAGCACCATCGTCAAATCGGGCTTGCGCAGCATGAACCACAGCACCGGCGGGAACAGGCCCATCAGCACGATGTAGAGCGGCAGCACGTCGAGATTGAGCGGCTTGAAGCGAAGGAACAGGCCCTGGCGTAGCGTCTCGGTGGCGTTGTCGACCAGGCCGGCGACGTTGAACTCGTTGATCATCTCGCTATCACCGAAGCGCAGCGCCAGATAGCTGATCGAGGCGATATAGATCACGAACAGGATGATGTGGGCGACGTAGAGCTGCCAGACCCGCTTGGTCAGCCGGGTGGCGCCGACCAGGAAGCCGCGCTCCAGCATCATCCGCGCATAGACGAACGAGGCGGTATAGCCGGAGATGAACACGAACAAGTCGGCGGCGTCGGAAAAGCCGTAATTGCGCGTCGTGACCCAGTTCACGACATTGTCGGGGATGTGGTCGAGGAAGATCGCCCAGTTCGCGACCCCGCGAAACAGGTCGAGCCTGAGGTCGCGGCCTTTTTCAGGGAGCGTGGCGTTGATGTTCAGGAAGGCCATGCGACGGGAGCTTTCGGGAGGGGCGGTTACGCTGATGTCGTCGAAGCAGTGCCGCCGGGCGGGCCCCCAGCGCGAAAGGTGGGTACGCAATTGTCACGGTGCAGCATAATGACTATACCGGTGGTGAGGGGTGCCCCGGGGCCGGAATCACCGATCAGTTCCCAATCGGTGTCTGTATACTATCCCTGAGGTTTCCACCAACTGCTACCGTGACGCATCGAAATCGAACGAAAGACGAAGAGGCCGGACCGCCAATGACCGCACGCATTTTCAAGCCCGCCAAGAACGCGATGCAATCCGGCCGGTCCAAGACGAAGGAATGGCAGCTCGACTACGAGCCGGAGCAGCCCCGCGCGGTCGAGCCGCTGATGGGCTGGACCTCGTCGGGCGACATGAAGCAGCAGATCACGCTGCGCTTCCACAGCAAGGAAGAGGCGGTCGCCTATTGCGAGCGCAAGGGCATCGCCTACCAGGTGATCGAACCGCAGGATTCAATCCGCCGCCCAGTCGCCTATGCCGACAACTTCTCGTTCCGTCGCGGCGAGCCCTGGACGCATTGAGAAGGCGGCTGCTTCGACTTCAAACGACGTGTGTTCTCGTCATGCCCGGGCTCGTCCCGCCTGCGCGGCCGAAGCCGCTTCGGCGAGGCAGGCCCGGGCATCCACGTTTTGGGTGGGCGTGAACGAACGTGGATCGCCGGGTCAACCCGGCCATGACGGTCGTGGGAGGCATTCCTCCCGAACGCGATAGCGCCGCGCCCCGGGGTTCGGACCCTTGGCACCAATTCCGCCACGTGCTTCGCTGGTTCTGACATCGGGACCACGACGGGGTGGGGTATGGCGGGGCGTGACCAGCTCGACGGCGTCGATCTGAAGATATTATCCGAGCTGCAGCAGGACGGGCGTATCCGCAACAACGAGCTGGCGCTGCGCGTCGGCGTGTCCGCGCCCAACTGCCTGCGGCGGCTGAAATCGCTGTTCAGCCGCGGCGTGATCCGGGCGGTGCGGGCCGTCATCGACGAGCGGCGGCTCGGCTATGAGGTGGTCTCGTTCGTCTCGATCCAGCTCGGCAGCCAAGCCCAGCCGGTGCTGGAGGCGTTCGAGAGTTCGATCGCTGCGATCCCGCGCATCCAGCAGTGCTGGCGGATTTCGGGCGACACCGACTATCTCCTGAGATGCGTGGCGCCGAGCGTCGAGAGCATGCGCCAGCAGCTGCTGCATTTCGCGGCAATGCCTGACGTGAAGAACGTCCGCAGCTTTCCGGTGTTGGGCGTCGCGAAGGATGTGCCGCTGCCTCTGCAGGACGTCGCGGCGGTATCGGCGGGATAGGGGAACGTTCCAGGCGCCGTTACTCCAAGATCGCGAAAAATCAGACGGCGCTACGCGTCGTCGACGTCAGCACTATAATGCTGATTAACTCACATAACTGTGACATGTGATTTCGGAAGTCCTGCGATGCGCTGAGACGTGATTGCCGGTCTCGGTGCGCCGCCTAGATGCAAGGGGTGAACCTCAGCCTGCGTCGCATCCTGAGGACTCTTTTGTGGGACCCCTGAAGCTGGAAAAGACACCATGACCTCGACCTCGAAGACGATTGTCGCATCCGCTGCGACGCTGTTTGCATCGGCGTTTCTCATGATGACCGCACCCGCCGCGCAGGCGGAAGAGTACTGCATCACCAACGGCGCCCAGGCCGCTCATGGCTGCGGCTATCCGACGATGGAAGCCTGCCGGGCTGCGGCGGGCGGGATCGGGGGCACCTGCTCGCAGAGCGGCGGTGCGAAGACCTCGAACGACGCGCTGGCCTATCAGCCGAAGCAGTCGCGCACCAAGCTTCGCCCGGGCGCGCAGACCAACTCGAATTAACGCCTGAATACGGGTTTCGAGACTGCGGCCTCCGAGAGTTCATCTCGGAGGCCGCAGATTCTTGACAGTGATGCGACAGCGGGCGTGTCTCAGCGATACCGGCTGCGAAACTCGCGCGGCGAGGCACCGGTCCAGGTGCGGAAGGCGCGGGAAAAGCTCTTCTCGTTGCGGAAGCCCGCGATCTCGGCGATGCGCTTGATCGGCGTGCGGCCTCGCATCAGCTCCTGTTTTGCCAGTTCGAATTTTGCCTCTTCCTTGAGATCGCGCAACGAGGTGGCTTCCTCCCGCAGGCGCCGGTGCATGGTGCGGGTGGAGAGCGCAAGCTCGCTCGCGACGTCCTCGGCACCAAGACTGCGTCCGCGCGCATTGCGGAGCACGCGGCGGACACGCTCGACCAGCAGCCGGTCGCGCCGATAAGGCAGCACGGTCAGCCTGAGCGCGCCCTTGAGCATGTTGTCGAGATCGGCGGCGCTGCGCGTCAGCGGCAGCGAGAGATAATGCTTGTCGAAGATGATAGCGGCGCGGTCCGCATCGAAGCGGACGGTCCGGCAAAAGATGGTCGGATAGACCGAGACATGGCCGGGCTCCGCGTACGGGAACTCCGCCGCGCGGAGCGCGATCTGGGAATCGACGGCCCAGCAGGAGAAGCCGAGCACGTAGCGGAGCAGGGTGACCAGGCAGAATTCACGCAGCGGCCCGAGATCGCGCAGCTCCCGGATGGAGACCACGGCGGTCTCCTCACTGAGCTCGAGATCGAGCAGCACGTCCTCGGTGAGCAGGCGGTGATGCCGGCACCACCGCTTGAGCGCCACCTCCAGCGTAGGCGCTGTGATTGAGGCGCGGCACAGCATGCCGTAGGTGCCGAAGGGCAGGCGGCGCGAGAACCAGCCGAGCGCCTCGTCGTCGAGCTCGCGCATGGCATGGCCCGCCAGGGCCTCGAACTGGGCGGCCGTGACCCGCCCGTCCGGAGAATTGACAAGGTCTGGCGCTACCTGGCCCCGCTGCAACGCCTCGGCCGGATCCCGTCCGTATCGCGCATAGGCGGCAACCACGCCCCGCACGAAGGCGGCGGGGGTGACGGCGCGGCGCGGGATCGCGGTTGCGGCTTGAAAGGGCATTGCGAACCTTTGGGAATTCCCTCGGGAAAATCCTCGCCAAGTTTGGCGGAAAATGCAACCTTTTCGACCGCAAGAGGGCCCTGACCCCGCTAGGTTCGGTCCCCAAAATACGGAGGAATCGCCTTGAACATCCCGAGCATCGACTTCGATCTGGGCGAAGACGTCGGCATGTTGCGCGACACGCTTCGCCCCTTCGTGGAGGCCGAGATCACCCCGCGCGCGGCCGACATCGAGAAGGCCAATCTGTTCCCCGCAGACCTCTGGAAGCGCTTCGGCGATCTTGGCCTGCTCGGCATGACCGCGCCGGAGCAATATGGCGGCTCGAACATGGGCTATCTCGCCCACATCGTCGCCATGGAGGAGATTTCGCGCGGCTCCGCTGCCGTGGGGCTGTCCTACGGCGCCCATTCCAACCTCTGCGTCAACCAGATCCGCCGCAACGGCAATGACGCGCAGCGCCAGCGCTATTTGCCGAAGCTGATCTCCGGCGACTATGTCGGCGCGCTCGCGATGTCCGAGCCGGGCGCCGGCTCCGACGTGGTCTCGATGAAGCTGCGCGCCGACAAGCGCGGCGACCGCTACGTCCTCAACGGCTCGAAGATGTGGATCACCAATGGCGGCGACGCCGACGTGCTGGTGGTCTACGCCAAGACCGATCCGGAGGCCGGCCCGCGCGGCATGACGGCTTTCCTCGTCGAGAAGGGCTTCAAGGGTTTCACCCACGGCCAGCATCTCGACAAGCTCGGCATGCGCGGCTCCAACACCTATCCCTTGTTCTTCGACGATTGCGAGGTGCCGGAGGAGAATGTGATGGGCAAGGTGGGTGAGGGCGTCGAGGTGCTGATGTCCGGCCTCGACTATGAGCGCGCGGTGCTGTCGGGCGGCCCGCTCGGGATCATGGCGGCGTGCATGGACGCGGTCGTGCCCTACATGCACGAGCGCAAGCAGTTCGGCCAGCCGATCGGCGATTTCCAGCTGATGCAGGGCAAGCTCGCCGACATGTACGCGACGTGGCAGGCCACGCGCGCCTATGTCTATGCGGTGGGACGCGCTTGCGACCGCGCCGACCACGCCCGCAGCTTGCGCAAGGATGCGGCCGCGGCGATCCTCTATTCCGCGGAGAAGGCAACGTGGATGGCCGGCGAGGCGATCCAGGCGCTCGGGGGGGTCGGCTATACCAGTGAATTCCCTGTGGGTCGTCTGTGGCGTGACGCCAAGCTCTACGAGATCGGCGCGGGGACGTCCGAAGTTCGCCGCATGCTGATCGGCCGCGAACTGATGTCCGAGACGGCTTAAAAACCTTCACCTCATTGGAATCAACATGCCGCTCCATTCCAGCATCGATCCGTCTTCATCCGACTTTGCGCGCAATTCCGAGGCCATGCGCACCCTGGTCGCGGACTTGCGTGAAAAGCTCAGCCAGGTCGCCGGCGGTGGCGGCGAGGTCTCGCGCAACCGCCACACCTCGCGCGGCAAGATGCTGGCACGCGAGCGCGTCGACCTCCTGGTCGATCCCGGCACCTCGTTCCTGGAGCTGTCACCGCTCGCGGCCTACGGCCTCTATGGCGGCGATGTGCATTCGGCGAGCGTCGTGACGGGCGTGGGGCGCATTTCGGGGCGCGAATGCATGATCGTCGCCAACGACGCCACGATCAAGGGTGGCACCTATTACCCCATGACCGTGAAGAAGCATCTGCGTGCGCAGGACGTGGCGCGGCAGAACAATCTGCCCTGCGTCTACATGGTCGATTCCGGCGGCGCCTTCCTGCCGCTGCAGGATGAGATCTTCCCGGACGAGCGGCATTTCGGCCGCATCTTCTACAACCAGGCGCAGATGTCCTCCCAGGGCATTCCGCAGATCGCGATCGTGATGGGCTCCTGCACCGCCGGCGGCGCCTATGTCCCCGCGATGTCGGACGAGAGCATCATCGTGCGCAACCAAGGCACCATCTTCCTCGGCGGCCCGCCGCTGGTGAAGGCCGCGACCGGCGAGGTCGTCAGCGCCGAGGAGCTCGGCGGCGCCGACGTGCATTCGCGCCAGTCGGGCGTGACGGACCATTACGCACAGAACGATGCGCACGCGATCGGCATCGCCCGGCGCATCGTCGGCACGCTGAAGCCGTCGGTGCGGCCGAACCTCAATATGCATCCGGCGCGTGAGCCGCTGTTTGCTGCGGAGGAGATTTACGGCGTGGTGCCGGTCGACGGCCGCAAGCCGTTCGACGTGCGCGACATCATCGCGCGCGTCGTGGATGGCTCCGAGTTTGACGAATTCAAGAAGCTCTACGGCACGACGCTGGTCTGCGGCTTTGCCCATATCTGGGGCTATCCGGTCGGCATCATCGCCAACAACGGCATTCTCTTCAGTGAGAGTTCCCTGAAAGGCGCCCATTTCATCGAGCTGTGCTGCCAGCGCGGCATTCCGCTGGTGTTCCTGCAGAACATCACTGGCTTCATGGTCGGCAAGAAATATGAGGCCGGCGGCATCGCGCGCGACGGCGCCAAGCTGGTGACGGCGGTCGCGACCGCCTCGGTGCCGAAATTCACCGTGGTGATCGGCGGCTCCTACGGCGCCGGCAATTACGGCATGTGCGGCCGGGCGTACTCACCGCGCTTCCTCTGGATGTGGCCGAACGCGCGCATCTCGGTGATGGGCGGCGAGCAGGCCTCGATGGTGCTGAGCCAGGTCCGCCGCGACAATATCGAGGCCAAGGGCGATAGCTGGTCGAAGGAAGAGGAAGACAAATTCCGCGAGCCCATCCGCGCGCAATATGAGAGCCAGGGGCACCCATATTATGCCACGGCGCGGCTGTGGGACGACGGCGTCATCGACCCGGCCGATACTCGCCTCGTGCTCGGCCTTGGCCTCTCGGCGGCGTCGAATGCGCCGATCGAGCCGACAAAATTCGGCCTGTTCAGGATGTGATGCGATGGACCGCTCAAAGCTCTACCGCCGTTTTCGCACCCTCCTGATCGCCAACCGCGGCGAGATCGCCTGCCGCGTCATCCGCACCGCACGCGCCATGGGCCTGCGCACGGTCGCGGTCTATTCCGAGGCCGATCGCGATGCGATGCATGTCGCGCTCGCCGACGAGGCCGTGCTGCTCGGGCCGGCGCGGGCCCGCGACAGCTATCTCAATGTCGAGCGGCTGATCGAGGCCGCGCGCAAGACCGGCGCCGAGGCCGTGCATCCCGGCTACGGCTTCCTGTCGGAGAATGCCGAATTCGCACGGGCCTGCTTCGATGCAGGGCTGGTGTTCGTCGGCCCGACCGCCGGGATGATGACGGCGATGGGCTCGAAGTCCGGCTCGAAAGAGCTGATGGAGAAGGCCGGCGTGCCGCTGGTGCCGGGCTATCACGGCGAGGCCCAGGACGAGGCGACGCTTTCGAAGGCGGCCGACAAGATCGGCTTTCCCATCCTGGTGAAGGCCTCCGCCGGCGGCGGCGGCCGCGGCATGCGGATCGTGCGCTCGGCCGATGAGCTTGCGCCCGCGATCGTCAGCGCCAAGCGAGAGGCCAAGGCCGCGTTCGGCGACGACCGCATGCTGATCGAGAAATATGTCGACAATCCCCGGCATATCGAGGTGCAGATCATCGGCGACAGCCACGGCAATCTGCTCTCGCTGTTCGAGCGCGAATGCACGTTGCAGCGCCGGCACCAGAAGGTGATCGAGGAGGCGCCGTCGCCGACGCTCAATCCAGCGCAGCGCGAGGCGGTTTGTGCCGCCGCGCGAAAGGCCGCAGGCGCGGTGAACTATGTCGGTGCCGGCACCATCGAGTTCGTCTCCGACGGCAAGGACGTTTTCTTCATCGAGATGAACACGCGTCTGCAGGTCGAGCATCCCGTGACCGAGCTGATATCAGGCGTCGACCTCGTCGAATGGCAGCTGCGCGTCGCCTTCGGCGAGGCGCTGCCGTTGAAGCAGGACGAGATCAAGCTCAACGGCCACGCGGTCGAGGCGCGCGTCTACGCGGAGAATCCGACCAAGAACTTCATGCCGTCGGTCGGCAGGATCTCGACCTGGCGGCTGCCCGCCGAGACCGGTGGCCTGCGCATCGACGCCGGCTACCGCGAGGGCGATAGCGTCTCGCCGTATTACGACGCCATGCTCGCAAAGATGATCGCATGGGCGCCAACGCGGGACGTTGCGATCGAGCGCCTGAACCGCGGGCTGGAAGAGTCCGACGTCCGCGGCATCGTCACCAACATCCCGTTCCTGTCGGCGCTGATGACGCATCCGAAGGTACGGACGAATGCGATCGACACCGGCTTCATCGAGCGTGAGCTGGCGGTGCTGACACAGGCCGCGCCGGCGCCGGGTGAGCTCGAGCTGTGCGCCGCGGTTGCCGCTATTATCGACGACGAACGACACGCGGCGCAGGCGGAGGCGAATTCGCCCTGGCGGACCTTTGGCTGGCAGCCGGTCGGCCGCCGCCAGCGCAGCTTTGCCTTTCGTGTCGGGCACGGGCCCGAGCAGAAGATCGTGCTGAACTACGGCAGCGGTCCGTCGACGCTGATCATCGGCGAACGCGAATTGGCATTTGCGATCGCGCCGCGCGACGGCGGCTTCGACCTGACGCTTGACGGCGTCAAATCGTCGGTCGCCGCGGTCGTCGCCGGCCATGAGCTTTACCTGCGCACGCGCAACGGCCGCTTCGACCTGCATTGGGTCGATCCGTTCGGCGGCGAGAGCGAGGAGCATATCGGCGAGGACAAGATCGCAGCGCCGCTGCCGGGCACCGTCGTCGCCGT
Organism: Bradyrhizobium sp. CIR48; assembly: GCF_014198315.1. NCBI lineage: Bacteria > Pseudomonadati > Pseudomonadota > Alphaproteobacteria > Hyphomicrobiales > Nitrobacteraceae > Bradyrhizobium > Bradyrhizobium sp. CIR48. The sequence goes on from NZ_JACIHG010000001.1 coordinate 665,148, forward strand.
GCTGGCCGAGGAGGGGGCCAAGCTCGAGAAGGGCGCGCCGATCCTGACGCTGGAAGTGATGAAGATGGAGCAGACGCTGCGCGCGCCCTATGCCGGCGTCTTGAAGTCCATCAAGTGCAAGGTCGGCGACATCGTGCAGGAGGGCGTCGAGCTCGCGGTGGTCGAACCTGCGGGAGAGTGACATGAGCGACCCAGTCCGCATCATCGAAATGGGGCCGCGCGACGGCCTCCAGAACGAGAAGACGCCCGTCAGCGTCGAAGCCCGTATCGCCTTCGTCGAGGCGCTGGTCGCGGCCGGCCTCGATACGGTCGAGGTCGGGGCGTTCGTCTCGCCCAAGGCGATCCCGCAAATGGCGAGCTCGGATGCCGTGCTGCGCGGCGTGAACCACATCAAGGGTGCCGAATTCCACGTGCTGGTGCCCAACGAGAAAGGCTATGACGCAGCGCGCGCCGCGGGCGCGAGAGTGGTCTCGGTGTTCGCCGCGGCCTCCGAGGGTTTTTCCCGGGCCAACATCAATTGCACCGTTGCGGAGTCCATCGATCGGTTCAAGCCGGTGCTGGCTCGTGCCAAGGCTGATGGCGTCAAGGTGCGCGGCTATATCTCCTGCGTGCTCGGCTGTCCGTTCGACGGTGAAATCAAACCGAAGGCCGTCGCCGATCTCGCCAAGACGCTGTGGGATCTCGGCTGCTACGAGGTCTCCCTCGGCGACACCATCGGCGTCGGCACGCCTGATAAGGCCAAGACGATGCTGCGCGCGGTTGCCGCCAACATTCCCGCCGCCAATCTCGCAATGCATTTCCACGACACCTACGGACAGGCGCTCGCCAATCTCTATGCCGGCCTGGAGGAGGGCGTCCGCGTCATCGACGCTGCCGCCGGCGGCCTCGGCGGCTGCCCCTACGCGCCGGGAGCGACCGGCAATGTCGCGACCGAGGACGTCGTCTACATGCTCGAGGGCATGGGCGTCAGGACCGGCATCGACATGGACAAGCTGCTGGCCGCGACGAACGAGATGAGCCGCGTGCTGGGCAAGCCGCCGGTGAGCCGGGTGGCGTCCGCGCTGAATGCGAAGAGGAAGCGGGCGGCGACGTAGGTCTTCGCCATGGTAAGCGCAGGTGCCGTAGGGTGGGCAAAGGCGCGTAGCGCGGTGCCCACCATCTTTTTATGATCGAGACAGGTGGTGGGCACGCTTCCGCCTTCGCTCTTCGAGCTACGGCGGACAAGTCGCTTTGCCCACCCTACGAGACCTGCTTTCAGGCCGCCTTCAGGCCCACATCCGGCAGGCGCGGCCGGCTCTTGAGTGCCTTGGCCATCATGGCCTCGACCTCGGCCTTCTCCTGCGGCAGCAGCGCGAGGCGCGGCGGGCGGGTCAGTGCGGTACCACGGCCCATGATGTGCTCGCACAGCTTGATGCACTGGACGAGGTCGGGGCGCGCATCGAGATGCAGCAGCGGCATGAACCATTCGTAGATCGGCATCGCCTCAGCGAGGCGGCCGGCCTTGGCCAAACGGAACAGCGTCTCGCCTTCGCGCGGGAAGGCGTTCGACATGCCGGAGACCCAGCCCACGGCGCCCATGGCGATGCTCTCGACGATGACGTCGTCGAGGCCTGCGAACAGCACGAAGCGGTCGCCCACCATGTTCCTGGTGTCGATGAAGCGCCGTGTGTCTCCGGACGAATCCTTGAAGCAGACCACGGTCTCGACGTCGGCGAGCGTGGCGAGAATGTCCGGCGTGACGTCGTTCTTGTAGATCGGCGGATTGTTGTAGAGCATCACGGGCAGGTCGGTCGCGGAGGCGACGGCGCGGAAATGCGCGGCGGTTTCGTGCGGCTTGGACGAATAAACCAAGGCCGGCATCACCATCACGCCGTCGATGCCGACGCGCGCGGCTTCCTTCGCCGTCTCGACCGCAAACGCCGTGGTGAATTCGGCGATGCCGCACAATACGGGCACGCGGCCGGCGGCGACCGACTTCGCCGTCTCCATGATCGCGACCTTCTCCTTGCGCTCCAGCGAGGTGTTCTCGCCGACCGAGCCGCAGACGATCAGGCCCGAGACGCCATCGCGGATCAGACCGTCCATCACCTTCGCGGTTGCATCGATGTCGAGCGAAAGATCGTCATGGAATTGCGTGGTGACGGCCGGGAAGACGCCTTCCCAGGAAACGCGGCGGCTCATTGATTTGACTCCAAGTAAGATTGCCGGCGGGGGGCTGGATCCGCCGGGCGTGGTGAAGAGGATGGCGGGTGGGATCAGAGCGTCGCGCCGACCTTGCGCAGCTCGGCGAGAATCGGTGCCTTGGGCAGCCAGATCTTGTCGAATTCGGCGATGACGGCCTCGGTGTCGCCCGCCGGGACCTGGCGGATCGGGATCGGCGCGTTCTTGAAGTTCTCGATCAGCGCGGGCTCGTTGCCGGCGAGTTCGTCGATCTGCGCATCCAGAGTCGCCTTGACAGTCTTGGCGATCAGCTCGCGGTCGGCAGCGGGGAGCGACTGCCAGACCCGGCCGGAAACGACGGCCGCCATCGGCATGAAGACGGCATTCATCTGCAGGATCACCTTCGACACCTTGTCGAAACGCTGGTTCCAGGAGAATTCGAGATCGGCCTCGAGGCCGTCGACCTGGCCGTTGGCCATCGCGTCGAACACCTGCGGCGTCGGGATCGGTGTCGGCGCTGCGCCGAGGGACGAATAGAAATCACGATAGACCGGCGTCGGGTTGATGCGCAGCTTCATGCCCTTGATGTCGGCGAGCGTCGTCAAATCCTTCGACGAGAACACCGCGCGCATGCCGGTGATGCCCCAGCCGAGGCCGATGGTGCCGGTCTCCTGCGGCAGCACCTCGAACAGCTTCACGGCCGCCGGATGCCGCACAAATTTCGCCACCGCCGGCGTCGAGCGCACGATGTAGGGCGCGTTGATCGCGGCGATGTGCGGCACGCGCGAGCCGAGCTCGGCGGCCTGGATGAAGCCCATGTCGAGCGCGCCGGATTGCAATTGCTGCATCATCGCGGGCTCGTTGCCGAGCTGGCCGGAGTGGAAGACGGTCAAGGTCAGGCGGCCGTTGGTTGCGGCCTTGAGATCGTCACCGAATTTTAGCGCGGCCTTGTTCCAGGAATGGCCGTTCGGAGTGATCAGGCCGAGGCGGAATTCCTTGGCCTGGGCGAGCGCTAGCGACGGCGCGAACACCGATGCGGCGGCACTGGCGGCGAGAAAGCGGCGGCGTGTAAGCGGCATGGTCGGGCTTCCTTTTGAACGGGCCTATTTGATGAGGATCAGCGAGAGCGACGGATAGAGCGAGAGCAGCACGAGGAGGACGCAGGAGATGACGAAGAAGGGCAGCGTCACCATGAACATCTTGCCGGGCTTGGCGCCGGTGACGGCGGCCGCGACGAAGAAGCAGAGCCCGACCGGCGGCGACAGCAGGCCGAGCACGAGATTGATCACCACCACGACGCCGAAATGCCGGGGATCGATGTGATAGACCTCGGTCGCAACAGGCAGCAGGATTGGCACCGTCATGATCAGGCCGGGAATGCCGTCGATGACAGTGCCGATCACCAGCAGGATGACGTTGCAGATCAGCATGAAGCTGACCGGGTCCTTGGCGGCCGTCTGGATCCAGGCAGCCGTCTCCTGCGGCACCTTGCCGAAGATCAGGACCCAGGAGAACACCGCGGCGGCCGCGACCAGGAACAGCACGATCGCCGAATAGATCGCGCTGCGCAGCATCATCTGCGGCAGCTGCGAGAACTCGAACTCCCTGGTCCAGTATTTTCCGACGAGTGCGGCGGCCACAGCGCCGACCGCGGCGGATTCCGTCGCATTGGCGAGACCGCTCAGAATCGTGCCGACGATGACGACCGGGATCAGCAGCGTCGGCGACGTCCGCAGGATCGTCATGACGCGCTGGCGCGGCGTCTGATAATCCGCGCGCGGATAATTGTAGACATAGCCCATCAAGGCGATGACGAGGCAGAACATCACCGTGAGGATGACGCCCGGCACGATGCCTGCGATCAGCATGTCGCTGACCGAGACCTGCGCGAGCACGCTGTAGACCACGAACATCACCGAGGGCGGGATGATGGGCCCGAGCATGCCGCCATAGGCGGTCAGTCCTGCCGCAAACGTCTTGTCGTAACCCTTCTTCTCCATCTCCGGCACCATGATCTGGGCCATGATCGCGACCTGCGCGGTCGCCGATCCCAGGATCGAGGAGATGAACATGTTGGCGAGGATGTTGACGTAGGCGAGCCCGCCTTTGAGCGAGCCGACGAAGGCCATCGCCATGTCGACGATGCGCCGTGTGATGCCGCCGCCATTCATGATCTCGCCGATCAGGATGAAGAGGGGAATCGCGATCAGGCCGTAGCTGTCGACGCCGCCGAACAGCTGCAGCGGATAGGACTGGAACAGCACGGGATTGCCGGATGCCGCAATGTAGACGAGGCCGGCGAGGCACAGGCAGAGGCCGATCGGCACGCCGACCAGCATGAAAACCATAAAGGCCGCCGACGTGATCATCAGTTGACCCCGTCGAGCTCGGAGAGCTGGAAGCCCTTTGGCGGCATGCGCGGCACCAGCCCGAGATCTTCCAGCAAATTGGCGAGGCCGTGAACGGTCATCGACACCGCGAAGATCGGCAGCGTCAGGTAGAGCACCCAGGTCGGCCAGTTCAGCGTCTGGGTGTGCTCGGTGTAGAGGAAGTTGAAGGTTTCGGCCGCGAGCTTGCGCCCGTCGAAGCCGGCGCGGGCAAGGCCGATCGGATCCATCCAGAGCACGCAGGTGACGATCAGGGCGGCGCCGAACACCACGACGAGGCCAGTCGAGATCATCTTTGCGATCTTCTGGTGTCGCGCCGAAAGACGCTCCGTCAGCATGGTGACCGCGAAGTCGAGCCGCAGCCGCGTCATCGCGGAGGCGCCGATGAAGGTCAGCCAGACCACGCAATAAACAGCGGATTCATCGATCCAGTAGATCGGAAAGCGCGCGTAGCGGGTGACGACGTTCACCAGGATCAGGCCGGTCAGCACGTACATCAGGCCCATCAGCGCCAGGCGCTCCACGGCGAGCAGGGCGCTGGAGGCGCGAATGACCATCCGTCGAACGCTGAACGCGCGGCTGGCCGGGATCGTCTGCTCGATCATGAAAGAGGCCCCACACCCCGAAAATTGTCGTGCTATCGACAAATGTATAATTTATACAATTTGGGTGTCAAACGGAGATTGCGGTCATTTCTGCGGCAGGCCGCGCTTTTGCTGGGCACGCTGCTTTGTGGGACGCCCGGCTTTTGCTGGAGCGCCCGACATGCAAGAGAGAGACCGCTTCGGCCGGACGAGTCGGGAAGGACAACAGAAGGTCAGATGAAACAGCCTCTGAAGCATCGCACCCTGTCGGCCGCGATCGTCGACCAGCTCAGGCAGGCGATCCTCGACGGTACTTATCGGGCCGGATCACAGTTGCGGCAGGATGCGCTTGGCGAGGCCTATGGCGTCAGCCGCATTCCTGTCCGCGAGGCGCTATTCCAGCTCGAGGCTGAAGGCCTGGTGCGGATCGTGCCGCAGAAGGGCGCCATCGTCTCGGAGCTGTCGCTGGACGAGATCAACGACGTGTTCGATCTGCGCTGCATCCTGGAGCCGCGGCTGCTGGCGCAGTCGGCGCCGCGTTTCAGCGCTGACGATTTCGACGGGCTCGACGACATCCACAAGCGCTTCGAGAAGGCGATCAAGGCGAAGAACGTCAGTGAATGGGGACAGCTCAACGCCGACTTCCACATGGCGCTTTACGTTCACGCTCCGCAGCCGCGCACGCGGGCGATCGTGCTGTCGCTGCTCCAGACCAGCGACCGCTACACTCGGCTGCAGCTCTCCAACACCAAAGCGATGGGGACGGCCGAAAAGGAGCACGCCCATATGATCGCGCTCTGCCGCGCACAGAAGGTCGAGGAAGCCTGCCGCTTCCTGGAGCGGCACATCGAAGCCGTGCGCAAGGATCTATTGCAGGTGGTGGCCGGCAGCGTGGTCGCGCCGAAGGTGCGACGGAAAGAGCAGTCGTAGGGTAGGCAAAGGCGCATAGCGCCGTGCCCACCATCTCTCCGTGACCGCAATCGCGAATGGTGGGCACGCTTCGCTTTGCCCACCCTACGGCAGCCGTGATTGCCGTTACCTGCTCCCGTCCGGCCCCATCACCAGATCCGGCAGCCCGGTCGAAATCGCCGGAAAGAAGCACAGCAGCAGCACTGCCAGCATCATCAGCAGCACGAACGGTAGCGTGCCCCAGATCACCTCGCGCAGGGAAATGTCCGGCGCAACGTTGCGGATGACGAAGATGTTGAGGCCGACGGGCGGATGGATCAGCCCCATCTCCATCACGATGGTCATCACCACGCCGAACCAGATGATGTCGAAATTGGCGGCACGCAGCGGCGGTAGGATGATCGGCGCCGTCATCAGGATGATCGAGACCGGCGGCAGGAAGAAGCCGAGCACGACGACCATGACGAGGATCGCGAACAGCAGCTCCCAGCGCGGCAGGTGCATCGCGACGATGGATTCGGCGACCGATTGCGAGATGTGCAGATAGCTCATCACGTAGGAATAGAGCAGCGACATGCCGATGATCATCATCAGCATGGTCGATTCCCGGATCGTCGACTTCATGATCGGCGCAAGGTCGCTCGGCCGCCACACGCTGTAGATCGCCGCGATCAGCGCCAGCGCCAGCAGGCCGCCGAGGCCGGCGGTCTCTGACGGCGTGGCATAGCCGCCATAGAGCGCGATCATGACGCCGGTGAGCAGCAGCACGAATGGAATCACCCGCGGCAGCACGCTGAAGCGTTCGGCGAGCGTGTATTCGTCGCGGGCGAGGATCGCCGCTTCCGGGCCGCCGTTCTTGTAGATCGCTTCTGCGGCGGCGTATTCCTGACGGAAGCGGATCACGGCGTAGGCGCCGAACAGCGAGACCAGCAGCAGGCCCGGTCCGATGCCGGCGAGGAAGAGCCGTCCGAGCGATTTTTCGGCGGCGACCGCGAACAGGATCATGGTGATCGAAGGCGGCAGCAGGATGCCGAGCGTGCCGCCGGCAGCGATGATGCCTGCGGCAAAGCCGCCGGAATAGCCGCGCTTGCGCATCTCGGGGATGCCGGCCGAACCGATCGCCGAGCAAGTCGCAGGCGAGGAGCCCGCCATCGCCGCGAACAGCGCGCAGGCGAAAACGTTGGCGACGCCGAGCCCGCCGGGCACGCGATGCAGCCAGGCATGCAGGGCCGAATAGAGATCCTGGCCGGCGCGCGACTTGCCGATCGCGGCGCCCTTCAGGATGAAGAGCGGGATCGACAACAGCGTGATCGAGGCCATTTCCTCGTAGACGTTTTGCGTCACCGTATCGAGGGACGCCGCCGGCATGTAGATGCCCATGAACACGACCGCGACCGCGCCGAGCGCGAACGCAATGGGCATGCCCGAGAACATCACGAGCAGCGTCGCAACGCCGTAGGCAACGCCGATACCGAACACGCTCATGAACGCTTGGCTCCGGTAAACGGCAGCGCAAGCTGCACGAGGATCTGGATGCAGAGCAGGCTCATGCCGAACGCCATCAGCGAATAGGGAATGGCGAGTGGCGGCGACCACATCGAGTTGGAGACCTGGCCGTCGACATAGGCCTCATGGGCCAGCGTCCAGGACTTCCAGGTGAAGAAGGCGCAGAACAGGAACGTGAAGGCGTCGACCAGCCAGAGCCTGATCCGGTTCGCGAGCGGCGAGAGCAGGCCGACAAAGGCCTCGATGCCGATATGGCCGCGGTTCTGCTGCACATAGGCGGCCGTCATGAAGGTCGCGCCGACCAGCAGGAACACGGCGGCCTCGTCCTGCCAGTAATTGGCGGCCTTGAATAAGGCGCGGCTGAGCACGCTGTAGCTCAGGATGGCGCAGGCCGCGACCAGTGCGATCGCGGCGAACACGACGATGATGCTGTTGAGGATGGCAAGACCGCGATCGATCGCCGCCGCAAGGCCGGTCCCTGCGGCAGCGATGGTTTGATCGTCACGATCCGGAAGCGGACCATGGCTCATGCGGCGACGTCGATGGCGAGCTTGAGCAGGTTCGCCGAGGTCGCGGTCTTGGCGCTGTAGTCCTTCCAGGCGGTGTCGCGGGCGATGTCACGCCACTTGCCGACGGTCGCGGCGTCGAGCACCGAGACCTTGGCGCCGGCCTTCTCGTAGACCTTGGCGACCTCGACGTCGTCGTCCTGCGCGCCCTTGCGGCCGAATGCCTCGAGCTCGGTGCCGACCGCGAGCAGGATGTCCTGCTGGTTCTTCGGCAGCTTGTCGAAGATCGCCTTCGACATCATCAGCGGCTCGAGCATGAACCAGTAGGAGGCACCCGCGCCCGAGGTCAGGGACTTTGCGACCTCTTCCAGACGGAACGAGATCAGGCTGGTCGAGGAGGTGATGCCGGCATCGCAGGCGCCGGTCTGCATCGCCGCGTAGATTTCGTTCGAGGGCACCGACAGCACCGAGGCGCCGGCGGTCTGCAGCACCATGTCCATCTCGCGCGAGCCGCCGCGTACCTTCAGGCCCTTGGCATCTTCCGGCGCGACGATCGGCTTGGAGCGGCTGGCGACGCCGCCGGCCTGCCACACCCAGGAGAGCAGGATGATGCCCTTGTCGGCGAGGAAGTCGGTCAGCGCCTTGCCGACCGGCTCCTTCTTCCAGCGCAGGCCCTGGTCGTAGGTGGTCACGAGGCCGGGCATCAGGCCGATATTGGTCTCCGGCAGCTCGCCGCCGGCGTAGGGCATCGGATAGAGGCTGATGTCGAGCGCGCCCTTGCGCATCGCGGAGAACTGCGCGTTGGTCTTGATCAGCGAAGAGTTCGGATAGATCTCGGCGGCGATGTCGCCGTTGCTGCGCTTAGCGACTTCAGCAGCGAACATACGGCAAAGCCGGTCCCGGAAATCACCCTTGTCGATGGTACCGCCCGGGAACTGGTGCGAGATCTTCAGCGTGGTCGCGGCCTGCGCGGTGCCGGTGCCGAAGCGGAGAATGGCGGGTGCGGCGACCGCGGTCGCGAGCAGATGGCGGCGCGTGAGCATGGTGTGATCCCTCTGAGCGTTTCTTCGAACGGTTCTTGTTGGCGTGATTTGGGCGGGTCATCTGACCGGCACGTAGGCCCATCCTAGCCGGTCTTTCACCCGATATTCTCTCATCTGATAGTTCGAGACCGAATGCCGCGGCAAGGGGGGTGACCGTGCTGCGCTGCACACATCCGCTTTCCACCGCAGGCCCCGGCCTCCCTAGAACGGCGGATCGCAGCAGGCTCGTCAAAAATTTATCTCGCGGCGAGGTAACAATGCGGGGCGTCCATCCGTCGAGATTGAATAGCGGCGTCCGTCGCTGACAAACACCATCTCGAAGGAAAGATGATCCATGACCATTCGCACCCGTATCGTGCTCGGCGTCTCCGCTGCCGCTCTCTCGCTCGGCCTCGCGCTCGCGCCGGCCGCTTTTGCTCAGGACAAGATGGGCAAGGATGACGGCATGATGAAAAAGGACACGATGTCCAAGGACGGCATGATGAAGAAGGACACCATGTCCAAGGACGACGGCATGAAGAAAGATCACATGTCGAAGGACGGGATGAAGAAGGACGACGGGATGATGAAGAAGAACTGATCTTCGACTGTCGTCCGCAGCAGACGGACGTGCGTCGAAAATCCAGGGGCGGTCACGTCGACCGCCCCGGAATAGTCAGTTCAACTTCAGTTGAACGCGACCGGGAATGCTACTTGCGCTTGGCCTTGCGGGCGGCGTAGCGGGCGTCGCGCTTGGCCTTCTGCTCGGCCTCGATTTCAGCCTGCTTGGCGATCGCTTCCTCCGCCTCGCGGGCGATCCGGGCAGCCTCTGCCGCTGCGGCCTCTTCCGCGATACGCTTCTGCTCGGCCTTTTCGGCCTCGCGCGCTGCCTTTGTCTCGGCGCGCTTGGCCGCGAGGGCCTCGCGCTCGGCGCGTCGTGCCGCGACCGCCGGATCGTCGTGACCGGGCTGCGACTTGAATTTGTTCAAAAGATTTTTGCGTGCTTCCTGCGCCGCCTTTTGTCGGTCGGAGAAGCCTGGTTCCCTGAATCCACTCATCGAACGAACCTTGTCTTCCTCACTTTCAGCCCTACATCACTGCGTGTTGGTACGTCGGCTGGGCATAGCGGGCGCCACGCGACGCAGAAGCGTGTACATCGGCGCGCGTCGCGAAGCCACCCATAATCGCAGCCGATCAGGTAGACGAAAAATCGCCGCCCCGACGATCTCGTAGCCCGGAAAAACTGCCGAATTGTGATGTCCCTCATAAGGGAGCACGCGGGCGACGCCTAGCGTCCGCCCCGATACGAGACGGAGCACGGGCATGACGTTCTTCCGCTTCCACCAAAAGGCGCTCGCAATCGCCTTGGCCCTGATAGCCGTTGCCGGCGCGGCGCTGCTGCTCGCTCGTCCGCAGCCCATCGAGAGTGCCGTCCTGGGTGCCGACTGGGAATGTACCCAGACCGCGTTCGTGCTCACGACCTGTGCACCGCGGCTCCAACAGGCGATCCCGGCGGTCGAAACCTCGCGCAAGGATGCGATCCGGGCGACCCGAGGCTGAACCCGACGAACTGGGCTGATCGGGATGTGACGGGACGTCGCAGAGGTGGTAAGCCGGCACGCCCGCGCGGTAGGTAGCCATGTCCACGTCCAAGCTCGAGTCCAAGCCCGAACGGGGCGAAAAGCCGAAATCCCAACCCGGTGATAACCGCCGTGGCGCGATCGCCGGCTTGATCATCGCGATCCTGATCCTCGGTGTCGGCTGGTGGCTCGCGCGGGACCTCACCGCGGCCAGCAAGATGCAGGACTGCCTGATGTCCGGGCGGAGCAATTGCAACGTGATCGAGCCGGCCCGCTAGAAGCGGTCCAGCACGGCCCGTCGAGCCGAAAAAATGCCGTGATCTTAACCATTTGTAACGCGACATAGCTGACCAAAGCAGGTCAGCTATGTCAGTCGGCATCAAGCCGAGCGCGATCCGAATCGTCTATCGCGCCAGGCACCACGGCATTCGAGAGAGTAGGGGTCAAGCACGCATGAGTGCGTCCAGCCGCATGAAGATCATCATTTCCCTGGTTTCGGCCACGTCGTTGCTCGCGCTTTCGGCACAGGCCCAGGACGCCGGGCCGTCGAGGGACGCAAGGCTACCAAGGGACGCCGGCCAGCCTCCGGCCCGCCCGGGCGCAGGGGCACCGCCTCCGGACGGTCAGAACATGCGCAGGGGCCCGGCGCCGCAGCAGGCGGCCCGACCCGCGCCGCAGCCCGGTGGCCAGCCTCATGCTGGTCCCGGTCCGCATGGCGCCGGCGGTCCGCCGCCAGGACGCCATGTCGCCCGTGGTCCCGCTCCGACGCGCGACTGGGGCGGACAGGCCTATCGTGGCAATCGCTCCTGGGACGGTGGGCGCTGGCGCCACGAAGTCCACAACGGTCGCTCCGGCTGGTGGTGGGACGTTGGCGGCGTCTGGTATTATTATCCGCAGCGGATGGCCGGTCCGCCCGCCTACATCTCCGAGGAGTATTACGACGACGTGCCGGTGGCCTATGCCCCGCCGCCGCCTCCGGTCGCCTATGCACCGCCACCTCCGCCGCCGCCGGCTGATCCCGGCGCGAGCGCGCTTGGCGGCGCCATCGTAGGCGGCGTGCTGGGCGGACTGATCTCGGGTAACGCCACAGGGGCTGCCGCGGGCGCGGTTCTCGGCGGCGCGACCGGAGCCATCGCCGGTGCCACCGCCGCCTCTCAGCCCGGCTACTACTGGGCGCAGGGCAATTGCTACTACCGCTATCCTGACGGGCAGTACGTGGCGACCGATCCGCGAGCGTGCCGCTAAGGCACCGGTCGCGTCCTGACCTGAAAGAGGCGGGCGAAAGCCCGCCTCTTTTGTTCTGGCGCCGCCAACCGATTGTCTCGATGCGCATGTCGGCGCGACGTTCGGCGGCGCACAACAACTGCCTCAAAATAGCACTGGCTCCCGGTGCCGCTTCACGCGATTCTCAAAAGAAAAAACGTTGGGAAAACGATTCGCGGGGACGTGGGACATGCTGGATGCAATCCAGATCAGCCTGGCGCTTTGGGCCATGATCGTTTGCGGCGGGATCAAGCTGGGGCAGGTGGTGCACTGCCTGTTCTAAAGCGCGATGAGATTTGGATGAATCGTCATCGCTCTTTCGGTTGTTGTTTGCGCATGCTCTTTCCGGAAAACCGCTTCGCACGTTTCCGGATCATGCTTTAGCGCACGATCGCTGCCGCGAGCCTTGCTCGCCAGCGCGACGGATCGGCCTGCGTCACACGAGCCAGTTGAAGAACGCAATCGCGCCCCAGACCAGGCCGGCGATCCAGGCCAGCATCACGATGCCGATGGTCCCGAGATAGGCGATGCCGAGCAGGTCGGTCCTTTGTCGTTGCGTCGGGACGTTGGCCGGAGCTGCTGCTTCTTGTGTCATGACGGGAAATACCATCGATGCCTTCGCGGGCTGCTGGAGCGTCGAGATATGGTCTAACCGAGATGCAGGTCGCTGACTGTGACACAATTCACAGATCGCCTGGATGAAAGCCCAGCCAAATGGCTTCGCAATCGGCGCATGCATGCAGTGAAGCAGTCGTGCCGGCCGTTTGCCTCAGTCCGGCAGACGCGACGTTACCCCGCAATCATACGGACGAAATTGCCATGGGCTTGTCCAGATGGCCGGCTAGAGTCGGTCTCATGTGTACCAAGTACGACCCACAGCACGAAGCGGAGGCCGCGATGAAGCGGGCCGCGGCATCGGAAGGCGCCGATCGGCAACGGCTGATCCAGTTGGCGCTGGCCTGGCACGAGCTGGCCCGCGAGCGGCGCGACGAGCGGGCGGACTGAAGGCAAACGCAGGGGAATTTCGCGTCAGACGATGACGGGCCGAGCCCGGCCGATAGGTTGATCTGCATGAGAAAGCCCCGTGCTCGGGGGACAAGCACGGGGCTCTTCAAAGCCGACCGGGGCTGGCAGGTCGGCACCACCTGATTTCAAGCCATCCAACGTCCAGGTCGTGATCTCGTTCCACGCCGCTGCTCATTTTGTTGTGCTCTGCTTGATACGCCTGGCGTTGCGCGGGGCAACGCCTCGCTCACGCTCAGGAACCTCCGTTCCCCGCGGACGTTGGCCGTCCATGACCGACCCTGAGTTACGCGCACAGTCCTTCGACATTGCCTGGAAATATCTCGACCGATCCGGCCTGCTCACAGGCGAACACGAGGACTCCGCTCGCTTCATCTTGAACCGGATCGATCGGTTGATGCTGCGAGGAGAGCGCCGCAGGCTGTTGTTGTCGAACGCTGCGATCGACGCGTACCTGCTGCGGCCGACGCTCGTGCCCATGGCTACGTGATCGATGGCTACGTGATCGATCCGACGAAACGCGATGTTAAGAAAAGCGCAGCGCCGATTTTGCGATTACGATTCGTGCTTTTGGAACGAAGCGGAGTCGGATCGTGAACAAACAAAAAGCCCCCGAAGGGGCTCAATGTTCAGGCGGCTTCCGTCTTCGGCACGGCGTCGGCATTCATTGAGAGCTTGACGACATCGCCTTCGACGGCACCCACATATTTCGTGTCGATGTAGTGATGATGGTCCTTGTGACCTTCCGGGCTGTCCTTCCGCGTCAGCTTGATGCGATTGCCCTCGACGCGGTCGACCGTGCCGACATGTGCGCCGTCCTTGCCGATGATCTTCATGTGCTCTCTGATCTCAGACATGTTGTCCTCCTTGCACCGTCTCAACGGCCAGGATGGACGTTCGTTGCAGCGGGCGCGCGTTGGACCCAAGGCGATTTCCGCACGTTGTCATCCGATCGGATCTGCCCAAGACGCGCATGGAGACCATTCAGGCCTATCTCGAACGGAAGCACTGGGAACTCGGGCTGTTGAATGACTGCCTGAGGCATCGGCTCGATTTGACGCGTCCGCGATCGGTCGACGAGGTCGTCAGGTCCAAATTCCAGATCACTGCGGCGCTCAGGGCAGAGCACGAGCTGCACGAGTGGAAGGCAACGGAAACAGCCTGGTCGCACACCGCCGATCCCGTCAGCGGGCCCTTCAAGTTCAGTTACGATTACCAGCGTGCCGATCTTACGGTGCGCGGTCCTTCCTTCTATGAGCTCGACGGCGGCTGCATGAGCGCGGCGATCTATACTGCCTCAGGCATGGCTGCGATCTCCGCCGTGCTGCTCGCCTCCGCGCAAATCGTCGAGAAGGCTGATTTGCTGGTGCTTCCCGGCTCCTATGGCGAGACACTGGAGCTGATCCGGGGTCTTGTTCCTCATCTGCGGCTCGTGGCTTTGAGTCTGCCGCTGAGCGATGCGTTTGCTTCGGCGAATTCCCCTAAAATTCTTCTGTTGGATTCCTGCTCCCGCGCCGGCGCTTTTGAGGCAGCGATCCGAAGCGACGGCTCGGGTCTCGATCTCGTGATTTTCGATACGACATGCTTCGCGGGCAGCTCGGGCCGGATCCGGCGCGTCCTGAGCTGGGCCCGGCGATACGGAACTCCACTGGTGCTGGTGCGAAGTCACAACAAGCTCGATTCGCTCGGGGCGGAATATGGCCGCCTCGGCTCGGCGGTTTTCGTGCAGGGGAATGAGAACCGGCAGCGGGCAGGGCGGCCTGATTGGACACGTCTCGCAGCCGAAACCCGGAACGCGGTGCGGCTTCTCGGCGGCGCGGCGTTGCCGGCGCACTTCCCGCCCTTTGTCGGTAGCGCGGTCTACTGGGCCCTCACGAAACGGCGTGTTGCGGCGATCCTGCGCAACGGCCGAAGCATGGCACGCCATTTCGCTGCAAAGCTCCCGGCGCTCTCGGCCGAGCTCCATTTCGCCCACGGTCTCTACGTCACCTTGCGGGGTAGGCGCCCTCTCGACGAGGCGAGCGCGCGGCAGGCCGCCGAGGACATGAGCAACGAACTGCGCGCCGAGGGCCTCCCGATTCGCCATGCCGGCAGCTTCGGTTTCGACTTTGCTGCGACCGAGTGGTTTCACGACGCGACCACGGATCAATATAGTGTGCGGGTGGCCGTGTCGGACTTGCCGACGGAGGTCTGGGGCGATCTCACCTCAGCGATTGCGCGCTGGTGGCAGATTCGTCAGTCGACAGGTGGCGGAGGATGAATCTCGTCGCTTGCGCGGACGAGGGCGCCTCGATCAGTCGATCGCCAGGCAATGCTCCAGGGCCGGCTTTTCGTTGTTGTCGCGGCTGGGACGCGCCCACTCCTGAACGGCGAAGGCAAGGTGATGCTGGCCCATTCCAGCGCCAACGATCGATGCCTGAGCTACCTTGATGGGCCTTGTGACCACACTGGTGTTCACCACGCCTGCGTCGATTGCCAGATACGACATCGCGACGATTGCCACCGCAGATGCGATAGCCATTCTCGTCCATTCGGTAGGAAGCATCGGAGTCCTTAACGCGGGCGCAACCCGCCCGGCGCATACATAGGGCTGATCTGCGCCGTTCAAAGGCCGGCGTATGGTTACCCACGCGTTCGTGAAGGGCGGTGGATTTAATGAGACTGGCGATCCCAGCAGGACTCGAACCTGCAACCCGCGGAGTAGAAATCCGCTACTCTATCCAGTTGAGCTATGGGACCGTCGCTACGCCAGCCTCCGTTGGGAGGCCGGCTGGTTCATCTACCATGCCAAATATGAAAAATATCGTCTTTCGCCAAGTCTGAACCGAACCCTTTTCCTCAGAGCCGCGACAAAGCGAGACGGTGGCATGTCAGGGTGCCGGGTTGAGCGGCCGCGGACTGGACGATGGATCACATCGCCGGGAACGCTGGCCAGCTTCCGGGATGTGGCCGCCGGTCGACGGGTCGGGTATCGCTGCGCCATCAGGACGGCGTGAGCGGCGGTATCTTGATCGGTCTCCTCTGGGCTTGCCTTTCCATGGCGAATGCGACGATTTGCACCTTTGGTTCCATCGCCTTGAGTCCGTCACCTTTCCGCGCATTTCATGCTGCCAGCGGGCGGCTGTCCGCGATTTCCGGGAGTCCACCATGATCGGTCTTGTTCGCGCCGTCACAATTTGCGCCACGCTGGCGCTCGGCTTCAGCGCAACACACGCTGCCGACAAGGCGTTCAAGCGCGACGACCTCGCTGATTCCGCCATCAAGCTGGAGGCCCAGATCAAGAGCGAGGCGGGGCCCGTCGCCAAGTCCAACGTGACGCTGAAGACGGACGCCGATGCCGCCTTCCGGCGCAATGATTACCGCACCGGCCTGTCGGTGCTCGGCCAGATCGCGGCGACCACGCCGGAAGACGCCGGCAACTGGCTGCGGCTTGCCAAAGTCATCTTCCAGATATCGCCGAAGAGCTCGAGCGAGCAGATCTTCCTGCTGGAACGCGCCTCGACCGCGGCCTACATCGCCTACCTGCGGGCCGGCAATCCGGGCGAGGAGGCCGATGCGCTTGCGGTGCTCGGCAAGTCGCTGTCGGAGCGCAAGCTGTGGCGGCCGGCGCTGGATTCGCTGCGGCTGTCGCTCGACCTGCGCGAGGTCGCCGACGTCCGCGGCCAATATGAGAAGATGCGCGACGAGCACGGCTTCCGGCTGCTCGACTACACCGTCGACTCGGATTCGGCGAGCCCGCGCGCCTGCTTCCAGTTCTCCGAGGAATTGGCAAAACGCACCGACTTCGCGCCGTACCTCGCGCTGGCGGGGCAGGACAAGCCGGCGCTGTCGGCCGAAGGCAAGCAGCTCTGCGTCGACGGGCTGAAGCACGGCGAGCGCTACAACATCAATCTGCGCGCCGGCCTGCCGTCCACCGTGAAGGAGGGGCTGCCGAAATCGGCCGAGTTCAACGTCTATGTGCGCGACCGCAAGCCGTTCGTGCGCTTCACCAGCCGGGCTTATGTGCTGCCCCGAACCGGCCAGCGCGGCATTCCCGTGGTCAGCGTCAACACGCCTGCGGTCAATATCAACGTGTTCCGGATCGGCGACCGCAATCTGATCAACACGGTGGTCGACAGCGATTTCCAGAAGACGCTGTCGAAATACCAGCTCTCCGATCTCGGCGATGAGCGCGGCGTGAAGGTCTGGACCGGCGAGCTCGCGACCGCGATGACGCTGAACCAGGACGTCACCACGGCATTCCCGGTCGACCAGGCGCTCGGCGAGCTTCAGCCGGGCGTCTACGTGATGACGGCCGCCGCCAAGGGCCCGGGCTCGGACGACGATTACCAGCTCGCCACGCAATGGTTCATCGTCTCCGATCTCGGGGTGTCCGCCTATTCCGGCAATGACGGTATCCACGTGTTCGTGAACTCGCTGGCCTCGACCGATCCGGTCGGCAAGGCTGAGGTCCGGCTGGTTGCCCGCAACAACGAGATCCTGGCGACCCGCAAGACCGACGACAGTGGCCACGTGCTGTTCGAGGCGGGGCTTGCGCGCGGCGAGGGCGGCCTGTCGCCGGCGATGCTGACGGTCACGGGCGAGAAGGCCGATTATGCCTTCCTAAGCCTGAAGTCCTCCGCCTTCGATCTGTCCGATCGCGGCGTCTCCGGCCGCGTGGTGCCCGCAGGCGCCGATGCCTTCGTCTATGCCGAGCGTGGCGTCTACCGATCCAGCGAGACCGTCTATCTCACCGCGCTGTTGCGCGACGGGCAGGGCAATGCCGTCAGCGGCGGACCGCTGACGCTGGTGATCGAACGTCCTGACGGCGTCGAATACCGACGTGCCGCGCTCGCCGACCAGGGCGCCAGCGGCCGTACGCTGTCCGTGCCGCTCAACTCGGCCGTTCCGACCGGGACGTGGCGGGTGCGCGCCTTCACCGACCCGAAGGGCTCCTCGGTCGGCGAGACCACCTTCATGGTCGAGGACTATGTTCCCGATCGGATCGAATTCGACTTGTCCGCCAAGGACAAGCTGATCAAAGCTAACGCTCCAGTGGAGCTTAAGGCGGACGGCCATTTCCTCTATGGCGCGCCCGCGTCCGGCCTGCAGCTTGAAGGCGACATGCTGGTCGCGCCCGCAAGCGAACGTCCGGGCTTTGCCGGCTACCACTTCGGCGTCGCCGACGAGGAGACCACCTCCAACGAGCGCACGCCGCTAGAGAACCTGCCCGAGGCCGACGCCAACGGCGTTGCGACCTTCCCGGTGACGCTGGACAAGCAGCCGGCCTCGACCCGTCCGCAGGAGGCACAGATCTTCGTCCGCATGGTGGAGACCGGCGGCCGCGCCGTCGAGCGCAAGATCGTGCTGCCGGTTGCGCCCGCGACCGCCCTGATCGGCGTCAAGCCGCTGTTCGGTGACAAGAACGTCGCCGAGGGCGACAAGGCCGAGTTCGATGTCGTGTTCGTCTCGCCTGAGGGCGAGAAGCTGCGCCGCGACGGCCTGCGCTACGAGCTCCTGAAGATGGAGTCGCGCTACCAATGGTACCGCCAGAACAATTACTGGGAGTACGAGCCGGTCAAGTCGACCTCGCGCGTCGCCGACGGTGATGTGACGGTTGCCGCCGACAAGCCGGCGCGGATTTCGCTCACCCCCCAGCCGGGCCGCTACCGGCTCGATGTGAAGTCGAACGATGCCGATGGCCCGGTGACCTCGGTGCAGTTCGACGTCGGCTGGTATTCCGACGGCAGCGCCGACACGCCGGACCTCCTGGAGACCTCGATCGACAAGCCGCAATATTCCTCCGGCGACACCATAACGGTGTCGGTCAATGTCCGCAGTGCCGGCAAGCTCACCATCAACGTGCTCGGCGACCGCCTGCTGACGACGCAGACGATCGACGTCAAGGAAGGCACTGCTCAGGTGAAGCTCCCGGTCGGCAAGGACTGGGGCACCGGCGCTTACGTGGTGGCGACGCTGCGTCGCCCGCTCGACGCCGCGGCCCAGCGCATGCCGGGCCGGGCGATCGGCCTGAAATGGTTCGGCATCGACAAGCAGGCCCGCACCTTGCAGGTCAAGCTGTCGCCGCCGGCGCTGATCCGGCCGAACGCAGCGTTGACAATCCCGGTCAAGCTCGACGGGCTCAATCCGGGCGAGGACGCCAAGATCGTCATCGCCGCGGTCGATGTCGGCATCCTCAACCTCACCAATTACAAGCCGCCGGCGCCGGACGATTACTATCTCGGCCAGCGCCGCCTGAGCGCCGAAATCCGCGACCTCTACGGGCAGCTGATCGACGGCATGTCCGGCACGCGCGGCCAGATCAAGTCCGGCGGTGACGCCGGCGCTGGCGAGCTGCAGGGTTCGCCGCCCGCGCAAAAGCCGCTGGCGCTCTATTCCGGCATCGTCACGGTTGGCGCCGATGGCAGTGCGGAAGTCAGCTTCGACATTCCGGAGTTCGCCGGCACCGCACGCGTGATGGCGGTGGCGTGGACCGCGACCAAGCTGGGCCGCGCCAACACCGACGTCGTGATCCGCGACCCCGTCGTGCTGACCACGACGCTGCCGCGCTTCCTGCTCAACGGCGACCACGGCACGGTCAACCTCGAGATCGACAATGTCGAGGGCCAGGCCGGCGACTACGTCATCAACGTGAAAACGGGTGGACCGGTGAAGATGACCGGCAATCCCGCGACCACGGTCAAGCTCGCCGCCAAGCAGCGCAACTCGTTCACGCTCGCGATCGACGCGACCGCGGCCGGGCAGGCGACGCTCGACGTCGACATCAAGGGACCGAACGGGCTGACGCTGGCGCGCCACTACGCGTTCGACGTAAAGGCGGCGACGCAAGTGCTGGCGCGGCGTTCGATCCGGACGCTGGCGAAGGGCGAGAGCCTGACGCTGACCTCGGACATGTTCTCCGACCTGGTGCCGGGCACCGGCAGCGTCTCGGTCTCGGCGAGCCTGTCGACCGCGCTCGATGCGGCGACGATCCTGAAGGCGCTCGACCGCTATCCCTATGGCTGCTCGGAACAGATCACGAGCCGCGCGATGCCGCTGCTCTACGTCAACGACCTCGCGGCCGGCGCGCACCTCGCCATGGATACCGAGGTCGACCAGCGCATCCGCGATGCGATCGAGCGGCTATTGGCCCGCCAGGGCTCGAACGGCTCGTTCGGCCTGTGGTCGGCCGGCGGCGACGATGCCTGGCTCGACGCCTACGTGACGGACTTCCTGACCCGAGCCCGTGAGAAGGGTTTTGCGGTGCCTGATGTCCTGTTCAAGAACGCGCTCGACCGCATCCGCAATTCCGTCGTCAACGGCAACGAGCCGGAGAAGGACGGCGGGCGCGATCTCGCTTATGGCCTCTATGTGCTCGCACGCAACGGCGCAGCGCCGATCGGCGATCTCCGCTATCTCGCCGACACCAAGCTGAACAACCTCGCGACGCCGATCGCGAAGTCGCAGCTTGCGGCGGCTCTCGCCCTTGTTGGCGACCGCAATCGCGCCGAGCGGGTCTATGGCGCCGCCCTCGACAGCCTCGCGCCGAAGCCTGTCCTGGAGTTCGGCCGCACCGACTACGGCTCGCAGCTTCGCGATGCCGCAGCTTTGGTCTCGCTTGCCAGCGAAGGCAATGCGCCGAAGGCGACGCTGACGCAGGCGGTGTCGCGGGTCGAGACCGCGCGCGGGCTGACGCCCTACACCTCCACGCAGGAGAATGCGTGGCTGGTGCTGGCGGCGCGGGCGCTGGCCAAGGAGAACCTGTCGATGGAGGTGGATGGCCAGCCGGTCAAGACCGCGCTCTATCGCAGCTACAAGGCGGACACGTTGAGCGGCAAGCCGCTGAAGATCACCAACACCGGCGATGCGCCGGTGCAGGCGGTGGTCTCGGTGTCGGGCTCGCCGGTGACGCCGGAGCCGGCAGCGTCCAACGGCTTCAAGATCGAGCGCAACTACTTCACGCTCGACGGCAAGCCGGCCGACATCAGCAAGGTCAAGCAGAACCAGCGCTTTGCCGTGGTGCTGAAGATCACCGAGGCCAAGCCCGAGTACGGCCACATCATGGTGTCCGACTATCTGCCGGCGGGCCTGGAGATCGACAATCCGAAGCTGGTCTCATCGGGCGACAGCGGCACGCTGGACTGGATCGAGGACGGCGAGGAGCCTGAGGATACCGAGTTCCGCGACGATCGCTTCACGGCGGCGGTCGATCGCGCCTCGGATTCGAAGTCGGTCTTCACCGTCGCCTATATCGTGCGCGTGGTCGCGCCCGGCAAATACGTGCTGCCGCAAGCCTATGTCGAGGACATGTACAATCCCTCGCGCTACGGCCGGACCGGCACGGGCACCGTCGAGGTGCGGGCGGCGAAGTGAGTGCTGATTGAATGAGCGCAGCGGAGCCACATACTCAGTCGTCATGCCCGGGCAAAAGCGCGAAGCGCGTCTTCGCGCAAATGTCCCGGGCATCCACGAACTGTGGCGCAGCGGGCAAGAACGTGGATGGCCTGGACAAGCCCGGCCATGACGCAGCAAGGGGCCGCGGCCTTCGTATCCTCTCCGCCCTCGCACTCTCTTTCATCCTCGCCATCGTCGGCTTCGTCGGCTGGGTCTACTCGCTCGGACCTCTCCCGCTCGACGAGGCCCGGCATGTCTCCACCACCATCGTCGACCGCAACGGCAAGCTGCTGCGGGCCTACGCCATGGCCGACGGCCGCTGGCGGCTGCCGGTCGATGCCAAGTCCAACGTCGACCCGACCTATCTCAAGCTGCTGTTCGCCTATGAGGACCAGCGCTTCTACGCCCACAACGGTCTCGACCCGCTCGCACTCGGGCGCGCCGCGTTGCAGCTTGCGACGCGCGGCCACATCGTCTCTGGCGGCTCGACCGTCAGCATGCAGCTGGCGCGGCTGATGGAGCCGCGGCGGCAGCGCTCGCTCTACGCCAAGCTGCGGCAGATGGTGCGCGCGATCGAGATCGAGCGCAGCATGAGCAAGGAGCAGATCCTCGACCTCTATCTCGCGCTGGCGCCTTATGGCGGCAATCTCGAGGGCATCCGCGCCGCCTCGATCGGCTATCTCGGCAAGGAGCCGAAGCGGTTGTCGCTGGCCGAAGCCGCGCTGCTGGTCGCGCTGCCGCAGTCACCGGAGACGCGCCGCCTCGACCGCCATCCCGAGGCCGCGCGCAAGGCGCGCGACCGCGTGCTCGATCGCATGGTCGAGGAGCATGTGGTCAGCGCAGACGACGCAAGGCAGGCCAAGGCCGTGCCCGTGCCAAAACTGCGCAAGCCGATGCCGATCCTGGCCCCGCATGCGTCCGATACCGCGCTGTCGACGCTCAAGGATAAGCCGGTCATCAAGCTGACGCTGGATGCGAACCTGCAGAAGGTGCTGGAGCCGCTGGCGCGCGACCGCGCCATTGCGCTCGGGCCGAACATCTCGGTCGGCATCATCGTGGTCGACAATGAGAGCGGCGACGTGCTGGCACGCGTCGGTTCGGCCGATTATTTCGACGAGAGCCGGGCAGGGCAGGTCGACATGACCCGTGCGATCCGCTCGCCGGGCTCGACGCTGAAACCCTTCATCTACGGGCTCGCCTTCGAGGACGGTTTCGTCCATCCGGAGAGCCTGATCGACGATCGGCCGGTCCGCTTCGGCTCCTACGCGCCGGAAAATTTCGACATGACCTTCCAGGGCACGGTGCCCGTGAGGAAGGCGCTGCAACTCTCGCTGAACGTGCCCGCGATCGTGCTGCTCGACCGTGTCGGCTCGAGCCGGCTGGCGTCGCGACTGCGGCAGGCCGGCGGCAATCTGGTCCTGCCCAAGGACGAAGCGCCGGGGCTTGCCATGGGGCTCGGAGGCGTCGGCGTGACGCTGCAGGATCTCGCCCAGCTCTATACGGGCTTTGCCCGCCTCGGCACCACCAAGCCGCTGCGCGAGGTGATCGCTGACAAGGACGACCGCGAGCCACTCCGGCTGCTGGATCAGGTCGCGGCCTGGCAGGTCGGCAACGTGCTGCTGGGAACGCCGCCGCCGGAGAACGCCGCCCACAACCGCATCGCCTTCAAGACCGGCACCTCGTACGGCTATCGCGACGCCTGGTCGGTCGGGTTCGACGGCCGGATGACCATCGGGGTCTGGGTCGGCCGGCCCGACGGTGCGCCGGTTCCCGGCCTGATCGGGCGCGTCGCCGCAGCACCGATCCTGTTCGATGCCTTCGCCCGCAGCGGCAAGACGCTGACCGCATTGCCGAAGCCGCCAAGGGGAACCCTGGTTGCCAGCAACGCCAAGCTGCCGTTGCCGCTGAAGCGGTTCCGGCCGGTGGGGGAACTGGTGCGGACCGGCCGCGAGCAGGCGCTGCATATCCAGTTTCCGCTGAACGGCTCGCGGATCGACGTCGATCGCTCCGGGGGGCAGGAGAGCGGCGCGATGCCGGTCAAGGTCGCGGGCGGCGTGCTTCCCATGACCGTCATGGTTAACGGTACGGCGCTCGGCGAGATCGACGGACGTCGCCAGCGCCTGATCGATCCGCCCGGTCCGGGCTTTGCTCGGCTCACCGTGATCGACGCCACGGGCGCCGCGGACACAGTCGTCATTCGAATTCAATGACCCTGCCTTAAGCGGTTGTGGCGATGGCGGTTTCAGCGTAAGCGGAACCAATGGCCGAGACCTACCCAACTCCCCGTTTTGGAGCGCCCCGCGAGCCAAAATCGCCTGCAAATCCGGGCAGCGGGCTCGTGCGCATACTCGATGTCGCCACGGCCAGCCATGCCCGCGCCGTTGCCTTCCTGCTCGTGTGCGCGCTGCTGTTGTTCCTGCCGGGCTTCTTCACGATCCCGCCGATCGATCGCGACGAGGCGCGGTTCGCCCAGGCCACCAAGCAGATGGTCGAGAGCGGCGACTATGTCGATATCCGCTTTCAGGAGGACGTCCGCTACAAGAAGCCGGTCGGCATCTATTGGTTGCAATCGGCGACGGTCGAAGCCGCCTCGATGCTCAAGCTGCCGAAGGCCGAATTGCGGATCTGGGTCTACCGGCTGCCGTCCCTGTTCGGAGCGATCGGCGCCGTGCTCATGACCTATTGGGCCGCGCTCGGCTTCGTCACGCGGCGTGCCGCGGTGCTGGCGGCGCTGATGATGTGCGCTTCGGTGCTGCTCGGCGTCGAGGCGCGGCTCGCCAAGACCGACGCGATGCTGCTGTTCTGCGTGACCGCCGCGATGGGTGCGATGGCGCGGGCCTATCTGTCCTGGCAGCGCGCCGAGGACGAGACGCATCCGCCCTGGAGCTGGCCCGCGATCTTCTGGACCGCGCTTGCGGTGGGCATCCTGATCAAGGGCCCGCTGATCCTGATGTTCGCAGGGCTGACCATAGCCGCGCTCGCGATCCAGGACCGCGATGCCTCCTGGCTGTGGAAGCTGCGCCCGGTCTGGGGCCTGATGTGGATGCTGGTGCTGGTGCTGCCCTGGTTCGTCGCGATCTTCTGGCGCGCGGGCGATGCCTTCTTTGCCGATTCCGTCGGCGGCGACATGCTGAGCAAGATCGGCGCCCAGGAATCCCATGGTGCGCCGCCTGGACTTTACCTGGCGCTGTTCTGGATCACGTTCTGGCCGGGCGCACCGCTCGCGGCGATGGCGGCACCCGCGGTGTGGCGGGCGCGGCGTGAGCCCGGCGCGCAGTTTCTGCTGGCCTGGCTGATCCCGTCCTGGATCGTGTTCGAGGCGGTGCTGACCAAGCTGCCGCATTACGTGCTGCCGCTGTACCCGGCGATCGCCATCCTCACCGCCGGTGCGGTGGAGCGGCGCGTGCTGTCGCGCTCCTGGCTGATGCGCGGTTCGGCCTGGTGGTTCGCGATCCCCGCGGCCACCTCGATCATCGCGGTGGTCGGCGCCGTGATGCTGACGCGGCAGCCCGCTTTTGTGGCTTGGCCGTTTATCGCGGCATCGCTGATTTTCGGCCTGTTCGCCTGGTGGCTCTACGACAACAACCGCGCCGAGCGCTCGCTGCTCAACGCGCTGGTTGCGGCCTTGATGCTGGCGGTGGTGGTGTATGGCATCGTGCTGCCGTCGCTGACGCCGCTGTTTCCGAGCATCGAGATCGCGCGCGCCTTGCGTAACGTCACCTGCGTCGGGCCGAAGGCGGCGGCGGCCGGCTATCACGAGCCGAGCCTCGTCTTCCTGACGGGCACCCAGACCCTGCTCACCGACGGGTCGGGCGCGGCCGACTTCCTGAGGCAGGGCAGCTGCCGCTTTGCGCTGATCGAGCAGCGTTCGGAGCGGAGCTTCGTGCAGCGCGCCGAGGCGATCGGGCTGCGCTACAAGGTTGGCACCCGCATCGACGGCTACAATTTCTCGCAAGGGCGCGCGATCTCGATCTCGATCTTCCGCTCGGAAGGCACCGAATAGGATGCCTGTTACGACCAGCCCCGCGCCCCGTCCGGGCTATCCCGCGCAATTGCTCGCCGTGTCCCGGAGCGCGCTGGCGCAGCTCGTCCGCACGCCCTCGCATTCGCGCCGCGCAGAGGCCGCGCGAAAGCTGGCGCGGCATTCGCTGTGGCTCAGTGCGACGGGCGCGGCTCTCGTCATCGCGCTGATGCTCGCGTTCGACCAGACCGAGATCCAGCTGATGCCGGCGCGCGGCACGCCAAGCCTGTGGCCGATCCGCATCCTCACCGATTTCGGCAAGGACGAGTACCTGCTCTCGGTGCTCGGGGGCTTGCTGGTGGTGTTGGCGCTCGTTGCGGCCGGGCTTCACGGCACAAGCCGCGCGCTGCTCCTCGGTCTCGGCACACGGCTGCAATTTGTGTTTCTGTCGATTGCCGTGTCGGCGTTCGTTGCCGAGGTCCTGAAATATGTCATCGGCCGCGGACGTCCGTTTGTCGGCGGCAAAGCCAATCCCTTCAACTTCGTGCCGTTCGAGGGCACGGGGGCCTACGCCAGTCTGCCTTCGGGCCATGCCGTGGCGGCGTTCGCGCTGGCGTTTGCCGTGTCGGCATTGTGGCCGCGCCTGCGCGTGTTCATGTTCACTTACGCAATCGTGATCCTGTTGACGCGGCTGGTGCTGGTCGCGCATCACCCGAGCGACGTCGTTGCCGGCGCCCTGGTCGGCACGGTCGGCGCCATGGCGGTCCGCTATTGGTTCGCGGCCAGGCGGCTGGGTTTTGCCATCCGCGCGGATGGCACCATTGTGCCTCTTCCGGGGGCGGTCTCGGGCCATCTCAAAAGGGTTGCCCGCGGGGCATCCGCCCCATAAAAGCGGCTGCCTGCCGGGACCGCCGGTTCCCAGGGGTCCCCAGGCCCACTTCCAACCACGAGCCGCCTTTGTCGACGTCCCAGCCCTCGGTTTCCATCGTCGTTCCCGTGCGCAACGAAGCCGACAACATCGCGCCGCTGATCGCGGAGATCGGCGCGGCGCTCGATGGCCGCTGGGCCTATGAGATCATCTACGTCAACGACGGCTCGACCGATGCGACCGGCGAACGGCTCGCGGCGATCATGGCGCAGCGGAGCAATCTGCGCCAACTGCGCCACGCCAGATCAGGCGGCCAGTCCGCGGCCGTGCGCAGCGGCGTGCGCGCGGCGCGCGGAGCGATCGTGGCGACCCTCGATGGCGACGGCCAGAACAATCCAGCCTTCCTGCCCGACCTGATCTCGGCGGTCGAGAAGGGCACAGGGCGCGTCGGCCTCGCTGCGGGGCAGCGTGTCGGACGCAAGGATACCGGCTTCAAGAAATTCCAGTCGCGCATAGCGAACGGCGTCCGCAACGCCATCTTGAAGGACGGCACGCGGGATACCGGCTGCGGGCTCAAGGCATTCCGCCGCGAGGTCTTCCTGATGATGCCCTATTTCGACGGGCTGCATCGCTTCCTGCCGGCGCTGGTCCGCCGCGAAGGCTACGACATCGCCTATGTCGACGTGATCGACCGGCCGCGCCATTCCGGCGTGTCCAACTACGGCTTCTTCGACCGGCTGTGGATCGGCATCATGGATCTCGCCGGCGTATGGTGGCTGATCCGCCGCAAGAAGCCGACACCAGATGTGACTGAGGTGAACGCATGATCATTCAATACGGTCAGGCGCTGAGCAATTATCTCTACGACGTCTTCGTCGCCAAGTTCGATTTCTGGCTGGCATTCGGCCTCGTCGCGCAGCTGTTCTTCACCGCGCGCTTCCTGGTGCAGTGGATCGCGAGCGAGCGCGCAGGCAACAGCGTGGTGCCGATGGCGTTCTGGTTCTGCTCGATGGGCGGCGGACTGATGACGCTGGTCTACGGCGTCGTGAAGCGCGAGCCGGTGATCATCCTCGGACAATCGCTCGCGACCATCATCTATATCCGCAACATCATGCTGATCATCAAGAACCGCGGCCGCGCCTCGAAGACGCTCGATCGCTGAGCCCAGGTTTTAGTGCGGCAAGGCCGAGGCCGCGCCTGAGGTTGGCAGGGCCGCTGTCTCCGCCTCCGTCCTGCGATAGGGCACGCCGGCCGCGTCGAGCACGGGATAGGCGACCGAGCAGATATGCGAGTGGATGCGCCTGAGGTCGCGCAGCACGTCCAGATGCAGCGACGTCGTTTCGATGGTTTCGGGGCGGCCCTCGCGCAGGCGGTCGAGATGTCGCTCGACCGCGGCGAGCTCGGTGTTGCGCAGCGCGGTTTTCTCCACCAGCAGCTTGCGCGCCTCGTTGGCATCACCGGACATGAAGACCCCGAAGGCGATCCGCAGCGAGTCCATCGTGCGCTTGTGGAAGGCGGCGAGTTCATCGGCGCCTTCCGCCGAGAACTGGAAGCGACGCTTGATCTTCTTGGTGGCGAGCTCGCTCAGGCTCTTGTCGATGATGTCGCCGATATGTTCGAGGTTGATGGCGAAGGAGATGATCTCCATCGCACGCCGTCCTTCGCTCTCGTCGAGGCTGCCCCGCATCAGCTTGGTCACGTAGAGCTTGATGGCCTCGTCGAGACCGTCGACGAAATTGTCCATCTTGGAGACCTGGTCGACCAGGGCACGGTCGCCTGTCATCATCGCCGCCATCACCTTGCGCAGCATGACCTCGACGAGATCGCCCATCCGCAACGTCTCGCGCGCGGCGTCGGCGAGCGCCAGTGACGGCGTCTCCAGCGCGGTCTCGTCGAGATAGCGCGGCCGGGCTGGGTCGGCCTCCTGCATGCGATCCGGCAGGAGACGCGTCAACAGGCGCGACATGGTGTCGAGCAGGCCGATGAAGACGACGGCGGTGCCGACATTGAAGGCGATGTGGAAAGCCGCCGTCATCCTGGCGAGATCGGGCTGCCAGGCGTGCATGTGCTCGGCGATCGCGCCGAGGAAGGGCAGGACGAGGGCAATCCCGATCACGCGGTTGACGAGATTCCCGACCGGCAGGCGGTAGCTCGCGGGGTCGTCACGCCTGGCGCCCTCGAACACGGGATTGATGGCACTGCCGAGATTGGCCCCGAGCACCAGCGCCAGCGCCGCGTCGGGCGTGATGAACTGCGAATAGGCCAGCGACATGATCAGCAGCACGCTGGCGACGCTTGAATGCACGGCCCAGGTGACGAGGGCGGCGATGACGATGCACAATATGGGATCGCCCGTGATGGCCGACATCACGATGCGGACGCCCGGTGCGTTCTCAGCCGGCGCCAGCGTGTCGAGCAGGATGTGCAGCGAGAGCAGCATCAGGCCGAGGCCGATGCAGACGCGGCCGATGTCCTTGATCCGCGATCGCGGGCCGGAGCGGAAGGCGACGAGGCCGAGCACGAACAGGACCGGCGCAACGGCTGCGATGTTGAACGACAGCACCTGCACGATCAGCGTCGTGCCGACATTGGCCCCGAGCATGATGGCGAGCGCCGCGGCGAGGCTGACGAGCCCCTCGGCTGCGAACGAGCTCGTGATCAGGGCGGTCGCGGTGCTGCTCTGGAGCAGCGCGGTGAGGCCAAGGCCGGCGGCGAAAGCGCTGGCGCGGTTGCTCAGCGCCTTGCCGAGCAGGCGCCTGAGGTCGGGACCGAAGGCGCGCAAGATCCCGCTGTGGACCATATGCAGGCCCCACAGCAACAGCGCAACGCCGCCCATCAGATCGAGCAGAACCAACGTTCCCATGCTCCGTGTCCGGATTGGAGTCGATTGGTGAGGCTAGCGCCAAATGCTTGAGGTTCAAACCTTTTGTTGGCGCGTCGACGTTAACGTTTACGCCAACTGCACGTTCCCGCGGCGCGTTGAGCGTCCGCCGCGGCGCGCGTTGGCGCGTCCGCAGTCGAGATGCCTTGTGAGCAGGCTCACATTGCCGCTTTGAGGGCAGCGAAGCCGCGGTCGAGATCGGCCTTGAGGTCGTCGACGCTCTCCAGACCGATGTGGAGACGCAGCGTCGGGCCGCCCGGCGACCACTTGGTCGCGGTGCGATAGGCATCGCAGTCGAAGGGAATCGCAAGGCTCTCGAAGCCGCCCCACGAAAAACCCATGCCGAACAGCTTGAGCGTGTTCAGCATGGTGTCGACCGCTTTCTGCGGGGCCGGCTTCAGCACGATGCTGAACAGGCCCGAGGCGCCAGTGAAGTCACGCTTCCAGATCGCGTGACCGGGATCGGTCTCCAAGCCGGGATGCAGCACGCGCGCGACCTCGGGCCGGCTAGCCAGCCAGCGCGCCATGTCGAGCCCGGAACGGTGATGCTGCGCCAGCCGCACCGACAGCGTGCGCAGGCCGCGTAGCGCCAGGAAGACATCGTCGGGCCCGGCACAGACGCCGAGCAGGCGGATGCCTTCAGTGACCATCGGCCAGGCCTTGGCATTGGCCGAGATGGTGCCGAACATGATGTCGGAATGGCCGCCGATATATTTGGTGGCGGCCTGCATGCTGATGTCGACGCCCTGTTCGAGCGAGCGGTGATAAAGCGGCGTTGCCCAGGTGTTGTCGTCGATGACGAGCGCGCCGCGCCCATGCGCGACCTCGGCGATGGCGCGAATGTCCGGCATCTCGAACGACTGCGAGCCTGGCGCCTCCACCAGCACGGCCCGGGTGTTGGGCTTGAACAGCTTGTCGATGCCGGCGCCGATCATCGGATCGAAATAGCTGGTCTCGACGCCAAAGCGGGTGAGCATGCCGTTGCAGAAATTGCGCGAGGGCCGATAGACGTTGTCGCAGACCAGGAGATGGTCTCCGGCCTTGAGCACCGAGAGCAGGGTGGTCGAGATCGCCGACAGCCCCGACGGCACGATGCCGACGCCGGCGCATTGCGGTCCCTCCAGCGCCATCAGCGTCTCCTGGAACGCCTTGGTGGTGGGGGAACCATGACGGCCATAGGTGAACTCGCCGCGATGGGCGTGCAGGTCCTCGGCGGTCGGGTAGAGCACGGTCGAGCCGTGAAAGACCGGCGGATTGACGAACCCCTTCTGCGCCTTGGTGTCGCGGCCGGAGGTGACCAGCCGGGTCTCGGCCTGCTGCTCTTGGGGGTGCGAGGAATCCATGCGTCTGCTTTCAAAACCGCGTTTCCGCTCGGGCTTGGCGCCTGACGGGCTGGCCGAAAGGCCGCTGTCGTTAATAACAGAACACAGAAGAGTCCCGTCAACCCCTTGACCCGGCACGCCAGTCGTTCTGTGATGCGCAGGTGCTATTCAGTCGCCGCATGTTGAGGGGCCTGCCGCGACCTTCGATCCATCGTCTGACCGGACCTTGCGCCACAGCCATATCGGCGGGCGCCTGCGGCGGGGATTAAGGTATGGCCTCCCGGGATCGGCGGGTGTTCGGCAAGGTTTTCCAGCATGACTCTTGCAGGGCTGGCCTTGATACGCCTGGCCCTGGCAGCGATGATCCTGAGACAACGTTCCTTGAGACGACTTTGAAAGGCCCAAAGCCCATGAAACGCGTAACCCTGGCTCTCACCCTTGCTCTCGCCGCCGGCCTCTCCGCCCAAGCCGCCGACGCGCAAACGCTCAAGACGGTCAAGGACCGGGGCATGCTGTCCTGCGGCGTCAGTCAGGGCCTGCCGGGCTTCTCCTCGCCCGACGACAAGGGCAACTGGACCGGCCTCGACGTCGACGTCTGCAAGGCGATCGCCGGGGCGATCTTCAACGATGCGACCAAGGTCAAGTACGTGCCGCTGTCCGCCAAGGACCGTTTCACCGCGCTGCAATCCGGCGAAATCGACGTGCTCTCGCGCAACACCACCTGGACCATCTCGCGTGATACCTCGCTCGGCGCCAATTTTACCGGCGTGACCTATTATGACGGGCAGGGCTTCATGGTGAAGAAGTCGCTCAAGGTGAATTCGGCGCTCGAGCTCAACAGCGCCTCGGTCTGCGTGCAGACCGGCACTACCACCGAGCAGAATCTGGCCGACTACTTCAAAGCCAATAACATGAAGTACGAGGTGATCGCGTTCGGCACCAACGACGAAACGGTCAAGGCCTATGAGGCCGGACGCTGCGACGTCTTCACCACCGACCAGTCGGGCCTGTACGCCAATCGCCTGAAGCTTGCCAATCCCAACGACCACATGGTGCTTCCCGAGATCATCTCGAAGGAGCCGCTCGGCCCCATGGTGCGCCACGGCGACGATCAGTGGTTCGACATCGTGAAGTGGACCCTGTTCGCGATGGTCACCGCTGAAGAGCTTGGCGTGAGCTCGAAGAACGTCGACGAGAAAGCGAAGCTGGAAAATCCCGAGTTGAAGCGCGTCCTCGGCACCGACGGCAATTTCGGCGAACAACTCGGCCTGACCAAGGACTGGGTGGTGCGGATCGTGAAGGCGGTCGGCAATTACGGCGAGGTGTTCGATCGCAATGTCGGCGCGGGCTCGCCGCTCGCCATCAATCGCGGTCTCAACAATCTCTGGAACAAGGGCGGTCTTCAGTACGCGCCGCCGATCCGCTGATCATCCTGATCCGCTGGCAGCGGCATGAGCACCGAGGCCCGAAAACCGCCACCCCAGATCGCGCTGAAGATCAGGCGCGTTCTGGGTGGCAAGGCAGGCTGGAACGGCATTGCCGTCCAGTTTGCCTTCGCGGCGATCCTGGGCTGGATCGGCTATGAGATCGTCTCCAATGCCCGCGCCAATCTCGAAAACCAGCACATCGCCGCCGGTTTCGGCTTCCTCAGGAATAATGCCGGCTTCGACGTCAACCAGACCCTGATCTCCTATACCGGTTCGGACACGTTCCTGCGCGTGTTCGTGGTCGGGCTCTTGAACACGCTCGTGGTCTCGGTGGTGGGCATCGTCTTCGCCACCTCGATCGGCTTCATCGTCGCGCTGTGCCGGCTGTCGCCCAATTGGCTGTTGTCGCGCGTCGGCGAGATCTATGTCGAGATCATCCGCAACCTGCCGCTGCTGTTCCAGATCCTGTTCTGGTACCTCGCGGTGCTGGCTGCCTTGCCCAATCCTCGGCAGAGCATCTCGCTGCTCGGCGTTGCCTTCATCAGCAATCGCGGCCTCGTCATTCCTAGCCCGATCGGCGGGAGCGGCCTCGCGCCATTCCTGGCGATGCTGGCGCTCGGTATCGCCGCATCACTGGCCTTGCGCTTCTATGCGCGGCGCGCGCTGTTTCAGGAAGGGCGGATGATCCGGATCTGGCCCACCGTATTGGCCCTGCTGTTCGGGCTGCCGCTTGCCACGATGTTGGTGTTCGGTCTGCCCTTCACCTTCGAGCTGCCGCAGCTGAAGGGCTTCAATTTTGCCGGCGGATCGCGGATCATCCCGGAGTTCGTGGCGCTAACGCTGGCGCTGTCGACCTATACCGCCGCCTTCATCGCCGAGATTGTGCGCGCCGGAATCTTGTCCGTCCACAAGGGGCAGATGGAGGCGGGGGCCTCGCTCGGCCTCAGCCGCGGCAACACGCTGCGGCTGATCGTGGTGCCGCAGGCCATGCGGGTCATCGTGCCGCCGCTGACCAATCAGTACCTCAATCTCACCAAGAACTCGTCGCTGGCGGTCGCGATCGGCTATCCCGACCTCGTCTCGGTGTTCGCCGGCACGTCGCTGAGCCAGACCGGGCAGGCGATCGAGATCATCGCGATGACCATGGGCATCTATCTCCTGATCTCGCTGCTCACCAGCGCGATCATGAGCGTCTACGGGTGGCGCGTCAGCCGGAGTCTGGGCGCATGAGCGATATCGCCTCGAGCAGCTTCGTCCGCCGCGACCTGCTCACCGAGCGTCCCGCACCGATGAAGACCACGGGCTTTGTCGGGCTGATGCGCACGCGCCTGTTCAACTCGCCCACCAACATCCTGCTCACGATCGTCGGCGCCCTGCTGCTGTGGTTCACCATCGTTCCCTCGGTCAGGTTCTTGATGGTCGATGCGGTCTGGAGCGGCAAGGACCGCACGGCGTGCCTCGCGGAGAACGCCGGCTTTGCGGTCGGCGCCTGCTGGCCCTACATCCAGGCCAAGCTGCCGCAATTGATCTACGGTTTTTATCCCGAGGCCGAGCGCTGGCGGGTCAACCTCGCGTTTGTCCTTGCGGCGGTCCTGCTCGTGCCACTGCTCGTGCCGCGTCTGCCGGCAAAGGGGCTCAACGCCAGTCTGTTCTTCTTCGCATTTCCAGTGGTCGCGTTCTTTCTGCTGCACGGTGGCGGCATCAAGGGCTTTGGCCTCAGTTGGACCGCCGGCCTGCTGGAATTGTTCGACGAGAGCATCATCGGCGCCGGGCAGGCCGTGCTCGGTTTCAGCAAGACGTCCGCCGTTGCGCCGCTGTTGTGGGCGGTCGGGAATTTCATCGTGCTGTTCGGCACGGCGATCTCCTGGCTGATCCTTCCGCTGACCTGGTTGCGCGATCAGATCCAGGGAGCGGGTCAGTCGGTCTGGGCCGATTTTGCCGTCACGACCGTAGTCGTGTCGTTGATCGCCTTCGGCCTCGGCGGCGGCTTGCGCACGGGTTGGCGCGCTCTGGCCTCGAGCATTGCTGCCTTCGTCGCCATCGCCGCGGTGATCAAGCTGATGGGTCTCGATCGCGGTGGACTGCCGGTCGTGACGACGAATTTGTGGGGCGGCCTCCTGGTGACGCTGGTGGTCTCCGTCACCGGCATCGTCACCTCGCTGCCGATCGGCATCGCGCTGGCGCTCGGCCGCCGCTCCACCATTCCGCTGATCCGGATCTTCTCGATCGCCTTCATCGAGTTCTGGCGCGGCGTGCCGCTGATCACGGTGCTGTTCTTCGCCACCTACATGCTGCCCCTGTTCCTGCCCGGCAATTTCACCGTCGACGGTCTCGTCCGCGCGCTGATCGGCATCGCGCTGTTCACGGGCGCCTATCAGGCCGAAAACGTCCGCGGCGGGCTCGCAGCGATCCCGCGCGGGCAGGGCGAGGCGGCCGCGGCCCTGGGGCTGTCCTGGTGGAAGACGACCTCGCTGATCGTGCTGCCGCAGGCGCTGCGTCACGTCATTCCGAACCTCGTCAACAGCTTCATCTCGTTGTTCAAGGACACTTCGCTGGTCTCGATCGTGGCGCTGTTCGACCTGTTGGGCTCGCTCAGGGCCTCGTTCTCGGACCCGAAATGGTCGACGCCTTCGACCGCGTTCACCGGCTTCGCCTTCGCCGGGATCATCTACTTCATCTTCTGCTTTGGAATGTCGCGCTACTCGCTGTTCGTCGAGCACCGCCTCAACGCCCACCGTCGCAACTGATCGAGGTCACCATGTCCGACCCCATCGTAAAGATTTCCGGCCTCAACAAATGGTACGGCGACTTTCACGTGCTGCGCGACATCGACCTTGCGGTCGAGAAGGGCGAGCGCATCGTGATCTGCGGACCCTCGGGCTCCGGCAAGTCGACATTGATCCGCTGCATCAACGCGCTGGAGGAATTCCAGGAGGGCGAGATCGTCGTCGACGGCATCGCGCTCGGGCCCAACCTCAAGCACATCGACGCGGTGCGCCGCGAGGTCGGCATGGTGTTCCAGAGCTTCAACCTGTTCCCGCATCTGACCGTGCTGGAGAACTGCACGCTGGCGCCAATCTGGGTGCGCAACATCCCGAAGAAGGACGCCGAGATCAACGCGATGAAGTTCCTGGAGCGGGTCAAGATCCCGCATCAGGCCAACAAGTTTCCGGGGCAGATGTCCGGCGGCCAGCAGCAGCGCGTCGCGATCGCGCGGGCCCTGACGATGAACCCGAAGGTCATGCTGTTCGACGAGCCGACCTCGGCGCTCGACCCCGAGATGGTCAAGGAGGTGCTGGACACCATGGTGGACCTCGCCGAGGAGGGCATGACCATGCTGGTCGTCACCCATGAAATGGGCTTTGCCCGCGAGGTTGCCAACCGCGTGGTCTTCATGGATGCCGGCCAGATCATCGAGGCCAACACGCCGAACGAATTCTTTGCGGCGCCCCAGCACGCCCGCACGAAACTGTTCCTGAGCCAGATCCTGCGCTGAGCACCTGCCATCCGGCGGCCTCGCCGGTCTGACCGGGCCGCCAGCCTGGCACCATCCGAATCAGCTGTGCCTCGTTCCGGGCCAACTTCCGGAGAGAGACCTTGCAGAGCAGTGTCGGCGCGCGCGCATTCCAGAATGCGCGATTGCAAAAGAAGTTGAGGAAGCAGGCGGACGCCGTCATGTCGCTCGCGGTCGAGGCGCTCCGGCAGGGCAGATTTGCCGAGGCCGAGACGCTCTGCCGCGGCATTGTGGAGGAGGTTCCGGATCATTTCCATGCCACGCACCTGCTTGGCCTTCGCGCCTATGAAGGCGGGCGGCTGGAGGAGGCGCAACAGCTGTTCGAGCGTGCGATTGCGCTCGATCCGCGCTCGCCCGATGCCCATGGAAATCTCGGCGCCGTGTATTTCGATCTCCAGAAATTCCAGGACGCCCGCGCATGCCAGGAGAAGGCCATTGCACTGAAGCCGAATTGTCCGATCACCCTCACCAATCTCGGCAATACGCTCCTGAACGTCGGCCTCGGCGAACAGGCGATCAGGCTGCACGAACGCGCTATCGGGCTGCGGCCCGACTACGCCGATGCATTTTGCAACCGCGGCATGGCGGAGCTGATGATCGGCCGGTCCGAGCGCGCCAAGGAGAGTTTCGATCGCGCCCTGTCGTTTCAGCCGCGTCATGCTGAAGCGATCGCCGGCAAGGGCATGGTGTGCATCGAGCTCCGGCATTACGAGGAGGCGGAAGCCGCCCTCGCGGCAGGCTTGGCAATCAAGCCGGATTCACCGAGGATTCTGGCCCAGCGCGGACGGCTCAACTTCGATCTGCATCGGCTGGAGCAGGCGGCGGCGGACTTCGATGCGGCGCTGGCGCAATCGCCGCGGCTCGAGCTCGCGCTGCGTGGCAAGGCGCAGGTCAATCTTCTCTTGGGAAACACGACGCAGGCGATTGCGGCCGTCAAGACCCTGCTCGAGGACAATCCGCGGTCCGATTATGCAATCGTGCTTCTCGGGGCCTGCTACGCGAACCAGGGAGACGTCGCGACGGCGCTCGAGCACCTCGACGCGGCGCTCGAGATATCACCTGACTATGCGGATGCGATCGCACGCAAGATCTTCATCCTGGATTATCTGCCCGAGGCCGATTTCGCGGTCCAGCAGGCGGCGCGAAAATCCTGGTGGGATGCGATCGGCGTCAGGCTGCCGCAACGGACACTGCCGCCCCGGGCGCTCGATCCGGACAGGCGGATCGTCGTCGGCTATGTCGCGTCGGAATTCAGGAACCACTCGGCCGCGTTCGCGCTGTTGCCGGTGCTGCGCCAACACGATCACACGAGGTTCGAGATCGTCTGCTATTCCTGCTGGCCTCTGCAGGACGAGATTACCGAGAGATTCAAGCCTCTCGCGGACGTCTGGGTCGACGCCGCGCAGCTTTCGGACGACGAGCTGGCCGATCGCATCCAGGCGGACAAGATCGACATCCTGATCGACGTATCCGGGCATACGGCCGGCAACAGGCTGCCTGTCTTTGCCCGCAAGCCGGCCCCGATCCAGGTCACGGGTTTCGGACACGCCACGGGCACCGGCCTTCAGACCATGGATTACGTGCTCGCCGATCCCATCTTCATTCCGCAATCGGCGCGCCATTTGCTGGCCGAAAAAGTCCATGATCTGCCCTGCCTGATCACGATCGATCCCATCCTGGACGTGCCGCCCTCGGAGCTTCCCATGCTCCGGAACGGCCATGTGACCTTCGGCGTGTTCAACCGCATCTACAAGATCTCGGATGAGGCGATCCGGGTGTGGTCGAAGGTGATGCGTGAGTTGAGGGGATCGAAGATCATCGTCAAGCACGGGCTGCTCGACGATCCCTTGCTGCGCGACGGCCTGATCGCGCGGTTCGTGGCCCAGGGCATTGCCGAAGACAATATCACCTGCCTGGGCTCGACCACGCGCCACGAGCATCTGCTGGCCTTTGCGCAAGTCGACATCTCTCTCGACACCTTCCCGCAAAATGGCGGCATCAGCACCTGGGAATCGCTCTATGCGGGCGTTCCGGTCGTCGCCAAGCTCGGCATTGGCTCTTCGGCACGCGCCGGTGGCTCCATCGTGGCGGCCGTCGGCCTCGACGACTGGGTCGCCGAGGACGACGAGGGTTACGCCGCGATCGCGTGCAAATATGCGGCACAGCCCGCTCATCTGGCGAAATTGCGGGCGGAACTGCCGGCTCGGATCGCAGCCTCGCCTGCCGGCAACGTCGAACTTTACACGTGTGAGGTCGAAGCGGCCTATCGCCGGTTCTAGCACGATCATTGTGCCGCGGCCTCGGAACGCGGCGAGGTGGCGTAGCCCGACCTTGCGTTGCCCCCCGGGAAATCCCGGAGTCGCTGCCGGCCGGGTGACCGGCCGGCCATGGCTGCGAATCAGTTAGACTCGCCTCAGGGCATCCTCCGGAGAGACACCTTGCAGAACAGCGGCGGCGGCGCGCGCGCATTCCAGAATGCGCGATTGCAGAAAAAATTGATGAAGCAGGCCGATGCCGTCATCGCCGCTGCGGCGAACGCCTATGGCCAGTGCCGATATGCCGAGACCGAGGCGCTGTGCCGCGAAATCCTGAAAGCCCTTCCGGATCACGTCGACGCCATCCACCTGCTCGGCATGTGCGCCCACGACGGACGGCGCTTCGAGGAGGCGCAGCAGCTGCTGGAGCGCGTGATTGCGCTCGATCCGCGCCTGCACGATGCCCATAACAACCTCGCGACCGTGCATTTCGACCTCGGCAATTACGAGGACGCGCGGCGCTGCCAGGAGAGGGCGATCGCGCTGAAGCCGAATTTCGCGGTGGCGCTGACCAATCTCGGCAACACGCTGATGCATATGGGGCTGTACGAGCAGGCGCTCGAAATGCACGAGCGCGCCATCAAGGTCAAACCGGATTATGCCGACGCGCTCTGCAATCGCGGCATGGTCGAGATCGTGCTTGGGCAGATCATGCGCGCCAAGGAGAGCTTCGATCGCGCCCTGCTGTTTCAGCCGCGTCACGCCGAGGCCATCGTCGGCAGCGGCATGGTCAGCATGGAGCTGCGGCACCACGAGGAGGCGGCAGCCAAGTTAGCCACGGCGCTTGCGATCAAGCCCGGCGCGCCGAGGATCCTGGCCCAGCGCGGGCGGCTCAGTTACGAGCTGCAGCGCCTCCACGAGGCGCTGGCGGATTTCGATGCGGCGCTTGCGATTTCGCCCAAGCTCGAACTGGCCCTTCGGGGCAAGGCGCAGGTCTGCCTGGTCATGGGAAAGACCGCGCAGGCGATGGCGGCGGCGGCGACCTTGATCGAGCGCAACCCGCGCTCCGAGATGGGGTTGGCGCTGATGGGCTTTGCTTATTCAAACCAAGGAGAGATGGACGCTGCGATCGAATATCTCGATCGTGCGCTGGCGCTCCGGCCGGACTATGGAGACGCGATCAGAGGCAAGATCTTCCTGCTGGACTACCTCGCGGATGCCGATTTCGCGGTCCAGCAGGCTGTACGAAAGTCATGGTGGGATGCGATCGGCTCGAAGATTCCGCAAAGGACGCTGCCGAAGCGGCCGCTGGATCCGGACAAGCAGATCGTGGTCGGATATGTCGCGGCCGAATTCCGGCAACACTCGGCAGGGCTCACCTTGCTGCCGGTGTTGCGCCATCATGATCACGCCAAGTTCAAGATCATCTGCTACTACTCCTGGCCGGGAGCGGACGAGTACACCGCTATGTTCAAGCAAATGGCGGACGTCTGGGTCGACGCTTGGCAGATGTCGGACGACGAACTCGCCGATCGCATTCAGGCCGACAATGTCGACATCCTGATCGACGTTTCGGGCCACACGACCGGCAACCGGCTGCAATGCTTCGCGCGGAAGCCGGCTCCGATCCAGGCAACCGGCTTCGGACACGCGACGGGCACGGGCATGCAGACCATGGACTACGTGCTCGCGGATCCCATTTTCATTCCGCCATCGGCTCGACATTTGTTTCCGGAAAAGATCTACGATCTGCCGTGCCTGATCACGATGGAGCCGGTCACCAATCTGCAGCCTTCCGAGCTGCCAATGCTCCGCAATGGCTACGTCACCTTCGGCGTGTTCAACCGCATCTACAAGATCTCGGATGATGCGATCCGTGTGTGGTCGCGCATCATGCGGGAGGTGCCGGGATCAAAGATCATCCTCAAGCATGGTTTGCTCGATGATGCCTTGCTGCGCGATAGCCTGATCGCACGCTTCATCGCGCAGGGCATTGCCGAGGAGGACATCACGTGCCTCGGCACCACCTCGCGCGACGATCACCTGATGGCCTTTGACAAGATCGATATTTCGCTCGACACGTTCCCGCAGAATGGCGGCATCAGCACCTGGGAATCCCTCTACAAGGGCGTTCCCGTCGTCGCCAAGCTCGGCATTGGAGCTTCTTCGCGTGCCGGCGCCTCCATCGTGGCCGCCGTCGGTCTCGGCGACTGGGTCGCCGAGGATGACGACGGCTATGTCGAGATCGCCCGCAAATATGCGTCGCAGCCCGAGCATCTGGTGAAGTTGCGCGCGGGCTTGCCGGCTCAGATCGCAGCCTCGCCCGCCGGCAATGTCGAGATCTATACGCGTGAGCTCGAAGCTGGTTACCGTCAGTTCTGGCGCGACTATTGTGCCGCAGCCGCGGAAAGCGGCGACGCTGCGGTAAGCGGGGCAGACGCATCCGGCGGTTCCTGAGCCGGATCCTGCAACACGCCCCGGAACGCCCGGAGGGATTTCGGCTCCGGCCGACCGGCCGGCCCGGAACGCGAATCAGTTAGACTCGCCGCGGGCCATCTTCCGGAGAGACATCTTGCAGAGCAGCGCCGGCGCGCGCGCATTCCAGAATGCGCGGTTGCAGAAGAAATTGAAGAAGCAGGTCGACGCCATCATCGCTGCCGCGGCAAGCGCCTATGGCCAGGGCAGATATGCGGAGACCGAGGCGCTCTGCCGTCAGATCCTGCAAGCCATTCCGGATCATTTCGACGCGACGCATCTGCTCGGCCTGAGCGCGCAACACGGCGGGCGCCTGGAGGAGGCGCAACAATTGCTCGAGCGCGCGATCGCGATTGATCCGCGTTCGCACGAGGCCCATAACAATCTCGCGGCTGTGCACTTGGCCCTTCAGAAATTCGAGGCCGCCCGTGCATGTCAGGAGAAGGCGATCGCGCTGAAGCCGAATTTTCTGCCGGCTCTGGTAGGCCTCGGCAATACCTTGCTTCAGATGAACCTGCCCGAACCGGCGATCGAAATGTACGATCGCGCCATCAAGCTGAAGCCCGATTATACCGATGCGCTCTGCAATCGTGGTCTGGCCGAGCTGGCGCTGGGCCGGTTTGCCCCTGCCATACAAAGCTTCGAGCGTGCGCTGTTGTTTCAGCCGCGCCATGTCGAGGCGCTCGTCGGCAAGGCGGTGGTCGGCCTCGAGCTCAAGCATTACGATGATGCGGAAGCTGCTCTCGCAGCGGCGCTCGCGATCAGGCCCGGTTCGGCGAAGATATTGGCGCAACGCGGGCGGCTCAATTACGAGCTGCAGCGCATGGAACCGGCGGTCGCCGATTTCGAGGCGGCGCTTGCGATTTCGCCCAAGCTCGAGCTGGCTCTCCGAGGCAAGGCACAGGCTTGCCTCGTGATGGGAAAGACAGCGCAGGCGATGGCGGCCGCTGCGGCCTTGATCGAGCGAAATCCGCGCTCGGAGACAGGGCTGGCGCTGATGGGCTTTGCTCATTCGAACCAGGGAGACATGGACGCCGCGATCGAATATCTCGATCGCGCCCTGGCGATCCGGCCGGACTATGAAGATGCGATCCGGGGAAAGATCTTCTTGCAGGACTTCCGTGCCGAGGCCGATTTCGCGCTCCAGCAGGCGGTGCGACGGGATTGGTGGGACGTCATCGGCTCCAGGATACCGCGGCGGACGCTGCCGAAGCGGCCGCTCGATCCGGACAAGCAGATTGTGGTCGGCTATGTCGCTACCGAATTCCGACAGCACTCGGCGGGGCTGACTTTGCTGCCGGTGCTGCGCCATCATGATCACACCAACTTCAAGATCATCTGCTATTCGTGCTCGCCGTCACGAGACGAGATGACCGCCAAATTCAAGTCGCTGGCGGACGTCTGGGTCGATGCGTGGCAGCTCTCGGACGACGAGCTCGCCGATCGCATCCAGGCCGACGATGTCGACATTCTGATCGACGTTTCGGGCCACACGACCGGCAACAGGCTGCAGGTCTTCGCGCGGAAGCCGGCTCCGATCCAGGCCACCGGATTTGGACACGCGACGGGCACGGGCATGCAGACCATGGACTATGTGCTCGCGGACCCCGTCTTCATTCCGCAATCGGCACGGCATCTGCTGGCCGAAAAGGTGTTTGACCTGCCGTGCCTCAACACCATCGATCCGATCCTGGATGTGCCGCCGTTGGACCTTCCCATGCTCCGCAACGGCCATGTGACCTTCGGCGTGTTCAACCGTGTCAACAAGATCTCGGACGAGGCGATCCGGGTGTGGTCGAGCGTGATGCACGAGGTGATCGGATCGAAGATCATCTTCAAACATACGCTGCTTGACGATCCCATGATCCGCGACGGCCTGTTTGCGCGACTCGTGAACCAGGGCATCCCCGAACAGAACATCACCTGCCTGGGCTCGTCAGGGCGGGCGGATCATCTGCGGACCTTCGCGCAAGTCGATATTTCGCTCGATCCATTCCCGCAGAATGGCGGCATCAGCACTTGGGAATCCCTCTATGCGGGCGTTCCTGTCGTGGCCAAGCTCGGTCATGGCGCCTCATCGCGCGCCGGCGGCGCCATCGTGGCGGCGGTCGGGCTTAACGACTGGGTCGCCGAGGATGACGACGGCTATGTCGAGATCGCCCGCAAATTTGCCTCGCAGCCCGAGCATCTGGCGAAATTGCGCGCGGGCCTACCGGCTCGGATCGCAGCTTCGCCAGCCGGCAATGTCGAGATCTACACGCGTGAGCTCGAAGCGGGTTATCGTCAGTTCTGGCGCGACCATTGTGCCGCCGCTGCGGGGTGAGGCAACGCCGTCGCCGGCGAGGCGGGCGCGCCCAGCGGTTCCTGAGCCAGGACAGTCCAGCGCGGGCCCGGGATATCCCGGGTAATTTCCGGTCTCGCCGACCGGCAGGCTAACTGCGCGAATCAGCTAGACTCGCCGAGCACCATCTCCCGGAGAGACATCTTGCAGAGCAGCGCCGGCGCGCGCGCATTCCAGAATGCGCGGTTGCAGAAGAAATTGAAGAAGCAGGCCGACGGTATCATCTCCGCAGCGGCGAGCGCCTATGGCCAGGGTAGATATGCGGAGAGCGAGGCGCTTTGCCGCCAGATCGTGCAAGCCGTTCCGGATCATTTCGACGCTACGCATTTGCTCGGCTTGAGCGTGCAACAAAGCGGGCGCCTGCAGGAGGCGCAGCAGCTGCTGGAGCGCGCAATCGCGATCGAGCCACGCTCGCACGAGGCCCACAACAATCTCGCGGCAGTGCATCTGGCCCTTCAGAAATTTGACGCCGCTCGCGCCTGTCAGGAAAAGGCGATCGCGCTGAAGCCGAACTTTGCGCCGGCCTTGGCCGGCCTTGGCAATAGCTTGCTTCAGATGAACCTGCCCGAACAGGCCATCGAGCTGTACGACCGCGCCATCGTCCTGAAGCCCGACAATGCCGATGCGCTCTGCAATCGTGGCCTCGCCGAGCTGGCGCTGGGCCGATTTGACCGCGCCAGGCAGAGTTTCGAGCGCGCTCTGTTGTTTCAGCCGCGTCACGCCGAAGCCCTTATCGGCAAGGGCGTGGTCGGGATCGAGCTCAAGCATTACGACGAGGCGGAAGCCGCGCTCGCAGCGGCGTTCGCGATCAGGCCAGGTTCGGCGAAGCTCGTGGCGCACCGCGGACGGCTCAATCTTGCGCTGTCGCGGCTGGAACAGGCGGCGGCGGATTTTGACGCAGCCCTTGCGCTTTCACCGAAGCTCGAAGTTGCGTTGCGGGGGAAGGCGGAAGTCGCGTTGAGCATGGGTAATACCGCGCAGGCGATCCTGGCCTGCACGGCTTTGCTCGAAGAAAATCCGTGCTCGGCGATCGCATTGGCGCTGCTGAGCTCCTGTTTTGCCAACCAGGGCGAAATCGCAGCCGCAATCGAACATCTCGACGCCGCGCTCGCAATCGCGCCGGACCAGCCGGACCTGCTCGCGCGGAAGATCTATTTTCTGGACTTTCTCTCCGACGCCGATTTCGCGATCCAGCAAGCGGCGCGCAAATCCTGGGGGGATGCGATCGGCGCCAGATTGGCGCAGAAGACGCACGCACCCCGGCAACTCGATCCTGACAGGCGGATCGTGGTCGGGTATGTCGCGGCCGAGTTCTGGTACCACTCGGCGGCGTTCGGCCTGTTACCGGTGCTGCGCCACCATGATCACGCCAAGTTCGAGATCGTCTGCTATTCGTGCTCGCCGGTACGAGATGAGATGACCGCCAAGTTCAAGTCGCTGGCGGACGTCTGGGTCGACGCTTGGCAGCTTTCGGACGACGAACTGGCCGATCGTATCGAGGCTGACAAGATCGATATCCTGATCGACGTGTCAGGGCATACGACTGGCAACAGGCTCCCGGTCTTCGCCCGCAAGCCCGCTCCGATCCAGGTCACGGGCTTCGGACATGCCACGGGCACCGGCCTTCAGACCATGGACTACGTGCTCGCCGATCCGATCTTCATTCCGGAATCGGTCCGTGGTCTACTGGCTGAAAAGGTCTGCGATCTACCTTGCCTGATCACGATCGATCCCATCCTGGATGTGCCTGCTTCGGAGCTTCCCATGCTCCGCAACGGCCATGTGACCTTTGGCGTTTTCAATCGCATCTCCAAGATCTCGGATGAGGCCATCCGCATGTGGTCGAAGGTGATGCGCGAGGTGCCCGGATCCAGGATCATCATCAAACATACGCTGCTTGACGATCCCATGCTGCGCGACGGCCTTCTTGCGCGGCTCGTGAACCAGGGCATCCCCGAACAGAACATCACCTGCCTGGGCTCGTCAGCGCGCGAGGAACATCTGCGGGCCTTCGCGCGAGTCGATATTTCGCTCGATACGTTCCCGCAAAATGGCGGCGTGAGCACCTGGGAATCCCTTTATGCGGGCGTTCCTGTCGTGGCCAAGCTCGGTCACGGCGCCTCGTCGCGCGCCGGCGGCGCCATCGTGGCGGCGGTCGGGCTTAACGACTGGGTCGCCGAGGATGACGACGGCTATGTCGAGATCGCCCGCAAATTCGCGTCGCAGCCCGACTATCTGGCGAAGTTGCGCGCGGGCCTGCCGGCCCGGATTGCAGCTTCGCCCGCCGGCAATGTCGAGATTTACACGCGCAGGGTCGAGGAGGGGTACCGCCGGTTCTGGCACGACTATTGTGCCGCTGCTGCGGAGCGCGGCGAGGTCATATAAGCCGGACGAACCGCGCTGAGCTTTGTGACGCGCGTCCCCGACCCGAGGGGGCGCGTGACGATCACACGAAGGGCGGCTTGATGTTGCTGCGCTTCTCCAGCCATTCCGGCACCGGCAGGTTCTTGGCGCGCATGAAGTCCGCGTTGAACAGCTTCGACTGATAACGGCTGCCGGAATCGC
The DNA here is from genome assembly GCF_014198315.1 of Bradyrhizobium sp. CIR48. Taxonomy (NCBI): domain Bacteria; kingdom Pseudomonadati; phylum Pseudomonadota; class Alphaproteobacteria; order Hyphomicrobiales; family Nitrobacteraceae; genus Bradyrhizobium; species Bradyrhizobium sp. CIR48. The sequence goes on from NZ_JACIHG010000001.1 coordinate 710,070, forward strand.
ACAGCACGGTGACGATGGTCTTGCCGGGCCCGAGCTGCCTGGCGAGGCGCATTGCGCCCACGATGTTGACACCGGTCGAGCCGCCGAGGCACAGGCCCTCGTGCTGCAGCAGCTCGTAGATCACGCCAACGGCTTCGGCATCGGGAATGAGATAGGCATCATCGACCTTCGCGGTCTCCACGATGGCGGTCGCCCGGTTGAGGCCGATGCCCTCGGTGATCGAGCCACCCGGCGTCGCCTTGGGATCGCCGGTCCTGAAGTATTCATACATGCCGGCGCCGTGCGGATCGGCGCATGCGATCCGCACGTTCTTGTTCTGCTCTTTCAAGTAACGGCTGACACCAGCCAGCGTGCCGCCGCTGCCGACCGAGCAGACGAAGCCGTCGACCTTACCGCCGGTCTGCTCCCAGATTTCGGGTCCGGTGGACTCGTAATGCGCCTTGGCATTGTCGAGGTTGTTCCACTGGTCGGCGAACAGCACACCATTGGGTTCGGTCTTGCGCAGCTCGTCGGCGAGGCGGCGGCCGACATGCTGGTAGCTGTTGGGGTTGGCGTAGGGCAGGGCCGGCACCTCGATCAGCTCGGCGCCGCACAGCTTCAGGAAGTCTTTCTTCTCCTGGCTCTGCGTTTCCGGGATCACGATCAGGGTGCGATAGCCGCGCGCGCTGGCGACGACCGCAAGGCCGATGCCGGTATTGCCGGCGGTCGATTCCACCACGAGACCGCCCGGCTTGAGCTCGCCGCGCTTCTCGGCCTCCAGGATCATCCATTTGCCGGCGCGGTCCTTGACCGACTGGCCGGGATTCATGAACTCGGCCTTGCCGAGAATGGTGCAGCCGGTCAGTTCCGAGGCGCGCTTCAGCTTGATCAGCGGGGTGTTGCCGATGGCTTCGACAACGTCATTTCGAATGGTCATGTCAGGGAAATCGCTACCAAGGGGGTTGATCTGGTTGGCGAGAACGTAGTGCTTGGGAGGCCAAAGGGGAAGGCTTTTGCGTTGCGGCGAAACCGAGCGAAACCTCTGCTCAAACAGCAATATTCCCAAGAGGCGCGCCCGGCGGCGATGCGCTCGGCCGCAAGCCGGGATATCGATAGGAGGAAACGCCTGCGCTCCGTCAGGCCAGGGAAGATGACAGTCGTGACCAGCCAACTCGCGACAAACTTTTTCCAAGGCCGAGGCTTCTCGCCATCGAGGGCCGTGGATGACGCCCGGATGGTCGAATCATATCGGCCCGAGGAACGGCTTTCTATTCGGCGATTGACGGGCTTGTGAGATTACTCAGCCAGGGCGCGACTGAGGCGGGGCGTGGTGCGGTCGGATGGAAACGCCCAAGTGCCGCTGTGGCAGCAATATCACATGAAATCTTGGTAAGCTTGATCGTGTATCCCAACGTTTCAAAATGAGAAAACTCCCTGCGAGACAGCCGTCTTTTGAATTTCGAGCGGTTCGTTTCCACTTCGTCGGCGTGGCCATCTCGCAACTGCGGGACTGTCCCGCAGTTCAGCGCCCGGCTAGTATGATTTTCGAGGTTCCGCAGAAAGCATCGCCGCTGTGAACGAGTTGTCCAAAGCCCCCCGACTGTCGCGCCGCGAATCGGCTAATCCGGCTGCGCGGCGGTTCGATCTGCCCGGCGGGGGATGGATGTGACAGAGGATGTTCCTGCGATCGCCATGCGGCGGTCTGAAGGTCCTGCATCCCGGACGCTGCGCGCGGCGCGCTGGATTGCGGTGATGTGCCTTGCCGCCGGTTCGGGGGCTTGCGTGCTGACCCAGGATCTTCCCGATCCCGCCCTCGACGTTCCCACGCAGTACAAATACGCGGGCAAGGGTGATGCGCCGCCGTCACTGGATTGGTGGCGCGGGTTCCGCTCCGCGGAGCTAACGCAGCTGATGGAGGAGGCGCAAACCGTCAACCTCGACATCGCCGCCGCCGTTGCGCGCATCGTCCAGGCCGACGCCCAGGCGCGGCAGGCGGGGGCTGCGCTGCTGCCGACCGTCTCGACCGGCGGATCGGAAACCTATTCGCGCACCTCGGGCTCCAGCGCGTCCGGCCTCTCCATCGGCGGCCGCGAAGTCGTCAATTATTCGGCCTCGCTGAGCGCGAGCTACCAGCTCGACTTCTGGGGCCAGAATCGCGATGCGCTGCAATCGGCGGAAGAGACGGCGAACGCCAATCGCTTTGACCGCGACACCGTCGCGCTGACGACGCTGGCGGCCGTCGCCAACGCCTATTTCCAGGTGCTGGCCTCGCAGGACCGCATCAGGACCTCACAGCGCAACATTGCGAGCGCGCAGCGCATCCTCGATGCGGTCAGGGAGCGGCGCAGGGCCGGCACTGGCACCGATCTCGACGTCGCCCAGCAGGAGAGCGTGCTTGCCAACCAGAAAGCCCTGGTGCCGCCGCTGCGCCAGACGCTGGACCAGAACGTCAACGCGCTCGCCGTGCTGGTTTCGCGCCCGCCGGAAAGCGTGCGCGTGCTCGGCGGCTCGCTGGACCGGATCGCGATCCCGCGCGTCACGCCCGGCCTGCCTTCGGAGCTGCTGACGCAGCGGCCCGACATCCGCCGACAGGAGGCGCAGCTTGCCTCGGCGACGGCGAATATCGGCAATGCCCGTGCTCAGTTCTTTCCGACCATTCAGCTCACCGGCAATGGCGGCTATCAGAGCTCGGCTTTGGTCTCGCTGTTCCAGCCGCATGCGGCCTTCTTCCAGCTCGTCGGCAGCGCCACGCAGCCGATCTTCGACGGCGGCAAGATCCTCGGCAATTTCGAGTTGGCCAAGGCGCGGCAGGACGAATTGCTCCAGACCTACCGCAAGACCATCATCCAGTCGTTCGCCGACGTCGACAATGCGCTGTTCTCGATCAAGCAGACCACGATCAAGCTGCAATTGCAGCGCGACGTCGTCGTCGCCTCACGCCGCGCCTTCGATCTCTCCGAGCAGCAACTGCGCGCCGGCACCGCCGACATCGTGACTGTACTCAACACTCAACTGACCCTGTTCCAGGCGGAAGACGCGCTGTCACAGGCGCAACTGGCCCGCTTGCTCGCCATCGTCAGCCTGTATCAGGCGCTCGGCGGCGGCTGGGAGCCGCGAATGGAGAAACCGGTCAATGCTCTTTAAGCCGGATACCAAGCAGGACGCGAAGGAGGGGACGGCGAAGAAGTCGCGCGGCCGCGGTTTCGTCATGACCCTGATCACGCTCGCGATCCTTGGTGGCCTCGGCTATCTCGGCTGGAACGCGATGCACCAGAAGCCGGCTGCCGACCGCAACGCGCGGCCGGACCTGCCGGTGCCCGTGCTGGCGGCGACGCCCCGCGTTCAGGACGTTCCGGTCTATCTCGACGGCGTCGGCGCGATCCGCGCGCTCAACACCGTGACTGTGCGCTCGCAGGTCGACGGCAAGCTGATCGCCGTGAATTTTACTGAAGGGCAGGACGTCAAAAAGGGCGACGTGCTCGGCGAGATCGATCCCGCGCTCTACCAAGCCACCTACGACCAGGCGGTCGCCAAGAAGGCGCAGGATCAGGCCCAACTCGCCAACCAGCGCATCGACCTGACACGGTACGAGCAGCTCGCTGCCTCCAACGCCGGCTCCAAGCAGCAGGCCGACACCCAGCGCGCGCTGGTCGCGCAGACCGAGGCGCTGGTCAAGGCCGACCAGGCTGCGATCGACAACGCGGCGGCGACGCTGAGCTACACCAAGATCGTGGCGCCGCTCTCAGGGCGAGCCGGCCTGCGCCAGGTCGACCAGGGCAACATCATCCACGCCGCCGACACCACGGGCCTCGTGGTGATCACGCAATTGCAGCCGATCGCGGTATGGTTCAGCCTGCCGCAGCAACAAATCATGCGCGTCAACGCCGCGGCGTCGAAGGGTACGCTGGCGGTCGACGTGTTCGGCAATGACGGCATCACCGTGATCGATACCGGCAAGCTCACCGGCATCGACAACCAGGTCGACCAGACCACCGGCACGCTCAAGCTCAAGGCCGAGTTTCCCAACGCCAACTACCAGCTCTGGCCGGGCCAGTTCGTCAATGTCCGTCTCAAGGTCGAGACGCTGACTCAGGCGCTGGTGGTGCCGACCTCGGCCGTGCAGCGCGGCCCGATCGGGACGTTCAGCTATGTCATCGGCGAGGACAATATCGTCTCGGCCAAGCCCGTGACCGTGACCCAGCAGAACGAGCATGACGCGGTGATCGCCAGCGGCCTGTCGGCGACCGACAGGGTCGTCACCACGGGCTTTGCCAATCTGTCCGACGGCTCCAAGGTGACCATCGGCCGCGACGACCAGACCCCGTCGGCCGATCTCGCCCCGCGCAAGCGGTCGCGCGGGCCTGACGCCCAGAAGAAGGATGGTGCCAAGGAAGGGCAGAAGGAGCACGGACAGGGTAAGGACGGCGAGTTCCGCGCCAAGCGCAAGAGCAGCGAGGGCGACCAGAAGGGGCAGACCGGGCCGGCCCCGGGGCCGGGGGCAGCGGGAAGTGGAGCCAAGCAGCCATGATCCCGACAACAGCCGCTTGAAGCGGCAGGCAGATCCCATGGGTGTCTCCGAACCCTTCATCCGCCGTCCGATCGCGACCTCACTGCTCGGCATCGCGCTGCTGATCGGCGGGCTGCTGGGCTATTTCGCGCTGCCGGTCTCGGCGCTGCCGCAGGTCGATTTCCCGACCGTGCAGGTGACCACGCAGCTTCCGGGCGCGAGCCCCGACGTGATCGCCTCGCTGATCACCGCGCCTTTGGAGCGGCAGCTTGGCCAGATCCCGTCGCTGTCGGCGATGAACTCGACGAGCTCGTTCGGTGTCAGCCAGATCTCGCTCCAGTTCGATCTCAACCGTGACATCGACGGCGCGACCCAGGACGTGCAGGCCGCGATCAACGCAGCGGCGGGCGTGCTGCCCAAGACGCTGCCTTATCCGCCGACCTACGCCAAGGTGAACCCGGCGGACGCCCCCGTGATGACGCTGGCGCTGCGCTCCGACACCATCTCGCTGAGGGCGATGAGCGACATCGCCGACACGCTCCTGGCGCAACGGCTGAGCCAGATCTCCGGCGTCGGACGGGTCTCGGTGCTGGGCGGGCTGAAGCCGGCCGTACGCATCCAGGCCGATCTGGCGCGGCTCGCCGCCTATGGCATCGCCATGGAAGATCTGCGCACTGCGATCGCCAATGCCAACGTCTCGGGGCCGAAAGGCTCGCTCGACGGCGCGCAGCAATCCTACATCATCGCGGCCAACGACCAGATCGCCGCCGCCGATGCCTACAAGCCGGTCATCATCGCTTACCGCAACGGCTCGCCGGTCACCATCGCCGACGTCGCGCAGATCGTCGATGGCCTCGAGAACGACCGCACCGGCGGCTGGTACCAGGGCACGCCCGCCGTCATCATCGACATCCAGCGCCAGCCCGGCGCCAACGTCATCGACGTCGTCAGCCAGATCCGCGCCGAAATCCCCAAGGTGCAGCGCGCGATCCCGGCCGGGGTGAACCTCACCATCGTCTCCGACCGCACCGTCACGATCCGCGCCTCGGTCCACGACGTGCAGTTCACGCTGGTTCTCAGCGTCGTGCTGGTGACGCTGGTGGTGCTGCTGTTTCTGCGCTCGCTGCGGGCCACCCTGATCGCCGGCGTGGCGCTGCCGCTGTCGCTGATCACCAGCTTCGGCATCATGTATTTCGCCGGCTTCAGCCTCGACAATCTGTCGCTGATGGCGCTGACGATCGGCACCGGCTTCGTCGTCGACGACGCCATCGTCATGATCGAGAATATCGTCCGCCACATGGAGAACGGCGACGGGCCGATGGAGGCCTCGCTGAAGGGTGCCAGCGAGATCGGCTTCACCGTGATCTCGCTGACGGTGTCGCTGATCGCGGTCTTCATCCCGCTGCTGTTCATGTCCGGCCTCGTCGGGCGCATGTTCCGTGAATTCGCGTTGACCTTGACGATCGCGGTGGTGACCTCGGCCGTGGTCTCGCTGACGCTGACGCCGATGATGTGCTCACGGCTGCTCAAGCACGCCCATGAGGAGCTGGCGGTGCCGGGCCTCGCCGCCATCAGTCGCTTCATCGACCGCACCGTGGAGGCCTATCACCGGACGCTGCTCTGGGTGCTGGAGCGCCAGCGCGCCACGCTGGTCGTGACCTTCGCCACGCTGATTGCGACCCTCGTCCTCTACGTCGTTGCGCCAAAAGGCTTCCTGCCGCTGCAGGACACTGCCTCGATCACGGCGGTGACGGAGGCGGGGCCGGACGTGTCGTTCGCGGAGATGCAGAAGCGGCAGGGCGAGGTCGCCGACACCATCAAGGCGGATCCTGACGTGGTCGGCGTGGTCTCGGTGATCGGCGCCGGCTCGGTCAATCCGACCACCAATGTCGGCCGGCTCGTCATGACCTTGAAGCCGCGCGGCGAGCGGCGCGATGATGTCAGCGTGGTCGTGAGCCGGTTGAAGCAGCGGGTGGCGGGCATTCCCGGCATGACCGTCTATTTCCAGCCGGTGCAGGACGTGCAGATCTCGACCCAGTCGAGCCGCTCGCAATACCAGTACACGCTCACCGGCACCGATGCGGCGCTGGTGTCGGAATGGGCGCGCAAGCTGGTTACGGAGATGCGGCGCGATCCCCTGTTCCGCGACGTCTCCTCGGAGGCGCAGGAAGGCGGCCTGCGGGCGCAGCTCGACGTCGATCGCACCCGCGCGGGCCAGCTCGGCGTCAGCCTGCAAGGCATCACCGATACGCTCAACGATGCCTTCGCGCAGCGCCAGATCTCGACCATCTACGGCCAGGCCAACCAGTACCGTGTGGTGCTGGAGGCGCTGCCGATGTACCAGCGCGATCCCTCGATCCTGTCAAAACTCTATCTGCCGGGCGCCGCGAGCACTACAGTCGGCGCGCCCAATGCCCAGGTGCCGCTGTCGGCCGTGGCGACGCTGAAGCGCACCACGGCCCCGCTCGCGATCTCACACCAGGCGCAATTCCCGTCCGTGTCGCTCAGCTTCAATCTCGCGCCGGGCGCCGCGCTCGGCGATGCCGTCGAGGCCGTGAAAGCGATCGAGACCCGGATCGAAATGCCCAACAGCATCGTCGGCGTCTATGCCGGCGATGCCGCTGAGTTCGCCAAGGCGCTGGCGGGACAACCCTGGCTGCTGCTTGCGGCCGTGATCACGATCTACATCGTGCTCGGCGTGCTCTATGAGAGCTACATCCATCCGATCACGATCCTGTCGACGCTGCCCTCGGCCGGCGTCGGGGCGATCCTGGCGCTGGTGTTGTGCGGGCAGGACCTGTCGGTGATCGGCCTGATCGGCATCATTCTCTTGATGGGCATCGTCAAGAAGAACGCGATCATGATGATCGACTTCGCGCTCGAGGCCGAGCGCGGGCAGGGCATGTCGCCGAACGAGGCGATCGTGCAGGCCTGCCTGTTGCGCTTCCGTCCCATCATGATGACGACGCTGGCAGCGCTGTTCGGCGCCTTGCCGCTGGCGATCGAGAGCGGCACCGGCGCCGAGCTGCGGTTTCCGCTCGGCATCTCCATCATCGGCGGGCTGTTGCTCAGCCAATTGCTGACGCTCTACACCACGCCCGTGATCTACCTCGCGCTCGACCGCATCAACCGCCGCCTCGAGCAGGCGCTGCCGCCGGCCGAATCCGGCGGCCCGCCGGTCGCGGGCGCGACCGAGGGGATGCAGTGATGGCATCGATCTCGGAGCCCTTCATCCGCCGCCCGGTTGCTACCACGCTGCTGTCGATCGGGTTGTTCCTGCTGGGTGTGGTCGCCTACGATTTCCTTCCCGTCGCCTCGGTCCCGAACGTCGACTTCCCCGCCATCTTCGTCTCGGCCAGCCGGCCCGGCGCCGACCCGTCGGTTATGGCGGCCACGGTGGCTTCACCACTCGAGCGGCGGCTCGGCGAGATCTCGGGCATCAATCAGATCACCTCGACCTCGACGCTCGGCAACACCAGCATCCAGCTCCAGTTCGACATCGGCCGCAACATCGACAAGGCCGCGCGCGACGTGCAGGCGGCGATCAACGCCGCGATGGTCGATTTGCCGAGCGACCTGCCGACGCTGCCGCGTTTCCGCAAGGCCAACACGGCCGGCGCGCCCGTCTTCGTCCTGGCGCTGACCTCGAAGACGCTGTCCGCCAGCGCGATTTACGATGTCGCCGACACGGTACTGGCGCAGCGCATCTCGCAGGTGCCTGGAGTCGGCGACGTCACGGTATCAGGCGCCGACCAGCCGGCTGTGCGGGTCCAGCTCAACCCCGTCGCGCTGTCGAACGCCGGCATCGCCACCGACGACGTCAGGACCGCGATCGTCAACGCCAACCCGCTCGGTCCCGTCGGCATCTTCAACGGCGAGCGCCAGAGCGAGACGCTGGCGCTCAACAAGCAGATGCGCACGGCGAAAGAGTTCCGCGACATCGTCATCAAGAGCGCCAACGGCAATTTCGTGCGGCTGTCCGACGTCGCCGACATCGAGGATTCCGTCCGTAACGCCCGCTCGATCGCCTGGTTCAACAAGCAGCCGGCAGTGCTGATCCAGATCACCAAGCAGGGCGATGCCAACGTCATCGACACCGTTGACAGGGTGAAGGCGCTGGTCCCCCAGCTGAAGCAGTGGATTCCGGCCGGCGTCGAGATCTCCACCCTGGTCGACCGCACCGGCACGATCCGCGCCAGCGTGCTCGATATGCAATGGACGTTGCTGGCGACCGCGGTCCTGGTGATGGTCGTGGTGTTCGTGTTCCTGCGCAGGCTGACGCCGACCATCGCGGCCGGCATCTCGGTGCCGCTGGCGCTGGCCGGCACCTGCGCCGGCATGTGGGTCGCGGGCTTCTCGATCGACAATCTGTCGCTGATGGCGCTCGCGATCTCCGTCGGCTTCGTGGTCGACGACGCCATCGTCATGATCGAGAACATGTACCGCAATCTCGAGCACGGCATGCGGCCGTTCCGGGCGGCGCAGGAGGGCGCGAAGCAGATCGGCTTCACCGTGGTCTCGATCAGCCTGTCGCTGATCGCGGCATTCACGCCGCTGATCTTCATGGACGGTATTGTCGGCCGCCTGCTGCGCGAATTCTCGCTGACGCTGACCTTCGCTATCCTGGTCTCGACGCTGGTGTCGCTCACGGTCACGCCGATGATCTGCGCCCATTACATCCGGCAGGCCACGTCCGGCACGGCGACGCTGTTCGATCGGGTGATCGAGGGCTCGCTGTCGCGCATCGTCGCCTTCTACGCCCGGACCTTGCGCACCGTGCTGGACTATCCGCTGGCGACGCTGCTGGTGTTCTTCGCCACCATCGGCCTCACGGTGACGCTCTACATCAAGGTCCCCAAGGGCTATTTTCCGACCGACGATTCCGGCTTCGTGATCGGAGCGACGCGTGCCTCGGCCGACATCTCGTTCCAGTCGATGCTCGGCCTCCAGCAGCGGCTTGCCGACATCGTGATGCAGGATCCGGCCGTGGCCGGCATCGGCTCGACCGTCGGCGCCGGAGGCGGGCCGGGGGGAGCAACCTCGAACCGCGGCATCATGTATATCAGCCTGAAGCCGCCGGAGGAGCGCGACCACGTCTCGACGCAGGTCGTGATCGACCGTCTGAGGCGCGCGCTGTACCCCGTGCCAGGTATCCGCCTCTTCATGTTCGCTGCCCAGGACGTCCGTGCCGGCGGGCGGCAGAGTGATTCCGACTTCCAGTACACGCTGACCAGCACCGACCTCGGTCTGCTGCAAAAGTGGGCGCCGATCGTGGCCAAGCGCATGGAGAGCGTCGAGGGCATCACCGACATCTCCAGCGACCGCGATCCCGGCGGGCTTCAGCTGACCCTGAACATCGATCGCCAGAAGGCCTCGGCACTCGGCGTCAGGGTTCAGGACATCGACAACGCGCTGAACAACGCGTTCTCGCAGCGGCAGATCTCGATCATCTACACCCAGCGCAACCAGTACATGACCGTGCTGGAGATCGATCCCAAGTTCCAGGTCGATCCCTCCAACCTCGAGCGCATCTACGTTGCCGGCGCGAACGACGCGCAGGTGCCGCTGTCGGCCGTGGTGCATGCGACGCGTGGGTTGGCCGCGCTCGCGGTTTATCACTCGCAGTCGTTTCCCTCGACGACGGTGTCGTTCAACCTGCTGCCGGACGTGCAGCTTCAGGCAGCGACCCAGAACATCCAGCGGGCGGTGGAGGAACTGCACATGCCCGAAGGCATCCGCGGCAGCTTCGACGGCAATGCCGGCGACTTCGCCAAGACCAGCGGCCGCCAGCCGCTCCTGATCCTCGGCGCGCTCGTGGCGATGTATATCGTGCTCGGGGTGCTCTATGAGAGTCTCGCCCATCCGCTCACGATCATCTCGACGCTGCCCTCGGCGGGGTTAGGCGCGCTGCTCGCCTTGCAACTCACCAACACGCCGCTGACGGTGATCGCCTTCGTCGGCATCATCCTCTTGATCGGCATCGTCAAGAAGAACGGCATCATGATGGTGGATTTCGCGCTCGACGCCGAACGCCAGCGCGGCCTGTCCTCGGCGGAAGCGATCTTCGAGGCCTGCCAGGCGCGCTTCCGGCCGATCCTGATGACGACCATGGCGGCGCTGTTCGCCGGCATCCCGCTGGTGGTGGCGACCGGCCCCGGCACGGAGCTGCGCCGTCCGCTCGGCATCACCATCATCGGCGGCCTGTTCGTCTCGCAGATCCTGACGCTCTACACCACGCCGGTAATCTACCTCTTGATCGACCGCCTGCGGCGGCGGTCCGCGCCGCGCCCGGTGCCTGCGCCGGCGGAATAGGTTGTTGAAGCGCCGCATCAAGCGTATAGCGGCGCCCATGTCGAACCCGCCAGACACGGCCGCCGCGCCGGCCGATCCGATCCCCGAGTGCCCGCATTGCCAGAAGCCGATGCCGCTGTGCATCTGCGACAGCGTCACGCCAATCGAAAATCGCCTCTCACTCCTGATCCTCCAGCACCCGCAGGAGCAGGACAGGGCGCTCGGCACCGCGCGCCTGCTTGCCAGGCATTTTGCCGATGCCACGGTGCGGGTCGGCCTGTCCTGGCCGAGCCTGTCCAAGGCGTTGGGACGGCCGGTCGAGAATGCCGCGCGTTGGGCCGTGCTCTATCTCGGCTCGGCCCGCGCCACCGATCTCGAAGCGGAAGGCGAGATCGTCGCGCTCAACCGCAAGGGCGAGGTCGCGGAGAACCAGCGCGCGATCCTCGGCAAGCTCGAAGGCGTCGTGCTGCTCGACGGCACCTGGAGCCAGGCCAAAGCGCTGTGGTGGCGCAATCCCTGGATGCTGAAATGCCAGCGCGTCATCCTCAACCCGGCGCACCCCTCGCGCTATGGCCGTCTGCGCAAGGAGCCGCGCAAGGACGGGCTCTCCACAATCGAGGCCGCGGCGACGATTCTCGCCGGGCTCGAGCGGCGTCCCGACATCGCCGAGACGCTGAATGCGAGCTTTGAACGCCTGTTAACACGCTACCGCGAGGTCCAGGCCGAGATGCCGGAATTGGCGCCAAAACCTGCCCCGAAGGGCCGGCGCGACTTCCGGCGGCGCAAACGAGCCTGACTTCGGCCCGCATCATCTGTACGGTCGATTGCACCGCGAGAGGCGGGCGTTTAGAGACGATCGGCCGACATCGGTCGCGATCTGCTCTCCTGTTGCGGCATCGGAGAGCGAGAACCTGAGGGGCAGTCGAATTCAGCTCGCAGCGAAGGAAATCCTGGCACAGGCGGCGCGGCCCGATCGTTGGGGCACGCTCGCGCTGATGGACATTTCGCTGCGCTACCGCCGGACCGTGATCGGCCCGCTCTGGATCACGCTGACGCTGGCCGCGACGATCGCAAGCGTCGGCACCGTCTATGCGGCCCTGTTCAAGCAGGACATCGCCACTTTCCTGCCGTCCTTCGCGGTCGGCCTGATCGTCTGGACCCTGATCGCCACCACGCTCCAGGAAGGCTCCAACATCTTCGTGGCGTCCGGCCATCTCATCAAGGCGGTGCCAGCGCCGCTGATCGTTCATGTCCTCCAGATGATCGCGCGCAACGTCCTCATCTTCGCGCATCATTTGGTGATCGTCGTGCTGCTCTACGTCGTGATGCCCTGGCCGCTGCGCTGGAGCATGCTGCTCGCGCTGCCCGGCTTTGCGATCCTGTTCCTCGCGCTGCTCGGCGGCTCGGTCGCACTCGGCATGCTCTGCGCGCGCTTTCGCGACATTGGTTCGGCGATCGTCAGCGGCCTGCAATTCGTGTTCTTTCTCACGCCGATCATCTGGACCGAGGACAGCGCGCGCGGCACCTCGTTTCACTGGCTGACGCGGATCAATCCGTTCGCGACACTGCTCGATCTGGTGCGGCGGCCGCTGTTGTCGCAGCCGACCGATGCGGAGCAATGGCTGTTAGGGGCACTCTATGCGATCGTCGTGGCCGTCATCGGCCTCGGCTGCTACGCAAAACACCGCCATCGTGTGGCGTATTGGCTGTGATGCGCGCATGACGACCACGGCCCACATCGTGCTTCGCGACGTCTCGGTCACGTTTCCCGTGCTGTCGTTTCGCGACCGCTCGCTGCGCAGCCGGTTCGTCAGCGCCGTGACGCTACGGCGGAAGGCGGCGGTATCGCACCTCATCACGGCGTTGAACGAGGTCAGCCTCGACATCCGCGCCGGCGACCGCCTCGCCATCATCGGCGCCAACGGCGCCGGCAAGACCACGCTGCTGCGGGTTCTCGCCGGCATCTACCATCCGACGGCGGGGAGCATCGACGTACGCGGCCGCTGCCTGTCGCTGTTCGATTTGCAGGCCGGCTTCGACGAGGAAGCAACCGGATACGAGAACATCATGCGGCGGGGCCTCGTGATCGGCGCGCGGCGCGCCGAGATCGACGCGCGGCGGGCGGAGATTGCCGAGTTCACCGAGCTCGGCGACCGCCTCGACCTGCCGCTGCGCACCTATTCCAGCGGCATGATGCTGCGCCTGATCTTCGCGGTCGCAACCGCGGTCGAGGGCGAGATCGTGCTGCTCGACGAATGGATCGGCGTCGGCGACCAGCAGTTCCGCAAGAAGGCGCGGCAGCGGCTGGATGAAATCGTCTCCCGCGCCGGCATCCTGGTGCTCGCCTCGCATGACATCGAGCTGATCCAGAGCACCTGCAACCGGGCGATCCTGCTGGAGCAGGGGAAGATCATCGCGGCCGGCGCAACCGATACGATTCTCGCGCAATATCTGGCGGGGTCCGGCGGGAGGAACGCGTAGCGGTTCGAAGGTCCCCTGACGGCCAAAATCGGACGAAGGCGGTTGCCTAAACCCTTCATCCCCTATATTGCTCCGGCCTTACGGGGCCACGTGGCGGAGTGGTTACGCAACGGTCTGCAAAACCGTGTACACCAGTTCAATTCTGGTCGTGGCCTCCATCATATCCCTCTGATTTCCCAGCACAATTCGATCTCGCCGCCGGCTCCGCTGATGCTGCGCGCAACGTTCTGCCGACCTCAGAGGCGGATCGATCTCCGGATTTGTCCGGAGCTCGCTGGCCCCCCCGATTCAGTCTCGTTGGCATAGACTTCGCATCTGCGAAGCGATGCGACTGACATCAACGAGCGCTGGAGCACCCGTGGGCGACATCGTCCGATTTGTCCCGAAATCCGAGCTGGAGCGGGCCCGCCTCATTCGCGAGGCTCGCGCGATCTATGACAGCATCTTTCCATCGGCCGCACCCGACCGGGTGCCGCAGGATGGCGAGGATCGCATCAAGACCTGATCGGCGCAGCGCCAAGTTTTACGCCCAGTGCCTATGGCAAAACGCCCGCGAAGCGGGCTCTCGGGCTCAGGGTGAAAGCAGCTTCAGCAGGCCGCGTACCAGCCGTCGGGGAACGGCAGAAGGGGCCAGGCGCCCTCATTGTCATTGGCGGCTTTGGGCGTCGCGTGAAAACTCCACGAGCGGGGCACGAATTCCTCCTCCGGCGCGGGAGCAAAGTCTTCAATGACCATGGCGTCCCGGACGGCATCCAGCAACAAGTTGAATTCGGCTTCGCTTCTCATCGCACCCTCGCAGAACGCGGACGGCGCAATGTCGCAAAGCCGGTTTGTTACCCGGTTGAGCGGATCGTTCGCATTTTAACGATCCGGCGATCGGGTCCCGATTGGTTAGCGGTTTGTGAAAATCCCCTGGGAAACTCTAGGTTCCTCCGCTGCGCCGGCAGTGTGAAAGAGATCACATCCTCGGCGGTTTATTTCTCTTAACCCGTTCGCCTACCGGCCCAATGCAGGCCGGAGCGGGCAGGGCGAACGGGAGACTGGTCATGAAGGCGAGGTTCTTGCGGTTTGCGGGTGTAAAGAGCCGGGCCCGCCGCGCCTCCACGGTCGGGCTGTTCCTGACGTTGTTTGCTTCCACCGCCCACGCGCAGGGGACAGCCGAGCAGCGCCGGGCCTGCACGCCCGACGTCTACCGGCTCTGCGCCGGCGAAATCCCCAACGTCCGCGCCATCACGGCGTGCCTGCGGCGCAACCGCTCGAGCCTGAGCGAAGCCTGCCGCAGCGTGTTCGATCAGGCCGGCGGTTAAGGGCCTGTGGATGTGTGCGCAGCAAGTGGCTCGCGTCGGCTGACGAATTCGCGATAGCGGTTCTGTGGATATGCTGCGGACAGGCTGTGGATAGCCGCGGCGTCGGTGCGCAGATGCGTCCGGCGTCCATCGTCAAGTGGCGTCGCTGAGTGATTCCTTGATCGCGCTGATCAGTGCCCAATTCGAAACCCATTAGCTGCTCCGAATTCGACAATTGCGTATCTCCCCACCTCGCGCCCCAGAACGGTTTTGGGCAACCACCTGCCCAGATCGCAGGCTCCCCCCATCCAGTTTTTGTACGCTCGCGGACAAGTCTTCTACTTGGCTCTCCCCCAGCCTCACCGGGCTCGTTCACGACGCGCTAATCAAGATCGATCTGATCTGGCGGCAGCCGTGAGACCAATCTGCGCAGTATTGACAACCTTTACAGATGCAAATCCTGCAAAGAGGGACCTATAGGTTCAACCAAAGAATAGATTACAAAGATTCTGCACGTGCGAATCTCCTTGCATTTGAAGGGCTAAAATCATTGACGTGGTCATAAGAGAATGCTGAAGCAAAAGTTGCTTCCATTCCGCTCGGAATGTTAGGGCGCTTGCGAGGATAAGCTCGCATCCACTTTCAGGATGAGTGTCCGAGCGGTATGCCGAGTGACAAACATAAGTGTAGCACCAATTGTTCTGTAGTGCAGGATTAGGTCTGTATCTGCCGGCTAACTGCCAGTTCTCTGACACAAAACCCGTTTCTTCCAAGACCTCGAGTTTGGCATCGTCAAGGGGCGAATTGTTCTTCTCGGCTATGCCGCCAGGGAACTCGACGGTGTAGTCGCCGATGCCGTGACGGTATTGCCTAACTAGAGCTAGCTTTCCGTCGGTAGTAAAGACGATAGCATTTACCCAATCGGGGCAGAGTAGCGTTTTAAAGCGAGCGGTCTTTCCATCATCGCCAATTACGTCAAAAGCGCGCACAGCGAAAACGCCGAAATCGTGTGTTTCAGACAATGGCATGCTTCTTAGCCTGTGCCTTGAGCCAGTCAATTTTCGAAGAAGAGAACTCCAACTCAACTAACCGACCATTTCCATAGTCTCTGGTGCGGTACCCTTCACCGGGGCTGGCCCCCTTCATCTCATTCAGGTTTTGCATCAGAATCAGTATGGATGTAGTCGCAATTATAAGTTCAGTTTCTTGTCGTTGAATGTAGTCCAATACGTATTTGACACCGCGGCAATAAAAGGAAACCGGATCCTCCATGTCCTCTACCTGTAAGTCGCACAGTTCGATAGTGCCGGCCCGCCACTCATCCATGGAGAAACTAGATGCGGGATGGAGCAGACGAGCTTGCGAAATGGGTAATCCCGCAAGTACACCAAGATGAATTGATCTTAGATCCGCGCTCTCTACTACGGGTACTTGGATTTCATCTGAAACAATTTGCGCTGTTTCAATTGTCTGAATCGTAGGACAAGCAACGATCAGGGCAGGGCGGAGGCCAAGTAAACCAACTTCCCGAGCGAGGACTTGTGCTTGATTCCTTCCAACTTGAGTTAGCGCGGCGCCTGATCCACCTGGGATTCCAATCAAGTTCTTCTCGCACTCCGCGTGCCGCGCCAGAAAAAGCTTCACGTGCGCCTCTCCGAGATCCGCGCCGGTATCCCGACCACAACAGCACCAGCCGGCGCATCCTGACGGACGAAAGAGAGTGCTCCGACAGTACACCAATCTCCGACCCGCGTCTGTTGAGCTATCGCAGCTCCCATCCCTAGATAGACCCCCTTTCCCAAAACGGAATCAGAACCCACGTTCGCTGCTGGTGCCATAGAGACAAACTCGCCAAGCCTCGCCCCGGCTCCGACGGTTCCGTTGGCGTTTATCACACTGGCTCGGCCGACATCGGAGCCAGGGCCAAGAACAACGCCAGGAAAGACGATACAACCGTCGCCAATCGTTACATCGCCGAGCAGCGTTGCCTGGGGATGGAGCAATGTTGCTAGCCGAATACCAGGCAGACTTCCAATGATCCGGTCGTACACTTGTGATCGCGTTCGTGGATCGCCAATCGCAATGACCACCTCAACTTGGTCTGTTCTTTCAAATAAGGACGACAGTACTTCGATGCTACCGAGAAAAAGCGCTCCATCGATATTCGACGTGGTCAAAGGTCTATCATCAACGACACCAAGCACGTCGGATCGCCGCTGAGCGCGAGCAATTCCGAGTGCACTCCTTCCCAGGGCCGAAGCGCCCACGATAACTAAGCCCATCAATCGCTCTTAAGGTATCGCGTCAGCGCCAACCACTTTGCACCCCACGGGCTCATGGTTGGCAAATTCAAACATGAGAAAGGCAAACAGATCTTGGTTGATGTACGGCTCTAACTTTACCGACAGGTCATGATGTTCATTAATCGCTTTGACTGCTTGCCCTGTACCATGGCCATGCAGGCCGAATACGATCAGAGCAGATTTCGAATCCGGACGGCTCTTATCCATTTTCAATAGACGAATGATCAGACCATAGTCCCGGGTCACAAACCCAGATTGATCGTAAGCTGCGCTGAACACGGATCCGCCATACTCAAACGTTCCCGCAGTCGCGTCGTAGCGTACCGGGAGGCGTTGCCCAAGCCGCGACAATACCTGCTCAGATATTCCGTTTGCCTTCGGCCCCCCCAGCGAAACGAAGCTGTCTTTTTCAAGTTGTCCCAGGGTGGCAGAAGAACGCACCTTGATCTCGACTTCACGACCGAGCGAAGACAGTGCACTACGTACGTCAGAGAACGCCTGAACGTCGGTTAGACTGATTTTCCGAGGGCTCCTGGTTTCCGTACCTGGCTTGTCGGTCAGCACCACAGCGAGGGGATTCTTGCCGCGCAAGAAGGGGCGCCAAAATCGCCTAATTCCCCGCGTTTTGAACAGTTGCACCGTCTTTGTTGTGCCCAATCCCAGGACGTACCCAATGGCACTCCAAATGGCGCTGGCTACCAAATTCAACCCGATCTCCCCCAAGCGCTCCCCCTTAGTATTCAGCAATAATTGACAGAATGGCCGCCACTGTTGGCGCGTGTGTAATTGCTCCGCTTTGAACCATATCCATCGCCTGCGGAGGAGGAATGCGTTTGACTCTAAACTCGGGGGTTCGCAGTGGGGTTGGATCCCGGGTTAGCGCTGCAAAGACGTGTGTTCGGTGGACTGCGGTAGAGAGATCGAGGTCAAGCGTGAAGAGGAGCCGGCAATTTCCACTAGCCAAGCCTGTCTCTTCGGTGAACTCTCGCACTGCACATGCAAGTGGTGTCTCATCCTTTCTCAAGATGCCGCCGGGTAGCTCAAGTGTCCTTCGAGCGGTTGGCTGACGAAATTGCTCAACCAAAATGAGTGCGTCGTGATCATCTCTTGCCGCGATGCACGCAGACTCTGGAAAGACATAGGTGGTTCCTTTGCGGACAATGACGTTGTCTTGACTCAAGGATCACTTCCTTCCATGTCGACGACAACGCCGAAGCTGTGAGCTGATCGAGTTGCAGATGCCGACTTTGTACTTTGCGCGAATTGCGCGGGCGTTGCAACCGATCCAATGGGATGCGTCAAGTCTTGCGGTGATGTGTGGTGCCCGACCGGGTGCGCGCATCAGCAATCTACAAGGCGACGGGGGAATAGTGCATCGCTCCCCGGGGAGAGTTCGGCATAAGCCGTCAAACCACTGCGCAGGGAAGGCGGGGTTATCCTGGCTACACCTGTATGCCGCTGTGCAACTTGTTGTCACGCAGGATTCGTATAGTGGACCGCGGCTGCAGCCGGCACCCGCCTTCCCTGTGCCCTCTGACATCTGAAGGCGATGAAGCAAAGCTCGGGCGAAGCAAGCCGCGAGGACAGTTGCCCATGTCTGCAATCTCAGACGCGAGTTGATGAAAGCCGCGTTTCCTCTTGCTCCGTCATTGCTTCGTCGCAAGGGCTCCTCGCAATGACGTGGAGAGGGCGGTACACGCATCAACCCGGGCCTCGTGCCCCGGACGCCGCGCAACACGAAGTGATGCGCTGCAGAGCCGGGGCCCATGCAACGGCACATCACGCGGCTTGCTGGGTCCCGGCTCTGCGCAGCAGCGTGAGAACGCTGCAGCGCGTCCGGGACATGAGAGCGGAGCAACTGGCAACCCTTGTTGGCCGAGCGCTCTCTGCATTTCGCCTCAAATTGCAACCCGCGCGTGCAAGAAGTCTTGATCGGGTGTGATCTAGGGGTGAACGCCCGGCTTGAACGTGCGTCCCGGGCACAACGACTAATAGTAAGCGTGCATGAGGATCAGGGAAACGTGATCAGGCCTCCTCTTCCTAAAGCACCAAAATGGTGCTTTAGTGCTTTCCATGAGCCAGTCGCCCCGAAACGCGCCGTCCGCGCTGCGTTACAGGCTTGCCCCCGACCCGGCCGCCAAGGCTGCACTGGAGGCGACCTTCCAGGCCTATGACCGCATGATGGAGATCCTCGATGAGGTCGCGCGGAGCCACAATGTCGGCTCCAACGTCGTCCTGCTGCATGCCCACGCCTATGACCCGATCCGCAAACAGACCGCGCTGCCCTCGCGCCTGGTGACGCTGGGCCTGCGTGACCGCGCCGAGTATCGCGCGGCACAGGGCCGCCGTCTGCCGCTCGACGACAAGCTCGCCAAGATCAAGGGCCCGGCCACCATTTCGATCGCGACCGTGCAAGGGCGCTTCAGCGTGCCCTTCGATTATGCCGGCTATGCCGAGGGCTGGGGGCAGAGCGTGCCCGCTCGCCTCATCCGCACCGACGACGGCTTTGAAGTTCACTACGGCGTCACGCCGAACAATCTGCCAGAGGAGGAGAACGCCATGGATACCATCGCTGCCGCTCCCGAAAACTTCCTGTCCCGGGTCGGGCGCCTGATCGCCGGGATCGCCTATGACGCGATCGAGCAGGCCGAAGGCAAGAACAAGCTGAAAGTGGTCAGCCAGGCCATCCGCGAGATCGAACGCGCCGAGAGCGAAGCGCGCGACGCGCTCGCCGCTGCGCGTGCCGAGGAATATCGCCTCAACGCGCGCCGCACCGAGATCGAGCGCGAGATGGCCGATCTCGCGCCCAAGATCGAGGGCGCGATCGCTGACAGCCGCGACGATCTCGCCCGCGCCGGCATCGCGCGCCAGATGGATCTGGAGGCCCAGTTCGATGTGCTCTCCCGCGCCATCGACGAGAACAACGAGAAGATCGAGCAATGCATCACCTCGCTGCGCGCGGTGCTGTCTGCGCTGCAGGACGCCGAGCAGCGCCGTGCCGATCTCGAAAAGAGCGAGGCGGCCGCGAGCCATCAGGCCTCGACGTCATCCCGAAAACAGGGCGGCGGCTCTGCTGCAGCGAAGGCGCTGCGGGCGGGCAGGGCGGTGGCACGCGCCACCGGCGTGCCGCCGGGCATTCCCTATTCGAGCGACATCGACGAGCTCAGCACGCTGCATCGCGACAAGGAAATTGCGGCGAGGCTCGCGCGGTTGAAGTCGCGCTCCTGAGTGTCGTGTCATGAGCGCTCTGCTCGAACACGTCATGTCGCCGGAGGTCAGGCCGTTCGCGATCGCGGCGGCCATGATCCTCATCGTCGGCTCGATCGAAGTGGTCTCGATGCTGGTCGGGGCTTCCTTGAGCGAAATGCTCGGGACCAACGTCGATTTCGGTCACCCCAGCGACAATGGCGTGATCAACGCCATTTCCTGGATCAATGTCGGCGGCGTGCCGCTTCTGATCTTCCTGTTGCTGCTGCTCGGCGCCTTCTCCATCACCGGCTTCCTGATCCAGGACATCGCGCGAATGGTTGCGGGGCCCTTGCCGGCAACAGTGGCCTCGGTGGGGGCCGTCGTGATCTCGGTTCCGGTGGTCCGCGCTGCCAGCAGGGCGATCGCGCGGGTCATCCCCAAGGATGAAAGCTATGCCGTCGGCTTAGGGGATCTCGTCGGCCGCATCGGTGAGGTTGTCATCGGCCCGCTCGACCAGGGGCCGCCCGGCAAGGTCAGCGTCGCCGACGTCCACGGCAACCGCCATTTCGTCTGGGCGGTTGCGGCGCCGGCGTCATCGCCCCTGCCACAGGGAACGATGGTCCTGCTGGTCGATCGCGACGGCACCCGCTTCGTGGCGGTCAAGGCCGACGATGAACTCAAACCTTCCAAGCCCACTCTAAACAGCTAGCAAGTCATTATCGGAGAGCATCATGTTCGACATCGCAGTCCCGGCCATGATCGGCGTCGCGCTGATCGTCGTCCTCGGGATCGTCTTCACCATCCTCTACAAGCGCGCCACCCGCGACGAGGCCTTCGTGCGCACCGGCCTCGGCGGCAAGAAGGTCGTGCTGGACGGCGGCGCCATGATCCTGCCGATCTTCCACTCCTATGCCAGCGTCAATCTGAAAACGCTTCGGCTCACCGTGGAACGCAAGGAGCGGGAATCCCTCATCACCAAGGACCGGCTGCGCGTCGACATCGTCGCCGAATTCTATGTGCGCGTCCGGCCCGACGATGAGAGTATCGCGCTTGCGAGCCAGACGCTGGGCGCACTGACCAATGACGCCGAAGCCCTGCGCAACCAGGTCGAGGCGAAATTCGTCGACGGCCTGCGCTCGGTGGCGGCGACCATGAGCATCCTCGAACTCCAGGAGAAGCGCTCGGACTTCGTCAAACATGTGCAGGCGACAGTCGAATCCGACGTCAAATCCAACGGCCTCGAGCTTGAATCCGTGTCGCTCACGAAGCTCGACCAGACCGACGTCAAGTTCTTCAACCCGGAAAACTTCTTCGACGCCGAAGGTCTCACCCAGCTCAAGACCGTCACCGAGACGCGCCGGCGTGACCGCAACGCCATCGTGCGCGACAACGAGGTGGCGATCGCCCAGAAGGACCTCGAGGCGCGGCAGCAGACCCTCGGCATCGAGCGGACCAAGAAGGAGGCCGAGCTGTCGCAGGAGCGCGACATCGCCAACAAGACCGCGAGCACCCGCGCCGAGGTCGCAACCGCGACGCAGACCGCGCGCCTCACTGAGGAGAATGCCCGCATCGATACCGACAGGGCGGTCGCCGAGAAGGAGGCGGGCGCCAAGCAGGTCAAGGAAACCGCGGTGATCGAGTCGGATCTGGCGATCAACAAGCGCAAGACCGACGCCCAGCGCGAGATCCAGATCGCGACCCAAGAGAACGAGATCCAGATCGCGTCCAAGAGCAAGCAGACCTCGGAGGCCGTTGCCGAGGCCAAGACCGCCGAAGCGATCGCGGTCTCCGCGGAGGAAAAGGTCGTGACCGCACGCGCGGTCGAGGTCGCCGATCGTGCCCGTCTCACCCAGGTGCTGGCCGCGCGGACCGAGGCCGAGCGCAAATCGACGGAGCTGATCGTCGCGGCCGAAGCCGAGAAGAAGGCCTCGCTCGATCGCGCCGAGGCCGTGAAGACGCTGGCCACCGCGGAAGCCGAGTCCAACAAGATCAAGGCCGTGGGTGTGCGCAACATCGGCGAGGCGGAAGCGGCCGTCATCACCATGAAGAACGAGGCGCAGAACAAGCTCGGCAGCAACGTCATCGACTTCGAGATCGCCAAGAAGCGGATCGAGACGATGCCGTCGGCGCTGGCCGAGATGGTCAAGCCCATCGCCAACCTGAAGGACGTCCGTATCCTGCACACCGGCGGCGCGTTCGGCGGCAACGGCACCAGTGGAGGCAATGTCGGCTTCGGCGAGGGCCTCGCCGGCGAGCTGCTCAAGGTGCACGCGCTGCGTCCGATGATCGACGAGATCCTGCGCCAGAGCGGCTTTGCGCCCGGCGAGGATCCCGTGAAGGCGCTGGTCGGCACCGTGACCGGGAAGAGCAACGGCGCCGCCGTGCCCGCGCCGGCACCAGAGAAGACGAACACCGCCGATCTATGAATGCCCGTTCATTGCTGCGGAGAATTCGAATCGATAAACAGGCTGAGCGCGTCTCGCGTCGCGCAACGTGCCGGAGTGACGATCGATCGTCTTGAACCTTTCGATCGCACTCCGGACGGATCTTCCAAGGCAACGACATTGGTTGCCGCGGCGCCTGCGCCGATCGACGCCAGGCGCTGAAGCCTGTTTCGATCGGGGAATTTCATATGAAATATTTTCTGTCTGGACTGATCGCGATCGGCCTTTCGATCGCCGCCGTGCCCTCGTTCGCGGCCGATGCCCGCAACGTCACCGTCGTCAACGAGACCGGCTATGCCATCAAATTCCTGGGCTTCAACGCGCCGGACGATGGCCTGGACGAATGGGACAATGAGCTCGAGAAGGTCTTGCAGAACCAGGCCAGCACCTATGTCGAGTTCGACGAGGACGACGAGGGCTGCGTCTGGAACATCCGCGTCGACTGGCAGAACTACGACGAAGCCGTGCTCTGGAAAAACGTCAACCTCTGCAAGATGACCGCGCTTCGGCTGCGCTACGATCCCGGCACCAAGACCACCTCGTTCCTCGCCGAGTAGCCTTTGGCCGACATGGCCCGGAGGAGGGGGCATCCCAGCCTTCCTCCGGCGCATTGCGGATGATGACGAATTCGTCCTTTGCAAGCGCAAGCGGCTTTGTTATACGCAGCCGCGCGCGAACGACTGGTTCGCCTTTTCCTCGGTAGCTCAGCGGTAGAGCATCCGACTGTTAATCGGATGGTCGCTGGTTCGAATCCAGCCCGGGGAGCCAAATCCTTCCGCAAATTCAACGGGTTACGAGCGCATTCTCGCGCGATGTGCAATCTTGTTGCCGTGCCATCTGAACCGCGCTTTCGCGATCCCGGCTGGGAATCGCATTCAAGCAGATGTGTGTGGGTTGGCCCCGTCACGCCATGCGGACGGCGCCAAATCGACTCAATTGAAATCGAGCTTCGCGATAGCCGGATCTTAACGGAGCTGATTCCCATGCCAGACATCCAGGTCGACCATATGGCCCCCTCGATTCTGCCGGCCGACATTCCCGAGCTCAGCGACGACGAATGCCTCGCCTGTCTGGCGCGTGCGGTCGAGACGCCCGATTCGGCGCGGCTGGATGAGGTCGCCGCTCTGATCGGCCGCCTTGCGGTGGCCATCGAATAATCCGTCCCGACCCTGACGCGGTAACATGCGGAGGCCTTAGCTGCGCAGGCTAACGGCCGTGTTGCGTTTTGGCCGTGCATGCTCCAAAGATGCCGCGAATTTCGTCCGCGGCATCGTCCGCCTTGCAGGGTCCGCAAATGTCCGGTTTCTCGACCGCGCGCCTCAAAATGGTCGATGGCCAGGTGCGCACCAATGACGTCACTGACCGCCGTGTTCTCGATGCCATGCTCACGGTTCCGCGGGAAGCCTTCGTGCCGGCCGACCGGCAGGCGTTGGCTTATCTCGACCTCGACCTCGACGTGAGCGAAGGCGCGGCCAAGCGGTTCCTGATCAAGCCGCAGCTGACCGGCAAGCTGCTCCAGGCCGCCGAGATCGGCGAGGGCGACAACGTGCTGGTGGTCGGCTGCGCCACGGGCTACCTCGCCGCACTGACCGCCAAGCTTGCACGCCAGGTCACCGCCACCGAATGCGATTCGGCTTTGGCCGCGAAAGCCAAGGCCGCCCTGAACCTTGCCAACGTCACCTGCAAGGCCGCAGCCTGCGCCGAAGGCGATCCGTCCGCCGCTCCCTTTGACGTGATCATCCTCAATGGGGCGACTGAGGTCGTGCCGGAAGCGCTGCTCGGGCAGCTGAAGGAGGGCGGGCGTCTGGTTGGGGTGTCGGCCGAATCGAGGCCGCCGCGTGCCATAATCGTGACCCATACCCATGGTGAATTCGGCCATCGGGCCCTGTTCGACGCTGCCGCTCCGGTCCTTCCCGGGTTGGAACGGGCCGCTGCCTTTGTGTTCTGACGGCCCAAAACGCGATAAAATCCCGTTCTGAATCAGAAGTGTGGCCGGGATGCTGCACGTGAAGAGTTTCCACCGAGAACTACCCTCAGGTAGTTCCGTCGCGCTTGACCGCGTCTTATGTTGCGGCGGGGCAACGACTCCACTCGTAGACGGTAACCCAGCTCGCGGGCACGAGCCGGGCGTTAGAATGAACGGAATTTTTGGGATGCATGGGGTAAAGCTCTTCACCGGAGCTGCGGTTTCGGTCCTGCTGCTCGCGCTTGCCGGGCCGACGCCTGCCTTGGCGGACACGATCGAGTCCGCGCTGGTGCGCGCCTATCAGAACAATCCACAGCTCAACGCACAGCGCGCCCAGGTGCGCTCGACTGACGAAAACGTGCCGCAGGCGCTCTCGGGATATCGCCCGAAGGTCTCGCTGACGGCGAGCGGGGGCATTCAGTACTCGGACTTCAAAAGTGCGTCCAACAGCGATCCGATTAACGGTAAAGGCTATCCCCGAAGCGTGGGACTGACTGCCACCCAGACGCTCTACAACGGTAACCAGACTGCCAACAGGACGCGCGCCGCGGAGAGTCAGGTTTCCGGCTCCCGCGAAGCGCTGCGCAGCCTCGATCAGAGCATATTGCTCCTGGCCGCCACGACCTACATGGATTATCTGCGCGACTCGGCGACGCTCGAAGTCCAGCGCAGCAACGTGCGGGTGCTCGAGCAGACGCTCAAGCAGACTCGTGACCGCTTCAACGTCGGCGAAGTGACGCGAACCGACGTTGCACAATCGGAAGCACAGCTGGCGGCTGGCAGGACGCAGGCCCTGACCGCGGAAGCAAATCTCACCACGACGCGCGCGAACTTCCGCCGCATCATCGGCAACGAGCCGACGAATCTGGCACCCGGCTCGCCGGTGGATCGTTTCCTGCCCGCGACGCTCGCTGCCGCGGTCGAACTCGGCCTCGTCGAGCATCCGAACGTCACCGCCGCGATGTTCGGCATCGACGTCAATTTCTTGCAGGTCAAGGTTGCCGAGGGCGCTCTGCTACCCACGGTCACCCTGCAGGCGGGGGTGACCCAGGCCTACGAACAATCTTTGATTCAATACCGCTCGCTCAGCGCTTCCGCGATCGCGCAGGTCTCGGTGCCGATCTATCAGGGCGGTAGCGAATATTCGCTGATCCGGCAATCCAAGGAAAACCTGGCGCAGCAACGTCTCAACCTCGAAAACACGCGGGATCAGACCCGCGCGACCGTCGTGCAGTGGTGGGGTTCGCTGCAGGCCGGCAAGGCACAGGTGCAGTCCGCGCAGGCGCAGGTGACGGCGTCCGAGATCGCGCTGAATGGCGTGCGCGAAGAGGCCAAGGCCGGTCAGCGCACGACCCTGGACGTCCTCAACGCGCAGCAGGCGCTGGTCAATGCGCGCGTCGCGCTGGTGACTGCGCAGCACGACCGGGTTGTTGCATCCTATAACGTCCTCGCCGCCGTCGGCCGTCTGGCGCCGCAGGTTCTCGGCCTTGCGACCACGGTTTACGATCCCAGCGTTCACTACCATCAGGTCCGCGATAGCTGGGCCGGCGTGCGTACGCCTGACGGGCGCTGATTCCCGTACTCGTCCGGTCGGCCTCATGAATTGCCTAGGCCGACCGGCGCTTTGCTTGCAATCATCAAAATCCCTGACATAGCCTTGCCAAGACGATGCGGGTCGATTCGCCTCGCAGTGATGCCGTGTGCGTAAAGCTTGAGTGCCGGGGGCAGGGGCGCACCGCTGCACGTTGAGCCGTGATCTGGGGACAAGTCGGGCTGCCGCGACGAAAATGTCGGGCCGCCCATCCGGAACCGGCCAATTCTGTCGTGCTTGGTGTAAAACAACGCATGCGAGGGCGTTGATGATGTGGAGTCGGAGATGACGCAGCCTGCAAAGGTCACAGAACCCTCGATGGAGGAGATTCTGGCCTCGATCCGGCGCATCATTGCCGACGATGAGGCCAAGCCGCCGCCGGCAGAGGCCGCAAAGCCCGCGCCAGCTCCTGCTGCGCCCGCACCCAAGCCGCAGGCGATGAACGACATTCCGCCCTCCAAGGTTGCCCCTACCAAGCCTGCCGCTGAAAAACCTGCGCCACCTCCGGCCGCAAAGCCGGCAGCGGCCCCACCGCCTGCGGCGGAGGCATCACCGAACAGCCAGGACGACATCGACGCGCTGTTGGCGGGGCTGGATACGGCCACAACCGCGCCGGAGGTCCGCGAGCCGGAGCCCGAGCCTGAGCCCGACGTGCTCGAATTGACCGACGAGATGGCGATGGATCCGACGCCGCCTCCGCCGCCGCCGAGCTTCCGCAAGGTCGAGCCGCGTGACGATCTCGAATTCACCGAATCGCCGCCGCCGCGCCCGACGCCGGCGCCGTCCTACGCGCCGGTGGACTTCGATGCCCCGCCGCTGCCGCCGCAGCAGCCCATGCTCGCGCAGTCGACCGTCTCGGCGGTCGAATCCGCCTTCAACTCCCTGGCTCATACGGTGCTCAGCAGCAACGCGCGGACGCTGGAGGATCTGGTCAAGGAGATGCTGCGTCCGATGCTGAAATCCTGGCTCGACGACAATTTGCCGGGCCTCGTTGAACGCATCGTGAAGGCCGAAATCGAGCGGGTCTCGCGCGGCGGGCGCTGATACGGCCCTGCGGCCCCGATAAAGCCCTGCTCCTGAGGCATATTCGGTCTGCGGACCGGGCGGGAAAGCCTTTGCCGCTGAGCTTCCCGTTGACTTGACCCGCACACGCGGCTTTCTAACAGCCCCATGATCGAGAAAAATTACCAGCCCGCCGATATCGAAGCCCGCATGTCCGTGGTGTGGGAGGACAGCCTTGCCTTCAAGGCCGGCCGCCCCGACCGCCGCGACGCCGTGCCCTTTACCATCGTGATCCCGCCGCCGAACGTGACGGGCTCGCTGCACATGGGCCACGCCCTCAACAACACGCTGCAGGACATCCTGTGCCGGTTCGAGCGCATGCGCGGCCGCGACGTGCTGTGGCAGCCCGGCACCGACCATGCAGGCATCGCCACCCAGATGGTGGTCGAGCGGCAGCTGATGGAGCGCCAGCAGCCCGGCCGCCGCGAGATGGGCCGCGAGAAGTTTCTGGAGCGGGTCTGGCAGTGGAAGGCCGAGAGCGGCGACACCATCATCAACCAGCTCAAGCGGCTCGGCGCCTCCTGCGACTGGTCGCGCGAACGCTTCACCATGGACGAGGGCCTGTCGAAGGCCGTCATCAAGGTGTTCGTCGAGCTGCATCGCGACGGCCTGATCTACAAGGACAAGCGGCTGGTGAACTGGGACACCAAGCTGCTGACCGCGATCTCCGATCTCGAGGTGCAGCAGACCGAGGTGAAGGGCCACCTCTGGTATCTGCGCTATCCGATCGAGGGCAAGACGTTCAATCCTGAGGATCCCTCGAGCTTCATTGTCGTCGCCACCACGCGCCCCGAGACCATGCTCGGCGATACCGGCGTTGCCGTGCATCCCGAGGACGAGCGCTATCTGAAGCTGGTCGGCAAAAACGTGATCCTGCCGCTGGTCGGCCGCAAGATCGCGATCGTCGCCGACGATTATTCCGACCCCGAGAAGGGCTCTGGCGCGGTCAAGGTGACACCGGCGCACGACTTCAACGATTTCGAGGTCGGCAATCGCCACGGCCTGCGCCGTATCAGCGTGATCGACAGGGAAGGTTGCCTCGATCTCCTCGACAACGAGGACTATCTGCGCGATCTGCCGGAAGGCGCCTCGCAATTCGCCGAGGAATTCCACAAGGTCGACCGCTTCGCTGCGCGCAAGCGCATCGTCGAGCGGCTTGAATCGTTCGGCTTCGTCGAGCGGATCGAGCCGCACACCCACATGGTGCCGCACGGCGATCGCTCCAACAGCGTGATCGAGCCGTACCTCACCGACCAATGGTATGTCGACGCCAAGACGCTGGCAAAACCCGCGATCGCGGCGGTGCGGTCGGGCGAGACGTCGTTCGTGCCGAAAAACTGGGAAAAGACCTATTTCGAGTGGATGGATAACATCCAGCCCTGGTGCATCTCGCGCCAGCTTTGGTGGGGCCATCAGATCCCGGCCTGGTACGGCCCCGATGGCAAGGTGTTCGTCGCCGAGACCGAGGAGGAGGCCGTCAGCCACGCGCTCGGCTATTACGTCGAGCAGGAGGTCATCACGGCCGAGCAGGGCCGCGAGATGGCGCTCGACCGCATCAAGCGCGAAGGCTTCATCACCCGCGACGAGGACGTGCTCGACACCTGGTTCTCCTCGGCGCTGTGGCCGTTCTCGACGCTCGGCTGGCCCGAGGATGCCCCCGAGGTGCAGCGCTATTACCCGACCAATGCGCTGGTGACCGGCTTCGACATCATCTTCTTCTGGGTCGCCCGCATGATGATGATGGGCATGCACTTCATGAAGGAGGTGCCGTTCTCGACGATCTACATCCACGCCCTCGTCCGCGACGAGAAGGGCGCCAAGATGTCGAAGTCGAAGGGCAATGTCATCGATCCGCTCAACCTGATCGACGAATACGGCGCGGACGCGCTGCGCTTCACGCTGGCTGCGATGGCCGCGCAGGGCCGCGACATCAAGCTCGCCACCAGCCGCGTCGAGGGCTACCGCAATTTCGCGACCAAGCTCTGGAATGCGTCCCGCTTCGCCGAGATGAACCATTGCGCGGTGCCCGAGGGTTTCGAGCCGGCGAAGGCCAAGGAGACGCTGAACCGCTGGATCGCGCATGAGAGCGCGCACACCACGCGCGAGGTGACCGAGGCCATCGAAGCCTATCGCTTCAACGATGCGGCTGGGAGCATCTACCGCTTCGTCTGGAACGTCTATTGCGACTGGTATGTCGAACTCGCAAAACCCGTGCTGCTCGGCCCGGACAGCCCGGCCAAGGACGAAACCCGCGCCATGGTCGCCTGGGCGCGCGATGAGATCCTGAAGCTGCTGCACCCCTTCATGCCCTTCATCACCGAGGAGCTGTGGGAAGTGACGGCCAAGCGCGACGGTCTGCTCGCATTGGCGCCATGGCCGCTGAAGCCGGCTGAGCCGACGCCGGAGCAGCTGGCGATGCTCGCCGCCACGACGGGGACGACCGATCCACTCGTCTCGCCGGCCTGGGTGCTGCCGATCTTCGACCACGCCGACTTCACCGATCCCAAGGCCGAGGCCGAGATCGGCTGGGTGATCGATCTGATCACGCAGATCCGTTCGGTGCGTGCCGAGATGAACATTCCGCCGGCAACGCTGACGGCACTGGTGCTGGTCGGGGCTTCCGCCGAAACCCGGGAGCGGGCGCCGCGCTGGACCGACGTCATCAAGCGTATGGCGCGGCTGTCGGACATCTCCTTCGCCGACCGCGCGCCTGATGGCGCGGTTCAGCTCCTCATCCGTGGCGAAGTGGCCGCGCTGCCGCTGAAGGGCGTGATCGACGTCGCTGCCGAGCGCACGCGTCTCGACAAGGAGATCGGCAAGGCCGACGCCGATATCAAACGCGCCGAGTCCAAGCTCGCGAACGAAAAGTTCGTCGCCAACGCGGCCGAGGAGGTCGTCGAGGAGGAGCGCGAAAAGCGCGAGGCCGCGCTCGCGCGCAAGGCCAAGCTGCTCGAGGCGCTGGAGCGGCTGAAGCAGGCGTCGTGATCTCGTTGTCATTCCGGAGCGATGCGCAGCATCGAATCCGGAATCTCGCGATTCCCCGGTGCGCAATTGCGCACCTGAGGTCTAGTCCTTCGGACCATCCCGGAATGACCGTCACTTCGGGAACGGCTTGCTCAGAAACTTCGAGCCCCTGACGCCATAGCGCCAGGGCAGCTCGACGGCCTTGGTGATGCCGATCCGGATGCCGGCCACCACCTCGACATCGTCCGTCCGCGCATGCAGCGCGATCGGCGGCCGGTCCAGCGGCAGGGTGTTGTGCGCAATGGTGATGCCGAGCGCCTCGGTCAGCTTGCCGGGGCCCGAGCACAGCGCGTGCACATCCTGGAGATGACGGCGGCGGCGCATCGCGGCGATCCCGTGCGTCGGCTCCAGCGCGCGGATCAGCACGGCGCTCGCCGAGCCTTCCTCCTCGCAGACGAAGTTTACGCACCAGTGGATGCCGTAGGAGCGATAGACATAGGCAAAGCCCGGCGGGCCGAACATCACCTGGTTCCGCGGCGTCGGCCCGTTGTAGGAGTGCGCCGCCGGCTCGGTATGATGATAGGCCTCGACCTCGACGATGACGCCGCCGACGCCGTCGACCAGCATGGTCGCGCCAATCAGGTCCCGGGCGACCTCGCTGACGTCGCGGTCGAAAAAGCCGCGCTTGAGCAGCTTGCCGAGCCGCGGGGTGGAAGTCTTCAATACTGGAGCCATTCGAGGTGAGAATCGCCTGAGAACAGAGCAGGATATTGCCCATATCTGCCATGTTCCCTGAAGGGGCGCGAGCCGGGTTGCGATGCGGGGCGAGACCGACTAGGTAGGACCTGAACAGACCGGACATC
The DNA here is from genome assembly GCF_014198315.1 of Bradyrhizobium sp. CIR48. NCBI lineage: Bacteria > Pseudomonadati > Pseudomonadota > Alphaproteobacteria > Hyphomicrobiales > Nitrobacteraceae > Bradyrhizobium > Bradyrhizobium sp. CIR48. The sequence continues at coordinate 740,996 of NZ_JACIHG010000001.1, forward strand.
CCATGGTCGTTATTGTCGATACCATCACGAACCCGCTGCGCCCGCGCCACCCCGAAAAGGTGAATCGTCCTGACTCCGCTTCGCCGCCGAAGCCGGACTGGATCCGCGTGCGCGCGCCCAACACCCGTGGCTACGCCGACACCCGCAACATCGTGCGGTCCAACGGCCTGCACACGGTGTGCGAGGAGGCCGGCTGCCCGAACATCGGCGAGTGCTGGGACAAAAAGCACGCCACCTTCATGATCATGGGTGACACCTGCACCCGAGCCTGCGCGTTCTGCAACGTCAAGACCGGCCTGCCCAATGCGCTGGATGCGGCCGAGCCTGAGAACGTCGCCGAGGCGACCGCCAAGCTCGGCCTTGCCCATGTCGTCATCACCTCCGTGGATCGCGACGACCTCGCTGACGGCGGCGCCGAGCACTTCGCCCAGACCATCCGCGCGATCCGCGCCGCGTGCCCCACGACCACGATCGAGATCCTGACGCCGGACTTCCTGCGCAAGGAGGGGGCGCTCGAGGTGGTGGTTGCCGCCAAGCCCGACGTCTTCAACCACAATCTCGAGACCGTGCCGTCGCGCTATCTCACGGTGCGGCCGGGCGCGCGCTACTTCCATTCGATCCGGCTGTTGCAGCGGGTCAAGGAGCTCGATCCCACCATCTTCACCAAGTCCGGCATCATGGTCGGCCTCGGCGAGGAGCGCCACGAGGTGCAGCAGGTGATGGACGACCTTCGCTCGGCCGACGTCGATTTCCTGACCATCGGCCAATATCTGCAGCCGACCCGCAAGCACCACGCCGTGATGCGCTACGTGCCGCCGGACGAGTTCGCCTCTTACGAGAAGGTCGCCTACACCAAGGGCTTCCTGATGGTGTCGGCGAACCCGCTCACCCGCTCGTCGCATCATGCCGGCGAGGATTTTGCGAGACTGAAGGCCGCGCGGGCCGCGACGGCCCGCTGAACCGCCATGCCCAAATTTTCGAGCAAGCGCCGTGTCAATCACAGCGCCTCCGAGATGTTCGATCTGGTCGCCGACGTCGAGCGCTACCCGGAATTCGTGCCGCTGTGCAGCGCGCTGAAGGTGCGCCAGCGCATGGCCAAGCCTGATGGCACCGAGGTGCTGATCGCCGACATGACGGTGTCGTTCAAGCTGGTCAAGGAATCCTTCACCAGCCGCGTGAGCCTCGACCGCGCCAATCTGAAGATCCTGGTCGAATATCTGCAAGGTCCTTTCAGCAATCTGGAAAATCGCTGGACGTTCGAGCCCAAAGGCGAGGGCGTCTGCGACGTCGGTTTCTTCCTGTCCTACGAATTCAAGAGCCGCATGCTGGCGCTGCTGATGGGCTCGATGTTCGACGCCGCCTTCGCGCGCTTCTCGACGGCGTTCGAGAAACGGGCGAACGCGATTTACGGGCGGAAGCTGGCGTCGTCGTAGGTGTCGATCGCCTGTAGCCCGGATGGAGCGAAGCGTAATCCGGGGCAGTTCGCGCGTCGAAGCACCGTCCCGGATTGCGCTTCGCTCCATCCGGGCTACGAGAATCGACTTCAATCCACCGCCTTCACCACATCCGGCGGCTGCGAGGCGTAATACGCCGCGGCCTGCTCGATCTCCTGCGGCGTCATTGCGCGGGCGATGTTGCGCATCTGCTGGCTGATGTCGTTGCGCCGTTCACCGGAGGCGAAGGCGTGAAGCTGCGCCTTCATGTAGGCCTCGGACTGTCCCTCCAGCCACGGGCTGCCGGTCTTGTTGTCGAGGCTGCCATGGCAGGAGCCGCAGGGCGCGATCCCGCGCATCGGCGCGCCGTAGATGACGATGTTGGGTTTCGGCAGTTGTGGCGTAGGGTGATAGGCCGGAAGCCGCGGCAGATAGGCGTAATAGTTCGAGAGATCGGCGATCTCCTGGTCTGTCAGGTTGACCGCAAACGGCGACATCACGGCATTGGTGCGCGCACCCGAGCGGAAATCGTGCAGCTCCTTGTAGATCACGGCCGCATACTGGCCGGCGAGATTGGGTGAGTCCGCGCGGCTGACGCCGGTCGGGCCGTGACAGATCGCGCAGCGCTGCGCCAGCGTCGCGCCGCGGCCGATCGCCTCCTGGCTCGGACGTGACAACGTGTTCGAGGTCAGCACGACCCCGGACAGGCGTTTTGCCTGTTCGGGCGCCGTGACGCCGGCCGCACGCTGCGGTACGCCGGCGGCACTGCAGATCGCGTCCCAGATATTGGCGAACTGAACCCAGGGCTGCGCGAACGGCAGCACGATGAAGCCGGCAATCGCGGTGACGACGAAGATCGCGGCGGTGATGCCGACGCCAGTCCTGAAATGGCTGTTGCGGAAGGTGAAGAGGTCGCGCGTGCTCATCACTGCGCCCCCACATAGACGGCCGGCACCGAGGTGCCCGAACTCAGCGCCAGATTCAGGATCGGATAGCCGTAATTCGTCAGCGTGAGGCCGATCATCAGCGCCACCCACAGCGCGTGGGTGTTGAGCGCGACCGGCACGGTTGTCGGCTGGTGCACGGCCAGCGCGAAGCGATAGGGCCCGGCGTCGGCCTGCGGCGCGCGCATGCCGCGCGCGAGGATGACGATGAACATGATGCCCGAGGCCAGCAGGATGAAGCCGCCGATCGCCGAGAGGGTGACGGAGAGCGCCTGCGGCGCGATCGCGGGATCGCCGAAATCGAAATAGGCCATGCGGCGCGGCATGCCCAAAATGCCGACCCAGTGCCACGGGAAGGTCGTCACGATCATGCCGATGAACCACAGCCAGAGCTGGGTGCGCATCAGACGAAGATCGATCAGCTCCCGGCCGGTCAGATGCGGCCACAGATCATAGGCAATCGCAAAATACATGATGACGATGGCGCCGCCGAAGATCAGGTGGAAATGGCCGGTGATCCACTGCGTGTTGTGGATCGAGGCATCGAGCTGATAGCTCATGTTGATGAGGCCGCCGGCGCCGCCGAAGCCGAGCATGACGAAGGAGAACGCCAGCGCCAGCATCATCGGGTTGTCCCAGGGCAGGGCCCCGATCCAGCCGAACATGCCGCGGCCGCCGCGCAGCCGCGCCGCGATCTCGACCGAGGCGCAGATCGTGAACACGGTCAGCAGCGTCGGCAGCGCGACCAGTGCGGTGAAGGCTGAATGGATGAACTTGAAGCCGGCGCCGACTTGTGGATCGCCAAAGGTGTGGTGCATGCCGATCGGCATCGCCACCACCAGGAACAGGATGAAGGAGATCCGCGCCATCGAGTCGGAATAGACGCGGCCGCCGATCGCGCGCGGCACGATGGTGTAATAGGCGATGTAGGTCGGCATCAGCCAGAAATAGACGATGGCGTGCAGCGTCCAGGAGAAGAAGACGCGGGCGAGGCCGGCATCGATGGTGGCCTTGAGGCCTGCCGCAACCGGAATGATCTGCAGCAGCAGCTCGAGCGCGGCTCCGACCGCGGTCCAGGCCCAGAGGTAGGAGCCCGCGACATTGGCGAACATGGCGAGCGGCACTGGCGCGCCGGGATTGGCCTTGCGCCAGACGCGCAGATTGACCGACATCAGCGCGACCCAGATCCAGGAGCCGACCACGACCAGGACGACGCCGAGATAATAGAAGACGTTGCCGATCAGCGGCGGATAGAAGGTGTAGAGCACCGAGGCGCGGCCGAGCGCGATCGGGATCACCGCCATGACGCTGCCGGCGACGATCAACCAGAATCCGGCCCAGGCCCAGCGCACACCGACCAGGCGCTGCTGCAGCGCGGACTCGCTGATGGCGTAGCCGAAGGCCATCGCCACCAGGGTCGGGAAGACGTAGCCCATCACCGTGCCGTGGGCGGTCAGCGAGCGGTAATAGAGCTCGGGGTTGGAGAGCCAGGTGCCGATCGGGCTGCGGATGAACATCTGCCAGGCGCCGAGCGTGAGCGCGATGCCGAATACGGCGAAGGCCAGCCAGAAATGGGCGAGGATGAGCTTCCTATTGACCAACACAGCTCAGCCTCCCGCCACCCTTCGCGCGATCGGCGAATTCGGTCTTGTCGATCACCTTGACCTTGCCCCACATGCCCTCATGGCCAAAGCTGCAGAACTCCTGGCAGGGCATCAGATAGTCGCCGGTCTTCGCGAAGCGCATCAGCTGCTCGGAGATGTAGCCCGGCACCAGCATGGTGTTGACGTTGGTGCCCTGGATCAGGATGCCGTGGACGACGTCGGCGCTGGTGGCCCGCAGCGTGATCGGCGTATCCGCGGGCACCACGATGCAGGCTGGCGTGAAGGAATATTGCTGGCCGATTGCGCGCACGGTGACATTGCCGTTGGCCTCCAGCACGCTGCCGAGATTGCTCTCGACGAATTCGCCGGACAGATGCAGGCGCGAGGGATCGGTGATCTCGACGCGCGGCTGCGGCATGGTCGCGCGATGGATGCCGGCGAATGCCGCCAGCAGCGCCATCATCACGATGATGATCACGGCGATGGTGGCCCAGCGCCGCTCGACGCGGGCGGCGACCTCGGCGCTGTTGTGATGAGTTTCCTCTGCGCTCATTGCAGCGATCCGCGGGGCAGGAAGACGAACAGATAGAAGGCGAGCCACATCGCGACCACGCAGGCGGTGGCGATGCCGGCGAGTACGATCGCGCCGGACGGGCCTTGCGCGACGACCTCCTCGACTGCCTGGTCGGCGCTCGCGGGGCTGGTCGGCGGGTCGGAGTTGATCATGTGATTCTCAGTTCAGCGGTGCGGAGCGCAGCTCGTTGGCCTCGCGCGCCGAGACCGGCGTGCCGCGATTGCCCCAGGCGGTGCGGATGTAGGAGACGACGGCGGCGATCTCGTTGTCGGACAGGAGGCCCGCGAACGGCGGCATGCCGTAGGGCATCGGGTTGCCCTTGGTGCCCGGCGGATAGCCGCCATTGAGCACCATGCGGATCGGATTGACCGCGGACTGCATCTCGATCGACTGGTTGTTGGCGAGCGGCGGCCAGTGCGGCGGCTTGCCTTCGCCCTGCGTGCCGTGACAGCTCGCGCATTGCTTGTCGTAGACGGTCTTGCCGAGGCTGATCAGCAGGCTGCTTTCGGTGGTCGGCAGCGTCGAGCTTGCCGGCGGCGGAGGCGAGGGCTCCGCAATGCCCTTGAGGTACACCGCCATCGCGCGGGTGTCCTCGTCATTGAGATATTGCAGGCTGTTGTGCACGACCTCGGCCATCGGGCCGTAGACCACGCCGCGCATGGAGACGCCGGTCTGGAGCAGGTCGGTGATGTCCTTGATGCTCCAGTCGCCGAGGCCGGCCTCGCGATTGGACGTCAGCGAGGGCGCGTACCAGTTCTGCATCGGGATCAGGCCGCCCTTGAAGGCATCCGATTGCGAGGTGCCGCCGAGCGCATTGATCGGCGAATGGCACATGCCGCAATGGCCGAGGCCCTCGACGAGATAGGCGCCGCGATTCCATTCCGCCGATTTCTTGGGATCGGGCTTGAACTCGCCTTCGCTGAAGAACAGCGTGCGCCATCCCAGGATGAGCTGCCGGTTATCGTAGGGAAAGCGCAATTCGTGCGGCTTGTTCTTCTGGCTCACCGGCGCGATCGAGCGCAAATACGCGAAGATCGCGTCGCTGTCGGCGCGCGTCACCTTGGTGTAGGACGCGAACGGCATGGCAGGATAGATCAACCCGCCGTCCGGGAAACGGCCGCTGTGCATGGTCTTGTAGAAGTCGTCGGCGCTCCATTTGCCGATCCCGGTATCCGGGTCCGGCGTGATGTTGGAGGTGTAGAGCGTGCCGAACGGCGTCGGCATGGCGCGGCCGCCGGCGAACAGGCGGCCTTCCGGCGCGGTGTGGCACGCCGTGCAATCGCCGGCACGGGCGAGATATTCACCGCGGGCGATGATGTCGCTGCTCTTGTCCTGCGCCTGCGCGGCCGTGGCGAGCGCGGCGAGGGCAAGGAGCTGGATCGATAACAGTGCGGTCGACAGTTTCGAGCCCATCATCCGCCTCGTCAGTTGGGCTGGCTGCCGCAGCCGAAAGGCAGCGCGTAGGTGCCTTTCGGCACGGGGGCCGGGTTCGTGGGCGCCGCTCGTGTCGCGAGCCAGGCCGCGACCGCGGTGACGTCCGCCTCGGTCAGATGGCCTGCGACTTGCTGCATGCAGTCTGGCGATTTCGCCGTGCGGGTGCCGTAGCGCCAGGCGCCGAGCTGGGCGCTGATGTAATTGGCGCGCAGGCCAAGCAGGCCGGGGATGCCGGGTTGCATGCCTGCGAGTCCCGGGCCATGGCAGCTCACGCAGGCCGGAATGTTGCGGCTGGCATCGCCGCTGGTGGCGAGCAGCTCGCCCTGCGCCAGCACGTCCTTGCTGACCTCGCTCGGCGCCGGCTGCGGTAGCGGCGGATGCTCGCCGGCAAAATATTCCGCCATTGCCTCCAGATACGGATCGGGCAGAAACTCCAGCAGATAGTTCATGGGCGGATATTTGCGGCGGCCGCTGCGGAAGGCGAGCAGCTGATTGTAGAGATAGCCGGCGGGCTTGCCGGCAAGCCGCGGGAAATAGACGTCGCTGGTGCCTTCGCCCTTGTTGCCGTGACAGGGCGTGCAAGCCTCGACCCGCGCCGCCATCGTGTCTGGAGGCTGGTTGGCCGGTTGTGCGGCCGCACCATCAATGGTGGCCAAGGTGATGGTTACGGCGACTGAAGCCGCGGCGCGAGCGAACAATTTCGTCGCCCTCCAAATGCTGGTCCGGTTGATTCCGGCTCACAACGTAGAGCGGCATTATTGCGCCAATATTTTCTCGCGCAAGATCGGAGACGCGTGATGACGTTTGGTCGCGCCGTCTGCATTCGCGATTCCGATCGAATTGGACAAACTTGCGTGCTTTTTTCGAAAACTGAGCATAACGCTGCGGTCTCGCGACAGTTCCTGCCCGAGTCCTGCATTGGTCATGTCGCCCTCAGATGTCAGAGGGCGCAGGGAAGACCGGGTGCCGGCTGGCACCCGCGGTCCACTGTGCGAATCCTGCGTGACAAGAGGCTGCACAGCGGCATACAGGTGTAGCCAGGACAACCCGGCCTTCCCTGCGCAGTGGTTTGACGGCTTATGCCGAGCTCTCCCCGGGGAGCGATGCACTATTGCCCCCGTCGCCTTGCAGATGACTGACGTGCGCACCCGGTCGGGCACCACACATCACCGCAAGACTTGACGCACAGACCCCGGGCGTCAGGACGACACGGTTTTGCCGTACGCAGATCACACCGGTCGTGTGCGCGATAGGCCGTCGCTCACGGTTGCCCGCCCTGCAATGCCTCTCGCGCCGATGTGACGAACGTCCACCGCAGCTTACCCCACGTTTCGTGACGATCGCGATACGCCCCTCTGACCGGGGTGAGGTGGCGAGACAATGCGACAAAGCCGAAATTCTGTAAAGGCGAATCTTTTCGCCAGCGCGCCTTGCCCTACGGCTAGCGTGTTTTGCCCGTCGGGCAACGCAACGGCTTGTAGGTGCGTAGGGCGAATTAGCCGAAGGCGTAATCCGCCGTGCCAGACACCGAGGAGAGAGACGCGGCGGATTACGCTTCGCTAACCCGCCCTACGGGACCGTGTTCCTTTCGGGATCAATTCGCGCCCCAGTGAGTTTGCAACGGATTGTCCGGGTTGGAGCCGCCATGACCATCAATTTCGACACGTTGAAAGCCTCGCTCGTCCTGTATGGCTTGAACGCGATTTACGCGATCCTTCTGCTCGCGATCGGCTGGTACCTGTCGGGCGCCATGCAGCGGTTCGTCACGCGCCTGTTGAGCGTCACGCACCGCGTCGACCCGCTCGTGACTTTGTTCGTGGGCAGCCTTGCACGTTACGGCGTGCTGGCGGTGGTCGGCATCGCCGTGCTTCAGCTGTTCGGCATTCAGACCGCGAGCCTCGTTGCCGTGCTGGGCGCGACATCGCTCGCCATTGGTCTGGCACTTCAGGGCACGCTCTCCAATCTCGCCGCCGGCGTGATGCTGCTGTTGTTCCGGCCGTTTCACATCGGTAACGACGTCGAGGTCGCCGGCAAGGCGGGCAAGGTAAAGTCGCTGTCGCTGTTCATGACCGAGCTGGTCGCGCCCGACAACACGCAGATCCTGTTGCCTAACGGGCAGGTGTGGGGCGCGGCCATTATCAACCGCAGCGCCTATCCCGGCACGGGCGAGGTCAAGGTTGCGTTTCCGGTCAGGGCCGGATCGGCCAACGCGCTGGCAGACCAGATCCTGAAACAGCTGCGCGACGATCCCCGCATCGCCAAGGGCGGCGCACCGTCGGTCAATGTGTCGAAGGTGATCGCCGCCGATCCCGCGGCGCCCGTCGTGGAATTGACGGTCAGCGCAAGGGTGAATCCGTCAGATGCTGATGCGGTCAGGCAGCGGGTGCTCGATCATGCGAGCGCGCTGCTGGCGGCGGCATAGCCGCCTCAGCCGAAGCGAGTTGGAACGAAACTAATTCCAAGCTGAGCGCTGTTTGCTCCAGCGCAACCAGATCCCGACCGCGCGCGGCGAGGTTCGCGCGTGATCGCGACGGCGTACCACATCGCCGCGTGGAGAGTGGGGGCTGGACTTGGGAAGCAAGATGAAGAATCCGTCGTTGGGGCGAGGGCGCTCGCGGCGCGCATGGAGAACGAAGGATGCGGTGCTGTTGTCCTGGACAGCGTCCGGCTTGCTGCTGCCGGCCCTCGCCGGGGAGGCTTGCCTGGCGCAATCGGCGGCGCCAGGCGCGTCGGTCCAGCTCGATCCTGTCGTGGTGGAGGCGCCGAAGAGCGCGGCGAAGCCCCCGGCGGCATCTCGCGAGCGGGTCGCGGCGCGGCGCGGCGCCGCCAAGCCGCAATCTCGCAGCGGTGACAATTCCGGCGACGAGGTTGCGGGGCATGCTGCCCCGGCTGCATCGGTGCAGGAGCGCTTCGAAGCGCTCGCAGGCGGCGTCGCGCTGGTCCGGCGCGAGGATCTCTCACCCACGGGCAATCCGACCGTGTCACGTGCCCTCAGCGGTGTTCCCGGTGTCGTGGTTCAGAATTTTTTCGGCGGCAACGACCAGCCGCGCATCCAGATCCGCGGCTCCGGCCTGCAGCAGAATCCGGTCGAGCGCGGGCTGCTGGTGCTGCAGAACGGCTTGCCCATCAATCGCGCCGACGGCTCCTACATCGTCGGCTTCGCCAATCCGCAGCAGGCTGAGGCCATCGAGGTCTATCGCGGCTACATGGCCAACCGCCTCGGCGCCACCGTGCTCGGCGGCGCGCTGAACTTCGTGTCGCCGACGGGATCGTCCTCGCCGGGCACGCAGGCCGCAATCAGCGGCGGCAGCTTCGGCCAGATCAATGCCAGCGCGCAGACCGGCGGCAGGAAAGACAATGTGGACGCGCTGGTGCAGGCCGATTTCAGCCGTCGTGACGGTTTTCGCGACTACAACAGCTCCGAGCGCAGCAGTTTCAATGCCAATGTCGGCGCCGTGCTGTCCGAGAATGTCAGCACGCGCTTCTTCATCGGCTACACCGATCTCGGCTTCGATGTGGCGGGACCGCTGACCAAGAGCGCGATGCAGGCCAATCCGCGGCAGGTGTTTGCCGGGCCGACCTTCATCCCGCCGTCGACCTCGATCAATCCGGGGCCCAACGTGGTGCGCGACAGGCCGCGCCGCGAGGCCGAGCAGTTCGTGGCGGGATCGCGAACCACCGCGACGTTCGACGCGCATCTGTTCGACGTCGCGCTCGGCTATACCCACACCGACGACATGTTCCGCTTTCCGATCTCCTCAGGCGTCCGCGCCACGCAGGGTGACGATGCGACCGGCGTGTTCCGCTACGCCTACAAGCCCGACAGCGCGGCGGCGTTGCCGCTCGTGGAAACGACCGCGCAATATTCGGTGGGATCGGCGGATCGGGAGAATTTCATCAACCAGGCCGGGCAGACCGGCGCCAAGTTCGGCGAGAGCCGGCTCGATGCGACGACGCTGGCGCTGCATAGCGGCCTCAATCTACCGATCTGGGACCGGATCACCGTGTCGCCGGCGATCGCCTATGGCTACGCCACGCGCGACACTGACGACGTCTACCGGAGTGCGACGCGGCCGACGATCGCCTACAATCCGGCAAATCCGACCATGCTGCTGCCGAACGGCGCAGTGCCGACGCAGAGCTCGAGCTATGCGCGCAGCTATTCGGCGTGGAGCCCCAGCCTCGGCGTGACCTTCCGGCCCGTGCCCGGCCAGACCGTCTTTGCCGCGGTCAGCCGCAGCTTCGAGCCGCCGTCACATGACGATTTGCTCGCGACGATCAACGGGACGCCGAACAGCAGCCCGGGGCGGCCGACGCCGGGCAATCCGGTGCTCGTCGCAGCGGCGTTCGCGACGCCCAATCTGAAGACCCAGACCGCCACTACCGTTGAGGGCGGCTGGCGCGGCCGCGCCGGCATCCTGTCGTGGGACGCGGTCAGCTACTATTCCTGGGTCGACGACGAGCTGCTCAGCCTGCGCGACTCCACCGGCGCGTTGATGGCAGCGTTCAATGCCGACCGCACCACGCATCTCGGCGTCGAGCTCGGCCTCGGCGTCAGGATCGCGCAGCGGCTGACCGGCCGCGTCGCCTACACCTACCAGGACTTCCGCTTCGACAACGATCCGCTGCGCGGCAACAACCGGCTCGCCGGCGCGCCGCCGCATCTCGTCAACGCGGTCCTGCAATATCAGGCGACCGACGCCTGGAAGCTCGAAGGCGTGGTGCGCTGGAGCCCCGGCCACATGCCGGTCGACAACATGAACACGCTGTTTGCCGATCCGTTCGTGGTCGCCGATCTGCGCACCGAATACCGGATCAGCGAGCGCTTCTCGGTGTTCGGCGAGGTCACCAATCTGTTCGACGCGAACTATGCCGCATCGACCCTGATCGTCGATCAGGCGCGGCCGGACCAGGCCGCGTTCATCCCCGGCGACGGACGCGGCTATTACGGCGGCATCCGGGCGCGGTTCTAACTTGAAGGAGACTCCCATGATTGCAGACCACACGATGCCACCGGTCGAGCTGCCCGGAGGCGATCTCGACGTGGCGAAGATGCCGGGCCATTGGCTGCTGGCCCGGCTCGGCAAGCGCGTGCTGCGTCCCGGCGGACTTGGCCTGACGCGCGCGCTGCTGCACGGGCTGGTGATCGGCGCCGAAGACGATGTCGTCGAGTTTGCGCCTGGGCTCGGCGTTACCGCGCGCCTGATCCTGGCGCGAGGCCCGCGAACCTATGTCGGCGTCGAGCGCGATGCGCAGGCGGCGGCGTGGACGAGGCAGCAGCTGCCGGCGAGGCGGAACGTCTCGGTCATCGTCGGCACGGCCGATCGGACGACCTTGCCGGCAGGTTCGGCGTCGGTCGTGATCGGCGAGGCGATGCTGAGCATGCAGACCCAGGAGCAGAAGCGCCGCATCGCGGCGGAAGCGTTCCGGCTGCTTCGCCCCGGCGGACGTTACGGCATCCACGAGCTCGCCGTGACGCCGGACAATATGCCGTTCGGCCAAAGGCAGGAGATCGATCGCGCGCTCTCCGGCGCTATCCATGTCGGCGCGCGTCCGTTGTCCGGCGACGGATGGAGAGGGCTGCTGGAGAGCGTCGGCTTTCAGATCGAGGCAGTCGAATTCGCGCCGATGCATCTGTTGCGGCCGCGGCGCCTGGTGCAGGACGAGGGCCTCGTCGGCGCCTTGCGGCTCGCCAGGAATCTGTTGCTGGATCGTGCGGCGCGGCGCCGGGTGCTGGCGATGCGGCGGGTGTTCGAGCAGCATCGCGCCAATCTGGCCGCGATCCGCGTGATTGCCCGGAAGACGTGAGCGGGGTGCTCAGCCCCGCGGCGACCGCGGCGTCCGTCGTTTGGCCACATGCCGGCGCGGCGAGCGCGTCACACGCGGGCGCAGGCGGCTTGCAGCGGGACGGCGCGGCTTGGCCTGGGGCTGCGGGCCGCGGGCCAGATCCATCAGCATGCGCAGCGCCTCGACCACCGAGCGGGCGCGCACCGCGGTGCGGCCGATCGCGCCGAAGCGGTGCTCGCGGTGGATGATGCGCCCGTCGCGCGCGGCGGCGGCGAAATGCACGAGACCGACCGGCTTGCCGGGCGTCGCGCCGCCGGGGCCGGCAATGCCGGTGATGGCGACGGCGAGATCGACGCCGGCACGCTCCAGCGCGCCGACCGCCATCGCGGTCGCGGTCTCCTTGCTGACGGCACCGAAGTTCGTGAGCGTGCCGGCTTCGACGCCGAGCATCGCGCGCTTGGCGTCGTTGGAATAGGTGACGAAGCCGCGATCGATCACGTCGGAAGAGCCGGGGATGTCGGTCAGCGCGCCGGCGACGAGGCCGCCGGTGCAGGATTCAGCCGTCGCGATCGTCAGCTTGCGCATCCGGCACAGGTCGAGCAGCGAGCGGGAGAGGGCGCGTGCGTCGCTGCCGCCCATGACCTAGACGCTCCAGGGAAGACGGATGGTGGCGCTCGCGGTCGCCGCGATGCCTTCCTCGCGGCCGGTGAAGCCGAGCCGCTCGCTGGTGGTCGCCTTCACCGCGACGCGCGAGACGTCGACGCCGGAAATCTCGGCGATGCGCGCACGCATGGTGTCGCGCAGCGGGCCGATCTTCGGCCGCTCGCAGATCATGGTGACCTCGAGATTGGCAACGCGGCCGCCGCGCTGGGTGACGCGCTCGATGGCGTATTTCAGGAACTGGTCGGAGGAGGCGCCCTTCCACTTGGCATCGCTCGGCGGAAAGTGCGAACCGATGTCGCCGTCGGCGAGCGCGCCGAGGATGGCATCGACCAGCGCATGCAGGCCGACGTCGCCGTCGGAATGAGCGAGAAAACCCTTGGTGTGCGGCACGCGCACGCCGCAGAGCATGAGATGGTCGCCCTCACCGAAGGCGTGCACGTCGTAGCCCGTGCCGGTCCTGATATCGCCGAGCTGGGCCGCCAGGCGCGCTTCCTCGCGCACGAAATCCTCGGGAGTGGTGAGCTTCATATTGGCAACATCGCCTTCAAAGGTTGCAACCGTCAATCCCGCCCATTCGGCAATCGCGGCATCGTCGGTGAAATCGCTGCGGCCATCCTTCGCGGCGCGACGATGCGCTTCGAGGATGACGTCGAAACGAAAGGATTGCGGCGTCTGCGCGATTCGCAGCCGCGCACGGTCCGGCGTGCCCTCGACATTGCCGCCATCGCCGGTCAGCTTGATGGTGTCGGTGACGGGAACGGCGGGGATGGCAGCGCCGGTGCGGCTCGCCGCCTCGATCGCGCGCGAGATCAATCCTTCCGAGACGAATGGGCGGGCGGCGTCGTGGATCAGCACGATGTCGGGCTCGTGCTTGACCAGCGCCTCGAGGCCGGCAAGCACCGAGGCCTGCCGGGTCGCACCGCCATTGGTCGGCGGCTCGTGCTCGAGCCCGGCGACCGCGGCCGTGAAGATGGCGCTGTCATCAGGGTTCACCACCGGCTGCACCGCAAACACGTCGGCGTGGCGGCTGAAGGCTTCCATGGCGCGGTAGATTACGGGCACGCCGCCGATCTCGCGATATTGCTTCGGCCCACCGGCGCCCGCACGCAGTCCACGCCCGGCTGCCACGAGGACGACTGCGGTGCGTTGTGATTTCGCCATAGGACTCGAATACTCAGTTGGTGATGGAGAGTCGGGAGTGGGGTGATTGCCGCATGCCTCTAGCACGGCAGGCCCGCAAAAAAAGGGGGTTTCCCCGGATTGTTGGAAACAGCAATTTGCTGCACTGCACTTGAAAGATTTGCAGAATTGTCTAAACTGTAGGCATGACGCTTGACTGCACAAGAATTGTGCGCAAGATAGGTCATGGCAGGCGCGATGAGGCCCTGCCCAGTCAACGAGAACCCCGTGACCGGTTCGGCAGTATCCGGCTCTAAGCCGTTGAAAATAGGCGATATTGATGTCGCCACCCCGGTCTTCCTGGCACCGATGTCGGGGGTGACTGACTCGCCCGTCCGCCGGTTGGCCGCCGAGCTTGGCGCCGGTCTCGTCGTGTCCGAAATGACCGCCAGCGATGAGCTCGCGAGCGGCCACCGGATGTCCCGGTTGCGTTGCGAAGCCACCGGCATCGGCCCGCACGTGGTCCAGCTCGCCGGCTGCGAGACGCATTGGATGGCGGAGGGCGCCCGGATCGCGGAAGCCGAGGGCGCCGATATCATCGACATCAACATGGGCTGTCCGGCCCGCCACGTCACCGGCGGTCAGTCCGGCTCGGCCTTGATGCGCGACCTCGACCATGCCGTCAGCCTGATCGATGCGACCATCGCGGCGGTGAAGGTGCCGGTGACGCTGAAGATGCGGCTCGGCTGGGACGACCGCAGCCGCAACGCGCCGGAACTGGCGCGGCGCGCGGAAGCCGCCGGCGTCAAGCTCGTCACGGTGCATGGCCGCACCCGCAGCCAGTTCTACAAGGGCGAGGCCGATTGGGATGCGATCCGCGCCGTGCGCGAGGCCACCTGCCTTCCGCTCGTCGTCAACGGCGACATCACTTCCTACGAGAAAGCGCTCGCGGCGCTCGAAGCCTCCGGCGCCGACGCCGTGATGATCGGCCGCGGCGCGCAGGGCCAGCCCTGGCTGCCCGGTCAGATCGGCCGCCGCCTGCAGGGCGGGGCTGAGGAGGCTGGGCCCTCGCTGGAAACGCAGCTGCATTATGTCCGCACGCTCTATGAGGGCGTCTGCGCGCTCTACGGTCTGCGCATCGGCCTCAGGCATGCCCGCAAGCATCTGGGCTGGGCGCTCGATGTCGCAGCCGAGGTAAGCCGCGCGCCGGCCGAAAAGCTGAAATCCTGGCGCCAGAAGATCCTCACCGCGGAAGATCCGCGCCTCGTCCACCAGTCGCTGCAGGATGCCTTCGACGACTTCGGATGGAGCGCTGCTGCATGAGCTCCGCCGCTGAACATCGCCGGCCGTCCGACAGCGACGCGATCCTGGATGCCTTGCCCAATCCCGTGCTCATGATCGGGCCGGACGGCAAGATCGTCGCCGCCAATATCGCGACCGAGGCCTTCTTCGACATCTCGACGCAGTTCCTGAAGCGGCAGTCGCTGAAAGAGCTGGTGCCGTTCGGCAGCCCCTTGCTGGCGCTGATCGACCAGGTGCGCTCGTCGAATTCGCCGGTCAACGAATACAAGGTCGATCTGGGCACGCCGCGCATGGGCGGCGACCGGCAGGTCGATCTGCATGTCGCGCCGCTGACCGAGCGGCCCGGCCATATCGTGGTGATGCTCCAGGAGCGCTCCATCGCCGACAAGATGGACCGCCAGCTCACCCATCGCAGCGCGGCGCGCTCGGTGATCGCGCTGGCCGCGATGCTGGCGCACGAGATCAAGAATCCGCTCTCCGGCATCCGCGGCGCGGCGCAGCTTCTCGAGCAGCAGGCCTCGTCCGAGGACCGCATGCTGACGCGCCTGATCTGCGACGAGGCCGACCGCATCGTGACGCTGGTCGACCGCATGGAGGTGTTCGGCGACGAGCGCCCCGTATTGCGCGGCCCCGTCAACATCCATTCGGTGCTCGACCACGTCAAGCGGCTGGCGCAGTCCGGCTTTGCCCGCAACATCCGCTTCATCGAGGACTACGATCCCTCGCTGCCGCCGGTGCTGGCGAACCAGGACCAGTTGATCCAGGTGTTCCTCAATCTCGTGAAGAATGCCGCAGAAGCCCTGATCGACATCCCCGACGCCGAGATCCAGCTCACCACCGCGTTCCGCCCCGGCGTGCGCCTGTCAGTCCCCGGTCAAAAATCCCGGGTATCCTTGCCGCTCGAATTCTGCGTGAAGGACAACGGACCAGGCGTGCCGGACGATCTTCTGCCCAACCTGTTCGATCCCTTCGTGACCACCAAGCAGACCGGCTCGGGCCTGGGCCTTGCGCTGGTCGCCAAGATCGTCGGCGATCACGGGGGCATCATCGAATGCGAATCTCAGCCGCGCAAGACCACCTTCCGCGTGCTGATGCCGATGTATTCCACATCGGTGAAACATGCCGATCAAAGCAGTCGCGCCGACTCTGCCGGGAAGCCGTCGCCTGCGTCACAGGGGGCGAAATGAGGATTAACGATGCCCGCAGGTAGCATTCTCGTAGCAGATGACGATACCGCCATCCGCACCGTTCTCAATCAGGCACTGTCCCGCGCCGGCTACGAAGTGCGGCTGACCGGCAATGCCGCAACGCTGTGGCGCTGGGTCAGCCAGGGGGAGGGCGATCTCGTCATCACCGACGTGGTGATGCCGGACGAAAACGCCTTCGACCTCTTGCCGCGGATCAAGAAGATGCGGCCGAATCTGCCCGTCATCGTCATGAGCGCGCAGAACACCTTCATGACGGCGATCCGCGCCTCCGAGCGCGGGGCGTACGAATATCTGCCGAAGCCGTTCGACCTCAAGGAGCTGATTGCCATCGTCGGCCGCGCGCTGGCCGAGCCGAAGGAGCGGGTCTCGACCCCCGACGAGGACGCCGAGATGGAGGCGATCCCGCTGGTCGGCCGCTCGCCGGCGATGCAGGAAATCTACCGCGTGCTGGCGCGGCTGATGCAGACCGATCTCACCGTGATGATCACGGGCGAGTCCGGCACCGGCAAGGAACTGGTGGCGCGCGCGCTGCACGATTACGGCAAGCGCCGCAACGGCCCGTTCGTCGCGGTCAACATGGCGGCGATCCCGCGCGACCTCATCGAATCCGAACTGTTCGGCCATGAGCGCGGCGCCTTCACCGGCGCCAACACCCGCGCCTCCGGCCGGTTCGAGCAGGCCGAGGGCGGCACGCTGTTTCTCGACGAAATCGGCGACATGCCGATGGAGGCGCAGACGCGATTGCTGCGCGTGCTGCAGCAGGGCGAATACACCACCGTCGGCGGCCGCACCCCGATCAAGACCGACGTGCGTATCGTCGCGGCCTCCAACAAGGATCTGCGCGTCCTGATCCAGCAGGGCCTGTTCCGGGAAGATTTGTTCTTCCGCCTCAACGTCGTGCCGCTGCGGCTGCCGCCGCTCCGCGAGCGCATCGAGGATTTGCCCGATCTCATCCGTCACTTCTTCGCGCTGGCCGAGAAGGACGGCCTGCCGCCGAAGAAGCTCGACGTGCTGGCGCTGGAGCGGCTGAAGCAGCACCGCTGGCCCGGCAACGTCCGCGAGCTGGAAAACCTCGCCCGGCGCCTCGCCGCGCTCTATCCGCAGGACGTGATCACGGCTTCCGTCATCGATGGCGAGCTGGCGCCGCCCTCGGTCAGCCCGGGCGCCGCGGTCCAGCAGGGCGTCGACAATCTCGGCGGCGCAGTGGAGGCCTATCTGTCCTCGCACTTCCAGGGCTTTCCCAACGGCGTGCCGCCGCCCGGCCTCTATCACCGCATCCTCAAGGAGATCGAGGTGCCGCTGCTCACGGCCGCGCTCGCCGCCACCCGCGGCAACCAGATCCGCGCCGCCGACCTGCTCGGCCTCAACCGCAACACGCTGCGCAAGAAGATCCGGGATCTCGACATCCAGGTCTATCGGAGCGGGGGCTAGTTCCCTCGCGACAAACGCTAAACGCGTTTACGCGGACGGTGGCTCAGCTCCCCCTACCAAAGCGGAGCTGAGCCTGTCCGGATCGCGCTGGCCGTTTTGGCTGACGCGGTGAGCAGAAGTCGGAATGGGGCCGAAATGTTCCGCGGTCACACATGTTCCGCGGTCACACAAGGGTGAGGCATTCAGTCGCCCGCGACCGCGATCCATCACCTGAACAGTCGCTCGGTCGACGGCATCAGGCGCGCTACGTCTGTCGTCGGCTCCTGCAGACCGGGACCGTTGACCAGCAGATCGGACGCCACGATCAGCAGCAGAACGGCAGAAACCATTATCGCGAGGAAGAACCTATCCATGCCATGTCAAGCCGGAATGGCCGGAAACAGTTCCCCCGTCTGACATTATCGATCTACCTCTAGAAGGTTCCAAGATCTGGCGTCCCGCTATGCCGGAAACCGCTGACCGTTGACCTATGTCAACGTCGCCGGTGACATCTCTCCTTGAGTGGCCTCGCACACAACGAGGTCAGATTGCGATGGAAAATCTGAAGCCGCCTGCCGGTCCCATGTCGGAGTTAGTCGCCTCCGCCGTGGAGTATCTGGTCGATGCCGGACAGCGGAGCGTGTTGTTTCTGGACATCATGCGCCAGCGCGGCGACCAATATCGCGAGCACCTCGCGCAGACCGCGCCGCATGTGCTGCAATATGCCGCCGAGTTGATCACGGACGGCCGCAAACTCGACGAGCCTGTCAACTACGCGCTCGTACGCATCATCCCGCCCAAGAATGTCGCGATCGACATGTTGCGGCGGCCGTTCGTCGTCGTCGATCCGCGCGCCGGCCATGGTCCCGGCATCGGCGGCTTCAAGGCGGACAGCGAAATCGGTGTCGCGATGCAGGCGGGACATCCCTGCTACTTCATCGGGTTTCTGCCCGAACCCATGCCCGGCCAGACGATCGAGCGCATCGCGCGAGCCGAAGCGAAGTTTCTTGAAACTGTCATCAGCCGTCACCCCGACGCCGACGGCAAGCCTTGCGTCATCGGCAATTGTCAGGCCGGCTGGGCGATCATGATCCTGGCGTCGCTACGGCCGGAGCTGTTCGGACCGCTGATCATCGCCGGCGCGCCGCTCGCTTATTGGGCGGGCGTGCATGGCAAATACCCGATGCGCTATTCCGGCGGCCTCTTGGGCGGAAGCTGGCTGACGGCGCTGACGAGCGATCTCGGTGCCGGCAAGTTCGACGGCGCCTGGCTGGTGCAGAATTTCGAGAACCAGAACCCCTCGAACACACTCTGGACCAAGCAATACAACGTCTATTCCAAAGTCGACACCGAGGCCGAGCGCTATCTCGACTTCGAACGCTGGTGGGGCGGGCACGTCAATCTCAACGCCGAGGAGATCCAGTTCATCGTCGATGAGCTGTTCATCGGCAACAATCTCGCCGCCGGCCGGATCGAAATGTCGGACGGGGAGAAGGTCGACCTGCGCAATATCCGATCGCCGATCGTGGTGTTCTGCTCCAAGGGCGACAACGTCACCCCGCCGCAGCAGGCGCTGGACTGGATTTGCGACTGCTACGCCGACGTCAATGAGATCAGGGCATATGGCCAGACCATCGTTTACACCATCCACGAAAGCATCGGTCATCTCGGGATCTTCGTGTCCGGAGGCGTCGCCAAGAAAGAGCATTCCGAGTTCTCCAGCAACATCGATCTGATCGACGTGCTCCCGCCCGGGCTCTACGAGGCGACGTTCGAGGCGAGGGGCAGCGAGACGCTCAACGCCGACCTTGCAACGGGACAATGGGTAATGCGTTGCGAGGCCCGTACGCTCGACGACATCCGGGCCATGGGCGGCAATTCCCCCGAGGATGAGCGGCGGTTCGCCACCGCCAAGCGCATCTCGGAGCTCAATCTTGCAGCCTATCAGAAATTCGTGCAGCCCTGGATCAAGAAGATGGTGACGCCACAGGCGGCCAACTGGGCGCGCGAGATGCATCCGCTACGCATGCAATATGAGGCTTTCAGCAGTCAGAATCCATGGATGTCCATGGTGAAGGCGGCGGCCGATCGCGCCGAAGAGAAGCGCAGGCCGGTGTCGCAAGACAATCCGTTCCTGGCCTTCCAGGAGCATGTGTCGAAGCAGATTGTGCATGCGCTCGACAGCTGGCGCGATGCCCAGGAGGCGCTGAGCGAGACCGTCTTCCTCAACGTCTATGGCTCACCTGCGCTCCAGGCCGCTGTCGGCATCGACCCCAACGCCGAGTCAACGCGGCGCCGTGAGATGTCGGACGAGCATCGCGCCATGCTCGAAAGCAGGATTGCGGAGTTGAGGGCGAAGATTGGTGACGGTGGCCTGCGGGAGGCTGCTATCCGCGCGCTGCTCTATGTCGGCTCCGCGCGCGGCATGGTGGACGAGCGCAGCATCGAGGCGCTGCGCCAGGTTAGGCGCGACCATGCCGGCTCCCGGATGACCCTGTCCGCATTCAAGATGCTGGTACGCGAGCAGTTCTTCATGCTGCTGCTCGACCGCGAGGGCGCCTTGGCGGCCATTCCAAGGTTGTTGCCCGAGGACATGAACCAGCGGCGCGCGGCCTTTGAGGCGATGTGCGAGGTGCTCTCGGCAAGCGCGGACATCACCGGCGAGCGCGCCAATCGCCTGAGGCGAGTCGCCGAGTTATTTGGCCTGGACGGAGAGGGCGAGATGACGTCGAACGTCGCGCCATTCGATCCCCAGGCAAGAGCGTCGTAGCGTGGTTGACGAAAGCGGGAGTGACCTGATGTCGACCGATATGACGCACGAAACCGGCGGCAAGTACGACCGGCTGATCGCGGCGGCGAGGGCTGCGCCTCCGACAGCGACGGTCGTCGTGCACCCCTGCGACGAGACCTCGCTACGCGGGGCGGTCGACAGCGCCAGCGCGGGGATCATTCGACCGATCCTGGTCGGGCCGGAAGGGAAGATCAGAGACACCGCCGCGAGGTTCGATCTGGACGTATCAAGCTTCGAGATCGTGGATGCCGCCCATAGTGACGACGCCGCGGCCAAGGGCGTCGAGCTCATCCATGCCGCCAGAGGCGAGCTGTTGATGAAGGGCAGCCTTCACACCGACGAGTTGATGCGCGCGGTCACGGCAAAGACCGGCGGCCTGCGCACGGATCGGCGCATCAGCCATGTCTTCGTCATGGATGTCCCGGCCTATGCCGAGACGATTTTCGTCACCGACGCCGCGATCAACATCTTTCCCGATCTCGATGCCAAGCGCGACATCATCCAGAACGCGATCGATCTCTACAATCACGCCGGGTTTGGCCAAACGCCGCGCGTGGCGATCCTGTCGGCGGTCGAGACCGTGACGTCCAAAATTCCCTCGACCATCGAAGCCGCCGCCCTGTGCAAGATGGCCGATCGCGGCCAGATCAGCGGCGGCGTGCTCGACGGTCCCCTGGCGTTCGACAACGCCATCGACCCGGAAGCGGCACGCATCAAGGGCATCGAGTCCGAGGTCGCCGGCCGCGCACAGATCCTGGTCGTTCCAGATCTGGAGTCCGGCAACATGCTGGCCAAGAATCTCGCCTATTTCGCCAAGGCGGATGGTGCCGGCATCGTTCTTGGCGCGCGGGTACCCGTCGTCCTGACGTCGCGCGCCGATACACCGCGTGCGCGCATGGCCTCGTGTGCGGTGGCGGCGCTCTACGCGCGCGCCCGGCGCCAGAAGGCGCCGTCAGTGGCCGCGTGATCGCCATGGACACGATCCTGGTCGTCAATGCCGGCTCTTCGAGCGTCAAGTTTCAGGTCTATTCGGCGTTGGGCGACGGTGCGCTCCGGCGTCAGATCAAGGGACAAATGGATGGCATCGGCAGCCGCCCGCGCCTGCGCGCCAGCGGTGCGAGCGGCGATGCGCTGGCCGATCGCGCCTATTCGGTTGAAGCTGTGCCCGATGTGCCCGCCGCCATGTCGGTTGCCGGCAACTGGCTGCGCGACGAGCTTCGGATTACGCCGATCGCGGTCGGTCATCGCGTCGTTCATGGCGGGCCGGACCATGTCCGCCCGGTCCTGATCGACCACGGCGTCGTCTCCCGCCTCGAACGCCTTGTCAGCTTGGCGCCACTGCATCAGCCGCACAATCTCGCGCCGATCCGCTCGCTGCTCGCGAATTTCCCTGGGCTGCCGCAGGTGGCGTGCTTCGACACGGCATTTCACCGCACGCATGATCTCGTCGCCGATCACTATGCGATTCCGCAGCAGCTCTATGCCGAGGGTGTGCGGCGCTACGGTTTTCACGGGCTCTCCTACGAATACATCGCCCGGACGCTGCCCGGTGTGGCGCCTGAGATCGCCAAGGGGCGGGTTATCGTTGCCCATCTCGGCAGCGGCGCCTCGATGTGCGCGATCAAGGAGGGGCGCAGCGTCGAGAGTACCATGGGCTTCACCGCGCTCGACGGGCTGCCGATGGGAACGCGTCCAGGGCAGATCGATCCCGGGGTCATCCTCTATCTCATCGCCGAGAAGGGCATGCCGGCCGCGAAGGTGCAGGACTTCCTCTATCGGGACTGCGGTCTGAAGGGGCTTTCCGGCGTCAGCAACGACATGCGCGAGCTGGAAGCGAGCACCGATCCGCGTGCGCGGCTCGCGATCGACCATTTCGTCTACCGGATCGGCCTCAACGCGGGCATGCTTGCCGCGGCCTTGCAGGGCCTGGATGCCTTCGTCTTCACTGCCGGTATCGGGGAGAACTCGGCATCGATCCGCGCACGTATCGCTGAGCAGCTCGGTTGGCTCGGCGTCCGCCTCGATGCCGGTGAGAACGCCCGCCATGCGCCCCTGATCTCGGCAGCCGACAGCCGCGTCCCCGTCTACGTCATTCCGACCGACGAGGAGCTGATGATCGCACAGCACACGCTATCGCTATTGATGGACGGTCAGTTGATCAACACGAGACCTAAGAGGGTGTCATGATCCCAGTATTTCCGGACAGCAAGGTGGCCCTGAAGGGAAAGAAGGGACTGATCGTCGGCATCGCCAACGACCAGTCGATCGCCTGGGGATGTGCGCGCGCGTTTCGTGCACTGGGGGCTGATCTCGCGGTGACCTATCTGAACGACCGCGCCAAAAAGCATGTCGAGCCGCTGGCGCAGGCGCTGGAAGCGCCGATCTTCATGCCGCTGGACGTGATGGCCGAAGGGCAGACCGAGGCGGTGTTCGAGCGCATCGCGTCGGAATGGGGGCAGCTCGATTTCATGCTTCATTCCATCGCCTTCTCGCCGAAGGAAGCGCTGCACGGCCGTGTTGTCGACGTCGGCCGTGACGGCTTCCTCAAGACCATGGATGTCTCATGCTGGTCGTTCTTGCGGATGGCTCATCTCGCCGAGCCGCTGATGAAGAACGGCGGCACGCTTTTCACCATGACCTATTACGGCAGCCAGATGGTGGTGGAGAATTACAACGTGATGGGTGTCGCGAAAGCCGCGCTGGAAGCCTCGGTCCGCTATATCGCCGCGGAGCTCGGCCCGAAGGGCATTCGCGTGCACGCGATCTCGCCGGGTCCGCTGGCCACCCGCGCGGCTTCGGGGATTCCCGAGTTCGATGAGCTCATGGACAAGGCGCAGTCGAAGGCGCCGGCGCGGAGTCTCGTCAGCATCGACGATGTCGGGAACGCCACCGCGTTCCTCGCGCTCGACGGCGCCAAGCTGATCACGGGCGGCGTGCTCTACATCGACGGCGGCTATCACATCATCGATTGAGGCCGCCGACGGATCAGACGTTCATTCCCGGGACGTTGTCGGGAACAGCGAGCTCGGCTTCAGTGAGCGCGATGACCTCGCCGACGCTGACCCCGGGCGCGGTCTCCAGCAGCGTCGCCCTGCCGCCGGAGAAGCCGATCACGGCCATGTCCGTGACGACGAGATCGACCGACCGCGCCGAGGTCAGGGGCAGGGTGCATTGGGCGACGATCTTCGACTTGCCCCTGACCGCGTGCTGCATGGCGACGATGACGCGCCTGGCGCCGCTGACGAGGTCCATCGCCCCGCCCATTCCGGGCACCATCTTGCCGGGGATCATCCAGTTGGCGAGGCGGCCCTGCGCGTCGACTTGGAGGCCGCCGAGCACGGCACATGATCGACCTTGATCTCGCTCGTCAGCATCTGCTGCTGGGCCTTGGGATTGAGCCCGATATGCGTCGCGGTCAGACGCGACACGAGCGATGCGTCAAACAACTTGCCGACGCCTTTGCCCGGGAGGCGGCATCGTTGCAGATCGCCGAGAATCCGGTCTTCTGCTGCCGGACCATTTCATCGAGCAAGCGCTCCGGTGTTCCAATACCCATGAAGCCGCCGACCATCACGCTGGCGCCAGCGGGAATCATCGCAACGGCTTCTTCAACGGCCACAGCCTTCATGGGTGGAACTCCGGTCGGGCATGAGCCACATTGGCGCGAGCGGCCACCGAGCACTCTTGATCTGCGTCAAGGCTCGCCCTCGTTCGCGAATGACGATGCCGGTGCCACGCGCCGCGCCAGAGCTGTGGATGCGCCGGTCCGCCGCGGCGGGGGCGCCGCGGAATTGTCGCAATTCGGCAACAATGTGGTACGAATACATCAGTATCCGCCCATCGCGGACCCGTTTTCAGCACCACCATTGCCGGAATGACCAGCGCAGACACCTCGGCCGCACACTTTGACACGACACCAGCGGAAGAGCCCCGGCGTTGGTCGGCGCGGCGCTGGCTGGCGCCCTTTGCCGTGGCGCTGGCGCTGCTCTCGGCCTTCCTGACCTTCCTGGTTCTGACCGGCCTGACCACGATCGAGCCGACGCCGGCGGTGGTCCGCTCGATCTACCTGACCAACGCGGCCACGATCCTGTTGCTGGTCGGGATCATCATCCGCGAGCTCTGGCAGCTGATCCTGGCGCGGCGGCGGGGCAGGGCGGCGGCGCGGCTCCATGTCCAGGTCGTCAGCCTGTTCTCGATCGTGGCGGTGCTGCCGGCGGTGCTGGTCGCCGTCGTCGCCAACGTCACCATCGAACGCGGCCTCGACCGGCTGTTCTCCGGCCCGACCAAAGAGGTGATCCAGAATTCGCTGACGATCGCGCGGGCCTATATGCAGGACCATGCGCAGCTGATCCGCGGCGACATTCTCGGCATGGCCAACGACATCGCGCATGCCCGGCCGCTCTACGACCAGGATCGCCGCTCGTTCCGGGAGATGCTGAGCGCCAGCGCCAGTTCCCGCAACCTGCCGGGCGCGATGATCATCGACAAGAACACCAACATCCTGGAATCCGCCGACACCGGCATGCGGCTCGCCTATTCGCCGCCCGCGTCCGACTTCCTCAGCAACGTCAACGAGTCAGAGCCCGAGATCGCGGTCCTTCCCGATGCGAGCTTCGTGGCCGCGGTGATCCGGCTGCGCGCCTTCAGCGACACCTTCCTCTATGTCGCCCGTCCGCTTGATCCGAACGTCGTCAATCAGCTCAAGCAGACCGAGGTCAGCGTCGCCGAATACGCCCAGATCGAGTCGCGCCGGCTCGGCATCCAGGTTGCCTTTGCGCTGATGTTCGCCGTGATCGCGCTGACCATCCTGATGGCCTCGGTGCTGATCGGCCTGAACTTCGCCAATTCACTGGTCTCGCCGATCCGGCGGCTGATGAACGCGGCCCACACGGTCTCGACCGGCGACCTCCATGTCCAGGTGCCGGTGCACCAGTCGGAAGGCGATCTCGCGCAGTTAGGCGAGACCTTCAACAAGATGACGCAGGAATTGCGCAGCCAGCGCGATGAGCTCGTCAACGCCAGCGACCTGATCGACAGCCGCCGTCGCTTCATCGAAGCGGTGCTGTCCTCCGCAAGCGCCGGCATCATCGGCGTCGATGCTTCCAGCAGCGTCGGCATTTTGAACCGCTCGGCCGAGAAACTGATCGGGCACTCCGAGGCGGAGACGCTTGGTCATCCGCTCTCCGACGTGCTGCCCGAGCTCGACGAGATGATGAAGGCGGCGCGGGAAGGGAGCCAGCGTCTGGTGCAGGGCCAGATCACGATCACCCGCGACGGCACCGAGCGCAATCTCTCGGTCCGCGTCAGCGCCGAGAAGAACCAGCCGCATGACAGCTACATCATCACGCTCGACGACATCACCGAGCTGGTCTCAGCGCAGCGCACCTCGGCCTGGGGCGACGTGGCGCGCCGCATCGCGCATGAGATCAAGAACCCGCTGACGCCGATCCAGCTTTCGGCCGAGCGCATTCGCCGCAAGTTCGGCAAGGGCATCACCGAGGCCAAGGACAAGCAGATCTTCGAGCAGTGCACCGACACCATCGTGCGCCAGGTCGACGACATCAGGCGCATGGTCGACGAGTTCTCGCGCTTTGCGCGGATGCCGAAGCCGGTGATGGAAGGCGAGGACGTCGCCGACACCGTGCGGCAGGCCGTGTTCCTGATGAAGGTCGCCCATCCCGAGATCGATATCGAGGCCGAATTCAAAGACGATCCGCTCCGCGCCCAGTTCGACCGGCGGCTGATCTCGCAGGCCGTCACCAACATCGTCAAGAACGCCACCGAGGCGATTGAGCAGGTCCCGGCGGAGGAGCTGGGCAAAGGCCGCATCGACGTGGTCGTGTCGCGCGAGGGCGAGGACGTTCTGATCGACGTCATCGACAACGGCATCGGCCTGCCCAAGGTCGCGCGCTCGCGGCTGCTCGAGCCCTATGTCACGACGCGCGCCAAAGGCACCGGCCTTGGCCTTGCGATCGTCGGCCGCGTGCTGGAAGACCATGGCGGGCGCATCGAGCTGAAGGATGCTTCCGACTTCCGCGAGGGCCAGCGCGGCGCCTGGATGCGGATGCGCTTCGCAGTCTCCGGCCAGCCGGCGAAGTCCGAGGGAGCCGAGCAGGCCCCGGCGGCCGCGGTCAAGGACGCAACCGGCGAAGAGGCCGGCGCTCCTGTCAAGGACCCGGCGCAGGAAACAAAAGAGCTGGCGGCCGAAACCAAAGAGGCCGCTGAAAAGACCAATGATTCAACGAAAATCGAAGCCTCAACAGGCAGCTGACAAGACAGGGCGCGACCCATGGCAAGTGAAATTCTGATTGTCGATGATGAGGCCGATATTCGGGATCTCGTCGCAGGCATTCTCGAGGACGAGGGTTTTGTCACGCGGACTGCGCGCGACAGCGACTCTGCACTGGCTGAAATCGCCAACCGGCGGCCGCATCTGGTGTTCCTCGACATCTGGCTGCAGGGCTCCAAGCTCGACGGCTTGCAGCTCCTGGAGCAGGTCAAGAAGGACAATGCCGACCTGCCGGTCGTGATGATCTCCGGCCACGGCAACATCGAGACCGCGGTGGCCGCGATCAAGCGCGGCGCCTACGACTTCATCGAGAAGCCGTTCAAGGCCGACCGGCTGATCCTGGTCGCGACCAGGGCGCTGGAGAACTCGCGGCTCAAGCGCGAGGTCAAGGAGCTGAAGCAGCTGGCGCCGAGCGCTAGCCAGCTCGTCGGCCGCTCGCCGAGCATGAACCAGTTGCGCCAGACCATCGAGCGCGCGGCCAAGGCCAACAGCCGCATCCTGATCGTCGGTCCCGCCGGCGCCGGCAAGGAATTGACGGCGCGCACGTTGCATACGGCCTCGGGCCGCGCCGACGGTCCCTTCGTCGTCATCAACGCCGCCGCGATCACGCCCGAGCGCATGGAGCACGAGCTGTTCGGCGTGGAGCAGTCCAACGGCGAACAGGCGCGCAAGCCCGGCGCGCTCGAGGAAGCCCATGGCGGCACGCTGTTCATCGACGAGATCGCGGACATGCCGCGCGAGACCCAGAACAAGATCCTGCGGGTCCTGGTGGAGCAATCGTTCCAGCGCGTCGGCGGCACCGCCAAGGTGCAGGTCGACGTCCGCATCATCTCCTCGACCGCGCGCAATCTCGAAGAGGAGATTGCGGCCGGCCATTTCCGCGAGGACCTCTATCATCGCCTCTCGGTGGTGCCGATCCGCGTGCCTGCGCTGTCGGAGCGGCGCGAGGACATTCCGGAACTGATCGACTATTTCATGGAGCAGATCTCGGCCGGTAGCGGCCTGCCCAAGCGGCAGATCGGCCAGGACGCGATGGCGGTGCTGCAATCGCATGTCTGGCCGGGCAATGTGCGCCAGCTCCGCAACAACGTTGAAAGAGTCATGATTCTCGCCGCCGGCGGACCGGAGGTCATCATCACGGCCGACATGTTGCCGCAGGACGTCGGCTCCATGGTGCCGGCGATGCCGACCAGCAACAATGGCGAGCACATCATGGGCCTGCCGCTGCGTGAGGCGCGCGAGGTGTTCGAGCGCGACTATTTGATTGCACAGATCAGCCGTTTTTCAGGAAATATTTCTCGCACAGCCGAGTTCGTTGGCATGGAACGGTCGGCGCTGCATCGAAAGTTGAAAGCGCTCGGTGTCGGCTAGCGCGTGCTCGTGCGAAGCGGATACCGGCTCGCATTGGGAAAACGCCGTCAGAACAAGATCTAACGCCGCGACGTTGCGGCGACACCTTTGAATAAAACGAGGAAATTCATCGATTTCCGTAGTTTTTCGGGGCAATACGGCGCCCGCTGCCGCGTGAAGCGGCTTGCCTAATAGGTCCACCTGTCCTCTAATTGCACAGCTGTTCCTTCCGAGGGGGATCTCATGAGGAACGGCAACCGGGAGAGGCTCCAAACTTCACAAAGAGGGCCGCAACCGGCGCAATAAAAAGAAACTCAAAGCGAG
Source organism: Bradyrhizobium sp. CIR48 (assembly GCF_014198315.1). Taxonomy (NCBI): domain Bacteria; kingdom Pseudomonadati; phylum Pseudomonadota; class Alphaproteobacteria; order Hyphomicrobiales; family Nitrobacteraceae; genus Bradyrhizobium; species Bradyrhizobium sp. CIR48. Next base: position 769,228 of record NZ_JACIHG010000001.1, read on the forward strand.
AAAAAAACAATGGCGGCAGACCGCGCACAAAACCTACAGGACACCTTCCTTAATCACGTTCGCAAAACCAAGACGCCACTGACGATCTTTCTGGTCAACGGAGTGAAGCTCCAGGGCATCGTGACCTGGTTCGACAATTTCTGTCTACTGCTTCGGCGCGACGGTCATTCGCAGCTCGTCTACAAGCATGCGATCTCGACCATCATGCCGGGTGCGCCGATCCAGTTGTTCGAAGGCGGCGAGGATCAGCCGGCTTGAGAGTGATCTGATTGGACCCCCGGAATTTCGACGGGGATGCCGACCGTCCGCGGTCGGCAGGGGCTAAGCAGACGGGGCGGGTGCTTGTCATCGGTCCCTATTTGCGGGTGCGCGCAGGCGGTGCCGACGCGCAATCGGAGACTCATATCCAGCGCAACGCCGAGGCCCGGCTCGATGAAGCCGCCGGCCTCGCGCGTGCGATTGATCTCGTCATTGCCGACGCCATCGTCGCGCCCATCAGCCAGATCCGCCCCGCGACCTATATCGGCAAGGGCAAGGTCGAAGAGATCGCGGCGCTGGCCAAGAGCCTCGACGTCGAGCTCGTGGTGATGGACTGCGCGCTGGCACCGATCCAGCAGCGCAACCTCGAAAAGGAACTGCACGCCAAGGTGCTCGATCGCACCGGTCTCATCCTGGAAATCTTCGGACGCCGCGCCAAGACCAAGGAAGGCTCGCTCCAGGTCGAGCTCGCGCATCTCAACTACCAGCGCTCGCGCCTGGTGCGCTCATGGACCCATCTGGAGCGCCAGCGCGGCGGCTTCGGCTTCATGGGCGGTCCCGGCGAGACCCAGATCGAAGCCGACCGCCGCCTGATCCAGGAGCGCATCTCCAAGCTCGAGGGCGAGCTGAAGAAGGTGCAGGCGACGCGGCGGCTGCATCGCGCCGGCCGCCAGCGCGTGCCATATCGCGTCGTCGCGCTGGTCGGCTACACCAATGCCGGCAAGTCGACGCTGTTCAACCGCCTGACGCGTGCCGACGTGCAGGCCGCCGACATGCTGTTCGCAACCCTCGACCCCACGCTGCGCGCACTCAACCTGCCGCATGGCGGCAAGGCGATGCTGTCGGACACCGTCGGTTTCATCTCCAACCTGCCGACCCAGCTCGTCGCCGCCTTCCGCGCCACGCTGGAGGAGGTGCTGGAGGCCGACGTCATCCTGCATGTGCGCGATATCTCGCATGAGGATGCCGAGGCGCAGCAGAGCGACGTCGATGCCGTGCTGCGCCAGCTCGGCATCAACCCCGATGATTCCGGCCGCATCATCGAGGTCTGGAACAAGATCGACCGCTACGATGCCGAGCAGCGCGAAGAGCTCCTGAACATCGCCGCACGCAGGCCGGAGGATCATCCGGCGATGCTCGTCTCCGCCGTGTCGGGCGAGGGCGTCGACGCGCTGCTCGCCGCGATCGAGCAGCGGCTGGCGGCCAAGCGCACCACGCTCGATCTCTCGATCGACGCCGCCGACGGCGCCGGCATCAGCTGGCTGCACCGCAATGCCGAGGTGCTGGCGAAAGAGCTGCACGACGGCCGTTTTGATATGACCGTGCGGGTGGACGAGACCAAGCGGGACATCGTGGTGTCGCGGTTTGATGCGGTGCCGCGCCTTCCTGCGTAACAGCTGTCGTCTCGGACAAACGCAGCGCTCGTAGGGTGGGCAAAGGCGCGTGAGTGCCGTGCCCACCATTTGCCCGTTGTTGAAAGGCGTGGGCACGGCGCGCGAAGTGCGCGCCTTTGCCCACCCTACGAATTGTCCTTCGCCAAGACGACAGCAGAATTAGCGGCTCGCTTCCTTGCGCCGTTCCTGCGCCGATTGCTCATCACCCTTCGCCGCATTCCACAGCGCGTCCATCTCCGCCAGCGAGGCCTGCTCCAGCGTACGGTCCTGCGCTTCCAGCGCGCGCTCGATATAGGCAAAGCGCCGCTCGAACTTTGCGTTGGTCGCACGCAAGGCGGCCTCCGGATCGGCGTCGACATGGCGGGCGAGGTTGACGAGGGCGAACATCAGGTCGCCGGTCTCTTCCGCAATCTCCTGCTTGTCGTCGCGGTCGAGCGCAGCCTCGATCTCGTCGGCTTCCTCGCGGATCTTTTGCAGCACCGCGCGCGGGTCGTTCCAGTCGAAGCCGACGGTCGAGGCCTTGCGCTGCAGCTCCATGGCGCGCGTCAGCGCGGGCTGGCCGGCCTTCACGCCTGACAGCAGCGATTTGTGCGTCGGCACCTGCTCCGGCGGCCGGCGCGCGGCGCGCTCGGCCTTCTCCTCGGCCTTGATGCGGTCCCAGACTTCCTTGACGTGGGAGGAGGCGAGATTGCCGTCCTTGTCAGCGAAGACGTGGGGATGGCGCCGGATCATTTTCCGGGTGATGGCCTCGACCACATCTCCGAAAGCAAAGGCGTCCTGCTCCGAGGCCATCTGGGCGTGGAACACCACCTGGAGCAGGAGGTCGCCGAGCTCCTCGCGGAGATCGTCGAGATCGCCCCGCGTGATGGCGTCGACCACCTCATAGGCCTCCTCGATCGTGTAGGGCGCGATCGTCGCAAAATCCTGCTCGAGGTCCCAGGGGCAGCCGGTCACCGGCGTGCGCAGCGCCGCCATGATCTCGATCAGGCGGGAAATGTCGCGGGAAGGGGTCATTGCGGGGCACTCTCCTGGCTCCAAAACCTTATGCCAAAAGCGGCCCGCCGTTCCCAGCGCGGCGGGGCGGAACAGGCCGATTTCCACCGATTGGCGGGCCGCGTCTGCAGTGCTAAAGCGCGGGCCATGAGTGACGCATTTTCATCACAAACCGCGCTGGTGCTGTTCTCCGGCGGCCAGGATTCCACGACCTGCCTCGCCTGGGCGCTCAGCCGCTTCTCGCGCGTGGAGACTCTGGGGTTCGACTACGGCCAGCGCCATGCCATTGAGCTGGCCTGCCGTGAGCGGCTGTTCGACGGCCTCAAGGGGCTGCGCGCGGATTGGGCCACGAAGCTCGGCCAGAGCCACACGCTGTCGATCCCGACGCTTGCGGCCGTCTCCGAGACGGCGCTGACACGCGACGTCGCGATAGCGATGGGCGCCGACGGTCTGCCCAACACCTTCGTGCCGGGCCGCAACCTCGTGTTCCTGACCTTCGCCGCCGCGCTGGCCTATCGGCGCGGCATCACGCACATCGTTGGGGGCATGTGCGAGACCGATTATTCCGGCTATCCCGATTGCCGCGACGACACTATCCGCGCCATGCAGGCCGCGCTCTCGCTCGGTATGGCCAGACCATTCGAGCTGCATACGCCCTTGATGTGGATCGACAAGGCCGCGACCTGGCAGCTCGCACAAGATCTCGGCGGCGAGGGGCTGGTCGATCTCATCCGCGAGCACTCCCACACCTGCTATCTCGGTGAACGCGGCGCGCAGCATGAGTGGGGTTATGGGTGCGGGGAATGCCCGGCATGCAGCCTGCGGGCGAAGGGCTGGCGGGAGTTTGTGGCGGGGCGCAAATAGCGCTCCGATCTCCGCTGTCATTCCCCGCGAAGGCGGGGAATCCAGTACGCTGCGGCTTCTCCGTATCCCTCCAGCGTCTCTGGAATACTGGATCACCCGCCTTCGCGGGTGATGACAGTGCTGGATGGAGCAGCAGCGCCCACAGAACATTGCGCCAATTGACTACCCCGCAAAATCCTCCGGCTTAAGCTCAATTGGCTTGCCGTGTGGCGTCCTATCCGCCGCGTGGTCCCAGGCATCGCGGTAGCGATGCAGCGTCTCCGTCGAGGCGACACCCTTGCGTGCGACCAGACCCTCCAGCGTGGCGAGCCAGTGCAGATAGTAGGTCTCGCCCGTATCAGGATCGCCGGCGGCCTGCGCGCGCTTGATCTCGTCGGCCAGGCTGGCTGCCCATTCCGGCCAGGTGAACACGCCGCGCTCGTGCAGGCTCAAGGCCATCGCAAACGCATGCGCCTCCCAGGGCGCGCGGAACACCGGACCGTCGTCATCGCGCGGAATGCTGGGTATGGCCGCGGTGGCTGCGGCAGCAGCGGTACCACTCATTGCGCCGGATCCAGATAGGGCTCGAACGCGTCGATCGAGACCTTCAAGGTGGGATCACCATCCTCGCCCCAGAGATCGCGGCCCTCAAACACCACCGTGTAAAGCCATTGCGGGTTCTCGCCGAGCTCCATCGCCGCCGAATCCGGAAACACGTGGCAGCCATGGTTCAACTCGACCACGCCGACATGGCCGCGCACATAGCGCGGCAGCCGCGTGTGCGTGGCCGGATGGATGTTCTTGGCGCGCACGCGATCGCCGATGTTGAATTTTGCCGGCGCCGGGGCAGGGCGGGCGAACTTGCCGCGCACCATCACGCGCTCGACATTGGCGAGGTCGAACCTGCCGTGCTTGAGCGCCTTTGCCGGCTGCATCGCGTGGCCGGCGGCGACCTCCTCTCTTGTGAGGTAGTCTTTCTCGATCAGCATCTCTTCGAGCCCGAGAAACCATTTTTTGTAATAGGAGCTCGACAGATACACGTGCGGTGGCAGCGTCTCGCGATAGAAGCGCGAGGTGTCGATGTTGAAGGCGCCGGCCGCGCCCATCGCGCGCACCATCGCCAGCACGCGGGACTCCCACTCCTCGTGGAACATCGGCTCGTTCGGCTCCGGCTCGACCTTGCCGAAACCGTCCATGCCGCCCATGTCGTGCACGCCGTTCATGACGGCGCTCCCGGCGTCTTGGGAAAGCCGGTGCCGATCATGGAATCGCGCGTGACGAGCTCGGCGAGCTGCTCCTCGCTCCAGCCCTCCGTGCCCGCGGGGCGCATCGGCAGCACCAGGAAGCGCGTCTCGGCGGTGGAATCCCACACCCGGATCTCGATGTCCTTCGGCAGGGTGACGTCGAAATCGGCGAGCACGCCACGCGGATCCTTCACCGCGCGGGAGCGGTAGGGCGCCGCCTTGTACCAGACCGGCGGGAGGCCCAGCATTTCCCAGGGGTAGCAGGAGCAAAGCGTGCACACGACCATGTTGTGACGCGCGGGCGTGTTCTCGACCACGACGAGATGATCGCCGACGCGGCTGACATGGCCGAGCGTGCCGATCGCCTTGGAGCCGTCCTCCAGCAGCGCTTTTTTGAACGCCGGATCGGTCCAGGCCTTGGCGACGACGCGTGCGCCGTTGTGCGGGCCGATCTTGGTCTCGTAGGCCTGGATGATGGCGTCGAGCGCGGCCGGCTCGACATAGCCTTTTTCGGTCAGGATCGTCTCGAGCGCGCGCACGCGCAGCTCGGTCTCCGACAGCTCGGAATGGTCGTGATCGTGGTGGTGGTGATGGTCGTGATCGTGGCTCATGACGTCGAAGATAGGCGCAATGGCCCAGGCCTGTCGAGTATCCGCTGCGGCGCATCCGGGTCCCATATTCGTGAGGCCAGATGTAGGCTAGCATCGCGGCAGAGCAGACGGGGAGACCTTGGTGACGGATTACGTGAAGATCGAAAGGGGCCTCGGGCCCGAGGGGCGGATTGCGGTGGTGCGTTTCGATCGGGGCGACGGCATCAATGCACTGTCACCCGAGGCATTGCGACAGCTGACCGCGGCGGCGCGCAGCTTCGAGGACGATGCCGCGACGTCGGTCGTCGTATTGACCGGCAGCTCGGGCGCGTTCAGCGCCGGCTTCGACCTCAAGGACGCCGAGGGGCGCTCGCGCAAGGAGATGGACCTCGGCACGCTGCGGCGGCACCTCAAGCTCGGGCCGCGTCTGACGCACGCCTGGCAGGAGATGGAGCAGATCACGATCGCGGCGATCGAGGGTTTTTGTGTCGGCGGCGGTGTGGCCCTCGCCGTCGCGCTCGACTTCCGCGTCATGGGCCGCGATGCACATCTGCGCGTGCCGGAAATCGGGCTCGGCATGAACATGAGCTGGCAGAGCATCCCGCGCATGCTGCATCTGATGGGGCCCGCCCGCACCAAGCAGGCGGTGATCCTGGCTGATGAGCGCATCTCGGCGGATGAGGCCCATGAATGGCGCCTGGTGGAGCAGGTGGTCGATCCCGGCCATGCCTTCGAGGCCGCCATGGATCTCGCCCGGAAGGTCGCCGCGCAGCCGCCGCTCTCGGTCGCGATGACGAAACTCACCGTCAACCGGCTTGCGCATGCGCTGGACGATCTCACCAGCCACATGGACGTCGACCAGTTCGCGCTCGCCAGCTTCAGCGAAGATCACAAGGAGGGCGTCGAGGCGTTCCTGGGCCGCCGCAAGCCGCGCTTCAAGGGGCGCTAGATCTATGCCCGGCCATTGATCGCACAACCGGCAGTCCCTATACGCGGCGCAGGGACAAGAGCAGGCTGCGCGCACGGGCCGCACAGGCAACGACGATCGAGGGGAGGTCCATGACTGCTAGCTCACAGGCGCCGGAGGCGAAAGGCTTTCGCTGGAAACTGGTCGCGCCGCTCGCGGTGTGGCTGGTGATCTATCTGTGGCCGGTGCCTGCAGGGCTCAATGTCAATCAGTGGCACTATTTCGCCGTGTTTGCGGCCGTCATCACCGGGCTCATCCTGGAATCGATGCCGGTGGGCGCAGTCGGCTTCATCGGTCTCACGGTCGCGGGCGTTGCCGGCTATATCGACCCCGATCCGACCAAGTCGCTGCGCTGGATGCTGGCGGGCTTTGCCGAGAGCACGGTCTGGCTCATCGTCGGCGCCTTCGTGTTCTCGATTGGCTATCGCAAGAGCCAGCTTGGCCGGCGCATTGCGTTGGTGCTGGTGCAGCGCCTTGGCCGCAACACGCTCGGCCTTGGCTATGCCGTGGCGATGTCCGACTTCCTGCTCGCGCCGGCGACGCCGTCGAACACCGCGCGCAGCGGCGGCATCGTCTATCCGATCATCAGCAACATCCCGCGCATCTATGGCTCCGAGCCGGGGCCGACCGCCGGCAGGATCGGCACTTACGTGATGTGGACCGCCTTTGCCGCGACCGCCGTCACGAGCTCGCTGTTCTTCACCGCGCTTGCGCCCAACGCCGCGGCGCTGGCGATCGCCAAGAAGACCGCCGGGGTCGAGGTCAGCTGGGGCCAGTGGTTTCTCGGCTTCGCGCCGCTCGGCATCCTGCTGATGGTGCTAGTGCCGCTGCTCAGCTATCTGGTGTGCCGGCCGGAGGTGAAAAGCAGCCCTGAGATTTCCGAATGGGCCGCGAAAGAGCTCGGCGCCATGGGCCCGATGTCGCGCAACGAGTGGATCATGCTCGGCTTGATCGTGCTCGCGATGTTCCTGTGGATCGCGGGCTCCAGCCCGGACATCCACATTCCCGTGCTCGGCTCGAACTTCGTCAATGCCACCACCGTCGTGTTCATCGTGATCTCCCTGATGCTGGTGACCGGCGTGATCGAGTTTGCCGACATCGTCAGCGAGAAGAGCGCCTGGGAGGTGTTCTTCTATTTCACATCGCTGCTGACGCTGGCCTCCGGCCTCAACGAGATCGGCTTCATCAAATGGTTCGCGACCGAATACGCAAAACCGCTTGCCGGGCTGTCGCCGTCGACCGCGATGCTGCTGCTGGTCGCGCTGTTCTTCTGGATCCACTATTTCTTCTCGAGCATCACCTCGCATGCCGCCGCCGTGCTGCCCGTCGTGCTCGCGGTCGGATCGGGCATCCCCGATCTGCCGGTCACGACACTCGCGATGCTCTGCATGTACTCGCTCGGCCTGATGGGCGTGATCTCGCCTTACGCGACCGGACCGGCGCCGATGTATTTCGGCAGCGGCTATATCGGAAAGGGCCAATTCTGGGGTTTTGGCCTGATCTTCGGGCTGCTCTATTTCGCCGGGCTCCTGCTGATCGTGCTGCCCTGGTTGCAGATGGGATGAGCCGGGTGGGGCGCTGATAGCCCCGGTGGAGGAATATTCTTCTTCGGGGAGAGTTTGGGAAAACTTCGTCCAACTCCTTCCAAATATCTGACATTGCAACACAGTCCTGAAAGGGCGATGGTGCGTGCTGCGGTGCAGCGCGTTCCTCGCGAACCCTCACCGCGATTTCACCCCCGTCGCTCGACGCGACCCGGTTCCCGTACGCCCCAAGGGCAGGCGGGCAAGCGAACTATTGTGCATGAAGGCCGCTTCCATGAATGCCCACCAATCGCTCGCGGTCGGACAGCCGATCGAGAGGTGTGAAGCGATTTCACCTGCCGCAGCTGAGCCGGACGCGATGGTCCGTTTCGCCGGCATCTCGAAGACCTATCCGGCCTATCGCGGCAAGCCCGGCGTCAATGCGCTGCAAGACATCGACTTCGCGATCCCGCGCGGTTCCATCACCGGCGTGATCGGCCGCTCCGGCGCCGGCAAGTCGAGCCTGGTGCGGCTCATCAACGGCTTGGAGAAGCCGACCACGGGACGCGTGATCGTCGACGGCCGCGATATCTCGGCGCTGGCGGGCCGCGAGCTGCGGCTGGCGCAGCGCTCGATCGGCATGATCTTCCAGCATTTCAACCTGCTGTCGTCGCGCACGGCGGCCGACAACATCGCGTTGCCGCTCGAGATCGCCGGCTGGTCCAAGGCCGACATCAGGGCCCGCGTTGCCGAGCTGCTCGCGCTTGTCGGCATCGCCGACAAGCACGACCGCTATCCGTCAGAACTTTCCGGCGGCCAGAAGCAGCGCGTCGGCATCGCGCGAGCCCTCGCCACGCGGCCGAACGTGCTGCTGTCGGACGAGGCGACCTCCGCGCTCGATCCGCAGACCACGCGCGCGATCCTCGATCTGCTCGCGAACATCAACCGCGAGCTCGGGGTGACCATCGTATTGATCACCCACGAAATGTCCGTGGTGCGCCAGCTCGCCCGGGACGTCGTGGTGCTCGACGCCGGCCATGTGGTCGAAAGCGGCCATGTCGCGGACATCTTCACCCACCCCAAGCATCCGATCACGCAATCCTTCCTGGCGGAGGTGACCGGCGACAGCCTGCCGGTCTCGCTGGCGAGCCGGATCGTGGCGGAGCCGTCCGCCGGCGGGCAGGCTGTGATCCGCCTCGGGGTGCGCGGGGCAGGGGCCGGCGACACCCTGGTCGCGCGGCTCGCCCGCGAGCTCGGCCTCGACGTGTCGCTGCTGGCGGCACGCATCGACGAGATCGGCGGTCAGCATGTCGGCTCGCTCGTTCTCGGCATTCCTCTCGGTATTTCTGGCGGCGAGGACGCGACGGCGCGCACGCTCGCCTTTCTCTCTCAACATCAATTCCCGGCGGAGCATCTCGGCTATGTCGCCTGAACTCATCAACCTGATCGTCCAGGCCACCTTCGAGAGCCTGTACATGGTCGGCATCGCGGCGCTGCTCGGCACCGCCTTCGGCCTTCCGCTCGGCGTTTTCCTCGCAACCAGCCGGAAAGGGGAGCTGTTCGCGGCTCCCATCGTCAATCGCATCCTCGGCATCGTCGTCAATGCGACGCGGTCCACGCCCTTCATCATCCTCGTCGTCGCCATCATCCCGTTTACACGTCTCGTTGCCGGCACCTCGATCGGATCGACCGCCGCAATCGTGCCGCTGACGATCGCGTCGGCGCCGTTCATCGCGCGTCTGGTCGAAGGTGCCATCCGCGAGGTCGATGGCGGCCTGATCGAGACGGCGTCCTCGTTCGGCGCGTCGCCCATGCAGATCGTGTTCAAGGTGCTGATCCCCGAGGCACTGCCGGGACTTCTGCTGGCACTGACGCTCGCGGTGGTCAGTCTGCTCGGCTACTCCGCGATGGTCGGCGCGGTCGGTGGCGGTGGCTTGGGTGATCTCGGCATCCGCTACGGCTATCAGCGCTTCATGCCGGAGATGATGCTGGCAGTCGTCGTCGTGCTGATCGCACTGGTGCAGCTCGTCCAGAGCGCCGGCGATTATCTGGCGCGCCGGGTCAACCGCCGGCTGCGGCATCGCTGAGCCGGATCAGGTACACCTGGCGCGACGCAACGTCTGCGAGGGCAGCTCGGAGAAGTGGCGCTTGTAGTCGAGCGAGAACTGGCTGAAGTGCCAGAAGCCGTGCTGCACGGCGACGTCGTAGACGGAGGCATCGGTGCCGCCGGCGCGCTTGAGATCGCGCCGCACGCGGTTCAGCCGCATCGCGCGCCAGTAGTGCATCGGGCTCGTGCCCAACACCTCCTGGAAGCAATAGCCGAGCTTGCGCGGGCTGGCGCCGACCGCCTTGCAGACCTCCAGCAGCGAGAGCGAGCGATCGCCGCTGCCATGCATCAGCGCCCGCGCACGATCGACGGTGCGCTTGCGCGCCGCGGCGCTGCGGCCGGGATCGCTGGGGCGTGCGGTCGGCAGCATGTCCATGATCTCGACGAGAAGGGCGTCTTCCAGCGCCTGCCCGACGGCCGGATCGTCGAACCGTTCGGGGGCAGTCGAGATGGTCTCGTGGATCGCGGCAAGGTGAGCGCGCAATCGCGCGACCGGTGCCTGCGCCATCTCGATCACCCGCAACTGGTGCCAGACCGCGCGCGGCAGCTCGATATCGAGCCGGGCGGCAAGCTCCTCGATCAGCGCCGCGCTGGCGACAACACCGCGCAGCTCGAATGATTTCGGCGTGCACATATCGACCTCGGCGTCGATGCAGGCGATGACCTGGGCGCCTGCAACGCTGGCGCCGTTGCAATTGACCTCGCCGTCACCGTGCCAGGGCAGACCGATGCCGAAGCTGTCGGCCCCCAGCTGGCCGTATTGGCGGACCTGCTGGCTGGTGATCTCGCGGAAGACGTCAAGCTGGGGCAAGGAGAGTTGGGTGAAGCTGCCCCTGAAGGCTCCGGCGCTGATCTGGTCGTAGCTGAGCCGCCAGCGACCGAGCGAAGCGCAATGCTCGTCGACATCGGTACTGCTGGCCTGAAACAGGCCGACAGCCGAGTCCAGAGTCGGAAGAGTTGCGCCTAAGGGCATGACGACACGTCGAAATTCACCACCCGACAGCGGGCAAGAACCACGCCAGACTGGCACGGCCATAGGCGCTGTCCAGCAAAATATTGCCGGATCTCGATAACGCCCGATGGCGCCGCGGTGCAGGCTTCGGTCCTGCCGTTCCGACATCGCGGCCGGGACAGCACTTTGCGGAGGGATCGAGATGCGACCGACCGAGATCATGCGCGGCAGCCCGCCCGCGCCCGAGGCGCAGGTGACGCGCGCCAATTGGCGCAGCTTTCCCGCGATCCGCTGGGGCTTTACCCACACCCGTGAAGTGCTGCCGACCGCAGAGATCCGCCGCTCGGCGCAGCCGACGCAGATACGAAGCGCGCCGCGCGAACTGGCAAAACTCGCTTTCACCGCGCCTGATGGCAAAGAGACCACGATCGAAGCCACGCTCCGCGAGACGTTTGCCGATACGCTCCTCGTCATGCACCGGGGCACGCTGATCCACGAATGGTACGGCGATGGCATGAGCGTGACCACGCCGCATCTGATCTGCTCGATCAGCAAGGCGATCGCCGGCACGCTCGGCGGCGTGCTGGCCGCGCGCGGGCTGCTCGATCCCGAGGCGAGGGTGATGCGCTACGTGCCGGAGCTGGAGACTTCGGTCTACGCCGGCTGCACCGTCCGCAACCTGCTCGACATGACCGTCGCCATCAAGTTCGAGGAGGATTACGAGGACCCCGCCGGCGACGTTGCGCGCTATCGGTTCTCTTCGGGCTGGGACGTGCCGCCGCCGGGCGTCGAGGCAGGCCACCAGCGCGCCTATCTCGCAACCTTGCGCGGCACCGGCGAGCCGCACGGCAAGGTGTTCCATTACGTCTCGCCCAATACCGAGGTGCTCGGCTGGGTCTATGAGCGTGCCTGCGGCATGCCCTACCACCGCATCCTCTCTGACTATCTCTGGCAGCCCCTGGGCGCGGAGGACGACGGCTCGCTCACGCTCGACAGCCACGGCATGGGCCGCATCGCCGGCGGCATCTCGGTCACCGCGCGTGACCTCATCCGTTTCGGCGAGATGATCCGCTGCCGCGGCGTGGTCGAGGGGCGGCAGGTGGTGCCGGGCTGGTGGATCGACGACATCCGCGAGAACGGCGATCCCAAAGCCTGGGCCGACGGCGACCTCGCCGAGTTCTTCCCGGGCGCGCGCTACCGCAGCAAATGGTTCACGATCGATCCGTCGCGCAACGCGCTCACCGCGATCGGCATTCACGGCCAGCACCTCTATGTCGACCTCGACTCGGACACCGTCATCGTCAAGCTCGCGACCCAGCCCAAGGCGATGGACGTGCCGATCGACCAGCGCTGGTTCGCCGCCTTCAGCGCCATCACCGCGCATCTCGCCTGATTTCCGGACATCCCCATGCTCGATACCGTCAAAGCCAAATCGCAAGCAGAGACCGCGGCGCCGCATCCGCTCGATCCGCTGACGGCCGAGGAGATCACCGCCGCCTGCACGCTGGTGCGCGCCGCCGTGGCCTCGCCGGAGAACTGCCGATTCCCGGCGGTGCGGCTGGAGGAGCCGACCAAGCAGGAGCTGGCGGCAGGCGGCGTAGGGCGTCGCGCCTTCGCGTTGACGCTCGACGTCGCCACGGGCGAGGCCATCGAGCACATCGTCGATCTCGGCCGTGGCGAGATCGTCGGGCGCAAGGTCGTCCCGAACCGCGAGGCGCCCTATGGGCAGCCGCCGGTGATGCTGGAGGAATTCTTCAAGTGCGAGGCCGTGGTCAAGGCCGATCCGGGCTGGCGGGCGGCGATGGTGCGGCGCGGGCTTTCAGACAAGGACATCGAACTGGTCCAGGTCGATCCGTTCTCGTCGGGTTTCTTCGACAAGGAGTTCGAGCGCGGCGCCCGTATCGTGCGTGCCGTCAGCTATTTTCGCGAGCACTTGCAGGACAACGGCTATGCGCACCCGATCGAGGGCGTGGTCGCTGTCGTTGACCTGATCGGCGGCAAGGTCATCGACCTCACCGATGAGGATCCGATTGTGCCGATTCCGCGCAAGAAGCGGAACTACGGCGCGCACGAGGTGGCCAATCCGCGCGCCGACATCAAGCCGCTGCACATCGAGCAGCCGGAGGGTGCGAGCTTTCGCGTCGAGAGCTGGAAGGTCGACTGGCAGAAATGGACCTTCCGCATCGGCTTCACGCCGCGCGAGGGCCTCGTGCTGCATCAGCTCGCCTACCAGGACGGCGCGCGCAAGCGCTCCCTGATCCATCGCGCCAGCGTTACCGAGATGGTGGTGCCTTATGCCGATCCGACCGCGAACCATTTCTGGAAATCGGCGTTCGATGCCGGCGAATATGGCCTCGGCATGCTTGCGAACGCGCTCGAGCTCGGCTGCGACTGTCTCGGCAACATCCGCTATTTCGACGTGCCGGCCGCCGACAGCAAGGGCGAGCCCTTTGTCATGCAGAACGTCATCTGCATGCATGAGGAAGACTATGGGATCGCCTGGAAGCACTATGAGTTCCGCAACGGCCTGTTCGAGGTCCGCCGCTCGCGGCGGCTTGTGATCTCGTTTTTCGCGACCGTCGGCAATTACGATTACGGCTTCTACTGGTATCTCTACCAGGACGGCACGATCCAGTTGGAGACCAAGCTGACCGGCATCATCCAGACCGCCGCGGTGCGATCTGGCGAGACGTACAAATGGGGCGGCATGGTCGACGACAATCTGGGCGGACCGACGCACCAGCACTTCTTCAACGTGCGCCTGCACATGGATCTCGACGGCGGCGGCAACACCGTCACCGAGCACGATTTTGTGCCGCGGCCCTGGGGTGACGACAATCCGCACGGCAACGTCTTCGACACCACGACGCGGGTTTTGTCGCGCGAGCATGACGCGGCGGCGATCGCCAATGGCCAAACCGGCCGGTTCTGGAAGATCAGCAATCCCAATGAGACCAACTCGGTCGGTAATGCTCCGGCCTACAAGCTCGTCGTCAATCCGAGCCCGCTGATGCTGGCGCAGGAGGGCAGTTACGTGCGCAAGCGCGGCGGCTTCGCCACCAAGCATGTCTGGGTGACAGCATTCGATCCGGCCGAGAAATACGCAAGCGGCGATTATCCCAACGTCCATGCCGGCGGCGATGGCCTGCCGCGTTATGCCGCGAAGGACCGCAACATCGAGAATGCCGATATCGTGGTGTGGCACTCTTTCGGCCACACCCATGTCTGCAAGCCCGAGGACTTCCCGATCATGCCGGTGGAATATGCCGGCTTCCTGCTGAAGCCGACCGGCTTTTTCGCCGCCAATGCGGCCGGCGACATCCCGCCGGACCGCAACAGCCGCAGCGTGCTGGCACAAGAGAGCAACACTGCCGACGAATCGTGTTGCCGCGCCGGCAAATCATAGAGCCGGATCGAGCTCGATCGGGTTACCCGGCAGCGCCGACCGTCGTAGTTGGCGATTCTCGCGCGGTAGCAGGCTGATCGTTTCCAGCCATTGCCGAATGATGAGGGAGCGTTTCTATCTAGAAGCATTCCAAATGTGTGAGCACGACGGCTGCGTGGCACTGGACGCGGCAATTCGGCATGAGCGCATTCGTCGCACGCGCCGCGCACGCCTCTGGAGAGATTCTAACCTCGTTCCTATCGCACTCCGAAACCGCCTGAGTTAGGGCGGGGCACCAAAAATGATACCGGCAAAGCCGGCAGTGCGTGGGGCCGAAAAGACGTGACCGACTACCAACTTTCTTCGCGTGAATGCGCGCGTCGTCGACAGATTCGTGTGCTGCTGCTCGGGGCGGTCAGCACATTCTCGCTCGTGGTTCCCTTTGGTTCCGTGGAGGCGCAGACCCAGATTCCCGCTGTCACCGTCGACGCGCCGGTTCAGCGCGCCCGTCCTGCGGCGGTTGCTTCGTCGCGAAGGGCGGCGACACGCACCTCTCGCGCCAATCGTCGCTCGCCTGCGCAGGCCGCCGCGCCGACCCAGTCGGCATCATCGAACGGCGCGACGGGCGAACGTGCCAATGGTCCGGTGCGCGGTTTCGTCGCCACGCGGAGCGGTACGGCCACCAAAACCGATACACCGCTGATCGAAACTCCGCAGTCGGTTTCCGTCGTCACCACCGACCAGGTCAGGAATCAGGGCGCGGTCTCGATCGGCGAGGCGCTGCGCTATACCGCCGGTGTCAGCGGCGACGTCAATGGCGGCTCGGACACCCGCTTCGGCGCGCTCCAGATCCGCGGCTTCGACACGACCATGTCGGGTCTCTACGTCGACGGCCTGCGGATCCCCTCGAGCAACTACGTGCACTTCAATGGCCTCGATCCCTACGGGGCCGAGCGCCTGGAGGTGCTCAAGGGCCCGTCCTCGGCGATGTATGGCGGCAGCGGCACCGGCGGCATTCTCAACTACGTGACAAAACTGCCGACGGCGCAGCAGTTCGGCGAGGTCTCGATCTCCGGCGGCAGCTTCAACCGCTATCAGGGCCAGTTCGACATGGGCGGCCCCGCCAACAAGGAAGGCACCGTGCTGTGGCGCCTCACCGGCGTCGTCCGCGACGGCCAGACCCAGGTCGACTTCACCAAGGACAACCGCGTCTTCATCGCGCCCGCCGTCACCTTCAAGCCGAACGAGGACACCACCATCACGCTGCTGGCCAACTACCAGCGCGACCGGGCAGGGTGGGGCCTTCAGTTCCTGCCGGCCTCGGGCACGGTGTGGCCGAACAACGGCCGCACCATCCCGGTCTCGTTCTTCGCGGGCGTGCCGGGCTTCAATGCGTTCAACACCGAGATTGCGACCGCCGGCTATCAGCTTTCGCACAATTTCACCGACAACATCACGTTCCGGCAGAACCTGCGCTACGCCTATCAGCACAACGAGGAAAAGACCTTCTACGGCACCGGATACACGGACGAGGCGGCGGGGCAGTTGGGACGTTTCGGCAGCTATAGCAACTCCTATATCAACTCCTTTGCGGTGGATAACCAGCTCCAGGGCAAGTTCAATACCGGCATCCTCAGCCACAACACCCTGGTCGGGCTCGACTATCGCAACACCACGTTCCGCGATACGGCCTTTGCCGTCACAACGTCAGCGCCGGAGATCAACGTCTTCAACCCGGTCTACAGTTACGACTGGGCCCTCGGCAGCATGTACGACAACAAGGGCATCAAGCAGTCGCAGCTCGGCCTCTATGCGCAGGACCAGATCAAGCTCGGCCGGCTGTCGTTCCAGCTCGGCGGCCGCCAGGACTTCGTGACGACGCAGCTCGACACCAATCTGCCCCCGGCCGATACTTCGACATCGAAGGACGCCTCGGCCTTCACCGGCCGCGCTGCCGTCATGTACAATTTCGACAACGGCATCGCGCCCTATTTCAGCTATTCCGAGTCGTTTCTGCCGCAGCTCGCGACCAGTCCTTCCGGACAGATGCTCGATCCCGAGACCGGCGTGCAGTACGAGGTGGGCGTCAAGTATCAACCGGTCGGCTGGAATGCGCTGTTCACCTTCGCCGCCTTCGACCTGACGCGTGACAACGTCGCTGTGTACGTGCCTGCAACCACCTTTTACGAACAGATCGGGCAGGTGAAGTCGCGCGGTATCGAGCTCGAAGGCTCGATGTCGCTCGCCGACGGCTGGAATCTGCGGGCGGCCTACGCCTATATCGATGCGATGGTCACGCAAGATCCGGTCAATGTCGGCAAGGCGCCGGTCACCGTGCCGCTCAACCGCGCCTCGCTGTGGAGCGACTACACGCTTCAGAACGGCCTGCTGGCGGGCTTGCAGTTCGGCGGCGGCGTTCGCTATGTCGGCGCGACCTGGGGCGATGATGCCAACACCTTCAAGGTGGGATCGGCCACAGTGCTGGATGCGCTTCTTGCCTATACCCGTGACAATTGGCGGCTGTCGCTGAACGTCACCAACCTTGCGGACACGCGCTATGTCGCGGCGTGCTACGGCCTTTCGGGCTGCATGTATGCCGAGGGACGGAAAGCCATCGGCAAGCTGACTTATCGCTGGTGAAATCGAAGACGGTCCGGCGATGGCGGGCCGGACCTGCTGGATGAGAGTGCAAGACGATGAGAGCGATATTCGGCAAGCTGCATCGCTGGGCGGGACTGCTCACGGCCGGATTCCTGTTCTTCTCCGGCATCACCGGGGCGATCATCTCCTGGGATCACGAGATCGACGACGTCCTGAACAGCCATCTGTTCGACGTCTCGACCAAGGGTCCGGCGATCCCATCGATCGAGCTCGCCAAGACGATCGAGCAGCGCGATCCCCGCGCGCGCGTCGTCTACCTCTTCATGACGCCGGAAGAGGGCCACTCGCTGTGGTTCTTCGTCATGCCGCGGATCGATCCGGCGACCGGCAAGCGTTTCGCTCTCGACTACAATCAGGTCTTCCTCGATCCCAACACCGGCGCGGAACTGGGCCGGCGCTATTGGGGCGCGGTGTGGCCCGTCACGCGGGAGAATTTCGTCTCGTTTCTCTACAAGCTGCACTACACGATGCACATTCCGGAGTTCTGGGGCAGCGATCGCTGGGGCATGCGCGTGCTCGGCGTGATCGCGATCATCTGGACCATCGATTGCTTTGTCGGTTTCTACCTGACGCTGCCCTCGCGCAGGCGCGCCAAGGCGGCGCGGGCGCCAGCCGTCACGCGCCAGCTCGAGCGTGGCTTCTGGGCGCGCTGGGCGCCGGCCTGGACCATCAAGACGTCCGGCAGCGCCTACCGGATCAATTTCGACATCCACCGCGCCTTCAGTCTCTGGACCTGGGGCGTGCTCTTCATCATCGCCTTCACCGCGTTCTCGCTGAACCTCTATTTCGAGGTGTTCTCGCCGCTGATGAAGATGGTGTCGAACTACACGCCGACGCCCTATGAGCAGCGGCCTTATCGCGATCTCGACGATCCCATCGAGCCCAAGGTGACTTTCGCCGACATCGCCGCCCGCGCCGCCGCCGACGGCAAGGCGCGGGGGTGGACGATCCCGGTCGGCTCGGTCAATTACGGCCCGGCCCATGGCGTCTATGCCGCCGCGTTCTTCCACCCCGGCGACGACCACGGCGCCGGCGGTGTCGGCCCGGCGCAGCTTTATTACGACAGCGAGGACGGCCGCCCGATCGGCGAGCGGCTGCCCTGGGTCGGTACCGCCGCCGACATCTTCGTCCAAGCACAATTTCCGCTGCATTCGGGCCGCATCGTCGGACTGTTCGGCCGCATTTTGATCTCGATCATGGGGCTGGTCGTGGCGGCACTCTCGGTCACCGGCGTCGTGATCTGGTGGCGCAAGCGTCGCGCCCGCATCCGCGTGCGCGAGACCGCGGCGGTGCGTCTGACCCGGCAGTTGACGCCGGCGGAGTAGGGCCCCCGCACGGTCGTTGCGGATGAACCTTCCCGCCTCCAGCCGGCACAAAGACTGGAGATCGCTCCCAGTCCGCGGACATCGAATGAAATCGCTTGCCTTGCTCTGCCTGCTCGTCCTGGCGACGCCCGTCCATGCGGCCACGCCCGAGCAGCACTATCTCGACCTGCGCGACCGCTACATCGCAAAATTCTCGAGTGCCAAGGAGAGCGACGAGATCTACAAGCAGCATGATGCGGCGCTCAAGGAGCTGGCGGGCGTGCTGCGCGGCCTGGTGGGACCGGTCACGATCAAGGGGCTCCCCGCAGACGGCAAGTCGAACGTCGACACGCTTTTCAAGAGTGATATCGGCTTCGGCCATCTCGACGGGCTAAGCTTCGCCTCGGAAGGCTACAAGACGCAAGCCGTCGTAACCACGAGCCCGCTTCTGGCGCACTGGCTGCGCGAGCATCGCGAGGACGGCATGCCGCAGGAGAGCGGCGCCGCGTTCAAGTCCGACCGCTTCTATTATCATGCGATCCAGGACGCCGCCTTCGCCAAATATGCCGAGCTGCCGATCACAAAGCCCGCATCCGCGAGCGCTGCAGTTGCCGTGCTCGGCTTGCGCGGCAATGGCGGGCTCAAGGGACCGCCGGATGAAATCGACGTCGTCGCGACCAAGGGCGACAAGGTCTACTTCCTCGCCACATCGAACGCGGTGAAGACGGCCGAAATCCCGGCATGCGAGCGCGTGTGGAAGCAGATGATGGCGAAGCCCGTCAACAAGAAGGACCCGCGCGGCGACATGGCCCGCGAGGATCAGGCCATGGACGCCTACACGAAATGCTTCGCCAGGGAAGCGTCGAGCCAGAGCTGGTACGCCGCGGCCGTCAAGAAGGCGCAGAGCCAGTTGGAGCTGCTGCCACTGCAGTAGCGCGCAAGGTTACGCCGACAATTCGATCGATTGGCCGGCACCATCGATCAGATGCACGCGGTCGATGTCGACATGCGGCAAGAGCGATCGAATCTTATCTTCAGGCATCAGGCTGAACGCCGTTGACAATGCGTCCGCCGCGGTCGCGCAGCGGGACACCGTCGTCACGCTGCGATAGCGGAGAGCGCAGCCGCCCGATCGCGGATCGAACAGATGGTTGAAGCGCGCGCTGGAATCGAACTGGAAGCCGTAGCCGCCGGAGGTGGATACGGCGCGGTCGACGATCGGCAGCACCGTCTTCGTGCGGTCCACAATGTCGGGATCGGCGATGCCGATCTCCCAGGGCCCTCCGTCCGGACGCGCGCCGATCGCGCGGGCCTCGCCCATGTCGACCAGGCTGCGAGAGATGCCGTGCGCCCGCAACAGGTCGACCACCTTGTCCGTGACGTAGCCTTGCGCGATCCCGTTCAGGGTGACGGCCATGCCCTTGGGCATCACGATCCGGTCGCGGCTGATCGACAGCCGGCTGCTGCCGATGCGCGCGAGCGCGGCCTCGATCGCGGCCGCCGCAGGACCGGCCGGATCCGCGTCATCTCGCGCGAAATGGCTGGCGTAGAGCTCCCACAGCGGCTGCACCGTGACATCGAACAGACCGCCCGTCAGCGTGGAATAGTGCTGCGAGGTCGATAGCAGATCGACCATTTCGGCGGCGGGATCGATCAGGACACCGGTCCGGTTCAGCGCAACCAGGGCGGAATCGTTCAGGTAAAGGCTGAACAGCCGCTCGAGCCGCCGCGCCTCGGCGCGGGCCAGCGAGATCAGCCGATCCGCCCGGCTGCGGTCTTCGTCGTGGATCTCCATCGTGGCCACCGCGCCCAGCATCGTGCCACGCCAGGTGACCGGCGCGATCTCTGCACGAACGGAGTGTCCCGGAGCCAGCGCGCCGAGGCCCGCGGCCGCCGCGCTGATCCGGATGAAGCGTCGGCGCGTCAGTGTTCGCGTCATGGCGTTCTCCTCGATCGTTCGCCCGGCGGCCCTTCGGCCGCTTCGTCGGCCGCAACGGCGCCGGCGGCATTCGCCGACGTCAGGACATAGTCCCGGGGCACCTCGTCGAAGCCGACGATCAGGCCGCCGTTTTCTCCGGCGAACTTCTCGGCCGCCGCCCGGTCCGAGAACGGAACGGCCTCGTCACCGCCCATGCCGCTTTTGACCCGGCTCTCGATCACGTAGAGCGCCTTGCGTGCCTCGATCCAGTTATCGGCGCCGGGCTTGTCCCACTCAGGCGCCTTGCCCATGTCGGACACGTAGATCGCCTGAATGTCCTTGGGCTCGTCGGGCAGCATGGTGAAGGCGATCGTGTCGCGCACCGACGAGAACCAGACGGGCTCGATCAGGCTCGCGGCAAAGACATGGCCCTTCGGTCCCGGGTGCTCGAGCACGTTCATGCCGCAGTAATGGCCGATGTCCTCCGCGGTCATCCGATGCGGCGGCGGGATCTTCGCGGCCTGCTTCTCGTTGCAGCCGGCGAGCACGAGCGGCACGAGCAAGGCGAGGAGGATCGTTCGGCGCCTCATAGCTCCCTCCGCGAGAAGGCGAGCGCGGCCAGCCCCAGCGGCAGCAGAGTCCAGCAGAGCAGGGCGGTCAGAAGGACCGGTATCGTCAGGGACGTGGTTTGGGCAAGGCCAGCCATGCCGGCGAAGGTGCTGACATTGGCGAACCCGGTCAGGTTGATCAGCCGGTAGGCGTCGGTCGGATTCGACAGCAGCATGGCGTTAAGCACGCTCGCCGAGATGCTGCGCCCCTGATCGAGCGCGAGCATGCCCAGCAGCGCCATGTCGTAGATCAGCACCAGCAGCAGCCATAATCCGATGCAGATGCCGGCTGCCGTTCCGCGGTCGCGCACGAGCGCGCTGACCAGATATCCGATGGCGACGAAAGCGGCGCCGAGCAGCACCGAGGAGCCCACCATCGCCCCGAACGCCAGGAAACTGTCGCTATCGATCTGGCTGCCCGTCGCCGCCAGCGCTCCGACCGCCGCGCCGTAGCCGAGGCAGGTCGCAAATGCGAGGACGGCGAGGTGGCCTAAGAACTTGCCGAGCAGCACCTGCCATCGCGCGACCGGATAGCTCAGCAGCAACAGCATCGTTCCGCGTTCCATCTCGCCGACGATGGCGTCATGGGAAATCAGAAGCGCGATGAGTGGAACGAGAAAGATCGTCAGGCTCGACAGGCTGACGATGACCACATCCAGGGTGCGAACACCCACGTTTCCGGTCGGCGCGCTGCCGAGAAAGGTCAGCGACAGGGCAAGCCCGGCGAGCAGGAGCGTTGCGGCAAGCACCCAGCGATTGCGGATGGCCTGGTGGACTTCCTTGGCGGCGATGATCAGGACATTCATGGCGCCTGCTCCGATTGCCGGAGGAAATGAGCATAGAGCTCGTCGAGGGTGGGCGGGACCACGTCGACGTCCTCGACCGAATTGCCGGCGGCCGTCGCGCGATGCAGAAGCTCGATCTTCCGCTCCGGCGCGGCGTCGATCTCGACGATGTGGCCGTTCAGACGGCGGCAGGTGGCGTCTTGCGGAGCCCAGCCCGGCATCTCGCTGGGCGCGAGGCCGGCCACCTTGAGACGGATCCGGGTCGGGAGGCGGGCGAGGCGACGCAGCTCGTCGATCGATCCGTCCGCGACCTTGATGCCGCGGTTCATGATGATGACCCGGCCGGCGCGCTCCTCCAGCTCGGTCAGCGCATGCGACGACAGCAGCACGGTCGCGCCGCGCGCCGCGAGCCGCGCGATGATGTCGTAGAAGGTCTGCCGCAGCTCCGGATCGAGACCAGTGGTCGGCTCGTCCAGCAGCAGCACGCGCGGCTCGCCAAGCAGCGCCTGCGCGAGCCCCAGCCGCTGGCGCATGCCCTTCGAATAGGTGTTGACCCGGCGGCGGGCGGCGGCTCCGAGTCCGACCGCGTCGAGCAGCTCCAGCGCCTTGGTAACCGGCTCTCGTTTCAGCCTGGCGTAGAAGGCCTGCGTCTCGCGGCCGGTGAGGGCGGGGTCGAAGGAGACGTTTTCGGGGAGGTAGCCGAGCTGCCGTCGGCCTGCGAATTCGCCGGCGGCGGGGTTGTCTCCGAGAACCTCGATGGCGCCTCTGGTCGGCCGGATCAACCCGAGCATGAGCTTCATGAGCGTGGTCTTGCCGGCGCCGTTGTGCCCGATCAAGGCCACCAGCTCGCCCTGGCCAAGCGTGAACGACGCACCGCGCACGGCCTCGACCCGGCCAAACACCTTGGTGACGTCGCTGACACGTACCGTGCTGGTCATCGTGTTTCCTTCACCGGGGTCCGCGGCGGCGACACCAGCGGATGGCTGTCGACCACGCCGCCCGGCAGCAGCGCGGGAAACTGTGCCTGCGCCCAGCGGATCACCTGGACGGCGGGGCTGTTGATCAGGACCTTCGCAGCCGGCGCCGTCCACAGCACGCGGTCGATGAGGTCGTTCGGCCGGTACGCCGTGTCGGCGATTCCATCGCCGTTCAGGTCGAATGCCGGATTATCGCTCCAGTAGTTGCCGCGCCCTCCGGTCGACCAGTCGAGGTGCCGGGTGCCGACATATTTCACCTGGTTGGCGTTGCTGACGAAGGAATTGCCGGTGATTTCGTTGCCTTCGGAGCCCGCCGTGAAGTGCACGCCGATGGCGCAGCGTTCGAACCAGTTGTTGCGGAATTTGTTGTGATTGGTGTTGTAGATGAACACGCATTTCTCCGGGCCACTCCTCAGAGTGCTCTCCCGTTTGGCTTGCGGAAGCATTCCTCGCTCGTCGGCGGGACCGTCCTCCGCCCTCTGTGTCATCGAGCCGAGCGGGCCGCCCGTGACCCGGTTGCCCTCGATCTGGGCATAGTTCGCGTAGTTGAAGAGCAGCCCATAGTCGCGGTCGTGATCTGAGGAGTTGCCGCGGATCACCAGACGGTTCGAATACATGATGGCGTAACCGACATGGTTGCCGATCGAAACGTTGCCGCTGATCTCGCTGTCGTTGGTGTACATGTAGTGGACGGCGAAACGAACCTGCTCGAAGCGATTGTCGATGAAGCGGTCCTTGCTGCTGGAGATCGAGAAGATGCCGTCGCGGCCGTAGCGGAACATGTTGTTCGCGATGGTGACGTCGGGCGCGTTCCACAGCGAGATGCCGTTGCCTGCCTCGCTGAGGCGCCCGCCGCGCAGTCCCTCGATCTCGTTGCGGACGACCCGGGAGCCCCTGGCGCCGTGCACATAGACGCCGAACAGGTTTCCCACCAGGTGGTTGTCCTCGATCTTGGCGCGTTCGGCGGTCTTTTGCAGGAAGATCCCGGAATTCATCTGCTGCAGATCGCGGCCGGATGCCCGGATGGTCACGCCGCGGATAGTGACGTCGGGCGCGCTGACGGTGATGACGTTACCGGAGCCGTCGCCGTCGAGCACCGCGCCTCGGCTCCCGACCAGCTCCAGGGGACGGTCGATCCGGATCGAGCCGTGATATTCGCCGGGAGCAAGCTCGATGACGTCGCCGGCGCGCGCTCCATCCAGCACCGCTTGCAGCGGCTGCCCAGGCGCAGCCGTCAAGGTCTCCGCATCGGCGAAGCCGGACAATCCGGCGGCGACCAGCGCCGCCGGAAACATGCGTGACAACAGACCCACGAGGTCGCTCCGATCAGGCCGACTTCAAACCGACTTCAAACCGACTTGGGCTCGACGAACATCCGGCCTTTCATCTCCATGTGCATGGCGTGGCAGAACCAGGAGCAGTAGTACCAGTAGACTCCCGGCTTGTCGGCCGTGAAGGTCACCGACGAGGTGGCCATCGGCCCGATCTCCATGTTGATACCGTAGTTGACGATACAGAAGCCGTGCGTGAGATCCTCGACTGCGTCGATGTTCGTGATGAAGACGGTGACTTCCTCGCCTTGCTTGACCTGGAACTGTTCGAGGCCGAACGCTGGCGCGGTCGACGTCATGTAGACGCGCACCTTGTTGCCGTCGCGAATGATCTTCGAATCGGCCTCCAGGTTGATGCCGTCCGCCTTGGCCTGCTTGACCGCATCCGCAAACATCGGATCCGCGCGATCCCAGATCGAGATCGGGTTGATCTTGGAGCGGTGGACGATGGTCGCGTCATGCGGCTCGGCAAAGCTTGGGCCGTCATGCACCAGCTTCATCTGATCGCCGGAGATGTCGATCAGCTGATCGTTCTCGGGCTTGAGCGGGCCGACGTTCAGGAAACGGTCCTTCGAGAACTTATTCAGCGAGATCAGCCACTTTCCATCCGCCTCCTTGGTCTGGCCCATCGAGCTATGGTTGTGGCCCGGCTGATAGTGCACGTCGAGCTTCTGAAGGATGGGATTGACCTTCTCCCCCTTGAAGGCCCGCTTGGCGAGGTCGATGCTCCACTTGCAGACCTGGCTGTCGAGGAAGAGGGTGGTGTAGGCGTTGCCCTTGCCGTCATAGGCGGTGTGCAACGGGCCGAGGCCAAGCTCAGGCTCGGCGACGACGACGTCGCGCGGCTTGATCTTGTCGTCGAACAACTGGTCGAACAGGCGCACGTCCATCACGGTCACGGTGGGCGAGAGCTTTCCGGCCGCCACGATGTGGATGCCGTCCGGAGCCGTGTTCATGCCGTGCGGATTGTTCGAGACCGGGATGTAGCGCGTGTACGCCGACCCCTTGCGGCCGTCGATCACGGGCACGCCGTTCATTTCCTTGAAGTCGCCCTTCTTTACGGCCTCTTCGATCCGCTTGATGTTGAAGATGACGACCCAGTCCTGCTCGCTGGCGGTCATCTCCGCGAGCGTGACGCCTTCCTCGCCGTTGTAGCAGGTCGCGAAGCAATACTTGCCCTGGTAGTCGGCGTCGACATTGTCGAGGTTGCCGCTGACGATCACCTGCCAGGCCACCTTCATCGTTTCGCCGTCGATCGCGCTGAAGATGGAGTGATACTGCTTGGGATCGTCGAGGACCTTGCCGTCATTGGGCAAGGGCACGCCGTCCTCGCCGTTGGCGAACACATAGCCCGTGCGCGGATATTTCTGCAGACGCAGGCCGTGGACCGTGTGCTGGTTCGGCAGTTCGACAATCTTGTCGCATTTCATGATGTCGAGCCGCACCCGCGCGACGCGGCTGTTGGCCTTGTCGTTCATGTAGGCATAGCGACCGTCGTAGGTGCCGTCCGTGAACGAAATATGGGGGTGGTGGAGGTCGCCGTTCATGAACGTGCCGCCGCGGTTCTTGAGGAATTCGCGGGTCGCGGGCTGCATGCCTTCGGTCAGAACCTTGAGGCTTTCATTGGTCTGGCCCCAACCGGTCGCGCTGCACCGGTTGAACACCGGAACACGCATCAATTCGCGCATCGAGGGGAGGCCGACGATTCGCATCTCGCCGGACTGGCCGCTCGAGAAGAACACGTAATATTCGTCGAGCTCGCCGGGCGCGACCTCGGTCTTCTGCACGGCCGGCCGTGCCGCCGGCGCTTTCGGAGCAGCATTCTTGGTCTGCGCGTCCGCAGATGAGACGAAGCCGCCGTCCTTGATCGCCGCTCCGCCAGCCAGGCCCACGCCCGCTGCGGCCGCCGTCGTTCCCAGCACGGTTCGTCGGCTGACGCCCTTTGCCTTTTCGTTTTCACTCATGATTGCCTCCTCGGCTTTCGGTTCAGTTTGGGGGTGGAGTTGCGACGGGTGAAACGCCGACAGGTTTGCCGCCGGCGGTGATGACGGTCGCTGGACCCTTGCCGCCTGGGCGCATCGCGGGCGAGGACATCGCCGCGAACTTCTCGCGCTTGAGCCGCACCTGGATCATGTGCGGGCAGCGGTGATCGTCGTAATAGAGTTCCTGACAATGCATGCAGTAGATGCACTCATTGACGTTGATGTGCCCCTCAGGATGGATCGACTGCACCGGGCATTCCTTGGCGCAGCGTTGGCAGGGTGACCCACATTCTTCCCACCGGCGGAGCCATTCGAACGTCCGGATGCGGCCGGGGATCGCGAGCGCGGCGCCGAGCGGGCAGAGGTAGCGGCAGAAGAAGCGTTCGATGAAGAGGCCGATGACGAGCAGGGCGACTGCGTAGGCGACGAACGGCCAGCTTCGCGAAAACTTCAGGATGATCGCGGTCTTGAACGGCTCGACCTCGGCGAACCGCTCGGCCATGTCGACCGAATAGAGCGACAGGCCGAACAGACCGAGGAAGATGATGTACTTGATCGGCCATAGCCGTTCGTGCAGCCCCCACGGCACCGTTATCTGGGGCACCTTCAGCCATTTCGCGGCCGTGTTGGTGAGCTCCTGGAGCGCGCCAAAGGGACACAGCCAACCGCAGAACGGACCTCGGCCCCAGAACAGAAGCCCGCCGGCCGTTGCAGCCCACAGAATGAAGATCAGCGGAGCGGCGAGGAAAAATTCCCAGCGGAAGCCCGTCACCAGCGCATTGGTAAAGGTGACGACGTTGACGACGGAGAGCTGCGCGTTGGCGTACCAGCCGAGCCAGACCAGAACGAGGGCGAGATAACCCCGCCGCACCCAGGTGTAGAACACCGGTCGGCGCACCAGCAGGTTCTGGAAGAAGAAGATGCCGGTGAGGACGGCCAGCATGAACGCGGTGATGCCGATCGAGACGGTGCTCGACCGCCAGATCCGCATCCACAGAGGTTCGTCCGCCTCCGGGGGCGGTGCGGCCGCAGCGTTGGCCTGCTGCGAGGCCGGAGGCGCCGCGCTCTCCGGTACCGTCACCGCACGCTGCTCGCGGCGTATATAACTGTCGGGCAGGGTGTAGCCGAGATCGAAAGTCAGGAACGCCTTGTCGCGGCCGCCGAGACTGCGTTGCACCAGCAATTGAAGCTGCCACGGCTGCGTCGGATCCAGGGTGAACTCAGGCGGGGTGACGAACAGGCCGATTTCCCTGAACTCGGGCGCGCCGACCGCGTCCAGTGCGCCGAGCCGGGTGTGGTTGCGGTCGCGGAAGCGGGTGCTGTTGCCTTCCTGCAGGATTTCGATACGATCGAAGATGCCGCCGCGGACATAGGCCGAACCCTTGAACGAGTAGGGGCCGTTGCCGGCAACGACGATGGCCTGCTGCCCGGGCTTCAGGCTGTCCTTCAGCCGCTGATAGCCGTCCTCGCCAAGCAGGCTGCGGCCGATCGTGGGCGCGGTCACCAGCGCCACGTAGAGGTCGATGAAGGTATCGCTCGCGTCACCCGGTTCGGGATACTGGCTCGCCGCGGCGCTGCCGGACTTCGCAAAGGCTTCGTTGATGTCGCCGATGCCGAGCTGAAGCCGGCGCACCGAGCCGTCGCCGACGAGGCTCTCCCAGTCACGCACTTCACTGCGCCCGAGATCGAGCGTCTTGACGACAGGGGGAAGGGCGGCCGAAGCCGCCGCGGCGTCACCGCCGCCGATGCGTCCGCCGCGGATGAGCTTGGACGCGGCGCGGACGACACTGTCACCCATCACCAGCACGGTGACGGTCGCGCCGCTCACGATGTCGACCTGCGGCGGCTTCTCGGCACCACTTGCGACAGGCTTCATGTCCTTGCCGATCAGGGAGTTCATGGCGGCGACGATGCGCGCCTCCGGAATGCCGACCAGCACGATCGGCTCCTTGTGATCGACGAGCTTGATCCCGGTGATGACGCCTTTCGGATCAATTCCGGCAAGCAAGTGAATCGGTTTGCCCGAGTACCCGACAGAGTTCGCAAAATCGGAGTTGAGGAAAACGAATCCCTGAAGCTGATCGCCGCGGTACACCGGTACAATGGGCGGATCGCCTTGCGGCGGGCCGAAACGATCCGCATCCGGGAAAAATTCGGCAGGCGTAAGCTTCGGCAGGTATGCTGGTAAGTCACCGGCGGCGCATGCGGGCGAAACGTACGCCAGACACATCAGCAGCAAGCCGCGCAAGCGCTAGCGCCGCACGCCTTGTGAAGGCGGTATCGTCATCCGGTCGCTTCAACATATCGGTTCAAATGCGATCTGCGCGACCCACCGGGACGCGCGTGCCTTGAGATTCTTCTTCGATGATTTGTCGTCGCTGACGTGTCAAAGTCATCGCGCGTGCCCACATCTGTCAAGGCCAGCGAAAATATTTGTATTCGCGCTGAGCTGAATCAGAAGCCTGCATTTGGAGTCCTTGCCATGCCATTCCTGCGCACTTCATTGCTGAGCGCTGAGCCCGCAGGTGTATTGCAGTCGCTCGACGAACTCTTTGCGCTAGCGCATGCAATGGAGCAGGAGGCAGCCAAAAGGTATGATGCTCTTGCTGATGACATGCGCGAACAGGGCAAGGATGATCTCGCAGACGTGTTCGCGAAGCTCGCCGCCGCCGAGCGCGAGCATGTCGACAGCGTCACGCGGTGGTCGCAATCTCGGCGCGGCAAGATTCCGGATCCCGCCATGGTGCGTTGGGAGGCGCCGGAAACGCTCGCCCCGGAATCCGCCGCTGAGGTCAAAACGTCGCGCTTGATGACGCCGTACCGCGCGCTCGCGATGGCGGTCCGCAACGAGGAGCGCGCCTTTGCGTTCTGGTCTTATCTCGCCGCCTATTCCGATGACCGCGATATCAAGAAGGCGTCCGAGGCAATGGCCAAGGAAGAGCTCGGCCATGTCGCGACGCTGCGGAAGGAGAGGCGCCGCGCCTATCATCGCGAGCACGAACGGAGCGGCGCCGAGGCGTCGTCCGTGCCTCTGCGGCAAATTGATGCGCAAAGGCTCGAGCTTCGCCTGGTCTTGCAGCTCAGCGACTTGGAACAACGCCTGAGCGGGCCAGCAGCAATCCGGACCCAGGACATTCGCCAGCAGACGATCGAGATGGCCGACGCCACCGTGGGCCTCGGGAGCTTTCCGGCGTCCATGGAGCGCAAAGGCCCACTGGAGATCGCCGAGGCCCTGGTCGACGGCTACCTCGACGGCGCCGAGCGGTCGAGCGACGCGGCCCATCTCGAACGCCTGCAGCAACTTGCCGAGCGCGCGATCTCGCGGCTGGCCTGGCTGCGATCGCTTTCGGCGGACTGACGCGCTTACGGCACCCTCGGAGCTGCTGCACACCAGAGCCGCATAGCCGCTCGGCCGGGGCAGTGGCCGCAGGTCCTTCACTGGCGGAAAGGACGCACAGATTTGGCGATGGGCGCTCAGTTCAGGCGGAGATCCGACCGGCAGGTCGCGTGCGGCCACAGCCTAATCCATAATTCGCATAAGGTATATTATGGAATATATTTATATACAATGAGATCAAATATTTAGCTGCAATTCCTGCGACCGCACCTTCGCCCAAGCGCGATTTTCGGTCCGGGCCGCGACGCCGCCCCGGGTCTCGACGGCTACTGTGCATGGGGTTGTTTTTCAGATTTTGAATCCGGCCCATCTCTGCGACAGCCGATATTGCCGGGACCTTGTCCGGCTGCAATAAGCGAGGCCTCGCGAGATCGCAGATGACCTTCAGGCCTTCCGTCCGTATAGGTTTGCATCTCAGAACAACAACAAACCTTCCGAGGAAGCAGACCCATGGTCTTTTCAACGCGCTTTTCCCGACGCACGCTTCTCAAGGCCTCCGCCGCGACCGCGGTCCTGGGCGGCATCGGTGCGCCCCATGTGGCCCGGGCCCAGAGCGCCGAGTTCACCTACAAATACGCCAATAACCTGCCGGACACCCATCCGCTGAACGTACGCGCCAAGGAGATGGCGGCGGCGATCAAGACCGAGACCAACGGCAAGTTCGACCTCCAGATCTTCCCGAACAACCAGCTCGGGTCCGACACCGACATGCTGAGCCAGATCCGCTCGGGCGGCGTCGAGTTCTTCACGCTGTCCGGCCTGATCCTTTCGACCCTGGTGCCGGCGGCGTCCATCAACGGCATCGGCTTCGCGTTCCCGGACTACGACACGGTCTGGAAGGCCATGGACGGCGACCTCGGCGCCCATGTCCGCGGCGAGATCAAGAAGGCCGGCCTCGAGGTGATGGACAAGATCTGGGACAACGGGTTCCGCCAGACCACCTCGTCGAGCAAGCCGATCACCGGTCCTGACGACCTCAAGGGCTTCAAGATCCGCGTACCGGTGTCGCCGCTGTGGACCTCGATGTTCAAGGCGTTCGACGCGGCGCCCGCCTCGATCAATTTCAGCGAGGTCTATTCGGCGCTCCAGACCAAGATCGTCGAAGGCCAGGAGAACCCGCTGGCGATCATCTCGACCGCCAAGCTCTACGAGGTGCAGAAATACTGCTCGCTGACCAATCACATGTGGGACGGCTTCTGGTTCCTGGCGAACCGCAGAGCCTGGGAGAAGCTGCCGCAGGACGTGCGCGCCATCGTCGCCAAGAACATCAATGCCGCTGCCGTCAAGGAGCGTGAAGACACCGCCAAGCTCAATGCCAATCTGCAGCAGGAGCTCGCGGCCAAGGGCTTGACCTTCAATCAGCCCACAGTGGCGCCGTTCCGCGACAAGCTGCGGACCGCCGGCTTCTATGCCGAGTGGAAGGGCAAGTATGGCGACCAAGCCTGGGACCTCCTGGAAAAGGCCGTCGGCAAGCTGTCGTAACGCGTTGGGGCCATCATGGCTCATGTCGAGGTCGAGGTGACCGCAGTGGTGGGCGAGGCGGCGTTTCAGTCCCCTCGCCGACCTTCGTTGCTGGGTTCGCTCGAGCGCGCGCTCGGTCTCGTCGTCGAAATCCCGGCGGCGATCCTGGTCGTCGCCGAGATCGTGATCCTGTTTGCCGGCGTGGTCGCGCGCTACGGCCTGCACCGGCCGCTGATCTGGTCGGACGAGCTCGCCTCGATCCTGTTCCTGTGGCTCGCCATGCTGGGCGCGGCGGTTGCGTTCCGCCGCTCCGAGCACATGCGCATGACGGCGGTCGTCGCCAGCGCCAAGCCTGCGATGCGGGCCTATCTCGATCTGGTCGCGACCTCAGCGGCGCTGGCATTCCTGGTCCTGATCGTCTGGCCCGCCTGCGACTACGCCTATGAGGAAAGCTACATCACGACGCCGGCGCTGCAGATCTCCAATATGTGGCGCGCCGCCGCGCTGCCGGCCGGCATCGGGCTGATGGCGGCCTTTGCCTTGCTGCGGCTGCTGCGCGCGGCCGATTACCGGATGGTCGCAGCCGCCGTCGTCAGCGTTGCCGTCATCATCGGCCTGTTCTGGCTGGCGGAGCCGTTGCTGCGGCCGCTCGGCAATCTCAACCTCGTCATCTTCTTCGTCGGCGTCGCCGGCTTCTGCGTGTTCGCCGGCGTTCCCATTGCGTTCGGGTTCGGCCTTGCGATCTTCGGCTATCTCGCGCTGACCACGCGCACGCCTGTCATGGTGCTGGTCGGGCGGATGGACGAGGGCATGAGCCACCTCATCCTGCTCTCGGTGCCGTTGTTCGTGTTCCTGGGGCTGCTGATCGAGATGACCGGCATGGCGCGGGCCATGGTGGCGTTCCTGGCGAGCCTGTTCGGCCATGTCCGCGGCGGCCTGCACTACGTGCTGGTCGGCGCCATGTACCTGGTCTCGGGCATATCAGGCGCCAAGGCCGCGGATATGGCGGCCGTCGCGCCCGTGCTGTTTCCGGAGATGAAACAGCGCGGCGCCAAGCCCGGCGATCTCGTCGCGCTTCTTGCAGCCACCGGAGCCCAGACCGAGACCATTCCGCCGAGCCTCGTGCTGATCACGATCGGCTCCGTCACCGGCGTGTCGATCGCCGCGCTCTTCACCGGCGGCCTGCTGCCCGGCGTCGTGCTCGCGATCACGCTCTGCATGCTGGTGTGGTGGCGCTATCGCCACGAGGACATGAGTCACGTGCGCCGCGCCAGCGGTGGCGAGATCGGCAAGACCTTCGTCATCGCCCTGCCCGCGCTCGCACTGCCCTTCGTGATCCGCTACGCCGTGGTCGAGGGCATCGCGACCGCGACCGAGGTCTCCACCATCGGCATCGTCTATGGCGCCCTGGTCGGCCTCCTCGTCTACCGCCGCTTCGACTGGTCGCGGCTGTTTCCGATGCTGGTCGAGACCGCGGCGCTGTCGGGCGCCATTCTGCTGATCATCGGCACGGCAACCGGCATGGCCTGGGGCCTGACCCAATCAGGCTTCTCGCGCTCGCTGGCGGCGGCCATGACCGGATTGCCCGGGGGAGCGGCGACCTTCATCGCCGTCTCGATCCTGGCCTTCACCATCCTCGGCAGCGTGCTGGAGGGCATCCCGGCGATCGTGCTGTTCGGGCCGCTGCTGTTTCCGATCGCCCGGGCCGTCGGCGTGCACGAGGTGCACTACGCCATGGTGATCATTCTCGCTATGGGAATCGGACTATTCGCCCCGCCCTTCGGCGTCGGCTATTATGCCGCCTGCGCCATCGGACGCGTCGAT
Source organism: Bradyrhizobium sp. CIR48 (assembly GCF_014198315.1). NCBI lineage: Bacteria > Pseudomonadati > Pseudomonadota > Alphaproteobacteria > Hyphomicrobiales > Nitrobacteraceae > Bradyrhizobium > Bradyrhizobium sp. CIR48. The sequence goes on from NZ_JACIHG010000001.1 coordinate 801,732, forward strand.
CCGGCCGAGGGCATCCGCCCGATCTGGGGCTATCTGCTGGCGCTGCTGGTGGGATTGATCATCGTCGCGATCTTCCCGTGGATCTCGATCGGATTCCTTTGAGGCGTTTGACGGAGGGTGTCGATGAGTGAGCGGCAGAACCAGTACAATATCGGCCTCGACAAGACGCCCGCCAATTACGTGCCGCTGAGCCCCTTAAGCTTCCTCGCGCGCAGCGCCGCCGTCTATCCCGATCATGTCAGCACGGTGTATGAGGGCCGCAGCTTCACCTGGGCGGAGACCTATGAGCGCTGCAAGCGTTTTGCGTCCTGGCTCGCGCGCAAGGGCATTGGCGTCGGCGATACCGTGGCGGCGATGCTGCCGAACATTCCTGCGATGAACGAGGCGCATTTTGCCGTGCCGATGACCGGCGCTGTGCTCAACGCGCTCAACATCCGCCTCGATGCGCCTTCGATCGCATTCCAGCTCGACCATGGCGGCGCCAAAATCATCCTGGTCGATCCCGAGTTTTCGGGCGTGATCAGCGATGCGCTGGCGCAGATGACTGGCCCCAAGCCGTTCGTGGTCGACGTCGACGACGCATCGTTCAAAGGCGGCGGTCGCATCGGCGAGATCGAATATGAAGCAGCGGTCGCGGAAGGCGATCCTGCGTTCACGGCGATCCTGCCGCAGGACGAGTGGGACGCGATCGCGCTGAGCTACACCTCGGGCACGACCGGAAATCCCAAGGGCGTCGTCACCCATCATCGCGGCGCCTATCTCAACGCCGTCAGCAACATCCTTGCCGGCAATCTCGGCCAGCATCCGGTCTATCTCTGGACGCTGCCGATGTTCCACTGCAACGGCTGGTGCTTTCCCTGGACCATCGCGGCATCCGCCGGCATCAATGTCTGCCTGCGCAAGGTCGAGCCGACCAGGATCTTCGAGCTGATCAAGCAGCACGGCGTCACCCACATGTGCGGCGCGCCGATCGTCTATAACACGCTGATCAACGCGCCCGATGCGCCCAAAGGCAACGCGGCCCGCCGCGTCGTCGGCCTGATCGCCGGCGCCGCGCCGCCGGTCGCGGTGCTCGAAGGCGCCGAAAGCATCGGCATCAAGCTGACCCATGTCTACGGCCTGACCGAGGTCTACGGCCCCGCCTCCGTCTGCGCCGAGCAGCCCGGCTGGGACAAGCTTCCGCCCGCCGAACGCGCACGCATGAAGCGCCGGCAGGGCGTGCCCTACCCGCTCGAGGAAGGCGTCACCGTCATCGATCCGAAGACGATGCAAGAGGTGCCGCGCGACGGCGAGACCATCGGCGAGGTCATGTTCCGCGGCAACATCGTGATGAAGGGCTACCTGAAGAACGAGAAGGCGACCAGGGAAGCTTTCGAGGGCGGCTGGTTTCACACCGGCGATCTCGGCGTGCTCGACGAACACGGCTACGTCATCATCAAGGACCGCTCCAAGGACATCATCATTTCCGGCGGCGAGAACATCTCCTCCGTCGAGGTCGAGGACATCCTCTACAAGCACCCGGCCGTGCTGTTCGCCGCCGTGGTCGCAAAGCCCGATCCGAAATGGGGCGAAGTGCCTTGCGCCTTCGTCGAACTGAAGGACGGCGCCAGCGCCAGCGAAGCCGACATCATCGCGTTCTGCCGCAGCCACATGTCGGGCTTCAAGACGCCGAAAGCCGTCGTGTTCGGACCTATCCCGAAAACGTCCACGGGCAAGATTCAAAAATTCCTGCTGCGCAACGAAGTGGGATCAGTGAAGGCGATTACGGCCTGAACATCGTCTGAGAGTCTTCCGCCCGCACGAACACGTGGCGGGCGGAAGACATCAGTCCTCACATCTTCTTGTAGGCCTCGACGACCGCCTGACCATCGGCCCCTGCCTTCTTGAGCCAGTCGGCCGTGAGCTGTTCGCCGATTTTCTGGAAGCCGGCCTTCAACGCCGGGCTCGGCGGCTCGACGTTCATGCCTTTCGCCTTGAGCTGATCGAGATACCACGTGCTCTTGTCCTGCCAGGCCTTCCAGCCGCGGGTTTCCGCCGTTGCCGCCGCCTTGAGGATGGCTTCCTGGGTCGGCTTGTCGAGCGCCTCGAACGCGGCCTTGTTGACGAAGGTGTAGTCCTTCGGGATCCAAGCCTGCACGTCGTAGAAATACTTCAGCGACTCCCAGGCCTTCGCGTCGTAGCCCGTGCCGCCCGAGGACATGAAGGAATTCACCACGCCAGTGGCAAGCGCCTGCGGCAGTTCCGCCGCCTGGATCGTGACCGACTGCGCGCCGACCAGCTCGCCGATGCGCGCGGTGCCGACGTTATAGGCCCGCCATTTCAGGCCCTTCATGTCTTCGATCGATGCGAGCGGCTTGTTGACATAGACGCCCTGCGGCGCCCAGGGCACCACGAACAGCAGCTTGAGACCCTGCGCATCGAGCTTCTTGGCGATTGCAGGCTTGGAGGCCTGATACAGCTTCATTGCGTCAGGGAAGCTGGTCGCCAGGAACGGCACGACGTCGACGCCGAACAACGGATCTTCGTTCTCGTGGATCGAGAGCAGCACTTCGCCCATCTGCGCCTGCCCGGTCACCACTGCGCGCTTGATGTCGGGTGCCTTGAACAGCGAGGCGCCGGGATGGACCGTGATCAGGAGCTTCCCGGACGTGGCGGCTTCGACATCCTTGGCGAAGGCGACCAGGTTTTCGGAGTGCGGATTATCGGCGGGATACGCTGCCGGCAGATTCCATTTGGTCTGAGCCAAAGCGGGTGTCGCGGCCACGACCACGCCGGCGGTCAAGAATGCGCGAAACAAACGAGACATCATCAGGCTTCTCCTCACAGTCAATTTAAACACCGGTACGCTCAGTCTGGGAAGGCGAGCTTGGGCAGGAACATCACGATCTGCGGATACTCCGTGATGATGAAGACGGCGGCCAGCAGCAGGATGAAGAACGGAAACGCCGCCCGCGCAACGGTGAACGTGTCGCGCCCGCTCATGTTCTGCAGCACGAACAGATTGAACCCGACCGGCGGCGTGATCTGCGCCATCTCGACGTGGATGATTAGGTAGACGCCAAACCAGACCAGATCGAGTCCGGCCTGCCTGACCATCGGCAGCACGATGACGGCGGTCAGCACGATCATCGAGATGCCGTCGATCAGGCAGCCGAGGATGATGTACATGATGCTCAGATACAGCGCGAGCATGCTCGGCGTGAGCTGCTGCCCCTGGACCCAGGTGGCGAGTGCGGCCGGAATGCCCGTATAGGCCATCGCAGCCGTGGTGTAGGCCGCGCCTGCCAGGATCAGCATGATCATGCAGGTCAGGCGCGTCGCGCTCATGATGCTCTCGAGAAAGTTCTTGCGCGTGAGCGTGCCGCTCCACCAGGCCAGCAGCAACGCGCCCGTGACGCCCCATGCCGCGCATTCCGTGGCGGTGGCAAAGCCCAGCACCAGCGAGAAGAAGACCGCCATGATCAGGAGCATACAGGGCGCGAGCTTTGCCGACTCCCGCAGCTTCTGTCGGAATGGCATCGGCGGATCGCGCGGCGGAACCTTCTTGGGATTGAGCAGCGACCAGATGATGATGTAGCCCGAATAGAGCGCCATCACGAGTACGCCCGGCAGGAAGCCGCCGAGGAACACCTGCAGCACGGAGACATTCGCCGTGACCGCGTAGACCACCATCGGGATCGAGGGTGGAATCAGGAGGCCGAGCGTGCCCGAGCCGGCGAGGGAGCCCAGGCTCAAGCCCTTGTCGTATCCACGCTTGTCGAGTTCGGGCAGCGCGATCTTGCCGATGGTCGCGCAGGTCGCTGCCGAAGACCCCGACACCGCCGCGAAGATGCCGCAGCCGATCACGTTGACGTGGGTCAGACGTCCCGGCAGCCACTGAACCCAGGGCGACAAGCCCCGAAACATTTCTTCCGACAATTTGGTACGGAAGAGAATTTCGCCCATCCAGATGAACAGCGGCAGCGCAGCCAGCGTCCACGACGCGCTGGCGCTCCAGGTGGTGGTGGCGAGCACGGCGCCGAGCGGCAAGCTGGTCGTCAGTGCCATTGCCACGAAGCCGACGAGCCCGAGCGACACCGCGATCCAGATGCCGCTTCCCAGCAGCAGGATCATGACGCCGAGCAGGACGAACGACAGCTCGATCATGCCGAGATTGGCCATGGTCAACCTCCGCCGCCCTGCGAGATGCGCTCGACGAATTCTTCCGGCGTTTCGTCCGGCGAGCCCTTCTCGTAGCTCGGCCGATTGCCGCTGACGACATTGACCATCTCATCGATCAACGCGATCGACAGGATGGCAAGACCGCCGGCGAAACCGAGCTGCGGAATCCAGAGCGGAAGCGGGACGACGCCCTGCGCCACATCGTTGAAGCGCCAAGAATCGTAGGTCATCTGCACGGCATAGCGGGTGAAATAGAGAATGAAGGCGGTGGCGATACCGAGGGCCACGATCTCCGCGATCTGCTTGGTCCGACCATGCAGGCGTTCCAGCAGCAGGCCGACGCGGATCATCTCTCCGCGCTTGAAGGTATGCGCGAGGCCGAGGAACGCCATCGCGGCCATGCACCAGGACGCGAAATCATCCCCGGCGGGAATGTTGATCGCAAACTGGCGCCCGACCGACATGGCCATCATGATTGCAAAGATCGCAACCAGGAAGACGCCGGCGGCGTAGCCTGCCCCGAGATAAAGGAGATCCAGCGCTCGGCGCACCAGTCCTCCGGCCGTTACTTCGTCCCCTGCCACGCGATCCTCATCTCACATGAGGCGATTCAGTCGACCCGGCGGTCACATATCGCTAGCCGCCGATCCTCTTCAATATCGCCCTTGCCCAGCGTCTGTCTTTCAGACGTTAGATCAACATGATGCAACCGATGCAAGCAAGGACTATGCCTGCTTGTGGCGGGAGTTTCTACCGCAGGTTCAGTGCGTCTCGAGCCGCAGCCCGTCAAATGCGGGCATGACGCCCGCGGGCAGCGATTGCCGGATGACTTCGTAATCGACATCGGCCGTCATGTTGGTGATGACCGCGCGCTTCGGCTTGAACCGTTCGATCCAGGACAACGCATCGTTGATGCTGAAATGGCTGACATGGTTGGTGTAGCGGAGGCCGTCGACGATCCAGAGGTCAAGATTCTCCAGCGCGCCCCAGCTCTCGCGCGGGATGTCGTTGAGGTCGGGTGTGTAGGCCGCATCGCCGATACGATAGCCGAGCGCGGGAATGGCGCCGTGCTGCACCAGGAAGGCTGTCATCGTCACCGCGCCGCCCTTCCCCAGAATGGTCTGGCTTTCGCCCGCCTCGATCGAATGCCGCGTTAGGATCGGCGGATAGTCGCTGCCCTCCGGCGAGATGAAGCAATACGAGAACCGCGCCATGATGTCCTTGGCGGTCGACAGGTTGAAATAGGTCGGGATACGACGGCGCATGTGCATCACGACCGAACGCAGATCGTCCATGCCGTGGGTCTGATCGGCGTGCTCATGGGTCAGGAACACCGCGTCGATGTGATCGACATTGGTCGAGAGCAGTTGCTCGCGCAGGTCCGGCGAGGTGTCGATCACGATGCGCGTGGTGCCGTGCTCGGACTTCCGCTCGACCAGTAGCGAACAGCGGCGGCGGCGGTTCTTGGGATTGTTGGGATCGCAGGCGCCCCAGCCCAGCGCCGGGCGCGGCACGCCGGCGGAGGAGCCGCAGCCCAGGATCGTCAGCGTCAGCGTCATGCGGCTCCCGGTTTCAAGCTTTCACCTTCGAGAACAGGCGGAAGAAGTTCTCGCTGGTCTGGCGCGAGATCTCGTCAAACGATACGCCGCGCGTCTCGGCCAGCACTTTGGCGACCTCGACCACAAAAGCGGGCTCGTTGCGTTTTCCCCGGAACTTGCCGGGCGCAAGATAGGGCGAGTCCGTTTCGACCAGGATGCGATCGGCCGGCAGTTCGGCCGCCAGCGCCCGCAAGGTCTCTGATTTCTTGAAGGTCAGGATGCCCGTGAAACCGATATAGAGCCCGAGCGACACCGCCTTCAGCGCCAGCTCGCGTCCGCCGGTGTAGCAATGCAGCACGGCGCGAAACGCGCCCTTGGCCGCCTCCTCCTCCAGGATGCGTGCGCAGTCCTCGTCGGCTTCGCGGGTGTGGATCACCAGCGGCAGGCCGGTGGTGCGGGCGGCGGCGATGTGGGCGCGAAAGCCCCTCGCCTGCGCCTCTGGCGAGCCGTTGTCGTAAAAATAGTCGAGCCCGGCTTCGCCAAGCGCGACGACCTTGGGATGCTCCGTCAGCGCAACCAGCTCATCCGATGCGATACCGTCCTCCTCATCCGCATTGTGCGGATGAGTGCCGACCGAGCAGTAGACGTCCTCATAGCGCTCAGTGATGGCCAGAAGCTGATCGAGCTTCCGCACCCGGGTCGAGATCGTGACCATGCGGCCGATGCCGGCCGCGCGGGCCCGCGATACGATCCCGTCGAGATCTTCCGCAAAGTCCGGAAAATCCAGATGGCAGTGGCTGTCGACCAGCATCGCGCAAACGTCCTAGGCTGCTGGCTCGATGTAGCGCGGGAACGCCGGCGTCGGCGCCGGCAGGGTCGAGCCGGGCGCGATGCGCTTGGCACCGCCGAGCATGGCGAAGTTGCGCTCCCCGTCCGGGATGCCGAGGCTGTCGAGCAGCAATCCCGAGGCGGTCGGCATCGCGGGCTGCGCCAGGATCGCGATCTGGCGCACGACTTCGGCGGTGACGTAGAGCACCGTCTTCTGCCTGGCCGGGTCGGTCTTGGCGAGCGCCCACGGCGCCTCGCCCGCGAAATAGCGGTTGGCCTCCGCGACCACGGCCCAGACGGCGTTGAGCCAGTGATGGATCTGCTGCATTGCCATGGCCTCGCGCGATGCGGCGACCATGCCGTCGGCCATCGCCAGGATTGCCTTGTCGTTGTCGCTGAATTCGCCGGGCTCGGGCAGCACGCCGCCGAGTTGCTTGGCGATCATCGACAGCGAACGCTGCGCGAGGTTGCCGAGATCGTTGGCGAGATCGGCGTTGATGCGCGCCACGATGGCCTCGTGATTGTAGTTGCCGTCCTGTCCGAACGGCACCTCGCGCAGGAAGAAATAGCGCACCTGATCGACGCCGTACTGGTCGGCAAGATTGAAGGGATCGACGACGTTGCCGACCGACTTCGACATCTTCTCGCCCCTGCTGAACAGGAAGCCGTGGGCATAGACGCGCTTCGGCAGCGGAATCCCGGCCGACAGCAGGAACGCCGGCCAATACACCGCGTGGAATCGGATGATGTCCTTGCCGATGATGTGCACGTCGGCCGGCCAATAACGCCAGTTTCCGTCGTTCTCATCGGGGAAGCCGACGCCGGTGATGTAGTTGGTCAGCGCGTCGACCCAGACATACATCACGTGCTCTTCGTCACCAGGCACCTTGACGCCCCAATCGAAGGTGGTGCGCGAGATCGAGAGATCACGCAGGCCGCCTCTGACGAAGCTCACCACCTCGTTCTTGCGGGAGTCCGGCCCGATGAAGTCAGGCTGATCCGCATAGAGCTTCAACAGCTTGTCCTGGTATGCCGACAGCCGGAAGAAATAGCTCTTCTCCTCGACCCATTCGACCGGCGTGCCCTGCGGGCCCAGCCGGACGCCGTCATCGTTCAAGCGCGTCTCATCCTCGGCGTAATACGCCTCGTCCCGCACGGAATACCAGCCGGCATAGATGTCGGCATAGATATCGCCGTTCGCTTCCATGCGCCGCCAGATCTCCTGGCTGGAGCGATGATGCTGCTCCTCGGTGGTGCGGATGAAGCGGTCGAACGACACGTTCAGACGCTCGTCCATCTCCTTGAAGCGACCGGCATTGCGGGCCGCGAGCGCTGAGACGGCCATGTTCTCGCCGGCCGCCGTCTGCACCATCTTCTGGCCGTGCTCGTCGGTGCCGGTCAGGAAGAACACGTCCTTGCCGTCGAGCCGCGCAAAGCGTGCCAGCACGTCGGTCGCGATCGCTTCATAGGCGTGGCCGATATGCGGACTGCCATTGGGATAGGCGATCGCTGTCGTGATGTAGAAGACATTGTCGCGCGCGGGCGCGGCCACGGGCGCCGCAGCCTTTGGTGTGGCTGCGGGCGTTGCGGCTTGCGGAGCCGCAGCGGGCTTCGGCGCGCGGGGTGCCTTCGGCTTGACAACCTTCGGCAGCGTGGCGGCGGGGGCCGGCGCTGCGATCACAGGCGCGACCACCCTCGCCTTCTTGGCCACCGTCTTTGCGGGAGCCTTGGCGGATTTCTTGGCGGATTTCTTGGCTGATTTGTTAGCTGGCTTCTTGGCGACGGCCGGCTTCTTCGCAGCCTTCTTGACCGCCTTCTTTGCCGTCTTCACGGTGCTCTTCTTCGCGCCCTTCTTGGCCGGGGCCTTCTTGGTCTTCTTGACTTTCTTGGCCGCCTTGGCGTTGGCCTTCGCACGCGCCTTCACGGCCTTCTTTGCGGCTTTCTTCGCAGCCTTGTTGCGGCCCTTGTCTTTAGCAGTTTTCTTAGCTCGCGTTGCCACGACGAATTCCTTTACCGGCTTCTCGAAATCTGGAAACGAACCTGAGTTCGATTATTGATTTGCGCATGATCTTTCGGAAAACCGCTGCGCACTTTTCCGGATCATGCTTTAGCGCGTTGCGTCCGCCAGCCAGCCGAACACCGAGAACACCAAGGGCTTGCGCTCCAGATTATAGGTTTCGGTGTCGCGCGCGGCGCGGACGATCTTTTCCCATACCTCAGCTAGGCGCGCAAGGCGCGGCAGGTTCTGGTTGGCATTGGCCTCGTCCGCATGCAGACGTTCCGCGATCCAGCGATCGATGCCATCAATGAAGGCGGCGAGCGCGACGCGGTCGCTGGTGGGAAGCGAATCGCCGAGCGTGTGCAATTCGCGCGGATCGACCTGCGGCAGGCGCGCGAGCAGCGCCGCCGTGCGTTGCTGGAGCTTGAGCGCATCACCGCCGAGCAGCGTCAGCGCCCTTGCAACGCTGCCCTCGGAGGCCTCCGCGGCCTCGCGCAGCGCGGGATCGCTCGGATCGAGATCGGCGGCCGAAGCCGCAGCGCCAATCAAATCATCGGTGGCGAGCGGCCGCAGGCGCAGCTTGCGGCAGCGCGACTGGATGGTGGCGAGCACGCGCGCGGGCGCGTGGCTGACCAAAAGGAACAGCGATTGCTGCGGCGGTTCCTCGAGGATTTTCAGCAGCGCGTTGGCCGCGTTCGGATTGAGCTCGTCGACGGTGTCGACGATGCAGACGCGCCAGCCTTCGGCCGCGGCAGTCGAGCCGAAGAAGCCGATGGTCTCGCGCGTCTCGTCCACGGTGATCACGGTGCGCATCACGCCGCGATCGTTGGCGGTACGCTCCAGCGTCAGTAGGCCGCCATGCGAGCCGGCCGCCACCTGCCGCGCCACGGCGTCATCGGGATCGATCGCGAGGTCTTCGGCGCGCAGCACGGCTTCCGCCAGCGGCTGGCCATGGGCGAGCACGAAGCGCGCCATGCGATAGGCCAGGGTCGCCTTGCCGATGCCCTGCGGCCCGCCGATCAGCCAGGCGTGAGGGATGCGGCCGCTGCGATAGGCCGTCAACAGCGCGGTCTCGGCTTCGCGATGACCGAACAGTTTCGATGTCTCGCGCGGGTGCGGAATGGCGGTTTCGCGCTCGGTCTGACGCGGGCTCATACGGAAACCACCGAGGCTGGTGTGGGAAGGAGACGATCGCGCAGCGCCGTCCAGACACGGCCTGCGACCGTGTCAGGGTCGGAATTGGCGTCGATCAGCACGCAGCGTGCGGGATCGTCCTCGGCAATCTTGCGATAGGCCTCGCGCAGGCCCTGGTGAAAACCGAGCTTCTCGCCTTCGAACCGGTCGGGCGTGCTGTTGCCGCGGCGCGCGGCGGCGCGTTGCAGGCCGATCTCGACCGGCAGATCGAGAATGATGGTGAGGTCCGGCTTGAGATCGCCGATCGTGACCCGCTGCATCGCGTTGATCAGGCCCTCAGGCACCTGGCCGAGGCTGCCCTGATAGGCCCGCGTCGAGTCGGCGAAGCGGTCGCACAGCACCCAGGTGCCCTGGTTGAGCGCAGGCAGGATCACGGTGCGGACATGGTCATCGCGCGCGGCGGCGAACAGCAGCGTTTCCGCCTCGGGGCCGAGCAGCTTGCCCATGCCCGACAGCACCAGATGACGCATGATCTCCGCGCCCGGCGAGCCGCCCGGCTCGCGCGTGACGCGGATGCGGAGCTTTGCCGCCTTGAGGCGGTCGGCAAGCTTCTTGATCTGGGTCGACTTGCCCGTGCCCTCGCCGCCTTCAAAGGTGACGAAGCGTCCGCGTCCGGACGGCCGCTGTAGCGCGCTCTCACTCATGTCAGAGCTTCTCGGCGCCTGCGCGGAACATGCCGATCACGAGCTCGCTGGCGCCGTCGATCGCGCGTCGCACGGTCGAGCCAGTGCCGATCGCTTCCGCCGCATAGACCGGCGTCTCCACCGCGATGTTGCCGCTGCGCCAGACCTTGACCACGCCGACCCGTTGGCCGGCCTCGACCGGCGCCCGCACCGGACCGCTATAGACGACGCGCGCAATCAGCTTGTCGCTGCCGTTCTTGTGCACCATCACCTTCACCGGAGTCTTGGCGACGAGCTTGACCGAACGGCTCTCGCCGCCGAACACCTTGGCGTAGCCGACGGGCTGCTCGGCCGCGATCAGCGTGCGGGTCTCGAAATTGCGGAAACCCCATTCCAGCATTTTCTTGGCTTCCGTCGCGCGATCCTCGGGGTCTTCCAGTCCGTTGACGACGACAATCAGCCGCGTGCCGTTCTGCACCGCCGAGCCGACCATGCCGTAGCCGCCCTCCTTGGTATAGCCGGTCTTCAGGCCGTCAGCGCCTTCCATCGAATTGAGCAGCGGATTGCGGTTGGGCTGGCGGATCTTGTTCCAAGTGTACTCTTTCTCGCCGAACAGTTTGTAGAACTCCGGAAAGTCCAGGATGATGTGCCGGGCGAGCATGCCAAGCTCGCGCACCGTCATCTTGTTGGCGGGGTCGGGCAAACCGTTGGAGTTGCCGAAGGTCGATTTGGTCATGCCGAGCTCGCGGGCGCGCTTGGTCATGAAGTCCGCCGCGAAAATCTTCTCGTTGCCCGCCATGGCCTCGGCGAGCGCGATACAGGCATCGTTGCCGCTCTGGATGATCGCGCCGTGCAGGAGATCGTCGACCGAGACCTTGCTGTTGATGGCGGCGAACATGGTCGAGCCACCGGAGGGCGCGCCTCCCCGGCGCCAGGCGTTCTCGCTGATCCGGTATTCGTCGGTCAGCTTGATGTCGCCCTTCTTGATGGCATTGAAGACGACCTCCGCCGTCATCAGCTTCATCATGCTGGAGGGCGCGCGCAGCTCGTCGGCGTTCTTCTCGAACAGCACGCTGCCTGAGGAGGCCTCGATCAGGATCGCGGTCGGGGCATCGCCGTCGAATCCGGCATCGTCCGGCTTCTTGGCGCCCTGGATGCTTTGGTTGGCGGCCAGAAGCGCCCCGCTCCAGCCGATGCCTGCCACCAGAATCGCGGCGACCAGCCCGCGCGCCAGTGTTCCGGCGGTAAGCCGGTTGCGACGAAGCAAAGGAAGACGAAATGCCATGGCGAAGCCCTGAGAGAGGCGTTCTAACAGTTGGAACAGATGCGAACAACACGCGGTTCGACGCCTGTCCCTGAGATTGCACGATTCTCGCCGCGCCCCTATCGTGGCGCCTTATGTTTCTCGACCAAACCCCTGAAACAAGGCGGAAAAGCGATGTCCTCCACCCGCGTGATCAAGGCCAACGGCATCGATCTCTTCATCCGCGAAGCCGGCCAGGGTCCGCTGGTCGTGCTGTGCCATGGCTGGCCGGAGCTGTCCTATTCCTGGCGCCACCAGATCCCCGCGCTGGCCGTGGCCGGGTTTCACGTCGTCGCCCCCGACATGCGCGGCTACGGCCAGAGCGCCGCGCCGTCTGAGGTCGCGGCCTACTCGATTTTCGACACGGTCGGCGACATGGTCGGTCTCGTGCAGGCGCTCGGCGAGACCAAGGCGATGGTGGTCGGCCACGATTGGGGCGCACCGGTCGCCTGGCATGCGGCGCTGTTCCGGCCGGACATCTTCACGGCGGTCGCGGGCCTCAGCGTGCCGCCGCCGTTCCGCGGCCGCGGCAAGCCGCTTGACCTCTTGCGCCAGGGCGGCGTCACCAATTTCTACTGGCAGTACTTCCAGGCGCCCGGCGTCGCCGAGGCCGAGCTGGAACGAGACGTCGCCCGCACCATGCGCATCGTGCTCGGCGGACGCGGCCTTGCCGATCCCACTGCCGCCATGTTCGTGCAGGAGGGCAAGGGCTTTCTCAGCCACGCCACCACCGAGGAGCCGCTGCCCGGCTGGCTCGGCGAGGCCGACCTCGCCTATTTCACCGAGAGCTTCCGCAAGTCCGGCTTTCGCGGCGGGCTGAACTGGTACCGCAACATCGACCGCAATTGGGAGCTGACGGCGCCCTGGCAGGACGCGCAGATCCATCAGCCCTCGCTGTTCATCGCCGGCTCCAGGGACGCCGTCATCACCGGCCTGATCGGTGCCAAGCGCGTCAACGAGCTCGAGCGCGTGCTGCCCAATCTGAAGCAGAAGCTGATCATCGAGGGCGCCGGCCATTGGGTGCAGCAGGAACGGCCCGACGAGGTGAACGCGGCGCTGGTGCAATTCCTGAAGGAAAGCGCAGCCTAATAGAGCCCGCGGCCGCTCAGGATGCTGCGGGCCTCGGCGGCCCCGTCGGCCGATGACGGCGCGTTCTCCGCCGCGTAGCGGCCGTCCGCGTCATAGGAAACGGCGCGCGCGTTGTGGACCGCCCGGCCCCGGCCGCGGCTCGAGGCCGACATTTCCGAGGTCGCATTGAGCGAGGCCATGTCGGCGGAGGTGGTGCCGAGATTATAGGGCCGCCCCTCCGGCATCGGCACGTCGCCGCGAATGGCACCGCGGCTCGATCCCGGCAATTCCGGCACGAAAGGCTTGGCCGAGGCGACCCGGACCATCGATGGCGACGGCGCCGGAACGCCGGTGCGCAGCGTCGCCAGAAGCTGGCGGTCGTCGGAGCCTTCGAGCGGCGCCCGGCCGACATATTCGACGCGGACCTTGGCGACGCCGTTGCCTTTGAATTCAAGCAGTTCGGCGGCCTTGTTCGAGACATCGATGAGGCGGTTGCCGTGATAGGGGCCGCGGTCATTGACGCGCACGATCAGCGACTTGCCGTTCGAGACATTGGTCACCCGCGCATAGGACGGCATCGGCAGGGTCGGATGCGCCGCGGTCAGCGAGGTCATGTCGAACACTTCGCCATTGGCGGTCAGGCGGCCGTGGAAGTCATCGCCGTACCAGGACGCCATGCCCTCGGCGCGGTAGTTGACGTCCTCCTCGGGCACGTAGGTCCGGCCGGCCACGACATAGGGCTTGCCGACGCGGTAGGTGCCGCCGCCCTTCGGGACCGGGTCCCCGAACGCCACGACCCGGGGGCTCGAGGACACGCCGTATTTCGGATCGACGCGGCTGGCGAATTTGTTGGAGGAGGCGCAATTGGCCAGCGCAACGCAGGCCGCGACCGCCGCAGCACCACGCGCGGCCCGCAAAACCGAATCTGACCGTCGGATCCCCATGCGCCCCAAATACCACTTTGCCGGAAGCGTACCCACCCCGCTTTGGCTACGGGGAGCGCTGTCCGGTCCTTTAATCCGAGGCGGCCCACCACCGCGTCGGATGCGGTAACGATAACGCAACCCGAACACGGCGGAAATGGGGAGCCCACAGCGATCCCGCCGGGATGGTAAACGAGACGTTCGCATTTTTCCGTTGTTCTACGGAGCGATGGCGCCAACCCTGTGCCACGGCTGGACATTCTGTTGCGCCGAATCCTCACTCCACCCCCATTGTCGCTGCCTTCACTGGAATTCTTTTGACTGTGCAAGGCCGCACGCGTTCTCTCGGATGCAAGGGCGGGATTTGGAATTTAACGATGATCGAGACGGTTTCGGCACTGATGGGTCTGGTAAGCGCGGGGATCTTCCTGGCCCATGCGTTTGAAGGTTACCGCACGAGGGCCTAACGGCACTCGCGCAGACGGCAAGCATCACCTCTTTCAAGCGGCGCGTTCGGACAATTTTGATCGATCCGAGCGAGCATCGAAAACGAGAGCGGCAGGTGTCACATGCGTAACCATGACCTGGTATCTGACGGCTTCCTGGCATTGACCGCCGGCGGCTTGGTTCTGCTCTGCTCGAGCCTGGTGGCACTGGCGTTCGCCTGAGCCCCGCTTCGTTACCCTCCAGCACAGCTCCACCGCGGCGCATCATGCGCCGATGTCCCGCTCCCAATCTGTTGATTGAATTCCCGCGTTCGGTGCCTCGACTCATTTCCAGAGGCCATCACCAACGAGGGTGACACAAATGCTTGCCGAGAAATTCTTCCTGGTCCTGGAATCCCTGATCCGCGGCGACCGCACCTATCCGGACGGAAGCCCCCGGGTCATCAGCACCTCCCCGCACGTGCCGGTCAGGCTGCCGGCGCAGAAATAGCCGGCGTCACGCGCCACTCAGCGCAGACCCAGCAGGGAGCGGCGATAGCGGCTGTCACGGGCCTCGTTCAGGCAGACGAAGCTGCCGTCGAACCCCTGGCCGTACCGCTTCTGACCCTTGCGGTAGTAGATGCCCTTCCGGAAGTCGAGCCAGACCACCTTGTCGTGCGGGCAATGACGCTGCGCCTGCGCCTCGTAGCGAAACGGCGTCAGCGGTGTCGCCGAGACCTCCGCGGTGCCCGCGCCAATCATGATCGCGCCGGCAAGCGCGATGCCGCCGGACCATCTGCGAAAGCCGCTCCTCGTCACTCCCCGCCTCCCGATCCACACCGTCGCGCGATGGCCGTTCGGCACGCTAGCACGAAATGGCGCGATCAGCCGATGGCGGGACGTGCGGCGCGTCTTCCGCCGGCCATGTTGTCGGGCTAGATGAAAGCGATCGTTTCGATTGCGAGGATGCAGCCTGAATGTCGGTTGAGCCTTCACCCCAATCCGAACCTCGTTCGCCCTCGCCGCGCCTCGGCCTGCTGCCGATGATCATCTTCGGCTCGCGCTGGCTGCAACTGCCGCTCTATCTCGGACTGATCGTGGCGCAATGCGTCTACATCGCGCTGTTCCTGAAAGAGCTCTGGCACCTCTCCTGGCACGCCCTCGACCTCACCGAGCAGCAGATCATGATGAGTGTGCTGGCGCTGATCGACGTCGTGATGATCTCCAACCTGCTCGTGATGGTGATCGTCGGCGGCTACGAGACGTTCGTCTCGCGGCTCGACCTGCAGGGCCATCCCGACGAGCCGGAATGGCTCGGCCACGTCAATGCGAGCGTGCTCAAGATCAAGCTCGCCATGGCCATCATCGGCATCTCCTCGATCGCGCTGCTGCGCACCTTCATCGAGGCCGGCAATCTCGGCTCGAACCGCGCCGGCTTCACCGAGACCGGCGTGATGTGGCAGGTGCTGATCCACCTCACCTTCGTCGTTTCGGCGATCGGCATTGCCTATGTCGACAGGCTCGGTGACTCCGGCACGCACAAGCAGGCGGAGTGAGGTTACCAACGTCGGCCTTATTGCTTGTCCACTTCGAGCTGCGCCAACGCCTGGTGCAGGCACTCCTGAAGCTTCAGCGCGACCTGCTCACGCGCGATGCCCTTGGCGGCAAGATCGCCTGACACCTTGTCTACGACATCGGCGATCGCCCGGCTCTCCAGATGGTCCGTCACCAACGTGGTGGCGTAGCTTGCCGCGGCATCGCCGCTCAGCCCGAGCTGGCCTGCAGCCCAAAGCCCGAGCAGCTTGTTGGACCGGGCGGTGGCCTTGAACATGAATTCCTCGTCATGGACGAACTTGGCCTCAAAGCCCTGCTCGCGCTTGTCGAACGTGGTCATGGTCAGCTCCATTTGCGCTTTTCGCTGATGGGTGTCGGACTGGCTGGGGGCGAACGTCTCCCGTGCTTCACGTCAGTTCGGATCAGTTGAAGCTTCCGGCGGAAGCCAAACGCCGTCAAGCCTGCCGATGCGCCCCCGCGCCGGGCGCGTGCATGGCCCGCACAAGCCCGGCGCCAGCCGGCTCGGCTAGGCAGAGATCCTTTACTGATCGTTAAGCAGACTCAGCGCCGCATGGCTTGGGGCATACCGAGAGCTGACGCATGAACAAAGAGCTGCGGGAGTTTCGACGGCTTGAACGGGTTTGCCTGGAGCAGGCCGCCCTCTCCACCATGGACCTCGCGAAAAGCGGGCTGCTCAAGGTCGCCGACGATTGCCGCATCGCAGCCGAAGCCATCGAGGCGCAATCGCCCCGCGGCGCGTTCACAGGGGCCGTCCAGGCGCTGAGGCTGGCTTGGAGCGCGACGCGGACGCCGAAACGGCACTAGCCGGCGGCATCGCCCGGACAGATCGCGTCAGAAGATTGCGGGCGGGACCCGCGCTGGATCAGGCCTTCGCCGCCGCCGCCTCGCGCGCCAGCCGTTCGGCCTTCAGCCGCTCCTTGTTGGCGTAAAACGCCTTCTGCGCCTCTTCATGGTCGCGCATGGCCTTTTCGGCCTCGATCCGGCGTGCCGCATCGCGCGCCTGGCGCTGCTCGGGGGTCAGGGGTTTGCGTCGGAAGGAAAGGTCTTCAGTCATGCGGGGACAACGCGGACCCGGCGAAAGGGTTCCACTGGGCGGACCCGGCGGCCCTGCAAATTGGAACTCGAGCGGTCCGCCCCGCCCGAACGCCGCCCCAACAAATATCGAAAAACAACCCCATGCATAGTAGCTATGCCGTTGTAGAATAAAGCTTTTTCTAGGCTCTCGAAGGCCCCTGGATATCAACCTCGGCGATGACGGGCAGGTGGTCCGAGAACGCCCTCGCCTCCGTGTCGGTCCAGACTTTCGCGATCCGGCTATCAGAGGTCGCATAAATCCGGTCGAGCCGCATCAGGGGCAAGCGCGATGGGAAGGTGCGCAGCCGCGTACGGTTGGGGCAGGCCTGCGCGAGCACGCGCCGCACCGACTTGACCCAAAACCAATCGTTGAAATCGCCGAGGACGACGGTCCTCCCGGGTTTCACCAGGCTCACCAGGGTTTGTGCCTGGGCATGCCGCTCGTGGATGCTCAGGCCGAGATGCGTGGCAACCACGCGCACGTCACCGACCGGCGTCAGGAGGCCAGCGGCAATGGCCCTGCGCGGCTCGCGCTCCCGATACGACACGTCGACGATTTCGGGCACCCCGGAGAACGGAAAGCGGCTCAGGAGCATCTGACCGTAGTCGCCATCCGCGGTGACAATCGACTTGGCGTGAACGCGGTGATCGCCGACGACACTCGCCAGCTTCGCAAACGGATCGTCGGACCTCGATCGCGAATCCACCTCCTGAAGCGCGACGACATCAGGAGCCCATTTGCGAAGGATGGAGCAGACCCCCTCCAGATCGAACTTCGGATTGAGATTGAACGTGCCGTGCACATTCCACGTCATGAAACGCACCGGCGCCATCAGCGCCTCCCGGCGAGCCAGGTCGCGAGGAATTGCGCGCCTGCGCAAACGCCGAGCCAGCCCAGGAACGCCAGCACCAACAGCAACATGCTGCTCCAGGATGCATTGCGGGCCAAATCCGCGATCTGAGCCCCCAGCACGGCCATGGCAAGAATACCGGGCGTCATGCCAAGCAAGGTTCCGAGCAGGAAGTCGCGTAAAGGCAGCGTGCTCGCGCCAGCCACGACATTCACGACCGAGAACGGTGCGATGGGAATCATCCGGATGACGACGACAGCCAGGACGCCCTTGCCGACAACGCGATCCTGGATCCGCGCGGCGCGTCGTCCGAGCAACTGCTGGAGCCGCTGCCGTCCGAGGGCCCGCCCGATCACGAAAAGGATGAAGGCGCTGAGCAAGACGCCGGCGATCGCCGTGGCGAAACCCAGCCATGGCCCAAGCGCGGCAGCCGTTGCTGCAATGAGCACGAGCACCGGAAACACCACCAGCCCGCCGACGACAAAAGCCGCGATTGCGAGTGGCGGCCCCCAGACGGATTGGGAGTAAGTCGACAGCAAATTCGAGACGCGGCCCGTGTCGGCCAAATCGCTCAAGGAAGTGTACGACCAGGCTATTGCCAAGCCAAAAAGCGCCACGGCGATCGATACGATCCCGATGACGGTCTTCGTGCTCCACATGCGCGATGCCGCCCGCTCGAGATGAAGGGGCCGCTCAGGGTCCGCCACCGGCTGAACCATCGTGGCCAGAGTGCTGGTCAGGACTGAGGCTTCCACTGCCCGCAGCGTCTTCGGGCCGTCGGCTTTCGACACCTCGTCCATAAGAGCAAGAAGACGATCGTCGTTTTGCCTGACGCTCCGTTCGTCGAGGCCACAAAAATGGGCTATCAGGCGACGCCGAACTGAAGCGACGGACTCCCGATGTTCGTCGGATGCGGCTTCAAAAATCAGATCACATTCGCTGTCGGCGCCCATCGACCGGTTGTTCAAATTGGCCGAGCCTATCCTCAAGATCCTGTCATCGACGATCATGAGCTTGCTGTGCACCATCACGGCCGCTTCCGTGTCTCCCTCTCGTGTGACCGGGTAGACGAAACGGATGCGATCTGCCACGCCAGCCTCGCTGAAGCAGTCGATGAACGCGCCACGGCCGTTCTGCATGGCCTGGGATTCCAGCCACGAGGAATGCAGTTTTGGAGCGACGACCAGAACCCGGAGCGACGGCACGCGCTGCATCTGCTCCGCCAACTCCCGCGCGATCTTGATCGCGCTGGTGAACTGGTTCTCGATGTAGATGAAGCTCGTCGCGGACCGGATCGCTGCAATCAAGGAGCGTTCGACCTCCCTGATGGTCGAACCTGCAGGACAGACCACCTCGGTCCGGGCGATCCCAACCGGCATGAGCTCAGCCTCGACCGGCACATGCGACGGCCAGCGCATACTCTTTTGCGCATGCCGATCCTGCATCTGTTGGCCTGCCGCACGCCAGCGCTCCTCGGCGAGTTCGAACAGCGAGGCGGCAGCATCCCCGTCGACCACGCATTGAACATCATGAAACGGCGGGTATGGCTTGCCCTGGGGGTCGCAGCGCAGTTCGTGATCGACGCGATGATCGCTCGTGTCCCAGCGTCTGATCGTCAGATCGAGCCCGCCGACGAACGCCAGTGAACCGTCGATAGAGACGATCTTCTGGTGCTGGGCCGAGCCGAACGGAAGCGTGGAATCCAGATGAAATCGGACGCGGCCGTCCGTGTCGGCGGTGAATTTGGCCGCGGAATTCCATTCCCGTTCGGAGGCGTAGAACGAGACGAAGTCCCAGACCAGAATGTTGATCCGCAGGTCCGGCCGGCGGTGAACGAGGGCGCGCAGAAATGGGCCGAGCTGTTCCGGCAAGCCGTCATCCGCCCGCCCCGACGATCCGACCAGCCTGGTCTCGCTATGGATATCCCACCCGACGATGTAGACGAGATCCTGCGCCGCGAGCAGCGCCTCGCGCAGGGCCGCGAAATAAGCGGCAGCATCGTTCAGAACCGCCACGCGCCGCGCTTTGCACCGCCGCCAGACGGTATTGCCGGGGATCAGGGTCGATGAGCTGTGAAGCAGGTGGACCTCGCAATTTGCATTCGCGTCTAAACGCGCTGAATGCTCAAGGGGTTCCACGAATCCAGGGGGTCGAGGTTGCCAGGCACTGAGTCTGCGCTGTGCGCCGTCGCAATTTCGTGAGACCACAACATCATTGAGACAGGTCAATACGAGCAGGCCGAAGCTCTGGGAACCTCACGTCGGAAAGCAGATGGAGACGGCCATGTCACAGCAGAGCAGCATGCACTTCTACCTCAATTGGGCCAAGGAGCGGATCGACGAGATGGACGCCGCATTGGCCTCGTTCGAGGTCAAGGCAGGTCAGGCCAAGGCCGAGTCCAAGGTGAAGACGGATCAACTTCTGTCCGATCTAACGACGCGCCGTGACGCGTTTCAGGCGATGCTCAAGACCCAGGCGGAAGCAGGTGAAGCCGCCTGGACGGACGCCAAGGCCGATTTGGAAAAGCAGTGGGCTGGATTCGAGGCCCAAGTGAAAACCTACTTCGAAGGCGCCGGCAAACAGTTGGAGCAGCAGCAAGCCACTTTCAAGGACGTCGCAGCGGCCCAAGCCAAGGCCTGGCGCGAAGCGGCGGACAAATTCCGCGAGGCCGCGGGTAAAGTGACCGCAGCCCGCACCGTCGATGTCGATGCCGCGCTCAAGCAGATGAAATCCGATGCGTCCGAAGCCGAAGCGCGTCTGCAGAAGCTGAAGCAGGCCGGCAGCGAATCCTGGACGGTCCTGAGCGAGGCGCTCGCCGAGTCCCGGAAGGCGTTCGATCAAGCGAACCAGGCCGCCTGGAACGCGCTGAAGGGTGGCGGTCCGAAGAGCTGAGGTTTTCGGTTTGCCAAGGCTGCCCACTCGAAAAAGACGGGCGTAGGGCACGTGTGGCACGGCGTAGCTCACGCGCCCTGATGCGCTCAGCTTCCTTTGGCAGTGGCCCCTGACCGCGCTCTACCAAGGCCGGAATGAATGGCTAGCGACGCTCCGGCGTCGCCACCGGCTTCATAGGCCGTCATCGACACCATCCGTCCGGTGCTGCGCTGGGTCCGGAGCTTGAGGTCGAGCTTGTCGAATTCTGCATCGACCACCGAGGTCTTGAGGACCACCAGCCCGCGGCCGGTGCCTTCGTTGACCTGATCGCGACTGGCCTTGATTGCCACCAGCCTGTCCGCGATCGACGCCACCATCCCGAGGGCGAAGGAAGCATTGGCCAGATACCGCTCTTGGTGCCGGAACCGGGCGTAGTCGACCGAGGTCTTGAAGCGCCCAAGTTCGGCGCGCACGGCGCCGTCGATCAGCTCGGCCAGGTAATGCGCGACCTCGACATCGGCGCCGAGACCGAAGAACACATAGATGTTCTCGCCGGCGGGGTTCTTCTCGCGCCAGACCCGGCAATCGCAGAAATGAGCGATCGCGCCGATGCAGTCGTCGAGCGGAATTCGCTTCTTGCGATGGGTCCCAAAGACCCTCCGTTCGCACGGCGAGGCGCGCAGCTCGACGTCGGAGAGCGACAAATCGTGGCGATCCAGCAGTTCGGCAACCTTGGCGGCGGCAGACAGCGCCTCGTCCTCGGTACAGCCATTGGCGATGGTCTTGGCGCGCAACGCCTGAATGCGGAGCTTGAGCTTGCCGAGCCCGTCCGGATTTAACGCCTGGTCCACCGATCACCTGCTCGGGAAAGCCCGACCGAGAGACCCCGTTCGGATAGACTGGCGGAAGGGGTGTCCCCTCAGACTGGCCGTTTTCTCGAGGATTTTTAGCAATCTGCAGTTCTTACCCACACTTAAGCCCACACAGGCTTGCACCCTTCTACAGGAATATGACCGGCTCGAGCAAACCGCGCGCGCGTGGGCCATCGACAGCCAAACTGTGGAGGAGCGTGAGGCCCTACTCGGCTTGGCGGATCGCTACCGCGCGGCATCCGATGCACTCCGCAGAGCCCCTAAGGCGGAGCTTTGAGCTTACTGGCCGGACGGGCACAATGCCTCGTCGGGGCAACCCGCCCCTCATGGAGGTCAAACGATGGACGGATTTCGTCTCTGTGCCTACATCGCCGGCTTCGGAGCCGCTCTCATGTACTATGCCTACGGAATGGGGATGATCACGGCGCACTGGTGAGGTCAGCGCCCAAGGCGCCTGGAAGGCCCGCCGGCATCACTGCCAGCGGGCTCGTGCTCAACATAGATTCGGATCAGGAAGGTCCACCAGCAGCTTGGGGCCGCATACCCGAAGCTTTCGCAGTCCGAATCGCATGCGTCACAACTTGCCGCGCCCCCGCGGGCGGCTCGACATTCATCCAGCAATTGGGATTGCGCTCATCCTGCTGCTGGACGCGGAGCCACGACCGCGGCCGATAATACCACATCAAGCCCCTGCCCTCGTGAACGGCCGTGCCGTGCCACATGCCCGACCCGGCGTGTCTCTCGATGCTTGTGATCAACATGCCGTCTCCGCCGTGCCGGTGAGAGCCTGAGTGTTGGATTGTCTCTGTCTGCATCTTCGTTCTCCTGCGCGCGCCCCTAGGCGAACAAGTGCCCTGGCAGGGCAAGTGTTCTGGAGGCTCAGCGGCGAGCAGGAATGCGTCTGCAAGACTGGTCAGACTCAGAGGCGGCGGAGAGACTGGTACAGCGCCTAGGGCGCTGGCATGGCTTTCTGTCATGGATTTTGGTGCTCGCGGTTTAACCGGCTGTCTAGGCCGGGCTGCCAGCGACGGGCTGGCACCGGGAGCTAGACAAGGCCACCGCGAAGCGGCCCGCACACGACCTTTCCCCGAAGGGTATTGTATAGCCGTGGCACTCCCGGCATAATGAGCCGGTCGCAGCCCACGGCAAATGGGCGCGTCGTCATTTCGGCGGGTGATAGGGCCGGCAAGCCCGACGGCCCGCCTATCGCGGTTGAAGCCCATTCCCGGCAAGGAACGGCTTCGGGTGTGTCTAGCACCGCGTGCATCCCACCACTGATTTGGTTAAAAATCCACCCCCTTCCGGGGCGCCTTGACGCGCTGGAACGTTTGGTGCCGCGGCGCGTCCTTGAGACATCGATCCAGTTGCTTGTGTGGGTCGACCGATGGACACAGTAGCTGCCTATGCGATCTCGGCCTTTATCGTCGGCTTTGGCATCGGGATCTTCATTGCCGGTCTAAACTCTGGCGCGCCAGCTTTGTGGGCCTGCGTCGCCCTGATACCCGTCGCGATCGGACTCCTCAGCGCTTTCGGTCCCAAATAACAAATCCTCCCAGTAAAAAACGGCCCCAGCCGTCTTGGCAGCGACTGGGACCGTTGGACTACTCCGGCCCACGGGGGCGCATGGATCCGGAGCACAACACACCAAACATGGGGCTTGCCGGTAGTTCCTAAGAGCGACCGCCAATTGAGGCGGCCTTATCCTGCCAGAACGTACAGCAAGGCGCTGGCGACAATGGCAAGCCAGACGAGCGACAGGCGGTAGTAGAGAAGGTCTCGGGTCATCAGTCGTCCCACACGCGTTCCCCGCACTTAAAGGCACACCTGTTCCATAGTTTATTCGGGCGGTTGCAGACCGGGCGAGCTGATCCAGTCGTTGATACGAGCGCCGGTCTCCGCGACTCTGGCCCGCTTAAGCAGGTCCTCCCGCTCTCTCCCGGCCGGTAACCGGTTGGCTCGTTCTTTGAGGTTGGCGGCCTGTTCGGCCATCCGCTCTTCAAGGGAGAGAGTTTGTTTCACCCTGCGACGGCGTTCTGTCATATGGCAATCCTCCCTCTTCGGCAAAATAACGCTTCCGAAAGGGAACGGTTCGATTCCGACGAGCGGCCACGCGTAGGAACGCCCCTCTCCAGTTCCGGTATTGATTGCGTGCTCTCTGGCTCGCCTGACGTGTTTGTCACATTTCGTGATTGAACTATTAAACCATTTAATTTATTTAATTCTCGGTTCAATAATAATATCAGTCGCGGCTGTGGGAGACTAAAATGGCAGAACGAGAAGATGACGATCGGCGGGAATTCCTGAAGACCTGCGGTAAGTTTGCCGTGGTGACACCTCCCACTATCACCGCCTTGCTGTCCACGTCTCTCACTAGCGCAGCTATTGCCCAGTCGGGCGGCCGCCTAGTGCAAGGCAACAATGGCTACGGCAATGGCGGGGGCGACGGCAGCCCCAACGGCAAACCCGACAAGGACCGGTGACCTGAGGGAGGGCCGAGAACGCCTGGCAGATTGCCTAGTTTTCCCGACTCTTTACCCTCAGGGGCACCCCGGCAGGCCCCAGCTCCGGCACCCTGCCCCACGGAGCTGGGGCCATTTTTTGTACGGCCTTGATACGGAATTCGCACGCAATCTTGACCGGCACCCACCGGTTGCGTTGCAATATTTTCCCGACACGCGCGAATGAAGTTGATACGCTCCCTAGGTGCAGGGCACATGGGGAGCAACTTCATTGCCTGACGAAATACCATCGCCCAACCGATTCTTCATTCGAATGGGAGGCAACGGTTGGATGGTCTACGATCGCGAACGCAAAGGCCCTGCACTGATCGGGCGCGCCTGGGCCGCCGGTTTGACCAAGGAGCAAGCCGAACAAGCGCTACGTTCGCTTACTTCTTTGCCTGCGGACAAACCGCCCCCTAAAACCCGATAGTCGCTAAATGCGGCGCTTCGAATTGGAAAGGTGCGGGGTACTTGAAAGCACGGATTCAAAATAATCTTCGTCCAAGAAGCGGAGAAGCTTTTTCAATTCTGCTTTCTTTTCGGGAAGGACCAGCGCGACCCTATCTCCGGTGACCTCAGTTTCAAAGTTTACGCCGAAGACTAAAGCCGTGGCTTTGGTCGCCTCAAAATCAATCCTTTCGAGGATATCCGATCAAACGCATCAAAGGACTTGGGATCGTCGCGTCAGTCAGCCAAAAGACGGCCCAGACAACGCAACCGATCAGCGCAATTGCACCCACAGTAATATCGGAAGCTCTCGCAAGAAAGGGGAAAATATAAGTTACCACAACCCCTAAGAGAAGCACGTCATTGGATTCGACTTTCCTCGCCGTGAAGGAAAACTCCTCCCCTTTCCATTTAAGCGCCGAGAGGATGTAAACGACCAGCAAACCACCGGCACATCCTGCAAAAATGTAATAGATTGCATCCCAGAGGGGGCTGCCTGCAAACAGGCGAGCCACACCAACACTGATGAGCGCTGGTGAGAACGCTGCGACGAATAGGACTGTTTTGAGAGTATTCCTCATCAGCCGCCTAGGTCGCAAAAGAACATAACGTGAATATACCGAAGCCGGGGCGGATTGCAAGCTTGGACCACAACCATCTTGATTACCGTCACCTTGCCCGCCCACCCCGTCGCCTGGGTGATTTGCTCCACCGCCTTGGTCGGCGTCCCGGGCGTCGATCTGGGCGCCGCCATTTGATGGTCGCGCCCTTCGCTCGCGTTAGCCGACTGCAGCGGTATGGGTGACCCCGTAAGAGCAGCTGGCCGTTCCGCCGCCCAGAGCACGCAAGCCGAAGTCTGAATAGTGATATCCCTCTGAGCTTGCGTTTACGTTGTAGGTCGCGGAAACGGGACAACGGAACGACGTGCCGCCTGGGTTGACGTCGGCCTGCCCGCCGACAGTGACGCCGTCCAGCATGTTCATCACGCCAACAGCGCCGTTGTTCACGGAATTGGTGACAATGCCGTAGGTGATCAGTTGCAGCAGCTCACCGGCCCAGGAAAGATACTCAACCTTCGAGACGGCCTTTTCGACATATGCACCAGTTGATGTCTCTGTCGACGATCCATCCACCGCCCCAGCCAATGAGCGTCGGTCACGGTTGAACCATGAGATTACAAAACGCTGCGTAGCGCTGTCGGCCCAAGCTGGCCCCGTAATAATCCTCGCCATGCCGACAAGCGAACGCGTGTCGTCGCCGCTCTTGATCTCCGTCCCTTCGTTACCGCTGGTCGTCGAGGTTGCGTGCGCGGTCGTCGATGCTTCGAGCGCGTTGACCACGCCACCCGACTGCGTCGCATAGATGAAATAGCTTGTTCCCGGAGTGAGGCCAGTCGGCGCCAACGATACGCCTGCGTTCGGGACCGTGCATACCTGGCCGTTGATTCTGATCGCTTTGCCGTTGAACTGTTGCAGGACGACATTCGAACCAGATTTGACCAGCCTACATTGCCCCGTTGCGCCGGCACCGGCCGCGCCCGTGGCACCCGTGGCGCCAGTCGAGCCTGCTGCACCCGTGTCGCCCTTGCTCGCCAACAATTGCCAGTAGGTCGCGTTCGGCGGCGTCTGGTTGGTGTGGTCGAGAACGCAGATGTAGCTCGAACCGCTCAGCGTCACCACGTCGTTGATGGTATAGGCGGTGCTACTGCTCCAAGCCCCGAGAAACTGAAAACCTTTATAGATGCCAAGGTACGTCCAGACACCAGCGACCCGTTCCCAGGTCTTGCCCGTGGTGGGCTGGAAAGCGAACTGCCCGTCGTCGCCGAGCGACGGATCAGGCACAGTTTCGTCAATGTCGACGAAAACGAAATAGCCCGAAGTGTTGAACGCTGCGACCAGCTTGTTGACCGTCGTCATTGCCTCAGCGCCAGCGAAACGTTGCGGCGACACCTTCCAAATCTTGTAGGCAACTCCGGTCTGGGCGCCACCACCCCACGGCGGGATGACTAGGTGCGTAGTGTCGGTGACGTCGGTAATGACCGATTGAAAATTACCGATCTGAAGAATGTCGCCGGGCTTGGCGCTGCCGTCATTCCAGATCACGCCGGAGCCGGTGACGGTGGTGCCGCCCGCCGAGACGGAGGCGGTGCCGGTGGAGTAGCTGGCAAGTGCGGTCATTGCGCAAGTTTCCTCGATTCAATCAGTGCATTCGCTTCCGCACTCGGAAGCCACCTGCCGTCGACCTTCTGCCAGATCCTACCGGTGGAAGGTTGGAAAGCGACCAAGCCAATCGCGTCCCTTGGCGGCTCGGTGAGTTCAGGAGGAAGGTTGTGAAGCTCAACTTTCATTGGCATCGAATCCTATCTGGCCAGCGCTTCAGAACTTTGATCCTGATCCCGTCAGCATCGACCTGAGTGTGCTGAGCGAAGCCCCCGACAAGCCCGCCGACGGTGGCCCCTCCAAATGTGCCTTCGGCGGCTCGGTGACACTTTGCGGCATACTGCTTCTCAAGCAGCTGCAATCCATCGGCCGGAAATTGCATCTGGGAGGAATCGTCTATGCTGGGCCGGACGTAGCGCCTGACCGCTGATCCTTTGAAGATGTCGTGGTCAAAAAAGCATTGGGTGAGATGGATCGATGGGCCCGCCTTGTCAGACCAGCCGCCTAGAATCACGTCGCACCGACCGGTCATGCTCAGACCCACCGTTTTCGCCCGAGTGCAGCATGTCCTAACCAGATCCGGCACCGCCTCCGCGAGCGAATGGAAATCAGCGAAGTCATTCTCCATCAACAATGCCGATAGTAGCTGGGGCAGCGTCGACATGCCCGTGACCGCAAAGACAGCGTTGTGCTGAGGGATTGTGTGAACCTTCGTGCCGATGCCGGAAAGCGTGCCGGATTCCAGGTCGTGCCAGGCACCATCGGAAAAGATGTGCACCGCATTAGCAGTTTGAAAAGCGGAGATCGCGGTCATTCGTCCACGCCCTCGTTCTCCTCAGACGTTTCGTCGATCTCCACGATTTCAGCATCATCAAGGAACGTACTGCTAATGCCGGCGACCGCGAGAGCCGCGGTCGCTACGGCTGTAAAAATCGGCATTGATATCTCCGTGCTGGAATGCTCATAGCCGCCGGCTCCGCGCCTTACCGCTTGCTGCGCCGACATGGTCGACGAATTGCGGGCTCGAGACGAAGCTGGCGACGCCCTGCGCGGCGGCCGCCTGCGATACATTCTTCACGTAAGCTTGCAGGTTGCCGTCGTTGTCCACCGAGACCCCGACATCGACATGCACCTTCGATGCGCCTCCGCCATTATCGTTTGATGGCATCCGTCCGTTCGGCAGGATTTCGGAGCCCTTCGGAACGCGCATGAGCTCGGGACCGCGCTCACCAACGACTGCCCAGCCCCCGGGGGCGCTGTCGGTGCCGTCAGCGAACATAGGGATCGAAAGTCCGCCGGTGCCGGCGCCGAGATCGGTGCCCGACCACGTCGGGACGCTACCGGAGCCAGCGCCGCCGCCTCCGACGCCGAACAGACTGCCGAGACTAAACCCGCCGCCCGATCCGCCACCAAACGCAGAGCTCCAGAGGTTGTCGGCGGCCATCTGCATCAGCTTGTCCGCGATTTTGTTGAGCGCAGACAGGCCCGCCTTTTCGAAGGCTTCCATGGCCGACGCGCCGTTGCGGATGTTCTGACCGAACTCGACAAAGAGGCCGCGGTTAACGTCCTGTCCGAGATTGGACATATCCTTAAGCGTGTAGTTGAAGCGCAGCTGAGCCGCTTCGGCGCTGCTGAGTGCCGCTGGGATATCGTCTCCGTAGAGCTTCCTGAGTTGCTGCGCGATTTGCAGATCTCGTGGCGAGAGGAACGCAGACTGGCGATCAAACGAGACTTGCGAAGCCAGCTTGGCTCTAGCAAGCGCATCGGCAGCGTCATAGGCCTGCACCTTTAAGAGTTCGAACTGAGCCGCCTGCTCCGCCGTGATCTTTCCCCCATTTGCCTGGATCGCAGCGGTCTCTTGTGCCTCGGCGCGAAAGCGGGCGAGCGCCGCGTCGCCAAAGCCCACTGCAAGTGCGTCGGCCTCTTGCGCGGCAGTGTGCCGGCGCAGGGCATTGATTGCCCGATCGACGGCGTCATTCACCTGATCGCGCGAAGCAACTTTCGAAGCCTCGTCGCTATAGTCCGCGGCCGTGAGTCCCGCCAACGGATGGAGGCGAGAACCCGGATCTGGCGGGTTAACCCTGTCGAAGGCCGCATCCATCTGGGCCGCCGTCGGGTAGCTAGGCTCTACGATCTGGCTTGCCGCAAACCCGGCTACCTTCGCGCTCGCCTCTTCGCGGGTGATTTGCAAATGGATGGCGCCGGCAAGCGCCTCGCCGAATGACCGCCAGGTTTCAACCGAGAAGATTGGAGAATTCCGGAATTCTCGCTCGGCTTGAACTAGGCCGTCCGCGTCGACGAACAGCCCACGCTGTGGATCGACGCCCACGGACTTCAAAACGGAATCGGCCGCCGTCTTCGCGATCGCACCTGGAGTGTCACCGCCGCGCTTTCTGACTTCCTCAATGAACCTGGACGCGCGATCAATGAGATCGTCGATCACCGGCAGCATTTCCGAAAGAGCGGCCTTCATGTAGTACTGCCACTCTATGCTCGATTTCCTCCATTTGACGTCGAAGACGTCGGCCTTGTCGATCGTTTCGTCTGATATCAAAGCTCCGGCCCGGCGAGCCTCATCGCCGAGACCTGCCATCGCACCTGCGCCTTGCTGTAACAGCGGAATCCATTCCTTCGTGAAGCCCAGCATCTGCGCGATGACGATTTGATCTTGAGGCGTTGCAGCCTTGCGAACAAGGTCGGCCGCTATCCCGAGCAGTTGGTTTTGCGATAGCAGCTGCCCGTTCGCTTGCCGAATGCTTATGCCGTTGGCGTCGAGCTCCTTCGATAACGAATTCGAATTGCGACTCGCGTCATTGAGAAGTGATGCAGACCGCTCCAGACCGGCATTGATCTGCTCAACGCTCATCCCGGCGATTTGCCCGCCGAACCTGATCGCTTGGAGGTCGGTCAGTGATAGATCAACGCGGTTTGCCATGGCAGCAAGCTGAGCGAGTTCCTTGTTTGCTCCAACGACATAGTCGATGATCCCAGTGAAGGAAGCCGCCACGCCCACGCCCAACCCAGCAACAGCAAGAGCATAGTCTTGCGCCGAGCGGACGCCCTTTTGCGCAGAGTCAGCGCTGCGATCCATCGCCTGAGAGAATTGCTCTGCGCCCCCGGTCTCCGCGTCAATAGTGAGGGTTGTTACTACTTCCTGGCCCATTCAGATCCTCTCAATCCGGATCTCGGCTTCCGGATGTCTGAGCTGCGACTCGCGCCCTCGCCGCACGCCTTTTCGATAGGCGAACTCACCCGCATCGGTCAGGCCGTTGGTGCGCCGCTGATTGATTACGAATTCGCTCTCGATGCGGTCGAATAAGGCCATCACCGCATCAGGAGACCGGTCGCGCTCTGTAGGATCGGCGGCGTAGCCGCGGAGCAGACGTTGCGCACACTGAATTCCCAGGCGCATGCCCATTATCTCGAGGTCGGCAACCGTGGCGTTTCGGTCGGCACTGTTCACCGCAGCGCGCTTCAAATCAGCCTCACGTTTAATGCTTGCTGCTTTCCGGTCCGATTATCTAGTCCGACTTCGAACTCCACACGTTGGCCCTGCTCGAGCCATAGCGCGCTGCCACGAAGGTTCGTTCGATGGACAAACAGATCTGCACTCCGGGGCCCATCAAGCCTCACGAAGCCGAATCCTTTCGGCTCATTCCAGCCGGTGCACGTGCCTGTCGGCATCACAACGTCCCTCTCTGCGCGTTCCTCAAGGTTGGCCGGGTGGCCGAAGTTCGGCCACCCGGCTCTCCCGTCTGGCGGAGTGCCGACGCTCATCGGCACGGCTTCGTCCGGCTGGAGTGAACCGAACGAATTCGATAACCTTTCGTCCATCAGGACAATTCAGCCAGCATCGCTCGAGCGCGGCGCCGACGCTCTTCAATGCCAATATCGCTGGTGTCGCCGCGCAGCTCTCTTGCCTTGCGGAGCCGCTCGTCGATCTCGAATTCCCGCTCGATCTGAGCAGCGCGGCGCCGACGCTCCTCAACCGCAAAGACCGCTGGTGCTCCAGCCGCCTTGCGAAGCAATTGAAGTTCGTCGCGCTGAATCATTTGGAGTCCGCCTGTGTCGAGGACGCGCTCGGCCCAACCGATCAAAGGCGCGGTATCCACTCCCGCCGACCGAGCTTGCACAAGGCAATCGGGGTTAGCGGGAATATTGCAGACAGAGAACTCTAGGAGCTCCTGCTCCAGAATATCCACTCCACCGGGGCGATTCTTGTCCGATGTTGGCTTCGCCCTGAGTGGTATGAACCCGACGCTGCATGCGTTGATGAACTTGCCCACAAGCAGGCGGTATACTGTGTCGGCTAAAGGATGAACATCCCGCTCGGCGAAAACCGCGGTCGATCGTAACGCTCCATTCTCGACGCGCGTCTCCTCCGCTCGCCCGATTGCGGGAATGTAGTCGTCGTGTGCCCAAAGCACTACCGGCGCCCGCCGGAAGTTTCCAAGATTCCAATTTAGGCTAACCGTGTCGTTGTATCGGTCGACCGTCTGATTTGAGATGATGAAGTTGACCGCTCGGCGGTCCTTGAGTGTCGAGCCAACTTCAGCAACGGGGGCCACCAGCTTCGCTGTAAGCTTGCCCTGTTCAAAGAAGATCGAGTCCGGCGATTCCCCTGCGGCCAGGCGGTTTGCAAACTCGGATGTTTCAAGAATTCTCATGCTCAGCCTCCGATCAAACCGACGACAGGGCCCGCGGTTGTATTGTCGCCAAGATCATGAACCGAGATGTCGATCCGCTGAGTGATCTTGTACAGGACGTTGTCTTCGGCGAATGATTGGCCATGCTCGGAACGAGCGAGCGTGATGCCGCGGCGCTCGCCCAACGTAGCTGCGAGCTTCATGTCACCGAACAGTAGCATCACATTACCTGATAGGCTCGTGTTGACCTGAGGCAGGCTCTGGCAGACGACAACGGGGAAGCCCATGAAATGAGGGACAAGCCTCCCAGCCTCGTTGGGCATTACCACGATGCCGCCCGAGGTTGCCGCCAGCCGGCAAAGCGTGATCGCGTAGGCGTATTGGGAGCAGATCCACTTTGCCCCAGGCAGGGCGACAGCCGGGACCGCGCCGATCAAGCTACAAAGATCCGAGCTATCGATCGCCGCAAAGGTATTGTGACCTGCTGCCGCCGAAATTTTTCCAGCGTTGTGGGTCCCGTCCAAAAGCTGAGGAATGACGCCACGAATCTTGTCGTAGGTCGACGACCCGTCTCCCATGAAACCGCAGTTGTCTTCGACCAGAGCGAAGGCATATGCGGCTTCAACGGCTAGATACAGCCCAAGGAAGAAAGCCGCGTCTTCGTCAAGCTCGGACGACACCTTGGTGAGGGTTGCTAGCTTCCTGGCCACGAGTTGAAGCGCGTCCCAGCCTGCCATGGACTCCGAGATCGCGCTCGCCTCGTTGGTGAAGTAGGCCGTCAAGCCACTCGTTCGGCGAGGAACGAACAGCGCGTCCCGCGACATTGGCTGATAAGCCGCGGTAGCCCGGAAGGCTCCGCGCAACTCACGCAGCGCAAATACGCTCGCTTCGAATTGCACTGGCGCAAGAAAGCCGCCCGACGTGTTGGAGCTCTCGTTCTGGGCTCGGACAAGCTGAATGTCGTGGGCCTTGCAGTACGCGATCGACTTTTGGCTACCCTGGGTCGCGCAAAACCAGTGGCCGGAATCGATCAGATCTCGCTCATCGAGAACCGCCGCAATAGGAACGCGGCGGAGAAACCGGCGTCGATCAGACATCGCGAAAATCCTTTTCGGAGATCAGGCCAGCCTTGGCAGCGGCCTTCAAGAATTCAAACGCCCAGTGGCCAGGCACGTTGTGAAGACGGCCGACGCCGAAAAGGCGCGCTGTAAAGTCGTCAAGTTCGATGCCCGGGAACTGTCCGCCGCTCTTCATTGAAAACTTGAGGCCCTCGATCCGACGATTGAGCGCCAGCAGGTCGATGAGTAGTTCGGCGCGCTTCTTCTGCAGTGCGCGCCAATCCTCACGATGGGCCGCGACGAGTTGCCTTGAACGCTCGCCATGGTCGACCAGCGCGCGATGATTGGCGATCGACAGAGCACGGTCGATCACCTCGAGATCGAGGTAAAACTGAAACAGCCTCGCATTGGCGTCCCGCCGCGACAACGAAGAGGAAGGCGGCGCGGCCTCGCCATCCAGAAGGCGCAAGGCCAAGGTTTCGATGCTGGCCGCTTCTCTCACCTCTTCACGCGGCACAGCTCCCGCGCTTTCGAGATCAAGAATTTCCGCTAGCTTGGCTACGCGCTGTTTGCGAAGATCAACGATCTTGTCGTCGATCGGCAGCCGAACAGCTGCGGGCGATGTCGTAACTTTTGGGCTCTTGCTCATGCGCAGACATGACGGCATGTGCTGGGCAGCTTCCACCCCCATAATCTTGCCCAAGGGCACTGAGCCATCCGCGTAGCGTTCGGTCACTTGGCGGCTTGCCGCGATTAGCTGTAGTCAGGCGACGCATCGCGCTCGCGCTCGAGCGGATACGCCTTGCATCAGCGCGGTCGCTCTCACCTGTCCTGAGATCTGACAGACTATCCAGCACGGTCAAGATTCGAACATCTACGCGCCAGCGCGCCGGCCACTTCAGTCCCAACTCGATTGGAATGCTGTTCTTCTCCGCGACCAACAGCGCATGATGGAGCGCAGCCGCATCGTCGGGAGACAGCACGTTGCCGACGGCAAGTGCGTCTCGCATCCGACGAAATTGG
Source organism: Bradyrhizobium sp. CIR48 (assembly GCF_014198315.1). Classification (NCBI taxonomy): domain Bacteria; kingdom Pseudomonadati; phylum Pseudomonadota; class Alphaproteobacteria; order Hyphomicrobiales; family Nitrobacteraceae; genus Bradyrhizobium; species Bradyrhizobium sp. CIR48. The sequence continues at coordinate 834,871 of NZ_JACIHG010000001.1, forward strand.
CATGCGGCTGCGGACATTCAGGCTTGGGCGCCGCTGCCGTTATGGCGATTGAACTCGCCACGGAATTCAACCATCAACGATCTCTCGGAAACTGACAGAGCGCGCGCAATATCGGCCGGCTCCGCACCTAGCTGAATCATCGCGGCGACGAAGCGACGGCTGCGTTCGATGACGCTGTCGACGGTGGCGAGCTGCACTTCGATCGCGTGAGACAGCACGGATACCCGGCGCGCACTCGCCAGACTAACAGCCGAAGGTCGCCGCCAGCCGTGAAGCTTGGCGTGCTTACGAATGGCGGTGTCGGAAATGCCATGCTTGATCGCAATAGCGCGGATTGATTTGGTCGTGTGGTAGTAGTCCTCAGCGACCTTGCTCCACTCGACCGACTGTACGCTCAGCTCGGTATGCGTTGACTGCATGAACTTGCTCATCCCATAAGTTCGCACGTCAACACGGCTGTAAACCGTGCGGACCTGATTGAAGTTGCTTGCTTTTCCGAAGAAGCGGTCCGCACCTGTAAACCGCCGTAAACCTGAAAATGTGCGAAAACGCCGGGAAATCTTGCGGTTCGCACTGGTTTGCAGGCTGATTTTCCCCCAGCGGGAAAAATTACGCGCATGCGATCCTCTGCGGTAAGCGCCCTAGAGGCCGTTTGGAGACGCAAACCCGTTACCCCTTCACGCGCGCGGCGCGCGCTCTGTTACCCTTCAAGACGTTGTGGGCGTTGCAGAGACACTGGCCGTTAGCCTGGTCGTACAGGGCACCCCCATCGGCGCGCTCGACGACGTGGTCCGCCACCATCATGTCGCCACGGTCTGCGCTGGCCTCACAGCGCTGGCCCTGCTCCACCCACTCGCAGCGCCAGCCAGCACGTCCGCACACCGCTGCCCGCCAAGCCCTGTGCTCTGGGGTCCTGAGCTCTGGATCCGCCTGTTTCGGCCGGGGACGGGCTGTTCGTGTGTCATGCGCCGCTAGGCGCGGTCGACTTGTCCGAAGAGAAAAACGCGTCGTTTGTTTCGTGTATGTCATGCTGCATTCCTCGCGGACTCAGTCGACCTCGGAGGGACTGGAGGCAACTGGCCGAAGTAGAAACCCGCTCCGGTACACGGCGGAATTCGATGACCTTTCTCCCGCCAATAGCGAAGGCACTCATCGCCATATGGCGTGTCTTGCTTGATGTCTGAGACGCCCGAGCCAAGCCCGTCAGGGCGGCTTGGCTCGCGCGCGCGCGAAGGTTCTTTGAAAGGTTTATTGGAAGGATAAGGCCGCATGGTGCGGCTTGGCCGTGCCGCATCTTGCGGCTTGGCCGTGCCGCACGGTGCGGCTTGGTCATCGCCCACCGTGCCGCTTGGTGCGGCCTGGTCTGCCGTGCCGCATAATGCGGCTTGGTGGACGAGCTTTTCCAAATTGATCCGGTAGTCCCACGATGCCCAATGCCCCTTCCGTCGGGACTTCTCCGCGGTCACGAAGCCACCCTCGATCAGAAACTTTAGCTGCCGCTGGATCGTGTCGAGCGAGAGTTCGGTGATCTCCTGAAGGGCATGTTGCCCCGGAAAACAGCTAGCGCCCTCGTCGTCGGCAAAGTTGGCCAAGGCGAGCAACAAGGCTTTCGCGCTCGGTGAGCCGACCTTGGTTTTCTGCACCTTAGCAGTAAGCATCCAACTCACCTGGCCGGAACCTCGGCAGTAACGAGATCACCTATAACCCGGGCGTTGACGAACTCAGCTAGAAGGCGCGCCGCCGCCTCGGCGTGGTCCTGGAGGGAAATCGGCGCGGACGTGAAGGCGACGTCACCACCCGCCGACACATGCGAGACTCGATAGACGGCCTCACCGGCCGCGCGATCGAACTGCTGATGGACGCTGACGACTCCTCGGAGTCGGCGAACGTCGGACGCAAAGATTGGAGCTCGCCGCATGGCTAAGCGCCCTTAGCTGCCCTGGCAGCTATTCGCGCTTCCTGCCACTCTCGGATTTCCTCAGCGACCCATGCAACGGCTTGGTCGCCGATGGCCACGGGCTTGGGGAACCTTCCCTTCCCGATATCGCGGTAGATCGAGGTCTTCGACTTGCCTACAGCCTCGCTTACTTCACGCAGGCGAATGAATTTCTGCATCACCGACACCGTCTGTAACGGTCCGAACCATTCGAACCAAGACGGTCTGATCAAGTATGGGGGTGAAGCCTCACTTTCCTCTCTTCATTTCGGTATCCACAGGTTGCGAACAGCTTCAATCGGTCCCACGAAAGCGTTTAACCGTGGCGTCGAGACGTTTCACCACAGAAAGTAGCCCAATCAGCCATCATGCGGCGCCGCTTTTCCAGCATGTCGCCGCGACGGTAGGCTGCCTCAACCTTGTCAGGCACGGTGTGCGCAAGGGCCATTTCGGACATCTCATTTGGATATTCGGTCTGCTCAGTACACCAATCCTTAAAACTCGACCGGAAGCCGTGCGGCACGGCGTCCCTCCCTAGTTTTGGATCGATCCATCGCGGCTTGCCAGCAGCGGCACGAGCTTCATTCATACGATCGATCACCGCAGCCATTGCAGCGGTGCTCAGCGGCTCACTCGGTTCGTCACCTGGGAATAGATGGCCGTCACTGGACAGGCTTTCCATAATGGACAAGGCGTGATCTGAAAGCGGCACGACGTGGTCGCGCTTGCGTTGCCCCTTCTTGCCCTTCATCTCAGCGGCAGGAATTGTCCAGATCCGCTCTGTCTTATCGACGTGTAGACGTTTGCCATCGACGACATTGTGAGTCCGAGTCACGGTAAGGATCATAAACTCCAATGCGCGGGCCGCGACGCCGTTGCGCTGGCGAAGCTCGACCAAAAACTCTGGAAGTTGCCTGTACGGGAGTGCGGGCTGGGGCTGGACCGGCGCGACACGCGACTTAGCAGGTAGCAGCTTATCCAGCAGCCCCTTCCAGCGAGCCGGGTTGTCACCATCGCGCAGCTTCTTCGCCCTGGCCCAGTCGAGGATGTTCTCAATGCGGCCCCGGACACGGCTGGCCGTCTCGGTGCGCGCAGTCCAGAACGTCGGCGCGTCATTGCCTTCGCCTACCGGCTGCTCGAGTACCTTCAACACAAGATCGGTGGTGATGCCGCCAACAGCCAGTTTGCCAATGATCGGATAGGCCCAGGTCTCGAGGGTCGCAGCCCACTGCTCAGCATGCTTTGCGTTTTTCCAGCCAGCTTTGTGAGCCTTGATAAAATCTTTCGCGCATTCCTGAAAAGTCTTCGTCTTAGCCTTTTCCAAAGCGCTTGCTTGGTCATTGAGTTTGCGCACCTCGATCGGGTCCCTGCCCTCATCAAGAAGCTGCCGCTGTTGACGAGCCCGCTCACGTGCTTCGGTCAGCGTCCACGTATCGAGTGATCCCAAGCCCATCTCACGCGCCAGCGCCTTGCCCTTCGTGCTGGTGTGCCCATTGAGCCGGTACCGAAATATCCACGACTTCGAGACCTGTTCTGCACCGTCTCCTTTGACCTGCAAGTAGAGGCCGCCGCCATCGCCGTACATCCCGGGCCGTTTTGCCTTGGTGACCGCCAAGGCGGAAAGTTTGCCGACCATACCCCCTCCTGTACCCACACTTACAGACGGGATTTAGCGGAACCGGGTGGGACGATCAAGGAAGACAAAATCGGAAAAATGCTGTAATAACAGCAAATTCTGGGACCGATTGAAACCCGATGGGATGAGGTGGGATGATGTTTTGGCGGAAGGGGTGGGATTCGAACCCACGGTACCCTTGCGGGCACGCCGGTTTTCAAGACCGGTGCCTTAAACCACTCGGCCACCCTTCCCTCGTACCAATGCCAGGGAGTTAGCTTAGCTTCGGACTGAGCGCAACGCGAACTTGGACCCAATTTGGACCGATCGGTACGATGCCGGCGGTCTCATACCGATTGCCGATTCGCGTCCACAGATGCGGGCACCCGGGCAAAACGGCGGCATGGGGCCTATTTCGGCAGGCATTCGACGTTGTAGGCGATGATGATCTGAGCTGGATCCGCTTTACCCAGGCTCTTGAGATCCTCCAAGCCGCTTCGGAGCTTGGCACCCGCCTCGCTCAAGCTTCCTTCAAGCGTGGCTTTGGCCTTCCGGCACCGCTCTTCGTTGGAAAACTCCTGGAAGACAACCGTCGGAAGGAGTCGCCATTCCGCCTTGTCGTTCGTCGCGGCAGGACTGATCGAGTAGGAAAAGACGTACATCAGCACCCACATCGCTTTACTCCAGCCTTGGCCGGCTCGATCCGTGCGAACTTAGATGGTCACGCCTGGACACACCTACGCTTTACTTGGAGGGCGCGCGATCAAGCCGCGATCGCTGCGCCCTCATGCGCTTGATCTCTCGACGCAGGTCTTCACTCTTTTCGTCACGCTGCTCTCCGCTCGATTTGATCTGATCATCTTGACGCAATTTTTCGAGAGCTTTCTCGACCGAGAGCTTGTTCGTTCCGGCCATAACCGACCTCACTTGCGCTTCTGCGTTCATCAATAGGGATAGTAGGGATTACCCTGCGGACAGGTCCAGTTGCCATAAGTGTCGTAATAGCAGCCCTGATTATAGGAGCCGCTTCCGTAGTAGGCGCCTGCCGCAAGAGCTCCGGCTGCCGCACCGCGCCCGCATGCTCTCGGCGGACACATTGATTTCGACCATGATGTCGCTCCTTTCAGACGGTTTCGCTCATGCGGGAAGCCCTCCGAACCAGGCACCGAAATAGCCGGCATAGAGTGCCGGCCGTTCGAGATTCATCGAGTGCCCGATGCCGGGCACGATGACGAGGCGGCAATCCGGCATCGCCTCAGCCATCACACGCAGGTCGGCCGGAAGAATCCAGCCGTCCCATTCGCCCCACAGCACCAGATGCGGATGCCGTAGCTGCGGCATCCGGCGCTCCAGCTCGCGGCTTTCCTTCTCCTGCGTCAGATTGACAGCAGTGCCGATCCAGATGCCTTCGGAGACGCCAAAGGTCTGGTCGATGATGCGATCGAACAGGGCCTGGATCTCAGGCAGTCCTTCGCGAAAACGCGGAATCGCGTTCGGCGCCATGCTCTCGGGCACGAACAGCGAGGACGCCGCCGTTGCCATGATCGTTCGCGTCAATTCCTTGTTCGCCATCATCGCGCGGAAAAGGCCGATCTGATCGGCATTGAAAGCCATGCCGAGCGGCGTCACCGGATCGAGCGAGAACACACGGCCGAAGCGTTGCGGTTGCATCAAGAGCATGCGCGCGGCGATGATGCCGCCGGTCGAATGCGTAGCAAGATGGCAATAGCTGATCTCGAGCGTATCGAGGGCGGCCAGCATGTCCTCGGCATGCTGCTGCATGGAATAGTTGGTGTAATTCGCGGTCGGCTTCGGCCGATCGCTGTCGCCGCAACCACGCCAGTCGATGGCGACGACGCGCAGGCCCGTCGGAAACAGTGGCGCGGCAAGCTCAATCCAATCCTTGCTGGCGAGATTGCCGTGGATGAAGACGACCGTGACGTCGCCCTGCCCCCACTCCCGCCAGCCGAGTTGGACCTCACCTGCCTGCACCCTTGCCATGTGCGGCCCTATTTGTTCAGGCCGGCCGTAGGCGCGGCTCCGGGAGGCGTCGGCGCCACCGGCAGGGCAGATACCACGGCCCCCTTTATCATGCGATCAATGCTCGACGGCGAAGAGGTGTCGACACTACCCTTGGTTACGAAATCCACGACGTCCACCGAGAACTCCACCGGATTATCGGTGTGAATAAAGTGCCCTGTTTCCGGGTAGATCTTGAGGATTGGTCGGTTGCCGGCATTGGTCATCCGCGTCATGAACGGCGAGATCACATCGCGACCGAGATCGGTCAGCCCGTTGAAGGCGGGCGTCGGGATGAACGGCTCCTTGTCGCCGAAGGCCAGGAAGATTGGCGCCTTGATCTGCGTGAGCCGCTCGTAGAGGTTCTTCGGGTCGTCCTGCTGGAGCTCAGCCCCGATGGTATAGATGTCGAAAATGAAGACGTTGCACCATTGATCGAGCTCCTTCGGGTTGCCCCTGATGAGGCCGACGCGCTGATCGGTGTGGAAGCGGGCATATTCACTGTCACTGTAGAAATACCCGCTCTTCGCCGCCGACACTGCGCCGGTGTTTGGGTCACGCTTCTTGAAATAGAAGAAATCGCGGACACCCTGCTCGTCGCGCGCCTTCTCAGCGGCGAGAATGCCAGTCTGATCCCAGATTGACTTCCACTTGTCGAAGTCGCGGCCGAGATCCGGGTCGAACAGTTTTGCCTTCTTGTCCTTGGCGATCGTGATGTCGCGCGGATATTCCTCGAGGCCCGATGGCGCTTCGAGCGCCAGCGCCTGCACGGCGTCGGGCCAGGTCAGAGCATAGCCCATCACGAACTGGCCGCCGAGCGAGTGGCCAAGATACACCGCCTTCTTCACGCCGAGCTGATTGACCACGAGGTCGTAGATCACCTCGCGCATGTCCTGCATGGTGCGCGCCGGGCTCTTGTCGAGATTGCCGGGCCCGGACATGCCGTAATGCGGCAGGTCAGGCACGATCACGCGCGCTCCGCTCCGCAGCGCATATTGCATGATGTTGCCGTAGTGGCCGCCGAAGGCGCCCTTGCCGTGGATGATGACCAGCACCTTCGGGTCTCTGTCGGTGCCGTTGTATTCATCCATGTAGCCGATCTGCCAGGATTTGCCGCTCTTGTCCTTGGCGTTGGAGAATTTGACCGGATAGGGATATGTCACAAAATCCTTCCAGAAGGATTTTTCCGGATCGATCTTCTCGGCAACACCGGGCACGCGATAGTTCTTGTCGGCGAATTTCTGCGCGCGATCGAGGCTTGCAACGTCGTCCATGAAAGCCACGAATTTCGGATCGTTCTTGCGCTGGTTGATGATCGGGAATACGCCGTAATGCGCGACCGGGCTTTCCTGCGCGATCAGGTCCGCGCCGGGCACGCGATCGACCGCCTGCTGCGCCAGCTTGAAGTTGAGCCAGAGATCATTGGTGATGTGCATCACCAGCGTTCGCGCCTGGATGCGGCCGAGATAGGGATTAACGTTGTGGGTCTCGCCGACCCGGTTGCGCCAGACGAGATCGACCGCGTCATAGAGCTTGGCGCGATTGATGACGTTCAAACCGGCCTTCTCGTTCGGCGGATCCCAGTAGAAGATTTCGGGTTGGACGGCACCCCAGTTCTGGGTAGTACGGAATGAGAAGTCATAACCGGTCATGCCAAGAATCGACCAGCCGAATGCCACGCCCGGCACCGGGTGCTTTTCCTTCGGTAGCTTGTAATAGTCGCCCTTGGTCTCTTGCCAGACCGGATCGCCCTGGATCGCGGCCGTCATCATCTGGAACGTCCAGTTGCCGACGGGATCCTCTCCATCCGACTGCGTGGTGCCGCCGATCGGCATCAAGGCACTGACATATTCGGGATGCATGACGCCCCAGACATAGGTCTGCGTACCGCCCATGGACACGCCCGTGACCAATGCAACACGCGCGACCTTCAGTTCGTCGCGCAGCAGACGATAGTTCGCCTGCACCATGTCGTAGTAGCTGTATTGCGGAAACTTGATGCCGAGCCCATCGGACGGCTTGCTGGCGCCCCAGGTGCCGAGTGGATCGACCATGATGACATAATAGCGGTCTGTATCGATCGGCCGTCCCGAACCGATGATCGGGACGCCCCCCGACAAGGCAGCGCCCTTGACCCACTGCTCGTACATGTCGGTGGAGTCACCGGAATAATAGGAGTTGATCACGACGGCATTGGTAATCTCGCCTGCGGCGTTGCGCCGCGCGTTACCGATGGCGATGTAGGCCGTTCGCAACTTTCCAGCGCCGAGGGACTCGAGCGTGACACCCCCCTCGCCGCCATTCTCCCACTTGGAGGGATTGGAGAGGTCGTACTTGCCGCCAAGGCGGAAGTTGGCGATCTCGTAGGTCTTCTTCAGCCCGTCATGCTGCACCTGCGACGAGCGGCGCGTGAAGGGTTGTGCAACTGCCAGAGCGGTGCCGACCAGCAGTACAATCAGGCTGACGGAGCAACGTTTCACGAAACCGGTCGTGGACATGACGGATTCCTCCCTGGACAGTTCTTGAAACGCTAGGAAGGTCGCAACGGGGATCTTTGATCTAGCTCAACGGAATCCGCTCGCGACAGTTGAGCATCGTAGCCAGCGATGTCGGTAGTCTTGTGCGATGCCCTTTCTCAATCACGGCTCGTATCGAATACGCTACGAGCTCGATGGGCCGGCGAGAGCGCCGGCCTATGTTTTCGTCAACGGACTGACACAATATTCCGAGCTATGGGGCGCCTATCGCGAGGCGCTGCTGACGCGAGGCTTTCGCGTGGCAACCTTCGATCTCCTCGGTCAAGGGGTCTCCGACAAGCCGACGCTCTTTATCAGTCAGGACGACCAGGTTGCCGCGCTGAGGCGTCTGATTGAAGCGCTTGGCGAGGGGCCGGTCTTCCTGAGCGGCATCAGCTTCGGCGGCCTGATCGCGCTCCGCTATGCGATCGAGCATGGGCAGCGGCTGTCCGGACTGGTGCCAATGAGCTGCTTCGCCGAGCTGACGCCGCAGCTTTTGCTTCTCGGCAACGCCCTCCGGACCGGCCTGATCCTGGGAGGAACAGGCTATCTCCAGGATCTACTGCTGCCTATGAACCTCTCCGACCAGTGGTTGAAGCCATTGTTGGACAAGCTCGACAGCGTCAAGCGCCAGGGCTGGCTGGTGAACGATGTCTACGCGCTTCAAAATCTGATGGAGTCCTTTCTCGACTTCCAACCGCTAACGCCCCACCTGTCAGCGATCTCGGCTCCGACCATGATCCTCAATGGCGAGTTCGATTTTCTGACCCCGCGTCATCTGCACGAGACCCTGCGGGTTGAGATTCCGAACAGCTCGCTAGTGATCATTCCCAAGGCGTATCACGCTTTCACACTGGAAAAAGGCGCGCTGACGGCCGATCTTCTCGCGCGCTTTGCCGACGATGTGCTGGCCGGCCGCTGGCAAGGCAATCAAGCGGTATGGGTCGCGCCCGAGGAGCCCGGCGGCGAGCTGACACCGTTCCCTGACGGTTACGATCACCTGCGCGCTATCCCGGTCAAGCGAGCGCTGGCATGAGCGGATTCCTGGGTCCGCTCGAGCTGGACGGCCGCGTTCCACCGGGCCAGCAGACGCGGATCGCAGCATTCTTAATCTCGGCGCATGGCGCTCTCGCTCGGCAATTCGCCTTCACGCTGCCCGTAAGACTCGACGCAGCGTGGCAAACCGAATTGAACGCACAGTTCTATCGCGAGACAGAGATCGTTTCGCTGCTGATGCGCGCAACTTCCTGGACCCCGGATTTTACCTTGGGATACATGGTTGCGTCCTGGGAGACCGCCTGGCTGCCCGCCCCGATCGACGGAATCCCGGACCCTCGTCTCGCCCAGGCGGTTCACCTTGCAACGCTTGCCCATGCCGTGCATGCGAGCATCCGACCGGCCGCGCTGCTCCCGATCGAGGCCAATGCGCAGGATCCCTTTGTCTCGGCGCTGCGACGGATCGAGTTCGAGAGCAGCCGGCTGCTGCAATCCCAGATTCTGTTCCTCAAGGGCACGGACCTTGCGCCGCATCGGGATGCGGTGAGTGCTGCCCTCGAACAACGTCATGCCGCCGTTCGCAAGCTCTGGCGCGAGGTATTAGGGAGCATCGGTATCGACGCAGCAGATCGGAATGAGCGGAAGCCTTGACGCAGATCAAAGGACGAGAGGCGCCGGGCGCCAACATCCGCCTACTGCCGCCTTCTGCCATCGTGGGCCGATCCCGGAGTTCAATGATGAAGGCCATTTCCATCGAAGAAGCCGTCGCAATGATTCCGGCGGGCGCCAGCGTTATGGTGGGTGGCTTCATGGGAGTCGGGACGCCGGAGCGCCTGCTCGACGAAGTCGTGCGCCAGAACAAGACCGGCCTGACCTTGATCTCGAACGACGCGGCGACGCCCGGCAAGGGCGTCGGCAAGTTGTTCGATCAGGCATTGGTGTCGAAGCTGACCGCAACACATATCGGCCTCAATCCAAAAGCGCAGCAGCAGATGTTGGCGAGCCAGATTGCGGTCGATCTCGTCCCGCAAGGGACCTTCGTCGAGCGCATCCGCGCCGGCGGATGCGGTCTCGGCGGTGTGCTGACGCCCACGGGCGTCGGGACGCTGGTCGCCGAAGGCAAGCGTCAGATCGAGATCGACGGCAAGCCATTCCTGCTGGAAACGGCGCTGCGCGCCCAGTTCGCCCTCGTCCACGCCTTCCTCGCCGATTATCTCGGCAACCTCGCCTACGCGCTCACCTCGCGCAATTTCAACCCGGTCATGGCGATGGCGGCCGACACCGTCATCGTGACGGCCGAGCATATCGTGCCCGTTGGCGTGATTGCGCCCGATCACGTCGTCACCCCCGCGCCGCTCGTCGACTATCTCATCACCAACGGGTGACATCATGGATCCCCAGATCATCATCGCCCGGCGAGTCGCCAAGGAGCTGAAGACGGGCAATCTTGTCAATCTCGGCATCGGCATTCCGACCCTGGTCGCAAACTACGTGCCATCAGATCTGAAGGTATTCTTCCAGTCGGAGAATGGGCTGATTGGCACAGGGCCGATTCCTGAGCAAGGCATGGCTCATCCGACGCTCACCGACGCCGGCGGGCGTCCCATCAGCGCGTTGCCGGGTGCCTCAACCTTCGACAGTGCGATGTCCTTCGGACTGATCCGCGGCGGTCATGTCGATGTCACGGTGCTCGGCGGGCTTCAGGTCGACGCGCATGGCCATCTCGCCAACTGGATGATCCCCGGTAAGATGGTGCCGGGCATGGGCGGCGCCATGGATCTCGTCAGCGGTGCCAAGCGCGTCATAGTCGCCATGCAGCACGCGGCCAAGGGTAAGTCGAAGATCGTGGCAAAATGCTCGCTGCCGTTGACCTCGGCGCGGCCCGTCCACCTTGTCGTGACCGACATGGCCGTGATCGGCTTCCCTGGTGGCAGGGCGACCCTCTTGGAAACGGCGCCCGGCATCAGTGTCGGAGAGGTCATGGCCGTCACCGAGGCCGAACTGGCCATTCCTGACAGCGTCCTGGAAATGAGACTTTGAGCAGAGCGATCATGCGCATATTCAGCGACTTCGACGAGATCAAATCCGCTATCGGCACCGAGATCGGCGCCAGCGACTGGATCGAGATCACCCAGCCACGCATCAATCAGTTCGCCGAGGCGACCTGCGACGAACAATGGATCCATGTGGATCAGGAACGTGCCAGCAAGGAGATGCCGGGCGGCAAAACCATCGCTCATGGCCTGCTGTCACTTGCCCTGGCGCCGCTGTTCATCCGCTCTGTCATCGGCCTGAAGGGCCTTCGCAACACGCTGAACTACGGCGCTGACCGGATCAGGTACCTCGCCCCCGTGCCGGCGGGCTCAAGACTGCGCGGCCGCGTCACGGTCGCCGAAGCCGAGGACGTGCCGCCGGACGGACTGCGCGTGAATTATCATCTCGTGATCGAGATCGAGGGCGGCAAGAAGCCCGCCTGCGTCGCCGAGCTGATCGCCCTGCACTATCGTTGAGAACGACATGTATGACCAGCAAGACACGTCCATCGTCTTCAGAAGGCCGTCGCGGTCGACATCAACGACGCGCCCGTGCAGAGCCTCCTTGGGCGAAAAGGCGATGGAATGAACCAAGAAATCGAGCTGTCCCCACTACGACTCGATGCGCTCGAACACGGCTTCATCGGGGAGCTTCAGATTTCAATCGCCATGTTCGACCTTCGTCGTCGTGCAAGGCATTCAAGAGGCGCCGCGATCGCCGAGACGTTGATTTAAGTCAACGGTCAGCGACAAGCTGCGCAGGCGGCACGGCCCGGTCGATGCGGATCCACGCCGCTGCGAGTTCCCAGGCGACCGAGAGAATGATCGGTCCGATGAACAGACCGATGATCCCATGCGCGAGCGTGCCACCGATCACTCCGATCAGGATGACGAGCGCCGGCGTGGAGAGGCCCCGTCCCATGACCAGCGGCTTCAGGATGTTGTCGAGGAGACCGACGATGACGAGAAATACGGTCAGGAGCAGCGCCGTGGTGACGTCCTTGTCCATCCAGATCCAGATGACGACCGGAATGAGGACGATCCCCGCACCGAGCTGCACGATCGACAGCAGCAGAACAATGACGGCGAGCAGCCCCGCGCTCGGGATGAGCGCCAGCTTGAATCCGATGCCGGCGAGCAGCGCCTGGATAATGGCGACGCCGATGACGCCCTGCGACACCGCCCGGATGGTCCCAGCCGCCAGCTCGAGGAAATGTTCGCTCTGTTCCGGCACGATGCGGAACAGGAAACCGCGGATTGCGCTGACGAGCTGCGGACCATATGGAAAGAGAAATCCGGCGACCAGCACCGACATCAGGAACTGCAGGGTGCCAAGGCCGGCGCTGCCTGCGAATGACAGCATCATGCCGGCAATCGGCTTCAGATATGGCGCAACCTCGCGCACGGCCGCGCGGATGTTGGTGTAGGCCTGATTCCAGAGATCGTAGAGCTGCGGCCCGACCAGCGGCCAGTCCTTGATCCGCTCCGGCGCCGCCTGCAGCACGAGATCGCCGCTGCCGAGTTGCCCTGCGAGCTCCCTGACGCCCTCAACCGCGCTGAGGCCGAGCCAGGCCGCCGGACCGATGACGATGCCGAGCATGGTGAAGGTGAGGAGCACCGCCGCTGTCCGCGGCCGGCCGCCCAGACATTTCGCGAGCCAGTTGAAGACCGGATAGAACGCCACGGCAAGTACCGCGCTCCAGGTCAGGATCGGCACGAAGGGACGGATGATCAGGAGCGTCCACAGGATCAGCAGTGCAAGCAAGCCGAGCCGGATCACGAGCTGAACGACGTCGCTGGTGGAAAAAAGTTGGCGAAGTGTCTTCAAGGTCTGAGGCCCGCGCCCGGCTGATTGGCTCCATGCGGAAAGCCTAGCGGCCGGACCGGGACTGCAGGCTTGATCCAAATCAACCGGCAAAGGACTGAAGGCGGCCTGATGGGACGGGTGCCGTGGTCACGTAGCGGCTCAACAATTGCGACGCGAACGCATGTCGAATGCAGCAAATTACGCGCGAAACGAACAGCTCCGCGACGGTACGGCCGTGGAGATCCGTGCTCTCCGGCCAGATGACGAGGCCGCCATGCTGGCCGCGCTTGGCGAGGTGGGCACACAGTCCCTCCAGCGCCGCTTCTTCATGCTAAAACGTCATTTCTCCGAGAAGGAGCGCGCCTTTTTCGTCGAGGTCGACTTCAAGGACCATGTTGCGCTGGTCGCGTGCGTGGCGAATGCAGGTCGGAGCACCATCGTGGGCGGCGCGCGATATGTCGCAGCCGGGCCCGGCTGCGCCGAGACGGCCTTCATGGTGATCGACGCCTGGCAAGGACGCGGCATCGGCGGACTGCTGCTGCGCCACCTGATCAGCCTTGCCCGCGAGGCCAGGCTGAAGGAACTGACCGCGGAGGTGCTACCGGACAACGCTGCGATGCTCAGGGTGCTTGGCAGATTTGGGTTCGAACGCGCAGAACGCCGCGAACCTCACACAGTCCATATGGTATTGACGCTGACCTGATAGAATCTCTCGGACGACGCCTCAAGCTCCGCGCAAAACACTGCCGCCCTCTGGTACGTGTAGCTCGGCAACAAGGGCTTACCGGTTCAAGATCCGCTCCCTTTACACCGCGCAAAAGAAGACGCGGCGCCCCGTGAGGAGCGCCGCGCGAATGTCCTTCGTGACTGCCTCTCGCTCAGTACCCGCAGGATGCGCATCCCATCTGCACCGGGGCGTAATAGGAATACCCTGGCGAGACCATCTGGACGCGTTGGCGCGTGGCGTATTGCGGGGGGATGCGCTCGTACTGGACGCTCGGCGGCGCAACCATCACGGTCTGCGGCACCATCACAGTGCGGTACTGCGCGGGCGTGCGATGCGCGACGACGGAGCCCGGGGAGACCATCACGGTCTCGTCGACGGTGCGGTACTGCGGCGCGACGTATTGCTGCTGATAGCAGGTCTGGCACGGCGGCGGTGCGTAGCAATTGTAGCAGCCGGCGGAGGCTGCGCCCGTCATGGAAATCGCGGCGACGGCGGTGGAGAAAACAACAGCGAGAGTACGCGACATTGCGGTGGTGCCCCAATTGCCCAAAATGGATTTGCGAAGGTCGCGGGAGTATACGCCGCAAAACCCTGCTCTGCCGAACTTCGTCGGGGCATCCTTAATGCGAACGGCCGATCGCAGCCGACCGGTAAGAACTCATTGACCACGCGCATTAACGCGAAAGCGCTCATCCGCCTCCGTCAAGGTCGAGCTATCAGTGCCTCGCCGCTCTTTCCAGAAACTCCAGCAGCGAGGGATCAGTTTCTTCGAATTCGACAAAGCGGCGGCGCAGCTCGTCCGCTATTTCTGCGGTGGCATCTCGTGACCATCCTTCCGCGGTGTTGAAGGCCACGACACGTGCCGGATGGAGATATTGCCCCTCGACGAGATGTCTGAGCAGGGTCGCCCGATTGGCATCCTCCTCGGCAGTTTCGCACCAGGCGCGGCCGAGCCGCCGGCCAAAATCATCGAGCACGAGGTAGACGTCCCGGTCTGTCGTCATGGGCGGCACGAGCGATGGAGATTGACTCATGGCTTACTCCGCTACTGGCATCCGCACCGTCGCGGAGGATACGGCGACCGCCCGGCCGGATTCGGAAAAATGGATTTCGGGTTATTTTTCTTAGGATTGCACGATTAAATAAAAAAACAAACAAAATTAATAAAAATTAAATAGCAAAACGCGCACAAATACACTAAATTCACAGGGCCTGGCGGGCGAGCCCGCACGTCGGGTGCCCACTTCGCAAAGCGGCTCTCGCCTCCACCCCCAATAGCCCACACCCCAGGAGGCGGGGGCCGTTCCTTTGCGACCCCCCCCGTCCCGGCTTCATTTGTGTGTCCTGCAAAACCCATCTGCGCGCTCGCGGGGGACCGCGAGCGCTTCGGAGGAATCGACTCCCGTCTGTGGCGGGTCGAGGCGTTATTTCGGACGACGCTTGACCTCGCGCACGGCACCGCGCGCGGCGCTGGTGGTGAGCGCGGCGTAGGCCTGCAGCGCGGTCGAGACGTTGCGCTTGCGCGCAGCCGGCTGCCAGGCGGCATCACCCTTCGCCTCTTCCGCGGCGCGGCGCTTGGCGAGCTCCTCGTCGGAGACCTCCAGGCTGATGCTGCGGTTCGGGATGTCGATGGCGATGCGATCGCCGGTGCGCACCAGGCCGATGTTGCCGCCTTCGGCGGCTTCCGGCGACAGATGGCCGATCGACAGGCCCGAAGAGCCGCCGGAGAAGCGGCCGTCGGTGACGAGCGCGCAGGCTTTGCCGAGGCCCATCGATTTCAGGTAGCTCGTGGGATAGAGCATCTCCTGCATGCCGGGGCCCCCGCGCGGGCCTTCGTAGATGATGACCACGATCTCGCCGGCGACGACCTTGCCGCCAAGGATGCCTTCAACGGCCGCATCCTGGCTTTCGAACACGCGCGCGGGGCCTGAGAATTTCAGGATCGAGGCATCGACGCCGGCGGTCTTCACGATGCAGCCGTCCTGCGCGAGGTTGCCGTAGAGCACGGCGAGGCCGCCATCCTTGCTGAAGGCGTGCTCGAGATCACGCACCACGCCCTTCTCGCGATCGGCATCGAGCTCGTCGTAGCGGCGCTCCTGGCTGAAGGCGACCTGGGTCGGGATGCCGCCGGGCGAAGCGCGGAAGAAGGTGCGGACCGCCTCGCTCTTGGAGCGCTTGATGTCCCAGCGCTCCAACGCGTCGTTCATGGTCGGCGCATGCACGGTCGAGACTGAGGTGTCGATCAGGCCGGCGCGGTCGAGCTCGCCCAGAATGCCCATGATGCCGCCGGCACGATGCACGTCCTCGACATGCACGTCGGCAACCGACGGGGCGACCTTGCAGAGCACGGGCACACGGCGAGAAAGCCGGTCGATGTCCTTCATGGTGAACTCCACCTGCCCTTCATGGGCGGCGGCGAGCAGATGCAGCACGGTGTTGGTCGAGCCGCCCATGGCGATGTCGAGCGTCATCGCGTTCTCGAACGCCTTGAAGTTGGCGACGTTGCGCGGCAGCACGGATGCGTCGTCCTGCTCGTAATAGCGGCGCACGAGATCGACGATGGTGTGGCCGGCCTCGACGAACAGGCGCTTGCGGTCGGCATGGGTTGCCACCACCGTGCCGTTGCCGGGCAGCGCGAGGCCCAGCGCCTCGGTCAGGCAGTTCATCGAATTGGCGGTGAACATGCCCGAGCAGGAGCCGCAGGTCGGGCACGCCGAGCGCTCGATCACCTTGACGTCGTCGTCGCTGACCTTGGAATCGGCCGCGGCCACCATGGCGTCGATGAGGTCGACGGCCTTGGTCTTGCCCTGCAGCTTGACCTTGCCGGCCTCCATCGGCCCGCCCGAGACGAACACGACGGGGATGTTGAGCCGCAGCGCGGCCATCAGCATGCCGGGGGTGATCTTGTCGCAATTGGAGATGCAGACCAGGCCGTCGGCGCAGTGCGCGTTGGCCATGTACTCGACGCTGTCGGCGATCAGCTCGCGCGACGGCAGGCTGTAGAGCATGCCGTCATGGCCCATCGCGATGCCGTCGTCGACCGCGATGGTGTTGAACTCCTTGGCGACGCCGCCGGCCTGCTCGATCTCGCGCGCGACCAGCTGGCCGAGGTCCTTGAGATGGACGTGGCCGGGCACGAATTGAGTGAAGGAATTGACGACCGCGATGATCGGCTTGCCGAAGTCGGCGTCCTTCATGCCGGTCGCGCGCCAGAGGCCGCGGGCACCCGCCATGTTGCGGCCGTGGGTGGTGGTGCGGGAGCGATAGGCTGGCATGGCGGTTTCCGTCCTCGGTTTGGCCGGCCGGGCGGGAAAATCTGGTGCCGCCTCAGGCCTTTGTGGCCGGATAGCGCACGCGGGGAACGCGCGCAACGGGAACTTGGGGCGGACAGGGCTCCCCTGCTCCCGGCGCGGGCTCTGTTGGCGGGTAGCCCGGATGGAGCGCGCAGCGCAATCCGGGCTACGGGGTGGCCCCTATTGCAGGGTCGGATCGAGCCGGTCGCGCAGCCAGTCCCCGATCACCGAAACCGCCAGGGTGGTGACCACGATCGTGGTCGCGGGCGCCAGCATGATCCAGGGCGCCCGGGTCAGATATTCGCGGCCGTAACCGACCATGTTGCCGAGGCTGGTCATCGGCGGCTGCACGCCAAGGCCAAGGAAGGATAGGCCCGACTCCATCAGGATCACCTCGGGGAAGACCAGCGTGGTCGAGACGATCAGGGTCGAGGCGATGTTGGGCAGGATGTGCCGGAGGTAAATCCGGGGCGGCGTCGCGCCTAACTGGCGGACCGCGGCGGCGTAGCCTTGCGCATTGGCCGAGATGGCAAGGCCCCGCGCGATGCGGGCATAGCGCTCCCAGCCGAATAGTCCCATCAGGCCGATCAGCAGCGGCAGCGAATTGCCGAAGAAGGCGAGCACCGCGAGCGCCATGATCAGGAAGGGCATGCTGGCCTGGAAGTCGGTCAGCATCAACACGAGCTGCTCTACGGCTCCGCGGAAATGCGCGGCGAGGAAGCCGAGCGTGGTGCCGACCACCGCCGAGATGGCGGTTGCGCCGAAGGCAATCAGCAGCGAGATGCGGATGGAGACAAGCAGCCGCGACAGCACGTCCCGGCCGAGCTCATCGGTGCCGAGCCAATGCGCGGCATTGCCGGGCGCGGCCAAGCGGTTGCGCAAATCGAGCTGAGTATAGCCGTAGGGCGCGATCTTCTCGGCGAAGGCTGCAATGACCAGCATCGCGACAATCCAGGCGACCGCGAGCGCGACCGAGATTGGGATCGCCGGCAGGCGGATGCGACGGCGGACGGTGGTGTCCTTCAGCGTCGCGTCGGTCATGCGTGGGCTCCTTTGGCGCGCAACCGCGGATCAAGGAAGCCGTAGAGGAAGTCGACAATGAGGTTGGATGTGACCATGGTCATCGCCACAAGAAGCAGGATGCATTGCACGACGGCGAGGTCGCGATTGGCAACCGCAACAACGAGAAGCCGCCCTACTCCCGGCCAGGCAAATACACTCTCGACCACCACCGCGCCCGCGATCAGCGTGCCCACCATGAAGCCCAGAATGGTGACGGTCGGAATCGCCGCGTTCGGCAGCGCATGCGACGTCACCACCCTGCGCCACGGCACGCCCTTGGCCGACGCGGTGCGGATATAGGGCTGACCCAGCACCTCCAGCATCGCGCTGCGGGTGAAGCGTGCCAGCACCGCGGCACCGCCGAGGCTGAGCGTCGCGATAGGCAGGATCGCGTGGCGCCAACTGTCCTGCCCGCCCGAGGGCAGCCAGCCGAGCTGCACGGCGAAAACCAGTACCAGCAGCAGCGCCAGCACGAAGCTCGGCACGGTGAAGCCGGCCACCGCCGTCATCATCACGGCGCGGTCGATCGCGGAGCCCCGATGCAGCGCGGCGTAGATGCCGGCGGGAATGCCGAGCGCGACCTTGAAGGCGAAGGCCGGCAAGGTCAGCGCCAGCGTCGCCGGAATCCGCTCCAGCACCAGCTCGATCGCGGGTCGGCCGTCACGCATGGAGCGGCCGAGCTCGCCCTTGGCGATGGCACCGAAGTAATCGAGATACTGAAACCAGATGGGATCATCGAGGCCCCAGGCCTTGCGGAACGCCGCGAGCACCTCGGGCGGTGCTTCCGGTCCCAAAATCATCAGCGCGGGATCGCCGGAGAGACGCAGCACTACGAAGGCGAAGGTGACGACGAGCACGATCGTCAGCGCCGCACGTCCAATGCGAATGGCGAAGTAGTGTCCCATCACGCGGCGTCCCGAGTCTCGGCGCCGGTGACGAGATGGCAGGCGACCTGCCTGTTGCCGCCGACGGCCGCGAGTGCCGGCACCTCGCGCGCGCAGCGTGCGATCGCGCGCGGGCAGCGCGGATGGAAGGCGCAGCCTTGCGGTCGCGCGGCCGGGTTTGGCGGATCGCCCGCGAGCACGATGCGGCCGGCGCTGCGGCGGCCTGGCGCGGGCGAAGCCGAGACCAGCGCCTGGGTATAGGGATGCTCGGGCCGCGCGAACAGATCGTCGGCGCTGCCGATCTCGACGATGCGGCCGAGATACATCACGGCGACGACATTGCTGATCTGCCTGACGACGCGCAGATCGTGGCTGATGAACAGCAAGGTGAGCGAGAGCTGGGCCTGGAGATCGCAAAGCAGGTTCACCACCTGCGCCTGGATCGAGACGTCGAGCGCGCTGACCGGCTCGTCGCAGACCAGGAAATCGGGCTTCGTGGCGAGCGCCCGCGCCAGCACGATGCGCTGGCGCTGGCCGCCGGACAGTGCGCCCGGATAACGCGCGCCATGCGCCGGGGTGAGCTCGACGGCGCGCAGCAATTCGCGGACGCGCTCCTCGCGCGCGTCGGGCGTGCCGAGCCCGTGAATGTCGAGCGGCTCGCGGATTTGCGCGGCGACCGGCAAGCGCCGGTCCAGTGCGCCGAGCGGGTCCTGGAAGATCATTTGCATGCGGGCGCGTTGCGCACGCCATGCGGCCGTGCCCGGCGCAGCCATCGGCTTGCCGTCGAATCTCACCTCGCCGCTATCGGGCGGCTCCAGGCCGAGCACGATGCGTCCGGTAGTGGACTTGCCCGAGCCGGACTCGCCGACGAGGCCGAGCGTCTCGCCTTTGGGGATCGTCAGCGAGACGCCATCGACTGCATGGACGGCGGTGTTGCGGCCGAACATGCCGGAGCGCATCGAATAACTGCGGGAGATCGAGGACACCTCGACGAGCGGCGGGCTCATTCGGCGGCGATCCCGAGCAGCGCGCGGCGCGACGCCTCGGCGCGGATGCAGGCGACTGCGCGATCGTCCGCGATCGGCGCCAGGGTCGGCGCGGCACGGCTACACGGCTCGGACGCCAGCGTACAGCGCGGCGCGAAGGCGCAGCCATCAGGCATTTTCGCGGGATCGGGCACCGTTCCCGGGATGGCGGTGAGACGCCGCCGCGGGCCGTCGAGTGGCGGCAATGCGCCGATCAGGCCCTGGGCATAGGGATGCACGGGATCGGCGAATAGCTGATTGCTGGGGGCTTGCTCGACGATGCGGCCGGCATACATCACGGCGACACGGTCGCAATTCTCCGCGACGACGCCGAGATCGTGGCTGATCAGCACCATCGCCATGCCGAGCTCGCGGCGAACCGTCGAAAGCAGCTCCAGGATCTGGGCCTGAATGGTGGCATCGAGCGCGGTGGTCGGCTCATCCGCGATGAGGAGGTCCGGATTTCCGGCGAGCGCCATCGCGATCATGATGCGCTGGACCTGGCCGCCGGAGAATTCGTGCGGATAGGCCTCTAATCGCCGGCCCGCATCGGGAATGCCGACGAGATCGAGCAGCCGCCGCGCTTCCGCCTTCACGGCGTTGCCTTGGAGATCCCGATGCAGCGACAGCGCTTCGCAGAGCTGCCTGCGGATGGTCAAGACCGGGTTGAGGGCGCTCGCCGGATCCTGGAAGATCATGGCGACGCGCCCGCCCCTGACCTGGTCGAGCTCGGCGGCCGGCGCGCCCAGGATCTCCCGTCCGTCGAGCCGCACCGAGCCCGAGACCTTGGCATGCCGCGGCAGCAGCCCGAGCGCGGCAAGCCACGTCACCGACTTGCCCGATCCGGACTCGCCGACGAGGCCGAGAGCCTCGCCCTTGCCGAGAGCGAGATCGACACCGCGCAGGACCGGCACGCCGCTGAAGGCGACGCTCAGGCCTGCAATGCTGACCAGCGGCGTCACCTCAGGCCTCGAAATTGCCGGCGCGGAAATCCATCGCGAACGCCGGTGACGCCTTCCACTTGATCGACTTCGGTTTGGCCGTGAACGTCGCGTTCTGGTGCAGCACCGTGTAGGCGGGGTCTTCGCGCTCGGCGATCTCCAGCATGCGGCGAAACGCCTTCTTGCGGGCGGCACGGTCGGTCGAGGTTTCCAGGAACTCCGAGAGCTTGTTCAGCTCGACATTGGTCCATTCACCGATCTGCTGTTGCTGGCCGTTCGGACCGTGCTGGGCGACCAGCGAGGACACGGGATCGTTGAAGGCGGCCGAGTTCGACCAGTCGCGCACGGCACGGGCCGACCCGCGCTCCATGATCTGCGACCAGTTCTCCTTGGTCTCGATCTGGACGTTGAGGCCGACCGACTTCCACATCTCGACCAGCACCTGCGCGGTCGCGACCTGGTTGGTGTAGTAATTGTTGAGCAGGCGATACGGAATCGGATCGCCCTTGTAATTGGCCTGCTTGAGCAGATCCTGCGCGAGCTTCGGATCGTAGGCCGGCACGCTCCAGTCGGCGTTGAACATGTCGCCGTAGAATTCCCACTGCAGCCCCTTCGGCACACGGGTGCGGCCGGCCCACAGGCTGTCAACGATGGCCTGGCGGTCGATCGCGTGGGTGAAGGCGCGCCGCACCAAGGGATTGGCGAGCTGGGCGTGGTTCTTGTCGAACACGGTCAGGCGGTGGTTGAGGATGGTGCCGCCCTGCACTTCGAACGCGGCGTTCTTCTCGATGCCGGCGATCTGGTCCGGCGGGATATCGCAGGCGAACTGGTATTCGCCCGAGAGCAGTCCGTTGATGCGGCTCGCGACTTCGGGCACTTCGAGGAAGCGGATGCGCTTGAGCGGCGGACGGCCGCCCCAATATTCGTCATGCGCTTCGAGGGTCAGCGACACGTCGGGCTTGAGCTCGACGACCCTGTAGGGACCGGTCGTGACCGGCTTGCGCGCCCAGTCGAGATAGCTCGCGGATTCGTCCCAGGCGCGGCGGTTCATGATGTCGGAGCCGTAGCGCGACAGCCGGCCTTCGATCGTGACGTCGGGCGTCGCGTTGTAGAAGCGCACGGTGTATTTATCGACGGCGTCGACGCGCACGAGATCCGGCCAGATGCGGCGGGCAACGGCCGGCACGTCCGGCGGCAATTCCTTGCCCGGACGCGGCGTCGGGATCTTCTCGAAGGCCTGGATGGTCGAGCGGCTCTTGGCCTCGGTCTCGCCGAACATGCGCTCGCGGCTGAAGGTGAAGACGACGTCCTCTGCGGTCATCTCGTCGCCGTTGTGGAACTTGACGCCCTGACGCAGCTTCACTTCGACGGTCTGGTCGTCGATGCGGCGCCACTCGGTGGCAAGGCCGGGCACGGCCTCGAGGTTGCCGCGCCAGTTCTTGGAGATCAGGCCTTCCCAGATCGAGGAGAAGAACACGCGCTCGCCGACATTGGACTGCTCACGCAGCACGTCGAGCACGTTCGCATTCGTCACCTTCTGCACGGCGATCGTCACCGACGGACGGTTGTCGCCCTGCGCGATGGCAAAACGCGGCAGCAGCAGCGTGCTTGCGGCGGCGCCGCCGGTCTTCAGGATGGTGCGACGGGTGAATTTGCTCATGGCGGTAACCCCAGATGATGCGGTTATTCGGCAACACCGAGCGCAGCGAGATGGGCTGCGCCGGCGCGGACGTCGTCGTGGTTGCGGAGTTCGAGGATCAGCCGCGGATTGGAAGTCAGCCGTCCCAGCGCGCGGAACACGGCGACCCAGGGGATGTTGCCTTCGCCCGGCGCCCAGTGCCGGTCGGCAAAGCCGTCGGTGTCCTGCAGATGCACATGGGTCAGCATGTCGCCGGCGGTCTCGACGTAATAGTCGACCGGCGGCGCACCGGTGGAGATGTGGGCGTAGTTGGCATGCCCGGTGTCGAGCGAGACGCGGACCTTGGCACTTTCGAGCGCCCTGGCGAGACGGACGCGGTCGCGCGGATCCTTATCCTCGATGTTCTCGATGACAACCTCGCAGCCGATGGTCTCGGCGCGCGCGATCACCTCGGCGAGCGTCGCCTTGACGCGTTCGACCAGATTGCCGCGATTGTCAGGATAGAGATCGAGATTGTTGTGATCCCAGGTCGTGAACGGCGAATGGATCACCATCTGCGTCGCGCCGAGGAACTCGGCGGCACCGAGGCCCTGGAGCAGGCGCTTGGTCACGGCCTGGCGGATCATGGGATCGTGGCTGTCGATCTTGAAGCCCCAGAACGGGCCGTGGATGCCGAGCCGGCCGGTATGGCCCGCCAGCATCTGCTTGATCTCGCCGGCGGTGCTGCGCCAATCGCTGTCGAGGAGATCGGCGCGGAAGAAATCCTGGATTTCGAGATCGCGCTGCCGGTCGAGAAGCCAGTCGCGATGCGCGGGGATCGATTTGATGGACAATGCGGCGCCCAGCACCGGCTTCGACATGGCTTGCTCCTTCGCCGTCAGCGATGACGGGAGCAGCGCTAGACCAGTTCAATGACAGGCCCGTGAAATCGAGGCTCAGCGGCGCCGAGGAGGTGTGGACATTCTGCCGATCGCGTTGCTGCGGATCATGCAACTGCGATCAGACCACCGGTGCAGAACGGGCACATGGCAAGCGGTATCTATGCCCGTAGTGATCCGGAATGGAATCCTATCGCGATGTCACGTACATCGCGTGCATCGATCGGCGGCCACTTCCACGGGCATCACCCTCTGATCGCGCTACATGGGGTTGGGGGACCACATGAGGCGGGGGATTGAAGGCTGGGGCAAGGTGACGAGGTCCGGACTCCTAGGCACTCCGGACCTCGAAACTTTCAGATTGAACGCAGCAACGCGCCGTCCGGTTGGGGCAACCGGGCGGCGCGTTGTCGTTTCAGAATCGTCTTTCGATCAGCGTGTCTGCGGCTCGATCGTCACCGTGCAGTCGCCCTGCCCTTGCGTCGCCACCACGATATTGCCGGCGGCCGCCCCAAGGGCGACCGGTGCGGACGAGCTGCCATCCGGCATCTGAACCGTCACGCTCAGCGAATCCGTGCGCGCGGTCGAGCCGACAGTTGCCGGCTCTGCCTGGGCGACATTGCCCGACGCATCACGCCGCATGACCTGACAGTTCACGCTGTTGCTCGTCGCGCCTCCGGCGGCTGCCATGTTCGACGAGGCCGCGCCGCCCATCTGCGCGCGGGCTCGCGACGGATCGCGCGGCACCTGGCTGACGATGCGATGCGTCCGTGGCTCCACGATGACGACGTCGTCATCGGTCGCGAAATACTCGTAATCCCGATATTGGGGCTCGATCGTGACGATCTCGGGCGGCAGCCGGTAGAGACGCACGCGCGGCGGGATCGTCTCGCCGATCCGGATCGAGATGTTCAGGTTGCGCTCCGGCTGCGCCAACCGCGCACGGCTCACCGTTTCAGACATCCGCACCTGCTTCTCGGTGGTCACGCTGGTCTGCTGACCAACCTGTGTGTTGGTCTGGGTGGCCTGATTGGCTTGATTGGTCTGCGTGCCGGAAGGCGCGGTTTGCGCATTGTTGGTCGGAGCCGCGCGGTTCGTGTCCGTCGCGGTGGCCGGCCGGTTGTTCTGTTGCGCCGGCTGTTGCTCGGCCGCATTGCGCGGAGGCTGGTTCTGCTCCTTCTGGTTGGCCGCGGCTCCCGTCCGCTCGTTCTGCTGGCCGGCCGGGCCGGTCTTGGACTTCTCGGTCTCGGCCGTTGATTTCTGCGGCGCGGACTTGTCCTGCTTCGTCTCGGCGCTGCTCTTGCCGGTCTCGCGACCTTGTTTCGCCGTGTCGGCTTCGCGGTTGCGATCTCGCGATGGCTCACGGGACTCCTGTGACTGCTCCTTCGCATTTGGCTGGCCGCGTTCGGCGGCGGTGCCCGGTCGTCCCTTCTCTTCGTCTGCACGGCGGCCGCCGCCCTTCTCCTCGCGGCCGGCTCCCTGCATTTTCTCTTGTGCGCCCTGGGCGCGATCTTGAACCCGTTCTTGAGCTGCACCACCGCGCTGGGGCGCGGCGCCTTTCGCCGGTTCCTCGGTCCGTTTTGGCTCGTCTCTGCGCTCACCGGGCGCCTGGGCGTAGGCAATGCCGGACGCGAGCATGAGCCCGACGGCCGCAGTCGATAACATCAAGTGTTGACGCATGGTCCCTCTCCTCGACAATTCGCAACAACAGACGCGAACGTTCTGTGGGTGCGAAGGTTCCTGAGCAGGAACGAGGGCCGATCAAGCGGACTTACATCGCGTCCTTCAATGTGAGGCGGGCCGTGAATGTCACGGTGGTCTTGCCGACCAGCGCCATGCCTTCGACCTCGGCGCCGCCGGCCGAGTAGTCGCCCGAGAAGCCGCAGGTGACCTCCCTGCCTCCGAACGCAAGCGTCCTGCCGACCGCTTCGGTGTGCTGATTGACGATCATATCGCCCCGCCACTTGCCGTTCCGGAAGGTGTAGGTGCCGGTGTAGTAGAAATAGCTGTCGCCGCCCATGATGCGTCCGTCGCACAGCACGACGACGCCCCTCGCCTGCCCGCGCTTGCCGTCGCGCATCTCGATGTCGAAGATATAGAGGCCGTTGACGACCCTGGCCTCCTCCGCTTCCGCTCCATCCCCTGCCGACATCAGATCATCTCCCCAACGATCCGCCGTCCCGATCAGTTCGGCACGTTCCGCTCGAGATCCTCGAGCCATGCCGCCGCGCTCGAATCCGACGGCGCACGCCAGTCGCCGCGGGGCGACAACGAGCCGCCCGCCGAGACCTTCGGGCCGTTCGGCATCGCCGAGCGCTTGAATTGGCTGAAGGCGAAGAAGCGGCGCAGGAACACCTCGAGCCAGCGGCGGATGTCCTTGAGATCATAGGCCTTGCGCCGGTCCCGCGGGAACGCCGGCGGCCATTCGCCCTTGGCGGCATCGTTCCACGCGTGCTGCGCCATGAAGGCGATCTTGGACGGACGCATGCCGAACCGCAGCGTGTAGAACAGGTTGAAATCCTGCAGCTCGTAAGGGCCGACGGATGCTTCGGTGCTCTGCGGCTTCTCGCCGGGCTCGACCGGCACCAGCTCGGGCGAGATCTCGGCGACCAGGATCGAGCCAAGCGTCCGGTTGACGTCGTCGCTGAACTGCTTCGATGAGATCACCCAGCGGATCAGATGCTGGATCAGCGTCTTCGGCACGCCGGCATTGACGTTGTAATGTGCCATCTGGTCGCCGACGCCATAGGTGCACCAGCCGAGCGCGAGCTCGGAGAGATCGCCGGTTCCGATGACGATGCCGCCGTGATGGTTGGCGAGCCGGAACAGGTAATCCGTACGCAGGCCCGCTTGCACGTTCTCGAAGGTGACATCGTAGACCTTCTGGCCGTTGCCGAAGGGATGGCCGATATCCTTCAGCATCTGCGTCGCGGTGGTGCGGATATCGAGCTCCTGCCAACTCGTCTGCAACGCCTGCATCAGCGCCAATGCATGGGTCTTGCTTTCACTGCCGGTGGCAAAACCGGGCATGGTGTAGGCCAGGATGTTCTCACGCGGCAGACCGAGCAAGTCGACCGCCTTGGCGGCGACGATCAACGCATGCGTGGAATCAAGCCCGCCCGACACGCCGATCACGACGCGCTTGGTGCCGGTGGCGCGCATGCGCTGCACGAGGCCGGCGACCTGGATGTTGTAGGCCTCGTAGCAATCCTGCTCGAGCAGGCTTTCGTCGCTCGGCACGAACGGAAAGCGCTCGACGTTGCGCAGGAAGCCGATGTCGGCGGCCGGCGGCTTCAGCGCGAATGTCACCTTGCGGAAAAACGCCTCGCGCTGGCGGCGGTTGTCGTCGAACGTCCCCATCGAGGCACGTTCCTGCCTGAGCAGATCGAGATCGACGTCGGCCAGCGTGATCTGGCCGCCTTGGCGGAACCGCTCGCCCTCGGCCAGCAGCACGCCGTTCTCATAGATCGAGGTCTGGCCGTCCCAGGAAAGATCAGTGGTGGATTCCCCTGCCCCGGCAGCCGAATAGACGTACGCCGCGAGGCAGCGCGCCGACGTCGATTGGCACAACAACGCGCGCGAGCGCGCCCGGCCGATCGTGATCGGGCTCCCCGAGAGATTGATCAGCACGCTCGCGCCGGCAAGTGCGAGCTCCGAGGCCGGCGTCACCGGGATCCACATGTCCTCGCAGATCTCGACGCCGATTGTGAGGCCCGGAACGTCCTCGGCCGCAAACAAGAGGTCGACGCCGAACGGCGCATGCAGCCCGCCGAACGCGATCGTCTCCCCGGCGATGCCGGCGCCGGAGGCGAAATGCCGGCCTTCGTAGAATTCGCGGTAGGTCGGCAGGTAGGTCTTCGGCACCACGCCGAGGATGTTGCCGCGGTGAATGACGACGGCACAATTGTAGATGCGATGACCAAAGCGTAGCGGCGCTCCGACGATCAGGACCGTCATCAGTCCCGCGGAGGCCTCGAGGAGGCCTACGAGGCCGCGCTCGACCGCATCGAGCAGCGGATCCTGCTTGACGAGGTCTTCGATCGCATAGCCGGACAGGCACAGCTCGGGAAACACCGCGACCGCCACCGACTGCTCATGGCAGGCATTGGCCGCCGCCAGCACGGCCTTTGCGTTGGCCGAGGGATCGGCGACATGGGACGTGGTGACACAGGCCGCCACGCGCGCAAATCCGTGGGCGTAGATCGAGTGGAAAGTCATCGAGCGCAGTACCCTTAATCTCTTCGCTGCCGCAGCCGTCAGCTCCAGTCCCTATGTAGCCCATCAACCGGGTCCCGTGCAGGCCATCCGCCGTCATGCATAACGGATTTGCGCCGCGGTCTGCCCGGCGCCGTCTGCCAAGCGCCATGGTCTGCCCGGTACCTTGGCGAGCTCAGGCGCTGCGGGCCAGCACGCCGGACAGATCGTCGCGCAGCCAGGCGGCGATCCGTGGCCAGGCATGCGCGTGGGTGCGCGCGCCCATGAACAGGCCGAGGTGATTGCTCGGCTCGGAAGCCGCCGCAATGAAGGCCGGCGCCGTGCCGAGGAGACCCGCAGTGGCAAGCGCCTGCGCAGCCGGCACGACCTCGTCGTCGAGCCCGGCCAGCAGGAAGACCGGCGCCTTGACGTCCCTCGGATCGACCGTGCGACCAAGAGCGACGAAACTGCAGCTAGCGATCTGGTTCTCCCGGAAAATCCGGTTGACGATCTCCAGATAATATTTGCCCGGCAGATCGAGCGTCTCGGCGTTCCAGCGGTCGAACCGCGCGAGCAGCGCCGCGCCCTCCTCGTCCGACAGGTCTCTCTGCAACGCCGTTACGATATCATCGCGGTTCGGCGCCTTGGACCAGAAGCGCAGCATCTCCTCGCCGCGGACATTGCCGCCGCCGCGTACGACGAGCTGGTCGTAGACCATCTCGGGCGCGTTGCGGGTGAGCCGGCACAACGAGGACTCGATCGACAGATCCACGGGAGCGCCGACCAGCACCAGCCGCCGCACCTTGGCCGGAAAGCGCGACGCATAAAGCAGCGACAGCCAGCCGCCCTGGCACAAGCCGACCAGATCGACCGGCGCGCCGATCTCGTCGATGGCGACGTTGAGATCGCCGAGATAGCTGTCGATCGAGAGATAGCGCATGTCCGGCGTCGCCGACCGCCAATCGGTGAGATAGACCCGGTCGATGCCGCCGGTTTGCAGCGACTGCACGACACTGTGGCCGGGTGCGAAATCGGCGATCAGGGCCCGATGCAGCGCATAGGGCGCGCAGACCAGCGCCGGCTGGCCGGACCGCGTCTGCGAGCAATCGCGCAGGCGCATGGTCGCGAGCTCGAGCGCGACGGTGCTCGGCGTCGTCCAGGGCAGAGTGCTGTCGCCCTGCTCCGCGGGGCCGCGCTCCAGCCACCAGAAGCAGCTGTCCATCGCAAGGCGCGCCGCTGCAAACGGCCACAGCAGCGGGTCGTCTGGGGCAGGCCCCTGTGCGCCGCTCTGTTTGCCGGTCTGCTTCAACATGGCCATCTCACGATCGTCACAGGAACGCCTCGAGGCTCACGATGGAGATGCCGAGGTCGCGAAAACTCCGATGGGCCGCAGCGACCGAGCCGTCGAGATCGATGCCACGGCAGGCGTCCTCGATGACGGCGACCTCGAACCCTGCCTTGCGGGCATCCTCCGCCGAGAAGCGGACACAGAAATCGAGCGCGAGGCCGACGACGAACACGGTCTTCAGCTCGCGTTCGCGCAAATATCCAAGCAGGCCCGTCGGCGTCCGCTTGTCGTTCTCGAACAGCGCCGAATAAGAATCGATGCCTCGGCGAAAGCCCTTGCGCACCACGAGGCTCGCCCTGACGACGTCGAGATCGCGATGGAACTCCGCCCCGGAGGTACCCTGCACGCAGTGCGCCGGCCAGAGCACCTGAGTGCCGTAGTCGAGCTCGATGGTCTGGAACGGCTGCTTGCCCGCATGGTTCGGCGCGAACGAGACGTGGTCGCGCGGATGCCAGTCCTGGGTCAGTACCACATTGGCGAATTTTTGGGCGATTCGGTTGATGGCAGGGACGACCTTTTCGCCGCCGGGAACGGCAAGCGCCCCGCCGGTGCAGAAATCGTTCTGCACGTCGATCGCCAGCAGCACGTCGCGGTCGGAAATCTTCATCGCCGGTCTCATTCGATGTGCCCGGCGCGCCGGCACCGGACAAGTCCCCTGAGTGTCGGCCTTCCCGCGCAGCTTCGCAACCGCCCGCGCCGTGCGAATTGGTCGCCAGACGGCCGCCATGATGCAACGGTTTGGCCTCGTCCGTGTTGACTAGGCGCACCCAAGGGCGGATTCTCGCACTGTCCGTGACTGCGCGGACCGGGTCGAAGGACTGGAGGACAGGGTTGTCGTGCCGCAAGGCGGCGGCGGCCACGAAGTCATGAATATCGGCAAGACAGGACAGATACTTCTCGCCGATATCGGCGGCACCAATGCGCGCTTCGCGCTGATCCGGAGCGAATTGGGCCACGGCGACTTAGGCAGCGGCGACCAGACCGGACCGATCGATTATGTGAAGGTCGCCGACTTCCCGACCGTCCGGGAAGCCATCGCGGACGTGCTGACGCGCCGATCAGAGGGCGAGCAGCCGCAAAGAGCCGTGCTGGCCGTGGCGGGCCCCGTCACCAACAACCGCTGCATCATGACCAACAGTCCCTGGGTCATCGACGGCAACGAGTTGCAGCCGGCTCTTGGCTTCGACAGCGTCCATGTGCTCAACGATTTCGAGGTGGTGGCCTGGTCCCTGCCCGCCTTGCAGCCTGCGGATCTGATCCCGCTCGGCGGACAAAATGGCCTCGCCGGAGAGCCGTTGCTGGTGGTTGGCCCCGGAACCGGCTTTGGCGTCTCCTGTCTGGTCGAGCGCCATGGCGCGCGCCTCGCCGTCGTCACCGAAGCAGGACATGCGACCCTGCCGGCGGAGAACGAGCGCGAGGAACGTGTGATTGCGTGCTTGCGCCGCCGCCTTGGCCACGTCTCCATCGAACGCGGCGCGCTCTCGGGTTCCGGGCTGCAAAACCTCTACGAGGCCTTGGCTGAGGTTGACCGCGCCCAGGTGCCGCATCGCGATGCTGCCGCCATCACCAAGGCCGCGATGGAAGGCACCTGTCCCGTCAGCCGCGCAACGCTGGAGATGTTTTGCGCCATCCTTGGCTCGGTCGCCGGCAATCTTGCGGTGACGTTCGGTGCCCGCGGCGGTGTCTATGTCGCCGGCGGAATCGTGCCGCGTTTCCCCGAGTTCCTTCTCGCCTCTGCGTTCCGGGCGCGCTTCGAAGCCAAGGGGCGCTTCCAGGACTATCTGCGCAACATCCCGACCAAGCTCGTGGCGAAGCCAGACGCGAGCTTCGTCGGCCTGAAGATGTTCGCCGACTCAAATCCAAACTGAAGTTCGGTCGTCCTTCCTGGTCACGGTTCCATTAATGCACAGCTGATTGCCGCGCACGCGCGGTTCCATACATGAACGTGCTTGCCTGCGTGTTCCGGATGAGAAACAATCCTGCCGTGTGTTTGTGTGTGGCGTAGTTGCGGGGGCGTGACATGCGTAAGCAGGATTTTGGTTTCGACTACCACCGCTATCATCGCCTGCTGAGCGAGGCGGACGACGAAGACAAGCGGCTGGCGCTGATCGACCTTCTGATCGAGGAAAAGGCCCGAGACCGGCTGGCCGCCCAGCGCGCTTCCGACCGCGCGGCCATGACGGCCCACACCATTGCCAGGGTGCTGAAGAACGGCCGCAACTGAGACTTGCAATCCGGCCCGCAGCGCCGGAGAATTGCGGAATCCGATTGGGACTCCGTTAAGGATGTCCCCCAATCTGACGTCAAGCTTTTTGCCCTAGCGTTCCCTCACCTGATGCAATTCAGGGTCAACAAGGGGGCAATGACATGAGCATGATTTCGATCGCCGCGATGCCGGCCGTCGTCGAAACGCGTTTCGCCGATTCGTCCTTCAAGACCATCTTGCTGTTCTGCTGCACGGGCCTGGTCGCCTCGTTCGGCCTGATGGCGTACGGCATCGACCTCGGCGCCGGCCTGATCTGAGACCACGACAAATCCTGCAGCCAAATGGCCGCCCCTGCCGGGCGGCCATTTTCGTTGGGCTATCTCAGTGCGGCGTCTTCGCCGTCACGAGTGCGGCGCCTTCGCCTTCACTCAGTGCGGCGCTTTGGCCGGGGCTCCCGGAAACATGGAATCGATCATCGCCTTGAGCTGATCCATAGCGATCGGCTTGCGCAGGATCGGCCTGCGTCTGAGCAAGGACGGCAGCAATTCCGGACCGTACCCCGTGGCGAACATGAACGGCTTTCCGCGACGTTCGATCAGGTCGGCGACGGGATCGACGTAGACGCCCATCAGGTTGATGTCGAGGATGGCCATATCGTATTGCGCGGTCATGGCGAACGCGCTGGCGTCCCGGACATTGTCCGCTTCCGCAACGACGTGGTGGCCGAGTTCCGTCACCATGTCCGCGATCATCATCCGGATCAACGCCTCGTCTTCGACCAGGAAAACGGAGAGTCCGTCCGCCATATCAACCCCGCAGTCAGCTTGCGAAGATAATCATACCTCAACTTTGGAGAGGATTCACGAATTCGTGGCCGGCTCCGTTAATTCAGACGCGCCCGATCCGATTCAACTTGATCAATCCAATCCGCGCTCGTGGCTCAGCCGCACCATCTCCTGAATGAAGACCTGCTTCTGCTTGTCATCGAGGCTCGAAAAAAGCGGCTCGGCGGCGTCGGCGACATTGCGCTGGTCGGCGGCGCGGTCGATCAGGAACTGCGCCTCGTTTCGCATCTGCTCGATAATGTCGTCGGGCGGATCCCGCTTGGCGCGCGCAACCCGCAAGTTGAGCCGCTCTGCACCATTATGCCCAAGGTAGTGCATTGCGCTCGAGAAGCCGTACCAGTGCTTCTCCTGATCAGCCGTAAGATTCAGCTGAGTCTTGATCCGCTCGATATAGGAATCGCTGTTGGCGACGATCTGCTCGGCGGTCTGCTGCGGCGCGCCGGTCTGGGTGAGGACGGTGACATCCTTATTGTCCTTGCCCTGCGGTGCGTTCTTGGCCTCCTTGCTCGCCTTGGCGCCCTTGCCTGCTTTGGCGCCCTTTGCATCCTTGTCCTTGGCATCCTTGTCCTTGGCCGCGCCCTGCTGCTTGGCATCCTTGCCTGCATCCCTGGCGGCCGGGGCCTGATTGCCGTTGTTATTGCCGACGCCGAGCACGCCGGTGAAAACGCCGACCACGCCGCCGATTGCACCGCCGAGCACGCCACCGACGGGACCTGCCGCCTTGTTTCCGGCCGCCGCGCCGTCCTGAACGCCTTTGACCAGGCCTTGAGCTTGGGCCACTGCGGCCGCACCGAGCAGCAGCGTAAGCACGGCCCCCAGTGCGAACCATCGCCGCATGTGAAGCCGCGCAGACGGCGCCGGGTTGATCATTCTCGTCTCCATCGTCGATCTGACTGGCGTGTTGGGGCGGAGTCACCCGCCAGCTGCAACTCTATCGTTTCCGCCGCTTCGCGGTCCAGACGCGGCCGAATGCTGTCCACGCCCGAAAAGTCTTTCGCGCGAAGCGGTTATGCAGGCTTATTCGAAACTGCGGCGTAATTGCGCACGGATCGTTCCAGGCCGGCTCTCGCGACGTGTGCGTCGCAAAACAAGCGATCGCAGCTCACCACCGGCACGGCGCTGCCGCGTTCGAGGACGCAACGTTAGTTCTAGGCGCGAGCCGTTCGGCTTTCTCGACAGACGCGGTCAATCATGATCTGATCGCGCTACCAATTTGCTGCGGCCTGCGTGAATTGTTCACCTGGGCCGACGGCATCAATAAGAAAATCCAACAACAAGAACTCGGAAAAGAAGTCTTAGAGGAAACTCCAACAACAAACACCCAGGCGAGGAAACGAGATGTCACGCAAGACACTGACGCGACGTCAATTTGTGGCTGCCACTGCAATGTCCTCCGCGGCGCTGATCACAGCGCCCTATGTCCGGGGCGCTTACGCCGCCGGCAAACTCTCGATCGGTTTCTGGGACCATTGGGTGCCGGGCGCCAACAAGGCCTCGACCGACCTCGTCAACGAATGGGCCGCGAAGGAGAAGGTCGAAGTCTCCATCGACTACATCACCAGCAACAACAAGAAGATCGAGCTGACCGCTGCGGCCGAAGCCCAGGCGAAGTCTGGTCATGACATCCTGCAGATGCCGAGCTGGTGGCCGCAGGCCTATGCCGAGAATCTCGAGCCGCTCAACGACGTCATGGAGCCGCTTCTCAAGCAGAACGGTGAGGTGAACGGCACGGTCAAATATCTCGGGCAGTCGGGCGGCAAATGGCTCGCAGTGCCCGCGACACCCGGCAGCCAGATCAAGGGTCCCTGCTCCCGCATTGACCTGATGAAGAAGCATGCCGGCATCGACGTGCAGGAGATGTACCCGGTCGGCGGCCCGCCCAAGGTCGAGAACTGGACCATGGAGACCTTCCTGAAGGCAGCCGAGGCTTGCCACAAGGCCGGCGTTCCGTTCGGCATCGGTCTCGGCGAGACCACCGACAGCGTGGACACCGCCGGCGCGATCTTCCAGTCGTTCGGCGCCGAGCTCGTCAACGCCAAGGGCGACATTACGGTGAAGACCGATCAGGTACGCCAGGCCATGGAGTTCTACAAGAAGCTGATCGCCTTCCTGCCGCCGGATGCGCCGTCCTGGGACGACGCCTCCAACAACAAATGGCTGATCTCCGGCCGCGGCGCGATGATCCTCAATCCGCCGAGCGCCTGGGCCGTCGCCAAGCGCGATGCGCCGCAGGTTGCCGAGCAGTGCTGGACGCACGGATTCCCGTCCGGTCCGAAGGGCCGGTTTGCACCGTACCTGCCCTATTTCTGGGGTGTCTGGAGTTTTGGCAAGAACAAGGAGGCGGCCAAGAGCCTGCTCGTTCACATGTCCTCGCCATCGTCGATCGAGAAGTTCGTCGCGGTGAGCGGCGGCTACGACCTGCCGGCCTACGCCAACATGACCAAGCTCAAGACATGGGAAGAGGAAGGGCCGCCGAAGGGAACGCTCTTCCACTATCCCGATCCCTACAAGCATCAGACGCTGTCGATCGCGGCGTCCCCGGCACCGCCCAAGATCGCGCAGCAGATCTATTTCCAGGCGACGCTGACCAAGATGGCGCTGCGTTTTGCACGCGGCGAGACCATGGATCAGGCCCTCGCCTGGGCCGAGGGCGAGTGCGAAGGCTTCATGCGGAGCTAGGTGGGGTGTGCGGGGCGG
Organism: Bradyrhizobium sp. CIR48; assembly: GCF_014198315.1. Taxonomy (NCBI): domain Bacteria; kingdom Pseudomonadati; phylum Pseudomonadota; class Alphaproteobacteria; order Hyphomicrobiales; family Nitrobacteraceae; genus Bradyrhizobium; species Bradyrhizobium sp. CIR48. The sequence continues at coordinate 869,532 of NZ_JACIHG010000001.1, forward strand.
TTCACGCCATCTGCGTGAGCCGCCTGCATCCCGTCATCGAATTCGCATGGCCGGGAAGCCGACCCCAATGGCCGGCTTCGCGGTTGGACAAAGAAGTAGATCCAATAGAGCTGATTCAAGGAAGCTGAGATGGCCGATGTCGTCGTCGAGCAAGGTCGCGCCGTCCGTGCAAGGGGCGCGCGGAAGGGATCAAGCCTGCGCAACGCGCTCGGACGGAAATCGACGGTGGCGTTCTTCCTGACGCTTCCGCTGATCCTTCTGATCGTCCTGCTCGTGCTCTACCCCGCCTTCTACTCGGTGTACCTCGCGACGCTGAACAAGGCGATGACGAAGTTCGTCGGCCTCAGCAACTTCACCTTCCTGTTCAAGCGCGAGACGTTCTGGATGGTGGTGCGGCAGTCCTGCATCTTCGCCATCACCGCGGTGGTCTTCAAGGCGCTGATCGGTTTCATCGTCGCGCATTTCGTCCACAACATTCCGGGCAAGAAGCAGCGGAAATGGCGCGGCATGTTGCTGGTGCCCTGGGTGATTCCGCCGGCGATGAGCACGCTGGCCTGGCTGTGGCTGTTCGATCCCTCCTACAGCGCCTTCAACTACACGCTGTCCTTCTTCGGCGTCGGTCCGATCCCCTGGCTCGGCGACACTTTCTGGGCGCGCTTCTCCGTCATCCTGGTCAACGTCTGGTACGGCGCGCCGTTCTTCCTGATCATGTACCTCGCCGCGCTGAAATCCGTGCCCGAACAGCTCTATGAGGCCGCGGCGATCGACGGCGCCAATTGGTGGCAGCGGATCTGGTACGTGACGCTGCCGATGATGCGCAACATCATCGCCATCACGACGCTGTTCTCGCTGATCGTGACCTTCGCCAATTTCGACATCGTGCGCATCCTGACGTCCGGGGGCCCGCTGGATACGACGCATCTGTTCGCCACCTGGGCATTCCAGGTCGGCATCCAGAGCAGCGATATTCCGCTCGGCGCCTGCGTCTCCCTGTTCATGGTGCCGATCCTCGCCGTCGCAGCGATCTTCATCCTGCGCGATGTCAACAAACGCGGGAATGAAGCCTGATGAGCACGCTTGCAATCGACAAGGCCGGCCCCTCCCGCAAGATCAAATACGGCAGCATGAGCCGCGACCGCACCTGGGCGCTGCGCTGGTCTTATTTCTTCCTGGTGCTGTTTGCGATCTTCTTCCTGACGCCGCCGATCTACATGCTGATCACCTCGCTCAAGAGCAGCGCGGAAATATCGGCGGCGACCAATCCCTGGTGGGTGTTCCATCCGACGCTGTCGAACTATGTCGAGCTCCTGAGCTCGAACCAGTTCCTGCGCTTCTTCTGGAATTCGTCGATCGTGTCGATCGTGGTCGTCATCATCACGATGCTGATCAGCATCCCTGCCGCCTTTGCGCTGGCCCGGATGAAGTTCTGGGGCTCTGCGACGCTGGCCACCGGCGTCTTCCTCACCTATTTGATCCCGGACAGTCTTCTGTTCATTCCCCTGTTCAAGGTGCTCGGAATGGTCCAGGACATCACCGGCATCACGCTGCTCAACAGATGGTACGTGCTGCTGTTCATCTATCCGACGCTGACGGTGCCGTTCTGCACCTGGATCATGATCGGCTATTTCGCCTCGATCCCGAAGGAGCTGGACGAGGCCGCGCTGATCGACGGCGCCTCCTGGCTGCAGACCCTGACGCGGATCTTCATCCCCGTCGCGCTGCCCGGCCTGATCGCCGCAACCATCTTCGCGTTCACCGTGTCCTGGGCGCAGTTCCTCTATCCCCTGGTGTTCACGACCTCGGTGGACCAACTGGTGCTGCCGGTCGGCATCACCACGACGCTGATCAAGGGCGACGTTTTCAACTGGGGACAGATCATGACCGGCGCGCTGCTCGGCGCGGCGCCGCCGCTGATCATCTACGCCTTCCTGATGGACTACTACATTGCCGGCCTGACCGCCGGTGCGACAAAGGGTTGATGTCTCATGGCTGACGTTGCTTTGCGGAAAGTGGTTAAGCGTTACGACGACGTCGAAGCCGTGCGCGGCATCGATCTGGATATCGCCGACCACGAGTTCATCGTGCTGGTCGGCCCCTCCGGCTGCGGCAAGTCGACGACGCTGCGGATGATCGCAGGCCTCGAGGACATCAGCGACGGCGACATCATGATCGGCGGCGACGTCGTCAACGACGTGCCGCCGAAAGACCGCGACATCGCGATGGTGTTCCAGAACTACGCACTCTATCCGCACATGACGGTCGCGGAGAACATGTCGTTCGGGCTGCGCCTGAAGCATTATCCCAAGGCCGAGATCAAGGCGCGGGTCACGGAAGCCGCCCGCCTCCTCGACATCACCGACCTGATCGACCGCAAGCCGAAACAGCTCTCGGGCGGCCAGCGCCAGCGCGTCGCGATGGGCCGGGCCATCGTGCGCAACCCGAAAGTCTTCCTGTTCGACGAGCCGCTGTCCAATCTCGACGCCAAGCTGCGCGTGCAGATGCGGATCGAGATCAAGAAGGTGCACCAGAAGGTCCGCACCACGACCGTGTACGTCACCCACGACCAGGTCGAGGCGATGACCTTGGCTGACCGTGTGGTGGTGATGAACAAGGGCAAGATCGAGCAGATCGGCACCCCGAACGAGCTCTACCACAAGCCGGCCACGCGCTTCGTCGCCGGCTTCATCGGGTCGCCCGCCATGAACTTCATCCCGTGCCGGCTCGAGGACGCCGGCGGCACGCTCCAGATCCGGCTCACCGACCGCATCGCGTTCGCGCTGCCGCCGGCCCGCGCGGCGCGCTACAACGCGCTGCCGCGCACCGACAAGCTGCTGCTCGGCCTGCGGCCCGAGCATCTCACCGAGTCGCATGCGCATCTGGGGCCGGGCGTCGAGACCTTCGAGACCGTGCTCGACGTCACCGAGCCGATGGGAATGGAGACCCTGGTCTATTTCGGGCTCGAGGGCACGCCGATCTGCGGCCGCGTCGATCCCAACGCCGGCGCCAAGGACGGGGCACCCATGCGTTTGGCGATGGACCTCAATAACATGCACCTGCTAAACGAGGCGACCGGCGTCGTGTTGTGACGCCGGCCCAAGAAACTCGCGCAGGCAGGGGACGATGGCGACCAACAAGAAGAAGATTTTCGTTACACAAACTTTGTCGCAAGGGGCACGCGCCCTCCTCACCCAGCGGGACGATATCGAGCTCGTCGAGTTTGCGAACCTGATCTCGGCCAGGGATTTCGAGGCCTTGCTGAAGAGCCATGCGCCGGTCCATGGCGTGGCGCTCGGCGCCACCGCCTTCGGCGAGACCGAGCTCGAGGCATCCAAAGACATGAAGGTCGTGACCCGCATCGGCGTCGGCTACGACGCCGTCGACGTGCCCGCCCTTTCCCGCCGCAAGGTGCCGCTGATGGTCGCGGGCAGCGCCAACTCGCCCTCGGTCGCCGAGCAGGCGCTGTTCATGATGCTGACGCTGGCCAAGCGCGCGAACGAGTTGCACGCCTGCGTCAAGGACGGCAAATGGGCCGACCGGCTCGGCATGCTGCCGTTCGATCTGTACGGCAAGACCGTGCTGATCATCGGCTTCGGCCGCATCGGCAGCCGTACCGCCAAGCGGTGCCTGGCGATGGAAATGACCGTGCAGGTCTACGATCCCTACAAGCCAGCCGCCGAGATCAAGGCCGCCGGCTGCGAGCCCGTCGCCGACCTCGACGCCGCGCTGCCTCACGCCGATTTCGTCACCATCCACTGCCCGAAGACGCCGGAAACCCTCGGTCTGTTCGATGCAGCGCGGATCGGCCGGATGAAGCCGAAATCCTATCTCATCAACACCGCGCGCGGCGGCATCGTGAAGGAAGCCGCGCTGTACGACGCCCTGGTCTCCGGCAAGCTCGCCGGCGCCGGCATCGACGTGTTCGAGGTGGAGCCGCCGCCGGTCAGCAACGCGCTGTTCGCGCTGCCCAACGTCATCATCGCCCCGCACGTCGCCGGCGTGACGGTGGAGGCGGTCAGCCGCATGAGCGAGCAGACCGCGCGCAACATCCTGAGTGTGCTGGACGGCGATCCCATCCGGCAGAACATCATCAATCAGGACGTGCTGGGCTGAACAAGCCGAAAGCGGATGGACAAAGCGCGATGAATCGTCATCGCGCTTTAGTTATTGTTTGAGCATGATCTTTTCGGAAAACCGCTGCGCACTTTTCCGGATCATGCTTGGTCCACCCGCCTTCGGAAGGCCAGAATGCGTCCCATTTTGGTGCAGATCGAGCCCCAACTCAGCCTTAATCAAGCGCGCGTAATGGTGACGGAAGCGCGGCGGCAGCGGGACAGGACTAGCCGGCCGTGCCGAGCTGGAGGATCAACCCCTTGTCAGAGATCGACCCGACCGACCACGCGCTGGCAACCATCGCCAGCATCCTGGAGCACCCCGAGCCCGTCCTCGTCATTCGCAAGACCGAGACGGAGATCGTGGTTGCCGGAGAGCGCGAGCACGTGGACCCCGACGAGCATCAGGTCGTCGATGAGTATTCGGCTGTCGACGAGCATCCGTCGGTCGACGAGCATCAGTCAGTCGACGAGCATCCAATGGTCGAAGAGCAGCCGCTGGTGCCGGAGCACACCGACGCCGATGGCTATAGCAAGGTCGGCCCCGGCCCGATGGTCACGATCCGGCTGAAATGGACGGTCCATCGCGGCGATGACGGCCAGTATTACGTCCACGAGACCATCGGCGAACAGTCCACGCCCGTGGTCAGCGGCCCCATGACGAGTGAGGCCGCGGTGCATTTCGTCGACGTCCAGCAGGACGAGGCGAACAGGCGCTTCGAGCAGCTGCGCAGCGAGATCGCCGGCCGCAGCTCGCTCGCCGACTACGAGCGCAAGGGCGAATCCTAGCGCTCCGACCCCAGGTCTCCGTGCACCTCTCCCGAAGGGAGAGGTGCACACCGAGCCTCGGCAACTACTTCCTTCCCAAATAATCCTTCTTCACCAGCTCGACACCTGCATGGCGCAGCAGGTCGTAGGCGGTCGTGACGTGAAAGAAGAACTGCGGGACACTGAACGTCAGCAGCAGCGCTCGCCCGGTGAAGGGCAGCTCGGTCCCGTTCTTCAGCCTGAAGAAGACATTCCGTTCCGCCGCCGCATCGATCTCCGCACGCGGCAGGCTTTCGATGAACTCGATCGAGGTTGCGATCCGCGCCTGAAGTCCGGCCATATCGTGCTCCAGCGCCGGCAGCGTCACCGGCTCGAGCTCCGCCAGCAAGGCCGGGGCGACCACGGCATGCCGGCAGGCCTCGCCGACCTGCTGGGCCAGATCGTACATGTTCGGGGCCAGCCGCATCCCGAGCAGAACGGCCGGATTGAACTTGCGGGCCTCCGCATACGCCACGCCCTTGTCGAGCAGTCCCGACAGGTTGCGCAAATGCGGGACGAAGAGGCCGACAGAGGCCTCGTACATCGAGATCGTCACGTCCAGATTCCCTTCAATTCCATCTCGCCAGCGACTGGCATCTGGTCTAAATCCACCCCTCAAGAGCTGCACAATGACAGCTCGCGCAGGGGTGGAAAAGACATGATCGTTCGGATGGCTGTTCGAATCTTGGCGGCCGCGGCCGTGGCGTTGCTGGCAAACCTTTCGGCCCACGCGCAGCAGGCGCCCTCGCGCCTCGACGAGATCGTCAAGCGCGGCACCTTGCGCGTCGGCATGACCGGCGACTACAAGCCCTTCACCTATCTGGACAAGGCGACGCAAAAATTCAGCGGCTTCGACGTCGACATGGCGGAGGCGCTCGGCAAGGCGCTCGGGGTCAAGGTCGAGTTCGTTCCGACTGCCTGGCCGAAGCTGATGAAGGATTTCGAGGCCGACCAGTTCGACATCGCCATGGGCGGCGTATCGGTCACGTTCGACCGGCAGAAGAAGGGCTTCTTCTCGACGCCGATCATGCGCGAAGGCAAGACGCCGATCGCGCGCTGCGCCGACGTCGGCAAGTACCAGACGCTCCCTGATATCGACAAGAAGGGCACCCGCGTGATCGTCAATCCCGGCGGCACCAACGAGCGCTTTGCGCGTGCCAACATCAAGGACGCCGAGATCACCGTCTTCTCCGACAATACCGTGATCTTCGACGAGATCGCCAAGGGCAACGCCGATCTGATGATGACGGACGCCTCCGAGACGCGCTACCAGCAGAAGCAGCACGCTGGCGTGCTCTGCGCGGTGCATCCCGAAAAGCCGTTCGACTTCTCCGAGAAGGCCTATTGGCTCCAGCGCGACATGGCGCTGAAGGCCTTCGTCGACCAATGGCTGCATATCTCGATGGAAGACGGCAGCTACAAGAAGATCTATGCAGCGTGGTTCGACTAGCAATGCGACGGGAATTGGCAATCGCAATCGCGCTCGGGATCGGCGGGGTCCACGGTGCGGTCGCGAAGACGAAGTTCACGCCCGCGACAGGGCCGGCCTGCAAGGACGAGTCGACAAATGAACTCGGCCTGTGGACCTGCCCGGGTCCGGCCGGTTACGTGGTGAGCTTTGCCGACGAAGGCAACATCGTATCGGTCACGATTGCGCCTCGGAGCGCAATCGTGAAGGTGTCGGGGCCGACCGCGCAATGGCGCGGCGCCGGAAAGTCGTTCGGCGAAAAGGTGCAATGGATCATGCGAGCCGGCGTGCCAAGGGCCGCGGTGATCCGCACCTGGCGACAGGTCGGCGAGGATGAGAAGGAGCTCCAGGAGCTCTCCGTGTTCGCGATCGATGGCACAAAGGCCTGCCTCGTTGGTTCGGTCGATGTTCATGCCGATAAGGCGAACGACGCAGCGCTTGCCCGCGCCCACCAGGCCGCCAATGCGGGTTGTCCGCGGAGGTAGACGCGGCGCGCTGAATTCGCCGCTCAGGCGCGCCAAATTGGAGCGGGGCCGCCCTGCCCAACTCCGGGCAGAGTTCGGCGTTATTGAACCAAGGTCGGCACGCGCACGACTTATACCGAGGACAGTGATCTGGATCACTTTTGAAGAACGAACCGAGGCGTAAGCGTCGGTCCGGGACTATCTGCTCAGGAGATGGAAATGAGGAAGCTGTTGGCCGCGGCCGCATTCCTGTTGGCGAGTACAGCTGCTCAAGCACAGTACACTTTCGAATATGGCGGACGCACCATCCGGATCGATCCGGACCGCGGCACGGTGCAGATTCCCGGCGTGTACGACAACACCGGCCAGGCCAAGGCCAAGAAGGCCAAGAAGAACGACCAGGCGCCGCAGCAGGCCACGGTCGATCCGCAGGCACCAGCCGCTCCAGCTCCCGCTCCCACCGCCCCGCCCGCAGCCGTGCAGGCGCCCGCGGCTGCTGCGGCCGTGGCGCCGCCTCCTGCGCCACCACCGCCGGCGCCTCCGCCGACCACGACCGCCACCAACGCGCCGGCTGATACGGCCGTGCTGCCGCCGCCTGCGCCGCCCCCGGCCCCTACGCCCGCTGAGCAGCAGGCAGCGCCCACCGTGGCGCCACCGCCCGCTCCGACCGTCGCTACTGCGCCATCGGCGCCGCCTCCGCCGCCCGCTCCGGCGCCTGCCGCCGCTCCCGTCCAGGCGGCCGCAGCCACGCCGGCCCCGGCAGCCGCGGCCACACGCGACCTCAGTTCGCCGCTCGGCGTCTGGCTCACCGAGGAAAAGGAAGGCAAGGTCCGCATCGAGCAATGCGGCAGCAATCTCTGCGGCTACTCGGTTGATTCCAAATCGAACCAGAATGGCGAGCAGGTTCTGATCAACATGAAGCCCAGCAAGGACCAGAAATGGTCCGGCCGCATCCTCGATCCGAACTCCGGCTCGACCTACGATTCGACGATCGCGATGAAGGGCACCGACCGCCTGCGCGTGCAGGGCTGCGCCTTCGGCGGCATGTTCTGCGGCGGCCAGACCTGGACGCGGGTGAATTGAGCGGCGCTCGCTGATTGCACGTGAGCCAACCTGGCGCAGGTAGGCTGACGTTTTCGTCACACAGCCTGCAATCTATGATCCGACTGGCCGGGATAGTCGTCGCTATCCCCGCCCATGCGAGCCGGGGCCTCGTGTCGTAGGACCGCTCGATTCAAAATGCCCCCATTGTGAACCATTTCATACTCTGCCCGCCGAAGTTGCTTCTAGTCTGGATTGATCGCCAGACCCTTTGCGACCTGTTTACCGCGCAGTCGGCACCGTTTCGCCGAGATTGAGTAAACTGAAAAAGTCATCTGCCGATCTTCTTTCGGCGCCGATAGTTGCGTAGCGAGCGAGGTTGTTATGGAGGAACTCCGTGCGACGCCATCGCTAGTCTCAGGTGACTGGGGCCCCGGCTTGTTGATGTCGGAGGAAAGCATACGACGCCATGTGATCGGCGCGCTCCGAAGTCGGCAGACAAGTTTGACGACCGCGCTGCAGCCACTGGTCAACGAGCAAGCGCGGATGCTGGTTTCGGAGTTCGGTTTCGACGCTCAGACCGTCGGCAAAATCCTGCAATCGCAAAATACCATGCTGAGCGTATTGTCGGATCGGTATGACGCGCTCGATGAAGCCGCACATTACAGCGAGATTCCTTTCGTCGAACTGGCGAACGACGGCCGCATCGTCTATTCGAATGCGGCATTCGACAAGCTCATTCCCGGCAGGCGCGGCGCTGCTTTCTCCGGATTGTTCGGACCCCGTGCAGCCGATGTGTGCATGGCCCTCCGGGCAAATCACAACACGAGTTTGCGCGCAGACATCCAGACCGACGAAACGGTTCGTCAGGTCAGAGTCGAGATTGGCCCGTTGCGCGACGAGGATGGAAAGCCGGGCAATTACGCCCTCCTGCTTGACCAGAGCGCTGAACAGAGCCGCCTCGATGCCTTGCAGGATGGCGTGCTCCGCACCGACTTGACAGGCAAGATCCGGTTCGCGAACGAGCGCGCGGTGCAGGTTCTGGGCTTCTCGGAACCGGAACTCAAAGAGATGTCGCTCTCCATCGTATTCGGACCCGAGGACGAGGGAGCGACGGACCCGTTCGCCGAATGGATCACCAAGCAGACGGGCTTCTCGAGCTTCGTCAGGCTCCGCCCGAAAGACGGTCGTTCCGTTCTGGCAAGGGTTAGCGGAACGCCCTACATGGAAGCACCGAACAGCTCGGCCGGGTTATTGGTGCTGTTCGCTCCTCTTGCCGAAGATCGCGCCCGTCGTGAGCTCAAGACGATTCTAGCCGAGCACGATGATCCGCAAGAGATCATCGAGGCAACGCTTCAGGCCATCGGCAAAGTCATCCCGTTCGAAATGAGCACGTTCGGGGTCTACAACGATCTCAGCGATTATTGGCGAGCGGTCACCGTCTTTCCCAGACCCAGCTGGGAGTGGAGCACGCGTTGGTTCAAGGTGCCGCCCGGCGTGATCGATTGGCTCGAGCAGGGCAAGACGTGGGACAACAATTTGGCCGCGTTCGTCGAGCGCCTCAATCCGGAGGAAATGGACAACCCGGTGAGCAAGGCCATCATCGCCGACGAATTCGAGTCGATGATCGTATTGCCGATCCGCAAAGCCGGAGGCCGGTTTGGAAGCTCTCTGGCTCTGCTGTCCCGCAAGCACAAATACACGGCCTCGGACCTGCGCACGCTGCAAAATCTCGGCGTCGAGGAGATTTTGCAGGCCGCAGACGCCGCCATGGAACACGCCCAGGCGCGCGCCTTGCGCAAACTCAAGGACGATTTGAACAAGGCAGCGAGCGCACGCGCCATCGCCGAGCTGCTGGCCACAGGCACCACGAAATGCCTGGGCTGGGAGTATGTCGGCGTGTTCCGGGTCGATCGCCGCCGCAGCAAGTTCGTGCTGGTCGCCGAGCACGTCAAGAACGACCGAAACCTGCTCGTGAAAGCTCCTGACCGCAGGGCCGAGTACACCCAGGAGCTGTCCAGCGGCATGCTCGGCAGCTGCCTGGCCAAGGGGAACATTCTGGTTGTTCCAGACATCGGCGATACCGAGCGGAACTACGGCTTCATCAAAACCGCACCCGATCAGCGATCCGCCATGACCGTCCCCCTGTTCGTGAATGGCAAGATCGAACTGATCCTGGACATGGAATCATCGGAGTTCAACGCGTTCCGTGGGCCTGATCAGGACGCGGCAAGTGGCCTCGCCGCCGACTGCGAACAGATCTTTGCGGCTCGCTGGCACGAAGCGATCGAGCACGCGCTCATGGATAGAATCGAGCAGGCGGCCGTCATCGTGGACGCCGTTGGGACGATCTGCCACATGAATGGAGCAGCCGAGAACATCTTCGGCCAGGCGCGTGACAAGAAGCTCTCGTCATTTGGCGCCCGGAGCGAAGATTCCGTGCAACTGTCGGAATGCGGGATCCAGCACCGTCTTCACATCCACCTGACGATCGGCGACGCACCGCGCACCGAGCTGACGACTCTCGCAAATCGCGAGCCGTTGAATGACGATTATGGTCATCAACTCTGGCTGTTTACCAGCCTTGCGGACCAAAGCCGGGAGAGCGACTGGGGATATCTGGAAGAGACCGTCACGGCCGTTGCACGCGAGACCCGCGCCCCACTGTTGATGGCCGACGGCCTGCTGCGCGGCGCCGCATCGCTCCTGAGCAAACCAGAGCTCATGAGAAATTGCGCCGAGCTGCTCGAGCAGGCCGCCAACCACCTGCTGAGGGCCGACCTGACTTTCGAACGTCTGTCCGATCGTCTGACCGTTCAGCAGACGCCGCAGGAGGCGCCCGAGAAATTCGACGTATTGGAAGTGCTTTATCACGAGGTCGAAGGCCTTCCCGTCGAGGATCGTGCCGCGATCGACCTCGTCGACCAGATTGCGATGCGTCATCCGGTGTTGGTCAAGGGATGGACGAAGAGGTTGAGCTTTGCATTTCGCTCCGCCCTCAGCTCTCTGCTGTTGTTGCGCATCACGCCGAACGACAGGTTGACCGTGACGATCGCGGAACGGCCGCCGCATCGCCTCTCGGTGTCCATGCGCCTGCCCGCGACGATTACCGACGCTCTGGCACCGTCGGCGGCGGACCCGATCGAGCAGAGCCAGCACCGAGCACGGCAGATGGCCAGCGTCGCGGTCGAGGCTATTCGCAAGGCTGCCGAACAGCACGACGGCGATCTGATCGAGCTGGACGGCGCGGGATTCGAGTTCAACCTGCCATTGTGCGCGCAGGAGGCACCGGTATGACAGCAAAGATTGCCATAGCCACCGCCGAACCAAGCATGTTCGAAACCCTGCGGGGACATCTGCTCGCGGCCGGAGTGGCCCTGGAGGACTTGTACGACAAGCCTCTGATGACCCCGGACCAGACCAGCGAGTGGCTCATCGCGAATGAGACTGAATTGCTCGTGCTCGACGCCCGGTTGCCGACTGACCCCAGCGCCGTATTCGACACACGCACGACCCTTGGCGCAAAGCACGTGCTCAACACCGTGGTCCTGGCCCAGGACCCCCACACCTCCGTGCTGGTCATCGCACCTTCGTTCGGAACCTGCGCGGACCTGGAGGAAGAGTGCCGAGCAGCAGGCAATGCGTTGATCCTGCCGATGGACGCGCTGCAGCTGCACCGGCATCGGATCTTGCGCCCGTTCATTGCGATGCTCACCGGGCATCCCGACGAGACGGATGCGATTCCGGGCGCGTTCCGCGTGATCGAGATCGAAATCCATAGCGCCAAGGTGGAATGCCGGCTCGGAACGGGTGAAGACGGTTCTCCTATGCTTCGCTGGAACACCATCAGCGATCTCGATGACCTCAAATCTGCCGCTCAGACTTATGCGCGCGATGAGATGCCGCTGAACAACTGGCTCGGCCAAACGCGGGACATCGGAACACGCTTGTTCAAGAGCTTCGTTGTCAAAGCGATCGGCGAACATCTGTTCTCGCAGATCGAGAAGTCCGCGGGCGGGCTGGTGGGACTGTCGTTTCGGTTCGTCATCAGCGATGCCGGCTTTTATCCGGTGCCCTTCGAGGCGAGTGTACGTTATCTCTCGGAGGAAAATGGGCCATTCGTGCTGCTCTATGCGCCGATCGTCCGGCGCATTCCATCCTTTGTCCGCGGAAGGGCCAGTGAGCGGGCGCGGATCAAACCGGGCGCAAAATTGATGTTCGTTCGTTCTCAGATCGGCGAACATCCCGATCTGAAGCTCGACAGCGCGATCTGCGATGGCAAGAAATTCGACAAGCTTGGCAATATCGATACCGAACTGAAGCACGTGACAGAGCTGGGTGCCGCGGGCTGTTTCGATTTGAAGGTCGTCAACTTGTCGGACGCCCCTCCGGGCGAGGCCGCCCCCTATCTGCTGAAGCAGCTCGACGCATTCCGGCCGACCATTCTCCACTACGCCGGTCACGCCTGGAGCGATGGCCAGAAAACCGCAACCCTCGTCCTTCCCGGACTGCAACCGCAGCAAGCGGTCGGCCTGAAGCTCGACAGGGTGGCGGCATCCGACGGGCTTTCAACGACAACACTGGTCTACCTCTCGGCCTGCCGTGGCATCTCGAAGGGCTGCGTTCAGCAACTGGTGATGAACGGAATCCCCTACGCCTTGGGCTTCCGATGGAATGTCGAGGACGAACGCGCGCCGCAGTTCGCCAGAGAGTTCTATGACGAACTCCACAAGACGCGGTCCGTTTGCGTCGCGTTCCGCAAAGCCTGTCGCGCATCGTGGGAAAGCCTGAACTACGACGAAGAAAGTCCGATCTGGCTCTCACCGATCTTGCTGGCGCAGTCGACCGATTGGGCAGCTCGCTGCCAGTGAGCAACCACTGAGCTGCTTGGAGTGGAAGGATGTCATGACAGTCTGGGCCACACTCAAGAACGTCGTGGAACACTGGGCGAGCCGCGAGTTGCGGCGCCCCTATGTCGGTTACGTCGCGTCGAGCGGTGGCAACGCGATGACCGCGGGACAGACCTTCCAGCCCGAAGCGAGCTATTTCGGCGTGCGCATGGTCGAAATGGGCTTGCGCGAGGGCGGCAAGTTTTTCAGCTCGTTCCTTCCGCTCGGCGTCGTGCTCACCGAGTTCAGCTTCGGCGACGGACGTCAGCGCCGACCCACGATCCTGAGCAATGATGAGATCGCAGCTCAGCTGAAGGCCGCCGGTGCCGCTCCGGGGTATGTCGACTTCAAGAATATCTACGCCGTCAGGCGCGCGCCCATGAAGCAGGACAATTTGTCCCTGTTCGTCGGGCTGTTCCGCCTTCCGTTTCACGACGTCGCGCAACAGGTCCTGCAACTGGCGGCCGACCTGACCACACAGACCGGGCTCGCGCCGGGCGTTTCCGACGGGTTGCGCGTGGCTGAAAAGATCTACGACCGGGTCGCGGGCCTGTTCGGACTCAACATCGTCACGCCCTTGTTCTCCTATGCCGACGGCAATGCGCTCGCCCGCAGCGGCTATCTCCTGGTTGCCGGCCCCGACCTGGACGAAGCGGTTGCCAAGCGACTGGTGGTGACGGACGACAAATTGCTGCTGGACGGCCAGCGCGTGTCTGGCCTGGACTATTGCCTTCTGGCCATAGAGTTCACGGCCAGCCTGCTGCCCGAGGGACCTGATACGATCAACCCTCTCACGCAGCTCGGATTTCACCGACACTGGCAGGGTGTTGCAAGCAGCATCATGAAGCGGGAGCTGGAGCATGCGGACGAGCAGATGCTGACTCTGCGCTCCGAGGTGATCACTTCGCCTGAGCTCGCCGAAAACGATCGCCTCGTGGCCATCGGCGCCTACCAGACCAGCTACGATAAGCTTGTGGAGCGAGTGACACCCAAGAATGCTCACCGCGGCTGGGAAGAGGCACTCCTGGCCGACCCCAACGACAAGACAATCGCCAAACCGGCCGTGACGGAGCTCCTGAAGGGCATGCAGATCCGCCTGCTTACCGGCATCAAGGACGCCCCTGATGATCCGGACAAGCTTTTTGCGTCCGAGGCGTTCGCATTGCGAAAGACAGTCGGCAAGGCCCCGCTGGTCGATACAAACTCCGCCGTCTCGCTGGCGCGCGTGATCGATCGCACCGCGAAAGCGAGGTGATGGCACTAACGCCCCCGTTCACGGCTCTGCCTGGCTGATGCGGCAGCGCTCCGACACGATCGCGTTGGACCGTCCGACCGCATCCGTGACACCCCTCACATCGGTCCGCCCCATGTCGTGACACGATGCCCCGCAGGTTCAGCCAATGGGGCGTGTCATGCGACGTCTTTGCAAGGGTATCTTTGCCGCGATCTGGGCCGCCGCCCTGCTCTGCGGACAGGCAAATGCAGCATCGACCAGCTTCGACGGCGCCTGGAACGTGCGGATCTCGTCCTCGAGCGAGACCTGCGGCAACGGCGCCACCGTCGCGATCGGTATCAACAATGGGCAGATCGCATCGACCAGCGCCGCGGTGACGGCATCGGGCCGCGTGGCGGACGCCGGCAGCATCAACGTCACCTTGAGCACCGGCATCAAGCGCGCCGTCGGCTTCGGCCGGCTCAGCGGCACCTCGGGCTCCGGCACCTGGCGCGGCGCGCTGTGCACGGGCACCTGGACGGCGGAACGGATGTAGGTTGCCGTGTCCCGGGCGCGGTGCAGCCTAGGCGATGCGAAGCATCGTCCGGTAACGCTGCGCCGCTGATCCGGGACATGTGCGCCTCAGCCCAGCGCCGCGCCGTACTCCGCGTCGGTCACCGGCTCCAGCCAGGTCGAGTAGGTCCCGTCGAGCGCCTCCTGCATGGCGATGTGGCACATGCCGTTGGTCGGCGAAGCGCCGTGCCAGTGCAATTCACCCGGCGGAATCCAGACGGTGTCGCCGGGGCGGATCTCCCTGACGGGACCGCCCTTGGTCTGGACGCGGCCAACGCCGGAGATGACGTAGAGCGTCTGCCCGAGCGGATGGTGATGCCAATTGGTGCGCGCGCCGGGCTCGAAGGCGACGCGCGAGCAGTTCAGCCGTGCCGGCGCGGGCGCCATGATGATGGGGTCTTGCCACACGGTACCGGTGAAGTTTTCCTTGGGCGCGCGGCGGGTCAGCCGCGTGCCGGCAACAGTGATCTCCATGGGGTCCTCGCTTCGTTACTTCTTGCTGGCGGCGTAGCGCGCCTTGGTTTCCGCGTTCATGGGGTAGAGGCCGGGCAGCACCGCGCCGTTGTTCACCTCGTTGACGATCCAGGCCTCCATCCGCTCCTGCTCGACGCCCTCGTTGAGCACGTGCTCGAGCATCGCCTGCGGGATCAGCACGCAGCCGTCCTGGTCGGCGACCACGATGTCGTTCGGAAAAACGGCAACCCCGCCGCAGCCGATCGGCTCGCCCCAGCCGACGAAGGTCAGGCCGGCGACCGAAGGCGGCGCGGCATAGCCGTCGCACCACACCGGCAGATTGGTGCCGAGCACGCCCTCGACGTCACGCACGACGCCGTCGGTGACGAGCGCGGTGACACCGCGCTTCATCATGCGGGCGCAGAGGATGTCGCCGAAGATGCCGGCATCGGTGATGCCCATGGCATCGACCACGGCGATGCAACCCTCGGGCATCGCCTCGATCGCGGTGCGGGTCGAGATCGGCGACGACCAGGATTCCGGCGTCGCCAGATCCTCGCGCGCCGGCACGAAGCGCAGCGTGAAGGCCGGCCCCACCAGACGCGGCAGGCCGGGGCGCAGCGGCCGCGCGCCCCGCATCCACACATTGCGCAGGCCCTTTTTCAGCAGGACCGTGGTGATGGTGGCAGTGGTGATGCCGGCGAGGATCTTGCGGGCTTCGGGGGACAGCGACATGGAAACAGACGAGCTCCGGATGGGCGGGAAAGAACGAGCGCATCTTGCGAGCCGGGCGCTTTGCGTCAAGGGCCAAGAGGCTATCAATAATGCAGGGCCGGTGGGCTGTTATGCGACGCGATAACAAAGCCTTATCGTGGCCTCCTGCATTAATTTATTGGACTTGCGGGCGCATTTACGCGAAGCAGGGGTGAGGCGGAACTCAAGATAGAGCCCGCTCCCGCAAAAGCCCGATTTCGACAGCTCTTCGACAGCTCAATGGCCGCGACGCTCCCCCCGCCCCGCCTTCTGCCCAGTGGCGACAGCGCCGTCACGGTCGAGTTCAGCCGCACCATCGACGACGATGCCAACCAGCGCGTGCTGGCGCTGGACAAGGCGCTCGCAGCAAGCCCCATCGATGGCATCACCGAGACTGTGCCAACCTATCGCTCGCTGCTGGTGCACTACGATCCCGGCAAGATCGGTTTCGATGCGCTGGGCGACCAACTGCTCCCGATCGCTATCCAGCCGCCGCCGCCGGTCACCAAGGCGCGGCGCTGGCGCATTCCCGTCGCCTATGGCGGCGAGCATGGCATCGACCTCGAGGATGTCGCCAAGGCGCTGAGCACCACGCCTGATGACATCGTCGCCCGGCATGCGGGCGGCGACTACAAGGTCGCCATGATCGGCTTCACGCCGGGCTGGTCCTATCTCAGCGGCCTCGACAAATCGCTGCACATGTCGCGGCGGCAAAATCCTCGGCTGCTGACGCCCGCCGGCACGATCTCGATCGGTGGCGTCCAGGCCGGGATCCAGTGCCTCGCCGCCCCGAGCGGCTGGCATCTGCTCGGCCGCACGCCTGTCAGAACCTATCAGCTCCACCGCGATCCGACCTTCCTCACCGAACCCGGTGACCGCGTGACGTTCTTCTCCATCGATCACAAGACCTTCGAGGAGCTGGACCGCGCTGCGGAAGCCGGCGAGATCGTCGCCGAGCAGGTGGACGCATGAGCCGGCTCGTCGTCGCCAGCATCGGCCCGGCTAGCTCCGTGCAGGACGGCGGACGCCACGGCGCACAGCGCTATGGTCTGACGGTCAGCGGCGCCATGGACCGCCTGTCGCTGGCTGCGGCGAACACGCTGGTCGGCAACGAGCCGTTCGCGGCCACTGTAGAGATCGGCCCGTTCGGCGCCGCCTTCACCGCGCGCGATGGCGCCGTGCGTGTTGCAATTTCAGGCGCGCCGCGCAATGCGGACGTCGCCGGGAACCCGGTCGCGATGGACACATCGGTGACGCTGAAGGACGGCGAGACGCTGACGTTGGGCTTTGCCCGCGGCGGCGCGTTCACCTATCTCGCCATCGAAGGCGCCATCAAAGGCGAAATGGTGTTCGGCAGTCTCGCGGTGAATGCCCGCGCCGGCCTCGGCAGCCCCTACCCGCGCCCGCTCCAGGCCGGTGATGAATTTTCGGTCGATGCCGCGAGCGGCGCCCCGGAATTGCGGATCGAGCTGCCAAAGCCCGTGAGCGGTCCGATCCGCGTCGTGCTGGGGCCGCAGGACGACGAGTTCGACGACGCCAACAAGGCGCTGTTCCTGGACAGCGAGTGGAAGATCTCGGCGACCTCCGACCGCATGGGCTACCGGCTCGAAGGACCCGCGATCAAGCATCTGCACGGCCACAACATCGTCTCCGACGGCACGGTCAACGGCAGCATCCAGGTGCCCGGCAACGGCTCGCCGATCGCGCTGATGATGGACCGCGGCACCTCCGGCGGCTATCCGAAGATCGCAACCGTCATCACCGCCGACGTCGGCCGCCTCGCCCAGACCTCGGCGGGAACCGCGTTCCGCTTCAGGGCTGTGAGCATGGCCGAGGCGCAGGACGAGGCGAGGAAATTTGCGCAACTGATCCGCAACCTGCCCGATCGCCTGCGCTCTGCCGACACCGTCGCGCTCAACATCGAGGCGCTCAGCGATGCCAACGTCGCGGGCTATGCTGTGAGCGCCGTGGATGCCGGGACCTGGCAGGTGACGGCGGAGCCATAAACGACACGACGACCAGAGGCGGAGAGGCAACCCATGAAGACAATCGATCTCAATTGCGACCTCGGCGAAGGTTTTGGCGCGTGGGAGATGGGCAACGATCCCGCGATGATCGAGCTCGCAAGCTCGGTCAACGTCGCCTGCGGCTTCCATGCCGGCGATCCCGACATCATGCGCCGGACGGTGGAACTGGCGAAGGCGCGCGGCGTCTCGGTCGGCGCCCATCCCGGATATCGCGACCTGCACGGTTTTGGCCGCCATCCGATCGCGGGCCTGAAGGCGTCCGAGATCGAGAACCTCGTCGCCTACCAGATCGGAGCGCTACAGGCGATCGCGACCGCGGCAGGCCACAAGGTCACGCATGTGAAGGCCCATGGCGCGCTCTCCAACGTCGCCTGCGAGGACGACATGACGGCGAAGGCGATCGCCGCCGGCATCCGGGCGGTCGATCCCAGCCTGATCTTCGTCGTGCTCGCCAATTCCAAGCTGGTGAAGGCCGGCGAAGCCGCCAATCTGCCGATGGTGCACGAGGTGTTCGCCGACCGCGCCTATGAGGACGACGGCAATCTCGTCTCGCGCAAGAAGCCCGGCGCGGTGCTGCACGACGCCAAGGCGATTGCCGACCGCGTGGTGCGCATGGTGCAGGACGGCGCGGTGGTCTCGGTGACGGGCAAGGTCATCAAGATGCGCACCGACACGGTGTGCATTCATGGCGACACGCACGGCGCCGTCGAGATCGCGCGGACCTTGCGTCAGGCGTTGAAGGATGCAGGGATCGAAGTGGCGCCGTTCAAGCGCGGGGCGTGAGGCACATCAGGTGCCGCGGTGCCGTAGGGTGGGCAAAGGCGCATAGCGCCGTGCCCACGATCTCTGTCTGATTGACACAGGCGGTGGGCACCAGCGCTTGCCCACCCTACGAGACCGAGCAGGATCTTTAGAACGGGTGTATCGACAACGTGCCGAACACGATCGCCGCGATCACGGCAAACGCACTGTAGAGCGCGAAATGATGCATGCTCGCCCCGGTCCGACGCGAGAGCGAGCGCGCGTAGAAGTGCAGCCTGGCTTCCGCCGATAGTTCGCGCATGGTCGATCTCCAACGCCCCATTTGCAGGATTATGAGGGATCAACCAGGGCGGGAGGCAAGATGCCGGAGGAAATAGCGATGCGCCTCCTCCGAAGCGGCCGCATCGCAGACGTAAATTCTCTCCAGGTGCAGGTTCCGAGAATCTTATTCGTTCAAATTCGAGCCGGTTGGAACCGGCCCGGATGACAGTAGCGTGACGATCGCCTTAGTACACGTCAGCCTGGAAGCGGCCGGTCTTCTTGAGTTCGGCGACGAAGCTGACAGCTTCGTCGGTCGAACGGGCCCCGAACTGGGCGACGATGTCGACCAGCGCGCGCTCGACGTCCTTGGCCATGCGCTTGGCATCGCCGCAGATGTAGAGATGCGCGCCTTCGGCGAGCCAGGTCCACACCTCGCGGCCGACCTCGCGCATACGGTCCTGCACGTAGAACTTCTTCTCGCCGTCGCGCGACCAGGCCAGCGACATGCGCGTCAGCAGACCCGAGGTCTTCATCGCATTGAGCTCCTCCTGGTAGAAGAAGTCGCAATCGCTGCGCTGATGGCCGAAGAACAGCCAGTTCTTGCCGGGTGCACCGGTGGCCTTGCGATCCAGCAGGAAGGCGCGGAACGGCGCAATGCCGGTGCCGGGACCGATCATGATCACGGGCGTCTTCGGGTCCTGCGGCAGGCCGAAACCGTGCGCCTTCTGCACATAGACCTTGAGATTCTCGCCTTCACCAATGCGCTCGCCGAGGAAGGTCGAGGCGACACCGAGGCGCTTGCGCTTGCCGACGACGTAGCGCACGGAATCGACGGTCAGCGACAGCTTTCCGGGCGTCGCATTGTGCGAGGACGAGATCGAATAGAGCCGCGGCTGCAGCGGCTCGAGCGCCTCGACGAAGGCCTCCGGATGCGGCCGCGTACCCGAAAACTTCTGCAGCGCCGCCATGACGTCGAGCGTGGCGGCATCGCCGTCGGGATCCTCGCCCTGCGCCAGCGCCCGCGCCTTCTCGCGCTGAGCGCCGCCGGTGATGAAGGAGATCAATTCGAACAGCGTGTCGGGTGCCGGCGACAGCGAGACGTCGTCGATCAGCACCTCGCGCAACGTCTTGCCGTTGACCTTGGTGGTATGGGAGGCGCCGAGCAGCGCGATGATCTGGTCGACGAGGCCGACCTCGTTGCGCGCGAACACGCCAAAACTGTCGCCCACGACGTAGTCGAGCTTGCTCTCGGAGAGATCGAACTCGACGTGATAGGTTTCCTTCTCGGACTTGCCCTTGTTGAGCAGACGGCGCGAGAGGAAGGTCGCGGTCACGGGGTTGTCGCGCGAGCGGCCCGGCTCCGCGATCATCACGGTCACGGCCGGCGCGGTCACCGCGTCCGTCTTGTCAGCCGCCTTGGCCGCCGGCGCCTTGTCCAGCTCCTCGTACAGCGACTTCAGCATCCGCGCGGTTTCCTTGCCGCCGGGGACACAGAGGTTGAGCCGTGCTTCGCTGCGGCCCGCGATCGCCTCCGAATAGTCGTGGCAATTGTAACCGCACTGGCCGCAATCCTGCTGCGCCATCGCCGCCATCATCTTGCGGCGGACGGGACGGCCCTCCGCAAGCTTCATCCGGTCGGCGATCGGCATGGTCTGGTCGTGCCAGGGCGCCTCGCCGTCGTCACCGTCGCCGGCTGCGCCTTGCATGACGGCGGCGCCCTGCTCCGCTGACAGCGGCGCGGCGACATCGGGCGAGAGCAACCCGGCAAAGAAGCCGTTCAGCCAGGAGCGCTGCGCGTCGGAGAACGGGGCGCTGGCGGGGATGATATCGAGTTTCGGCGGAGGCGTGATCTGGTTCATGCGGACACCTGTGCATCGGCAAGCTTGCGCAGTGTTTCGCCCTCATGGCGGCGCGCAAAGGACAGGAAGGTTTCGTCGGGTGACGAGCGATGGGCGATATAGGCCTTGAGCAGTCCTTCGACCGTCTTCGGTGCGTCCTCGGCCTTGAGGTCGTGATAGACCTCCTGCCCGACGTCCGCGTCGGGGCCGAACCCGCCACCGGTGAAGAGGTGATAGCCCTCGACCGTGTCGTCCTCGTTCACCGGCACGCGCGCACCGATCAGGCCGATATCGCTGATGTAATGCTGTGCGCATGAATGGTGGCAGCCAGTGACATGGATGTTGACCGGCTTGTCCATGGCGACGCGCGGCTCGCACCAATCACCGATCTCGGCCGCGCTGCGCTTGGTGTTGGACGCCGCGAAACGGCAGCCGGCGTTGCCGGTGCAGGCGATCAGTCCGGCGCGGATGTGCGAAACCTCGACCGCGAGCCCGATCTGCTTGATGGCGGCGACGGCGAGCGCGACGTTCTCGTCGCGCACCCCTGATATCAGCAGGTTCTGCCAGACCGTCAGGCGGATCTCACCGTCGCCGAGGTCGCGCGAGGCCCTGGCAAGACCGCGCATCTGATCGCAGCTGAGCTTGCCGAGCGGCAGCGAGACGCCGATCCAGTTGAGGCCGTCCTGCTTCTGCTTGTGCACGCCGACATGCGCCATGCGGTCCGCCGCGGGCCGAGGCGCGAACGCCTCTTCCGGCACGTGCGTGAACGGCGTCTTCAGCCGTTCCTCGACGAGCTTGAGAAAGCCGTCATGGCCCATGGCGTCGAGCACATATTTCAGCCGCGCCTTGTTGCGGTTGGTGCGATCGCCATGGTCGATGAACACCCGCACGATGGCATCGGCGACGGCCGTCGCCTGCTCCGGCTTGACGATGATGCCGGAATATTTCGCAAAGTCCTTGTGGCCGGTGATGCCGCCGAGGCCGAGGCGGAACCAGATTCCGGGCTCGACGCCAAAGCCGTCCTTCACCTCATACGCCGTGAAGGCGATGTCGTTGGTCTCCTCGAGCACCGCGATCCTGCCGGCACCGTCGAAGGCGACGTTGAACTTGCGCGGCAAGCCGTAGAGCGAGCGATCGTTGAGGATGTGGTAGTGCCATTCGCGCGCATAGGGCCGCGTGTCGATGATTTCCTGCGGATCGATGCCGGCCGTCGGCGTGCCCGTGACGTTGCGGATGTTGTCGGCGCCGGAGCCGCGCGAGCACAGGCCGAGGTCCTGGATACCCTCGATCAGCTTCACGGCATTCTTCGGCGGAATCTCGCGGAGCTGGAGATTGGCGCGCGTCGTGACGTGGCTGTAGGGACCGCAGAGCTCGTCGGCGAGATCGGCAAGGCCCGACATCTGCCAATGCTTCATGATGCCGTTCGGAATCCGCAGGCGGCTCATGTAGGAGTCCTGCGTCGGCGCGACATAGAAGATGCCGTAATAGCGCCAGCGGAAATTGTCCGCCGGGCTCGGCGGCGTGTTGTCGAGCGCTTGCTGGCGCAGCCGCGGATAAGCATCGAAGGGATGCTCGTCGCGCTTGAACTTCTCCTGGTCGGCGAGCTTCTTGCCCGACGCGATGACCTTGTCCTGCGCCTTGATGTGCACGGCATCGGGACCAACAGGCTCGGCGTTCGGCTTGCCGGCGCCGCCTCCGCCGCCGAGACCGCGACCGACCCGGCTGATCTGCAGACCGGTCGTAAAACCTTCGAGATAGCGTTTCTGCTCGTCGGTAAAGTCGACTGCGAGCGTATCGATTTTCATGGTCGGTAACGAAGCTCCTGCGGCCACCTGGGTGGCATCGACGGACATTGGCGCGACCCGCGAGGAACTGGGCTGGCCCTTAAGAGCCGGCTTCGTTTCCCGACGGTCCGATCAGCTTCGTTGCTGCGGGACTCGGCTCAGCAGGCACCTGTGACAAGCTGGCCGCACTGCAACATTCAAGTTGCGTGCCAGCTTGGCCAAAATGGAAAATATCGCTATTTCAGATGATTAGGCGCCACCCCGGGAATTCCCGGACGGCGAGCTTTCACGAAATTCGGGCATCCGGATCAAACTTTAGGCAATGATACTTGCTGCCTAAAAAATACGCAGGCCCGAATCAAGCCTTCCATCGCCCGACCTCGAAGGCCCTAAGATGCCCCTGGATGTCGTCGGGATTGAACACCGGGCCGGCGAATGCCCCGAACGCGGCGAGAGCCTGCTCGGGCGGCCGGCGGCCGAGGGCCGCATCGTAGAGGTCGGGCCTGAAAACGGCCATCGCCGTCTTGACACCCTCCGGACTGAGCGCCGTCTGCCCCCAACGCACCATCTGCGCATAGAGCCAGGCGGCCTGGACCGGATCGGGCCGCCCCGCCTCTTCCCGCCCCACCAGGAGATAGCGGCCGCTTTCGCGGAACGTGCCGTCAGGGGAGATCTTCAGCCGCCCAGTCAGGGTGCGCTGGATCACTTCGGCATCGACGCCGATCCGCTCGGGCTGCGCCAGAATATGCGCCGCCTCAGCCAGGTTCGCGGGCTGCTCGATGAACTCGGCCCCCTTCACCGCCGCGCGCACCAGGCTGGCGACGACGTCCGGATGCGTGTCGGCCCAGACCTGGCGAACCGCCAGCACCTTCTCCGCCGCGCGCACGAGAATGTCGGAGACGAAATGCAGGATGTGACCGATGCCGAGATCGACGGCGATCGAATTCCAGGGCGCACCGACGCAGAACGCATCGACATGGCCGCTCTTGAGGCTGTCGACCATGTAGGGCGGCGGCAGCACCACGAGGCGGACGTCTTCGTCGGGATCGACCCCGGCCGCGGCCATCCAGAACCGCAGCTGATAATTGTGGGTCGAGAACGGGAAGGTCATGCCGAAGGTCAGCGGCTCGGCACCCGCCTTGCGCCGCTTGGCAACCACCTTCGCCAGCGCTTTCGCCGTGGCCATCGGATCGAAGCGGTCGCCGTCGATCTCCTCCATCAGCGCCGCATGGAGCGCCGGCGACACCGTAATCGCGTTGCCGTTGATGCCGAGACTGAAGGGCGCGGCGATCGGCACCTTGACGTGACCGAGCCCGAGCGAGGATGCGATCGCCACGGGCGCGAGCAGATGAGCGGCGTCGAACAGGCCGATATTGAGCTTGTCGCGGACGTTGGACCAGGACACCTCGCGCACGAGCTCGACCTCGAGCCCTTCGGCGGCGGCAAATCCCTTGTCGACGGCGACGATCAGCGCTGCGGCATCGACCAGCGGGATGAACCCGATGCGGAGGGGAACGGTCATTTCAGCATCTCCGACGCGGTGATGATCGACTGCGCGATCTCGCCGATTTTCTTCTTCTCGCGCATGGCGGTGGAGCGCAGCAGCACGTAGGCCTCGTCCTCGGTGAGGCCCTTCACCTTCATCAGGATGCCCTTGGCGCGTTCGATGATCTTGCGGTCCTCGAGCTGCGACTTGGTGCGCTCGAGCTCCTCCTGGAGCTTGGCAAAGGCGTTGAAGCGGGACACGCAGAGGTCGAGGATCGGCTTGATGCGCTCCTTCTTCAGCCCGTCGACGATGTAGGCGGATACCCCCGCCTCGACCGAGGCCTGGATCGAGGCTGAATCGCTCTGGTCGACGAACATGGCGATCGGCCGCTTCACGGCGCGGCTGACCTGGAACATCGCCTCCAGCACGTCGCGGCTGGGGTTCTCGAGATCGATCAGGATGATATCGGGGTCGACCGCATAAATACGGGCAAGCAGGCTCTGCATCTCGCGGATATGGACCACTTGCGTGAATCCAGCCTCCCGCAATCCTTCCTCCAGGATCGCAGCGCGGATCGGGCTTTCGTCGACGATCACGATTTTGGGCGACTGTTCGGCGCTCATAGCTCACTCACGGCAGGTGATTCATCCATAGCACGCCGGAACGCCCTGCAAAGGGTTGTAATTGTGGGCAATTGGGACTAGCTCAGGCCGGTCAATCAGGCAGATTTGGATATGGATCAGACGGCTGCGCCCAAGGTCAGCTTCGTGTCGCTCGGGTGTCCCAAGGCATTGGTGGATTCCGAGCGCATCATCACGCGCCTGCGCGCCGAGGGCTATGAGCTCGCCCGCAAGCACGATGGCGCCGATATCGTCATCGTCAACACCTGCGGCTTCCTCGACAGCGCCAAGCAGGAATCGCTGTCGGCGATCGGCGAGGCCATGGCCGAGAACGGCAAGGTGATCGTCACGGGCTGCATGGGCGCGGAACCCGAGCAGATCGAGCAGGCCTATCCCGGCGTGCTCTCGATCACCGGTCCGCAGCAATACGAGAGCGTGCTCGACGCCGTGCACCGCGCGCTGCCGCCGGCCCACAATCCGCATTTGGACCTGGTGCCGCCGCAGGGCATCAAGCTGACGCCGCGCCACTACGCTTACTTGAAGATCTCCGAAGGCTGCAACAACCGCTGCACCTTCTGCAT
The DNA here is from genome assembly GCF_014198315.1 of Bradyrhizobium sp. CIR48. Classification (NCBI taxonomy): domain Bacteria; kingdom Pseudomonadati; phylum Pseudomonadota; class Alphaproteobacteria; order Hyphomicrobiales; family Nitrobacteraceae; genus Bradyrhizobium; species Bradyrhizobium sp. CIR48. The sequence goes on from NZ_JACIHG010000001.1 coordinate 894,661, forward strand.
CATTCCGAAGCTGCGCGGCGACCTCGTCTCGCGTCCGGCCAATGACGTGCTGCGCGAGGCCGAACGCCTGGTCGGCGCCGGCGTCAAGGAGCTGCTGGTGATCTCGCAGGACACCTCGGCCTATGGCGTCGATCTCAAATACGCCGAGAGCCCGTGGAAGGACCGCCAGGTCCGCGCCAGATTCCTCGACCTCGCGCGCGAGCTCGGTGAGCTCGGCGCATGGGTCCGGCTGCAATATGTCTACCCCTACCCGCACGTCGACGAGGTCATCGCGCTGATGAATGAGGGCAAGGTGCTGCCCTATCTCGACATCCCGTTCCAGCATGCGAGCCCCGAGGTGCTGAAGGCGATGAAGCGTCCGGCGGCGCAGGACAAGACGCTGGCGCGGATCAAGCGCTGGCGCGAGGAATGTCCTGATCTTGCCTTGCGCTCGACCTTCATCGTCGGCTTCCCCGGTGAGACCGACGCCGATTTTGCCTATCTGCTCGACTGGCTCGATGAAGCCGAGATCGATCGGCTCGGCTGCTTCAAATACGAGCCGGTTGCGGGCGCGACATCGAACGCGATCGAGAACCCGGTGCCGGAAGAGGTCAAGCAGGAGCGCTACAACGCTCTGATGGCCCGGCAGCAGAAGATCTCCGCGCGCAGGCTGAAGCGCAAGGTCGGCACCCGCCAGCAGATCATCATCGACGAGGTCGGCCCGACGGTGGCCAAGGGCCGCTCCAAGGCCGATGCTCCGGAGATCGACGGCGCGGTGTATCTGACGAGCCGCCGCCCCTTGCGCGTCGGCGAGATCGTCACCGCGAAGATCGAGCGCGCCGACCAGTACGATTTGCACGGCAGCGTCTCGGGGTTCTGAGACTCCAAGACGCCGCCAGCCATTGCGGTCCCCAGCGTTCGCAGGCGAGACCGGCGCGCGCGTCAGCCATTCCACCAGCCCGCGTTCAGGCTGCGTGCGCTGAACTATGGCGATGCACGATACACCGCGCCGACGTTCGTCATGTCGCGTTGCCCGACGGCTCCTGTCCGTGCTGCGCGGCGAACACCTCCTTGGCTGCGAACAGCCCGTTCACTGCCGCCGGGAAGCCCGCATAGACGGCCATCTGCATGATGATCTCCACGATCTCGTCGCGAGAAAGCCCGACGTTCAGCCCCGCCTCGATATGCACTTTGAGCTGAGGCGCGGCATTTCCGAGCGCCGTCAGCGCGGCGATCGTCGCGATCTCTCGATCGCGCAGGCCGAGATCCGGGCGGCAGTAAATGTCGCCGAAGGGAAACTCGATCACGTATCGTGCGAAATCCGGAGCGATGTCGGCGAGTGAGGCGACGACCTTTTCGCCGGCCTTGCCGTCAATGCGTGACAGGGCCCGCTGGCCGCGATCGAAGCGGCTTTCGGCGTGTGTTTGGGCGTGCGTCATTTTCCTTCGTCCTCTGTTCGTCGCCGGCGTAGCCGGCAATCTTGGTATCAAGGACGAGCAGGCATTCCTGGAGTTCGGCAATCTGCGTGCGAACCTGTTCGCGATGGATTTCCAGCATCTGCCGCCGGGCTGGCCCGGTGGCGTCGCCGTCATCACGAAGCGCCGCATAACGCAACATGTCCCGGATTGGCATTCCGGTGGTCTTGAGCCGACCGAGGAACTCGATCCATGTGAGGATCGATGCGTCAAAATCACGTTGACCGGAGCGATCCCGGTCAGCGTATGGAAGCAGCCCGATGCGCTCATAGTAGCGCAGCGTGTGAGTCGACAAGCCGGTTCGTCTTGCAAGGTCGCCGATCTTCATTTTTGCCCGTTCTCGTACTGACGCACGTACAGATACCCCTTCGAGCGCGCTCTAAGTCAAGAGGGATCGAAGGTGCCGTCCCCGCGAGGTCAAGCAAGGGCTAGAACGCACTGATGGCGCGACAGCGGAAGGTCTCGGCGCGCCCGGCTGCACGGCAGCCCCGCGGAATTCCGAAGGTTCAGGAGGTCGCCAGCCATTTCGGCACCCAGCGCTCAGGCCGGGGTGCGCGGGCGAGGTCGGCTTTCGCCTCGGAGAGCAGCGCCGGCTCGCCGTCGATGGTCGGGCGTAGATCGTATTCGAAATTCGGCATGACGCGGCCGTCGGCATAGAGCCCAAAATTCATCGCGTACCACAGGCCAAGCTCGGGCTGGGCGCGGCGCATCTCCTCGCGCAGGTCGCGCAGCAGGGATTCGATCGAGGCGGCTTCCTCGAACGGCTGTGGTCCGTGCGAGAGCACGCGCGCCTCGTATTGCTTGCCGACGATCGCGATCTCGAATCTCGTCCGGTCCCAGGGCTTCTTGCCCTTGGGCAGATGGGCGGCCAGCCGCCAGCCGAGCTCGGCCATCAGGCGGTGATTGGCCCAGTAGTCTTCGCGATCCCGGCTCCATTTTTCCATGAAGCCGCGGAAGTCAGGCAGTTCCGACGAATTGTCGTCGGACGTCGCCGGCTCGCCGAGCGGCCGTCCGGCCAGCCATTGCGCGAGCTCGACCGTCTGCGGCTCGACCTCGTCATGCGGCTTGAGATCGCTCCAGGCATTGTCGAATTGTTGCGACGTCAGTTTGGCGAGCAGGCCGTCGAGGCTCGGCGCCAGCAGCTCGTAGTCGCCCTCCGAGCCCAGTCCCACGATCGGCGGATTGTCGCGGTCGAGACCGGCGCCGTACCAGCCGCCGACGGCCGAGCCGTCCGGCAGCCGCATGAACAGCGAAAACCTGTCCCGCAAGGGGCTGCCGTCGGTGATCGGCGCGTGATCCGAGAACTGGCCCTGCAGCGAGAAGCAGCCGACGCTGCCCCAGGGTCGCCCCTTGAGCCAGGTGGCAAAGTCGACCAGCAGCGGCGGCGCTTCGATACCCGGCGGAAATGCGCCGCGAATGCTGTCGAGGTCGATGGGATAAGGCGTATCGGACAAGGCTGAAAACTGTCTGGTTGGTCCCGTCCCTCTTGGTCTCGCCCGAATTGCTTCCGGTTCGAACCAAGTCGCGTCCTTCGATCACAAACGCGCTAGAGGCGCAATGGTTTCGATGCGGTACGCAAATGGAATACGACGAAACATCAGGAATTTGGTTCAAGCTGGCGACCATTGGCATGGCGATGGCCCTGCTCGCGCTGTCCACCCCCGCTACGGCGCGATCCCCCTCAGCCGCACAGCTGCGCCAATGGTGTTACGAGGACGACGACATGGGCCACGAGGAACGGCGCATCGAGGGCTGCTCGGCCGTGCTCAAGGCCAATCCCAACGATGTGCATGCGCTCGCCAATCGCGGCGAGATGCTTCGGCGCAAGGGCGACGCCGCGCGTGCGCTGGTGGACTTCAACCGTGCGATCGAGCTCAATCCTGGGCATTCCGACCTCTGGTACAACAGGGGAATTGCCCATGACGATCTCGGCGAGAAAGATCACGCCATTGCCGACTACACGCGTGCCATCCGGCTGAACGCCCGCGACCCGCTCTACTACAACAACCGGGGCAACTCCCACATTCACAACAAGGCGTACGAGCGCGCGATGGCCGACTACGATCAGGCCATCAAGCTCGATCCGAATTTCGCGCTCGCCTATTTCAATCGCGGCACCGCCTTCAGCAACCACGGCGACGACGCGAGCGCACTTGCGGACTTCGATCTGTCGATCAAGCTCAACCCGAACTACGGGCCGGCCTACGGCAACCGCGCCCGCGTCTATCGCGACCGCGGCGACCGTCCCCGAGCGCTGGCCGATTTCGCCAAATCGATCGATCTCAGTCCGAACAACGACCGCGACTTCTATGCGCGCGCGAACATGTATTTCGATACGCACGACTACACGCTGGCGCTCGACGATTACGACCGCTCCATTAGAGCGAATGCGAGCCGTGCGGACGTGTTCAATTCGCGATGCTTCACCCGCGCGATCGTCGGCCGCCTGCAGGAGGCGCTGGCCGATTGCGAGCAGTCGCTGAAGATGGCTCCCAACGATGCCGACACGCTGGACAGCCGCGCCCTCGCCCATCTGAAGCTCGGCAACCTCGACGGGGCGATTGCCGATTACGATGCCGCGCTGAGCATCAAGCCGAGGCTCGACGGCTCGCTCTACGGCCGCGGATTGGCGAAGCGCAAGAAGGGTGACGGTGAAGGCGCCGAGCGCGACATCGCGGCCGCAAAGGCAATCAATGCCGACATCGCCGATGTATTCTCGCATTACGGCGTCGAGTAACCGTCACGCAGGAATGTGACACTATAGTGCATTCACGCAGAGGTCACGGACTCGTCCTAGTTCTGCCGCGCCTTTCAACGCGAGCGAGGAATAAGAATGAGCCGTCTCTCGAACATGCTGCGCAGGCAGCGCTTCGACGATTACCGCTTCTACCACCAGAGCACCGTCAACCAGACCCTGCATCTCGTCAGCGCCGTGATCTTTCTCGGCTGCTACGCCTTGCTGTTCAAGGACGCAGCGCTCGCGGGCATCGTCGGCTGGCTTGCGATGCTGACGCGGCAGACCGGGCATTTCTTCTTCGAGCCGAACGGCTATGATACCGTCAACGACGTCAGCAACGACTACAAGGAAGCGGTCAAGGTCGGCTACAACCAGACCCGCAAGATCATCCTGCTGCTGGTGTGGGGCAGCGCACCGGTTGCGCTGTACGCGTTCCCTTCCCTGTTCGGGCTGTTCGATCCGCCCGCCACGCGTCTCGATTTCGTCCGTCACGTCGGCACGCTCTGGCTCGCGATCGGCGTCAGTGGCGGTCTTGCCCGCATGCTCCAGCTCTTCGCCACGCGTGACGTCACGACCGGCCTCGTCTGGGTGTTCAAGGTGCTGACCGACCCCTTCCACAACATCGCTCTGTACTGGAATTCGCCGCTCAAGCTGCTGCGCGGTGAGCTGATCGACACCGCGATCGCGGACGCGGATTGGGGCGATGAAGAGGCCGTCGAGGCCGCGCACCCGACGTGACGATGCACGCTCGGCGAGCATCCTGCAAAAAGCCTGCTTGACAAGCCCTGCTATTCGGCTGTACGGACGCGCCCCATGATCAATTTCCGGACCCAACTGCGCACCGAAATGCTCCGTCGTCGCTCCCGCGACGATGAGAGGGTGCGCCATGTCCGACGACGCCGCTGAACCGCTGAATTCAGCTGAAGTTTTCGAGAAGGCCGCACCCGCAAGGTGCGGCCTTTCTGCTTTTTGCGCCCGTTTTCCACCCGCCTCCAGAGGAGTTCGACATGACCACGCATCCGTACGACGCGCTGATGGACATCACCGCACGGCCCAAGGCCGTGTTCGTCCGCGGCGCGGGCTCCTACCTCTGGGACGACGACCGCAAACGCTATCTCGATTTCGTGCAGGGCTGGGCCGTCAACTGCCTCGGCCACTCCCCGCCCGCGGTTGCCGACGCGCTTTCCGCACAGGCCAGTCGGCTGCTGACGCCGAGCCCGGCCTTCTACAACGAGCCGAGCCTCAAGCTGGCGCAAGCGCTGGTCGCGAACAGCGCCTTCGACCAGGTGTTCTTTGCCAATTCCGGCGCGGAAGCCAACGAGGGTGCGATCAAGCTCGCGCGCAAATATGGCAGCCTGCACAAAGGCGGCGCGTTCGAGATCATCAGCTTCGAAGGCGGCTTTCACGGCCGAACGCTGGCGACGATGTCGGCCTCGGGCAAGAAGGCGTTCGAGCCGCTGTTCGAGCCGAAAGTATCGGGCTTCAAGAAGGCGAAGCTGAACGACATCGCCTCGGTCGAGAAACTGATCAACGACAACACCGTCGCGGTGATGCTCGAGCCCATCCAGGGTGAATCAGGCGTCTGGCCGGCGACCGATGCGTTCCTTCAGCAGCTACGCGCGCTGACCGATGCGCACGGCCTGCTGCTCATTTTCGACGAGATCCAGACCGGCATGGGCCGGACCGGAAAACTCTTCCACTACGAGCACACCGGGATCGCGCCCGACATCATGACGCTCGGCAAGGGTATCGGCGGCGGCGTACCGCTCGCTGCCCTGCTCGCGACCGAACGCGCCTCGTGCTTCGAGCACGGCGACCAGGGCGGCACGTTCAACGGCAACCCGATCATGTGCGCGGCGGGGCTCGCCGTGCTCGAGGAGGTCAGCAAGCCGGATTTCCTGAAGCAGGTCGCCGAGACTGGCCTCTTGCTCGAGAGCGAGCTGCAGAAGGTCTCGGCCCGGCACGGCCTCGGCGGTGTGCGGGGACGCGGGCTGCTGCTCGCGCTCGACCTCAAGCTGCCGATCGCTCCCGGAATCGTCGCGCAGGCGTTCGAGGAAGGCGTGCTTCTCAACGCGCCGCAACTCGACACGCTGCGCTTCATGCCGGCGCTGAACGTCGCAAAGGCAGAGATCGCCGAGATGATCGATTGTCTCGATGGGATCTTGACCAAGGCCGGCGCGGCACGGCGCGTGGCGTAGCAACTGTCTCGTTCTCCTGGAGGCAGTGCCGTAGGGTGGGCAAAGCGAAGCGTGCCCACCACTCAGAAAGGGTGGGCACGGCGCTTCGCACCTTTGCCCACCCTACGAGAGCAGCATCCGCGGAGACAGTTCTGGATTTCTTCGCTTCGCCCGCAATGACGGGAACCTACGGCTTCAAAATCGAAGCGCCCGTGGTCTTGCGGCTTTCGAGATCGATATGCGCCTTCGCGGCATCCTTCAGCGCGTAGGCGTGGTTGATCGGCACGTGCAGCTTGCCGTTGATCACGGCGGCGAACAGCGTGTCGGCGCCTTCGAGCAGCTCCTTGCGCGTGCCGACGTAATCGTTGAGCTTCGGCCGCGTCGCAAACAGCGAGCCGTGATTGTTGAGCTCGGCGATCGCGAACGGCGGCACCGGCCCGGAGGCGTTGCCGAAGGAGACGAACATGCCGCGCGGCTTCAGGCACGACAGCGAGCCCGGGAAGGTCGCCTTGCCGACGCCGTCATAGACGACGTCGCAGCCCTCGTTGCGGCTGATCTGCTTGACGCGCGCGACGAAGTCTTCCTCGTTGTAGAGGATGACGTGATCGCAGCCATTGGCCTCGGCGAGCTCGGCCTTCTCGCGCGAGCCGACCGTGCCGATGACGTGGGCCCCGAGCGCCCTCGCCCATTGGCAGGCCAAAAGGCCGATGCCGCCGGCGGCGGCATGGACCAGCACGCGGTGATGCGGCTCGACCTTGAAGGTCTTGTGCAGGAGATACCACACCGTCAGGCCCTTGAGCATCAGCACGGCGCCCTGCTCGTGGGTGATGTGATCGGGCAGCTTGACCAGCTTCTCCCAGGGAATGTTGCGCTCGCCGGTATAGGCTCCGAGATTGTGGTAGTAGGCGACGCGATCGCCGGGATGGAAATGCGTCACGCCAGGCCCGACGGCTATGACCTCGCCCGAGGCCTCGTTGCCGGCAATGAAGGGCAGCCCCGGCGCCTTGTAGAGACCGGTTCGGTAATAGACGTCGATGAAGTTCAGGCCGACCGCATGCTGGCGGATGCGCACCTCGCCGGGGCCGGGCGCCGGGACATCGACGCTCTCATAGACCAGGGCTTCTGGGCCCCCGACCTTGTGCACACGGACCGCTTTGGTCATCACCTGACCTCCTCTTCTCAAAGGCCACCGAAAGACATCGCGCCCGCCTTGTCAACTCGATGTAGCTGGAACGCCTAAACCGACGGCGTGCTGGTCTTCCTGCGATTGCGCTTGGCCAGCACGTTGAAGAATTCAACGGCCGCCGAGAACGCAATTGCAAAATAGATGTAGCCCCGCGGAATATGGAATTGGAATCCGTCCGCGACCAGCGCGACGCCGATCAGCACGAGGAACGCCAGCGCCAGCATTTTCGTGGTCGGATGCTCCGCGACGAAGCGCGACACCGGGCCCGACGAAATGTACATGATCAGGCAGGCGATCACGACCGCCGCGATCATGATCTCGACGTCCTGGGCCATGCCGATCGCGGTGATGATCGAATCCAGCGAGAACACGATGTCGATGACGATGATCTGGATGATCACCCAGAAGAAGGCGCTGCCGCCGGATTTCTGATCGCCCTCGCCGTCATCGGCCTCGACCTCGGCGTGGATCTCGTGCGTCGCCTTCGCGATCAGGAACAGGCCGCCGCCGATCAGGATGAGGTCGCGCCAGGAGAAGTCCGAACCCTTGAATGAAAAGACCGGCGCGGTCAGGCCGATCAGCCAGACCAGGACGCTGAGCAGCATGATGCGGAAGACCAGCGCGAGAGCGAGCCCGATCTTGCGGGCGCGATCGGCCTGCTGCTGGGGGATGCGCGAGACGATCACCGACAGGAAGATGACGTTGTCGATGCCGAGCACGATCTCGAGCGCAGTCAGGGTGAGCAGCGCGGCCCAGGCTTCCGGGCTGGTCAACAGATGCATCATGCGAAGGATCTTACCAGTCGTATCAACGCATCGCTGAAGCTGATCCAGAGCGCGATCGCGCAGAGTGCGACGGTGACGCCGGCGCCGACGCGGAAATCCATCTCCAGCACGTAGAGGGCGAGCAGCGCCCAGATCGCGATCAGCGACATCGTCAGCCAGCGCAGCCGCACGACGCGGACCGGATGGAGCACGTGAAACGGCACGAAGGTCAGCACGACGAGCGCTGCCACCAGCAGCGTCGACCACAGCGGCGGCCAGTGCAGCAGGAACAGATAGAACGCCGCCGCATTCCACAGCGCCGGGAAGCCGCGGAAATGATTGTCGTCCGCCTTCATGCGCAGATCGGCGAAATATAGTGCGCTGGTGACGATGATGGCGACGCCGAGCAAGGGCGCCGCGACCGGCAGCAGCAGGCCGCTGGCGACGATCGCGTAGGCCGGCACGAAGACATAGGTGACGAAGTCGACCACGAGATCGAGCACGTCGCCCGACCAGTTCGGCTGCACGTTCTTGACGTCGAGCCGGCGCGCGATCGGCCCGTCGACCGCGTCGATGATCAGGGCGACGCCCAGCCATTGAAACATCGCCGCCCAGTGCTCGCGCACGGCCTCCAGCATCGCCAATAGCGCGATCGCCGCGCCGAACGCGGTGAAGATGTGCACCGAAAAGGCCGCGGCGCGGATCGCCGGTTTCGGCTTCAGGGAATCCTGCTGGGTATCCATGGCTTCTGCTATCAGAATGAGGCCGGTTTGCACATCCGCCATTGCGGCGCCCGGTCGCACGATCCGTCAGAAAATCAGGCGGAATCAGCGGGCTTGAATTTGCCGCCGGGCGTGTCATTTGTCGTTCCATGACAGACGCATCGACACTCCATGACGCCGCCGTGATCGGCGGTGGACCGGCCGGACTTGCCGCAGCGATCGCGCTGGCGCAGGCGGGTGCCCGGACCGCACTGGTGGCGCGGCGCATTCCCTATGCCGACAACCGCACCACCGCGCTGCTCGGCGCCTCCGTCGAACTGCTGGAGACGCTCGACGTCTGGTCCCGCTGCAAGGATAAGGCCGCCGCGCTGGAGGTCATGCGCCTCGTCGACGACACCGGCCGGCTGTTCCGCGCGCCGGAGGTCCGGTTCTCCTGTCACGAAATCGCGCTCGACGCCTTCGGCTACAACATCGACAACCGCTCGCTGATGCTGGCGCTGGAAGCGCGTGCGGCTGAGCTGCCCAATCTCGTCCGTTTCGACGACGAGGCTGAAAGCGTCGTCATCGAAGCCGACGACGTCGCGGTCCGCACGGCCTCCGCGCAATTTCTCTCGGCCCGCCTGGTGGTCGGCGCCGACGGCCGGCATTCGCTGTGCCGGGAAGCTGCCGGCATCGCGGTGACGCGGCGCGAGCTGACGCAGACGGCGCTGACCTTCAACGTTGGTCACACGCGGCCGCATCGCAATGTCTCGACCGAGTTCCACACGCCGCATGGCCCTTGCGTGTTCGTGCCCCTGCCCGGCGACCGCTCCAGCATCGTCTGGGTCTCGGCGCCTGCGGAGGCCGAACGGCTCCGCGGCCTCAGCGATGCCGAGCTGTCGGCCGCGATCGAGAAGCAGTCGCATTCCATCCTCGGGCGCATGACCGTCGAGCCCGGGCGCAACCTGTTCCCCCTCGCGATCGAACGTCCAAAATCCTTCGGCCGCGACCGCATTGCGCTGGTCGGCGAAGCAGCCCATGTGGTTCCGCCGATCGGTGCCCAGGGCCTCAATCTCGGCCTGCGCGATGCCGCCGACATTGCCAGGCTCGCGGGCGAGGTCATCGCAGGCGGCCAGGATCCCGGCTCGGCCGACCTGCTCAAGCGCTACGACCGCGCGCGGCGTCCGGACGTTTTGAGCCGCACCTTTGCGATCGACATCGCCAACCGCTCGCTGCTCAACGACTTCCTGCCGCTTCAGCCGGTCCGCGCCGTCGGCATGCACCTGCTCGGCGCCATCGGCCCGCTCCGGCGATTTGCGATGCGCGAAGGCCTGACGCCGACCTGGCGAAGGTAGTTTCTCAGGCGCGATAGCGCGCGATGAATTGGATTAAGTTCGATCGAGCCGCGGGCTCGGTGCAACCTCTCCCGCTTGCGGGGGAGGTCGGCGCGAAGCGCCGGGTGGGGGCTCTCTCCTTTTAGGGATTTTCTCTGCAGACTTCAGACAATCCTAATCTGGAGATACCCCCTCCCCAACCCTCCCCCGCAAGCGAGAGAGGGGGCGCACCGTTCGTACCGCGAGCAGTTCTGGCTCTCACGGAAACACCAGCCGTCCGCTCTGAAGCAGCCACATCACGCTGGTCAGCGTGACCACGGATGCAAAGGTCCCGAGCAGCACCGCGACGGAGGCGGATTCGATCCAGGCATCGTTCTGCCGGGCGATCACGAACACGTTCAGCGCCGGCGGCAGCGAGGCCATCAGCACGGCGGTCGCAGCCCAGGGCTGCGCGAACGGACCGAACGCCAGCATCAGGCCGAACGCCGCCAGCGGATGGATCAGGAGCTTGACCGCGATCACGCCCGGCACTTCCCACGGCACCCGGTCGAACGGACGCAGCGCCACGGTCACGCCGAGCACGAACAGAGCGGTCGGCGCGGCGGCGTTCTGGAGGAAGGTGATGGTGCGGTCGAGCGCGACCGGCATCTCGATATGCAGCGCCGCTACCGCGGCACCGAAGCAGGCCGACATGATCAGCGGGTTGAGCACGATCTGCTTCAGCACGACGCCGAAGGCATGCACGATCGAGGGATGGTCGCGGTCGGAGAGCTCGATCAGGAGCGGCACGATCGTGAACAGGAAGATGCTGTCGCAGCAGAAGATCAGCGCGGTCGGCGCCGCAGCCTTGGTCCCGAGCACAGCGAGCGCCAGGCCAGGACCCATATAGCCGATATTGCCGTAGCCGCCGGAGAGACCTGCGAGCGTCGCCTCGCGCAATGTCAGCCGTCCCAGAACCTTGCCGACCACCAGCGCCAGGGTGAATGCCGCAACCGTCGACAGCGTGGTCGCGACCAGGAACGGCGGGTTGTTCAATTCCGCAAACGGCGTCTTCGACATGATCGCAAACAGCAGCGCCGGCAGCGACACGTAGAGCAGGAAGAAGTTCATCCAGGCGAGGCCCGATTCCGGCAGAGACTTGGCCTTGCCGCAGGAAAAACCGACGAAGATCAAACCGAAATAAGGTAGCGCCAGATTGAGGATATCGACCATCGGTGAAGTATTTTCTGAAGACTTGGGGGCTATCTGCCCCTGAAGTGAACGTTAATTCCAGATGAGGCCACTAGCATCGGCCACAATCCTGGTCTATCGACGGGGAATGATTAAAGCGCGGACCGCCAAATTCCAGATCGGACAGGTCGTACGCCACCGGATCTTCTCGTTCCGGGGCGTGATCTTCGACATCGATCCGGAATTCAACAACACCGAGGAGTGGTGGCTGTCGATCCCCGAGGAGGTGCGGCCCCACAAGGACCAGCCGTTCTACCACCTGCTCGCGGAGAACGCGGAATCCGAATACGTCGCCTACGTGTCCGAGCAGAACCTGTTGCCGGACGAATCCGGCGAGCCGATCCGGCACTCGCAGGTGGCCGAGATCTTCATCAAGAACAAGGATGGCGGCTACCGCCCGCGCAATCCCTCGCTGAACTGAATTTCACTGGCAGACGGCTAGCAAAAAAGGCGCTCGTGAGAGCGCCTTTTTCATGTCCAGGACCCTGGTCCCGATTACTTCTGGCCGGCCGGAGCGGCCCCTGGGGCAGCACCGCTCTGCTCGAGCTTCTTGCGCTGCTCATCAGCCTTCTTCTGAAGCTCTTCCTGGAGCTTCTTCTGATTTTCCTCGAACACCTTCGGATCGGTCGGCGGACCGTCATAGGCCTTCTGGAATTCGCCGGCGAGCGGCAACGGCAGGGTCAGCGGCGCGCCGTTGGCATTGATCGCCTGGACAACGAGATTCTGGCCCTTCTTCATGCTGTTGATGAGCTCGGGCGTCGCCTCGTAATCGGACATGCAGCCGTTCTGGAAGCAGATCACATAGGGCTGCTGCAGCGGCGCGTTGCTGTCGACGATGATGCGGGTGCCGTGCACGAGCTGCATCCCGAGCGGCAGCGTCACGCGCAGGATCTTCTTGGGCTCGCCTTCCGGCTCGATGATGACGGCGGCGATGACCGGCTGGCCCGATTCGATGCGGCCGTCCTTGCCGGTGAAGCAGACCTGCTTGGCGTTGGCGTCCTGGCCCTTCAGGCAGAACTTGGTCCAGGGGGCGTAGATCAGCTGGATCTGCTGATCCGCCGGCTGAGCCGCGCCCTGCTGCGCCGGAGCGCCTGCAGCGGGGGCCTGCTGGGCGGGGGCCTGAGCGGCCGGTGCCGGAGCCTTCGGGGCGGCCTTGGGAGGCGCTTTCGGGGCCGGAGTCGCCTTGGGCGCACCGGGGGCCGGCGCCGGGGTCTGGGCCTCGGCGGCAAACGGAACGGCCAACGCCGTCGCCGTCAACAGGGCGAGAAGTCGCCCACGCGGCCGGACGGACGCGGCCAAGTAACGGAAATTCATTGCGGAAAACCCTTTCTGAACGGGAAGCGCCCGAACCGCTCCGAAGCGCCGAACCAAGCCGCCTTGGGCGCGGCTCTCTTCCCGTCAATTGAGGCAGATAAGTGACGGGCTCGGCGCTCTTGCGCGATTGCCCGCCTTCTTAACGTGGCCGACGAAAAGATCAATGCCGACAACCGTCTTTGGCCACATCCGCGGCTGCACCCGGTGAAATTCCCTGTGATAGGATTCGAGGCTAGCCGGTCCTCGAATCAACGTGTGCCGATGTTCAAGTTCCAGCGCCTTTTCGAGGGCCCCGGTCTCCGCCTTTGCGTCCTTGGCTCTATGCTCGCGGTCGGGCTGTCCGCTGGCGGCGCGCGGGCCGAGGAAGCCCACGCCATCGCCATGCACGGCAAGCCGGCCATGCCGGCCGATTTCACCCACATGCCCTATGCCAATCCCGATGCCCCCAAAGGCGGCCGCTTGACCTGGGGTGTTCTCGGAACCTTCGACAGCCTCAATCCCTTCATCGTGAGGGGATTGGCCGTGCAGCAGATGCGGAGCTACGTGGTCGAGAGCCTGCTCGCGCGCGGCAATGACGAACCGTTCACGCTCTATGGCCTGCTCGCCAGGAGCGTCGAAACCGACGACGAGCGAAGCTTCATCACGTTCCACCTCGATCCGCGCGCCCGTTTCTCCGACGGCAAGCAGGTCACGGCCGAAGACGTGCTGTTCTCCTGGCAGCTGCTGCGCGATCATGGCCGTCCCAACCATCGGCAGTACTACGCCAAAGTCGCCAAGGCCGAGGCGACCGATTCCCTCACCGTCCGCTTCGACCTCGCAGGCGCCAACGACCGCGAGCTGCCGCTGATCCTCGGCCTGATGCCGATCCTGTCGAAGCAAGCGGTCGACGTCGCGACCTTCGAGGAGACGACGCTGACGAGCCCGATTGGCTCCGGACCCTATCGCGTCACGGCCGTGAAGCCCGGCGCCAGCGTGACGCTGACGCGCAATCCCGACTATTGGGGCCGCGACCTTGCCGTCAACCGCGGGCTCTACAATTTCGACGAGATCCGGCTCGACTATTTTCGCGAGGCCAACGGCCAGTTCGAAGCCTTCAAGCGCGGCCTCTATGATTTCCGCGTCGAGCACGAGCCGCTGCGCTGGCATGACGGCTACGATTTTCCGGCCGCCAAAAGCGGCGAAATGATCCGCGACACCGTCAAGCCGGGTCTGCCGCAACCTTCCGAATTCCTGGTGTTCAACACCCGCCGTCCGATCTTCGCCGACATCCGCGTGCGCCAGGCGCTGACGCTTCTGTTCGATTTCGAGCTGGTCAACCGCAACTACTTTTTCGGACTTTATTCGCGCGTGGCCGGCTATTTCGCCGGCTCGGACCTGTCGGCCTATGGCCGGCCTGCAGACGCGCGCGAGCGCGAGCTGCTCAAACCCTTCGCCGCGCAAATTCGGCCCGACATCATGGACGGCAGCTACCGTCTGCCGGTGACCGACGGATCGGGACGCGATCGCACCACGCTGCGCGCGGCGCTGAAGCTGCTGTCGGACGCCGGCTACGAGCTCGACGGCACGGTGCTGCGCAACCGCGCGACCAAGGCGCCCTTCACCTTCGAGATCCTGGTCACGACCCGCGATCAGGAGCGTATCGCGCTCGCGTTCCAGCGCGACCTCAAGCGCGCCGGCATCGAGCCGAGCGTGCGAACCGTCGATCCCGTGCAGTTCGACCAGCGCCGGCTCGCTTACGAATTCGACATGATCCAGAACCGCTGGGACCAGTCGCTGTCGCCCGGCAACGAGCAATATTTCTATTGGGGCAGCGCTGCCGCGGACAATCCGGGGACGCGCAACTACATGGGCGCCAGGGATGGCGCGGTCGATGCCATGATCGCCGCCCTGCTCGAGGCCCGTGAACATACGGATTTCGTCTCGTCGGTGCGGGCGCTCGACCGCGCCCTGATCGCGGGCTTCTACACAATCCCCCTGTTTAACGTATCCGAGCAATGGATCGCGCGCTGGAATCGGATAGAACGGTTCAAGGCCACCTCACTCTCAGGCTATCTGCCGGAGACCTGGTGGTCGAAGGGGCAGCCGCAAGCTCATCAAGCAAAGTGACGCCGTGAACCAGCCAGCAATATCGCCGACGCTCGACACGTTGTTTCAGCGCACGCTGATGCGGCAGCCGCACGCTCCCGCCCTGCTCGACCCGCTCAACAAGGCCCGCGTGACCGGGCATCAGCCGCGGCGGATGACCTACGCCGAGGCAGACACGGCCATCGAGGCGCTGTCGGCCTATTTCGTCGAATCGGGCCTGCCGGCCAATTCCGTCATCGCCATCCAGCTGCCCAATACGGTCGAGTTCGTGCTGACGGTGCTCGCCGCCCATCGCGCCGGCCTCGTCGTCGCCGTGCTGCCGCTGCTCTGGCGGCACGCGGAACTCACCGCCGCGCTCAACCGCACCGCGGCGCGCGCCATCGTCACCATGAGCACGGTCGACGGCGTCAGCTATGCCGATCTGGCGATGCATGCGGCCGCCGAAGCCTTCTCGATCCGTCACGTCTGCGGCTTCGGCACCGATCTGCCCGAAGGCATGGCTTCGCTCGACGACGTGTTGGCCCGCCCGCCGGGCACCACGCGCGCCGTGATCCAGGACGGCCGCAAGGCGGCGATGATCTCCTTCGACGTCACCGCAGAAGGCTTTCGCCCGGTACCGCGACCGCATTTCAGCGTGATCGCCGGTGGCCTTGCGATGTCGCTGGAAGCCGACATCCGGCAGGGCGCGACCGTGATGGCGGCATTCACACCGATGTCGTTCGCAGGGCTCGCCTCCTCGCTTGCTGTGTGGCTGCTCTCCGGCGGCGCGCTGGCGCTGCATCATCCGTTCGAGAATGATGTGCTGGAGCAGCAGATCAACGAGCACGAATGCGAGGTGCTGATCGCGCCGGCGCAGCTTGCCTTGCGGCTCGGCGATGCCGATCTGGCGGCGCGGATGCCGACCTTGCGCAACGTCGTCGGCCTGTGGCGCGCGCCCGAGCAGGTGGCGGCGAGCGATGCCTGGATCGCGCCACATGCCCCGCTGACCGACGTCTACCTGTTCGGCGAGGCCGGGCTGTTCGGCGCCCGCCGCGGCGAGGACGGCATGCCGGTTGCGGTGATGCCCGGGCCGCATGGCGCTCCGCGTGAGCAATCCGGCTCGTCCATTGCCGGCGAGATCCTGCTGACGCCGAAGGGGACGCTCGGCCTGCGCGGCGCGATGGTGCCGATCGCGGCCTATGCCCCGCCGCAGCCCGTCGGCGACACGCTGATCGCGCAGCCGCCGCGAGACTATGTCGACACCGGCTATGCCGCCCGGCTCGACCGTCCGAGCGGCGCAATCTGCATCACCGCGCCCCCCTCCGGTATCATGGCCGTCGGCGGCTACCGCTTCCTCTCCAACGACCTCCAGGAATGGGCACGCCGGCTCGGCCAGGGCGCCCTGCTCACCGCGCTGCCCGATCGGCTGTCCGGCCACCGGCTGGCCGGACGCGCCCAGGACAATACCCGGGCCCGCGAGGCGCTCAGCGAGCTCGGGCTTAACCCCCTGATGGTCGAAGCTTTTCGCGACCGTTCCGGCCCGGTCTAGCCGCAGTTTCGCCTGGTGCGTTGACGCTGCATTAAGGCGGCCAAACTAGATTGCGGGGCATCTGTCGCGTGATCAGAGTTTGCGAATGTCCCAGGCGGGCCCGATCCTGTTTGTGTCCAATGCCGAGCGGCCGCCCTTCATTGCGGCGCTGGACGAGGCCCGGCTCTTTCCCGTCGTCGACACCGACTGGGCCAGCGCAGCGCGGGCGGTCGAGCAGGTCCAGCCGGCCGCGGTTCTCGCCCAGATGTCCGGCGGTCACGAGCCGCATATTGCGCCGCTCGCCAAGAAGATCGCCGACCAGCCGCTTTACCTTCCCTTCGTGGCCCTCGATGCGATGGGCATGCTGCCTCACAACGCCCTGCCGTTCTCCTCGCGCGGCGGCAATTCCGACCGCCTGATCGCCCGGCTTCGCGCCGCTTTGCGCGTGCGCACCCTGCACGCCACGGTGCTGCGCCGGCTGCCGGAAGTGAAGGTCGCGCTGCCGGAGGGCGATCCGGCCCGCGATGCCACCGTGCTCCTGATCGGCCGCGGCTCGGCCTATCCCGCGCTCTCTGTCGCACTCGGCGAACGCGCCGGCGTGGTCGGCGCGCTCTCGATCGAGGCCGCCGCGAAACACCTCAACACCCGCGACCTCGACGGCGTCGTGCTCGCCGAAGGTTTTACCGCGCGCGTCACCGACGCCTTTCTCACGGTGCTCGCCGAGGACACCCGCTTCCGCAGCCTGCCCGTCGTCGTCACCGCGCACCAGCTGACGCAGACTTACGACCTGCCCAATCTCGAGCTGATCCCGGGCGAGCCGGCGAAGGTCGCGGCCAATGCACTGCCGCTGATCCGCCAGCATGCGATGGAAGCACAATTGAGCCGCACGCTGCGCTCGATCGATGCCGGCGGCTGGCTCGATCCGCGCAGCGGCCTGCTGACGGTCGAAGCCTTCGCCCGCGATTTCGCCAAGGCGGTCGAGCAGACGCTGGCCCGCGGCGGCGGTCTCTCCGTCGCACGCTTCGCCTTCGACCCCGGCAATTCCCGCGCCCAGCTCGATGCCGCCCGCATCCTCAGCCGTCTGATGCGGCAGATGGATTTCGGCGCTGCGCAGAAGGACGGCTCGGTCATCGTCGTGTTCGCGGAAACCGACTTCCGCACCGCCCACATGATCGCCCGCCGCCTCTCGGCGGTGATGCGGCACACCTCCAACGGCAAGCACGAGATGCGCAGCGAGCCCGTCGTCAGCGTGGATTCGCTGTCGCCGTCGGATACGGCAAGGTCGTTGCTGGGGCGGCTGTCCGCGGATGCGTCGCGGGCGGCGTCGTAATTACAACCTCGCTGCCGTAGGGTGGGCAAAGCGAAGCGTGCCCACGATATCCCTCGTCTTTGAAAGATGGTGGGCACGCTTCGCTTTGCCCACCCCACGATATCTCGCCTGGCCTACGCCGCCTTCTTGCTCTCCGCGAGCTGCGCCAGCTGCCGCATGATCTCCGTCGTCCCCACGAGACGCTCTTCCGGCGTCTCCCAGTCCTGCAGGAACACCACCTTCATGTCGGGCCGCACCTTGGCGGCCTGGCCGTAGCTGCGGATGAACGACACCAGGCGGTCGGGATAGGCGAAGGAATTGTCGCGGAAGGCGATGACGGCACCCTTCGGGCCGGCGTCGATCTTGCCGACATTGGCGCGGCGGCAGAACGCCTTGATCGCGGCGACCTTGAAGAGGTAGCGCACCTCGTCCGGCAGCACGCCGAAGCGATCGCGCATCTCCGCGCCAAAATTCTCGATCTCCTCCTCGGTGTCGAGATCGGCCAGACGCCGGTACAGCGACAGCCGCACCGCGAGATCGCCGACGTAATCCTCCGGAATGAGCACGGGCATGCCGATGGTGATCGACGGCGACCAGCGGTCGGCGGCGGGCTCAGAGACGCCGGCCTTGAGGTTGACGATCGCCTCCTCCAGCATCGACTGATAGAGCTCGAAGCCGACCTCCTTGATGTGGCCCGACTGCTCCTCGCCGAGCAGATTGCCGGCGCCGCGAATGTCGAGGTCGTGCGAGGCAAGCTGGAAGCCGGCCCCCAGCGTCTCCAGCGATTGCAGCACCGTGAGCCGGCGCTCGGCCTGCGCCGTGATCTTCTGCTGCGCCGGCAGTGTGAACAGCGCATAGGCGCGCAGCTTGGAACGGCCGACGCGGCCGCGCAGCTGATAGAGCTGGGCAAGGCCGAACATGTCGGCGCGATGCACGATCAGCGTGTTGGCGTTGGGAATGTCGAGGCCGGACTCGACGATCGTGGTGGACAGCAGGATGTCGAACTTGCCGTCGTAGAACGCGGTCATGATGTCCTCGATCACCGCGGGCGGCATCTGGCCGTGCGCGACCGCGACCTTCATCTCCGGCACGTTCTTGTCGAGGAAGTCCTTGACCTCGGCGAGGTCGTCGATGCGCGGCACCACGTAGAACGCCTGCCCGCCGCGATAGCGCTCACGCAGCAGCGCCTCGCGGATCATCAGCGGATCATGCGGGGCGACGAAGGTGCGCACCGCGAGGCGATCGACCGGGGGCGAGGCAATGATCGAGAGCTCGCGAACGCCGGTCAGCGCCAGTTGCAGCGTGCGCGGGATCGGCGTCGCCGACAGCGTCAGCACGTGCACCTCGGAGCGCAGCGCCTTCAGCCGCTCCTTGTGAGTGACGCCAAAATGCTGCTCCTCGTCGACGATGACGAGGCCGAGGTCGCGGAACTTGATGGCCTTGCCGAGCAACGCGTGGGTGCCGACGACAATGTCGACCGAACCGTCGGCGATGCCCTTCTTGACCAGATTGAGCTCCTTGGTCGCGACCAGGCGCGAGGCCTGCGCCACGTTGACCGGAAAGCCCTTGAAGCGCTCGGTGAAGGTCTTTGCGTGCTGGCGCGCCAGCAGTGTGGTCGGCACCACGACGGCGACCTGCTTGCCTTCGAGGGCCACGGCAAAGGCCGCGCGCAACGCCACCTCGGTCTTGCCGAAGCCGACGTCGCCGCAGATCAGCCGGTCCATGGGACGGCCAAGTTCGAGATCCTTCAGCGTGGATTCGATCGCGCCTAGCTGGTCCTCGGTCTCGTCATAGGGGAAGCGCGCGCAAAACTCGTCATAGAGGCCCTGCTGCACCGGCAGCTTGGGCGCTTCGTGCAGATGGCGCGCGGCGGCGATCTTGATCAGCTCGCCCGCGATCTCGCGGATGCGGTTCTTGAGCTTGGCCTTGCGGGTCTGCCAGCCACCGCCACCGAGGCGATCGAGCTCGACCGTGGTCTGGTCCGAGCCGTAGCGTGACAATAGCTCGATGTTCTCGACCGGCAGGAACAGTTTTGTTTCGGCGGCATAATGCAGCTCGAGACAGTCATGCGGCGCACCCGCGACATCGAGGGTCTGGAGGCCGATGAAACGGCCGATGCCGTGATCGACGTGGACGACGATGTCGCCCGCGGCAAGGCTCGTCACCTCCGAGATGAAATTGTCGAGCTTGCGGCTGGCCTTGCGCGGCCGCACCAGGCGATCGCCAAGGATGTCCTGCTCGCTGATGAGCGCGATCTCGTCGGTCTCGAAGCCGCTTTCGAGGCCGAGCACGGCGAGCATGGTCTCGTTGCGCGGGGTCGCCTGCACCGTTCGCCAGGAGTTGACGCTGGTGGTGTGGGCCAACTTGTGGTCGCGCAACATCGAATTCATGCGGTCGCGCGAGCCTTCGCTCCAGAGCGCGATCACGACCTTCTTGCGCTGGGCGTGCAGCGCCATGACATGGCTGACCACGGATTCGAACACGTTGACCGTCGTGTCGTTGCGCTCCGGCGCGAAATCGCGGCCCTTGCGGGCACCGGCGTCGACGACACTGGTCCCGTCAGCCGGAACCGAGAACTGCGTCAGCCGCAGCAGCGGCATGTCGCTCTCGCGCTGGGTCCATTCCTCGCCGGTCAGATAAAGCCGGTCTGGCGGCAGCGGCTTGTAAATGGCGCCGCCGCCAGGATGCTCCATGGCGTCGCGGCGGGCCTCGTAATAGTCCTGGATCTGCTTGAAGCGCTCGCGGACGGCGTCCTCGGCCTGCGGCTCGATCGCGATGGGCGCGCCTTGCAGATAGTCGAACAGCGTGTCCATCCGATCCTGGAACAGCGGCAGCCAGTGCTCCATGCCGGGATGGCGGCGGCCCTCGCTGACTGCCTCATACAGCGCATCGTCGCGTTCGGGCGCGCCGAACTCGGCGACATAGCCCATGCGGAATCGGCGGATGGTGTCGGTGACGAGCTGGAATTCCGAGATCGGCACCAGGTCGAGCGAGCGCATGTCGAGCAGCGTGCGCTGGGTCTCGGCGTCGAAGGAGCGGATCGATTCCAGGCTGTCGCCGAAGAAGTCGAAGCGGACAGGCTGATCGAGGCCGGCCGGAAACAGATCGAGGATGCCGCCGCGCACGGCGTATTCACCGGGCTCGCGCACGGTCGAGGAGCGGTTGTAACCGTTGTGCTCGAGCCAGGCGACGATAGTGTCCATCGGCACCACGTTGCCGGGAGCAACCGACAGTGCCTGCGCCGCGACGAGCTCGCGCGCGGGCACGCGCTGCACCACCGCGTTCACCGTGGTCAGCACGATCAGCGGCTTGTCGCTGCCGGTGAGCGAGGCCAGCCGTGCCAGCGTGGTCAGGCGTTGTGCCAAGATGCCGCCATGCGGCGAGACGCGATCATAGGGCTGGCAGTCCCAGGCCGGGAAAGTCAGCACCGGCAGATCGGGCGCGAAGAATTGCAGCGCGCGTTCGAGCTGCTGCATGCGCGGGCCGTCCCGGCAGACCACGGCAAGGCTGACGGCCGGCTTCTTCGGCCGCGCCGCGATGGCGCGGGCGAGATCGGAGACGACAAGGCCTTCGGCGCCTTCCGCGACATTGGCGAGCGTCAGCACACGGCCGGGCGCAAGCAGCTCGGCCGGAGATTTCATTGCCTGCTTCATGCGTCGCGGTCCGCGATCGGATAGGCCTTGATGCGGGCAAACAGCGCGCCGGTGACATCGGCCGGCAGCACCTTGTCACCGGTGATGGCAGCATAGAGATCGGGATCGTTGACCTCGAGCAGCGTCTCGAGCTCATCGAGCTCGGCGTCGGACAGATTGCCGATCTCGGCATCCGCGAAGCGGCCGAGGATCAGGTCCATCTCGCGCGTGCCGCGGTGCCAGCAGCGGAACAAAAGCCGCTTGCGGCGGTCGTCCAGCCCGCTGCTCGATCGTGTCGTTCCCGTCATGTCTCAAATCCAGTCAAACGCAGAAAGCCCGGACGTGCCGGGCGGGGCTGATATAGCCATTCGGGGTGGCCGTGTCAGCCCTCGATTTGGCAAGCCTGCCGCCCGGGTTGCGGCCGCGAAAAAAGCCGTGGATGCCCGGCATAAAGCCGGGCATGACGGGCCGAAACGATCCTAGATTCGCATCCATGCGCCCCAGCCTGCTCAATCCACTGTTTGCCCCCGTGACCAGCCTGCCCGGCGTCGGTCCGAAGCAGGACAAGCTGCTGCAGTATTTGCTCAGCCGCAATGAGACGCCGCGGCTGGTCGATCTGCTCCTGCACCTACCCAGCCAGGTGATCGACCGCCGGGCGCGGCCAAAAATCCGCGACGCGGCGGTCGGAACCATGGTGACGCTGGAGGTCACCGTCGACCGTCACCGCCCGCCTCCGCCGCGCAACGCGCGCGCGCCCTATCTCGTCTATGCCAGCGACGACACCGGCGACGTCGTGCTGACCTTCTTCCGCGCCAAGCCCGGCTATGTCGAAAAACTGCTGCCAATGGGGGAGAAGCGCTACGTCTCCGGCACGCTGCAGATGTATGAAGGCATCCCGCAGATCGTGCACCCCGACCGCGTGCTGGACGAGGAGGCGATCACAAAGCTTTCCGGCATCGATCCGGTCTATCCGCTGACGGAGGGCCTGGCGCTCGGCTCGCTCCGCCGCGCGATCGCGCAGGCGCTGCAGAAGCTGCCTTCGTTGCCGGAATGGATCAGCCCGGAGGTGACGCGCCGCTGCAGTTTCCCGCCGATCTCTGAAGCGCTCAACCGCGTGCATCAGCCGGTCGAGCTGACGGACATCCTGCCCGACCAGCCGTTCTGGTCGCGCCTTGCCTTTGACGAGCTCCTGGCCGGCCAGCTCGCGCTCGCCCTGATCCGCGCGCAACTCCGCCGCCCGGCCGGCGTCCGCAACGCCGGTGACGGTCACCTGCGCAACAAGATCATCGACGCCCTGCCCTATGCGCTGACGCCCTCTCAGCGCAGCGCAGCGGCCGCGATCGCGGAGGACCTGCAACAGCCGGTGCGCATGCTGCGTCTGTTGCAGGGCGACGTCGGCTCCGGCAAGACCGTGGTCGCGCTTCTCGCGGCCGCAGCCGTCGCCGAAGTGGGAAAGCAGGCGGCGCTGATGGCCCCGACCGAAATTCTGGCGCGGCAGCACATCAAGACCATCGCGCCGCTCGCCGAGCGCGCGGGCATGCGGGTCGCGATCCTCACCGGCCGTGAAAAGGGCAAGGAGCGGCGCGAGCTGCTGGCGCAGCTCGAAGCCGGCGAGATCGACCTCGTCGTCGGCACCCACGCCCTGATCCAGGACGACGTGATCTTCCACGATCTCGCCCTCGCCATCGTCGACGAGCAGCACCGCTTCGGCGTGCGCGAACGCCTCGCGCTCACGTCCAAGGGCGAAGCGGTCGACGTGCTGGTGCTGAGCGCGACGCCGATCCCGCGCACGCTGGTGCTGACCTATTTCGGCGACATGGACATTTCCGAGCTGCGCGAAAAGCCGGCCGGCCGCCAGCCGATCGAAACCCGCACCATATCGATCAGCCGCCTCGCCGAAGTCACTGACAGCATCGGCCGCGCGCTGCAGGCCGGCAAGCTGGTTTACTGGATTTGCCCGCTGGTCGAGGAGTCCGAGGCCGAAGGCACCGAGCATCTCACCAACGCGACCAAACGTTTCGAGAGCCTGCAGAAGCGGTTCGGCGACCGCGTCGGCCTCGTCCACGGCCAGATGAAGGGCACCGAGAAGGACCGCGTGATGGGCCAGTTTGCCGCCCACGAGATCGGCTTGCTGGTCGCGACCACCGTGGTCGAGGTCGGCGTCGACGTGCCGGCGGCGACCATCATGGTGATCGAGAATGCCGAGCGTTTTGGCCTTGCCCAGCTGCACCAGCTGCGCGGCCGCATCGGGCGCGGCTCGGAGGCCTCGACCTGCCTGCTGCTCTACTCCGAGCCGCTCGGCGAGATGTCGAAGGCACGCCTGAAGGTGATCCGCGAGACCACCGACGGTTTTCGCATCGCCGAGGAAGACCTCAAGCTGCGCGGCGAAGGCGACGTGCTGGGCGTGCGCCAGAGCGGCCTGCCCGGCTACCGCATCGCGCGCTCGGAGGTCCACGGCCAGCTCATCACCCAGGCCAGAGACGAGGCGCTGCGCATCCTCAAGGACGATCCAAAGCTGAAGGGCGAGCGCGGCGAAGCTCTGCGCTGCCTCTTGTATCTGTATGAGCGCGACGAGGCGATCCCGCTGATTGGGGCGGGTTGAGGTTCAGGCGCGACGTCTCCTCCTCGTCATTGCGAGCGCAGCGAAGCAATGACGCATGGACACTCAGACCCGCGCACTTCGACCAAACTGCCGGAGCGATGGTGCGGGGCCACTAGGCCTTCTTCCGCGCGATCCCCGCGGCAAACGCCTTCATCAGCGCCGCATCCGCCGCCTCGCCGCTTGCATCCTTTGCAAGATGCTCGAACCATCTGGCAAAGCCTTCATAAATCTGGCTCGCCGGATGATCCGGGCCGAGGAAACCGGAAATCTCACGCATCTCGGCGACCCAGCGATAGGCCTTGGGGATCATGTCAGACAGGGCGACGTCGAGCCGCGCCAGGATCGCCGGCTGGCTCAGCGCCAGTTCGTTCCGCAACGCGTCCGCAGCGCCCGCTTTCGTCGCCGCGACCACCATGGCCGAGCCGATGCCGGCGAGGCCCTTGACGATGCCGGCGTAGGACATCTTTAGAGCCGACGCCGCGCCGACCGGGCCCTCGACGATTCGCACATCGAGGCCAAAATCCTTCAGCACCGCGACGTCCTTCGCGTGCTCGCCGCACACATAAAAGGCCGGGCTCTTGCCGCCCGGCTGCGGCGGAAAACCGATGATGCCGCCATCGACGAACGGCGCCTGCGCCGAGCCGATGATCTCCTCAATTCTCTGCACGGTATCGACGTTGACGGCGTTGCAATCGACCACGATTGGCTTCTTGTCGCGCCTGACGATCAGCGCGGCCAGCCGTTCAGCCAGCGCGACGGCTTCGCCCGGCGGCACGATCGAAAGGATGATGTCGGCGCCCGCAATTTGATTGTCATCGGCACCGACCATGCCGGCTTCCGCCGCGCGTTTCCGCGTCGCCTCGCTCCGCCCGTCCAAAGACGTCAGCACGCGCGCGCCATGCTCGACGAGGCGGCGGGCGACGGCGCCGCCCATGGCGCCGGGTGCGAGAATCGCAATGGTCTTGGACATCATGTACTCCAGATCGAATTCCGAGCGAGGCGCTCAGGCGAACCGGAGACTATCAGAGGATGCGAACGCGCGCGTGACCGACGGCCATCCCGCAGCGGAATGGCCCTACTCCACCTTCGCAGGCTCGGGCTGAAGCGCGGACGCGTTGGCGATGCGCGCGGCATTCGCCATGCCCGCGAGTGCTGCAGCCTTTTTCGGATCGGGTGCCGAGCCCGGCTGCACCACGCCTGCCGACATGATCAGCGTCGCCGCGTCCTCGGCGGTGAGGTCGACCTCGATGATCTTGCTCTTCGGGACATAGAAGAAGAAGCCGGTGGTCGGGTTCGGCGAGCACGGCAGGAACACCGAGACGTGCTCCTCCTGCCCCGGCAGGTTGCGCGCGATGTCCTCGTTCGGCGATTGCGAGATCAGTACGATCGACCACATGCCCGGCGAGGGAAACTCGACCAGTCCGACCTTGCGGAAGCTCGAGCCCTTGCCCGAGAACAGCGTCTCGAACACTTGTTTCAGGCCGCGATAGATGGCGCGCACCGCCGGGATCCGGCCGAGGAACGTTTCGCCGACATCGACCAGTGTCCGGCCGATCAGATTGGCTGCGAGGAAACCGACCAGCGTCAGCGTGAAAAATGCGACAACCAGTCCCCAGCCGGGAACGACATACGGCAGATAGGTTTCCGGCCGATAGGCCAGCGGCACGAACGGCCGCACCACGCCGTCGACCCAGGTGACGAACCACCAGACCAGATACAGGGTGATGGCGATCGGCCCCGTCACCACGAGGCCAGTCAGAAAATAGTTGCGGAAGCGGCCCATCAGGCCGGTATGCGGTTCCGGGAGTGGATCAAGAGGCGCAGGCGCGTCGTCGCGGGGGGTCATTCGGGTTCCAGGTCGGTCGCAGCACACAAGCTAGGGTCTTCTAGCAGGTTTTGGAAGACCGCGACCGCCTGATATCCCTTCCGCCTATTCCACGGTCACCGATTTCGCGAGATTGCGAGGCTGGTCGACGTCGGTCCCCATGACGACAGCCGTATGATAGGCGAGCAGCTGGACGGGAACGGCATAGACCATCGGAGTGAAGGCCGCCGCCATGTCGGGCATGACGATGGTGACGAGGGACTCGACGGTCGCCTCTTCCGCACCCTTCGCGTCCGTCATCAGGATGATGTTGCCGCCGCGGGCGGCGACCTCCTGCATGTTTGACACCGTCTTTTCGAACACCCGGTCGTGCGGCGCGATGACGACGACAGGCATGGTCTCGTCGATCAGCGCGATCGGCCCGTGCTTGAGTTCGCCGGCGGCATAGCCTTCGGCGTGGATGTAGGAGATCTCCTTCAGCTTCAGCGCGCCTTCGAGCGCGAGCGGGAAGCTGGTGCCCCGGCCGAGATAGAGCACATCGCGGGACTTGGCGATCCGGTGCGCGAGCTTCTCGATCTGCAGCTCGGTGGTGAGCGCATCCGCCATCAGGCGCGGGACCTCGACGAGGCCATGGACCAGCTTGGTCTCGTCCTCATCGGACAATTCGCCTCTGGCCTTGCCGGCCGCGATCGCAAGGTTTGCCAGCACCATGAGCTGGCAGGTAAAGGCCTTGGTCGAGGCGACGCCGATCTCGGGGCCCGCGAGCGTCTGCAGCACGGTCTCGCTCTCGCGCGCGATCGTCGAGGTCGGAACGTTGACGACGGCGACCGTGTGCACGCCCTCGGCCTTGGCATAGCGCAGTGCCGCAAGCGTGTCGGCGGTCTCGCCCGACTGAGAGATGAAGATGGCGAGATCGCCCTTGCGCAAGGGCGCCTCGCGGTAGCGGAATTCGGAGGCGACATCGACCTCGACCGGCACGCGCGCAAAGCGCTCGAACCAGTATTTTGCGACGTAGCCGGCATAGCTCGCAGTGCCGCACGCCGTAATGTTGATGCGCTGGATGTTCTTGAAGTTGAACGGCAGCTTGACCGGCAGCGCGACACGTTCGGTCGCCATGTCGACGTATCGCGCCAGCGTATGGCCGACCACTTCCGGCTGCTCGTGGATCTCCTTCGCCATGAAGTGGCGATAGTTCGCCTTGTCGACCAGCGAGGTCGAGGCGGCATGCTTGATCTTGTCGCGCTGGACGGCATTGCCGTCCTTGTCGAAAATCGACGCGCTCTTGCGGGTCAGCACCACCCAGTCGCCGTCCTCGAGATAGCTGATCGTGTCGGTGAACGGGCCGAGCGCGATGGCATCCGAGCCGAGATACATCTCGCCGTCGCCATAGCCGATCGCCAGCGGTGGCCCGTTGCGGGCGCCGATCATCAGGTCGCCGTCGCCGGCGAAGATGAAACCGAGCGCGAAGGCGCCGCGGAGCCGCCCCAGTGCCAGCTTGACGGCTTCGACTGGCTTGTTGCCGCGCGTGAGCAAATCGTCGACCAGATGCAGCACGATCTCGGTGTCGGTCTCGGTGTGGAACACCGTGCCCTTTTTCTCGAGCTCCTCGCGCAGCTCGCGGAAATTCTCGATGATGCCGTTGTGGACCACGGCGACGCGATCGGTCGCGTGCGGATGGGCGTTGTTGACGGTGGGCTTGCCGTGGGTGGCCCAGCGGGTGTGGCCGATGCCGGTGGTGCCCAGGAGCGGCTCGGCTTCCAGCCGCTTCTCCAGGTTCTTCAGCTTGCCCTCGGCGCGCCGGCGCTCGAGGTGCTTGCCTTCGAGCGTGGCGACGCCCGCCGAGTCATAGCCGCGATATTCAAGACGTTTGAGCGAATCCACCAGCTGCTCTGCAACCGGCTCGCGCCCGAGAATGCCGACAATCCCGCACATGCGGATCACTATCCCCCAAATCGTCGAAAAATCGCCTAAACGACGCGCTCGGTTTTTAGCGAAAATCCCAGGGAACCATATACTCAATATTTATTGCGGATTGAGACAGCATGGACCGCAACCTGAGCTTCGCCTGCGTCGAATTGGCCGGCCTTAGACCGCGCACGTTAACTTGTTGTCAATATGTTTGACCAACGATTCCGGTGCAGGAGAGCAAAGCCATGAAAGGCTCGTCCGACCGCAAAGGTCTGTCATCGATGTACTTGCGCGCCAGCGAAACCACGGGCACGCACCTGGCGCATTGGCCGCCGCCCCAGCGCGGCAAGGAAAGCAAGCCGGTCTTCCTGAAGCACGCTCAAGGCGAGCCGGCCAAACGCGCCAAGCCGCGCGGTTGGCGCCTGACCCGCGCGATCTTCTCCGAATTCGCCGACGACGAGTAAGGCCACGTAAGAAGCCCCTCATGGTGAGAAGCGCGTCTCGAACCATGAAGGCCCGCATCTCGCCCGCGGCCGTCCTTCGAGACGCCCGCTTCCAGCGGGCCCTCAGGATGAGGGCGGAGTGCGCTGCGACACGACAGAATAGTGCCTATTTCTCCGGTTTCTTCCCGCCCGTCTTCAGTTCGCGATAGCGCGCCGCGCCGCCTTCCCGGATGGTCTGCTGGTTGCGCTCCAGCGCCATGGCGTCGTCGGGCACGTCGCGGGTGATG
Organism: Bradyrhizobium sp. CIR48; assembly: GCF_014198315.1. Taxonomy (NCBI): domain Bacteria; kingdom Pseudomonadati; phylum Pseudomonadota; class Alphaproteobacteria; order Hyphomicrobiales; family Nitrobacteraceae; genus Bradyrhizobium; species Bradyrhizobium sp. CIR48. Next base: position 923,156 of record NZ_JACIHG010000001.1, read on the forward strand.
ACCGAGCCGGAGCCGATATAGGCGCCATTGCCGATTTTCACAGGGGCAACCAGCGAGGAATTGGTGCCGACGAAGGCGCCCTGCCCGATGATCGTCTTGTGCTTCTTGAAGCCGTCGTAGTTGCAGGTGATGGTGCCGGCGCCGATGTTGGAATTGGCGCCGACGGTGGCGTCACCGATATAGGAAAGATGATTGACCTTGACGCCGGCCTCCAGCGTCGCCGCCTTGGTCTCCACGAAATTGCCGATGCGCGCGCCGTCGCCGAGCGAGGTGCCGGGCCTCAAGCGCGCATAGGGGCCGATCGAAACGTTCTTGCCCAGCGTCGTCTGCACGATATGCGAGAAGGAATGGATCACGGTGCCGTCAGCGATCGACACGCCGGGGCCGATCACCACGAAGGGCTCGATCGTCACGTCCTTGCCGAACACTGTGTCGGCGGCGAGATAAACCGTCTCCGGCGCGATCAGCCTGACGCCGGCTTCCATCGCCGCTTTACGCAAGCGCGCCTGCATCACGCCTTCTGCTTCCGCAAGCTGTGCCTTGGTGTTGATGCCGCGCACCTGGTCCTCGCTGGTCTCGATCACCACAGACTCCCATCCCTGTTCGCGGACGATGCCGACGGCGTCGGTCAGATAATATTCGCCCTTGGAATTCGCATTGCCGATTTTGTCCAGGATCGCGAGCGCCCGGCGACCGTCGATCGCCATCACGCCGGCATTGCACAGATCGATCTTGCGCTCCTCAGCGCTCGCATCGGCCTGCTCGCGGATCGCGACCAGGCGTTCGCCCTCGACGATGAAGCGGCCATAGCCGGTGGGATCGACGGCACGAAAGCCGAGCGCGGCAATCGCGGCGCCCCTGGCGAGCGGCGCACGCAGCCGCGCAAAGGTTTCGGCCGAAATCAGCGGCGTATCGCCAAAGGCGATCAGGAGATCATCGACGCCGCGCGCGATCGCCTCGCGCGCCGCCAGCACAGCATGCGCGGTGCCGAGCCGCTCGGCTTGCACGAAGGTGAGCGCGTCGGGCCTGATGCGCTTTGCCTCGTCCGCGACGGCCTGGTGGTCGGGACCAATCACGACCGCGAGCGAGGTGCCGTTTCCCTTGGGTGCGGCGGCGAGCACGTGGGCGAGCAAGGTCTGGTGGGCTACCGGATGCAGCACTTTCGGCAGGCTCGATCGCATGCGGGTGCCTTCGCCGGCGGCGAGCACGATCGTGAGGCTGGAACGGGCGGTCATCGAAATCCTGTCAGATAAGGCCGAATCAATTGGCGCGACGGGCGGGCAGCCGTCCTCAAAAGCTATTTGCCTTGCTACCCCCGCAAACGCCCGGAATTCAAGTGCGACACGCTTTTCCTGTTAATGTTCCCTGATTGATTCGGGGAAGCCGGACAGGGCTGGGCACTTAACTTTCATGGCAAAGGATTCCGACCCACTGGCGGATGCCTTCGGCACCAAGGAGACCGGCGGGCTGTTCTCCGGACTTGTAGCCGAGGAAAGCGCGTTCGACCGCCGCATGATGTGGCGGCTGGGCTCTTGGGGTGTTGCGGCGGTAGGTGCCGTCGTCATCGCGGTGATGGCCAACCAGGCCCAGCTCGGATGGCGGCGCGACCAGGTCGCGTCCGCCGATCTCGCGCGCCAGGCGGAGCGGCTCCAGGCGCTGGCCAAGGAGAGCCAGAACGAGGCCCGCCGGCTCGCGGCCGCCATCGAGACACTGAACACAGATCGCGACCGGCTCTATTCGCGCGTCACTGTGGTCGAGCAAGGGCTCGATTCCGTCACCGGCGCCATCGCCAAGCAGCCCACCACCCCGCCGCAGGCCGGCAAGCCGCAGGATGCCGCGCCCACGGCCCCCAGCGTCGCGCCCGTCGCCTCGACCCCCGCCTCCGCCGGCGACAAGCCGCGGACCGAGGCCGCCAAGGACACGCCCAAGGATACCCCGAAGGAAACGGTCAAGGATACGCTCAAGGAAGTTTCAAAGGAGCCGTCGAGCCTGCCACCGCAGACTGCCGCCGCCGCCTCGCTCGTGCAGCAGCCGCTGGCAACGACTTCGGCGCTGCCGACCATACCGCTGGTGCCGTCCAAGTCGATCATGGCGCCGCCCGATCCGGCGGCGTCGAAATTGATTCAGCCCGAGTCAAACGAGAAGGCCGCTGAAAAGAAAATCGAGCCGGCGCCCGCCCCGACCGAGGTCGTCGCGACAGCCGCGAAGGCACCTGAGGCAACCGAGAACGAATCCCCCGCCATCGCGGTCCAGCAGACGCGTTTTGCGATCGACCTCGGCGGCGCAAATTCGATTGACGGTCTGCGCGCGCTCTGGCGCGGCCTGAGCAAATCCAATCCGGAGATTGCAGCGCTGCGACCGATCATCATGATCAAGGAAGGCAACACCGGCCTCGGCATGCAGCTCCGCCTGGGTGCCGGCCCGCTGGTCAACGCCGCCGCCGCCGCAAAATTCTGCGCGAGCCTCGCCGAGAACGATCGTCACTGCGAGACCACCGTCTTCGACGGCCAGCGCCTGTCGATGCGCGGCGGTTCGGAGAAGGGACAAGAGAAGTCCCAGGACAGAGTTCAAGAGAAGAACTCCGAGAAGAGCCAGGACGCGGTCCCGCAAGCCGAAACCGCGCCCGCGCCGAGCGCAAAGCCCGAGAAGCCGCAACGCCGCCGCAGCTACTCCTCCAAGCGCTCGTCGAAGCGCGAGGAGCCCGCGCCCCCGCCTGCGGCACAGCCGGCTCCGGTGAAGCCGGAGACTGCGTCTGCGTCCGCGGGATCGACGCTGTCGTCGTTCTTCAGGCGATAAACTTTGCACCTGAACGCGCGGTGAACGCCGGCGTGCTTTTCCACGCGCCGATGAACCTAAATTTCGGTCCGAGAAGAGAAACCACCTGCCGATTGCCAAGTTGTCCCGGTCGTGAACCGGAGCGGCCGACATGTGAAATCGTTCGCGCCCGTCTCCATGACCAAGGGAGAAACACGTGAAGACACTGATCATCGCAACGGCCGCGCTTCTGGCGGCAGCTCCGGCGCTTGCGCAAACGACGAAATCGCCGGGCGCGTCGAGCAACGCGCCGGGTCAGCAAATGCACAACACCAAGAAGCCTTCGACGGGACCCGGCGCGTCCGAATACGCCCCTGGTCACCAGACCAATACCACCGCAGGACCGGGCCACTCGGAAAGCGCGCCGGGACAGAAGATGCAGAACACCACGGGCTCGAACACCAGCAAGAAGTGATGGTGCGCGGTCGCGTTCAGCTCTGACAGATGGCGCCGACCGGACTGGTCGGCGCCATCGCCTTGTCGAACGGCGGCTCTCCGCCTGATCGTCGATGATCGCTCGGAGTTGCGCGAGCATGCGAACCATCGGACGCTCGGATCTCAGCGGCTCTTTCTCACCAAGCGGGCGTTTAGTCCCGATCTGCCGGGCGCACGCCAAGCGTCCGTCTCCCGAAACGCACGAGCATCGATGAACGAACTGGATGATGTGCTGAGGCTTCTCGTCGCGGCGGGAACAGGGCTGCTGATCGGCATCGACCGCGACATGAACGACAAGCCGGTCGGAATGCGCACCCTGGCGTTGGTCGCTCTCGGCTCCGCGCTGGTCTCGATCTCCGTGATCGAGTTCCAGAATCTGCGCGACCACCCGGACGCGATCTCCCGGGTCATTCAGGGCGTCGTTGCCGGTGTGCTGACCGGCGTCGGCTTCATCGGCGCCGGCGTCATCCTGCACGACGCCAAGGCGAAGACCGTGCACGGCCTCACGACCGCGGCGACTGTCTGGATTGCGGCGGGCCTTGGAATTGCCTGCGCGCTCGGAGCCTGGCTGCTGGTCGCCGCAGCGATCGCCGTCACGTTGCTCGTGCTGTTCGTTCTCGGCTGGGTCGAGCGCCGGCTCGGATTGAAGTAGCGCACATACCAAATGATACGGAAGAGGTCCGCGTAAGACGGCAGTATCCGCGACGGATTTGATTCGGAGCGGAGATGACGGACGGGAAGTTTCTGCAGGAGCAACTCGCGTTGATCCGCGAGCTGGCCGAACAGGCGGACCCCTACATCAGGAAACGCCTGCTCGCATTGGCTGAGAAATACGAGCGACGGCTCGCGGACCAGAAACGGGCGACGCAAGGCGGGCTTTGACGACTCCCCTCGCGCACGCATTGGGCGAGCCGGATCAACAGAAACATCGCCTGCCCTGTTGCCTGCCCGCGCCATCACAACCATATTGCCGCCATGACAAAAAAGCCCTTCCGCCTCTCGCCCTACCAGGTGCAGTTCCTGATCGTCGTCGGTTTCGCGTCCGTCGGCTATGCGCTCTATCTGCGCTACCTCGCGATCGAGCTGTCGCAGGTCGCTCTCGCCTGCGACGCCGGGCTGCAGACGATGATCTGCAAGGCGCGGTCGGTCTCGACGGTGCTGTTCAAGAATTCGGTGTTCGGCATCGTCGCGCTGGTGGTTGCGACGCTGAACCTGATGCGGCCGTCGATCGTGCTCCTCACCGTCGGCATCATCGCCGCCGGCCTCGGCATCGTGCTCTACAATGTCGTGCTGTCGGGCCTGGCGATCGGCCTGTTCATTCTTGGATTTGCTCGGCCCGCGCCCGCCACAGCGTAAGCGCGAACAACAGATAGATCGTGCAGGTCCACAGCGACTGCCAATTGTCGCGGCCTTCGTTGAAGAGCACGAAGACTGCCGACAGCGCCAGCACGCCCGCGAACACCGATTCCGCGATCGGACGCTGGCCGATCTGCGGCCGGTTCAGCATCAAAAGCGCGAACGGCACCACCGCCATCGTCAGCGCGGCGTAGGGGAAATCCTTGTAGCGCGGGTCGAACACGAAGCCGAGCGCGGTCGCCGCCGCGATCACCGCGGTCACCGCCAGCGTCAGGCCGAGCACGGCGGTGAGCTTCGACCATTTCCGCCCCTCGCGCGGACCGAGCAGGTCGAGGAAGGTCGGAAGGCTGCGGCCGATCACCATCGCCTGAGCACAGAAGATCGGCGACAGGATGCCGGCCGCGAGCAGCGCGCCCCAGAGCAGCCAGCCGCCGATGCCGTAGCTCTCATAATAAAGCTTGTCGGCGCCGATCCCGAGCAGGCTGCCCGCCGTCGTCGCCGAGATGGCGACGCCGAGCCAGGCCGAGAAGCGCGGCGTCCACGGCCGCCGGCGCAGCGTGATGAGCGCGACCGCGAACACCAGCACGGACAGGCCCATGCCCGCGCCCATGTACCATTTCCAGTACGGGAAATTGCTGATCGGCTCGCCCGGCGGATATTTCAGGCTGCGGCGCACCGAATCGTACAGGCCCCAATAGCCGCCGACGGTGCCCTCGAGCTTGCGCTTCCACGGCTGGTCGTAGGACTCGATCAGGTTGACGCGAAACTTCTGCGCCTTCGCCAAGCTGAGGATTTCCGAGACCACCCGCGCCTGGTTGGTGCGTGAGGGCAGCGCGCCGTCGCGCATGCGCCCTTCGCTCGGCCAGCCGGTCTCGCCGATCAGGATTTCCTTGCCCGGAAACGCCACCGCCATGCGCTCGCGGATCGCCTCGACATGGGCGGCGGCGAATTTCGCCTTCACCGGCATATCCTCCCAATAAGGCAGGATGTGAATGGTGACGAAGTCGACCGCGTCATAGACCTCGCGGTTCTTCAGCCAGAATTCCCAGACGTCGGCATAGGTGACGGACACGCTGACCTGCGTCTTCACCAGGCGGATGATCGAGACGAGGTCCGCCGTCGTCATCTCACCGCGCAGCAGCACCTCGTTGCCGACGATGACCGCGGTGATGATGGCTGGGAATTCCTTGGTGAGGCGAATGGCGAGGGCGGCCTGCTCAAAATTCTTGCTGCGGTTGCTGGAGAGCCAGATGCCTTGCAGCACTTTCAGCCCGCCGACCTTGGCGGCGATCGCCGGCACCTGGTCGAGCCCATTCTCCATCGAATAGGTGCGGACGCAGTCGGTGATTTCCTTGAGCTGGCGCAGATCCTGCTCGATCTGCTCGGCGTCGATATGGGTCCACGCGTTCAGCGGCGTCTGCTCGCCGCGGAACGGCGCGTAGGAGACGCATTGGACCTTCTCGGCGGGATCGATCGGGGCGCGTGCAAGCGTGATCGGCGTCGCCAACCACCACCACACGGCAGCAATCGCACCCAGTGAAACGAGCAGAAGCGCCAGTGGCGTACGAAGAGAAATCGGTTCCGTCCTCCGCGAAGGGTCCGTCGATTACCTGCTTGCACGCCGTCTGCCAAGGGGGTGCCCAAAGCGAGTGTCCAAGCGGGGGTCCAAATGCCGATCCACACTCAAGGATCCGCGCCTGCCCCAAAGGAATTGGGCTGCGGCCCTTCGACCGGGGCCTAGCATCGTGACTTTGCTGGACAAAATTCCAAATACAGGTCATGGACTCGGAAAGACTTTTCCGCCGCATTGGAGACCCATTTGGACGCCATCACCGGCGCGTCCGCGGGATCCTGACGCGGACGGCCAGCGGATACATTGGGGAATTCATGCGGCAACGGGTGTTCGAGTCACGAAATGCGGTCCTGCGGCAGTTCGCCGCCACCTTGGCCGTCTCCTGCCTTCTCGTTCTCGCCGGTCTCGGTGGCGCTTCCGCCCAGAGCGGCACGCCCGCACCGGACCAGGGCAAGGCTGCCGCCCAGCCCGCCGACGCCGCCAAGGATGCGGCCCAGAACCAGCGCCGCACCGACGAATTCGCCGAAGCGGCCCAGGTCATCAACGGCCCGGCCGGCAATCCCGAATGCGTCTGGCTCGGCCGCCGCGTGGTGCGCCTGATGTGGCGGGATGACCTCGATACCGCGTTCCGCCATCTCGACCTCTACGACCGTTTCGGCTGCCCCGGCGGTCACATCCAGGCCGCCTTCCGCTGCCTGACCCGGTTCGGCGGCCAGATCGATCCCAAGGTCGCCGAGACCCTGGACAGCCGCGTGCACGCCTGCTGGATCAACCCGGCGGCCCAGCCGCAGCAGGCGGCGGCCGCAGCGGCACAGCCGGCCGCTCCCGCTGCCAACAATGCGCAGCCGCAGCCGACCGCCAGCCCATCGCCCGCGGCAAGCCCGACGCCGGCGCCCCAGAAATAGCCCAAGGTCTTAAATAGACTTGGCCGTTTCAGCTGTCGTTCAGGAACGATCGGCCATAGACGCGGTTGGCACTGCCGCGCGTCGTTCGAAAAAGGCCATGCCCTCATAAGGACATGAGGCCATGACAGTTGTGAAACCGTGCGGCGGAGATATGCTCCCTTTGCCGCGGACTTGGTCGGATCTCGGGGTCGGATCCGCTTCCCTGCCCCCTCAGCCCCTTCAGGTTTAGCCGCGATGCGCGTTGTCGCCGCCGTTCTGTTGCTCGTCTCCGCGCTTCACGCTGGGCTGTGGGGAGTCTTGCGCGACAAGGAACCCGCGCCCGATTTCAAGGGCCTGTTGCCGAGCGTCTCCTACGCGCCGTTCGAAGGCTCGGCTCACCCCGATATCGACAACATCCCGACGGTCGAGAAAATCCGCGCAGACCTGAAGACGCTGTCGACCATGACGCGCGCGATCCGCCTCTACTCGTCCACCGGCGGCGTGGAACTGGTGCCGCCGATCGCGGCCGAGTTCGGCCTCAAGGTCACCGTCGGCGCCTGGATCGACAAGGACAAGGATCGCAACGAGCGCGAGATCAAGGCCGCCATCGAGCTCGCCCGCAAGAACAGCAACGTCGTCGGCGTCGTCGTCGGCAACGAGGTGATCTACCGCGGCGAGCAGAAGGTCGAAGACCTCATCGACATGATCAAGAAGGTGAAGGGCTCGGTCCGCGTGCCCGTCACCACCGGCGAGATCTGGAACATCTGGCGCGACAATCCCGACCTCGGCTCCAGCGTCGATTTCATCGCCGCCCACGTGCTGCCCTACTGGGAAAACTTCCGCTCGGACCAGGCGGTCGACCAGGCCGTCGACCGCTACAATCTCTTGCGCAACCTGTTCCCCGGCAAGCGCATCGTGATCGCCGAGTTCGGCTGGCCGAGCCAGGGCTACAATCTGCGCAACGCCGATCCGGGCTCATTCCAACAGGCTCTGATCCTGCGCAACTTCGTCAGCCGCGCCGAAGCCATCGGCATGGAATACAACATCGTCGAGGCCATCGATCAGCCCTGGAAATTCTTCGAAGGCGGCGTCGGTCCGTATTGGGGCATCCTCAACGCCAGCCGTGAGCCGAAATTCGCCTGGACCGGTCCGGTCGAGAATCCCGACTATTGGAAGCTGATGGGCATCGCGCTCCTGGTCGGCATCCTGCTGTCGCTGCCGATCCTGCGGATCGAAAAGCCGACCGCGAAGCAGGCCTTCCTGCTGTCGGCGACGGCCAACGGCGTCGGCGCCTGGGCCGCGACCGTGTTCGCGTTCTGGAACAGCCATTACTTCATCTTCGGCTCCGCCTTCGCGCTGACGCTCGGCATGATCCTGCTCGTTCCGCTCGTTCTCATCGCGATGGCGCGCATCGACGAGATCGCAGCGGTCGCCTTCGGCCGGTCGCCGCAGCGGCTGCTCAGCAAGGGCAAGCCGGTCGAGAACGTTCCCGAGCATTACTGCCCAAAAGTCTCGATCCACATCCCCGCTTATTTCGAGCCGGTCGAGATGCTCAAGCAGACGCTGGATGCGCTGTCGCGGCTGAACTATCCGAACTACGAATGCGTGGTCATCATCAACAACACGCCGGATCCCGCGTTCTGGCAACCGATCCAGGACCATTGCCGCGCGCTCGGCGAACGCTTCAAGTTCATCAACGCCGAGAAGGTGCAGGGCTTCAAGGCCGGCGCTCTTCGGATTGCGATGGACCGCACCGCCGCCGATGCCGAGATCATCGGCATCCTCGACGCCGACTATGCCGTCGATCCCGACTGGCTGAAGGACCTCGTGCCTGCCTTCGCCGATGCGCGTGTCGGCCTCGTGCAGGCTCCGCAGGAGCATCGCGACGGCGATCTGTCGATCATGCACTACATCATGAACGGCGAATATGCCGGCTTCTTCGACATCGGCATGGTCCAGCGCAACGAGGCCAACGCCATCATCGTGCACGGCACGATGTGCCTGATCCGCCGCGCGGCGATGGACATGGCCGGCGGCTGGTCGTCCGATACGATCTGCGAGGATTCGGATCTCGGCCTTGCGATCCAGGAGCTCGGCTGGACAACCCACTACACCAACCACCGCTACGGCCAGGGCCTCCTGCCCGACACCTACGAGGCCTTCAAGAAGCAGCGTCACCGCTGGGCCTATGGCGGCCTCCAGATCGTGAAGAAGCACTGGCGCTACTTCCTGCCCGGCAAGAGCCGGCTGACGCCCGACCAGAAGCGCGAATATGGCCTGGGCTGGCTGAACTGGCTCGGCGCCGAAAGTCTCGGCGTGGTCGTGGCGCTGCTCAACCTCGTCTGGGTGCCGATCGTCGCCTTCGCCGACATCGCCATTCCCGACAAGATCCTGACGCTGCCGATCATCGGCGCCTTCATCGTCTCGCTGGCGCACTTCCTGTCGATGTACCGCGCCCGCGTCGCGATCAAGCCCGGCCAGATGCTCGGCGCCATGATCGCCGCGATGAGCGTGCAGTGGACGGTGTCGCGCGCAGTGGCGCAGGGCCTCATCACCGAGCACATCGCCTTCGCCCGCACCTCCAAGGGCGGCCTGTCCAGGATGTCGATCGAGTTCCAGGCGTTCTGGGAGGCCGTGATCGGCACCCTGCTCGTGATCGGCGCCGGCGTGCTGATCGCCTCCAACAGCTACCGCCAGATCACCGAGATCTACATCTTCGCCGGCGTGCTGGTGCTGCAGAGCCTGCCGTTCCTGGCGGCCGTCGCCATCGCCATCCTCGAGCTGAGCCGCATCAACTCGTTCCAGTTCTGGCGCGACAGCGCGATCCGCACCGCCGAGCTGATCGGCCTGCGCCCGGTCGCGTTGCCGGCTCCCGGCACGCCGCAGCCCGTGCCGAACGAGGTGCGGCGGGAGGCGAAGGGATAGACCCTCATGGTGAGGAGCCCGCCAAAGCGGGCGTCTCGAACCATGCAGGCCGAGCCGGTCCGGCGACCCCTGACAGTTCGGCGTGGATGACGGCCCGCCAATCGGGTTGAGCTTTCCGCCTTAAGCGGCGGAAACCGCGAGCAAATCCCCGCCCCTGCCGCGACTTTCAGCAACCACCCACGCTATTGACCTCAGCGCCCCATCCCCCTACACAGCGCGGGCCGAAAGCATGATCCGGAAACAGCCGGTTTTCCCCGCGACGCCAGCCTAAGCGTAGCGGCAAGACATGCTTCTCGAATGTCCGATCACGATGGCGATCTCTGACGTGCCATCAGCGGCCATGGGAGCGCGTAGCTCAGCCGGTAGAGCACGTGACTTTTAATCACGGGGTCCTGGGTTCGAGCCCCAGCGCGCTCACCAAAAGCCGGATCAATAGCTTGGCCAACAAGACCAGCCGAACCGAAAAACTCTGCACGGGCCCCGTGTCGGCGAATCGATTGCGCGTGAACATGAAGAACATTCCTGCGGAGTTTGAGGACATACTCGCGACGGAACTGGTTGCGCGTTATCTCGATCGCGTGGGCGCAATCATCACGGGGTAGATCGTCATAGTGATCTTTGCACACCTACGGGGCGCTAGCTCGGGCGCATTCCGAAGCCTAAGTAATTGATAATCGACTCCGGCTTGCGGCGCGCTTCGATAGCGGCATGCCCGGCTCTGCTCGACGCCACACGCCCACGCACGCGGACGTTCGGCAAGATGCGCGAGATGGCTTGCAGGGCGTTGTGTTCTACCGCCACTGCGGCCATCACGTAGCGTTGAGCGCCGATCGCTGGCCTGATGTTGTCCGCCTGTCTGATATCGAGCCGCGCTTTGTCTACGCTGCCTGTGGCAACCGCTGAGCCGATGAGGCCCGGCAAGGCCGATGGCCCGCCTATCGCGGATGACGCGCAATCCCCGGCAAAGGATCGCTTCGCGTTGTCCAGGCTCCGCGATCATCCCACCACTGATCTGGTTAAGATTGTTCATTCTCTTGCAGGGGAAAATTTGCCTGTGTGCGCCTTGATGTGGCTCGCCGTCAGGAGGCCATGGAGGCGTATAGCGATGGGACAAACGACCCGAATTTTGAAGCGGGCAAATGTCCTGCCCGATCTCCTGAAAATGCTTCAGGAACTCGAGGAGCTCAGAGAAAGGGTTCGGCTCGCCGAGGCCGCGCGCGTGTTGCACTAGGCCTACGCGAAAAGTCCCCATCCCCTTTCGGGGGCGCTTTGGCGCGTCAGTCCCGCAAGCCCGAGGACGCGGTCTCCGAGCGAAGTGTCGTTCCATCTCGACATGCGCTGACGTCTAGCGACAGCGGGTTCTAAAAATCGCACTTTTCTGTCGCTGGTCCGTACTTGCCGCTGTAGAAGCGCACCCGACCGAGGACTTTTGACCTGCCAATTGAGCTTGAGCAGAGCCCGAGAAGCTCCTCCCGCTGCGACCTCGTCGCGCGCGAACTTCGGAAGGTAGCGCGGCGTAAGGCTAAAAACGCAATCGACGTCTCCGGAATGAGGAATGTACAATTCGGTGACGGCCGGTCGCGATTTCGACGTCGACATGGTTCGCACTCGAGTTCATGCGCAATAGAGCTCTGGTAGCTCGTCGCCGCAAACGAGTGCCAGATTCCGATAAACCCCAGTAGTCGCCCCGAGATGAACTCCCCGCAGCATGCGCCTATTGTGCCCTACCCCTCCAGGCATTTTGGCGATGGTTTGCGTAGCGAAAGACAGCCCGCCCGTTCTGATCTGCTCCAAGTGCGGACGGCCGATGACGTTTTTGGCCACGCTTCCCGCCATCCTCAATCTGCCTGCAGTCCATGCTTTCCAGTGCCGCCCTTGTCTGCGCGTCGACACCATTCCGCTGGCATAGCACTCGCGCGTAAGTCGGTTTGAGCTCTTGCAAACCCATCACTCGTGCGATCAGCGCCGCTGCGATCCGCGATCGACTATCGGAGCGATCCTCAAAAGCCCGCGAAGTGACCGACCAACTTGCCTGCGATGGGTTTCGCAAGTGCTCAACGCGCTAATCTGAATCTCACGAAGCTCAAGCCGTGCAACGCGAAGATCGGATCCCCGCCCCTAGAAGGCTGGAACGGCACCATCTCTGCCAAGTTATCCCGCTACCGGAGGTAACTGGAGGAGGTAGACATGCCGGTATTCATACTCTGGGCTGTCCCCACGGTGCTCGTCATCGGCGGCGTCGGCTACTATTTTCTTCGCGTAGTTCACTAGTTGAGTTTTTCGGCCACGCTCGAATGCTGATGACGGTTGCCAAAATCTAGCCGGCATTGGCATTGCCGGTAGCCCGGCGTCGACGTCATTGCCCGACGCTGGGCGGCCGCGCCAGGCGCCTCTTTGGCCGATCGGATTTTGCCGACGATGATTTGAGTTTAGCGGTCCGGTGGATTGGTGCGGCCGGTTTGCGATCGGCGCTACGCATCTTTTGCATTTGCTCGGCCGCGATCACGCGGGAGCGCAAATTCTCTAACTCGGAAAGCCCGGAAGCAAGCTCGTCGAAACGCTGTTTCAGCACAGCGGTGTGATCACCAGTGCCCATTGTACGCCCCCTGGGCCACTCGAAGACCGACCGAGACAACCGGGAAACTATGCAATTGGAAATGCGGTGGCGAGGGGACTGTTCCCATTGAAAGTGCCGCGCATCGTCGCAGCGCGTGCGCCGCAAAATGGCTCAAGGCCTCCATATCGCGAACGCGGAGAAGATCAACTTCCCGGGATACGATCGATCGGTCGGGCTATCGCCAGTGACGGCCCCGGCGGTGGGGGGCTTCTGGGGTGGGGAGGCCGGGGCCGCTGGAGGTGCTTGGACCTTTGGGAAGGCCAAGCCACCGCAGACTAGGAAAAAGCGGCAATCACTTCTGTTCGCTTTCGTACATTGCCTGTACCATTTCATTTGCGGGGAACGGAGAGCAATTGCCCAATGAAGGACTATCTGGCCCAGATCGAGAAACTTCGGAAAGATGCTGCCGAATGCGCCCTGATCCGCGATTTGGCAACCGATCCAGGCAAGCGCGAAGTGTTCGACCGTCTTGCAAGCCACCTCACGGTCCTGGCTGATCAAGTTGAAATGGCCATGCTTGAGCGGAAGACCGCGACTGCTCCGACTCGGCCCTAGAAAGGCGCGCCGCTTATTGAAAGACGCGCCTGCGGGAGGCTGCGCCTGCCGATGCTGCGAGATTTTCTGAGCTTGCCGCTCGCCCAGCCCACCCCAAAAACCCGCTGACAACCCGCCGGAAACGTGTAGGATTCACCAAAACCGGAGGAACGGCATGTTTGAAATCAACGGTTTCGACACGGCGGGCGTCGTCAGTCTCAAGCGGCTGTCACTCGCCGCCGCCCTCAAGAAAGCCAAAGAGCTTACAGAGGACGGGTGCTGGGACGTTCAGGTCGTTGATCCCGCCGGCCGGGTCTACACCTCGTTCGAGGAGCAGGCCGCCTAGCCGCCCCGCCCTTCCGGGCCATTCGAACCATCATCAGCGCCCGTTTCCGCGGCTATCCGCCTCGGCCGACGTTTGACGAGGCGTTGTTCAGCCAGCGCAGCGTTGCATCGTCGCTCCAGCCAGGGACGGCAAAGCGCGCCGCCGGAATTGCATTCGCGCGGGGCCGGTCCACCGCAGGATGGCGTGCGCGAGGGTGATGCACCGGCGCGGCATTCGCGGAGGCGCACAGCGCCAGCAACAGACCCATGGCAAGAAGAGCGCGCATCGCATCAACTCCAATCGAGCTATCGCCCGCTGTCATCTCATGCGCCGATCGGCTCACCACAACCGATTGCGGCTTCACAAGCAGGAGAGAAGCGCGGGCACCTGCGCTGGTGCAGGCAGCTCGCGACTGCCGCGCACCATGCCATTGCCAGTCAACTCGTTTGGGAGCAGGCTCTCTCGAGGCGCTCAAGACGCCGCACAGGGAGCGAACCATGAAGGAACACGGCCTGGATGGCCGCCACCGTGACAAGGATGGCGCGATCAGCAAGAAGCACGGCAACACGCTGGTCGGCACGTTGCGCAAGATTTACGGAAGAGGTTTTGCGGCCGGCTATCCCGATACGACTGAGCTCAGCGAGGTCCTGCTGCAGCTGAACGAGACGTCGCTGAGCCAGTTGCGTCGCGATCACGACACCGGGCATCTGCAGCACAAGATCGACCACGTCGCGAAGTGACGGACTGTCAGACCTGACGGTCAATCCGGGCGACCTCGGTCAATCCCGAAGTTGCAGTCGTCAGCTTTCCGGAGCCGCCGTCGTAGCCGGCACAGTCAGCGGCGCGCCTCCGACCGAAACGGGACCGAGGGGCTTTGCTTCGCGAACCATCCGCTTGCGCATCGCGGCGGATAGTCCGTAGCGCGCATGCGCTCTTCGGATGGACGAGGTGACGTCCGACGCCATCGCATTTTGCAGCGTATCGATCTTCGCGATCAGCGTGGACAGCTGCGACGATATCTTCTTCACGTCGACCCGTTCGTCCGTGATGCTCTGTCGCAGCGACAGCAGCACCATTGAATCCTGCTGCAGCAAAACCGAGTTCTGGTCCGTTGCCTGATTGGTCTGTTGCAGCAACGCGGTGTGTTGCTGCTGGGCCGACTGAATGTCCTTCAAGGCCGCGACGACCGGATCAGGCTTTGGCACGGATGCTTCCAGGCGCGGAAGCAGTTCAGCCAGGCTGCCGACATTCAGCGACCGAAAATCGGACGGCGAGGTGTAGATGGCCGCCGCGCCGTTGATGGCCAAGGCACACACCGACAGGGCCAGGACCGATTTCCGGCTGGACTGCTTGATCGGAACCGGGCCTTCCTGGACCGCGGGTTCCTGCTCCGCTGCGGCGGCTGCAAGTGCTACTGCGTCGAGTTCTTGGGCGAAGCTTTGCATTTCGAAGGTCGTGGTCATTTGCATTGACCCCAGTGAGCGAGCAACAGGAAACCGCCCCTGGACCGCCCTCGCGACGACCCCTTGTACGCAGCACCCTTACACAACTGCCTAAAATTGTGAGCATTTTGGATTAATTCCACGTTAGCGGCCGACTACGCCGCCCCCGGCCGATTACGGGGAACGTGCGAAGACCAGAGGCGCTACGCTGACAGCTGCCGTAGGGTGGGCAAAGGCGTTCTCTGCGCCTTTGCCCACCCTACGGCAGCCGTTCCTAGGTCAGCATCTGACCAAAGACCTTTCCGAATTTGGCAGAATGCCCCTGTTTTGCCCGACGGAGCAAACGAGCCTTGCCGCCGGATTCAAAACACCTTGTGCCAGCCGCACTTAGCTACTGTGCATGGGGTTGTTTTCGCATTTTGATGCGCTCTCCCCCTCGTCCAGCACTTCGGACGGCTCCTCCATCCGCTCGCAGATTACAAACCTGGTCCTATCGGGCTCGTACCGCGTTTGCGCGACACAGTCGTTCGCCGCTCGACCTGGGCCTTGGCATCCAGCACCTTGTCTCCAGCTCGTGCGGCTCGCTGGTCTGAAAGGCTCGAGCCTCTCCCTGCGAGAGCATCCGAGCCAACGCCGGTGTTTCCCTGAGCCTGTGTTGCAGGCCGCAATCTGTTTTGGGAGGACGCCGAACCAGTGGCCTTTTGATCCTCATTGCTCGTGCCGCTCCCAATCGCGCCGATCGGCAGGCCATTTTGAGCGTGACCAACCCCGGCATTTCTCGCAGCCTGAGTTGCCGCCCGCGACCTCGCGGGCGTGGCGGGCTGAACGTTCGGATTGGTCGGTTGGCTGTTGGTGCCTAGATCTCCGCCGGCGGCGGTGTCCTTCGTCCCCATCCCCGCGGGTGCGGAAGGACCTGCATTGCCCGCTCCCGTCCCCATTCCAGAAGGCGCCGATCCGCCAGCGCTACCCGGTCCCGTTCCCATGCCCGCTCCTGCCGACCCGGCATTTGCGCCGCCTGCTTGCACCAGGGCCAACAGACACGAGCTTGCGACAATCGCGACAATGATCGGAGGAATGGCATGTGACATCGGACAATCTCCTTCGCCACGCCCCGATTAACTATAATGGTGGAACAAGGACTCCGCTACGAATTCGCAGTTGTTCGCGCTGACGAACGCGCGAGCCCTCACCCCTCGTCCAGCAGCTCGAACAGCTCCTCCACCCGCTCGAACGGCGCGTCCTGCATCTTGGCGTGATGGACCACGCGGTCGCCGTCGCGTTGCAGCGATCTTCCCTTCGACTTCCGCAGGCGTCCGGGCAGGAACGTTGCGGCCGCAGCTTCAGGGCCGACGTCGAGGCGGATGATGCCTCTGCGCTTGCATTCCAGCCTGAGCCTGGCTGCGGCGAAGAAGTCGCGCGCGACCTTCGGCAGCGGGCCGAAGCGGCGGGCGGTTTCCTCCTCGAGGTCTTCGAGGTCGTCCTCATCTGTGCATCTTGCGGCGCGCGCATAGAGCTCGAGCCGCACCGGCTCGGACTGCACATAGGTCTCGGGCAGCATGTCCGCGACCGGCAGGTTCAGGTCCGGCACCCACACCGCCTGCCCCTCGTCGAGCTTCTCCGAGGCCATCTTGAGGAGGTGGCTGTAGAGCACCGGTCCGAACACCTGGACGTGGCCGGATTGCTGCTCCGAGAACAGATCGCCTGCGCCTCGCAGATCGAGGTCGCGTTCGCTGATGGCAAAGCCCGCGCCGGGCCGGCTGAACTCTTCGAGCACAGCCAGCCGCTTCTCGGATTGTCCGGACTGCGTCTCGGTCAACAGATGGGCGAAGGCGCGGATGCCGCCGCGGCCGACGCGCCCGCGCAGCTGATGCAGCTGGGCGAGGCCGAACTTTTCAGGCCAGCACACCACGATGGTGTTGGCGCGGGGAATGTCGAGGCCGCTCTCGACGATGTTGGTCGCGAGCAGGACGTCGGCCCTGCCCTCAACGAAACTCATCATGCGGTCGTCGATCTCGTCGGCCGCCAACCTGCCGTGCAGGCAGACAATGCTTAAGTCCGGCGCCACCGCCTGCACACGCGCCAGCATGGGATCGAGATCCTGGATGCGCGGACAGATCAGGAAACTCTGGCCGTGGCGGCGCTGCTCGCGCAGCAGCGCGGAGGCGATCGCCGCATCCGACAGCGGCGCGATCCTGGTCGCGACCGGCAGCCGGTGCACCGGGGGCGAAGCGATCACGCTGAGATCGCGGAAGCCGGCCAGGCCCGCGGCAAGCGTGCGCGGGATCGGCGTCGCGCTCATCATCAGCACATGGACGTTCTTGGCGAGGCCGGACAGCTTGGCCTTCTCGGCCGCACCAAAATGCTGCTCCTCGTCAATGATGACCAGGCCGAGATCGTCAAACTTGACGTCCTTGCCACCGAGCGCCTGCGTGCCGATCACGACCTTGATCCGGCCGCTGCGCAGTCCCTCCTTGGTCTCGCGCAGCTCCGCGCCCGAGGTTGCCCGCGACAGGTTTCCGACCTCGATGCCGAACGGCGCAAATCGCTTCTGGAACGTTGCGACATGCTGCCGAGCCAGCACCGTCGTCGGCACTGCGATCGCCACCTGCTTGCCGGACAGCACGACGGCGGCCGCCGCACGCAGCGCCACCTCGGTCTTGCCAAATCCGACGTCGCCGCAGATCACCCGGTCCATCGGGTGGCCGGAGGCAAGATCGTCCAGCACGTCGGCGATCGCCTTGGCCTGGTCGGTCGTCGTGAAGTAAGGAAAACGCGCGACGAACTTCTCATAGGCCGATCCCGGCGGAACCAGCTTTTCGCCGCGCCGCTTGCGGCGCTGGCTGATGTGCTTGGCCAGCGCCTTGCCGGCGACCTGGATTTCGCGCTCGGCCTCACCGCGGCGCGCCCACCAGGTGCTGCCGTCCGCCTTGTCGAGCGAGAGCTTGCCGAGCTCGGCCGCGTAAGGCCACATCAGGGCCAGATCGGGCGGCGGCACCAGCACCGCATTGTCGCCGGCGAATTTCAGGCGGATCATCTCCCGCATTGCGCCGCCGCCGGTGTTCACGGTCTGCAGGCCGTCGAGCACGCCAAGGCCGCGCTGGAGATGGACGACCACCGTGCCCTGCTCGGGCACGTCGGCATGGTCGAAGGCCGCGCTCCAGGCGCGCGCCATCGGCTGCGGATGATGCGCCCGGCTGCCGAGCACGTCGGACGCCGTCACGACGACGAGAGGCTTCTTCCCCGGCATCACGAAGCCTGCATCGAGATCGGCCAGCAGCGCCGCCTCGCCGCTCCGCCCGCGCGCCGCGTCGTCCCAATCTTCGCAGCGCTGCGCCTTGAGGCCGCTCATCCGCTCCATCACGCGCAGGTCGTCTTCATGCGCTGCGGCGAGGATCAGTCGCGATCCGGCCCGGCGCGTCTCCTCGACGAAGGCACGCAGCGCTTTCCTGGAGGAAGTCAGTTTCGAAAACTCCGGGACCGTCTGGAAGGACGACGCGCGCGGCAACACCTTCATGCCCCGGGAGAGCTGCTTCCAGTCGCGCCGTCCGAGATATTCGCGCTCACGCTCCGCACGCGGCGCGGCCTCCTCGATCGTGTCGAACCAGCCGTCGGCATGCACCGGCACGCCCGCATCGGCGATCCATTTGGCGCGTCCGCAATAGTCGAACAGGCTCGCGCGCTTGCCGCGTTTGCCGGCAAGGCCAAGCCGCTCCGACATGGGATCGACGACAAGCTCCCTGGTCTCGAAGATGATCCTGTGCTCGTTCGGATCGAACGCCACGATCCGCCTGATCGCGCGATCCGAATGCTCGATCCGGAACGGCCCCAGCGCGCCGGCCGGAAATATCTCGAAGGTCTGGCCGTGGAACAGCGCCCCGCCCGGATAATCCGGCTCGTCGTCGAGATCGTATCCGAGCGCTTCGAGGTGCGCCTCGAGGTCCTGTTCGGAGAACGTGCCGCCCACCTTCAGGCTCACGCTCAGGCGCGACAGGCTCGCCGGCGGCGGCAGGCGCTCCATCACGGCTTCGGCGGTCGAGACGAGAAAGAGTGGCTTCTTGGATTTTGCGAGGCGTCTCAGGACGGAGGCTCTGCGCCCTGCGAGCTCGTGCGACGGCTCGAGCTGATCGAACGGCAGAGTGTTCAATCGCGGAAATACCAGGACCTCACAGGAGGGGTCGAGCGCGTGAATGACACTGCCGAGCCGCTCCGCCCTGTTCTCGTTCTCGGCGAGAAAGACGATGCCGCTGCGTCCGGACTGCGTCCATTGGGCAAGCAGATGGAGCGCCAGCACGCCGAGCGGCGACGAGGACGAGATCGCAGCGCGCTGCGCCGCTTTGCTCTTCCTTGGCGACGTCTTGGTTGGCAGCGCCTTGCGTGGCGACGTCTTGCTCGGTGACGTCTTGTGCGGTGACGCCTTCTTCGGCGGCGACTTGGCCACCCGCGCCTTTTTGGTAAGCCTCACTTGAATCCGTTTCTGGTCGTAAGCCGTCGTCAACTGAACGCCAGCCGCCCTCATTCCGATTCGGCGACTTCTCGCCTTGCATATGGGATTTGCCCGGTGAACGCACGCCTGGTGGCAACGTTCGGCGCGGCGCCGCGATCCCGACAATTTGGCTGTTGATCGAGCTCGGGCCGGAACTAGCGCGGCGCGAGATCTGCGTCTGTCGATGCGACGCTTGGCGCGATTGTAAACATTCTGCGCCCGGAGAGAAACGAAAAACCCCAGCGCTTGGAGCCACGCTGGGGCGTTTCGAGCAAAATGAACTGGTCAAGCAATGACGTCTTCATAGCGGCGATTTCACCGCGCGCTTGTGAACTGGTTCACATACGCCAAACAAACGACCTCGGTGAACCGAGGTCGCCAACCTTTGTGGGGAAGGTTTACTCCCGGCCTGGGGGTTTTGGGGCTTGGGGATGGGCCGGGAGCCAGGATTCGACGTTTGCCGTGCCAAGTCGTTCCAAAGTCGCCGGCGGAGGTTCGCCCGCGCGGCAAATCACGCCGGAACGGAGTACCGCATTTCCCGGTTTGAGCGCGCACCCGTCGCGCGCTAGGATGCCTCATTTTACGGAGGCTCATTTGAAACCAGTCATTTTCATCGCCGCCATTGCACTGCTTGCGACGGCTCCCGCACGCTCTCAGCCGCTGGTCGATCCCAACAAGGTTGCTCCCGAATTCCGCGAGGCGGCCGAGAAGCGCCGGGCCGAGCAGTTGCGCCAGCGCGAATGCGCGCTGAAGGCGGATCTCGAGAAAGTGCTGCCGAGGGACCGCACCGCCTTTCTCAACCAATGCCTGGACACGATGGCGGCCAAGCAATAGCGACTGCCCGGCTGTTCCAACCGACCTCTTCCACCGCCGGCCACGGCCGGCCGATGACGCTTGCCCGCGCGGTCTGCGAGCATTCCGCCACCAAGGCATTCAAGCTTTCTTCAGACATTTGGGATCAGCTGACGATCCATTTCCCAAAGTCGTTGTTGTGCGCGCATGAGTTCAGTCCAGATTCAGTGCACGCGGTGCAAGAACGTGTTTCGCGATCGCGCCGGGCGGTTGCAGGACGGCTATTCCAGGCAATGTCCGAGCTGCGAAGTGGTGCTGTTCTTCGCCGAGGATTCCCAACATCCCTTCGTCAAGCGCGCGATGCGCGATGCGCGCAAGGTCCGCAAGGAGATGCGCGAGGCCGAGGCAGCGAAGCTTGCTGCGCCCGAACCGCAGGGAGCGCAGTCGAGGAGGTTCGCCGGACGAACGCGATCAGCGGGACGCGAGGACTAGCCTAGCTCACCGTCGCCTCTGCTTCCTCGGAAACAGGCGGTCGCGGATATAGCGCGAGGTCGGCGTCAGACGGATGCCGCGCGGCTTCTGCCAGGCGGCACGGTCGATCTCCTTCTTGTCGCCGATCGCCAGCCTGCCTTTGGCGGTCTTGGCAATGAAGATCGCGTCGCTCATCTTGCGACCGGAACGCTTGTTCCTCGCCGTCACTTCCTTCCAGAGGCTGATCCTGCCAAGCTTCAGCTTGGGCAGCTCTTCCCTGATCTCACGCCGCAGGCAGTCCTTGTCGGACTCGCGCGCGCGCTTGCGACCGCCCGGGAACATCCACAGGCCGTCCGACCGGCGTCTGACCAACAAGACCTTGCCGCGCCGGGCGGCAACCAGTTTGGAAGACTTCGCCATTGCTGCCGTCATTGAAACCAGAATCGTCCCGATCGTAACTTGTCTAGTCGAACAGACAAGTTCCCGGATCACAGGCCGCGATCCCTCGGGTCCTGGCGCGACACGGCGGAAGGATCGCGCCGTTCGAGGCGAGATCAGCCCTCGGACGCCCCCGCCCGATCCTCCGTCCTGATCCAGGCCATCATCATCTCCCAGGCCACCGACAGGATGATCGGCCCGATAAACAGGCCGACGATGCCATGGGCCAGCGTGCCGCCGATGACGCCGACGAAGATCACGATGGTCGGCGTGGTCAGGCCGCGTCCCATCACGAGCGGCTTCAACATGGTGTCGAGGAAGCCGACGACGACGAGAAACACGGTGAGCAGCAGCGCCGTGGTGACGTCCTTGGCGGTCCAGATCCAGATGATGACAGGCAGCAGCACGAGGAAGGCGCCGATCTGCACGATCGAGAGCAGCAGCACGATGAAGGCGAGAAGGCCGGCGCTCGGCACCGCCGCGAGCTTGAAACCGATGCCGGCGAGCAGCGCCTGCACGATCGCGACGCCGATCACGCCCTGCGCCACGGCGCGGATGGTCGCACCCGCGAGCGACAGGAAATGCTCGGTCTGCTCGGGCACGATGCGAAACAGGAAACCGCGGCTGGCCGCGACCAGCCGCGGCCCATGTGGAAACAAGAAGCCCGCCACGAACACCGACACCAGGAACTGGAGCGTGCCGACGCCGGCATCGCCGGCGAGCGAAAGCAGCGGTCCCGCCAGCGGCTGCAGATACGGCGCCACCTCGCGTACCACCGCGCGGACGTTGGTGTAGGCCTGGTCCCAGAGTTCGTAGAGCAAGGGGCCGACCAGCGGCCACGATTTGAGCTGTTCGGGCGCGGCCTGAAGCGCCAGATCGCCGGTGCCGAGCTGATGCGCCAGCTCACGCACGCCGTCCACCGCGCTGATGCCGAGCCAGGTCGCCGGGCCGATGACGATGCCGAGCGTGATCAGGGTCAGGATCACTGCTGCCGTCTTGGGCCGGCCGCCGAGGATTTTTGCGACCCAGCTGAAGGCCGGATAGAACGCGACCGCGAGCACGCCGCTCCAGGCCAGGATCGGCACGAACGGGCGGATGATCAGGAAGGTCCAGATGATCAGCAGGGCGAGCAGGCCGAGCCGGATCACGAGCTGGATGACATCCTCTCCCGTCAGGAGCTGACGGAGACTTTTCACGGGCACTGCTTTCCTTGCGGCATGAACGCAACTTCCGGTGCTTGCGAGGTCTAGCCGTTATTGCCAGCAACGCATCCGCCGTCAAGGCGACTGGAACTGCCGGGGCCCACGATTAGGAACACATCGGGGCCATCCCGCATTCGAAAGACGATGACAGACCCTCCCGGAGAATCCGATGCACGCGCGGGAATGCACCGCGGTATCCGCTATTCCCTGAGGCCGAACGCCGCGCCGGGCTATTGGCAATATGCCTATGCGATCGGCGGCAGGGTCCGCTCCGGACGGGTGCAAGGCAGGCTGCGGCAGCTCGCAATCAGGCGAGTGCAGATGCGCATCGACCGGGACATGCGAAACGGCAGCTGATCCGGCTGCGCAGCCCGCGACGGCGGCCGGGCTTGGCTAACGCCCGTTAACCGGATTTCCCTGCCCCGGTTTACGCCGTTGCAAACGCCCGTGACTACCTTGGGTCGAGGTCAACAAAAAGCATTCCATCAAATGGCCAACAGTATCTGGACGATCGAAGAATTCTCCTGTGCAGGTTGCGGCATGAATTACACCGCGACCAGGGAAGAGCACAGCGAAGCCCACACCGGCAGCTTCAAATGCAGCATCTGTAGCGGCGTGGTGCATGCCTGGTCCGGCAAGCATCATTTCTTCGGCTGGCAAGCCGTGAAGACACGGCCGCCCGTGTTCGGCAAGCGCTGGGCCGACGTCGAGTGGTAGGCTGTCCAACCTCTGATTGCGCCGTGCCACTCATCCTGGACGGACCGGAGGATCGGCCGAATTGCACCGGTACCGTTTGGACTCCGTTCACCGATCGTCGCTAGATCAGGACGGATCCTTCGCGCCGAACAGCAGACATGGCCGACCTCAACGCCGTCCTTACCAGGCTCAACGACCGCCTGCTCCGTCTCGAGGGCGAGCTGTTCGTGCTGCGCTCATTGGCGCGCGCGACGCTGACGGCGGGCGACGACCATGCGGCGCGCATGCGCAAGCTTGTCGAAGCCGCAAAGATCGCGCTCGACGACGAGGCCAAGCGCCCTCTCGACAAGCCGACACGCAAATATGTCGATGCAGCCACCGCGCTGGTGGAGGAATTGCTGGTCGAGCCGACCCCGGCTCGGCCGCTATTCACGGTGATCGACGGCGGCCGGCGCGACTGAGCGCCCGCCTCAGGACGGCGATCGATTACCGCCCGTACATGCCGGGCGCACGTGCGCGGTTCGGATAGCACTGTCCGCTCGAATAGTTGTAATCGTAGCCGTCCGGGCAGAGTCCGCCGCGTCGTCCGCCGTAGGCTTCGGGACGCCCGTAAGCGCCGGGCCCGTGCGCCCCGTTCGGATAGCAGCTGCCGTTCGAGTAATTGTAGTCGTAGCCGTGCGGACAGAGGCCGCCGCCGCGTCGTCGTCCGTAGTATTCGCCTGGCCCTGGATCCCGGGTATAGACACCCGGCGAATGATAGTCGTTGGGATAGCAGCGGCCGTTCGAGTGGTTGTAATCATAGCCGTGCGGACATTGTCCGCCCGGACCACCCCTGAACTGAACTTGCTGCACCATGGGCTCCGGCGATGCCGCAGGCACGGTTGCGAATGCAAGCAGGCCGGCCAGCGCAAGCTCGATCATGACGTCTCCTCCAAATCACGGGGACAAGCCTAGCAGGATTCGTGTCCCACGAAACAACCCGGGGATTGAGACATGGCCGGCCTGAACCATGCATGAACCGGTTTTCGGCCTGCGACGATGCGTCGTCCCCACTCCGCGCGGGAGCCCGCCTCGCTGCCCCCGCTAGACCGGGTTGGAATTTTCCGCCTTGAGCCGGCCAAGGCCGGCCTCGATGATCGCGATCTCCTCGTCGATCTGGCCGATCGGCAGGCTGAAATCATAGCCGGACCTGCTCTTCAGATCGACCGCGAGCCGCTGTCTGTGCATCATCAGCTGATCGAGCCCGCGCCGGTTCTTCAGCCGCACATAGCTGTCGACAATCTGCTCAATTGCGCTCGGCATGAAATCTGTCCCGGCGAAAAAGGCCCGCGCGGCGCACAAAGGCCGGCGGGACATTTTCGGTGTCGCGGTACGCAATACAAATCCGCGACGGATTCGTCGATACGCCAGGCTGGTTGAGATCGTGTTACCATTCGATGATTTCGTGATGCGTGGCACGAAAAGGCCGCTGGCGATTATGCCAGCGGCCAAAGCCGGGTTCGAAAACGGATGCGGGTTGAAATGTCGCCAGCCCCGGTAGGCGCAGGTCTAGCAGCCGGCCGCAAATACCTCTGTTAAAAACGAAACACAGGAACCGGTTTTATCGCCCGCATGCAGGCCCGCCGTGGCCGCACAGCAATGCCAAAGCATGCCCGGGAAAAGTGCGCAGCGGCTCTCCGGATCACGCTTTAGTCCGTGACGCAGAAATAGGTGCGCGGATATCTGCGATAGGCGCCGTAGCGATAGTACGGCCGGTAAGCATAGCCGCGATAGAGCGCCGGCGGCTCCTCACCGTAATAGGCACCGTGATAGAAATTGGTGACCGGCCCTCCGGCGCAACGATAGGCGTCCCAAGTCGGCCCCACGAACGGCGCGACACCCGTCTCCGGCGGCACAGCAGGGTACGGCCCGCCGGCATGGGCCGGAGGGGCTACGATCAGCATCCCGAAAAGGAAAAGCCAGGCGCCTCGCATGCACTCGCTCCCGAGCCGTGCAATGCAGCTATGGAGCACCGGAACGGTCGCCTGCGCAATCGCGAAATCCGTCGCGCCCCGCCGGCACATTGTTGATAACCGGCGCAAACGCCGCGCGGGGGGTGACAGGGCGTCCGGACGTGTTATCGGGAGGATGACGCAGTTGCGAGACCGGATCGGACACCCATGCGCATTACCCTCGTTGGCTCCCGCCATTTCGGCGTGACCACCCTGAACATGCTCCGGGAGCATGGCGTCTCGGTCGTCCGGGTCGTCGTCGCCGATGCCGAGGATCGGCTGGCCGCGTCCGCCAAGGCGGCCGGCATCGAGGTCGCGGTCCAAGCCAATCCGAAGCTGGTGGTGGCCTCCGAGATTGCCCCCGATACCGACCTGATCATCACGGCGCACAGCCACGCCCGGATCGGCAGGGACGCGCTCGCCGCCGCCAAGTTCGGCGGGATCGGCTACCACCCCTCGCTGCTGCCACGCCATCGCGGCAAGGCCGCCGTGGAATGGACCATCAAGGAAGGCGATCCGATTGCCGGCGGCACGATCTATCATCTCGCCGACCGCATGGACGCTGGCGCCATCGCCGCCCAGGATTGGTGCTTCGTCAAGAAGGGCGAGACCGCCCGCGAGCTCTGGGAGCGCGCGCTCGCTCCGCTCGGCCTCAAATTGCTCGCCGACGTGATCGATTATGCCAAGGTCCACAAGGCGCTGCCGTCGAAGACTCAGGACGAGCAGTTCGCGACCTCTGCACCGAGTCTCTCCTGACGTTTACCCTTAACGTGAAGGGGCCTTGATTCCGCTTCGAAAATTGGAGCCGGGACCGCAAATAAACCATTGTTTCCACAGGAACAATTTTCGATTTGGCATTGCAACAAATTTCCGTCACATTTCGTCCGAATAAGCGTCAGCATATCAGACAAATTCAAGGACGGAATTCATGCGTTTTGGTCGCATCGCGGCGTTCTGTGCCGCTGCAGTTTTGACCGGCACCCTCGCCGCTCCCGCCCTCGCCCAGAGCCCCTATGACGGCAACTGGCAGGTCATCATCGTCACCAAGAGCGGCACCTGCGAGCCCACCGCAAGCTCCATGCTGACGGTTGCCGACGGCCGGATCACCGCGCCCGGCGCTAACGTTTCCGGCACCATCGGCAGCGGGGGACTTGTGAAAGTTTCGATCAATGGTGCATATGCCAACGGTCAACTCAGCGGCAACGCCGGATCGGGGAAGTGGAATGGAGCATCTGCAGGCATACCGTGCAGCGGGCGGTGGGAAGCATCGCGCCAATAAACCAATTGAGGCTCGCGCCCGGAACCGGCGGCTGCTGATTGCGGCCGCCGTTTTGTTTGCGGCAGGGATCGCCAACACCGAAAGCATGGCCCAGTCGGGCCCCTTCGCCCCGCTGGCGGGTACCTGGAGCGGCGGCGGCGTCGTCACCCTGGACGACGGCTCGACCGAGCGGATCCGCTGCCGGGCCAGATACGCCCCGATCGGACCGACCATGGAGATGTCGCTGACCTGCGCCAGCGACGCCTACAAGTTCAACCTCGGAGCCAACGTCAAGGCTGAAGGCGGCGCGATCGCCGGCAGCTGGTCAGAGGCCAGCCGCAACATCTCTGGCTCGCTTCAGGGCCGCGGTGCCGGCGGAAACTACGAGCTGGTCGCCTCGGCCGCCGGTTTCAATGCCAACCTCTCGCTGAAGACGTCCGGCAACAAGCAGAACGTCTCGATCCGCGCGGATAGCCAATTCCGCGGCGCCAACATCTCGCTGTCGAAGTAAGACCGTAAAGCGACCCGGCAGTCGATCCGGCGAGCGCGCCGGGTCGACTTTTTTTATGCGCCGGGCACGAACGCCGTGACCTCGATCTCGACCTTGGCCCGCTCGTCCACGAGGCCACCGATATAGAGCAGCGTCGAAGGCGGGAAATTGCGTCCGAGCGTTTCCTTCCAGGCGGCGCCGATGCCGGCACCGGCTGCTTCATATTCGCTGCGGCTGGTCAGGTACCAGGTCAGGCGGACGATGTGCTCGGGGCCGGCGCCGGCCTCGGCCAGAAGCTTGATGATCCGCTTCAGCGCGGCTCCGACCTGCGCGGCCATGTCGGGCGTGTAATTGCCGGCCTCGTCGCCGCCGGTCTGGCCGGCCAAAACCACCCAGCGGCCAGGGCCTTCCGCCACAATGCCGTGAGAGAAGCCGCGCGGTTTTTTCCATTCGGCCGGCTGCAAGATCTGCATGAGCGGATTTCTCCCATTTTCTGTCGTTGTTCGTTGATGCCTTAGCACGTCGCCCTGCATCGCTGCATCCGCAGATTTGGCCGTTGCAAACGGTGGCGATGTCGTCGATACCGGCCGTCCTTTCACATTCCATCCACCAGCACCCTGCCCCAATGAGCGCGACACCGTCCAAAACGATGGCTGCATTGTGGATGGCCGGCTGGCTGTCGCTGATGCTGGTCATGGCGGTTGCCGGGCGCGAGACCACGCGGGAGCTCAACGTCTTCCAGATCATGGAAGTGCGTTCGGTGATCGGTCTCACGCTGCTCCTGCCGCTCATCTACCGCGCCGGCGGCTTCAAGGCGGTCGCGACCAAACGCCTGCCGCAGCACCTTGCACGCAATGGGGTCCATTATTTCGCGCAGCTCGGCTGGTTCTACGCACTGACGCTGATCGGAATCGGGCAGGTGGTGGCGATCGAGTTCACCATGCCGATCTGGACTGCGGTGCTGGCCGCAACGTTCCTGTCTGAACGCATGACGATCTGGAAGATCGCCGCCGTCGTGCTCGGCATCGTCGGCGTCGTCATGATCGTGCGACCCGCCACCAGCGAGATCAATCCGGGCCAACTGATCGCGCTCGGGGCTGCAATCGGCTTCAGCGTCTCGATGATCCTGGCGAAATCGCTGACTCGGACCGAGAGCGCCTTGTCGATCCTGTTCTGGATGATCATCGTGCAGATGGTCGTGGGCCTGGTGCCGACATTCGCCGTCTGGACCTGGCCGTCAGCCTACCTTTGGGGATGGCTCTTCGTCATCGGTGTCTGCGGCACTTTCTCGCATTATTGCCTTGCCAGCGCGCTCCGACATGCCGATGCGACAATCGTGGTTCCCATGGACTTCCTCCGGGTTCCACTGACTGCGACGGCCGGCTGGCTGCTGTATTCCGAGCGGCTCGACGCCTGGACCGTGCTCGGCGCTGTGCTGATCCTCTGTGGCAATCTGCTGAATTTGAAGCCGGCCTCAGCGGTTCCCGCCCGCGCGCCGTGAACCTCGCGCTGCCTCGCGCGACAAAACAAAGTGGCCGTGTGATTTGGATCACGTTGGGAATCATTTCCATCGTGCACATTCGGCCACACAGCAGCGGGTTGCACGCAACGGACCGCCGTTTCGGTGGCGCGAAGTCGGGCACTTCGTGTAGGTTTGTTGCCAATTCGTTGCTGCCTGCAATTCGATTCTGGGGATTTCAGAATGCGCTATCTCACCCTCCTCGCTTCGCTCATGTGCGTGGCACTGTCGGTCAGTGCCGCGAAGGCGGACCGTCGTGTCGCCTTCGTCGTCGGCAACGGCTCCTACAAGAACGTCGCACAATTGCCGAACCCGCCGATCGATGCCAAGGCGATGGCGGCGACGCTGCGCAATGTCGGCTTCGAGGTGATCGAAGGCTCCAATCTCAGCCGCGACCAGATGACGGAGAAGCTGCTCGACTTCGGGCGCAAGGCGCAGGGCTCCGACATCGCGCTGTTCTATTATGCCGGCCACGGCATCGCCGTCAGCGGCACCAATTACCTGCTGCCGGTCGACGCCGACATCAAGTCGGAGATGGACGTCAAGCTGGGCGCCGCCATCAACATCGATCTGACGCTCGAGCAGACCATGGGCGATGCCAAGGTCAAGCTCGTCTTCCTCGATGCCTGCCGCGACAATCCGTTCGCCGCCAAGATCAAGTCGAACTCCGCGACGCGCAGCGTCAACGTGCAGAGCGGTCTTGCCGAGATGAAATCCGGCGAAGGCACCCTCATCGCGTTCGCCACCGGTCCCGGCCAGACCGCGCTCGACGGTCAGGAGGGCAACAACAGCCCGTTCACCCGTGCGCTGATCGACAACATCACCAAGCCCGGCATCGAGATCCAGCAGGCGATGACGTCGGTGCGCGCCCAGGTCAATGAAGAGACCCGCAAGGGTCAGCTGCCCTGGGGCCACACCAACTTGACCGGCTCGGTCTATCTCAACCAGGCTCCGACAACCCAGGTCGCCAACGCGGCGCCGACCGCTTCTGGCATCGTGCCGGCGGCGAGCGGCAGCTCGGACGGCGTCGAGCTCGAATATTGGCGCTCGGTGAAAGAGTCCAACAAGCCGGAAGAGCTCAACGCCTATCTCTCCGCCTATCCGAACGGTCAGTTCAAGGCGCTGGCGCTGGCACGCCTCGCGGCCATCAAGAGCGGCCCGTCGACCGCGACGCGCACCCTCAACGCCGGCGTCGATCCGGCGACCTTTACCGACGAGGCCACCCAGCTCACCGAGGATCAGATCGGCCTCGACAAGACCCAGCGCCGCGACGTGCAGCGTCGCCTCACCGGGCTCGGCTTCGACACCAAGCAGACCGGCGTGTTCAGTGATGAGACCCGGACCGTGCTCAAGCGCTGGCAGGCCGCGCGCGGCTATCCCTCATCGGGTTACCTCAACAAGCACCAGCACAAGGCCCTGATCTCGGAGGTCCAGGCCGCCCCGCCGACGGCGAGCGACACCAGCCAGAAGGCGGCCCGCCGTGCTGCCGCGCCCGCAGGCAGCAGCGCACCGGCACCGGCACCGGCTCCCCAGCGCAGCAATCCCGGCGATGCCGCCGGCGCGGCGTTCGTGGGCGGCGTCGTCGGTGGCATGATGGGCGGCATGTTCCGCCGCTGAGATATGTAAGATTGAAAACACAAAAGCCCGGCTCGCGCCGGGCTTTTTCTTTGGTGCGACGGTGTCGCAGCATGCTCCGTCATTGTGAGGTTGGCTACTTCCCCGCGGCCTTGCGCAACGCCTCGTTGATGCGGTCCTGCCAACCCGGTCCGCCCTCCTGGAAAAACTCCAGCACGTCCTGATCGATGCGCAGCGTCACCTGCTCCCTGATTCCCGGCGCCACGTTCGGCTTCGGCGGCGCCGCGGCGACCTTGGCTGTCACCTTCTTGAATGCCGCCTCGGCCTCGGTCCTGGCATCTCCGAGTGTGCGCGGCCGCCTCGGGGGTTGATCCGCCATGTCCTAGATTCCCTCAAACAGCGCTGTCGAAAGATACCGCTCCGAGAAGGACGGCACGATCGCCAGGATGGTCTTTCCCGCCGCTTCCGGCCGCTTGCCGATCTGGATCGCCGCAGCGATCGCCGCGCCCGAGGAGATGCCGCCTGGAATGCCCTCATGCCGCGCCAGCGCGCGCGAGGTCTCGATCGCCGTCGTCGAGTTGATCTTCACGATCTCGTCGATCACGGCGCGGTCGAGGATGTCGGGAACGAAGCCGGCGCCGATGCCCTGGATCTTGTGCGGCGTATGCTGTCCGCCTGACAGCACCGGGCTTTCCTCCGGCTCGACCGCGACGACGCGAAGTGAGGCCTTGCGCGGCTTGAGCACCTGGCCGACGCCGGTGATCGTGCCGCCGGTGCCAACCCCGGCCACGAAGAAATCGATATTGCCGCCGGTGTCGTTCCAGATCTCCTCTGCGGTGGTGCGGCGGTGCACCTCGGGATTGGCGAGGTTCTTGAACTGCTGCGGCATCACCGAGTTCGGCGTCGTCTTCAACAGCTCCTCGGCGGCGGCGATCGCGCCTTTCATGCCCTGCGCCGCCGGCGTCAGCACCAGCTCGGCACCGAGAAAAGCCAGCATCTTGCGCCGCTCGATCGACATCGATTCCGGCATCACCAGCTTGAGGCGGTAGCCGCGTGAAGCCGCCACGAAGGCGAGCGCGATGCCGGTATTGCCGGAGGTCGGCTCGATCAGCACGGTGTCGGGCTTGACGATGCCCGCTTTCTCCATCGCGATGATCATGGCCGCGCCGATGCGGTCCTTCACGCTCGCGGCCGGATTGAAATATTCAAGTTTTGCCAAAATCGTGGCATTCACATCGTGCATGCCGGGCAGCCGGCGCAAGCGCACGGTCGGCGTATTGCCGAAGGCGTCGACGATCGAGTCATAGATCCGGCCCCGGCCGGGTTGGTGCGCTGCACCCGTGGTGGACGATGCGTCCATGATGAACTCCCTGTGACGACACTTGCGCTTCTTACGCAGCTCATGCGCAGTTACGGATAGCCTGCGACGACACGCAAGCGACAATGCGGCACATGTTAAATACGCTGCATCGCAAAATCGCGTGAGCTTCAATTAGCAGAAAACCAACGCATTTGTGTTGCGACCTCGTCAACTGATTCTGCTTATGTTAGACTTAGGTCTCAAAGCAGGGAGGTCACACGATGTCAGCAGTTGCTGAAGTGATGCCGACCGTAGCGCTAAGGCGTGATCCGCGTTGCAGCGAGTTGCCGACCTGTCCCGTGTGCGCCGACTCCATGGTCGCCGCCGAAGCATCTGCGTATGTGTCGGACCATTTCATCAGCTATCTCTGGACCTGCGACAATTGCGGCTATGGCTTTGTCACCAAGCACGCCGTCAAGCAGCGGATCGTGTGCAACTGAGCTTGGACCGTTGATCTAGCGCGGGGCGATATCGCCCCTCGCCCAGTCCGCGCGCGTACGCTGATAGAACTCATCGAATTTTCCATGTGCGATCGCGTCCCGGATGCCCTGCATCAGGAACTGGTAGTAAGCGATATTGATTTCAGACAGCAGCATCGCCCCCAGCGTCTCGCCCGCCTTGACGAGATGATGCAGATAGGCGCGCGCGCAGTTGCGCGCCGACGGCCATGAGCTCTCCTCATCCAGCGGACGCGGATCGTCGGCGTGGCGGGCATTGCGCAAATTCACCTGGCCGAAGCGGGTGAAGGCGACGCCGTGCCGGCCATTGCGCGTCGGCATCACGCAATCGAACATGTCGATGCCGCGCTTGACGGCTTCGAGGATGTCGTCGGGCGTGCCGACGCCCATCAGATAGCGCGGGCGCTCTTTCGGCAGCAATGGTGCGGTCTCGTCGATCATCGCCAGCATCACCGCCTGCGGCTCGCCGACGGCAAGGCCGCCGATCGCATAGCCGTGGAAACCGGTCGCCACGAGACCCTGCGCGCTCTCGTGGCGAAGCTGCGGGATGTCGCCGCCCTGCACGATGCCGAACAGCATGTAGCCGTCGGGCGCGCTCTCGAAGGCGCGCTTGCTTCGCTCGGCCCAGCGCAGCGACAATTGCATCGCACGCTCGATGTCGGCGCGCTCGGCGGGCAGCCGCACGCACTCGTCCATCTGCATGGCGATATCGGAGCCGAGCAAGCGCTGCACCTCGATCGAACGCTCCGGCGACAGTTCGACCTTGGCACCGTCGATATGCGAGCGGAAGGTGACGGCGTTCTCGGTGACCTTCCGCAGGTCCGACAGCGACATCACCTGGAAGCCGCCGGAATCCGTCAGCATCGGCCCGTTCCAGCCGGTGAACTGCTGCAAGCCGCCAAGGGCTGCGATCCGCTCGGCGCTCGGACGCAGCATCAGGTGATAGGTATTGCCGAGCACGATGTCGGCGCCGGCATCGCGCACCTCGCGCCAGTGCATGCCCTTCATGGCGCCGGCGGTGCCGACCGGCATGAAGGCGGGCGTGCGCACCACGCCATGAGGCGTGGTCAGGCGCCCGGTCCGCGCGGCACCATCAGTGCCGAGCAATTCAAAGTGATTGGGAAGATCATGGTCCGGATTCATGGCCGTGCTTATTGCGTGTCGGAGGAAGCCGATCAACCCGCCCAACCCACACAGTGGCCGGTCAATGCCTCGGACTGGGACATAATCGACGCGAAAAGTCGTACCGCCACCCTTGTTAAACAAAACGATACAGTGTAGTTTTATCCTGGGGGCTGGACGAGATGCCGCGGCGAATTTGCCGGCGGCGGTAAATGCGTGATCGCCAGCCACCGACAATGCCCTTCGCTTCCTGCTCGACTGACGTCGCCGGCCGCTCGCATGACTGGATCAGGCAGACAGGCGGCCGCCTGGCCGGATTTCTGGTCCTGGCGTGCAGCCTGGTGCTCGGCGCCTGCACCTCGCTGCCCCGGACACCTTATACGGCCGCAGAAGCCAGCACATCGCGCGTGCTCGATATCGATGGCCTCAGGCGCTACGCCGACGAGCCCATCACGAAATTCAGCTTCGAGAAGGACACCAGCACCGCGACGAAGTCCTATCTGGCGCTCTCCGGCGGCGGCGCCGATGGCGCCTACGGCGTCGGCGTGCTCAACGGCTGGACCGCGGCCAGAACCCGGCCCACCTTCTCCGTCGTCTCGGGCGTGAGCACCGGCGGCCTGATCGCACCGTTTGCATTTCTGGGCTCGCAATACGACGACACGCTGAAGGAGGTCTATACCAGCGGCATCGCCGAGACCCTGTTGAACGATCCCAGCATCATGCGCGTGCTGTTCGGATCCGGCCTGTTCGGCAACACGAGGCTGCGCGAGCTCGTCGCCCGCTATGTCGGGCCGGAGGTCATGGCGCAAGTCGCGCGCGAGAATGCCAAGGGCCGAAAGCTGTTGGTGGTGACGACCGATCTCGACACCCAGCGCACCGCGATCTGGGACATGGGCAAGATCGCCGCGGTCGGCACGCCCGAGGCGCTCAAACTTTTTCGCGACGTGATGGCGGCCTCCGCCAGCATCCCCCTTGTGTTTCCGCCGATCATGATCGACGCCGAGGGTCAGGGCCGCAAGTTTCAGGAGATGCATGTCGACGGCGGCGTGACCGCGCCGGTGCTGACGCTGCCGGAAGCCCTGCTTTTCCAGGGCAACCGCCTGCCCGGCAACGCGAAGATGGACATCTACATCCTCGTCAACAAGAAGATCGAACGCAATTTCGAGCTGGTCTCCAACGGCACCATCGATGTCGCCTCGCGCAGCCTGTCGGCGATTACCCAGTCGCAGACGCGCTCGATCATCTTCTCGACCTATGATTTCGCCAAGCGCAACCGTCTCGGCTTCCACCTCTCCTACATCGCGCGCGAGTATCCGGCGCCGCCTTCGGAAGGGTTCGACACCGCCTATATGCGGGCGCTCTACCAATACGGATATGACAAGGCCGCTGCCGGTCAGGCCTGGAGCTCGACGGTGCCATGAGCTTCCGGAGACGGAACGAGGCCCTGCCGAAACCGTTGACGATACGGCCAATTCGGCCAGATTCGCGATGACGCCTCCCCTCCTGCGCGATATAGAGCGAATGACGACTGTCAGAAACGCGCAGGAATCATTGGGCATGGGATTGACTGCGACCAGGACGAGACCAGCAGCGCCGCGGCGCGAGGTGCCGAAATCCCGCGGCGGCCGGCCGACGAAGACCGCCGCCATCGAGCGCGACCAGCGGCTGATCGAGGTCGCCACCCGCCTGTTCCTGGACCGCGGCTTCGACGCCACCTCGCTCGACGCGGTCGCGGAAGCGGCCCGGGTCAGCAAGCCCACCGTCTATTCCCGCTACGGCGACAAGCGCGGCCTGTTTGCCGCCGTGCTGAGGCGCGAGATTGCGCGCTGGCTTGCGCCATTGTCGGCCGCCGCCGAGACGCAGCTCTCCAGCGCCTCCGACATCTCGGTCGAGCAGCGCCTGGTCGAGATCGGGCGCGAGATGCTGACATTCACCTGCGGACCCGACGCCGTCGCCTTCAGCCGCATGATGACGTCGCAGGCCATCAACTTCCCCGACGTTGCCAAGCTCGGCAAGGAGGAAGGCTGGATGAAAGCCGTCGCCACCACGGCGCGCTTCTTCGACCGTCTGGTGGCGCAACGCGCGCTCGACGTCGAGGACACCAACATCGCGGCAGAAGTGTTCCTTGACGTCGTCGTCGGTCACACCCACCGCATGGCGACCTTCGGAACGGCCCTCGAGATGAAGGCCGCCGAAAAGCGCATGCGCGCGGCCATCAAGCTGTTCCTGGCCGGCGCGCTGGGGCCTGCCGACCGCGCCCAGGACACCAAGGGCAGCACGCAGCGCCGCCGCCCCTCCCGCTGACAATTCCGTGAGCGCGCGATCTATCCCCACGGGGGTGAGGCCGGCGGCATTGACCAAAATAAAACGATACGGTATGGTTTAGTTATAAGGCGATACGGACCGCTTTTTCACCAGCCCCAAAGAGGTCCGTATCGCTTCGATCGCCGCGGCGGGTACAGCCCGTCACGACGCTCCGCGGCCGACCGATGCCCAAGGTCGGCCGCGTCTTCTTTCGGATGATCAGGCCCGCTCGCCGGCCAGAGGTTTCGAGCATGAAGACAACTGAACGACATATCTCGCGATTGCTTGCGATCGCCTTCTCCGCGCTCCTCATCGCCGCGCCTGCGCGGGCGATCGTGACCGCGGGTACGCTGACCGCCCTTCACAGCGACACAGATGGTGATGCCGAGGCCGACCGCCAAGCCGTCAGCCGCGAGATCGAGCGCTTCCGTAGCTCGTCGATCTCGATCAGCCAGGCCAGGTCGATCGCCGAAGCCCGCCACGCCGGCGCCACCACGGCGGATGTGAGTTTCGACGGGGCCGCCCGCGTGCCGGTGTATCGGGTGAAGACCCTGCACAACGACCGGATCTGGCGCCACACCATCAATGCATCGACCGGCGAGCTCGTCGGCGGCGAAGCCGCCCTCCCCCTCACTGAGCTCGACCACGAGGACCGGGACAACCTCGCAGCGCTCGGTGCGATCAGGCACCGCCTCGCCGATGCCGTCCGCGTCGCCGAACGCGCCGCCTCGGGCAAGGCGATCAGCGGCGGCTTGGTGCGCGAACGCGGCCGGCTCAACTTTTCGATCGTCGTCGTCAGCGGCGACGACCTCAAGGAGGTCACCCTCGAGCCGCCGGGCGCCAGGGCGAAATAGCGGGAGTTCGGCCCCGGCATCGACCGGGGTGAAAAGCCATTGACGGGCGCAAGACTCTCGCCCATAAGTCGCCGCCATGTTCACGACCACCAAACGCACGACCAAAACCACCACGGCCTCAGGGGCCCGGGGAGGCGTGCGCGCGTAGTCGTCGACTAAAACGCATCAGCTCTACGGCAAGCCCCGCCCTCGTTGGTCCGGGGCTTTTTTGTTGCCTAAATCTCAGCTCAACCGAAATGCAATGGAGGACAAAGTGAGTAACGATCCCGTCGTCGCGATTGTCGGCGTCACCGGTGCAGTGGGCGCCGAATTCATCGCCACCATGGACAAGCGCGGCTTTCGCGTCGGCAAGCTCAAGGCGCTGGCCAGTGCCCGCTCGGCCGGCAAGACAGTGTCGTTCCGCGGCCAGCCGGTCGTGATCGAGGAGCTGACCGAGCGCTCCTTCGAAGGGGTCGATATCGCCCTGTTCTCCGCTGGCGGCAGCATCTCCAAGAAGTTTGCGCCGATCGCGGTGAAGTCCGGCGCGGTCGTGGTCGACAACTCCTCCGCCTTCCGCATGGATCCGAACGTGCCGCTGGTGATCCCCGAGATCAACGCGAACCGCATCCGCGACCACAAGGGCATCATCGCCAATCCGAACTGCGCGGCAATCACCGCGCTGGTGCCGCTGTGGCCGATCCATCAGACGAACCGCATCAAGCGCGTCATCATCTCGACCTACCAGGCCGCTTCCGGCGCCGGCGCGGCCGCGATGGAGGAGCTGGTCGAATCCACCCGCGCCAATCTCAACGGGCAGGTCTATACGCCGAAGGTGATGCCGCACCCCTACGCCTTCAACCTCTTCAACCACAACACCGCCGTCGACCCTGACACCGGCTACAACGACGAAGAGACCAAGGTCATCAAGGAGACCCGCAAGATCTTCGAGGACGAGAGGATCGCGATCGGCGTCACCTGCGTGCGCGTGCCGGTGCTGCGCGCGCATTGCGAGGCCATCACCTTCGAATGCGAGAAGGAGATCACCGAGGACAAGGTCCGCGCCATCATGGCCCGGGCGCCCGGCGTGAAGGTGGTCGACGACCGCGTCAAGAACTACTTCCCGATGCCGATCGACGCCTCGGGCCAGGACGACGTCCTGGTCGGCCGCATCCGCAAGGACCTCAGCGATCCCTCCGGGCATTCGATCTCGATGTTCGTGGCAGCCGATCAGCTTCTCAAGGGCGCTGCGCTGAATGCGGTTCAGATCGCGGAGCTGTTGCCGCAGCGGGTGATGGCGTAGTCGATGTCCTAGCAACTGGTATCGTAGGGTGGGCAAAGGCGCGCAAGCGCCGTGCCCACCACTCTTACCCCCAATTCAAGAAAGACGTGGGCACGCTTCGCTTTGCCCACCCTACGGCACTACGGCATTGCCCGAAACAACAAGCACGCATCGCCATACGAATAAAACCGATACCCGCTCGCGATGGCATGCGCATAGGCCTGCTTCATCGTCTCCAGCCCCGAAAACGCCGACACCAGCATGAACAGCGTCGATTTCGGCAAATGGAAATTGGTCATCAGGATATCGACCGCGCGAAAGCGGTAGCCGGGGGTGATGAAGATCGAGGTCTCGGCCGCGAACGGCTGGATGGTGCCGTCTTCGCCCGCGGCGCTCTCGAGCAAGCGCAATGACGTGGTGCCGACGGCTATGATACGGCCGCCGTTCTTTCGTGCCGCGTTGAGCTGCTCTGCCGTCTCGGCGGAGATCGTGCCCCACTCCGCATGCATCTTGTGGCCTTCGGTGTCGTCCACCTTCACCGGCAAAAACGTCCCTGCCCCGACATGCAGCGTGACCTGGTTGATGCCGACGCCGCGCGCGCGCAGCGCCTGCTCCAGCGCCGGGGTGAAGTGCAGGCCCGCGGTGGGCGCTGCGACCGCGCCTTCGTTCACGGCGAACATGGTCTGGTAGTCGGCAAGATCCTGATCGTCGGGCGTGCGCTTGGAGGCGATGTAGGGCGGCAGCGGCGGACTGCCGAGATCGGCGATGGCCTGATCCAGCGCCGGGCCGTGGAACGAGAACGACAACGTGACCTCGCCTTCGAGGCCCTTGACCTCAACCTCGGCATCGAGATGGCCGAGCAGGCAGACCTTGCCTTCATTGCCGAAGCGGA
This sequence comes from Bradyrhizobium sp. CIR48, assembly GCF_014198315.1. Lineage (NCBI taxonomy): Bacteria > Pseudomonadati > Pseudomonadota > Alphaproteobacteria > Hyphomicrobiales > Nitrobacteraceae > Bradyrhizobium > Bradyrhizobium sp. CIR48. The sequence goes on from NZ_JACIHG010000001.1 coordinate 961,224, forward strand.
TGCGATCGCCGGCGACAAGCTTCTTCGCGGGCTTCACCAGCGCCTGCCAGCGCGAGCCGTCGAGCCGCTTGATCAGCGTCGCCTCGATCCTCGGCTCGGTCTCGCGGCCGATGCGGCGGCCCTTCAATTGCGCCGCGATCACCTTGGTGTCGTTGACGACGAGCTGGTCGCCCGGCTTCAGCCATTGTGCGAGATCGGCGATGGTCTGGTCGCGCAGCGCGCCGTTCTCCACGACCAGCATCTTCGCGGAGTCGCGCGGGCTCGCCGGACGCAACGCAATGCGCTCGGCGGGCAGGTCGAAATCGAACAGGTCGGTGCGCATGTCGGGCTCAGCGCCGTGCAGTCACTCCTCATCCTGAGGAGCGCGGAACGCGCGTCTCGAAGGATGAAGGCCCGGCTGCATCAGCTCGGCCTTCATGATTCGCTCGGCGATGCAAAGCATCGTCCGTAGACGGCGCTTCGCGCCTCCTCACCATGAGGGGAAATGCTTACTCAGCGTCAGCCGCCATCCGCGCCTTGACGATCTTGTCGGGGTTCTGCACCGGCTCGCCGCGCTTGATCTTGTCGACGTTCTCCATGCCCTCGGTGACCTTGCCCCACACCGTGTACTGGTTGTCGAGGAAGCGGGCGTCGTCGAAGCAGATGAAGAACTGGCTGTCGCCGGAATCCGGGTTGGCGGCGCGCGCCATCGAGGTGGTGCCGCGCACATGCGGCTCCTTGTTGAACTCGGCCTTCAGCTTCTTGCCCGAGCCGCCGGTGCCGGTGCCCTGCGGGCAGCCGGTCTGCGCCATGAAGCCGTCGATCACGCGGTGGAACACGATTCCGTCGTAGAAGCCCTCCCGGACCAGCTCCTTGATGCGCGCGACATGGCCGGGCGCGAGGTCGGGCCGCATCTCGATGGTGACCGGGCCCTGGGTGGTCTCGAGGATCAGGGTGTTTTCGGTGGCGCTCATGCTCGTCTCTCTTGCGTTGGGGGTGAAGTCTTGTCAGGCGTTTTGCGGCTGCGGAACTGGATCGCGAATGGACGTCCCGCGGCGGCACCGGCCATTGCCTCGGTAAATGGCATCGGCGTGCAGCGTTGCAACGCCTCCATCACCGCGATCCGGTATTGCAGCCGGTCATTGTCGGAGGCCTCCGCGGATTCATAGGAGATCCTCGGATGGCCCAGAATGTCGCCGGACCGGTTAAAGCTCACGACGACGGTGATGTCGAGTGGCCTGGCCTTGGCGGCCGGCGGCGGTTTCCAGCAGGTGCGCAGGTGCCGGAAGATATCCTGGATGGTATTGACCTGCCTATCCTCGGCGGCCGCACTGGACACGCCGAGCAACAGCACCGCAGCAACCAGCAGGAGCCTGTCGCCACAGCGTGCCATCGCCTTCTCCTATTTGATGTCGGAGGCGACCTGCACCTTCACCATCTTGTCGGGATCGGTCACGGCGCCGCCGGGGGAGCCGGGAGGAGCCTTCTTCAGCTTGTCGACGACGTCCATGCCCTGCACGACCTCGCCGATCACGGTGTACTGGTTATCGAGGCTGCCGCCGTCGGCGAACATGATGAAGAACTGCGAGTTGGCACTGTCGACGCTGTCGCCGCGCCGGGCCATGCCGACGATGCCGCGGGCGAAATGCACCTTGGAAAATTCCTGCTTCAGGTTCGGATATTTCGATCCGCCGGTACCGTTGAAGTTCTGCCCGTCGCCGGTCTGCGCCATGAAGCCGTCCATGACACGATGGAACGGCACGTTGTTGTAATAGCCCTCGCGCGCGAGCTGCTTGATGCGCTCGGCATGCTGGGGCGCGATATCGGTGCGCAGCTTGATGACGATGCGGCCCTTGGTGGTATCGATGACGATGGCGTTGGCCTTGTCGAGATTGGCCGGCAATTGCTGCGCCACCGCCGGTACCGCGAACAGAAGCGCGGCAAGAACTGCGAGAATTCGGATCATGACAACTCCGGATCAGAGAGAAAGGAAGCGCGCCGTTATGCGGCGAATTTTGCCTTGAGCTGGGCCGCAACCTGCGGCGGGACGAAGGCCGAGACGTCCCCGCCCATGCCGGCGATCTGGCGCACCAAAGTGGCGGTGATCGGGCGAACCATGGGAGAGGCCGGCAGGAAGACCGTATGCACCTCCGGCGCCATCGCCTCGTTCATGCCGGCGAGCTGCATCTCGTAGTCGAGATCGCTGCCGTCACGCAGGCCCCGAATCATGATCGTCGCACCGTGCTTGCGCGCCGCCGTGACCGACAAATCATCAAACGTCACAGCTTCGAGCACGCAGCCGGCCTTGGCGGCCAGCGGCCCGCAGACGTCATGGAGCATCTGCAGCCGCTCCTCGGTCGAGAACAGCGGCTTCTTGCCGGGGTGGACCCCGATCGCAACCACGAGCCGGTCGCACAGGGAGACGCTGTGCCGGACCACGTCCAGATGGCCGTTGGTGATGGGGTCGAAGGAACCGGGATAGAAGGCAATGCGCGGCATAGTCCCCTCCTACCGCGCCCGGCCCGGCCCGGCAAGCCGGGCCGGTTCCCCAGCCATTTTCCGGCGAAATATCCCGCCGGCCCTGTCGGCGATGGCCGGTTTGTTTCGTCCTGAGTGCGACCACGAAACAAAGCGGCGCGGATACGAAACCATTTCCCGTGCCGACGAAGACGTCCGGAAACTGGCCATGGTTACTAATCCGGCCAACGAATGACGGGCCGCACACTGGGCGTAGGCGGCCGCATCACAGGGGACTGTCAAATGATCAAGACTCTTTCAGCGATCGCTCTGTCTGCGTGTGTCGCCGCCGCCCTGACCCTCCTGCCCGGCTTTGCCCCGAGCGTCGAGGCCAGCGTGCCGCAGCCGCTGGCCAAGAGCGACCGGCTCGATATCCGCGCCATCGGCAAGGACTGCTCGCAGCAGGCCTGGCCGAATTTCGAGGCCTCCTGCCTGCGCAAGGCCGGCACCAAGGCGAATGTCCGCGAGGCTCGCCTCGTGACCGCCAACCGCACCCCGTAGGCCTGTCAGCTTCACGTCACATAATCCCGATGGAGTTTTGCGACGTCTCGTCGCAGACTGCGTTGCTCGCGCCCGCCGGAATGGCCCGTCGGGCGCGATCCTATCGGGGGGTTGCCATTGTCCAGTACGCCCGCTGTTGTTTCCGGCCACCATCCTGATCCGCTACCGCTTGCCATGACCATGGGCGCCCTCGGGGTGGTCTATGGCGATATCGGTACCAGCCCGCTCTATGCCCTGAAGGAAGCCGCCAAGGCGGCTGCCCATGGCGGCACACTCAGTCACGATGCTGTCCTGGGGATTGCCTCGCTGATCCTCTGGGCCCTGCTGCTGATCATCTCCCTGAAATATGCGCTGTTGATCCTGCGCGCGGACAATCGCGGCGAAGGCGGCATCGTCGCGCTGCTGGCGCTGCTGCATGCCCGCCACGCCCAGCCAGGCACATGGCGCGCCCATCTCCTGGTGGTCGGGCTCGTCGGCGCTGCGCTGCTCTATGGCGACGGCGCGATCACGCCGGCCATCTCGGTGCTCTCAGCCATCGAGGGCCTCAAGGTCGACGCCCCCTCGCTTGCGCCGGCCGTGGTGCCCGTGACCGTCGCCATCCTGATCGGCCTGTTCATGATGCAGAAGCAGGGCACCGGCTTCATCGGCCGCATCTTCGGGCCTGTGATGTTGGCCTGGTTCGTCGTGCTCGCGGCGCTCGGCATCCACGGCATCGTCAAGGCGCCGGCGGTGCTGGTGGCGCTCAGCCCGCTCTATGCCTTCGACTTCCTGATCCACCAGGATTTCCACATCTCGTTCGGAATTCTCGGCGCGGCCTTTCTCGCGGTGACCGGCGGCGAGGCCATGTATGCCGACATGGGACATTTCGGCCGCCTGCCGATCCGCCTCGCCTGGTTCGCCATCTGCCTGCCCGCGCTGGTGCTGAATTATTTCGGCCAGGCTGCTCTCCTGATCACCGATCCCACGATGATCGAAAATCCGTTCTTCCAGCTCTGCCCCGACTCCCTGCACTATCTGCTGGTCGCATTCTCGACGGTCGCGACCGTGATCGCCTCGCAGGCGATTATCTCCGGCGTGTTCTCGCTGACCCAGCAGTCGATCCAGCTCGGCTTCCTGCCGCGCATGCTGATCCGTCACACCACGAGCCACGCGATCGGCCAGATCTACGTGCCGCTGGTGAACTGGCTGCTTGCAGCTGCGACGCTCGGGGCAGTCCTGAGCTTCGGCACGTCGGACGCGCTTGCCGGCGCCTACGGCATCGCGGTGTCGCTGCTGATGGCGATCACGACGCTGCTCGCCGCGCTGGTCGCGATCCAGTGGGGCTATTCGCCCTGGCTCGTTGTGGCCGTGAACGGCGCCTTCTTCGTCATCGACGTGATCTTCTTCTCGGCCAACTCGATCAAGCTGTTCGAGGGCGGCTGGTTTCCGCTGCTGCTCGCCGGCCTCGTCGCCTTCCTGATGCTGACCTGGCGCGCCGGCGTGAAGCTGGTCGAGGCCGCGAGGGGCCGGCTCCGGCAGCCCGAGGAAGATCTGATCGAGACCGCCGTGAACAAGTGCAGCGCAAGGCTGCCCGGCACCGCTGTGTTCCTGGCCTCTGCACCGCGCGGCGTGCCGCTCGCGCTCACCCAGTTCGTCAGGCACAACCGCGTGCTGCACGAACGCGTGCTGCTGGTCACCGTGCTGATCGAGGAGCTTCCGCACATCGCGGACGAGGAACGCGCCGAGGTGATCGAGATCATTCCCGGCATCACCCGCGTGATCCTGCATTACGGCTTCATGCAGAACCCGACGATCTATGAAGGCCTGAATCTCGTCTGCCGCCAGAGCAAGCTGCCCGGCATCGACCTCTCCGACATCACCTATTATGTCGGCCGCGAGACCATCATTCCCAGCGAGGACATTCCGGGCATGTGGGTCTGGCGCGAAGGCGTGTTCGCCTTCCTCCAGCGCAACGCCGAACGCTCGGCCGCGTTCTTCGGCGTGCCGACCAAGCAGGTGGTGGAGTTCGGCACGGAGCTGGAGATTTAGGGCATGGCGCGTAGCCCGGATGGAGCGCAGCGCAATCCGGGACTTTTGAACCTTGCGAGAACCCGGATTTCGCTTCGCTCCATCCAGGATACAAGCCTGACCTTGAAGCCATGACAACCAGTGACGCTCCTTCCTTGAAGCTGAAGCCACGCCTGCCGGTCTCGGCCGATCAGGTGCAAGCGATCATCCGCCGGATATACCCGCAGGCATCGCTGCTCGGCATCACAGAGCTACATGGCGGGGAGATCAGCACCGTGCTCGAGATCGCGCTGGCGCATGCGCGCCCCTGCATCCTCAAGGTCTATCCGGAATCGCTGCAATGGAAGATGGCCAAGGAGGTTTACGTCCTGGGGCTCCTCCGAGACCTCGGCACGTCCATTCCCAAAATCCTGCTTGCCGACGACACGCGAACGGCGATCGAGCTGAACTATCTGCTCATGACCCGGCTCGACGGCACGGTACTCGGCCGACGCGAGGCAACGCTGTCGGAGACCGAGCTGTTTGCGATCTACGCCGAGATGGGCGCGACGCTACGCCGGATCAATGACGTCACCCTCGACAGCTTTGGCTATATCGGCCCCAACGGCGTCTGGACGGCGCATCCGAGCAACCAGGCCTACATGTCGGCGCAGTTCGACCGAAAGCTCAGGGAGTTTCTCACACGCGGCGGCGATCCAGCTTTAGCCGCGCGTCTTCGCGACAGCGTCACGGCACGACAGCAACTGTTCGAGGCAGCAATCACCCCTCGACTGTGCCACTACGATTTCCATGCTGGCAATGTGCTGGTGACGTCGCAGGGCGCACCACGCCTGACGGGCATCGTCGACTTCGAGAACGCGACATCGGGCGATCCGTTGATGGATATCGCGAAGGCGCTGTACTATTTCACGCCGAAGGATGCGCCAAAGCGCGACGGATTGCTCGCCGGCTGTGGTCAGATGGGGCGCCCCGACTGGCAGGAGACGCTCGGTCTCTATCGGCTGTACTGCACGCTGGAGCTCTGGTGCTGGATGGCACAGATCGGCAAGCGAGAGGCGCTTGCCGACCTCACGAGCGAGCTTGCGAACGGCGTGTAGAACGGGGCATCACGCCCCGTTCCCGTTCTCGCCATTCCCGCTCTCGGCCTCTTCCGTGATGTGCTCGACCGAGACGACATGCTCGTCCTCGGCGGTGTCGAACACGATCACGCCTTGCGTCGAGCGGCCGGCGATGCGGATGCCTTCGACCGGGCAGCGGATCAGCTGGCCCTTGTCGGTGACCAGCATGATCTGGTCGGCATCTTCCACCGGGAAGGACGCGACCAGATTGCCGTTGCGGTTGTTGACGCTCATGGCGACGATGCCTTTGCCGCCGCGGCCCGTGGTGCGGTACTCGTAGGACAATGTCCGCTTGCCATAACCGTTGACGGAGACGGTGAGCACGACCTGCTCCTGCGCCGACATCTCGGCGTAACGCTCCTGCGCGAGCTGGAAGCTGCCGGAGGTCTCCTCGGCCTCGGCGTCCACGGCGGCATCTTCGGCCGCAGCTTCGCCGGCGACGGCGCGGCGCATCTTCAGGTAGGCCGAGCGCTCGTCCGAGGTGGTCTCGACGTGGCGCAGGATCGCCAGCGAGATCACCTTGTCGCCTTCGCCGAGCGCGATTCCGCGCACGCCCATCGAGGTGCGCCCGGTGAACACGCGCACATCGGGGACCGGGAAGCGGATACACTGGCCGCCGGCGGCGGTCAGCAGCACGTCGTCGCGCTCGGTGCAGATCTGCACGTCGACGATCGACTCGCCGTCGTCCAGCTTCATGGCGATGATGCCGGAGCGGCGGACGTCGACGAAGTCTGACAGCTTGTTGCGGCGGACATTGCCGCCTGTCGTGGCGAACATCACGTCGAGCTCGCCCCAGGTGGATTCGTCCTCCGGCAGCGGCATGATGGTGGTGATGCGCTCGCCCTGCTCCAGCGGCAGGATGTTGATCAGCGCCTTGCCGCGCGCGTTCGGCGCGGCCATCGGCAGACGCCAGACCTTCTCCTTGTAGACCTGGCCGCGCGAGGAGAAGAACAGGACCGGCGTGTGCGTGGAGGCCACGAACAGGCGGCTGACGAAATCCTCGTCACGGGTCTGCATGCCGGCGCGGCCCTTGCCGCCGCGGCGCTGCGCCCGGTAGGCCGACAGCGGCACACGCTTGACGTAGCCGGCGTGGGACACCGTGACGACCATGTCCTCGCGCTGGATCAGGTCCTCGTCCTCGACCTCGCCTTCCTGCTCGATGATGACGGTGCGCCGCGGGGTGGCGAACTCGGCCTTCACCTCGGCAAGCTCGGTCTTGATGATGCCCAGCACGCGCTCGCGCGAGCGCAGGATGTCGAGATAATCGGCAATCTCGCCGGCAAGCTTGTCGAGCTCGTCGCGGATTTCGTCGCGGCCGAGTGCGGTGAGGCGCTGAAGGCGCAGGTCGAGAATGGCCCTCGCCTGCTCCATCGACAGCCGGATCGTGCCGTCCGCGCTGATGCGGTGACGGGGATCGTCGATCAGGGTCAGCATGTCCTCGACGTCCCGGGCCGGCCAGTCGCGCGACATCAGCGTGTCGCGCGCGGTGGTCGGGTCCGGCGAGGTCCGGATCACGCGGATCATCTCGTCGATATTAGCCACCGCGATTGCCAGACCGACCAGGATATGGGCGCGGTCGCGCGCCTTGGCGAGCAGGTACTTGGTGCGCCGCGTGACGACCCGCTCACGGAAGTCGACGAAGATCGCGAGCAGGTCCTTCAGATGCATGATCCGAGGACGGCCGCTGTCGAGCGCCACCATGTTGACGCCGAAGCTGGTCTGCAGCGGCGTGAAACGGTACAGCTGGTTCAGCACCACATCCGGCACGGCGTCGCGCTTCAATTCGATGACGACGCGGTAGCCTTCGCGATCCGATTCATCGCGCAGGTCGCCGATGCCCTCGATCTTCTTTTCCTTCACCAGCTCGGCGATGCGCTCGACCATCGTCGCCTTGTTCACCTGGTAGGGAATCTCGGTGATGATGAGCGCCTCACGCTCCTTGCGGATGGTCTCGATCGCGACCTTGCCGCGCATGACGATCGAGCCGCGGCCGAGGTGATAGGCGGAGCGGATGCCCTGCCGTCCGAGAATGACGCCGCCGGTCGGGAAATCCGGTCCGGGCACGATGTTGATGAGCTCGTCGATGGTGAGCGCGGGGTTGTCGATCAGCGCGACGCAGGCGTCGATGACCTCGCCTAGATTGTGCGGCGGGATATTGGTCGCCATGCCGACCGCGATGCCGCCGGCGCCGTTGACGAGAAGGTTCGGGAACTTGGCCGGCAAGACCGACGGCTCGGTCTCGTTGTTGTCGTAGTTCGGCTGGAAATCGACAGTGTCCTTGTCGATGTCGGCCAGCAGAGCCAGCGCGGCCTTGGTCAGGCGCGCTTCGGTGTAACGATAGGCAGCCGGGGGATCGCCGTCGACCGAGCCGAAATTGCCCTGGCCGTCGATCAGCGGCACGCGCATCGAGAAGTCCTGCGCCATGCGGACCATGGCGTCATAAATCGACTGGTCGCCGTGCGGGTGATACTTACCGATGACGTCACCGACCACGCGGGCGGATTTGACGTACTTCTTGTCGGGCGTGTGCCCCTGCTCGTTCATCGAGAACAGGATGCGGCGGTGCACCGGCTTCAGACCGTCCCGGGCATCAGGCAGCGCCCGCGCCACGATCACGCTCATGGCGTAGTCGAGATAGGACTTCTTCATCTCCTCGAAGATGGAGACGGGGCGAATATCCGAGGGTTGCCCCGGCTGGTCGCCGGGCTTGTCGTCGTCGTCAGCCAAGGGGAAATCCGGTGAGGTTTTATCTGGGAATCATATAGCGCATCGAGCCCCTGATAACCACCCTTGCAGGCTTCAGGGAAGCGCTTTTTCCGCTTATTTTTCCAATAACTTACGGCCTTAATGGGGGCGTCTCGGGGGGACCCGGAACAGGCCCTCCGAAATCGCCTCTGGGACCTCGTCAATCGCGCGGCCAGCGCGCCCAGTCGAGGTGTTTGCCCCGGCGCAATCCGAGTTCAACCCAAACATGAAGCGGGCCCGGAAATCCCGAGCCCTTTCTGCCGATTAGTAAGGTTTGCTGACACGAAATGGGAAGCGCCGCTCAGCCGGCCAGCGCCCCCTCATCGTCCGGTCCGTGCTCAGAACGGGATATCGTCGTCCATGTCGCTGTTGCGGCCACCGCCCCCGGCGGCCACGGGACGGCGCGGCGCGCTGCTGACCGGACCAGAGGAGCCGAAATCGCCGCCCGGCTCGTCGCCGAAGCTGCCGCCTCCTCCGCCGCCGCCGCGGCCATCGAGCATCGTGAGCGTCGAATTGAAGCCCTGGAGCACGACCTCGGTCGAGTACTTCTCGACGCCGCTCTGGTCGGTCCATTTGCGGGTCTGGAGCGCGCCCTCGATGTAAACCTTCGCGCCCTTCTTCAGGTATTGCTCGGCGACCTTGCAGAGCCCTTCATTGAAGATCACGACGCGATGCCACTCGGTCTTTTCCTTGCGCTCGCCGCTGTTCTTGTCGCGCCAGGTCTCGGAGGTGGCGATGCTCAGATTCGCGATCGGCCGCCCGTCCTGGGTGCGGCGGATTTCAGGATCCTTGCCGAGATTTCCAACCAGAATGACCTTGTTGACGCTTCCCGCCATCGCCGCTCTCCACTCCGAATGCCACTGAATTTCCTAAGGCCGAGCGCGCTGCCCGCGTTCCTCTGCGCCCTGTTAAGGCGACCCTATACGCTTGCAGGGGCTGATCAGCCCATCACCCCCGAGGTTATCCCCACATATAGCACCGACCGGCGATCTGTTCCAGATTTGTTCCTCCAGAAATCGCCGCCAAATGTGGAGACGCGATGGCATCCAGATGGCGCTGCGATGGCAATCGGGATGGAACCAAATCGGGTTCCCGTGAACGGCAAAAACTACTTAACATTCATTAAGTTAGAGGTAGGTCGATTACATCCAACTGTTGCACTCCGGGCACGGACTCTGCCGCAGAATCGAGCTATCGTCGTGCCTGGAATTGATGCAATGGGCCTCGCGCCTGATCGTCCGCCTTGGGGAACTCAGAGAGGCGGACACGACTGGGGAGATTACAGTGAAGAAGATTTTGTTTGGCTTCGCCGGCGCGGTTGCGCTGACCCTCTCGGCTCCGGCCGGTGCTGCGGATCTCGCAGCGCGTCCCTATACAAAGGCGCCGGTCGCGCCCCCCGCTCCGATCTATACCTGGACCGGCTTCTACCTCGGTGTGCAGGGCGGCGGTGCCTGGGGCCGCAGCGACGAAACCTTCTTTGGCGGTCCGAATACGGCGCTCTTTGCGGGAAGTCAGAACTACGACACCACCGGCGGCTTTGTCGGTGGCGTGGTCGGCTACAACTGGCAGGCGGCCAACTGGGTGTTCGGCATCGAGGGCGACTATCATTGGGCTGACATCAACGGTCGTTCGGCCGAGATCAATGCCGGCCTCGGCGACACCTATTTCACGAGAATCCGCGGCTTCGGCGACATCAAGGGCCGTCTCGGCTACTCGACCGGCCCCGCTCTCTTCTTCGTCAGCGGCGGCGCTGCGGTCGGCGACATTCAGCATCGCTACGATGGCGTCCCCGGAAACGTCTTCATCCAGAACAACACCCGCTGGGGTTGGACCGTCGGCGCCGGCGCGGAATACATGTTCGCTCCGAACTGGTCGGCCAAGGTCGAATACAACTATATCGACTTCGGCAAGAGCACGATTCAGTACAGCCCCGTCGTGACCAACCGGTCCGAGTGGACCGATACCGTCCACACGGTCAAGGCAGGCGTGAACTATCACTTCAACTGGGGTGCGCAGGGCGTCGCGCGGTACTGATATCCCTCTGACATCATTGACGTCTAAGGCCGGCCTCGCGCCGGCCTTTTTCGTTTGGCGCGACGTGAAACGGAAGCAATAAGTCAGTAACCATCACCTTTTCGACTGCTGTGGCTTTTCGGAGACACAACTTGCGGCTTTAGTGGTGTAAGCACGGCATTAGTTGGGCCGTTGAGTCCGCTGCCCTTCCGGTCAGGAAGGCAACAACAGAAACTGGGACTGGGATTAGTTGAAAATGAAGAAGGTTTTGTTGGCTTCGGCCTGTTTGTTCGCTCTCGCTGCGCCCGCTTCGGCGGCCGACCTCGCAGCCCGCCCCTACACCAAGGCTCCGATCGCTCCGGCGGCTGCCGTCTACAACTGGACCGGCTTCTATCTCGGTATCGTCGGTGGCGGCGCCTGGGAAAACGCTTCCGGCGACCCGAAGATGAAGGGTGGCTTCGTCGGCGGCACCGCCGGCTACAACTGGCAGGCCGGCAACGTCGTGTTCGGCATCGAGGCCGATGGTTCCTGGGCTGACGTCAGCGCCTCGGCGACTGCTCTCGGCATCACCGTGTCGTCCAAGACCGACGCGCTCGGCACCGTCCGCGGCCGCATCGGCTGGGCCGTCAACAACGTGCTGTTCTACGGCACCGGTGGTTACGCCTGGATCGACAACAAGGTCAGCGTCAGCGCGCTCGGCGTGACCGTCTCCGACAGCAAGTTCCACTCGGGCTGGACCGTCGGCGCCGGCGTCGAGGCGTTCTTCGCTCCGCAGTGGTCGGTCAAGGGCGAGTACCTCTATCGCAGCCTCGGCGGCGAGACCTACTTCTCCGGTCTCGGCGCTCCGGTCACCACCGGCACGCTCAACTTCCACACCGTGCAGGTCGGCGTGAACTATCACTTCGGCGCCCCCGTGGTCGCCAAGTACTAAGCTACACTTCAACGCCTCGCGTTGCGAAAGGCCGGCCTCGCGCCGGCCTTTTTGTTTTTTGCGCGCCAACCGGCCCGCTCGCGTTTTCGCAGAGATGTGGCCCCCGGGTGACACAACCTTTGGCTTTAATGGTGTAAAGCAATGACATTAGTCGGGTCATAGGTCCGCTGGCTCTTCCGCTTTTCGGAAGGTCAGAAAGAGAAACGGAACTGGGGAATGGATATGAAGAAGCTTTTGCTGGCTTCGGCCAGCTTGTTCGCACTTAGCGCGTTGGCACCCGCCTCGGCGGCCGATTTGGCGGCCCGCCCCTACACCAAGGCTCCGGTCGCGCCGATCGCGATGTACAATTGGAGCGGTTTCTACATCGGTATCAACGGCGGCGGCGCCTCGAGCCGCAACTGCTGGGACGTCAACAATATCTTCGGCATTGCCGGTCCGGACACGGCTGAAGGCTGTCACAATGCGACCGGCGGCGTCGTCGGCGGCCAGGTCGGCTATCGCTGGCAGTCGGCCAACTGGGTGTTCGGCCTCGAAGCTCAGGGCGACTGGGCCAACCTGAAGGGCTCGAATACGAGCTTGGTGCTTGGCCCGCTGGTCAACCAGACCAAGATCGACGCAATTGGCCTGTTCACCGGCCAGGTCGGCTATGCCTGGAACAACGTGCTCTGGTACGTGAAGGGTGGCGCGGCCGTCACGCACGCCAAATATAACGGTCTGCTGGGTGGCGTCGTCCTCGACAGCGCGAGCGAGACCCGCTGGGGTGGCGCGGTCGGCACCGGCATCGAATTCGGCTTCGCACCGAACTGGTCTGTTGCGATCGAATACGACCACCTGTTCATGGGCAAGCGCAACAACTCGTTCACGATCCTCGGCGTCAACGACCGCATCGACCGGATCAAGCAGGACGTCGACATGGGCACAGTCCGCCTCAACTACACCTTCGGCGGCCCCGTGGTCGCCCGGTATTGATCTGAAGTCCTGATCGCTACCGACGTCCCATCGTCACGAAAGGCCGGCCTTGCGCCGGCCTTTTTGTTTTCGCGGCACCTTGCCGCGCAGTTCCGAAAAGCTCCTGCTGCCAGATGCCGCCAGCGCGCCAACATTCCGTTGACGATTCGCAAGTCCCACTGGAAATCCGTCTCCGTTCTTCCTACGTTCGCTGACAACCCCATCGGCGCCGATCCCGGTTCCGGGCGAGCGCGCCTTTTTTATTGGCGCGGTCGCGCACCCATGGGATTCCTTGAGGGCAACTCGGATGGATGAAGTGATCAAGGCGAAGCGCCAACAACAGAACGCGGGCTCCAGCCTGCGCGCAATTACGATCCGTGGCGCGCGCGAGCACAACCTCAAGAACATCGACGTCGAGATTCCCCGCGACAAGCTGGTGGTGTTCACCGGCCTCTCCGGCTCCGGCAAATCCTCGCTCGCCTTCGACACCATCTACGCCGAGGGCCAGCGCCGCTACGTCGAATCGCTGTCGGCCTATGCGCGCCAGTTCCTCGAGATGATGCAGAAGCCTGACGTCGACCAGATCGACGGCCTGTCGCCGGCGATCTCGATCGAGCAGAAGACGACGTCGAAGAACCCGCGCTCCACCGTCGGCACCGTGACCGAGATCTATGACTACATGCGCCTGCTCTGGGCGCGCGTCGGCGTGCCCTATTCGCCGGCGACCGGCCTGCCGATCGAGAGCCAGACCGTCTCGCAGATGGTCGACCGCGTGCTGGCGCTGCCCGAGGGCACCCGCCTCTATCTGCTCGCGCCCGTCGTGCGCGGCCGCAAGGGCGAGTACCGCAAGGAGCTCGCCGAATGGCTCAAGAAGGGCTTTCAGCGCGTCAAGATCGACGGCACTTTCCATGAGCTCGCCGAAGCGCCTGTTCTCGACAAGAAATTCCCGCACGACATCGACGTCGTGGTCGACCGCATCGTGGTGCGCGCCGACATCGGCCAGCGCCTCGCAGAGAGCTTTGAGACCGCGCTGAAGCTCGCCGAAGGCCTTGCCGTCGTCGAGTTCGCCGACGCACCCGCGGCCGCGCCCGCGGAAGAGAAAAAGAAGACGGCGAAGATCCACGACAAGAGCGGCCCCGAGCGCATCCTGTTCTCGGAAAAGTTCGCCTGCCCGGTCTCCGGCTTCACCATTCCCGAGGTCGAGCCGCGCCTGTTCTCATTCAACAATCCCTACGGCGCGTGTCCGGCCTGCGGCGGCCTCGGCGTCGAGCAGCATGTCGACGAAGACCTCGTCATCCCCGACAAGGAGCTCGCGATCGGCAAGGGCGCGATCGCGCCCTGGGCCAAGTCGTCGTCGCCCTATTACGTGCAGACGCTGACCGCGCTCGGCAAGCACTACAAGTTCACGCTGACCACCAAGTGGAAGGACCTGGCCAAGAAGACGCAGAACGCCATCCTCCACGGCTCCGGCGAGGACGAGATCAAGTTCTCCTACGAGGACGGGGTGCGCTCCTACGACACCAAGAAGCCGTTCGAAGGCGTCATCACCAACATCAACCGCCGCTATCGCGAGACCGAGAGCGAGTGGGCGCGCGAGGAGCTGGCGAAGTATTTCCACGACGTGCCCTGCGAGGGCTGCAAGGGCTTTCGGCTCAAGCCCGAGGCGCTCTGCGTCAAGATCGGCGGCAAGCATATCGGCGAGATTTCCGAGCTGTCCGTGAAGGGCGCCGGTGCATGGTTCGAGACCGTGCCTGACGCGCTGAACGCGCAGCAGAACGAGATCGCCGGCCGCATCCTGAAGGAAATCCGCGAGCGCCTGACCTTCCTGCTCGACGTCGGCCTCAACTACCTCACGCTGTCGCGCTCCTCCGGCACGCTGTCCGGCGGCGAAAGTCAGCGCATCCGCCTGGCCTCGCAGATCGGCTCGGGCCTGACGGGCGTGCTCTACGTGCTGGACGAGCCCTCGATCGGCCTGCACCAGCGCGACAACGCCCGCCTGCTCGACACCCTCAAGCGGCTGCGCGACCTCGGCAACACCGTGATCGTGGTCGAGCATGACGAGGACGCCATTCTGCTCGCCGACCACGTCCTCGACATCGGCCCCGGCGCCGGCATGCATGGCGGCAACATCATTGCCGAAGGCACGCCCGCCGAGATCATGCGCAACCCGAAATCGCTGACCGGCAAGTACCTGACCGGCGAGCTCGAGGTCGAGGTGCCGGAGCGGCGCCCGCCGAACCACCGCCGCACCATCAAGGTGGTCAACGCGCGCGGCAACAATCTCAAGAACGTCACCGCCGAAATTCCGCTCGGCCTGTTCACCGCCGTCACCGGCGTGTCCGGCGGCGGAAAGTCGACGCTGCTGATCGACACGCTCTACAAGTCCATCGCCCGCAAGCTGAACAATGCCAGCGAGGGCGCCGCCCCGCACGATCGCATCGAGGGCCTCGAGCACATCGACAAGATCATCGATATCGACCAGTCGCCGATCGGCCGCACGCCGCGCTCGAACCCTGCAACCTACACCGGCGCCTTCACGCCGATCCGCGAATGGTTCGCCGGCCTGCCCGAGTCCAAGGCGCGCGGCTACGAGCCCGGCCGCTTCTCCTTCAACGTCAAGGGCGGCCGCTGCGAGGCCTGCCAGGGCGACGGCGTCATCAAGATCGAGATGCACTTCCTCCCCGACGTCTACGTCACCTGCGACGTCTGCAAGGGCAAGCGCTACAACCGCGAGACGCTCGAAGTCCTGTTCAAGGGCAAGTCTATCGCCGACGTGCTCGACATGACCGTCGAGGAAGCCGCCGAGTTCTTCAAGGCGGTGCCGCGCGTGCGCGAGACTTTTCAAACCTTGCACCGCGTCGGTCTCGATTACATTCACGTGGGCCAACAGGCGACAACACTCTCGGGCGGTGAAGCGCAACGCGTCAAATTGGCAAAAGAGCTGTCCAAGCGCGCCACCGGCCGCACGCTCTACATCCTGGACGAGCCCACCACCGGCCTGCACTTCCACGACGTCAAGAAGCTCCTGGAAGTGCTGCACGAGCTGGTCGCACAGGGCAACACGGTCGTCGTCATCGAGCACAATCTCGAAGTCATCAAGACCGCCGACTGGGTCATCGACCTCGGCCCCGAAGGCGGCGACGGCGGCGGCGAGATCGTCGCCTGGGGCCCGCCGGAAGACATCGCGAAGGCGCCGCGGAGCTACACCGGCAAATTCCTGGAGCCGGTGCTGAAGAAGGCACGCAAGCCGAAGCGAAGGAGCACGAGCGAGGCGGCGGAGTAGCAGCTTTGCATTGAAGCCGCAGCGCTGTAGGGCGGATTAGCGTAGCGTAATCCGCCACTATCCGATCGGGACGAACCAACATGTCCGCTGGCCTTGTGCAGACCTATCGCGCCTTCGCCCACAACAATGCCTGGGCCAACCATCGGCTGCTCTCGGCTTGCGCCGCGCTGTCCCAGGTTGAATTCGAAGCCCACCGCACCGGCTTCTTTCCGAGCCTGCAACGCACCCTGAACCACATCCATGTCATCGATCTCTTCTATATCGATGCGCTGGAGGGTGGCTGGCTCGGACCGGCGGCCTGGAAAAACGAGGTGCCCTACCCTTCCCTTGCCGCGCTGAAGCCCGCTCAAGCCGCGCTCGACAAGCGGCTGATCGCCATCTGCGATACGCTGACGCCCGCACGACTCGATGACATCGTGAAGATCAATCGCGACACGCAGGTGCAAACCGAGCGCCGCGACCGGCTCCTGATGCATCTCTTCCAGCATCAGATCCATCATCGCGGTCAGGCGCACGCCATGCTGTCCGAGACAGCCGTCACCCCGCCTCAGCTCGACGAGTTCTTTGCCGAGGGAGAAGCCCCGCTCCGGGCCGCCGAGTTCGCTGCGTTGGGCTGGACCGAGGCGACCGTGTGGAAGTCTTAAAGGATGATCCGGAAAAGTGTGCAGCGGCTTTCCGAAAAGATCATGCTTAAACAACAACCTAAGTCAAAAATTCCGGCGGCACATGGTCGGTCAGCCATACGCCATTGTCGGCACGGAAAAACTTGAATCCCTTTGCCTGCATGCCGCTCGCATCGACCTTGAAGATGTGCGGCTTGCCGTGGCGCTGACCGACGCGCTGCGCTGTCGCTTCGTCGGAAGACAGATGAACTTGCTGACGCGCCTGCGGCTTCAGGCCCTCAGTGCGGATTGCGTCGGCGAATCGTGTCGCCGTCCCGTGATACAGGATCGACGGGGGCTCCTGCGGCGGCAGGCCAAGCTCCACCGAGACCGAGTGTCCCTGCGCGGCGCGAATGCTGAGCCCGTCGGCCGAGAGCGAGAAGCGCTTCTTGTCGCTGCCGGCGACAACGCCTAGCAGATCTGCGTGCTTGAACCTGGTCCCTGCCGCGTTGGCCTTTTCGACCAGCTCGTCAATGTTGGCCCAGCCCTCCGGGCGGAGCGTCAAGCCGATTTCATCAGGCTTGTGCCGCAGCACGAAGCTTAGAAATTTGCTGAGTTGAATTGGATCGACCGACATCTTGTGCATTCCTGTTGATCTCTTGTACATCCGGCCACGAAGCCCGACCAGACCTTCCGGCACCGATGCCCTACTCCCTCGCCATCTTCGATCTCGACGGCACTCTCGCCGACAGCTTTCCGTGGTTCCTGCGCACCGTCAACGACATCGCCGACCGCTTCGGCTTTTGCCGCGTGCGGGATGAGGAAATCGAGGAGCTGCGGCATGCCTCGACGCGGGAGATCCTCTCCCGACTCGAGGTGCCGCTTTGGAAGCTACCGGCAATCGCGCGGCATGCGCGGCGGCTGAAGGGAGAGGCAGCTGGCGAGATATCGCTGTTTGCGGGCGTCGAGGCGATGCTGCGGACGCTGGCGGACAACGGCGTGCAGCTGGCGCTGGTGACGTCCGACAGCGAGGACAATGCGCGCGAAAAACTCGGCGAGACCGCCGCGCTGTTTTCGCATTTCGACTGCTCGGCCTCGCTGTTCGGCAAGCCCGCGAAATTCCGCCGCGTCATCCGGCGCGCCGGCGTGGAGGCGGGCCAGGTCATCGCGATCGGCGACGAGGTGCGCGACATCGAGGCGGCGCGCAGCGTCGGGATTGCCTGCGGCGCGGTGTGCTGGGGCTATGCGGCACCGGCGGCGCTACGGGCGCTGGGGCCGGATCATGTGTTCGAGCGGATGGACGAGATTGCGGACGCGGTGTGTAATCGTAGGGCGGATTAGCGCAGCGTAATCCGCCGATCGATCGCCGATGCAAGATGGCGGATTACGCTGCGCTAATCCGCCCTACACACCCTACTCCGTCTTGCGCAGGAACGCTCCGAACGCCCTTGGGCCATCGCCGGTCTTGATCTCGCCGATCACTTTCAGCTCGGCTGCGTCGATGATATGAAGCGTATTGCTCTCCCAGCACGCGACGATGATGCGCTTGCCGTCGGCGGTGGCGTTGATGCCCTCAGGATAGTCGCCGACATTGATGCGCTTGATCGGCTTCAGGCTCGCCAGATCGAACACGCTGACAGTGCCGCCATATTGATCGGTGACGAAGCCGCGGCCTAGCGTCAGCGCCACCGCATAGGGGCGCATGCCGACCGGCACGCGGCCGATCTCGCGCCCTTCTGCAATGTCGATCACGGAGACGTCGTCGGAGCCGACATTGGCGGTGTAGGCGTACTTGCCGTCGGCATCGATGGTAACGCCGAACGGACGGGTGCCGACCTTGATCGTCAGCTTGCGCTGGCGCGTCGCGGTGTCAACGACGGAGGCGCTGTCGTCATCGCGGTCCGCCGAGAGCAGCAGCTTGCCGTCGGGCGTCACCGCAAGCCCCGACGGCGAGGCCCCGACCGCGATGCTGGCGGTGACGCTGCGCGAGGCGGCATCAATCACCCGCACCGCCGCCGCGTACCAGTCCGCGACATAGACGGACTTGCCATCGGGCGCGACCGCAATGCCGAGCGGCCCGCCGCCGACCTCGATCCGCCCCGTCACCTGCCGCGTTGCGGCGTCCACCACCGTCACCGCCTTGGCATCCGGGCTCGTGACATAGGCGAAGCGCCCGTCGGCGCTGACCGCAACGCCCGCCGGCTTGCCGCCGATCGGGATGGTCGCGACGCTGCGCGAAGTGGCGAGATCCACGACCATCAGATCGTCGCTGAGCTGGTTGGTGACGAACGCCTCCTCGGCAGCGGCGCTGCCGAGGCTGGCATGACAAAGGCTGGCGGCAAGCGCCGCCAGAACCAGCATCCGCACGGTCAGCTACCGCTCTCGATCTTCTTCTTCAGAGCTTCGAGGCCGGTCTTGTAGAGCCCGCTCACGGCCTTCATCGCGGCCTCGTCGCTCAACTCCGGCGGCGGATCGTTGTTGGGAAAGCCGCGGTAGAACGCCCCGGCCCATTCCAGCTTCGACTTGCCGTCGGAAGCCGGCGACACCGTCAACGTCGAGGAATAATTGGTCACCGGCAGCACCTTCACGTCCACCTTGGTGATCCGGTACGAATAGCTCATCATGTCGGGCTCGTATTTGTAGAGCTCCTCATCGATAGTCGCCCCGCCCGTCAGCGTCAGCTGGCGCGTCGCGCCGACCTCGTTGCCCTTCTCGCCGGTGGTCTTGGTGACGGGCGGAAGCCAGCCCATGTCCTGGAAGTTGCGGATCGCGGCCCAGACCTTGTCCTGCGGCGCGTTGATCTCGATGGATTCCCGCACCTTCTGCCGGGTCGGCCCATGCGCCCAGGCCGCCGGTGAAAAAGCCGGGCCCAAAGTCGCCGTCAAGCCTGCCGCCCCAACCACAGCCAGCGCCGCAGCCATGGCCGTGCGCCGTCCAATCGTCACCCTCATCTCGTTTCCTCATACGTCCAGTTGATCGTGCGCGACTTGGAATGCGCGCTGCGGTCATCCTAGCGCATTTTGGGGCCGAGGGGAGACCGGTTCGTGGCGCCGTTGCGGCGGCGTCCGGCACGACCCACAAGCTGTTGCGCGACCCGGCGGGCAAAACACCCATGGGAGGGTCAACGCCACCGAACGGAAATATTTCTCTTTATCCGAAGTTCGGATTATCGTATAGAAGGGCATCCCAACCCGGCCGAGGGGCGCATCGCGATCGTCACGACACGCGGGATGGGACGTGGTGGACGCGGGCTGCGTCGGCGCGAAGGTGGCTTGCAGGGCGGGTCACACCGTGAGCAAGGACTAACGCGCACACGACCGGTGCAGCCTGCGTACGGCAAAATCGTGTGGTCCTGGCGCCCGGGGTCTGTGCGCCAAGTGTTGCGGTGATGTTGCGGCCCGACCGGGCGCGCGCATCAGCTATCCGCAAGGCGACGGGGGCAATAGTGCATCGCTCCCCGGGGAGATCACGACATAAGCCGTAAAACCACTGCGCAGGGAAGGCCGGATGTTTGGCTTCACCTGTATGCCGCTGTGCAGCTTGTTAAGCACACGCTTTCGCACAGTGGACCGCGGGTGCCAGCCGGCACCCGGCCTTCCCTGCGCCCTCGGCATTTTTGAGGGCGGCAACTGAAGCAAAACTCGGGCACGATGTGCCGCGAGAACGGGAAACCGCGCGAAGGAGCACCGGATGGTACATTCATTCCTCCAGCGTCGCCTCGACGAACCCGTGCGGATCCGAACAAAACTCGCGCATCAGCCGGTAGTGATCCGTCGCCTCGACCGTCACCGGCTCCAGCCCGTATTTCCCGAGCCGCAGCAGCCGCGCATTCGGGTAAGCCATCAGCATCGGCGAATGCGTTGCCATGATGACCTGGCAGATCCGGGAATCCTCCATACGCCGCAGCAGCTTCAAGAACTCGATCTGTCGCGCCGGCGAAAGCGCCGATTCCGGCTCGTCGAAGATGAAGATGCCCTGGCGCTGACAGCGCTCCTCGAAAAAGCGCAGGAAGCCTTCGCCGTGGGAGTGCGACAGGAAATCGGGACCGACCTGGCCGGCGTCACGCGCGGCTTTGTCCAGATACCGCGCGACCGAGAAAAAGCTCTCGGCACGAAAGAACCAGCCATTGCTGATCTTCGGCAGCCAGCTCGCGCGTAGCGCCTTGCCGAGCTGGCCGCCCATCTTCTCGCGCGCCTCTGAATGATCGACCGGCATGTAGCCCTTGCCGCCCCCGGCATCGTCGTAGCCGGCGAGCGATGCGATGCCTTCGAGGATCGTCGACTTCCCGGTGCCGTTCTCTCCAACAACGATCGTGATGGCGGCGTCGAAGCTGAGCTCGAAATCATCCAGGAAGATGGGCAGGCAAAACGGATAAGCCTCGCGATCGTGAACTTTCGACGGGTCGAGCCAGACCCGCTTCAGATACGGCGCCGGCAGGTTGATCGTGCGATGACCTCGCCGGCTCATAGCTGCCTCTCCGTCCATTCCGCCACCGGCATTCCAAGCCGGAACGTAACGGGAACAATGATGCCGCGCAAGTGGCAGGGGCTCCCGGCGCGAGCCCCGTTCGCAGCCTAGTCCAGCGCCTCCAGCACCAGCTCCATCGTCATCAGCACGGGGTTGTCGCCGCGGACCAGGCGCCCCTCCGCCAAGCCGCCGGTGTAGTCGACCAGCGCGGCGTCGAGCGCAGCTTCGAGCGCGCCAGAGGGCCCGAGCGCTATCAGCCCGGCCGTTACCGCAAGCTCAGTCGCGAAAGGCTCGGTCACCCTGCCATGGCTGAAGCGAGCGCCGATGGTCGAGCCGACGCCGCCATGGATCTTCGCGCCCGCGATGCCGTGCGCACGGCAGAACTCTTCGAGCGCGCCGGCAAAATCCTGATTAGGGCGCAGCCGGAGCGCGAAGGCGCGGCTCGTGGTGCGCGCGCCGGTGCTCGCAGCCGCCACCGGCCCGAACAGCTTGAAGTTGGTCTCGGGATCGGGCTCGGCGGTGAACATCGCGCCGTCAATGCCGAAGGCGTCGACTTCGAACGGTTCGGCGACAACAGTCTCGTCTGGCAGCATGTGGCCGCCGCTGGCCTTGCCATCCGCCTCCGTCCACAGCCCATGGCAGTGAAAGAACGGCGCTCCGTCGCGCGTGCCGAGCGTCATGGAGCCGAGCTTCGTGCGCGTCACGCCGCCGGGCCGGTACGTGTCGCTATAGAACGCCGCATTCTCGCCAGTCTTCGACAGCGCCGGCATGACATAGGCGAAAGGCTTGAGCGCGCCCTGCCTGAAGTTCAGCACGCCGCTCGTAAAACCTTCGGCCGCAAAGCCGCGCCGCGCGGCTTCCAGCAGCGGCAGACCTGCCTGAAGCGTGAAGGAGAAGGCGCGCCCCCTCGCCTCCACCCATTGAATGCGTTCCGCGATGGGCGCGCCCGGCTGCTTGATATTCCGCATCACCTGCGCTCAGCCCGCCTTCGTCTTGTCGAGATCGAGCAGCCCGCGCGCCTCGAGCTCATCACGCACCATGCGCTTCGGCACCTTGCCATAGCCGGATTTCGGCAAGGCCTCCCAGAAGAAGAACCGCTTCGGCATCTTGTAGCGCGGCACCTTCGGCGAGAGGAACGCCGCCATTTCGGCTTCGCTCACCGCCTTCGCACCTTCGCGCGCCACGCAGACGGCGACGCCGACCTCGCCCCAGGTCGGATCGGGCACGCCGAGCACGGCGACCTCGCCGACCGCGGGATGCGTCAAGATTTTCTCCTCGATCTCGCGCGGATAGATGTTGGAGCCGCCGGAGATGTACATGTCGGAGGCGCGGCCCGTGATGTAGACGAACCCCTCCTCGTCCATGTGGCCGAGGTCGCCGGTGCGGAACCAGCCGTTGCGGAACGCCTTCGCATTGGCTTCGGGATTGTCGTAATAGCCTGCGAGCACCGCCGGCCCGATCACGCAGATCTCGCCGCTCTGGTTGGCTGCGAGCTCGCGGCCTTCATCATCCTGGATCGAGACCTGCATGCCGGTGCGCTCAAAGCCGCAGGTGCCGATCTTCGCGTGCGGGCCGTCCTCGGGATCGTGCAGCGCTGCCGGCAGCACAGTGATGTTGCCGGTGACCTCGCCAAGGCCGAAATACTGCACGATGACCTTGCCGAGCTTCTTCAGCGCGGTCTTCTGATCCTCGCGATACATCGGCGCGCCCGCATAGATCACGTGCCGCAGCGAGGAATGATCGTATTTGTCGACGGCAGGGTGCTCGACCATCATCTTCAGGATCGTCGGCACGGTGAAGAGATTGGCGACCCGATGGGTCTCGATCAGACGGAACGCCTCGTTGATGTCGAATTTCTCGGTCGGCAACAAGACGGTGCAGACGCCGCGCGCGGTCTGCACCAGCTGATGCACGCCGGCGCCATGCGACAGCGGCGCCACCACCAGCGAGGCGTCATTCTCGGTGACGCCGGGCGTCAGATCGGCGAGATGGTTGGTGATCACAAAGCCCATCTGTCCGTGGGTCAGCACCGCGGCCTTGGAGCGGCCGGTGGTGCCCGAGGTGAAGAAGAACCAGCAGGGATCGTCGTGTTCGACATCGACATTCGCGACATTGGCGCCGGCCTGCGAGGCAATGGCATCAGCAACCGAGCGCTCGCCGAACGCGCCCTTGCCGTCGACGCTCCAGGTGAACTCGAGCGCACCGCCCTTCACCGCCGCCGCATGCTCGGGAAAATCGACATGGCACAGAAACGCCTTGGCGCCGGAGGCTTCTGCGAGATAGGTGACCTCATCCGGCATCAGGCGGAAATTGGTGGGCACCCAGACCGCACCGAGCCGGAACGCGGCGAACATCGAGAAGAACATCTCGTCGCCATTCTTGGAATGGACCAGGATACGGTCGCCCTTGGCAATGCCACGCGCGGCGAGCGCTGCGGCCAACGCCGAGACCTGCGCATCGATCTGCCGCCAGCTCCAGGATTTGTCACCCCAGACGAAACCGGGACGCGCGCCATGCCGCCGGGCATTCTGGGTCAGCATGTAAGCGAGATTCATGACGCGGCGCGACATGCGCAGGGGCTGCATGGGGATTCCTCTTCGAGGGCGGGCGGCGCGCTGGCCGCCGGCTCATTGCAGCCCATTTATCGCCATCGCCCGCGCCCCTGCAAGGCCGCCGGATGCACGGCTCCCCTACGGTTGCTTGAACGCAAACGGTGTTGCCGTAATCGCCTTCTGCTTGACGCAGGTCTGCGGGCCAAAGCCGCCGCAGAAGCTGCCATGAAGATCGAAGCGGACGGTGCGCGCAGCGCCGCGCTTCATCGGCGGGGCCATGATCTTGTAGCGGAGGACATAGCCGTCAAACACCGGGCGAATGTTGCCGTCCGGCAGCGTCACCAGGATGTTGATGACGCAGCCGCCAGTTCCGCAATAGGTCGTCTCGCGATCGCCGCATTTGGTGTCCTGGAAATCGACGATGTAGTCGTCGCGGCCGTCACCGGTCAGGTCGATCTTGCGCACCGTATCGGGCGCGAAGGTCACCTCGCCACCGTCCTGGCTAGTGCATTCCTCATTGGCGTAGCGCACTGCCTTCTGCACGCCGGGCGGATAGTCGGAGGGATCGAACGGCTTTGCATCCTCCGCGCGCGCGGCGGAGGCGAACAGAGCGAGCAGAAGCATCAAATAGCGCATGCGCGTTTGTCGCCGGCGCGGCCGCAATCGTTCAGAAAATTTTAAACATGATCGGCGCACCCTTCCTCAGTTCTCGCGTACAGAGTGTCGCATCATGGTCAAAGCGCCCGCCTTCCTCCTGTTGTCGCTGGCGCTCGCCGGATGTGCCGTGGCGCCACAGGCGCATCTGGCCTCCGATCCCGCGTTCAAGCCTGCACGTTATGCCTGGGATGGCGCCGGCGAGGATCCCAATCGGCAGCGGGCAGCAGCACAGCCAGCGCGGACCTCGGCCCGATCCGAGCGGAACGGCTCGCAAGCCGGACTTCAGCCCCATTCGAAGGAGTGGTGGCAAGCGCAGGACGGCAGCAAGGCCGAGCAGGATGCCAGGGTCAACCGCTCCCTTGTCATCTGCCAGGGATGCCTGCGTCCGCCGCAGCAGCCCGAAGATTCCAGGCTCGCCAAAGCGGCCGATTGAACCGAACGACCTCAGCTACTGAAACCAGGCGACCTGACCGCGCGTTACCGCTTCGCGCGAGGATCGCAATTGGAGGTGCGACGACATGAGCGACGTCATCGACAACAAGGACCATCACTGCTTCGAGCTTGAGGTCGAGGGCCATGTTGCGACCGAGCATTACAAGCTCGACGGCGGCGTCATCACGTTCGAGCACACCGACGTACCAAAGGAGCTCGGCGGCAAGGGCGTCGGCTCGAAGCTGGTGCAAGGCGCGCTCGACCAGGTCCGCGCCGCCGGATTGAAGCTGATCCCGCAATGCCCGTTCGTGAAGGCATGGATCGAAAAACATCCGGATTATGCGGACCTCGTGGCGAGGTGAGAGCACAGGCCCGCCGCCCGTAGCCAGCGGGCCTGCCGACAGCTACGGCCTATCGTCCGTGCTTGAGCATGTCCTGATCATTCAGATCCCAGTCCTGCCACAGCTGAAGGATGCCCAACAGCACCACCGCCGCGCCGAGGCTCGTGTGGTAGATGCGGAGAAAGCCGTCAGCGGAATAGCCGAGGGCGTAAGGCGAGGCGATGAGCCACAGTCCGACGAGGATCGTCGTCACCTCCTGCCAACGCTGCAAGGCGACATATTCGAGCTGGCTGATGCCAAATACGACCAGGCCGATTGCGACCGCATTCAGGATCGCCGTCGGGTGCCCGGCAATCGCCGGATCCTGGACGGGAAACCACGGCGAAGCCACGATGAGCGCGCCGAGCAGCATCCCGCACCAGTCTTCCCATGTCCGATGAGTATTCAAGAAACCAAAGTCCGACATCGTAACCTCCTCCAAAGAGGCATACGTCTGCGGCTGGCAATCATGACACTCCGAATGTCTAGCGACCCTGCCGGCCGCATTCGGGCGTATGTCCTTGAGAGGACGTGGGAGCCGCCGTGGAACTTGCAAGAGTGGCGCCGGTAATTATTGGAGCCGGCGTGGTGTTCACTCATACTGCGCTGCAGCTAAAGGCATGCGCGTTTGCAGATATCTGCCGTGCGGCAAGCTCCCATGGCCGCGCCTTGCCAAGAACGGGGACGGGCTCCTAGATCAACGCCTCAGACCCACGTCGGAAGGATCTTGCATGGTGGCATCGGTACGGGACAACAAGGACAGGAGGCGCTTCGAACTCGATGTCGGCAACGAGGTCGCCTTCGCCAATTACCGGCTGACCTCGACGGCCGTCATCATCACCCACACCGAGACGCCCCGCGCGCTGCGCGGCCGCGGCATCGCCTCCGAGCTGATCAAGGGCGCGCTGGACTTGATCCGGCGCGACGGCCGCAAGGTGATCGCCGGCTGCGGTTTCGTGGTCGACTATCTCGACAGGCATCCGGAGAATGCGGATCTGGTCGGCTGAAAGCAAAAAGGGCCCGCGCGATCGCGAGCCCCTGCGGCACGACCGGCATTCGGTCAGTGCTTGCGGTCAGTGCTTGATCTCAGGCGGCAGCTTGCCGCCATTGGCGGCGAGCTTGGACATCACCTGCTTGTGCAGCCAGACGTTCATGCTGGCCGAGTCGTTCATGTCGCCGCTGTAGCCGAGCTCCTTGGCGAGATCCTTGCGCGCAGCGAGGCTGGAATCGATGTCGAGCGCCTTCATCAGGTCGACGATCGAGGTGCGCCATTCCAGCTTCTCGCCCTTGTGCGCGGCCACCGCCTTGTCGACGATCGCCGCCACATCGACCGCCGCCATGGGCGCGGAAGCCGGCGCCGACGCTCCAGGCGCGGCCCCTGCGGGCGCACTACCCGGCGCCGCGCCACCGGCGGGCGCGGCGGAAGCCGGCTGGCCGCCGAAGATCGCGCTCATGATTTTCCCGAAAATGCTCATGTCTGCTCCCCGAAAAGGATCCGTTGGAAGGGCCTTGAGTGGCACTTATAGACCAAGTTACTGCGTGGCGCCCGCGAAGTTCTGCGAACCACTACGCAGCATCAGCTTATCTGCGGCGAAATGACGGCCGAATGACATCGTCGAGGTTGCGATGCGGCATCGAATTTCACCCAAGCGTGAGGACAGGACTCGGAAATGGGCGTACGCTTCCAGCTCAGCTCGCGATGTCGTCCGGAATTCGCGTCTGGTCGGAATTGCGGGACTTCAGAGAATGGCGGCCGCTTGCGCCGTTTGCCGGCGCCGAATTCGGCCGCTCGGCAAGGGAGCTAGCGACCATGGCTACACTCTACCAGGGCAATGTCCCCACGATGGCCCAGCCCACTGATGCGGCTGGACCGGTGATCCGAACCATCCAGCTGTCTGATCTGCACGATGCGCTCAGGCGCGGCTGGGAAGATTTCAAGGCGGTGCCGAGCCACGCCATCCTCCTCTGCGTGATCTACCCGGTGCTCGGCCTCGTGCTCGCCCGTGTGGTGATGGGCTATTCGGTGCTGCCACTGCTGTTTCCGCTCGCCGCCGGCTTCGCGCTGATCGGCCCCTTCGCAGCGCTCGGTCTCTACGAGCTTTCCAGCCGGCGCGAACGCTACGAGGAAGCAAGCGCCTGGGATGCGATGGAGGTGCTGCGTTCGCCCTCGTTCGGAGCGATGCTCGGCCTCGGCACGTTGCTGCTCGCGCTGTTCGTGACCTGGGTTGCGACCGCGCAGGCGATCTATGTCGCAGCGTTCGGCTATGAGGGCGTCACCGGAATCTCGGACTTCATGACGCGCGTGCTGACGACGCAGCAGGGCTGGTGGCTGATCGTGGTCGGCTGCGGCGTCGGTTTCCTGTTCGCGCTCGCCGCGCTCTGCATCAGCGTCGTGTCGTTCCCCTTGATGCTGGATCGCCACGCCGGCGCGTTCGAGGCGATGAGCACCTCGCTGCGCGTGGTCGCGAGGAACCCGGTGCCGATGGCGGCCTGGGGCGTGATCGTGGCGGTTCTGCTCGCGCTCGGCACCATCCCGGCGTTCCTCGGCCTTGCCGTGGTGATCCCCCTGCTCGGCCATGCCACCTGGCATCTCTACCGCAAGGTGATCGTCTCGGAGCCCGGTGCACGTCCGGTGCCGCCCCCGCCGCATCGTCCGCGCAAGCCGGCTGCCGACTTCCCCGCCAACCTCTTCCCCTGGCGTAACAGGACGGACGCCTGACGATATCGTGACATGCGATCCTGCCCTGGTTCGGGCAGGATCGCGGTCTGTCGCACGCCTTGCTTTGGCCGCGGTTCCGATCGAGATTGAGCGCCCCGGTCAGATCGCTTCACGGAATTCGTTACCTCGAATGACCTCGACGATTTCTCGTCTCGCTCTCGCAGCCTTCGCCCTCTCCGCGTCAATCCTGTCCGCCCAGCCAGCGTTCGCCGCGGTTGCCTGCGGCTCGGGCAATTTCGATGCATGGCTTGCGGACTTCAAGACCGACGCTGCGGCCAAGGGGATCTCACAGCAGGCCATCGCATCTGGTCTCGCCGGCGTGACGCTGGATCAGAGCGTGCTCAACCGCGACCGCTCGCAAAAGGTCTTCGCCCAGACCTTCGAGGAATTTTCCGGCCGCATGGTGCCGCCGCGCCTGGAACGCGGCTCCAACAGGATGAAGCAGTACGGCTCGGTGCTGTCGCGCATCGAACAGACCTATGGCGTCCCCGGCGAGGTTCTGGTCGCGATCTGGGGCCTAGAGACCGATTTCGGCGTCAACACCGGCAAGTTCGCCACGATCCGGTCGCTGGCAACACTGGCCTATGACTGCCGGCGCGCCGAGCAGTTTCGCGCCGAGCTGCTCGACGCACTGCGCATCGTCCAGCGCGGCGATCTCGTGCCAGCCGAGATGAAGGGCGCCTGGGCCGGCGAGCTCGGCCAGACCCAGTTCATGCCGTCGTCCTGGATGAAATACGCCGTCGATTTCGACGGCAACGGCAAGCGCGACCTCCTGCACAACGCGCCCGACGTGCTCGCCTCCACCGCCAATTATCTTGCCGGCTATGGCTGGCAGAAGGGCAAGGATTGGCAGCCGGGCAGTCCGAATTTCGCGGTGCTGCAGCAGTGGAACAAGAGCGAGGTCTATTCCAAGACCGTCGCCTATTTCGCCACCCAGCTGGCGCGCGCCCCTTAAAGACCCATCAACAAACGCGTAGGGCCGATCGTCTGACCGGCCCTCTCTCGTGCGTTTGCCTACCCGTTTACTTGGCCATGGTGGCGTGCATCGCCTTGTTCAGATGCGCACCGCACGCACCCATTTTGCCGTTGAGCAGCGAATCCTGCGCAGCCGCGATCTCCTTCTGCGCGACGAACTTGCTGTCGCCGTCGGCCATGTTCTCGATCGCAGTCTCGGTCTTCTCCAGGTTGGCTGAGCTGCAACCGCCCGTGGCATGCTTGGCGGCCTCGGACGGCGCGACGGCGAACGCGACGGCGGCAATTGCAATAACCCCGAGTAACTTCGTCATGATGTTACTTCCTTCTGTTGTTCTTGAGACAGGACCCGCGACATTGCCGGCCTCTGCAACATGACTTTCCCCCGGACGCGGCAACTTGCCGCAATAAATTCCCCGCGAGAATTGCGTGATGTTGCGCATCACGCAGAGCCGCATGCGAAATTTCTGATTTTCATTACATCCCGGTAATCATCGTCACACGCTCGGCGTGTGTGCGCTGCGCCACCGTGGGTGCGAAAGGGCCGTTCCGACGCATCCTGCCGCGAAAAAGCCCGTGGACCCCATTCGCGCCTATTGTCCATCCCAAAAATAATGAATCTATATTCAAAATAACGATTTTTGTCTCATGCGAATCGCGCATGCCCTACTTGGGTGTAGAAGCTGACGACCCGTCTTGCTGGTGACAGGCACGCAACTTATCTCGGCTATGATCGAGATCAGTCGACAGCCCTTAAATCCGTGATTTCACGGAAGTTTGTCGCCAGATTCGGTCCATACAGTTCAAGCCTTGGGCGGGACTGGCGAGAGGTTAAGCCTCCCTTACTCGCGGTATGCGTTACTCGCTTAGCTGCATCGCAACATCGGAACTTTCGCAGTGCACCACTCTCACCTATATTCATTTCAACGATGCAGCCCGGGCAAGGGTTGAATCGAACTACAGGAGACTACCAATGCTGCTCTCGCTCATCCGCATGATCCAGGCCTTCCGGGACTATCAGCGCAATGTTGCCGAGCTGTCCCAGCTCAGCGATCGCGAACTGGCCGATATCGGCCTCGATCGCTCGGACATCCCGCGCGTTGCCGCCGGTCAGTATCAGGGCTGATATCGTTTCAGCCCTTCCACCGGAACGGACCGATAGCGCCCGCCTCGTGCGGGCGTTGTCGTATCTAGCGGCAGAAAACTCGATCTCGGCGATTCCACTCCACGCCGAAAAGCGCTACCTGTCCGCCCCATGACAGGACCTCAATCCAACATCGTGCACGTGATCGGCGCCGGCCTTGCCGGCTCTGAAGCCGCCTGGCAGGTGGCCAAGGCCGGCGTGCCCGTGGTGCTGCACGAGATGCGGCCGACCCGCATGACCGAAGCGCACCGCACCGACGGGCTCGCCGAGCTCGTCTGCTCCAATTCGTTCCGCTCGGACGACGCCGCCAACAACGCCGTCGGC
This sequence comes from Bradyrhizobium sp. CIR48, assembly GCF_014198315.1. Classification (NCBI taxonomy): domain Bacteria; kingdom Pseudomonadati; phylum Pseudomonadota; class Alphaproteobacteria; order Hyphomicrobiales; family Nitrobacteraceae; genus Bradyrhizobium; species Bradyrhizobium sp. CIR48. The sequence goes on from NZ_JACIHG010000001.1 coordinate 991,515, forward strand.
CTGCTGCATGCCGAAATGCGCCGGCTCGATTCGCTGATCATGCGCGCAGCCGACGCCAACCAGGTGCCCGCCGGCGGCGCGCTCGCCGTCGACCGCGACGGCTTCTCCGCGGCCGTCACCAAGGCGCTGAACGACCATCCCCTGATTCAGATCGCCCGTGGCGAGGTTGCAGGCCTGCCGCCGGCCGACTGGAGCAACGTCATCGTTGCCACCGGCCCCCTCACCTCCGCACCGCTCGCCCATGCCATCCGCGAGTTGACCGACGAGAACGCGCTCGCTTTCTTCGACGCAATCGCGCCGATCGTGCACCGCGAATCCATCGACATGTCGGTGGCCTGGTTTCAGTCGCGCTACGACAAGGTCGGCCCCGGCGGCACCGGCGCGGACTACATCAACTGCCCGATGACCAAGGAGCAGTATGACGGCTTCGTCGCCGCGCTCATCGCTGGCGAAAAGACCGAGTTCAAGGAGTGGGAGACCAACACGCCCTATTTCGACGGCTGCCTGCCGATCGAAGTGATGGCGGAGCGCGGCCCCGAGACCTTGCGCCACGGCCCGATGAAACCGGTCGGTCTCACCAATCCGCACGATCCCACGACGAAAGCTTACGCGATCGTGCAGCTGCGCCAGGACAACAAGCTCGGCACGCTCTACAACATCGTCGGATTCCAGACGAAACTGAAATACGGCGAGCAGCAGCGCATCTTCCGCACTATTCCCGGGCTGGAGAAGGCGGAGTTCGCCCGCCTCGGCGGCCTGCATCGCAACACCTTCCTGAACTCGCCAAAGCTTCTCGACAGTCAGCTGCGCCTGCGCGCACAGCCGCGTCTGCGCTTTGCCGGCCAGATGACGGGTTGCGAGGGCTATGTGGAATCGGCCAGCGTCGGCCTGATCGCCGGTCTCTATGCAGCCGCGGACGCGCGCGGCGAGACGCTTGTCAGCCCGCCCGGCACGACCGCGCTCGGATCGCTGCTCGGCCACATCACCGGCGGCCATATCGAGACCATCGAGCCCGGCACACGCTCGTTCCAGCCGATGAACATCAATTTCGGTCTATTCCCACCGCTTGCGACCGCGCCGACAAAAAAGCCCGACGGCACGCGCCTGCGCGGCAACGAAAAGACGGTGGCCAAGAAGCAGGCGATGAGCGCACTGGCACTCGCCGATCTCGATCGCTGGATCGCCGATCATTTGCGCATTTCCGCAGCCGCGTGAGTTTGCAATGAGCCTCCCCAAAGACGACGCCGCGACGCTCTCGGCGCGCTGGACCGAGGGCGTGCTGCTCAAGCGCGACGTGTTCTCGACCGTCGAGCGCGGGCGCTTCCGTACCGACATCGGCGAAGTCGACGCCGTGCTGCGCCGGCTCGACGAGGTGCCGTGGTGGTCATTCCTGCTGGCGCGCCATCTGTTCGCCCGCGAGAAACACGCCCTGGCGCTGGCCAAAGGCCTCAACGTTGGTCCGGAGCTGCTGTGGGCCGGACGCCGCGCGCTGGTGCGCGGCTTCGTCGACGGCGTCGCTTTGCATCTGGCCAAGCCCCATGGCGACCTCGCCTATTTCCGTTCGGCCAAGGCGGCCCTGCGCCGGCTGCGCCGCGCCGGTATCTGCCACAACGATCTTGCCAAGGAACAGAACTGGCTGGTCGGCCGCGACGGCCTCGCCTATGTCACCGACTTCCAGCTCGCCGCCTGCTTTGCGCGGCGCGGCCGGCTCTATCGCATCCTCGCCTATGAAGACCTCCGGCATCTGCTCAAGCACAAGCGCTCCTACGCACCTGAGGCGCTGACGCCGCGCGAGCGAAAGATCCTTGCGAAGAAGTCATTCGCCGCCAGCCTGTGGCTTGTCACCGGCAAGAAAGTCTATCGCGCGATCACGCGCGGCCTGTTCAACTTCACCGACCGCGAGGGCGGCGGCCGCAGGCTGGTCAATGATGCGCCGGTGCTGACCGAGCTGATCCGCAAGAACCCGGCCGTGCGCGACACCGCCATCGTGGCTTTCGCGGACCGCCGCTCCGGCGTCGGGCTCTATGCCTTTGTCGAAGCCGATCAGGCCACGCTCGAGGGCCAGTTGCGGAACGAGCTTGCGGCCGCCAAGGGGCCGAAACCACCTGAGCACATCCAGGTCGTTCACGCACTGCCGCGCGACGCCGGCGGCAAGCCGCGCACCGAGATCCTGCAACTGGTTGCGATGAACCAGCTCGATTTGATCGAACCGATGATGAAGAACGACCAGGACCGCGCTTTCCTCAAGGACATCCTGGAACAGCGAAAAAACCTGCGCGACCGCTTCAATTTCGAGGCGAACCTGCCAGCGAACTGACGGGCAGTCTCGCCTTGAAGCGTCCACATTGGCGATAGAGAAGCGGTCGGACAAGTCAGGCTCGGCGGGGTCATGGGCACTCGGGGGACGATGATGCATCGCGTGGTTGGCGGCCTGATTGCCGGCCTTCTGCTGCTGGCGGCCGCGCCCGCAATGGCCGAGACCCCGGCCGAGCTGATCTCCGGCTTCCGCCTCAAGCACGGTGAGGTTCGCGTCGTCCGCGATTCCACCCTCGACCGCATCGCCATGGACCAGGCCCGCGCGATGGCGGCGAAGGACGACCTCAGTCACGACGCGCTCGGCCCCTTCAATCGCCGTGTCGCGCCCGCCGGCGCCGGCCGCGCCGCCGAGAACATCGCCTACGGCTACGACAATTTCGAGAAGACGCTGGGACAGTGGATCGACTCGTCCGGGCACCGCAAGAACCTGTTGCTGCACAACGCCTCCCGCGTCGGCATCGCCAGCGCCAGGAATGCCAGCGGCAAGCGCACCTATTGGGCCATGGTGATCGCGGGCGATTACGAGCCGAAGGGCAAGGGCAAGAAGAAGGACAAGGAGCCCCTCGTCGCCGTGAAGCGCGAGGTTGCCGTGAAACGCGAGGCCGCACCTGCGAGCAAGCCCAAGCCCAGCAGCTGTCACATCAAGCTGCTCAGCCTCTGTATCTGAGGCAAGCCAACGTCAGCCGCGTCGTGCCGCCTCGATCGCAGCGACGTCGATTTTCCTCATCCCCATCATCGCATCGAAGGCACGCTTGGCTTCAGCGCCGCCGGCCGCCAGCGCCTCGGTCAGCACGCGCGGGGTGATCTGCCAGGAGACGTCCCATCTGTCCTTGCACCAGCCGCACGCACTCTCCTGTCCGCCATTGCCGACGATGGCGTTCCAATAGCGGTCCGTCTCCTCCTGGTCATCGGTTGCGATCTGGAACGAGAAAGATTCGTTGTGCGTGAAAATCGGACCACCGTTGAGGCCGAGACAGGCAACGCCGGCGACGGTGAATTCGACGGTGAGCACATCCCCCGCCTTTCCGGACGGGTAATCGCTGGGCGCGCGGTGGACGGCGCTCACGGCGCTGTCGGGAAACGTCTCGGCATAGAAGCGGGCAGCCGCCTCGGCATCCCTGTCGTACCAGAGGCAAATCGTGTTCTTCGCCATCGTGCGTCCTTTCAATTCCCCACCGAATTTTGCTTTCAATCAGCATAGGCATCGGGATCCGGATGCTCCAGTTTGCCCGATCTTGCTCGTTGCGTCATTGTGTCTAGCTGAGGGAACCCGATGGCAGAGGCTTCTGACTTGATCGACATCGCCCGAATTCGCGCCGACACACCCGCCGCCTCCCGGCTCGCATATCTCCACAACGCAGGCGCTGGCCTGATGCCGGCGCCGGTCATAGCGGCGATGAAGGGGCACATCGATCTGGAGACCGAGATTGGGGGCTACGCTGCCGCCGATCGCGAGGCCGACCGGCTCAACGCGGTCTACGGCTCGGTGGCGCGTCTCTTGAATGCCGCGCCCGATGAGATCGCGCTGGTGGAGAATGCGACGGTCGCCTGGCAGATGGCGTTCTATTCGCTTCCGTTTCGCAAGGGCGACCGAATCCTGACCGCCGAAGCGGAATACGCCGCCAACTATGTCGCCTTTCTCCAGGTCGCCAAACGAACCGGCGCGGTCATCGACGTGGTGCCCAGCGATGCGAGCGGCGAGCTCGACGTAAACGCGCTCGAACGGATGATCGATGAGCGCGTAAAGCTCATCGCGATCACCTGGGTCCCGACCAATGGCGGGCTGGTCAATCCGGCGGCAGCTGTCGGCAAGATCGCGCGGGCGCACGGCATTCCCTATCTGCTCGACGCCTGCCAGGCGGTCGGCCAGATGACGGTGGACGTCGAGGCCATCGGCTGCGACATGCTGTCGGCCACGGGGCGAAAGTTCCTGCGCGGCCCGCGCGGCACCGGCTTCCTTTACGTCCGCCAGGCGCTGCTGCAACGACTAGAGCCGCCGATGATCGATCACTTCGCGGCGCCCTGGGTCTCGCGCGATGAATATCGGCTTCGCGACGATGCACGCCGCTTCGAGACCTGGGAGAACAATTACGCGGCCCGGCTGGGCCTCGGGGCCGCCGTCGATTACGTCCTCGAGATCGGCATCGCTCCGATCGAACAACGCTGCCGCATGCTTGCCGGCCGTCTTCGCGGCGGCCTTGCCGCCCTTCCCGGCATCACCATTCGCGACCTCGGACGCGCGCCGGGTGCCATCGTCAGCTTCACGCTGGACGGGCACGAGGCGGACGCCGTTGTCGCCAGCGCCGCTACGGCAGGCATCACCATCGGCGCTTCAGATCCGTCGAGCACGCGTATCGATGCCGAACTTCGCGCCTTGCCGCATGTCGTGCGGGCATCGCCGCATTACTACAACACGGAAGCCGAGATCGATCGGCTGATCGCTCACCTGGCGGATCTGGCGGCACGGTAGCGCGGCCGGGCCGACCTTGAAATCGATCCAGCCTCGCGCCGTCTGGGCTTCAAGCTCTTGTCGTCAGCGCCGAGAGCTGGTCGGTATCGAAGCGGGCGCGTAGCTCGCTGATGGCCTTCGCATCCGGGGGACCACTTGCCGTCAGCTTCGCCAGCTCCTCGAAGTAATGCTCGTGTCCCGGCGGGGATACGGTCATGAGCACGCGCGCGGGCTTCTCGCTCGCGTTGGTGATGTTGTGGGGAACACCGGGAGGAATGAAGAGGAAGGTCCCTGGGGTTGCCCGGACAATCTCATCCCCGACGAACCATTCACACTCGCCGTCGAGCATGTAGAAGGTCTCTTCCTGAACACGATGAACGTGCCGGCCGGTGGCGAATCCTGCCGGAATTGTCCAGTCGAACATGCTCGTATGCCCAGTGTCCTCGCCCGTCACCAGGAAGGCCATTGGTTGGCCGCGCAGCGTGACCCCCTCGGTCTCGCCGGGCCTGCGGATGACGTGTTTCGCGGTCATGTACACCTCCATCGCTTGTTGCAGCGTTCCTCACGGCTCGCGCGATGGTGGTCCAGTCCAGCCGGAAAGTCGCAAAGCCGTTCGGAAAACGTTGCAAAAAACCTGCGAAATGTGGCCTTCTTCGATGATGGCCACGATCCTTGAATTTGGTCCCTTTCGCCTCGATGGCGATGCGGGGATCCTGTTCCACGGTGCTGAGCCGACCGCTCTCGGCCAGCGCGCAGTATTGCTCCTGGCGCTCCTCGTCCGGCAGGCTGGTGTGCCGGTTTCAAAGGATGCCTTGATCGAGGCGGCCTGGCCCGCCCAGGCCGTCGAGGACAGCAACCTGACCGTCCAGATCGCGGCGGTGCGGCGCACGCTGGCGGACATCTCCGGCGAGGCGCGTTGGATCGAAACGCTGCCGCGCCGCGGCTATCGCTATGTCGGCGCGACCGTGACGAAGTCCGATCCGGGTCCCGCACGAGCAACACCGCAAGCGCCATTGCTGTCATTGCCCGACAGGCCGTCGATCGCAGTGTTGCCTTTCACGAACTTGAGCGGCGATGCGGCGCAGGACTATTTTGCCGACGGGATGGTCGACGACATCATCACCGGCCTCTCGCGCATCAACTGGCTGTTCGTGATCGCGCGGAATTCTACATTCGCCTACAAGGGCCGCGCGGTGGACGTGAAGCAGGTCGGCCGCGAACTTGGCGTACGCTACGTGCTGGAAGGCAGTGTCCGCAAGACCGGCACGCTGGTCCGCATCACCGGCCAGTTGATCGATGCGTCGACTGGCATGCACGTCTGGGCCGAGCGATTTGACCGCCGGTCCGAAGACGTCTTCGCCCTCCAGGACGACATCGCATCGTTGACCGTCGGTGCGATCGCGCCCAGCCTGCGGCGCGCCGAGATCAATAGGGTCAGGCGCAAGCGGCCGGACAGCCTGGATGCCTATGATCTCGTCCTGCGCGCCCAGCCGGACGTCGATTCCGGCATGCCGGCCCAGGTCACCCAGGCGCTCGTGCTGCTCGAACGTGCGATCGCGCTCGAGCCTGCGTACGCGCTTGCGCACGGCAATGCAGCGATGTGCCATCACTGCCTGTTTCTTCGAGCCGGTTTGCAGGAGGCCAATCGCGAGGCCTCGATCCGCCACGCGCGCTCGGCCATCGCTCACGGCCAGGATGATGCGCTTGCTCTCACGCTCGCGGGCTTTTCGATCGGTATGGACGGGCACGATCGCTCCGCAGCGTTCATCGCGTTCGAGGCCGCGCTCGCCATCAGCCCATCATCGGCGCTGACCTACATCCTCGGCAGCGTCATGCTCGGCTGGGGCGGAGATGCCGACCGCGCTATCGAATGGAGCGAACAAGGCCTGCGGCTCAGTCCGTTCGATTCCTGGGCTTTCGCCGCGTTCGACGCCCAGGCTCTTGGGCACTTCCATCGCGGCCGATATGAGGAAGCGTGTCGCGCCGCTTACCGCTCGGTTCAGGCCAATCCTCGCCACAGCATCACCCATGTGCAATTGGCCGCGGCGCTGGCAAAGCTTGGACGATTGCAGGAGGCGAAGGCGGCGGCCACGCGGGTGCTGGAGCTGCACCCGACGTTCCGCTATGGCCGTCAATTTCAGGGCGTCAACTGCGCGCCAGCGCTCGCTTCCTCTCTCGGCGATGCCCTCCGCATCGCAGGCCTTCCGGAGTAGCGCCCAGCCGGCTTGGCGTCTCAACGTGCCCTACGTGCAGCGCGCGCTCAGTCCGGATGCACTGAGCTTCGCCATCACCTCGTCGAGATGGGCGCTGTCGCGGGTCTCGATGACGAGTTGCAGGAGCGTGGCCTTGGCCGGCAGGTCGGAGAAGGTCCGCTGGTGCGAAACCTCGATGATGTTGGCGCCGGCTTCGGCCAGGAGGGCCGCGACGGCGGCCAATTGCCCGGGTCTGTCAGGAATGTCGAGCGAGAGCTGGGTCAACCGCCCCTCGCGCGCCAGCTCGCGGGTGAGGACGGATGCGATCAGTCGCGTATCGATATTGCCGCCGCTCAGGACGAGGCCGACCTTCTGGCCGGCAAAGCGGGTCGGATCGGACATCAGCGCGGCAAGGCCGGCGGCGCCGGCGCCCTCGACGACCGTCTTCTCGATCGAGATCAGGGTCGCAACGGCGCGCTCGAGCTCGGCTTCGTTGACGAGCGCGATGTCGTCGACGAGGCGGCGGACGATTTCGGTGGTGATCTTGCCGGGCGATTTCACCGCGATGCCCTCGGCCAGCGTGTCGCCCCGCGCCGGCAGATTGCCGGCATGGATGGCGTTGTACATCGAGGGATAGAGCCAGGCCTCCACGCCGAGGATTCGCAGCGACGGCTTGATCGATTTCGCCGCGATGCCGATGCCGCTGATCAGGCCGCCGCCGCCGATCGGCACGACCAGCGTGTCGAGCTCCGGCACGGCCCTCATCATCTCCAGCCCGACCGTGCCCTGCCCCGCGATCACCAGCGGATCGTCGTAGGGGTGGACGAAGATCATGCCTCTGGCTTCGCCGTGGCTGCGCGCGAACGCGGCCGCCTCCTCCAGCGTCGCGCCCGTGACGACCACCTCCGCGCCGTGATGCCTGGTGTTCTCGACCTTCACCATGGGCGTGCCGACCGGCATGACGATGGTGGCGGGAATGCCGAGCCGTTTGGCGTGATAGGCCACGCCCTGCGCGTGGTTGCCAGCCGACATCGCGATCACGCCCCGCGCGCGCTCCTCCGGCGTCAGCGCGGTGAGGCGGTTGAGCGCACCTCGCTCCTTGAACGAGGAGGTGAACTGGAGGTTCTCGAATTTGAGCCAGATCTCGCAGCCGCAGATGCTGCTCAGCGTGCGGCTGTAGCTGCAGGGCGTCTCGACGACGGCGCCCCTGATCGTCTCGGCGGCAGCTTGAATGTCGTCAGGAGCGACCGGAAAGCCGCTGAGGTAGGACGATGTGGTTTGGGACAACTCAGCCATGGGACAGCATAGAGCATCCGGCGGCTCGAGGCGATAAGCCAGCCGCTATTTGGTAAATTCCCGGGAACGTGAAGCCCGCCACAATGTCCAGAGCGTACGCAGCCGCGACGTCGGCTGCGGCGCAAACGGATTGCGGCCGGGCTGCGACAGGCGCTTGAGATCGGCGCTGACCTGGCTCAGCGGCAGAAACGCCGGACGCGCCTGCACCGGCACGTCCGCCAGCAGCGACAAGGCCGTGGTCAAATGCTGCTGCGCCTCGCCTGCAAGCTGCTCCAGTACGGCGCGGAGGCTCGCCGTCTCCTTGCCAGCGAACACGTCCTCCATCTGGCAGCCATGGCTCGCCAGCACCTGTTGCGGCAGGAATAGCTGCCGGCGCGACGCATCGCGCGGCAGGTTCGCGATGATTTGCACGATGCCCTGCGCCAATCCCGCATGACGGGCGAGATGTTCGACCGCCCCGGACGGCGGCCCCAGGACCTGCGCCGCCAGACCAAATAAGGCCGACGAGGTCGCGGCCAGATAGCCCTCCAGCGCCGCCATGGTCGGCATCGGATCGTTGTAGAGGTCGAACTGGTGCTCGTCGATGAGCAGCGACAGCGGCTCGACCGGCAAGTCGAACTCGCGGATCGCACGCAGCAGCTCCGCCGCCACGGGATTGCCCTCGGCACTGCCGTGCACCAGGCCGGAAAACAGATCGGTCCACCATTGAAAGCGGATTTCGCCGGGCAAGGGCTGGCTCACCTGGTCGCGGACGCGGACGATCTCGACATTGAAGGCATAGAGCGCCAGCAGCGCGCGGCGCTCGGCGGCGGGCGCGAACAGCGTTGCGGCATAGCGCGGAAAGTCATGGCTGCGCACGAGATCGGCGCAGAAAGTGACCGAATCGGGCGGCGGCGCGGCGCTGCTCATGTGCTGTTCATGGCACCGCGATCAGCGCAGCGGCAACCCGCCGCCGTTCGCCGATCATGATGTTGTAGGTGCGCACGGCGGGACCGGTCTGCATCGTGTCCAGCACCACCCTCACCGCCTTGAGCGCCTGCCGCAGCGCCGGCGGCGGCAGCCAGACCCCGGTTCCGGTGCCGATCAGCAGGGTGTCGATGCTGTTGGCGGCCGTGAAGACCCGGTCCAGCGAATAGCGGTCGATCCTCGCGGGATCCGTCACGTCCCAGGCCCAGATCGCGTCGGGCAGGCACAGCAGCGAGCCCCGATGCGACATGCCGGCGAAGGCGAAGCCGCCCTTGCCATAGGCCTCGATCGGCGCCGAGCGCGGGAAATGCGGTGCGTTGGGATCGCCGGCCATGAGCTTCGTCCGAATGGGCTTACTGCCCTCGCAAACGCCTGCGAGGGCATGCGGTTCGGATCATGCCTTGCTTTTCTTCGCCGGCGTAGCCGTATCGGGCGCATCCTCGCGATGCTCGCCAACACCGAGATAGATCAGGATCGGCGCCGCGATGAAGATCGAGGTATAGGTGCCGACCAGCACCACGCCGAACATCATCACCGCGGTGAAGCTGTGGATGGCGTGACCGCCGAACAGGAGCAGCGCCAGCAGCGCCAACGTCACCGTGAAGTGGGTGATGATCGAGCGCGACAGCGTCGAGTTGATGGACTCGTTGAGCAGCTGCGGCATCGGCATCTTCTTGTAGCGACGCAGCATTTCGCGGATGCGGTCGTAGATGACGACGGTGTCGTTGAGCGAATAGCCCAGAATGGTCAAGAGCGCGGCGATGCTGGTCAGGTCGAAATCGACCTGGCTGATCGACATGAAGCCGATCGTGAGCACGATGTCGTGCACGTTGGCGATCATGGCGCCAAGCGCGAACTGCCATTCGAACCGGAACCAGAGATAGATCAGGATCGAGATGATCGCGAGCATCAGGCCGAGCATGCCGTAGGCGAGCAGCTCGCCGGCGACGCGCGGGCCAAGCACCTCGGTACGCTGAATGTCGACGCTGTCGCCGAGCGCGCCACGAAGCTTTTGCAGCGCAGCCTGCTGGGCGGCGTCGCCGCCCGGCTGTTCCGCAACGCGGATCAGGACGTTCTCAGGGCCGCCGAACTCCTGCAACTGGACTTCGCCCAGTCCCAGCGCGTCGAGCTTGGTGCGCATCGCCGCGATGTCAGCGGTGCCGGACTTTGCCTTGACCTCGAGCAGCGTGCCGCCCTTGAAGTCGATGCCCAGATTTAGCCCATGGGTGAAGAACAGCGTAATCGCTACGATCGACAGCACCGCCGAAATCGGGAAGCTGATCCGGCGGAAACGCGTGAAGTCGAAATGCGTGTTGTCCGGGACGATCCGCAACGACGGCAACAGGCCGAGGGCTGCGACCACAGTGAGAATGGCGATGAGGACGCCGAGCCCGATGAGAACGGTGTGAGTCACGATCAGGCTCCTAGATCGGCACGCTCTGCGGCCGCTTCCACCGCACCCACCAGGCCACGATCAGCCGGGTCATGGTGAAGGCGGTGAACACCGTGGTGATGATGCCGATACCGAGCGTCACGGCGAAGCCGCGCACCGGGCCGGTGCCGATGTAGAACAGCACCGCGGCGGCAATGAAGGTGGTGATGTTGGAATCGAGGATGGTCGCGAGCGCCCGCTTGAAGCCGGCGTCGATCGCCGAGATCGCGTTGCGGCCGCCGCGCAGCTCCTCACGGATGCGCTCGTAGATCAGCACGTTGGAGTCCACGGCGATACCGACGGTGAGCACGATGCCGGCGATGCCGGGCAGCGTCAGCGTTGCGTTGAGCAGCGACAACAGGCCGAAGATCATGGCGACGTTGATGGCCACGGCGATGTTGGCGAACACCCCGAACAGCCGGTAGGTCAGCAGCATGAAGATGATGACGAGGATCGAGCCGACATAGGCCGCGAGCTCGCCCTTCTCGATCGAGTCCTGGCCGAGGCCCGGACCGACGGTGCGCTCCTCGACCACCGTCAGCGGCGCCGGCAGCGCGCCGGCGCGCAGCAGGATCGCCAGATCGTTGGCCGACTGCACGGTGAAGCTGCCGGAGATCTGGCCCTGGCCGCCGGTGATGGGCTCGCGGATCACGGGCGCCGAGATCACCTTGTTGTCCAGAACGATCGCGAACGGCAGCCCAACGTTCTCCTGCGTGGCCTGCGAGAACTTGCGCGCACCCGAGGTGTTGAACTTGAAGCTGACGACCGGCTCGCCCGTGCGCTGGTCGAAGCTCGCCTGAGCGTCGGTCAAATCGCCACCGGCGACCAGCACCTGCTTCTTGACCACATAGGGCGTGGGCGGCGGCGAGGCGCTCATCAGCAGTTCGGATTCCGGCGGCAATCTGCCCGCTTGCGCCTGATCCGGCGGCACGGAGGTATCGACCATCCGGAATTCCATCTTCGCGGTCCTGCCCAGCAGTTCCTTCAGGCGGGTCGGGTCCTGAAGGCCGGGGACCTGCACCAGGATGCGGTCATTGCCCTGGCGCTGGATCACGGGCTCGACGGTGCCGAGCTCGTTGACGCGGCGTTCGACGATCTGGATCGACTGCTCGATGGTCTTGCGCAGGCGATCGAGGATCGCAGCCTGCGGGACGCTCAGGCGGATCACCCCGCCGCCGGCATCGGTCACCTCGAGGTCGCGCTGACCGCTGGATCCCATCAGGCCGCCCAGCGGCTGAGACAGTTCGCGCAGCTTGGCGAGCGCAGCCTGAGCGTCAGTTTCCTTGGTGATGCGAACCTCGACCGCGTCGTTGCGCACGGTGACGCCGCCGGTGAAACCGATCTTGGCATCGCGCAGCGTGCGGCGAACGTCGTCGCGGATCTGGTCGAGCCGTTCCTTCTTCACGTAGTTGGAATCGACCTCGAGCAGCAGGTAGGAGCCGCCCTGGAGGTCGAGGCCGAGCACGAGCCGGCGCTGCGCCCAGGCCGGCCAGGTCTTGACCTGCGACTCGGGGAAGAAGTTCGGGACCGCGCAGAGGCACACGATCAGCGCCGTCAGGATGATCCCGAGCGCCTTCCACCGCGTGAAATACAACATCGACTGGACCTGTCAGATCAGGAGACTTGAGATGCTCGCGGACGCGCTCACTTCGAGGCGGCGTCGTCCTTGGCGGCTTCCTTGCTTTCCTTGGATTCCTTCGCCGGCTCGCCCTTGGCGCGCACGCCCGAGATCATCTGGCGCATCTGCCGCACGCGTACGCCGTCGGAAATCTCGAATTCGATCTGGTCGTCGTCGACGACCTTGGTGACCTTGCCGACAAGGCCGCCCGAGGTCACCACGGTGTCGCCGCGGCGGATATTCTTCACGAGGTCGGCGTGGTCACGGACCTTCTTCTGCTGCGGACGCAGAATCAGGAAGTACATGATCACGAAGATCAGGGCGAACGGCAGCAGCGACATCAACATGCTGTTGGTGTCGCCGGCGCCCGCGGCCTGGGCATACGCAGGGGTAATCAGCATTCGGACGATCCTCGTGAGAACGGGGGAAAGCCGGTCAGGCCCTCAAAGGCGACCGGTTCGGTCAAATTCGCGCGGACTATAGCGGCCATTGCCCCAATTGCAACGCTGCCAGACTGCCCTTTTGACCCACCTTGCGGCGCGCCGTCAGGCCCGATAAGGCTGCGTTCTCAGGAACTTCGGACATGCCCAAAAACCTTAGCAAAAGCCCGGCCGGCAAAGGCCCCCGCACCCCTGCCCGCAAGCCCGCCCCCGTCGCGGCAAAACGCCCCAAGGGGGCCGTCAAGGCAGCCCTCGAGGCGGCCCCAGACCTCTCCCAGGAGCGCATGGTCCGCGCGCTGGAGACCATTGCGGCGCACCTGTCCGCCCAGGGCAAGCCGGCCCTCGAACGCGAGTCGTTCAAGCAGGCCGATGCCTATGTCTGGCACCCCGACGGCCGCCTCGCGGCGGTACCGCGGGTCAGCCGCGTCGAGCTGTTCCTGCTCAAGGGCGTCGACCGGATGCGCGATATCCTGATGGAGAACACCGAGCGCTTCGCCAACGGCCTGCCCGCCAATAACGCGCTGCTCTGGGGCGCACGCGGCATGGGCAAGTCGTCGCTGGTCAAGGCGGCGCATGCCAGCATCAACGCTGAGCGCAAGCCGGCGGACAGGCTGAAGCTGATCGAGATCCATCGCGAAGACATCGAGACGCTGCCGATGCTGATGGAGAAGCTCCGGGACGCCAGCTTCCACTTCATCGTGTTCATCGACGACCTCTCCTTCGACGGCAACGACGCGTCCTACAAATCGCTGAAGGCCGTGCTCGAAGGCGGTATCGAGGGCCGGCCCGAGAACGTCATCCTCTACGCCACCTCCAACCGCCGCCATCTGCTGGCGCGCGACATGATCGAGAACGAGCGCTCGACCGCGATCAATCCCGGCGAAGCGGTCGAAGAGAAGGTCTCGCTGTCGGATCGCTTCGGCCTGTGGCTCGGCTTCCACCGCTGCAGCCAGGACGAATACCTCGCCATGGTGCGCGGCTATTGCAGCCATTTCGGCATCGAGGTCGACGATGAGGCGCTGGAGCGCGAGGCGCTGGAATGGTCGACCACCCGCGGCTCCCGCTCGGGCCGCGTCGCCTGGCAGTTCGTGCAGGAGCTGGCGGGCCGGCTGGGCGTGAAGCTGACGGCGAAGTAAGGCTGGCTTTCACCCCACTCACAACTGTCATTCCCTGTCTTGTGCGCAATTGCGCACTGGAGCGGGGAATCCAGTACGCCGCAGCCTATCGGCTCAACCACAACTATCTCTGGAATACTGGATCGCCCGCTTTCGCGGGCGATGACACCGTTCGTGTGGTGAGGGGCTGGCGGCGCCTCACGCCCCGTTCAGGAACTGAAGCGGGTCAACCGGGCTCGATCCCTTGCGGATCTCGAAGTGGAGCTGCGGCGACGCCACCTCCCCGGATTGACCCGACTTGGCAATGACCTGACCGCGCTTGATGGTATCGCCGCGCTTCACCATCAGCTCACTCGCATGGGCATATGCGGTGACGTAGCCGTTGGAGTGCCGAACCAGGACCAGATTGCCGTAACCCTTCAGCTCGTTGCCGGAATAGGCGACGACGCCGTCTTCCGCCGCCTTCACCGGCGTTCCCTCGGGCACCGCGAGATTGATGCCGTCGTTGGACTTGCCATTGGTCTTGGCGCCGTAGCTCGTGACCACCTTGCCGCGCACCGGCCAGCGGAAAGTCGGCAGCGCGCTGGTGGTCTCCGCAGCTTTCGCCGGGGTCTCGGCGGGCTTCTCTTCGACGTTGGTCGTGGCCTGGGCCAGGCGAGCGCTCTGCACCGGCGCGGCGACAGCCGCCACCTTGGTGGCGGGCGCGGGAGCGGCAGCAACCGGCTGGAGCGTGCCGACAACCGGAGCAGCCCCGACAGGAGCCGCCGCAATCGGCGCCGCGAGGGCAGCGGTCTTGGCACCGGGCACGGTCAACCTGGTGCCGAGCTTGAGCTTGGCCGACGGATCGAGGCCGTTGGCACGGGCGAGCTCGGCCGACGTGATATGGTTCTTGCGGGCGATGCTGGCGAGCGTGTCGCCGTGGTTGACGAAGTGGGTGCTCGGCGGCGCCGCAATGGCCGCAACCGGCTTGGCTGCAGGCGCCATCGCGGGAGCCGCAGCGACGGGAGCCAACGCGGGCGCGGGTGCAGCGGCCGTGGCCGGATGCGGGATGATCAGCTGCTGGCCGGGCGAGAGCGAACGCGGCCCCTTGTAGCCGTTGGCGGCAAGGATCGCCTGCGGCGTGACACGATAACGCTTGGCGAGCACGTCGAGCGTGTCGCTGGTGCCGACGATGATCTTGGTGCCTCCGGCCGGCTGAGCCGCGGCAACGGAACGCGGCGGCACGGTGGCCGTGGTCTCAAGATGCGGCTGCGTCGGGGGCGCGTAGGAGCTGACGCCGCGCCCGCCTCCGGACACGCCACCACCACCCGTGACGGGATAGGATTGCGGTGGGGACACCGCCGGCGGCGGCAAGGGCTGAGACTGATAATAGCCGGGCTGCGTCTGCGGCCGCGAATATTGCGGCAGCTCGCGCTGCTGCGGCGGCGGGGCCTGCTGCACCGAACCGGTCTGGTCAGAGGAGAAGGGGTTGGAGAAGTTCGACTGGGACAGCCGCGACGACATGTCGGCGCTGCATCCTGCGAAACTGAAGGAGATCAGCGCCAGCACCGCGACCTGCGGTACGCGGCGCGAGTAAAGCAACTCGGCGACGACGGACATGGTTACTCACTCGTACGCAACAGAACTGGTGTTTTAAGTAAACACGCGCCGAGTAAATAACGGCTTAACCCTCCCAATAAGATGTTGGCGGCGCAGCCGATCCGGAAATCTACAGCTCCCGCGCCACCCCGGGCAGTGCCGGCACGAAGCGGACCTCGACGAGTTCCTTGCGCTCGATCCCGGCTTCGGTGCGGGTCAGGCGGATCAGCGTCTGCACGCCCTGATGCGGGCCGACCGGCGCGATCAGGATGCCGCCGACCTCGAGCCGCTCGACCAAATTGTCCGGAAGCTGCTCGACCGCGGCGGTGACGATGATGCGGTCGAACGGGCCTATATTGGGCGGCAGATTGAGACCGTCGCCGAGCATCACCTCGACATTGTGACAGTCGAGCTTTTCGAGCCTGGCGCGTGCCGTATCGGCAAGCTTGCGGTAGCGCTCGACTGTCAGGACCTGGCCGGCGAGCCGCGACAGCACGGCAGCCTGATAGCCGGAACCTGCCCCGATCTCGAGCACGCGATGCCGCTTCTGGAGCTGGAGCTGCTCGGTCATGTAGGCCACGACGAAGGGCTGGCTGATGGTCTGCCCGCAGGCGATCGGCAGCGCGCTGTCACGATAGGCGCCGTCGCGATCGGCCTCGTCGACGAAAAGCTCGCGCGGCACCTCCTCCATGGTTCGCAGCACCGCCTGATCGCTGATGCCCCGACGCCTCAGCGTGAGCTGAAACATCATCTTTTCCGGCGGATGCTGATGGGAGGTCATTGCCTGCTTGTGCTGCCTTGCCGGGGCCAGTGGACGTTAAACCCGGGCGCAAGAATCGTGTTCCTGCTCAGGAACCCATGATAACCTTCGCCTGGAGCATTTGACCACAAATTGGCTTGCCACGGGCGAGCCGCGATGACCATTTTCAGGTATCCGTTCGTCGAAACGCGCATTGCGTCAATTCGTGTTATCTGCGAACGTTTTTGGCAATGGGCAAGGGACTCAACTATGACCGCGACAGGGCTTTCCGGCCGCTCTGTATTTCTCGTCGAGGACGAGGTGATGATCAGGATGATGGTCGCGGACATGCTCGAAGAGCTCGGCTACAAGGTCGCAGCTGAGGCTGGCGACATCACCGAGGCCATGCGGCTCGCCCAGGCGACCGAGTTCGACATCGCCATTCTCGACGTCAACGTCAACGGCAAGGTGATCTCGCCAGTCGCCGATGTGATCAAGGCGAAAGGCTGCCCGTTCATCTTCGCCACCGGTTACGGCTCCTCCGGCCTGCCCGAGCAGTACCGCGACCGGCCGGCGCTTCAAAAGCCGTTCCAGCTCGACGCACTCGGCAAGACCATCGAAGCCGCACTTCGCGGCGGCTAGCCGCTATTTCAGCGTCGCGCTGAGCTCTTCCGAAAACGCTTCGTTGGTACGGTCGAGCCTGAGCGGCGTGACCGAGACGTAGCGCTCGCGAAGCGCCGCCAGATCGGTGCCGTCCGCCGGCGTGTCCATCATCGCGGCGCGCTCGAAGCCGATCCAGAAATAGGGATTGCCGCGGCCGTCCTGGCGCTCGTCGATCCTGAGGAAACCGAGATTGCGCTTGCCCTGGCGCGTGACGCGGATGCCCAGCACATCCTCGGGCGCGCAGGACGGGAAGTTGACGTTGATGACGGTGTCCTTCGGAATGCCCGCGGCAATCACCTTGCGCAGGATGTCGGGCCCGAACTTGCGGGCGGTGTCCCACGGCGGGCGCTCGCGGGTCTCGACGCTGAACTCCTGCGACAGCGCGAATGAGGGCAAGCCCAGGATGGTGCCTTCCAGCGCGCCGGCGATGGTGCCGGAATAGACCACATCCTCGGCGACGTTGCGGCCCTTGTTGACCCCGGACAGCACGACGTCGGGCAGCTTGGCCCCGAGGATATGGCGCGCGCCCATGATGACGCAGTCGGTCGGCGTGCCGCGCACGGCAAAGTGCCGCGGACCGACTTCGCGCAGGCGCAAGGGATCGTTCAGCGACAGCGAATGCGACACGCCGGACTGGTCGAGCTCGGGCGCCACCACCCAGACGTCGTCGGACAATGCGCGCGCGATCTCCTCCACGACCTTGAGGCCGGGGGCGTGGATGCCGTCGTCATTGGTACAGAGAATGCGCATGCGAAGGGTCGATTCCAAAAAAACGGGGTCTGAGCGGTCTTATCCGGCTCCGGCCGATCAGGCAAACCGGCTGATCGGAGGTTCCCGGCCACGTCCTACCGGCGGATGCGCCATTGCGGAAGGAAGCGCGCCAGCCGCCCCTCCGCACGCAGACTCATCGCGGGTACCGCCGGACTGACGATCGGCGCCTCGATCACGCCGAGCGCCTCCAATTGCGCAACGAACGCATCCGGCTCCGGCGTCTGCGGAAAGCGTTCGCGCGCCACCGTCAGCGCGTTGTCGAAGTCGGCAGCATTCACACCGGGCTTGGCCCGCCGGCTCTGCACGAGATCCTCGTCCCAGAGCCGCGCGATCTCGATGTCGAGCACGCCCCGCAGGCGCTGATCGACGGCCTGGATGCCCGCCCCCGTCACCGCCCATTGTCGGCCGACCCAGAAGATGTCGCGGTGCAAGGCCATGAACGGTGGGTTCGCGTTGCGGGGCCGGCAGGATAGCCGGCCGCCAGATCTTCGCAACCGATCGTTTCCAGCATTTCAGACGGGCAACGCGATTCTCGTCTTGACGCGTTTTCTTGACGCGAACCGGTCCCCACTTCGCCCGAAAACGCTTTAGTCGCGCCCGATCACCTTCACGCCGCCCATATAGGGCTGCAGCACGTCGGGGACTGCGATCGAGCCGTCCTCCTGCTGATAGGTCTCCATCACGGCGATCAGCGCGCGGCCGAGCGCGGTGCCCGAGCCGTTCAGCGTGTGGACGAAACGCGGCTTGCCGTCGGGACCGCGCGAGCGCGCATCCATGCGCCGGGCTTGGAAGTCGCCGCAGACCGAGCAGCTCGAGATCTCGCGGAATGCCCCGCCCTCGCCCTGCCCCGGCATCCAGACCTCGATGTCATAGGTTTTTTGCGACGAGAAACCCATATCTCCTGCGCAAAGCGTCATCACGCGATAATGCAGGCCGAGCCGCTGCAGCACCTGCTCGGCGCAGGACAGCATCCGCTCCAGCTCGTCCTTGCTCACCTCCGGCGTCGTGATCGAGACCAGCTCGACCTTGGTGAACTGGTGCTGGCGGATCATGCCGCGCGTGTCACGCCCGGCAGCGCCCGCCTCGGCGCGGAAGCACGGCGTCAGCGCAGTGAGCCGCATCGGCAGTTGCTTCTCGTCAAGAATGGATTCGCGCGCGAGGTTGGTGAGCGAGACTTCCGCGGTCGGAATCAGGCCGAGGCGCTCAGTCCGCAGACGCTCCTGGTCGGGCGAGGCAAGCAGCTCGCCCTTGATCGCCCAGAACTGATCGTCCTCGAACTTCGGCAATTGGCCGGTGCCGAACATGATCTCGTTGCGCACCAGCAGCGGCGGATTGATCTCGGTATAGCCGTGCTCGTCGACGTGCAGATTCAGCATGAATTGTCCGAGCGCGCGCTCGAGCCGCGCCAGCGCCTTCTTCAGCACGACGAACCGCGCGCCGGAGAGTTTTGCCGCCGCCTCGAAATCCATGTAGCCCAGCGCCGTGCCAAGGTCGTCATGCAGCTTCGGCGCAAAGCTGTAGTTGCGCTTGTTGCCGAACACGTGGTGCTGGACGTTGCCGTGCTCGTCGACACCATCGGGCACTTCGTCGAACGGAATGTTCGGAATCGCGGACAGCTCTTTGGTCAGCTCCTCATCGGCGGCTTTGGCGGCGGCCTCGAGCTGCGGCATCGTGGTCTTGAGCTCGGCGACTTCGGCCATCAGCTTGGCCGCGCGCGCCTCGTCCTTGGCCTTCTTGGCATCGCCGATCTCCTTGGACGCCGCGTTGCGCCGCGCCTGCGCCTGCTCGGACGCCAGGATCGCCGCGCGCCGCGTCTCGTCGATCGCGAGCAGCGAGGCCGACAACGGCTTCAGGCCGCGCCGGGCGAGGCCGGCGTCGAAGGCTTGCGGATTGTCGCGGATCGATTTGATGTCGTGCATGGCTGTGGTCCTGGATCGGCGCGTAAACAGACAACGGCAAACGTTGTACGTCAGCGCGTCCCCTAGCACAGCTGCCATCATCCGCGAAGGCGGATGATCCAGTATTCCAGAGACGGTGGTGATTCTCCGAGGGGCCGCGGCGTACTGGATTCCCCGCACCAGTGCGCAATTGCGCACAAGGCGGGGAATGACACCGGAGCGTGGGGCGGCGCCCTACTCCGCCGGATTGGCCGGCGTCGACACGTCGGTGCCGGTGGCGGCCTGCGCCGCGGCGGCGGCCTTCTTCTCCACCATCGCCACCGCGATGATCGAGCCCTCATAGAGCGCCATCAGCGGAATCGCCAGCGAGCACTGGCTGATCACGTCGGGCGGCGTCAGCACCGCCGCGATGACGAAGGCGATGACGATGAAATAGCGCCGCTTCTCGCGCAGCATCTTCGAGGTGATGATGCCGATGCGGCCAAGCAGCGTCAGGATCACCGGAAGCTGGAAGGCAATGCCGAAGGCAAAGATCAGCGACATCATCAGCGACAGATATTCGCCGACCTTCGGCAACAGCTCGATCTTTGCGGTCTCGTCGCTGCCGAGTTGCTGCATGCCAAGCGAGAAGCGCGCCAGCATCGGGAACACAACGAAATAGACCAGCGCCGCACCCAGCACGAAAAAGAACGGCGTCGCGACCAGATACGGCAGGAAGGCCTGCTTCTCGTGCTTGTAGAGCCCGGGCGCCACGAACATGTAGACCTGCCCCGCCACGATCGGGAACGAGATGAAGGCCGCGCCAAACATCGCCAGCTTCAGCTGGGTCAGGAAATATTCAAGGAACGCAGTGTAAATGAGCTTGGCGTTTGCGGGATCGCCGACGGCCAGGACGTAAGGCCATACCAACACGTTGAATATCTGCTTGGCGAAGAAGAAGCAGAAGATGAACGCAATGCCAAAGCCGAGCAGCGCCTTGATCAGCCGCGAGCGCAGCTCGATCAGATGGTCCATCAGCGGGGCTTTGCTGGCCTCGATATCGGCGTCGGTCATGACGCTTTGGCGTCCTTGATCGCTTCGGATGGCGCGGTGTCCTGCGCAACCGGTGCCTGCTCGACCTCACGGGTGATCGCGAGCGGCTCGTTGGCGGCCGCATGCGCCTCGGCTTCAATGAAGGTCGCAGGCGTCGGCGCTTCCGGGGTGGTTGGTGTTACCGGCGGTTCGACCGCCGTTGTGGTCGACGTCTCTGCCGGCTTGTCCAGCGCATCGACACGGAGCGCGTCGCTGACGTCCTTCTGCAGCGAGGTCAGCGGATTGAAGCTGGTCGCGGCTTCCTTGACCTCGTCGAAGCTCTTCTTGAGGTCGGCCATTTCGGCCTCGCGCATCGCTTCCTGGAACTGGCCCTGGAATTCGGCGGCCATCTTGCGGGCCTTGCCCATCCACTGGCCGACCATGCGCAGCACGCCCGGCAGCTCCTTCGGGCCGATGGCGATCAGGGCCACGACCCCGATCAGGACCAGTTCACTCCACCCGATGTCGAACATGAGGTCTTCCGTTCACGCGAAGCCGCAGCCGGCCCAATCCCTTGCGCGCAGGATCGGGCCGCACCCCGCGTCTCGCGTGCTTCTTCCGGCTCAGACGGCCTTGCTGCCGACGTCGGACCGCGCCGCGGTCGGCGCACCATTGTGCTCGATGGACTTGGCCGGCTCGGGCTTCTCGGCGGGCTTGTCGTCGTCCTGCATGCCCTTCTTGAACGCCTTGATGCCCTGCGCCACGTCGCCCATCAGATCCGAAATCTTGCCGCGGCCGAACAGCAGCAGGACCACTGCGATCACCAGGATCCAGTGCCAAATGCTGAGTGAACCCATCCTGCAACCCTCCAAACGCGCATGGCCGGGGACCCGGCCGATCTTCACCGAAACCTAGGCTTGGCAGGTCTCAAAAACAAGGACCTAGGCAGCGCCAATTCGCTGTTGGCACTACGTAATCTTGCTAGTGTTAACCGGTCGCAGGGCACCGGTAAAACGCAAAGGCCTCACTCTTCGGTGCCGCCTTCACCGCCCCCCTCATTGCCGCCCTGCGGCGCCTCTTCCGGGGTCTCGGGCTCGACCGCAGGCGCCAGCGCCAGATCGAGGTCCTCGCCCGGTTCCAAGGGATCCTCGTCTTCGCGGAGCTGCGGGTCGTCCGACGGCGTCGGCACGCTGAATCCGGTCGGCAGGCGCGAATCCAGCAGGCCCGTGCCCTTCAGCTCCTCGAGGCCCGGCAGATCTCCGAGCTGTTCCAGGGTGAACTGCGACAGGAAGTCCTCGGTGGTTCCGAAGGTCAGCGGACGGCCGGGCGTCTTGCGGCGGCCGCGCGGCTTGATCCAGCCGGTCTCCAGCAGCACGTCGAGCGTGCCCTTCGAGGTGACCACGCCGCGAATCTCCTCGATCTCGGCGCGCGTCACCGGCTGGTGATAGGCGATGATCGCCAGCACCTCGATCGCCGCACGCGACAGGCGGCGGGTCTCGGTGCTCTCCCGCGTCATCAGCCAGGCGAGATCGCCCGCCGTGCGGAAGGACCATTTGTTGGCGATGCGAACGAGATTCACCCCGCGCAAGGAATAGTCGGCCTGCAATTGCTCGAGCGCGGCCTTGACGTCGACGCCCTCGGGCATGCGCTTGGCCAGCGTCGCGGTATCCAGCGGTTCACTCGAAGCGAACAGCAGCGCTTCCAGCAGCCGCAATTCCTCGGGACGTGCCTGAGATTCGTTCTCCATCGGCTCGGCCTCTTCTATCCGCACTTCAGCCAGGCTTGCCATGGCAGATTCTCCTTCTTGCACTTAACCGACCGGCG
The DNA here is from genome assembly GCF_014198315.1 of Bradyrhizobium sp. CIR48. Classification (NCBI taxonomy): domain Bacteria; kingdom Pseudomonadati; phylum Pseudomonadota; class Alphaproteobacteria; order Hyphomicrobiales; family Nitrobacteraceae; genus Bradyrhizobium; species Bradyrhizobium sp. CIR48. The sequence continues at coordinate 1,013,823 of NZ_JACIHG010000001.1, forward strand.
CATCAGGCGCAGGAGCTGCGTCCGGCACCGGTTTGGGGCGCCCCTTCCGGAAATAGATGGGCGCAAACGCCTCTTTCTGGTTCAGCTCGAGCTGACCTTCGCGAACCAGTTCCAGCGCGGCGGCGAAGCTCGAGGCGAACACCGTCGCGCGCTGCGTCGGATCGGCGACGTGCCGGACCAGGAAGTCGTCGAGCACGCCCCAATCGTCCTGCTCGCTGATGCTGCCGACCAGCCGCTCCAGCGTGGCGCGCGCCTCGGCGAGCGACCAGACCGTGCGCTTGGCCAGATGCACGCTCGCCAGCACACGCGACTGGCGCTGCGAGGCGTAGGCGGTGAGCAAATCGTACAGCGTCGCCGTGTATTTCGGGTGCTTGATCTCGGCGATCTGCTCGGGCTCGCCGCGAGGGAAGATGTCGCGCAGCAATTGCTGCCTGTTCATCAGCCGGTTGGCGGCTTCGCGGATGGCCTCCAGCCGGCGCAGTCGATTGGCGAGCGCGGTCGCCATCTGCTCGGCGCTCGGGCCCTCCGCGCTCGGCGGCTCGGGCAGCAAGAGGCGCGACTTCAGGAAGGCGAGCCATGCCGCCATGACGAGGTAGTCGGCGGCAAGCTCGAGCCGGATCTTTCGCGCGGCTTCGATGAAGTGGAGATACTGGTCGGCCAGCGCCAGGATCGAGATCTTGGCGAGGTCGACCTTCTGCTGCCGCGCCAGCGCGAGCAGCAGATCGAGCGGGCCCTCATAGCCCTCGACGTCGACTACCAACGCCGGCTCACCCTCGGCGAGCTCTGCGGGCCGCCCGGTTTCGAAAGATAGAATTTCTGCGGTCATGCGGAAGCCGTGTTTGCCCGTGCGATCAATGCGTCCAGCTCAGTGCGTGCGGCGACGCGGTCGAGCGGTTGCGGCGCCTTGCGCGCGGCAAGCGCGGCGTTCGCCCGCTCCAGCGCCCGGCCCGACAGCTCAGGTGTCTGGCCGGCGACCTCGCGCATCTCCTCGATATTGCCGTTGCAATGCAGGGCCATGTCGCAGCCGGCCGCGAAGATGGCGCGGGTCCGCTCGGCGATATTCCCCGACAGCGCGTTCATCGACACGTCATCACTCATTAACAAACCCTGGAACCCGATTGCGCCGCGAATCACGTCAGCAATCATTGTCGCAGATGTCGTCGCCGGATGGGCGGGGTCGACCGCGCTAAACACAACATGTGCAGTCATGGCCATCGGCAGGTCCGAAAGCGGCTTGAACGCGGCGAAGTCGGTCCGTTCCAGCTCTCCCCTCGGCGTATCGACCGTCGGCAGCTTGAAATGGGTGTCGGCAGTGGCCCGGCCATGGCCGGGAATGTGCTTGAGGACCGGCAACACGCCGCCCTGCTCCAGGCCCTCGGTGACCGCGCGGGCAATCGCTGCGACCTTGCCGGGCTCGGTGCCATAAGCCCTGTTCCCGATGACCGCATCGGCGCCCTCGACCGGCACGTCAGCGAGCGGCAGGCAATCCACGGTGATGCCGAGATCGGCAAGATCGGCTGCGATCAGACGGGCGGACAAGCGCGCCGCGGTGAGCCCGAGTGCCGAATCAGTGTCGTACAAGGTCGAGAAAACGGCGCCCGGCGGATAGACCGGCCAGTGCGGCGGACCCAGGCGCTGCACCCGTCCGCCCTCCTGATCAATCAGGACAGGTGCGTCGGCGGCACTCGCCGCCGTCCGCAATTCCGCAACCAATGCAGCGACTTGAGCTGGGGTTGCGACATTGCGCTTGAAGAGAATGAAGCCCCATGGGCGCTGGTCGCGGATAAACTCCCGCTCGACGGCGGTCAGTTCCGTTCCGGATACACCGGTAATGAAGGCCCGCGTGCTCATAACGGCCGATTAACCCTGACCCGCGAGGGGGTCAAGGAAACGGCCGTTAATTCCTCTGGACGAAGCAGGCGGACAAGCCTGCAGACTTCAGGCTGTTGCAGGCGTGCGTCGCCTCCTCGGCCGAACCATAGGGACCAGCGAAGGCGCGGTAGACGACGCCCTTGCCCTTGTCGGTGAGGTCGACGCGCTTGATCACCGGCGAACGGGAGCCGAGCACGCTGCCATATTTGCTCTGAAGCACGCGGTACGACGCGGCCGCGCTATCCTCGCTCTGCTGCGAGGAGACCTGCACGATGTAGCCACCACCGCCGCTGCTGGCGGGCGCGATTTGCGTCGGGGTGGTCGCAGCCATCCGCTGCGGCGGTTCGGCCGCCGGGACCGATTGCGGCGCCAGCGACATCGGCTGGTTGGCGCTGGCATTGGCCGAAGTCGGCGGATTGCGCGGTGCCGGCGGCACCACGGGCGCGGCAACAGGCTTCGGCGCAGCCGTCGGCTTGGCGGCGGCGGCCGATTGCGGCGTGGCGCTATCGGTCTGATCGCCCTTCACGGCGACAGTCCTGATCGGGCGCGGCGAACTGTTCGACATCGTGCCGTTGCTCGCGCCCGTGCTCGGCGGCGGTACCGCAGACGGCGACACGCTCGCCACCGAGGGCGGGTTCGCGTTCTGGTTCAGCGGCGGGAACACCACGCGAGGACCACCCGCCTTGGCGTTGACGTCGACCGGCGCTTCTTCGCGCGGCACGATCTTCTCGGTGCCATCGCCGCTCACCATGCGATCCGGCACCTTGGCCGAGGAATCCGACGGCGCGGGTACGATCTTGGTCGGAGTGTTGTCGGCCTTGATGATCGGCGGCTCACCGCTGCGGGGCGATCCGACATAGGTCTTGTAGGCGAAGGCGGCGCCGGTGCCGACCACGGCAAGCGCCAGGATCGCAGCGACCGTCATCATGCCGCCGCGCTGCTTCTTGGGCTCTTCGGGCTCCGCCTCCGGATAGTCGCTCTGATACGCGTAGGGATCGTCGGGATAGGCCGGATCGCGCTGATAGTCCTGCTCGCCTGCCTCCAGCCGGCCATAGAGCGCATCGTCGTAACGCGCCGGATCGGGCTGCTGATGCGGCTCCTGATAGGCGTGTTGCTGGTAAGCCTGATCCTGCTGGTAGGCCTGATCCTGGTAGGACTGCGCCGGATAGGCGTGATCCTGATAAGCCTGCGGCTGATGAAGTTCAGGCTCGGGCGCGGCGGGCTGGGCTGAATAGCGGTGCAACGGATGGACCGGGTTCACGGACACGGGATAGTCGGGCTCGGGAGCTGGCGCCGGCTGCGGCTGCACGTTGGCGCGCCGCATCCATGAGGGCGGCCCGGGCTGCGCCGGCGGGGCCTGCTCGGCATAGTCCTGCTGATAATCGTCCTGCCGATCCGCTTGCCGATAGTCGTCGTCCTGATAGCTCTGTGCGGGCGCAGGGACTGCCGGCGGATGTGCGCCGGGCCGCCCCTGAGCTGCGAACGGATCGGTCTGTCCGATCAGGCGGGCGAGCTCGGCCAAGGGATCGCTTTCCGCCTTGCCATGCTGGGCGCCACCGCGACCATAGTCGTCGGAGGGAAACGGTCTGTCCTGATATCGTTCGGCCATCGTGATGATGCGTCCCTTCGGGAAAGCCGCGCGCCCCTCGACCAAGGCACGGCTTTCGACCCACAAGGCTTTCAACCAAGTCTAAGCGATCCGGCTTCTGCCGGTTACCCCCGATATTCCCCTTAAGTAGTTCGCCCCAAACTACCGCATCTCGTTCGGAGCATGGACGCCGAGGATGGCGAGGCCCGATGCCAGAACCGAGACGACGCCCTGGACCATGGCCAGTCGCGCCTTTGTAAGATCTGCATCATTATTGATAATGAAGCGTAAATAGGGCAAATCGCGCCCCTTCGTCCAAAGTGCATGAAATTCGCTGGCTAAATCATAGAGATAAAAGGCAATTCGGTGCGGCTCGTGGGCCGCGGCGGCAGCTTCCAGCATGCGCGGAAATATTGCGAGCCGCTTGAGCAGGTCGAGCTCGACGGGGTCTGACAGCCGTTCCACCGCCGACTCAGCGAGCCAGGCGATCCGCTCGCCGGCATCCTCCGGCAGTTCCGGGAACACCTCCGCTCTCGCGTTGCGGAAGATCGAGTGGCCGCGGGCGTGGCCGTACTGGACGTAGAACACCGGGTTATCGCGCGACTGTTCCATGACCTTGGCGAGGTCGAAGTCGAGCACCGCGTCGTTCTTGCGGTAGAGCATCATGAAGCGGACGGCATCCTGGCCGACCTCATCCACCACCTCACGCAAGGTGACGAAGTCCCCGCTCCGCTTGGACATTTTCACCGGCTCGCCGTTGCGCAGCAGCTTGACGAGCTGGACAATCTTGACGTCGAGCGAGCCCTTGCCTGACGTCGTCGCCTTCACCGCCGCCTGCATGCGCTTGATATAGCCGCCATGGTCGGCGCCCCAGACGTCGATCATCTCCGCAAAACCGCGGTCGAACTTGTTCTTGTGGTAGGCGATGTCGGCGGCAAAGTAGGTGTAGGAATTGTCCGACTTGATCAGCGGACGATCGACGTCGTCGCCGTAAGCCGTCGCTTTGAACAGCAGCTGCTCGCGGTCTTCCCAATCCTCGACCGGCGCGCCCTTCGGCGGCGGCAGGCGGCCTTCGTAGACATCGCCCTTGGCCCTCAGGAAATCGATGGTCTCGGCAACCTTGTTGTTGCCGCTCTCGATCAGCGAGCGCTCGGAGAAAAACACGTCGTGGCGGATGTTGAGGGCGGCGAGATCGTCCCTGATCTCGTCCATCATCATCGCGATCGCCTTGGCGCGCACCGTGGGCAGCCAACCGGCCTCGTTCATCGCGAGGAGCTTGTCGCCGTGCTCTTTCGCCAGCGCCGCGCCGACCGGCTTCAGGTAGTCGCCCGGATAGAGCCCCTCCGGGATCGCACCGATGTCCTCGCCGAGCGCCTCGCGGTACCGCAGGAACGCGGAGCGCGCGAGCACGTCGACCTGGGCGCCCGCGTCGTTGATGTAATATTCGCGCGCGACGTCGTGGCCCGCGAACCGGAGCAGGCTCGACAGCGCGTCGCCAAACACGGCGCCGCGGCAATGGCCGACATGCATCGGCCCGGTCGGATTGGCCGAGACGTATTCGACATTGACCTTGGACCCGCCGCGGACGCGGCCGTAATCGGCACCCTCGCGCAGCACTGTCCGTAACGCCTCGGCCCAGGCGGCCGGCCTCAAGGTCAGATTGATGAAGCCGGGACCGGCGACGTCGACCTTGGCGATCAGCGCGTCCGCGCGCAGCCGCTCTGCGATCCGCTCGGCGAGGTCGCGGGGCTTTGCCTTGGCCTCTTTCGCCAGCACCATGGCGGCGTTGGTCGCCATGTCGCCATGGGAGGGATCGCGCGGCGGCTCGACCACTACGCGCGCGAAATCGATGCCCTCGGGCCAGTTGGCTTCCGCCGCCAGCGTACGGCAGGCGGCGTGCACGCGTGCAAGCACGTCGGCGAACAAATGCAGTGCTGAGGATGTGTCGGGCATGGCCGCCGCCTAACGCAAATCCGGGGTCGAGTCAAAAAGCCGCTGGTGCTCGGTCAGGGCGAAACGGTCGGTCATTCCGGCAATGAAATTGCCGATCCGGCGGGCCCGGTCGCCCTCATTGTCCGCCTCCGCCCCCAGCAGCCATTCCGGCGGCAGCTCGCTAGGGGATTTCAGGTATTTCGCGAACAGGTCGAACAGGATCTGCTCCGCCTCCCCCATCACCCGCATCACCCGCTTGTGACGGTACATGTGCTGATAGAGGAAGGTCTTGATGGCGGCCTCCTCCTCGGCGACCTCGGCCGGAAATGCGACCAGCGTCCGGCTCTGCTGGCGGACATCCTGGGCCGATTGGGGCTTCACCGCGGCGAGGTTCTTCTGCGCCTGCGCGAACACCGCACCAATCAGGTGCGAGATCAGCTCGCGCACCAGCTCGGCACCGCGCCTGAGGTCTTCGAGATCGGGATAGTGCGCTGAGGTCTCGGCGATGATCTCAGCCGTGAGCGGCATCACCTTGAGATCGTCGAGATGGAACAGGCCGGCGCGCAGGCCATCGTCGATATCGTGGGCATCATAGGCGATGTCGTCGGCGATGGCGGCGACCTGCGCCTCCAGCGAGGCGAAGCTCCACAATTCGAGGTCGTAGGTCTTGATGTAGTCGGCGATTCCGACGGGAATGCCCTGCTCGCGATAGCGCCCCACCGGCGCGCCGCCGCGGTCGGTTAGCGGACCGTTGTGCTTGACGATGCCCTCCAGCGACTCCCAGGTCAGGTTGAGCCCGTCGAAATCAGGGTAGCGATGCTCTAGCGAAGCGACGACGCGGAGCGTCTGGGCGTTGTGGTCGAAGCCACCAAATTCCTTCAGGCAGGCGTCGAGCGCCCGCTCGCCGGCATGGCCGAACGGGGGATGGCCGAGATCGTGGGCCAGCGCCAGGGTTTCGGTGAGATCCTCGTCCAGCCCGAGCTGCCGGGCCAGCGCCCGGGCGATCTGCGCCACCTCCAGCGAATGGGTCAGCCGGGTGCGGTAATGGTCGCCCTCGTGGAACACGAACACCTGGGTCTTGTACTTCAGGCGGCGGAACGCGGTGGAATGGATCACCCGGTCGCAATCCCGCCGGAACGGGCTGCGGGTCCGGCTCGGCGGCTCCGCGACCAGCCGGCCGCGGCTGCGGTCGGGATCGCAGGCATAGGGCGCATGGGGGGCAGCCATTCCGACGGACACGACGAATTTAGTCCCTATCCATTTGATTCTGCGTATCCTTGCACTTAACTATGCCGGACGCGGGATACCAAATGAATTGGGCAAGTGAACCTGGTATGACCGCCGGACTATCGGAGACGAGCCATGACGACCGACGTGACCATCAGTGACCGCGCCGCACGCCGGATTGGAGAGATCCTCAAGGGCGAAGGCTCTGGCGCGATGCTGCGCATCTCGGTCGAGGGCGGCGGCTGCTCGGGTTTCCAGTACAAGTTCGACATCGACCGTGCGCGCACGGACGACGATCTCGTGATCGAGCAGGAAAATGCAGTGGTGCTGGTCGATTCCGCCTCGCAGCCGTTCCTGGCGGGATCGCAGGTCGATTTCGTCGACGATCTGATCGGTGCCTCGTTCCGCGTCAACAATCCCAACGCCACGGCGTCCTGCGGCTGCGGGACCAGCTTCTCGGTCTGACCGCTCACGCGCCTGTTATCTGCTTCTCCTCGTCCGTCCACTCCATTTCGACCGGCATCAGCTCCGGCTGCAGCGGCGCGTCCTCTGACATCGTGTAGCCGCCGAGCGCGCGCAGCAAGGCCGCGACCAGCGCCGGCTTGCGCAGCGGCTTGGCGAGGAAGTCCGACATGCCGGCCTCGCGGCAGATCCTGACGTCCTCGGGGAAGGCATTGGCAGTCAGCGCGACGATCGGCAAAGCTTCGCAGCGCCCGCCTTGCGCGCGGATCGCGCGGGTGGCCGCGAGCCCGTCCATGTCGGGCATGCGCACGTCCATCAGCACCACGTCGTAATTGCCTTCGGATGCTGCCGCCCAGGCCTCAGCGCCGTCGGTGACGACGCGCAGCTCGACGTCGAAGGCCCCCAACATCTTGCTCACGACCATGCGGTTGACCGCATCGTCCTCCGCGACCAGCACGTTCAGCGGCCGATCGAGACCGGCGATACGGGCCTTGAGCTCGTCGGCCTCGTCGTGGCCGGCCGTCTGCTCGGAGGCCTGGGCCTGGCTCCAGGGCAGCACCAGCGTGAAGCGGAAGGTCGAGCCCTCGCCCGGCGCCGAGGTGACGCCGATGGTGCCGCCCATCTGCTCGATGATGCGCCGGGAGATCGCAAGGCCGAGGCCAGTGCCGCCGAAGCGGCGGCTGATCGAGGCATCGGCCTGCGCGAAGTCGCTGAAGAGCTGGCCGAGCTTTTCGGGAGCGATACCGATGCCGCTGTCGGTCACCGTCCATTCGACGGTCGCCAGCAAGTCGCGGCGCGCCTGGCAGGTTGCCGAGATCGTCACCTCGCCGTCATCGGTGAACTGCACCGCATTGGACGCGAGGTTGAGCAGCACCTGGCGGATACGAGCGACGTCGCCGCGCAGCGTCGGCGGCAGGTTCGGGTCGAGTGCCAGCTTGACCGTCAGCCCCTTGGCCTTGGCGCTCGCGCGCACCACGGTCGCAACCGCCTCCACCAGCGCCTGCGGGGCGAAGTCGATCACCTCGAAGGTGAAGCGCCCGGCCTCGAGCTTGGACAGGTCGAGGATGTCGTTGAGGATGCGCTGGAGATTGTCGCCGGACTCGCGGATCGTGGTGACCGCCTCGCGCTGCTCCGGATCGAGCCTGGTCTCGAGCAGCATGCTGGCAAGCCCGAGCACGCCGTTCATGGGCGTGCGGATCTCGTGGCTCATCACCGCGAGGAAGTCCGACTTGGCGCGACTCTCGGCCTCCGCCTTTTCCGCGCGCCAGCGTTCGGTCACGTCGCGCCCGAAGCCGCGATAGCCGAGGAACTGGCCCTCGCGGTCATAGGCCGGCTTGGCCGTCAGCGACCACAGTCGCGCCTCGCCGCCGGCGACGACCTTGAGGTTCATCTCGTGCAGCGGCTCGTTCTGCTCCATCAGGCCGACGACGTTGTAGGCCGCGCTCTTGTCCTCCGGGCACAGCATGTCGAGCACGTCGGCGAAATGCGATCCCTTCAACAGCGGCAGCGGCAACTGAGCGACGTCCGCGAAACGCTCGGGCACGTCGACCAGATGCCCTTCGGCATCGGTCTGCCATAGCCAGTCGCTGGCGTTCTCCTGAAAGTCTTTCAGCAGCAGCGAGATGATCTCGGTCTGGCGTTCGAGCTCGAGCTGGGCCTTGAGATTGCCGAGGAACAGATTGCCCTGCGAGACGATACTGCGCGCCATGAAAAATGCGAACAGCAGCAGGAACACCGCCGTCACCAGATACGGCCCGGCGCCGCAGAGCAGCATCGCACCGGCGCAGGCGGTCGTCATGGTGGCGAGATAGACGAGGCCGGCACGCGGGAAGGTCGACAGCGTGAAGGCACCGCCCGACATCATGCCGACCATCAGGCAGGCCAGGATCAGCTGGCTGGTCGGCTCGATGCGGCTGAACAGAGCGAGCGGCAGCGCGCCCCAGATCGCGGCGAGCAAGACCGCCTGCCGCAGCATCTGCCGCGCGGCGCGAGGCGAGGCCTCCTGCGGCGGGTTCTGATGCGACCGCCGCCAGGCGCGCACCGCGAGCGAGGCGGTGGCGGCGAGCGTCAGGCCCCAGATCGCGAGGAAGTCGTTCCAGCCCCTGCCCCAGAACAGGATCAGCACGATGGCGACGTTCAGCATCGTCACCGCCATCGTCACGGGGATCAGCCGCGTCACGGCGTCGATCTGCTTGGCGCGGATGCGGCGGATCTCGCGCTCGCTGAGATCGGCGGTCAGGCCGTCCTCGATCTCAAAGCCGCCGAGCCAATACAGGAACGCGCCGATCAGGCCGTCACGCGGCTCAGTTTGCTTCATCGACTTGTCCGGCCATCCCATTCGCGGAACCTTTTGACGATCAATGGCCTGCCGCCTGCTTAAGCCGGGTTAATTTTGTGGGAGATTTTGCGGCGTCCTTGACGGGCGCGTTTGCAGTTTGTTCTAACCATGGCCCCTGCCCGGAGCCCGCCGACATGACCATCAGAGTTGCCACCTGGAACGTGAACTCGGTCCGGCAGCGGATCGACCTCCTGCTGACCTGGCTCAGGGAATGCCAGCCGGACATCGTCTGCTTGCAGGAGATCAAATGCGTCGACGAGGCCTTTCCGCGGCTGGAGATTGAGGCGCTCGGCTACAACGTGGTCACCCACGGCCAGAAGACGTTCAACGGCGTCGCGCTGCTCTCCAAGCTCCGGTTCGACGAGACCAAGTCGGGGCTCGCCGGCGACGACGAGGACGCCCATGCCCGCTTCATCGAGGGCGTGGTGACGCTGAAGACGGGCGTGATGCGCATCGCCTGCCTTTATCTGCCCAATGGCAATCCGGTCGGGACCGAGAAATATCCCTACAAGCTCAAATGGATGTCCCGGCTTCTTGACTATTCGAAGGAGCGCCTCAAGACCGAGGAGCCGCTGATCCTCGCCGGCGACTTCAACGTCATCCCGCACGCCCGTGACGTCCATAACCCCGCCGCCTGGACCGAGGACGCGCTGTTCAAGCCGGAGACGCGGGAGAGCTTTCAGTCCCTGCTCGGCCTCGGGCTGACCGATGCCTTGCGGGCAGTCACGGATGAGCCCGGGCTTTATACCTTCTGGGACTACCAGGCCGGGGCCTGGCAGAAGAACCAGGGCCTGCGGATCGATCACCTGCTGCTGTCGCCCCAGGCCAGCGACCGGCTCGCCAATGTCGGGATCGACAGCTATGTGCGCGGCTGGGAGAAGCCCTCGGACCACGTGCCGGTGTGGGCGGATCTGGATCTGGAGGCGGCGTAGGCTACGCAGAATTGGGGGGCACGCTGCGCTTTGCCCACCCTACGAGACCGAGATTGCCGAGCTACTGCCGGCGGCCGCCCTGCACCCACTGTTCCAGCATTTGCAGGCACATGGCGCGGTCGTCGTCGGAGGCCTTGGCGAAGGCGCGGCTGTAGCTTTCCTTGATCCAGGTCTCTTCGGCGCCGGCGCTGTCACGCGCCAGCGTCAGCCACATCAGGCCGCGCGCGGCCTGCCGCGGCAGGCGGTCGCCGTTGAACAGCATCTGGCCGAGCAGCGCCTGCGCCTCGTGCTGGCCCTTCTGCGCGGCGAGGCCGAGCCAGCGCGCGCCATAGCGGAAATCCTCGCGCGAGGCGTCCGGCGTCTTCAGGTAGAGCCGGGCGAGATCGTATTGAGCGTCGGCATTGCCGAAATAGGACGCCGCATAGGAGAACATCTCCCGCGCCCGCTCCGGATCCGACTTGACCTTCGAGTTCGGGATGCCGCTCAGATAGTAGCGGCCGAGCGCGACAAAGGCGTTGGCCACGATCTGCGCCTGCGGTGCCGACGGGCTGTCCTCGGCATGCGCATTGGCGATCCGGCTGAAATATTCGAAGGCGCGCAGATCGTCCTGGGCGACGCCGTCGCCGTTGGCGTACATGCGGCCGAGCTTCCACTGCGCGATGGGGTGGCCACCCTCGGCGGCATACTGCAGCGCACTGAGCGAGGTCTCCTGAGGCACAGCCGCCGGCGCGACCTTACCGCGCGCGGTCACCGCGGTCCCCGGCAAGGTGGTCACGACCGGGATGGTCGCGTCCTTCGGGTTGACCGGAGCCCCGTCGAAGGCAAGCGCCGGGGCGGCCAGCGCACCGGCCCCCAACACAAACGCAACTATGGCACGCCTAGATGTCCGCATAGCACTGTTTCTCGTGCGCGCCGCCCGGATGGGTCACTGCCCCCCCGACCGCTGGTCCAACCTGTTGAGCATACTTCCAGAGCGCACCTGACGTGTGGTTAGTCGCGCGAGCGGTCCATTTGGTCTTGCGCTGGGCCAGCTCGGCGTCGCTCAATTTTACGTTAAGGGTACCGGCGACCGCGTCGATCTCGATGATGTCGCCGTCCTCGAGCAGCCCGATCGGGCCGCCAATGGCCGCTTCCGGCCCGACATGGCCGATGCAGAAGCCGCGGGTGGCGCCGGAGAAGCGGCCGTCGGTGATGAGCGCGATCTTGCCGCCCATGCCCTGGCCGGTCAGCGCCGCGGTGGTCTGGAGCATTTCCCGCATGCCGGGGCCGCCCTTCGGCCCCTCGTAGCGGATCACGATGACTTCGCCTTCGCGGTAGGTGCGCTTCTGGACCGCCTCGAAAGCATCCTCCTCACGGTCGAAGCACCTGGCCGGACCGGTAAACCTGAGGTTGGACATTCCCGCGACTTTCACGATCGCACCTTCTGGCGCCAAATTGCCCTTCAGACCGACCACACCGCCTGTCACGGTGATGGGCTTGTCTGCCGGGTGCACCACGTCCTGGTGCGGATTCCACTTCACGCTCTTGAGGTTTTCGGCGATCGTGCGGCCCGTGACGGTAAGGCAATCACCGTGCAGGAAGCCGTTGTCGAGCAGCGTCTTCATCAGAAGCGGTATGCCACCTACTTCAAACATGTCTTTGGCGACATAACGGCCGCCCGGCTTCAAATCCGCGACATATGGTGTCTTTTTGAAGATTTCGGCAACGTCGAACAAGTCGAACTTGATGCCGCACTCATGCGCGATCGCCGGCAGGTGCAGCGCAGCATTGGTCGAGCCGCCCGAGGCTGCGACCACGGCGGCCGCATTCTCCAGCGCCTTGCGGGTGACGATGTCGCGCGGCCGGATGTTTTCGGCGATCAGGTCCATCACCTTCTCGCCCGCGGTCATGCAGAAGGCGTCGCGGATTTCATAGGGTGCCGGAGCACCGGCCGAGTAAGGCAGTGCAAGGCCGATCGCCTCGGACACGGTCGCCATGGTGTTGGCGGTGAACTGCGCGCCGCAGGCACCCGCCGAGGGGCACGCCACGCGCTCGATCTCGTCGAGGTCCTCGTCCGACATGGCGCCGACCGAGTGCTTGCCGACGGCCTCGAACATGTCCTGCACGGTGACCTGCTGCCCGCGGAACGTGCCGGGCAGGATCGAGCCGCCATAGATGAAGATCGAGGGCACGTTGAGACGGACCATCGCCATCATCATGCCCGGCAGCGACTTGTCGCAGCCGGCGAGCCCGACCAGGGCGTCATAGGCATGGCCGCGGACGGTCAGCTCGACGGAGTCGGCGATGCATTCGCGCGACGGCAGCGAGGAGCGCATGCCGTCATGGCCCATGGCGATGCCGTCGGTCACGGTGATGGTGCAGAACTCGCGCGGGGTGCCGCCGGCCGACGCCACGCCCTTCTTCACCGCCTGCGCCTGGCGCATCAGGGCGATGTTGCAGGGAGCGGCCTCATTCCAGCACGAGGCGACGCCGACGAAAGGCTGGTGGATCTGCTGGGTGGTCAGACCCATGGCGTAGAAATAGGACCGATGCGGCGCGCGCGCAGGGCCTTCCGTCACGTGACGGCTCGGCAGCCTCTGCTTGTCAATCTTCGCGCTCATCGCAAACCAGTTTCCTCGGTCAACCCTTTCAGACCCGAAAAATCAGAGCCAAGATTTGAATCGACCTTGGGATTTCTCGTCGCCTTCGAAGACCGCCGCTGCCCTAGAACATTAGAGCGATTTTATTCATGTTTGGGTGTGGCCAAAAAGCGGCGGTGATGCGAACCACCAGTGATGACGGTTAAATCGGAACCGAGTGTTGCGTAGACAGCACAATCGTTACCGGGAAGACACGGGGTGGACTACTTCAATACCCTCGCGGTGAGGATGATTCACAACTTCAGATTTTGTATCGGCAACAACACTTCCCCATTTGCTCCACGAGGCGGTGACCGCGCGGGTGAGTCGGGGCGCGCCGCTCATCAAGGATTCCTCCCTCGTGTCCCGGACAAGCCGCAACGCCTCTTAGCGTTGCGGCGCAGAGCCGGGACCCAGAAAGCGACAGGGCGCTGCGCTGCGTCCGGGGCACCAGCGGAGTTATGACGCACGCTTTTCCACGCCGTCATTGCGAGCGAAGCGAAGCAATCCAGAGTCTTTTCGCGGAGGGATTCTGGATTGCTTCGTCGCAAGCGCTCCTCACAATGACGGAGCAGGAGGCACCATCGCGATGCTCCAATGCATATCCCAGCTGCAGTGCCGTAGGGTGGGCAAAGGCGCATCGCGCCGTGCCCACGATCTCTGTCCATAAGCAACAAGGCGTGGGCACGCTGCGCTTTACCCACCCTACGAGATCGAGATTGTGGCACGCAGCTCAGCTTGCAGACACGCCTTGGCGGCCTCGCGGCTTGAATCGCCCGAGCTTTGCTTTGTCGCTTCACCCTCTAAAGCCAAGAGGGCGCAGGGAAGGCCGGGTGCCGGCTCGCACCCGCGGTCTGCTGCGCAATAGGCACGCGCAGAAAGAACCGCACAGCAGCATACAGGTGTGGCCGATCACTCGGCCTTCCCTGCGCGATGGTTGGACGGCTTATGCCGTGATCTCCCGGGAGCCGACCATTCCTTCTGGCCTCCCTCGCCGTTCGAATTGACGATGCCGTCCACCCGGTTGGGCTCGCGCGCATCTTCGAACAGCTTGACCGTAGCAACGACGGCCAGGACCACACGGTTTTGCCGTACGCGCGTTCGCTGGTCACCACATTATCTCCCGGCCTTGTCGACGTTGCCGAAAGAATGTGGCGAGACGAACTGAACAGCGCCGCTCATCCGCACGAAGCCTCGGGCTCACAGGGACAACCCACCCTGCCCGCACCTCTCGTGCCGACGCTGCCGCGTCCACCGCAAGCCCGGCTCGCGACAGTGACGACCACATAGTCGCCCCTCTTGGGTGAGCCGGGATGGACGACACATACGCCGAAACAGAATTTCGGTAAAGCGGAATATTTTTAGCGACGTAGATTGACAGAGGGCGAAACAGGCACGATCGCGTAGCCCGGATGGAGCGCCACGTAATCCGGGACGGTGCTAGATGCCGGGCGAGCGGCCCCGGATTGCGCTTTGCTCCATCCGGGCTACGGCCACGATCGGCCGCTCAGGCCGACATCGCTCGGTTGCGCCCAGCCGGATCGCCCAGACGGACGATCTCACAGATGGCGACGAGGCCGGCGAGCCAGACGGCGCTAGTCAGTCCAATGCGCGTCACGATCGCGGCGGTGAAGGCGCCCTCGCCGCCGAGGAACGGCGTCGCGGCGAGCAGCGCGAGCTCGTAAATCCCATAGGCGGCGACGAGCGTGATCGCCAGCGTCAGCGGCGTGCGGCCCTGCGGCAGCAGGCCGAGCACCGTCGACGAGGCCGCGGTCGCCAGAAGCGCAGCCGCGCCGATCAGGAAGCCCCAGGCAATCGTGTTGGCGTCAACGGGATAATGCAGCACGCCGAAACCGATGGTCTGGTTGACGAGCCAGGCGCCGGTGACGACGAGCAGCGCCGGACGCTGCGGCAACATCGCCGCGGCAATGACGGCGAGGGCCGCGAACGGCGTGGCGCAGGCGAACGCAAAACTTGCGAGCGCGCATGACGCCGTCAGCAGCGCAAAGCAGAATATCGGCGCAAGGCGCGGCGCGACCGGGTGAAGCCGGAAGCGATCGCCACCAGACGGCAGGATGCTGAGAGCCATGGTTTAATCTCCTTCTTTCGAATTCTAGTCCATTTAGGGGCGCGTGACGAAAATCAGAACGTTGCGCCGGCCTTGAGCAGATAGGTGCGGCCGGGCAGCGGATAGGCGCTGAAGCGGCCGTCCGTGAAGGTGCTCGCGATGGCGTAGTCGTAGTAGAGCGCATTCAGCACATTGTTGACGCTGACGGACCAGAAGTAGCGCTCAACCTGGCCGCTGAGCTTGAGATCGATCGTGCCGTTGGCGGGAATCGGCTTCTGGGTGCCCGCCTGGTCGTTGTCCATGCGTCGCTCGCTCCAGAAGCGCGCGGTGGCATCGAGCACCACGTAATTCTGCCAGATGTTCCAGGTGACGCCCGCACTCGCCGTGTAGCGCGACACCAGCGGCACGTCGTTGCCAGCCCAGATGCCTTCGCGGAAGACCGCGCTGGTATAGGCCACGCCGGAGCGCAGCAGCAGGGCGTCGTTGACGCGATAGGACAGGCTGGTCTCCGAGCCGTAGCGGCGGGTCGGATCGAGATTGGTGTTGTAGAACAGGACCGGATTGAAATGGACCTCGTTAGTGAGATCCATCAGGTAGAGACTGCTCTGCAGCTGCAATCCGCCTCCCTTGATGCGAACACCGCCCTCGATATCCCGAGAGGTCTGGGTCTTGAGCTGGAACGTTTGCGGGATCGCAGCGAAGGTCAAGGGATCGAAGGAAGGCCCTGAGGACAGGCGCTCGTCGACATCAGGCGTGCGGAACGCGCGCCCAACGCGACCGAACAGCGAGACCTGGTCGTTGAGGCGATGCTCGGCGCCGAGATGCAGCGCATATTGGGTCTCGTTGCTCGTCAGCGGCAGCGCGCCGATGTCGGCGTTGAAGGGAGCTGCCGGGTCGAAATTGTCGCGTGCCGCAAGTCTGACGTTCTGCACCCGCGCGCCGTAGGAGATGTCGGTCGTGGGCGCGATTCCCAATGTGTGCTGGAAATAGCCCGCAACCGACTGCTGCCTGAGGTCGTAATTGTGCCATGGGGAGAGCCCCTGCCCCGCGCCGCGGTTCTGCTCAAAGCTCGCATCGTAATAGTCGATGCCGGTCAGGAGCTGCGACGGCATGCCGAGCAGCAGGCTCTTCACGCTGAGCCGCGGTGTGATCGACCAATTCGTCAGATGGGAACCGACATAGGTCGACGTGAAGAACGCCGGACCCGGCGTCGGGGTGGAAAAGAAAGCACTCTGCTGCTTCTTGTCGCGCACGCCGCCGTCGACAATGAGATCGACGCCGTTGACCAGGGTCTTGGTGAAGCCCGCGGTCGCACCAAAACCCTGCTGGTTGGCGTAGTTGAACGGCGTGCTGGTCCCTCGCCGGTTGGCCCTGAGCTCGTCGAGGCCGATGGAGGGATCGACGGTGCGGCCGCCCGGCAGTCGCAGCTCCTGATTGTCGCCGGTGACGGTAAGAAAAGCACTCAGGCCCGGCGTCGTGTAGTTGAGATTGCCGACGCCGTTCTGCTGCGAATAGCGATTGTTGTCGCGGTAGCCATCGGTCCTGACCGTATTGCCGTAGAACGAGGTCGACCACGGACCGGAATTGAGCGAGGTCGAGACATTGCCGAGCCTGGTGTTGAACGAGCCGAAGCCGGCCTCGATGCGCGCGGTCACGGGCGGTCCGCCGACGCCATTTTTGGTAACGATGTTGATCACACCGCCGACCGCGTTGTCGCCGTAGAGCACCGCGCCGGAATTTCCCCGCGTGACCTCGATGCGTTCGATCGAATTGAGCGGGATGGTGGAGAGGTCCACCTGCGCCATGTCGACGTCGTTCAACCGTCGTCCGTTGACCAGCACCAGCGTGTTGGCGGTGGCAAAGGCGCCGAAGCCACGCAGGTCCACGCTGGTCTTGGCGCCGATCTGGCCGCCATAGAGCGTCGTGATCTGGGCCCCCGGCGTCTGCATCGCGATGATCTCGGCAAGCGTCTGCGATGGCGAATGCGCGATATCCGCGGCCATGATGACGGTCGTGGCAGCCCCGACGATGCCGCCGCCGCCGGCGGCAGCCTCACCGCCGGAGCCCGATGAGCCGGCGCCATTGCCTGCCGGCGCGACATTCGTCCTCGCCCGCTGCCGAGTCGCCTCGCCGTCACCGGTCGCCCTGGCGCGCGTGCGGTTGTAATCGTCGGGCTGCGTCACTTCGATCGGCGGCAATTGCTCGGCAAGCGCGTGCTGGGCGAAGGCGGAGGACAGATCGATCGACTGGAGGGAAACGGATGCGAGCAGGCCGGCGGCAAGGCGCCTGGCGGCAGAGACGAGACGGGACACAATTGTAACCTCGGTATGACGTCAGTGGCACGTCACAGCGAACGAGGTTTCACGGCAGAGCGATGGATTGCTCCGGTGAAGCTAATGTCTGTACTCCCCGACCGACATCTTCGCGTGTGACCACGGCTGACGGCAGGTCTCCTGGCTCGCGGGTCGTGACCTTGCGTCGCCTTCCCAGGACCGAGTTTCCCAGTGGCATGAGACGAAGATTCACCGCTTACAGTTGCGGGGGCAGCCGTGGCGTTGAGACAGATCCCTGCGTTGGGACAATCCCGCACCACATTCCCTTTTGATCTCCCTGAGGAGAACCGTCGCCGATCATTTACGAGCCGTTGGCCCCGGGAGTCAATCGACCGGTGGACGCCGGGCGCTCAGGTCCGCCCTCGCACACGTTGCGCCTGGGCCCAGGCGACAGCGACGTCGCGCGGCGGAACATCGACGCGCTTGATCGGGGTCAATTCGCCGGAGGCCGAGACGATCGCGGTCTCCTCGCGACGACAGCGCGTGCAGACAAAGCGGACCTCGTGCGGGGACGCCGACCAGCTCGACCGCTTCACATTGGCCGCCATCGGCCAGGCATCACAATGCGAGCACGACACCAGAAATCGACCGGGATCGAGCATACCCATTTCCATCGGACTCCGCGTCCTGCCCACCTGCTTCAATGATTAACCCAAGTGAATCGTTCCGGTGCCCCAGCACCGCCGCTGGGTGCGCCGGAGAAAGCGGTAGCCTCAGCGCGCGCCCTTGAGGGTGCAGGAGGTGGTGCAGGTGACCGTGGTGCCGCGATCGCACGATTTGCACGCACTGACGCACTGGTTCATGTCGCGGGGATTGTAGCTGTAGTTCCGCATCGGGCAGGTCGGCGTCGAGCCGGTGATATCCTGCTCCTGGTCGCAGGCCGCCGTCATGAGCGCGACTATGATCACGGCAACGAGGCGCATGTGATTGCCCTGTCAAGCATGGCAAATGACACTCGCGAGGTGCGCTGCAATGCAGCGAACCCCGGCCTTTCCACCACGAGCGATCGCTCGCGACGTCAAGGATGCGCGCCAAACCTTAAGAACGGATTGCAGCCGGCGTCAGGCCGCAGCCTTGGTCGCGATCGCCTGCCGCATGTCCACCGCCAGCTGACGGTACTGTTCCGAGAGTTTCAGATAGAACTCGCGCTTGGTGCTGTCGGTGGCGAGCTTGGCGATCAGCTCGCATTCGGCGGTGAGCGTCTCGAACCGTTCCAGCCTGTCCTGAAGTTCCGTCATCGGCGTGTCCCCGTCAAACGCCTCAAGGACATCCAACCTAAGCCCGGGAAATAGGTCACGGCGAACATCGTTATCAAGTAGAAACGTTTTTTCCGGACAGGGCGGGCCGGCCCAACAAAAACGGCTATTTCTGCTCCAGCCGCCAGGCGCCGTCCCACCCCTCTTCCGGCGGCTTGGCCTCGAATTGCGCGATGCGGCCGAGCATCGTGCGCGAGGGGCCGTCGCCGGGGACGGCTTCGAGCGCGGCGTTGAAGGCGGCGCGCGCCTCGTCGAAGCGGCGGGCCCGATAGGCGGCGAGCGCTTCGGCATAATGCGTGCGCAGGCTGTCCTGCGCGGCGGTGAGCGCGCCCGCCTGCGCCATCACCTCGAAGATCGGCTGCGGCGCGCTCTGGCCGGCGACCGCCAGACGATCGATCTCGCGCAATTCGAGCCGCGCTCCGATCGCATCAGCCGTGGCCAGCGAGATCAGGATGCGGGTGCCGTAGACCTTGTTGACGGCCTCCAGCCGCGAGGCCAGGTTCACGGCGTCGCCCATCACGGTGAAGCTCATCATCAGCTCGGAGCCGATGCTGCCGGTCAGGACCTCGCCGGTGGCGATGCCGATCCGCAGGTCACACGGCGCCGGCATGGCGCGGATGCCGAGCAGGTCGGGCAGCTGCTTCTGCAGCGCGGGCACCTGGTCGACCATCTCGGTTGCGGCGATGCCGGCCAGGAGCGCCTGCTCGTCCTCCTCGATGAAGGGCGGGCCCCAATAGGACATGATGGCGTCGCCGATATATTTGTCGATGATGCCGCGATTGCTCCTGATCGGTCCGGACATCACCGTGAAATAGTGGTTCATCACCCTGACGAGGCCACGCGGGGTCATGCCCTCGCTCATCGAGGTGAAGCCGCTCATGTCGCAGAACATGATGGTCATGACCCGGCGCTCGCCGTCGATCGCGACCTCGGGCCGGTCGATAAGCCCCTGCACCACCTTGGGATCGATGTAGCGGCCAAAGGTCTCGCGGATGCGCTCGTTGTGCCTGAGCTGCTCGGTCATGCGGTTGAAGGCCGCGGCGAGCTCGCCGATCTCGTCCTGCGTGGAGACGGTGATGGTCTTGTCGAAGCGGCCGGCCTCGACCTCGCGGGTGCCGGCGAGCAGCAGCCGCACCGGGCGCGTGATGCCGCTGGACACCAGGAGCGCAAAGGCAAAGCCGACGATCGCCGCGAGCAGGGTCACGACACCCGAAACGACGATCGCCTGATGCTGGCGGCTGATCACCTGCGACGTCGAGAAGAACACCTGCGTCAGCATGTCGGCGCGGATCGCATCGACCTTGCGGTTGAACTGATCGCGTAGCACGTCGATGTGTTCCAGCGTGCCGCGGGCCTCGGCCATCTGCCTGGCGTCGACCTGCTTGAGCAGCTTTGCATGGTCCTCGTTCAGATCGCGCCGCAGCTCGGTGACGGCGGTCTCGATGCGAATATCGATCCGTCCCAGCGCGGCATTGTCGGAATACGTCCTGGGGTCGTCGATGATCGCGTTGACAAGCGAACGCGCGGCCTCGGCCTCCTCCTCGATCTTGCGATCGGATGTCTCGAACTCGCGAAGGCGCGCCGCATAGGCCTCTTCGTCCGACGGTGACTCCATTTTGGTCATGACCATCCGCCGTAGCGCCAGCCCCCGCTCCAGCGAGCGGATGTTGGCGCGGGCCAGATGGCTGTAGGCGGGAATGTAGCGGTTGGTCAGCTCGTCGAGCAGGACGCCGACCTGGCTCGACATCACCATCGACAGGATCGAGGTGACCAGCATCAGGACGATCAATCCGAGGGCGATACCGACGATCTTGCGCCTGATCGACTGGTTGAAAATCGGCATAGCTGCAAGGACAAAGGCCAAAAGGGAAGGAGCAAGGGAACTCCATACACCGGATCGGGCTGCGGGAACACGCGCAATCTGGTTCCTCCTGACGCCCTGAACCAGGCGCGGCCATCGCGCAGGCCTATCGTTAACAAAGGTTAAAGAAGCTGACCTTTGCTCCCCAGCCGAAGTTCCCTGGTCACATCCGTATTTCGCCGCATTGTTGCGACAGCGTGAGGAATGCGAAACGATGCCGTGGCATCGTTCTCGATGTCGTTGATTCTCAAGCCGCATGTCGTCGCGGACCTTGGTTTGTAGTGGTTTCGCAGGGGGACCATGGGATGAACCAGTGCCTACGCTCGCTCGCGTGTCTCGTTGCCGTGGCCGCAATGGCCCTCGTTCCGACCGAGCTGGCGGCCAAGAGCAGCCACAAATCGTCCGCGCCGAAGAAGTCGCATGAGGCGAAAGCCGGCGCGGTGAAATCGCGCCATGGCAAGCATGCCGAGGCCAAGCGCAAGTCGAAGAAGACCGGCGACGAGCCGTCCGAGAAGCCGGCCGCCCCGCCCCTCACCGGGGACCTCGCCGCGCTGAAGGATGCGATCGACCTCGCGCGCAAGGGCAAGACGGATGATGCGAGCGCGGCGCGCGACCGCATCGCTGATCCCGCCGGACAGAAGCTCGCCGACTGGTTCATGCTGCGCCATTCCGAGAGCACCGCCAATTTCAAGCGTTATGCCGCCTTCCTCGCCGCCAATCCGGGTTGGCCGAGCAGCGCCCTGCTTCGCCGCCGCGCCGAGGCGCGGCTGTGGCAGGAGAAGGCGGACGCGGCCACCGTGCACAAATTCACCATGGACCGCCCGACCAGCGCCAAGGGCAAGTTCGCCCTCGCCCGCGTGCTGCTCGCTGAAGGCGACGCCGACAGGGCCGCGCGGCTCGTGCGCGAGGCCTGGCGCACCGACGAATTGTCCGAGCGGAGCGAGGAGGATTCCTACGAGGCGTTCCGCGATCTGCTCAACTCCGAAGATCATCGCGCCCGCATGGACAAGCGGCTCGGCGCCAAGGACTATGCGGCTGCGCGGCGCGCCGCGAAACGGCTCGGCGAGGATGAGCTCGCGATCGTCAAGGCCTGCGCCGCCGTCACCGGCAAGGCCAGCAAGGCCAAGGATTATCTCGAGGACGTACCGACTGAAGCGCGCCGCGATCTCGGCTATGTGCTGTGCCGCGCCCAATGGCACCTCCAGAAGGACCGCATCGACGACGCCGCCGAGGTGATCCTGGCCGCCGCGCCCGACACCATGGCCGCGCAGGACACCGACGCCTGGTGGCGCGAGCGTCGCATGCTCGCGCGCAAGCTGCTCGACCAGGGCAAGTTCAAAACGGCGTATGACGTGGTGCGCACCGCCGCGGTGCCCGAGAAGGAAGTCTACCGCGTCGACTATCATTTCATGTGCGGCTGGATCGCTCTGCGTTTCCTGAATGATCCCCAGGCGGCCATGGTGCACTTCGCCGCCATCGATGCAGGCTCGGCCAATCCGATCGCGCTGTCGCGTGCCCATTACTGGCGCGGCCGTGCCGCCGAGGCGATGGGTGCTGTGGCCGATGCTCGCATGAGCTACCGGGCGGCCGCGCGCTATCCGACCGCCTATTACGGCCAGCTTGCGCGCGCCAAGCTCGGCCTCGATCGCATCGAGCTGCGACCGCCCTCGCCCGTGCTGGCCGCGCTCGACACCCCGCCTGCAGACGAGCGCGTGCGCGCTGCCGACATGCTCTACGGCATCGGCGAGCGCGACACGGTGTTCTATTACGCCGAGGATTTCGCGAAGGAGAGCACCGACGTCGCGGCCCTCGAGGGCCTCGGCGAACTCGCCGGACAGCGCCGCGATGCGCGCGTGATGCTGGAGGTCGGCAAGTCGGCGCTGGCGCGCGGGCTCGCGCTCGACCATTACGCTTTTCCGACCATCGGCATCCCCGAGCACCAGCAGGTCGCGCCCGCGATCGAGACCAGCGTGATCTATTCGGTGGCGCGCACCGAAAGCTCGTTCGACCAGCGCGACAAGTCGCCGGCCAATGCGGTCGGGCTGATGCAGGTGACACCTGAAGCCGGCCGCGACACCGCCAAGCGCTTTGGCCTGACCTACGACTGGGACAAGATGGTCTCAGATCCCGTCTACAACACGCAAATGGGCGCGGCCGAGCTCAGCGCGCTCCTGTCGGAATATCGCGGCAACCAGATCATGACGTTTGCCGGCTACAATGCCGGCCGCGGCCGCGTGCGCGAATGGGTGCAGGCCCGCGGCGACCCCAGGGATCCCAACGTCGATCCGGTCGACTGGGTCGAGCGCATCCCGCTGTCGGAGACGCGCAACTACGTCCAGCGCGTGATGGAGAACGTGCTGGTGTACCGCGCACGGTTCGAGGGCAGCAGCATGGTCGCCGGCAAGTCCGACCAGCGCGTCACGACGCAGGAAGTGAGCGCGGCACCAACGGGATCGGCCGCAGCCCCCTCACCCTAGCCTCGCCGCCGCCGGGGCTGGACGCGGCGCGGGCTGGACGCGGGACTGCGGCCGACTTTTCTGCGCGGCCGTCATCGAGCTAGCCGTCACCTCCTTCCGTCGTCAGAAGGTCGTACTCGCGCAGATATGCCTCGGCCAATGCGCGCGACAGCGCGCCGATCTGAATCATCCAGCTCCAGCTCGAGATCGCCGCCAGCGCCGCGATCGTCTCGAGCGAGCTGCCGGGCCACAGCATGTCCATGGCCGTCTGCTGACGGTAGCAACCGTAGTCGCAATACCGCTCCTGCTTGGACACATGACGGACGTAACTCGCACCCAGCGGCCGGGCGCATGCGCGGCAGACGCCGCCGTGGCCGGGATGTTCCTGATTGACGAGCATGAATCTCAATGCCGTGTCCTCTCCTGCCGAATGCGTTCTGCCAGCCCGACTACTCAAGATGCCGCCCGCGTACGTCCCTCGATCAACGGCGCGGCCTCGTGATGAAGTGCGTAGCAGTCGTAGCCGCAGTAGCGCAGCAGCGTCCTGGCGTCGCGCAAATAGCCACCATCGATCTCCTCGCAGCACCAAAGGCACGACGTCTTGCGGAACGGGGTTCTGCCGTTCACCAATATGAATCTCACGTGGCACCTCCCAACGCGAAACAGTAGACCAGGTCGACCAGAGAGGCGGACGGCGGTGGCGCGCAGATATGGTTGCGGCCGTCGGGATTGTCTCTGTTGCGCTCGACCTTCTGCGACGGGATCAGGATGTATTTGCCGTCTTCCCGGCGCCGCGCGTAGATCCTGCCGTCGACGTAGCGAATCTCGGTCGGGTAGCAATCGGCGTTGTTGCAGCAGCTCAGAACCGGATTGTCCGGCATGTGCCAGCTCGAATAGAACTTCTCGTGCAGCAGTTGATCCTGAGGCGGATGGTGACGATGTGAACCATCCGGTCCGGCTTCGTCGGCCTCCACGCCCGTCACCAGCGAAAGTGGCAGCGCGATCGCCAACAGGAGCTTGCAGGTACGGTTCAACGCAGCCTCCCGACGAAGAAATTGCCTGAGGTGGCAGACGCGGCGGCTGGTCCTCAGGCCGCCTGATATCGGAACAACCAGCGACGGTCGCGCTCGCGGCGCGCCCTGAACCGGTCGAGGCATTTCCTCGAGCAGACCGGCGTCCGCCAGGAATAGTATCGGATCAGGCCAAACTTCGCCGCGCAGACAGCACAGCCTTTGGACTCGGGACGGCGCTCGGAGTAGTCGGGGCTATCGCACATCATCCTCTCCTCTTGACCTCTTAGGGGTCCCGGCTTCCTTGTGCGCAAGCACGGGTCGCCACGGTCGTCACGGAAAATGCGGCTTCTCAATCGTGACTGCCAATTCATCGGCAAGTCAGGGGGCGGATGCAGAGCCTGGCTCTTTGGGGGCAACACCCCCCGGAGCCTTTCAGCAATTTGTGCTCCGCAATCGTCTCCTCTCGATTGGCTGCAAAACTAGGCGGCTGCAACGCATCACTCAATTGTACGGAGGTAAATGCGCGCTAGAACTAGGGTTGTGCGAGCTATACGTAGGTTTGGGCCGTAGTTTTGCGGACCTCTGCCCGCCCGCGCAACGAGACGGAGCAACGCCCGCAAGCTGCACGGCAACCGGGAGTTTTGCCGGCAATCCGACTTTGGTCGGAGCCAATTGCTCCTGTTCGGGCAAAGTGCTCTACTCGCCTTGACGCTGGCGCGCCGGGACGCTTGCGATGATGCCTGGCCAGATCACGAAAATCGGGACTTCGGCCGCACAATTCCTGCTCGGCGGCCTTGCGGCGCTTCGATCATTCGGCAACGGCGAGAAGGACCGGTCAGCGGTCGCTGAGGCCTCGCGGCAGAACGCCGATCTGCGTGACGCCATGAAGCAATGGCGCGAGGTGTTCGAGCACAACCCGGTCATGTACTTCATGGTCGATCCGGCCGGAACGGTGCTCAACGTGAATACGTTTGGCGCCGCACAACTGGGCTACACGACGGCCGAGCTGATCGGCCAATCCGTGCTGAACGTCTTCTTCGAGGAAGACCACGACTTCGTTCGTCAATGCGTCGCTTTGTGCCTCACGACCGTGGACCAGTCGCATACCTGGGAGATTCGCAAGTTCCGGAAGGACGGGTCGGTGCTCTGGGTCCGCGAGAACGCCAAGGCGATGCTGCGCGGCGACGGCACGCCGATCCTGCTGGTCGCGTGCGAGAACATCACCCAGCGCAAGGAGACCGAGGATGCGCTGCGACAGAGCGAGGCCTACCTCGCCCAGGCCCAGGAATTGAGCCACACCGGCAGCTTCGGCTTGAACCTCGCCACCGGCGAGGCGGTCTGGTCGAGGGAGACTTTCCGCATCTTCCAATGCGACCTTGCGACGAAGCCGACCCTGAACTTCGCCTTTCAGCGCATCCATCCGGAAGATCGCGACACAGTCCGCAGCACCCTTGATCGGGCCTACCGGCTGGCGGAGGATTTCGACCACGAATACCGCCTGCTGATGCCCGACGGATCGATCAAATATCTCCATTCCGTGGCGCGCGCCGTGCGGCACCCATCCGGGCGCATCGAGTTCGTCGGGGCGGTGACCGATGTCACGATTGCGAAGGAAGCGGAACAGAGGCTGCGTCGCAGCGAAGCCTATTTGGCCGAAGCCCAACGCCTCAGCCATACGAGCAGCTGGGCCTGGGACGTTCATCGTCAGGAGTTCGCCTACCGGTCGACTGAACTGTACCGACTGTTCGGGTTTGAGCCGGACCAGACCGATCTCCCGGCCCGGGCTTTTCAGCAACGTATCCTGCCGGAGGACTTTCGGCGGATTGTCGAGGTGGAACGTGAAGCTGTCAGGCAAAAGCAGCCCTTCCAGATCGACTTCAGGATTGTGCGCCCCGACGGCTCGATCAGACGCGTCCACAGCGAGGGACATCCCGTGATCGGCCGCGACGGCGAGGTGATGGAAATCATCGGCACGCACGTGGACGTCACCGAGCAGTTCGCGGCGAAAGATGCGCTGCATAAGGCGTTCGACGAGCTCAAGACATCCGAACAGCGATTCCGCGACTATGCCGAAACCGCATCCGACTGGTTCTGGGAGACCGGGCCGGACCACCGCATCACCAGGATATCGGAGCATGCCGAAACCTCCAGCGCGGCGCCGAAGGGCCTGATCGGCCTGACCCGCTGGGACATTCCGCCCGACGCCGAGTTCGAGCCGGAGAAATGGGAGCAGCATCGCGCGGCGCTCGATGCCCACGTTGCGTTCCGCGATCTGATCTACCGCAGCAGGGATGGCAACGGATCTCCAATCTACGTTCGGACCAGCGGCAAGCCTTTCCATGATGCGGCAGGCAATTTTCTCGGCTATCGCGGCGTCAGCAGCGACGTCACGGCGGCAATCCGCGTCGAGCAGGCGGAAGAGGCGCTGCGCAAGGCGCAAGGCGAGCTCGCCCACGTCACCCGCGTCACGACGCTCGGCGAACTGACCACCTCGATTGCCCACGAAATCACCCAGCCCATTGCCGCGGTGATCTCCAATGCGGACGCTTGCATCGCTTGGCTTGACCGCGACCCCGCCGACCTGAAGGCCGCGCGCCGTTCCGCAGAATGGATTGTCGAGGACGCCAACCGGGCAAGCGAGGTGATCCGCCGGATCAGAGCGCTTGCGAAGAAGACCGAGATCGAAATGGCTCCACTCGACATCAACCAGGTCGTCAGGGAGGCAGTGGCGCTGGTTCGGCGCGAGCTGGCGATCCATGCCGTGTCGGTGCGAATGGAGTTGGCGTCCGACCTGCCCAGGATTTGCGGCGACCGGATCCAGCTGCAGCAGGTGCTGATCAACCTGGTGGTGAACGGCATCGAAGCCATGCATGCCAATGTCGACCGCCCGCGCGAGCTGGCGATCCGCTCGAGCCGGACGGACGACGATCGCCTGCTCCTCACCGTGACGGACCGCGGTGTCGGCCTTGGCAAAGACGTCAAGGAACGCATCTTCAACCCCTTCTTCACGACGAAATCGGGCGGTCTCGGAATGGGACTCTCGATCTGCCGATCGATCATCGAGGCTCATGCGGGCCGGCTTTCGGCCATTCAAAATGAAGGGAGTGGTGCAACATTCCAGATCGCCCTGCCCTTGCCACACAAGGACACGTCGTGACTGATCATGCCAAGCAGGCCCAGGCGAGCGCCGCTGATCCGATCGTCCTGATCGTCGATGATGATCCGTCGATGCGCCGTGCGCTCACCAATCTCTTTCAATCGGTCGGTCTCAAGGTCGAAGCCTTCAGTTCGGCGGCGGAGATCATGGAAGCCAAACCGCCTGCTGTCCCCAGTTGCCTCGTGCTCGACATCCGCCTGCCAGGCTTGAGTGGCCTCGACCTCCAGGCGGACCTCGCCAAAGCCAATATTCACACGCCCATTATCTTCATCACCGGTCACGGCGATATTCCCATGACCGTAAGAGCCATGAAGAGCGGTGCCGTAGATTTTCTGACCAAGCCGGTGCGCGACCAGGACATGCTGGATGCGGTGCAGGCTGCGATCGAACGCGATCGCAAGCGGCGCGATGCCGAGCAGTCGATCTCGGGCGTGCGATCCCGTTACGAGGGGCTGACGGCGCGCGAACGCGATGTGCTCGCCCTGGTTGCATCCGGCCTGATGAACAAGCAAGTCGCCGCCGAGCTGGGATTGGCTGAAATCACAGTGAAGATCTATCGCGGCCAGATCATGCGGAAAATGGCAGCGAAGTCGTTGGCGGACCTCGTCAGAATGACCGACGCGCTCGGAATCCCGCGCAACAGGGGTCATCTGCAAACCTAAGTATGCTTTCCAATCTCGCTCCGGTGGCCCACCTTCCCCCAAGCGGCTGAATCGCGGCCGGCGGCTCCCCGTGCAGGAGCGACCATATTGTCAGCGTCTTCGATCATTTCCGTCATTGATGATGATCCCTCCGTTCGTCTTGCGACGAACAACCTCCTGACGTCGCGCGGGTATACGGTCCACACCTTTGGCTCGGCTCACGAATTTCTCCAATCCGCCGAACTTGAGACGACCTGCTGCGTGATCACGGACGTGCAGATGTCGGTCATGGGCGGCGTCGAGCTGTTGACGCACATGCGCGGTCTCGGGCACGTCACGCCTTTCATCTTCATGACGGCTTTTCCGGACGAGTCCGTACGCGACCGCGCACTCAGGGCCGGCGCGATCTGCTTTCTCGCCAAGCCATTTTCGACGCCAGCCCTGATGCAGTGCCTGGAGACCGCACTGTCGGACCCCGGTGACGCCACGATGTGATGCGGCGGCGCCGGAATCCCACGGCCAGGACAACCCGCGGCCTTGCGAAGTGCTCAATCCACCTTGATGTTCGCCGCCTTGATCATCGGCCACCATTTGGCGATCTCGGCCTTCTGGCGGGTGCCGAGCGCTTCCGGCGTGAGCTGATCCTTGGGCGTCATCTCCAGCCCCTGGCTTTCGAGCTGCTTCTTCACGGCGGGATCGTTCAGCGCCTCCACCGCCGCAGCATTGAGTTTGGCAACGATTTCCTTCGGCGTGCCCTTCGGCACCCACATGCCCGACCACAGCGTCATGTTGAAGCCCTTCAGACCCGCCTCCTCCGCGGTTGGGATCTCGGGCGCCGAGGACAGGCGCTTGCTGTCGGTGATGGCGTAGGCGCGGATGGTGCCGGCGCGGACCTGCGCGATCGAGTTGGACGTCTGGTCGACGATGACGTCGATCTGACCGGCGATGAGATCGTTCAACGCGGGCGCGGTGCCGCGATACGGCACGTATTGCAGCTTGATGCCGGATACGCTCTCGAAATAGACGCCGGCGATATGGCTGCCGGAGCCCGCGCCGGCAGTGCCCGCTGTCGGCGGCGACGGGCGTGACTTCAGCCATTCGATCAGCTCTTTCAGCGAGGTCGCCGGCACCGCGTTCTTGCTGACGACGATCATCGGATTGCTCGGCAGCAGCACCACCGGCTCGAGGTCGGCCACGAGGTCGTATTTGAGCTTGTAGACGGCGCCATTGGCGACGTGGGTGCCGAGATGGCCGAAGGAGATGGTGTAGCCGTCCGGCGGCGATTGCACGGCACGGCCGACGCCGATCGACCCGCCCGCCCCGGTGACGTTCTCGACCACGAGGGGCTGGCCGAGCGCAGTTCGCATCCGCTCGGCGAGCACACGCGCCATCGCATCCGACGGGCCGCCGGCCGAGAAGGGCACGATGATGGTGATGGGACGGGAGGGATAGTCATCGGCGCGCGCGGCGCCGGTCACAGCGAGAATAGCAAACAGCGCAGCCCAGACGGCCTTCGTCATTGTCTTCTCCCCAGCGATGTCGTTCTTGTTTTTCTTCACCTCGCCCCGCTTGCGGGGAGAGGTCGAATTGCGAAGCAATTCGGGTGAGGGGGAGTCTTCGCAAGTTCAGCTGTCACCGCCCCCGCGGAGACTCCCCCTCACCCCAACCCTCTCCCCGCAAGCGGGGCGAGGGAGAAGCAAGCTAGAACTGCGTGTAGTCGATCGGCTTGTGACGGTCGAGCGTGCGGGTGACGGGCGGCAGCGGGTATTTCA
This sequence comes from Bradyrhizobium sp. CIR48, assembly GCF_014198315.1. NCBI lineage: Bacteria > Pseudomonadati > Pseudomonadota > Alphaproteobacteria > Hyphomicrobiales > Nitrobacteraceae > Bradyrhizobium > Bradyrhizobium sp. CIR48. The sequence continues at coordinate 1,043,349 of NZ_JACIHG010000001.1, forward strand.
GGCCGGTCGCGCAATTGAACAGCATGACGCGGTCATCCTTCGAGACGCGGCCGTCGGCGAGGCTGTCCTTGTAGGCGGCGTAGGTGGCGGCGCCCTCGGGGCAGAGCAGCAGCCCCTCCTCGCGCGCGACCTCGTTCAGCGCCGACGAAATCTTGTCATCGTCGACCGCGATGGCAAAGCCCTTGCTCTCGCGCACCGCGCGCAGGATCAGGAAATCGCCGATCGCCTGCGGCACGCGGATGCCGGACGCGATGGTGTGAGCGTCCTCCCAGCGCGTCGCATGCTCGGTGCCGGCGTCATAGGCCCGCACCATCGGCGCGCAACCGGAGGCCTGCACCGCGACCATGCGCGGGCGTTTTGAGCCGATGAAGCCGATCTTCTCGAGCTCGTCGAACGCCTTCCACATGCCGATCAGGCCGGTGCCGCCGCCGGTCGGATAGAAGATCACGTCGGGCACGTCCCAACCGAGCTGCTCGGCGAGCTCGAGGCCCATCGTCTTCTTGCCCTCGATGCGGTACGGCTCCTTCAAGGTCGAGGTGTCGAACCAGCCGACTTTTGCCTTGCCCTCGCCGACGATCTTGCCGCAATCATCGATATAGCCGTTGACGCGGTAGACGGTCGCGCCCTGCAGCTCGATCTCGCTGACGTTCACCTCCGGCGTATCGGCCGGGCAGAAGATCGTGGTCTTGATGCCGCAGGACGTCGCATAGGCCGCGAGCGCCGCGCCGGCATTGCCGTTGGTCGGCATCGCCATGTGCTTGATGCCGAGCGCCTTGCCCATCGACACGGCCATCACGAGACCGCGCGCCTTGAACGAACCGGTCGGCAGCCGTCCCTCGTCCTTGACGATGATCTCGCCGCCGCCGAGCTTCTTGCCGAGCTTCGGCAGCCGGATCAGGGGCGTGGTGACTTCGCCGAGCGAGACGATGTCCTTGCATTTGCGCACCGGCAACAGCTCGCGGTAGCGCCACATGTCGCCGGGCCGCTGCGCCAGCGCGTCCTTGGTCAGCGCCTTCTTCACGCCCGCGAGGTCGTAGCGGACGAGCAGCGGCTTGCCCGCCTTGGAGAGGTTGTGGATCTGGTCGGCCGCGTAGTGATCGCCTTCCATCGCGCATTCGAGATGGGTGACGAAGGTCGGGCGTTCGATGGTGAGGTTGTCGTTGTCGTGCATGGGTTCATTCCCTCTTCTTGTTTTCGTATTTCTCTATCAAACCCGTCACCCTGAGGCGCCGGAACGAAGCGGAGGCCTCGAAGGGCGACGAGCCCGGCTGCTGCAGCTCGGCCCTTCATCCTTCGAGCTCGGCCAGCCGTGCTATGCACCGCTGGCCTCGCACCTCAGGATGACGGGTCCCACAGCCCGCTGGCTCATCCATCAGATATTCAACACCCGCCCATACGCATCCAGCACGGCTTCCTTCATCATCTCCGACAGGGTCGGATGCGGGAACACTGTGTGCATCAGCTCTTCTTCCGTGGTCTCCAGGTTCATGGCGACGACGTAGCCCTGGATCAGCTCGGTCACTTCAGCACCGACCATGTGGGCGCCGAGCAACTGGCCGGTCTTCTTGTCGAAGATGACCTTGACCAGGCCCTGGTCCTCGCCGAGCGCGATCGCCTTGCCGTTGCCGACGAAGGGGAAGCGGCCGACACGGATCTCGCGGCCGCTCTCTTTGGCCTTGGCTTCGGTCAGGCCGACGGAGGCGACCTGCGGCTGGCAATAGGTGCAGCCCGGGATCAGGTTCTTGTCCATGGGATGCGGATGCAGGCCCTTGATCGCCTCGACGCAGATCACGCCCTCATGCTCGGCCTTGTGGGCGAGCATCGGGGGCCCCGCGACGTCGCCGATCGCATAGATGCCGGGGACGTTGGTCTTGCCGTAGCCGTCGATCACGATGACGCCGCGGTCGGTCTTCACGCCGATTTTTTCCAGGCCGAGATTCTCGATATTGCCGACGACGCCGACCGCCGAGATCACGCGCTCGAACTCGGTCGTGACAGGCTTGCCCTTGCCATCGTCGATGGTGGCGACGACGCTGTCGGCCTTCTTCTCCAGCTTGGTCACCTTGGTCGAGGACATGATCTTGATGCCCTGCTTCTCCAGCCGCTTGCGCGCAAGACCTGCGATCTCGGCGTCTTCGACGGGCAGGATCTGCGGCAGCACCTCGACCACCGTCACGTCCGAGCCCATGGTGTGGAAGAACGAGGCGAACTCGATGCCGATCGCACCGGAGCCGACCACGAGCAGCGACTTCGGCATCCGCTCCGGCACCATCGCCTCGAAATAGGTCCAGACCAGCTTCTTGTCGGGCTCGAGCCCCGGCAGCACGCGCGGACGCGCGCCGGTCGCGACGATGATATGCTTGGCCTGATAGCTCCCCTCGCCCAGCGTGCCCTTCGGCGCCTCGACGTCGGATTTCTTCACGGTGACCTTGCCGGGCGCGTCGATCGATGCCGCGCCCCAGATCACGCTGACCTTGTTCTTCTTCATCAGGAAGCCGACGCCGTCGTTCAGCCGCTTGGAGACGCCGCGCGAGCGCTGCACCACGGCCTTCGGGTCGAACGAGACCTTCTCCGCAGAGAGGCCGTAGTCCTTGGCGTGCTGCATGTAGTGATAGATCTCGGCGGAGCGCAGCAGCGCCTTGGTGGGGATGCAGCCCCAGTTCAGGCAGATGCCGCCGAGATACGACTTCTCGACGATCGCGACCTTGAAGCCGAGCTGAGCGGCGCGGATCGCGGTGACATAGCCGCCGGGACCGGAGCCGATGATGATGATGTCGAAGGATGTGTCGGCCATGGCGGCTCCCGTTCAACTCAAGAGGCGCCGCGGGCGCGGCGCTTGACCAGAAAAGACCTCACCAGCCATTCGAGCATCAGCGCCAGGACCATGACGGCCAGAGCAATGAGCACGATGGGCTGGGCGATGTTCCGTGCCAGCTGCTCACCGGCAAAGAACGCAGAGTGCAGAAAATCGAGCCCGATCGGGTTGAGCGCGACGACGGCTCCGAGCAGCAGCGATATCCATGGCCAGCGGGTACGGACATGCAAAATTGCGCCCTCTGCCGCCGCGTCAGACCATCATCATGACGGGGTTTTCGATCAGCTGCTTGAACGCGCCGATCAGCTCGGCGCCGAGCGCGCCGTCGATGGCGCGGTGATCGCAGGACAGGGTCACGCTCATCATGTGCGCGATCTCGATCTTGCCGCCGCGCACCACAGGTCGTTCCTCGCTGGTGCCGACCGCCAGGATGGTCGCATGCGGCGGGTTGATCACGGCGGTGAAGTGGCTGATGCCGTACATGCCGAGGTTGGAGACCGCGGTGGTGCCGCCCTGGTATTCCTCAGGCTTCAGCTTGCGCGAACGGGCGCGCGCCGCGAAATCCTTCATCTCGTTCGAGATGGTGGACAGCGTCTTGGTCTCGGCCTTGCGGATGATCGGCGTGATCAGGCCGCCCGGCATCGCCACGGCGACGCCGACGTCGGAATGGTGGTGCTTGACCATGCCGCTTTCGGTCCAGCTCACGTTGCAGTTCGGGATCTTCTGCAGCGCCACCGCCATCGCCTTGATGACGAAGTCGTTGACCGAGATCTTGTAGAGCGGCTTCTTCTCCTTGTCCTTCGGCGCGGCAGCGTTGATCTCCTCGCGCGCAGCGAGCAGCTTGCCGATGTCGCAGTCGATGGTCAGGTAGAAGTGCGGGACGTTCTGGATCGATGCGGTCAGGCGCTGGGCAATGGTGCGACGCATGCCGTCATGCGGGACGATGTCGTAGGAGCCGGGCTCGAACAGCGACAGGATCTGCTTGTCCGACATGGTGGGCGCGATCGAGGGCGCACCGGACGGTGCCGCGGCAGGCGCCTTGAGGCCCTTGCCCGACTTGGCCTGCTCGACGTCGCGCGCGACGACGCGGCCGTGCGGGCCGGTGCCTGATACCATCGCCACGTCGATGCCGGCGTCCTTGGCGAGACGCCGCGCCAGCGGCGAGGAGAACACGCGACCACCTTGGCCGTTGCTCTGCGCGGCCGGTGCGGCGGCCTGCGGCGCAGGTGCAGCAGCCGGCGGCGCGGCTTTGGGAGCGGCAGGCGCAGCTGCGGGAGCAGGCGCCGCAGCGGGAGCCTCCGCAGCTTTCGGAGGTGCGGCCGAAGCGCTGGGCTTGGCGGCACCCGCAGCCTTCACGTCCTCACCTTCGCCAGCGAGCACCGCGATCACGTCGTTGACCGGGACGTCCTGCGTGCCCTCGGGCACCAGGATCTTGGCGATCGTGCCCTCGTCGATGGCCTCGACCTCCATCGTCGCCTTGTCGGTCTCGATCTCGGCGATGACGTCGCCGGATTTGACCTTGTCGCCTTCCTTCTTCAGCCACTTGGCGAGGTTGCCCTTCTCCATCGTTGGCGAGAGAGCGGGCATCAGGATGTTGATGGGCATGCTGACCTCAAGAAGAACTTTGCAAAATGTCGCCTCCGACAGCGGAGACGAACAGACCAGGTTTAGTTGCCGATGTCGCCCTGCCACAGGCGCTCATTGGCAGGGATGGAACGCCAATTCTTCATCATGGTGATGGAGCGATCGTCGGCAAGGTCAATCCAGGGGACGCCGAACTTGTCGAGGATGTCCTTGGATCCCTCGAAGGTGACGGATTCCCCGATCACCACGAGCTTGACTTTGAACAGCCCCAGCGCGCCGGCGCACATCGAACATGGCGACAGCGTGGTGTACATCACCGTGTCGTGGAACGAGATCGCGCCGGCTTCGCGCAGGCAGCTCATCTCGCCGTGCAGGATCGGATTGTTCTCCTGCACGCGGTTGTTGTGGCCGCGGGCGATGATCTTGTTGTCGCGCGTCAGCACCGCGCCGATCGGCAGGCCGCCCTGCGCGATCGAGGCCTCCGCCTCGCGGATCGCCTCCAGCATGAAATCGAAATGATGGGATTCGATCGCCACGGTCAGTGTCCCTTGCCGCGCGGCGTCGTGGTGCCGGTGTCGGTGGGACGCTCGATCTCGGCCTGGAACATCTCCAGGATCCGGTTCAGCGCGTCCTCTTCGGTATATTCGCTCTCGCGCGCATAGGCGCGCGCGGCGTGGCGGGCGAGATCGACGAGCAGCAAGCCCCACATGTCGGGCTCCTCGAAGGCGCGCTGGAACGCCATCGACAGCCCGCCGTCCAGCACGAACACGCGCAGGATCTCGACCGCGTCGTCGCGGGTCATGACGTCGGGCGGAAGTGGCTGCTCCTTCGGGCCCGCCATGGTCTACCTGTAGCAGACGGCTTTGGCGGCCTCGACGACTTCTGCCGCTGAGGGCAGCGCGAGCTTCTCCAGGTTCGCGGCATAGGGCATCGGCACGTCCTTGCCGGAGACGCGCGCAACCGGCGCATCCAGATAATCGAAGGCGTTCTCCATGATGCGCGCGGCAATCTCGGCGCCGACGCCGCTCTGGGCCCAACCCTCTTCCACCGTGACGGCGCGCCCCGTTTTCTTGACGGAGTTGATGATGGTCTCGGTGTCCATCGGACGCAGCGTGCGCAGGTCGATCACCTCGGCCTCGATGCCCTCCTTGGCAAGCTCGTCGGCCGCCTTCAGCGCATAGGTCATGCCGTTCGACCAGGAGATGATCGAGACATGGCTGCCAGAACGCACGATGCGGGCCTTGCCGATCGGGATCACGAAATCGTCGAGCTTCGGCACCTCGCCGGTGTGGCCGTAGAGCACCTCGTTCTCGAGGAAGATCACCGGATTGGGATCGCGGATCGCGGCCTTCAGAAGACCCTTGTAGTCGGCAGCCGAGAACGGTGCGACGACCTTGAGGCCCGGGACGTTCGAGTACCAGGCCGAATAATCCTGGCTGTGCTGGGCGGCAACGCGCGCAGCCGCACCGTTCGGCCCGCGGAACACGATCGAGCACCCCATCTGGCCGCCGGACATATAGAGCGTCTTGGCCGCGGAGTTGATGATCTGGTCGATCGCCTGCATGGCGAAGTTGAAGGTCATGAACTCGACGATCGGCTTGAGGCCCGTCATCGCGGCACCGACGCCGACGCCGGCAAAGCCGTGCTCGGTGATCGGAGTGTCGATGACGCGCTTGGCGCCGAACTCCTGGAGCAGGCCCTGCGTGACCTTGTAGGCGCCCTGATATTCGGCGACCTCTTCGCCCATCACGAAGACGTCGGCGTCGCGGCGCATCTCTTCGGCCATGGCATCGCGCAAGGCTTCGCGGATGGTCTGCGTCACCATCTCGGTGCCCGCGGGCACTTCCGGATCGGGCTCGGCGACGGCCTGCGGCGCAGGAGCGGCCTTGGGTGCGGGCGCCTCGGCCTTCGCCGCGGCGGGCGGTGCGGACTCGGCAGCCTTCTGCGCGGCCGGTGCAGGCGCTTTGGCAAGATCGGCGGCGCTTTCGCCGTCGGCGAGAATGGTCGCGATCGGCGTATTCACCGCGACGTCGGCGGTGCCCTCGGGGATCAGGATCTTGCCGAGCGTCCCCTCGTCGGTCGCTTCGACCTCCATGGTCGCCTTATCGGTCTCGATCTCGGCGATGACATCGCCGGACTTGATCGTCTCGCCCTCTTTCTTCAGCCATTTGGCGAGGTTGCCCTTCTCCATCGTGGGCGACAACGCGGGCATCAGCACTTGAATTGGCATATCGACTCCAAAAGAAAGCTTGCGCGCGTTCAGCGGTAAACGTCGGTCCAGAGCTCGGCGGCATCCGGCTCGGGATCATGTTGGGCGAAATCGGCGGACGCGTTGACGATGTCGCGCACCTCGGCGTCGATCGCCTTGAGATCGGCCTCGCTGACCTTGGCAGCCAGGAGGCGGTTGCGCACCTGCTCGATCGGGTCCTGGTCGTGGCGGACCTTCTCGACCTCCTCACGCGTGCGATATTTTGCAGGGTCGGACATCGAGTGGCCGCGATAGCGATAGGTCTGCATCTCCAGGATGAAGGGACCCTTGCCGGCCCGGCACCAGGCGGCGGCTTCGTCGCCGGCGGCCTTGACGGCGCGGACGTCCATGCCGTCGACCTGCTTGCCGGGAATGTTGAAGGACGCGCCGCGCTTGGAGAAATCCTGCTGCGCCGAGGCGCGCGAGACCGAGGTGCCCATGGCGTAGCGGTTGTTCTCGATGACGAAGATCACCGGCAGCTTCCAGAGCTCCGCCATATTGAAGCTCTCATAGACCTGGCCCTGGTTGGCCGCGCCGTCGCCGAAATAGGTGACGCTGACATTGTCGTTGCCGCGATAGTGATTGGCGAAGGCGAGACCGGTGCCGAGCGAGACCTGGGCGCCGACGATGCCGTGGCCGCCGTAGAAGTGCTTCTCCTTGCTGAACATGTGCATGGAGCCGCCCTTGCCCTTGGAATAGCCGCCGCGGCGGCCGGTGAGCTCGGCCATGACGCCGTTGGCATCCATGCCAGTGGCAAGCATGTGGCCGTGGTCGCGATAGCCGGTAATGACCTGATCGCCCTGCTTCAGGGCCATCTGCATGCCGACCACCACGGCCTCCTGGCCGATATAGAGGTGGCAGAAGCCGCCGATCGCGCCCATGCCATAGAGCTGGCCGGCCTTTTCCTCGAACCGCCGGATCAGGAGCATGTCGCGGAGCGCCTTGAGCTCCTGCTCCTTCGTGAATTCCGGGGGCGAACCGCCGTCGGTCTTGTCCTGTGGAGTGCTTGCGGCGGCTTTCTTGGGTGCGGCCATGGGAATTCCGGGTCAGAGAAAACTTTCGTCCTCTCTAACCCAACTCAAACGCCCTTGGAAAGCACCGCAGCGGCATGGCACGACTTTCATTATGCCGCAGTGCAACGTGGCCGAAATATTGGAAAATCTTTGGCGCTGATCGGGCAACAAATCTATGCGCGCCACGTGCGCGTGCAGATTCGTGGCCGGATCAAGAACTATGGACCATGCCGATCCGGGCCTTCGGAGCGGACGGCGCCAAGATGGCGCCGCCCTCTCCGCACCTCGATCAGAAGAAGCCGAGCTTCTTCGGGCTGTAGCTGACCAGGAGATTCTTGGTCTGCTGATAATGATCGAGCATCATCTTGTGGGTCTCGCGACCGACGCCCGACTGCTTGTAGCCGCCGAACGCCGCATGGGCGGGATAGGCGTGGTAGCAATTGGTCCAGACCCGGCCGGCCTGGATGGCCCGGCCGAAGCGGTAGCAGCGGTTGGCATCGCGACTCCAGACGCCGGCCCCGAGGCCGTAGAGCGTGTCGTTGGCGATCTCGAGCGCCTCCTCGTCGTTCTTGAAGGTCGTGACCGAGACCACGGGGCCAAAGATCTCCTCCTGGAAGATTCGCATCTTGTTGTGGCCCTCGAACACGGTCGGCTTGACGTAGAAGCCGCCGGCGAGATCGCCGCCGAGCTCGGCACGTCCGCCGCCGGCGAGCACCTTGGCGCCCTCCTGCTTGCCGATGTCGATGTAGGACAGGATTTTTGCGAGCTGCTCGCCGGATGCCTGCGCGCCGATCATGGTGGCGGCATCGCGCGGGTCGCCCTGCTTGATCGCGGCGACGCGCTTCAGCGCCCGCTCCATGAAGCGGTCATAGATGTCGGCGTGGACCAGCGCGCGGCTCGGACAGGTGCAGACCTCGCCCTGGTTCAGCGCGAACATGACGAAGCCCTCGATCGCCTTGTCGAAGTAATCGTCGTCCTCGGCGGTGACGTCGTTGAAGAAGATGTTCGGCGATTTGCCGCCGAGCTCCAGCGTGACCGGAATGAGGTTCTGGCTGGCATATTGCATGATCAGCCGGCCCGTCGTGGTCTCGCCGGTGAAGGCGATCTTGGCGATGCGCGGGCTCGATGCCAGCGGCTTGCCGGCTTCGAGGCCAAAGCCGTTGACGATGTTGAGGACGCCTGGCGGCAGGATGTCAGCGATGATCTCGGCCCAGACCATGATCGAGGCCGGGGTCTGCTCGGCGGGCTTGAGCACGACGCAATTGCCGGCGGCGAGCGCGGGGGCGAGCTTCCAGCAGGCCATCAGCAGCGGGAAGTTCCAGGGGATGATCTGGCCAACCACGCCCAGCGGCTCGTGGAAATGATAGGCGATGGTGTCGTGGTCGATCTCGCCGATCGAGCCTTCCTGGGCGCGAACGACGCCGGCGAAGTAGCGGAAGTGATCGATGGCGAGCGGGATGTCGGCGGCGCGGGTCTCACGGATCGGCTTGCCGTTGTCCCAGGTCTCGGCAATGGCGAGACGCTCGAGATTTTCTTCCATGCGATCGGCGATCCGGTTCAGGACCGCGGCGCGCTCGGCGACGCTGGTACGGCCCCAGGCGCCCTTGGCGGCATGCGCCGCGTCGAGGGCCAGCTCGACGTCCTGCGCGTCCGAGCGCGCGATCTTGCAGACGACCTGGCCGTTCACCGGCGAGGCATTGTCGAAATATTTGCCGGAGATCGGCGCGACGAATTTGCCGCCGATGAAGTTGTCATAGCGTTCGGCAAAGGGAACTTTGGTGACGCTGAGGAATTCCACCTTGTTCATTGATCACTCCCGATGTTTGCTGTTTGCGCAATTCGTCGCGTGACTCGCGACTTGCGCGGACGATGTCGCGGGAGGTGTTTTCTGTCAGCCCCGATGGGAGCGATGGCGGGGCCGACCTGTCGCAGTTCTGCGACACACACTCGTGTCCCGGCGCATTCTCGTGTCCCGGACGCGCTGCAACGCTCTTCGCGTTGCTGCGCAGAGCCGGGACCCAGGCGGCACGGGAGAATGCGGAGACATGGGCCCCCGCTCTGCAGCGCACCACGTCGCAAGTGCGACGCGCTGCGCTGCGTCCGGGGCACGAGACCGGAATTTCGAGCGCAGAGTTTCAGGGAAATGGCTCGGCCTAATGGTTCAATTCGAACCGCTTGAGCTTTCTGTGCAGCGTGGCGCGGCTGACGCCGAGGGCCTTGGCGGCCGCCGAGACATTGCCGCCGGCGCGAAGTAGCGCCCGCTGCACCACCGCGCGCTGCCCGCCGGCGAGATGATCGCGCGCGGTATCGCCGCCGAGCAGATCGGCTGCGGGCACCGGCTGCAAGGCCCGGCCGGGCGCGATTCCGAGCGCAGCCCGGGCGGAGCGGGTTGCGCCGATCACGAGATCGTCCGCATCGACCGCAATGAGGCCTCCGCATTGACCGTCCGCAGCTTGGGTCAAGACGATGCGGGCATGGCTGAACGCCCTGCGGAACAGATCGGCCTCGATACGCTTGGCCGCCTCGCCCGTCGCAAGCGCGATCAGACTGGAAAACGCGTCGGTGCGATCGGCGCGGCAGGAGGAGACGTCGAGCACGCCCGCAAGCGCCGCTTCATGGTCGTAGATCGGAACGGCGGTGCAGCTCAAAAGCGTGTTGCGGGTGAAGAAATGCTGGTCGCGGTCGATCGTCAGCGGACGCTGCTCGACGAGGCAGGTGCCGATGCCGTTGGTGCCTTCGTGCTCCTCGCTCCAGAGCGCACCGGTCCACAGCCCCCAGGATTGAAACGTGGCATCATCCGCCGCTGTGCCGCGACGATCGACCGGCACGCCCTCGCCGTCGGCGAGCAGCACGCAGCAGCCGCTCGCGCCGACGGCCTGATAGAGCCGGTCCATCGCGCCTTGCGCCGCCGCCAGCAGCGGCGCGATGCGCTCGCGCGCCTGATGCAATTCGGCTTCGGTCAGCCGCATCGGCGAGGTGCGGCCGCCGGGATCGAGATGATGCAATCTGGACGAACGGCGCCAAGAGGCCACAAGCGCGGATCGTGCCGCCTGGCCTGACGCGATGGCGGCCTCGACACGGGCCGCGTGATGCCGGGGCATTGACCCATTCATCACTGTTTCCTCCGGATGACAGACTAGAACGTGCCGGCCCTGCCCGCTTGATCTGCGTCAACTTCGGAAGAGTGCCACCAGAAGCCATGGGCCCGCCGCGGCACTGCCGTCAAGGCGGCCGCCCGGTTCCGGACTTACGACCTTCGCAGGAGGAAAGGCACTGTGGTCGGATTTCGGCAGCGGCTTTCGTTGTCGGTTTCGAAAGCTGCGGAAAGCGCTAATGCGCCGGGATCATCCGGACGAGATCGCGCGGATTGACGTAGTCGAGCTGGAAGCGCGCCCGCTCGTCCAGCATGTCGGGGTCGATCCTCTCGGACCGCAGCAGCGACACCCGCTGCTCGCTCCTGGCGCGCTCACGCTTGAGCTGGGCCAGTTCGCTGGTCAGCGCGATGATCTCCTGGTCGAGCTCCTGGCGGGCGTTGAGGCCGTATTTGCCAGTATAGGCGTTGACGCCGAAATAGCCGACGATGGCGGCCGCCATCGCGTAGAGGGCAAGACCGGTCAGGATCGATTTCAGGCGCGCGCGGGAGACCATCTTGGGAAGATGGGACAGGTTGGTTAAGGCGGTATTAATTGCCCCTGCCGACGATCGTCATGCCCGGGCTTTGCCCCGCCTGCGCGGCCGAAGCCGCTTCGGCGCGGCGAAGGCCCGAGCATCGACGTTCTTGGTGTCCGCAAAGACGTGGATGGCCGGGACGAGCCCGGCCATGACGGAGCGTGTTTCGCCTCAGCCGTGGTGCTTGGTCACATGCGCGGCGAAGGCGTCGATATAGGCCTGGAGCACGGGCTTCAGCGAGTCCTTGGTGAGGTTACCTCCGGCGTCGAAGGCATCGCCGACCGCGTTTAGATAGATCTCCGGCTGCTGCATGATCGGGCCCGCAATGCCCGGCAGGATGTTCTGTAGAGTCTTTGCGGCGCTGACGCCGCCGAGCGGGCCCGGCGAGTTCGAGACGATGCCGACCGGCTTGCCGTTGAACGAGCTCTTGCCATAGGGCCGCGAGGCAATGTCGATGGCATTCTTCAGCACGCCCGGGATGGCGCGATTGTATTCGGGGGTGACGAAGATGACGCCGTCCGACTTCTGGAGCTTGTCGCGGAAGGCCAGCCAGTCCGCGGGCGGCGCGCCCTCGAGGTCCTGGTTGAAGAACGAGATGCCGGCCGGCGTGACGACTTCGAGCTTGAGCGAGGCTGGCGCAAGCTTGGCCAGCGCATTGGCGATCTTCAGCGAGAAGCTGTCCTTGCGCAGGCTGCCGGCGATCGTGACGATGTTGTAGGCCATGGATTGTCCTTGAGGGCTTGAGCTGGAGTGCCGGGCGGCACTTAAGCGATCCGGATCATTTAATGCAAGTGCATGAACCGGCCCGATTTGGAAACGCTGTGTTTCGCGAAAGCAGATGTTTGGGACGTCGCCTGGATGGAGCGCGGCGCAATCCGGGACCCTGCCCAAGCTACGCTGGTAGCGGATTACGCTGCGCTCCATCCGGGCTACGATTGATCCGAGACATTCGTTCCAAACAAATCAGGCCGCCAAGCGGCGGCCCGATCTTTCGCACGAACGGCTAACCCCGATCAGATCGTCGGATTCCACGCCGACGGGACCAGGCGGTATTTGGCGCCGTCCTTCACGACATGACCGACCGACGGGAACGTGAAGTGGAAGCCGACCACGGTCGCTTTCTCCGCCGCCGCCATGTCGTAGAACTTGTGGCGCGTCGCCTGCGCCATCGCTGCATCCATGTCGAAAATCACGTGCCAGTCGGGATTGCGCAGGAAGAATTCCGGGATGTTGGTGACGTCGGATTGGATCAGCACCTTGGCATCGCCCGATGCGACCGCGAACGAGGTGTGGCCCGGCGTGTGACCCGGAGTTGCGATCGAGGTGATGCCCGGCGCGACCTCCTTGCCCCACTCGTACTTCGTCACCTTGGACTCGAGGCCAGCGAAGATCTTCTTCACGTTGGCGAAATTGTTCTTCAGCGCCTGATTGGACTCGGCCTTGGCAGCGTTCTCCTCACTGGCCCAGAACTCCCACTCCTTGCCGGGCACCATGATCTCCGCATTCGGAAAGGCCAACGCGCCGTCGGCCAGGCGAATGCCGTTGATGTGGTCGCCATGCATATGCGACAGCAGCACAACGTCGACGTTCTTGGGGTCGACGCCAGCAGCCTGGAGGTTCTGCAATGTGCGGCCGACAGCGCCTTTGCTCGCCTCGAGATTGGCAATGCCGTTTCCCGTGTCGATCAGGACGAGCTTCGAGCCGGTATTGATGAGCTGCGGGTTGAACGGAATCGTGACCATGCCCTTCGGCATGTAAGCCGCCTCACCCGCCGCCAGCGCCTCGTCCTTCGGTATGTTGGCGACGAACTTATCCGGCATCGGGAAGGTGCGCGCACCGTCATTGATCGAGGTGCACTCGTAGCTGCCGACCTTGTAGCGATAGAAGCCCGGCGCTTGCGTGCCGGTCGGCGGCACTGAGGCATTGGCCGCGGTCGGCCCGAAGCCGGATACGGCAGCCGCACCGAGTGCAGCGGCGCCTGTGAGCAAATGACGGCGATTGAGATCAGTCATGGAGAGGTCCCCTTCTGAGCGCCCCGCGGTTTTTTCCGCGTTCAAATGGCGGCGGAATAATCTCCGGCTTCGCTCAGAAGGCAAGTCCTTCCTTCGGTGACCTGCGGTCGCAGATCACGATTATTTATTTGGGTTGATGAGGAATTTTTCGCCGGTGGCGCGTTTGGCGTACACCGCGATGTTGGCGGGATCGAGCACCTCGGTCAGCGACACCACCTTGGTGTAGTGACTGGCGAAGGTGGTCTTGAGCTCGGACGCGACGCGCTGGCGGAGGCGACCGATCTCGGCCGGACCGATGTTCTGGAGGAACGGCGTCAGCAGCCAGCCGCCGACGCCCCAGGTCAGTCCGAACGACCGGCTCAATTCGGTCGGACGGTTGTCGAGGCTGCCGTAAATGTAGATCTGCTTGTACACGTTGGAGCCGTAGCGGCTGTATTCCTTCGCCGTCTTGTTGGCGGCAACTTCCATGGCGGTCAGAATCTGGCTGGCCAGCTTGCCGCCGCCGATGGCATCGAAGGCGATCGTGGCGCCGGTCTCGACCAGCGCATTGGTGAGATCGTCAGTAAAGCTCGGTGCGCTGGAATCCACGACGTGCTTGGCGCCGATCTTGTACAGGATATCGGCCTGCTCCTTGCTCCGGACGATGTTGACGAGGCCGATGCCGTCCTTGATGCAGATCTTGTTGAGCATCTGGCCGAGATTGGAGGCGGCGGCGGTGTGCACGAGCGCCTTGTGGTTCTCCCGCCGCATCGTCTCGGTCATGCCGAGCGCGGTCAGCGGATTGACGAACCAGGACGCGCCGTCCGCGGCCGTGGTGCCCGCCGGCAGCTCCATGACGTCGCGGACCTTCAGCACGCGGTACTGCGTGTACATCGCGCCGCCGATCATCGATACGGTCTTGCCCATCAGCGCCTTCGCAGCATCCGACGATCCGGCCCCGATCACCGTGCCGGCGCCCTCGTTGCCGACCGGCAGCGACTGATCGAGCCGGGCTCCCATCATCCGCATCGCAGCCTCCGGCATCGTCGCGGTGATGACCGGCATCTCCTTCGTGCCGGAGGCCTTGGCGGCCGACATGTCGGCGGGCCCGATCAGGAGTCCAAGGTCCGACGGGTTGATCGGTGTCGCCTCGACGCGAACCACGACCTCATCGTCGGCCGGCTCCGGGGTCGGGACATTCACGAGGGACAATTCCAGCTCGCAGCTCTTCTTCAGCAGCGAACGCAGTTGCAGTCCGGTCTTGCCGTCGCTCATGTCGATCCTCCCCTGTCCGTCTTTTCTCGAGTCGAAGCGCTGGCTTATGCCAGCGCTTTCAGTGCGGCCTTGCCACCATACAGCGCCTGCTTGCCGAGCTGCTGCTCGATGCGCAGGAGCTGATTATATTTGGCGGTGCGGTCGGAACGTGCAAGGGAGCCGGTCTTGATCTGACCGCAATTGGTGGCGACCGCGAGGTCGGCGATGGTGGAATCCTCGGTCTCGCCGGAGCGGTGCGACATCACCGAGGTGTAGCCGGCCTTGTGCGCCATCTCGACGGCGGCGAGCGTCTCGGTCAGCGTGCCGATCTGGTTGACCTTGATCAGGATCGAGTTGGCGCGGCCGGTCTTGATGCCGTCGGCGAGGCGCTTGACGTTGGTGACGAAGAGGTCGTCGCCGACCAGCTGGCACTTCTTGCCGATCAGGTCGGTCAGCTCCTTCCAGCCGTCCATGTCGTCTTCCGACATGCCATCCTCGATCGTGACGATCGGATAGCGCGAGACGAGGTCGCCGAGGTACTTGGCCTGCTCGGAGATCGAGCGGGTCTTGCCCTCGCCTTCATAGACGTATTTGCCGTCCTTGAAAAACTCGGTCGAGGCGCAGTCGAGGCCGAGTACGATGTCGCTTCCCGCCTTGAATCCGGCCTTGCCGATCGCGTTCATGACGAACTCGAGAGCAGCGTCCGCCGACGGCAGGTTCGGGGCAAAGCCGCCCTCGTCGCCGACGTTGGTGTTGTGGCCGGCCTTCTTCAGCTCGGACTTCAGCGTGTGGAAGACCTCCGCGCCGTAGCGCAGGCCTTCAGCGAAGGACGAGGCGCCGACAGGCAGGATCATGAACTCCTGGAAGTCGATCGGGTTGTCGGCGTGCACGCCGCCATTGATGATGTTCATCATCGGCACCGGCAAGAGGCGCGCGGAGGTGCCGCCGACATACCGATAGAGCGGCATGTCGAGCGAATTCGCGGCCGCCTTAGCGCAGGCGAGCGAGACGCCGAGGATGGCGTTGGCGCCGAGCCGGCTCTTGTTCGCCGTGCCGTCGAGGTCGATCATGATCTGGTCGATCTGGGCCTGCTGCTCGGCATCGAGACCGCTCAAGGCCTCGAAGATCTCGCCGTTGACGGCACCGACCGCCTTGCTGACACCCTTGCCGAGATAGCGCGCCTTGTCGCCGTCGCGCAGCTCCACCGCCTCATGGGCACCGGTGGAGGCGCCCGACGGCACCGCGGCGCGGCCGAGCGCGCCATCCTCCAGCACGACATCGACCTCGACGGTGGGATTGCCCCGGCTATCGAGGATTTCGCGGCCGATGATGTCAATGATGGCGGTCATGATGTGCACTTCCGTTCGTTGGAGCTGATCGGTTCGCCGCGGGTCTTACACGGGCCGCAAGCAAATGTGAACGCTTGAGGGTGGCACTTCGACTGACGCGTGAAGGCGCCAGGATTAAGGTCGAGGGCATCGGTCTGCGCGTGCATCCTCAATCCCAAGCAGTCGGGGTAACGCCATGAATCGCCGCCAGTTTCTTGCTTCCAGCACCGCCCTGTTCGTGGCTCGCCCAAGTTTTGCCCAGGAGGGCTCGTTCCGGACAAAATACTTCCCGATCAGTGCCGGTATCGGCCTGCACGATCTGACGCCTGCCCCCGACGGTTCGGTCTGGTTCACGGCGCAGGGCAAGGGCTTGCTCGGCAGACTCGATCCCCGGGATGGCAGTTTCAAGACGGTCGGCCTCGGTCAGGGCGCCGCGCCGCATGGCGTGACCGTCGGCCCCGATGGCGCGCCCTGGATCACCGAGGGCGGCCAGAACGCGATCGCACGGGTCGATCCCGGCGATCTCAAGGTCACGCTGTTCCGCCTGCCGGAAAAGTTCGCCTCGGCCAATCTCAACACCGGCGTGTTCGACAAGGAAGGCACCTACTGGTTCACCGGCCAGTCCGGCTATTACGGCCGCCTCGCGCCGAAGTCCGGCGAAATGAATGTGTTCAAGGCGCCCAAGGGCGTCGGCCCCTATGGCATCACGGTGACGCCCAAGGGCGAGGTCTGGTACGCCTCGCTTGCCGGCAGCTATATTGCCAAGATCGATCTGGCGAGCGGCAATGCCGGCGTCGTGCAGCCGCCGATACCGAATGCGGGTTCACGGCGCGTCTGGTCGGATTCGAAGAGCCGGATCTGGGTCAGCGAGTGGAACAGCGGCCATGTCTCGGTGCACGATCCCGCCGATGGCTCGTGGAAGAGCTGGAAGCTGCCGGGCGAGCGTCCCCGGGCCTACGCTGTCTTCGTCGACGACAAGGACAAGGTCTGGCTGACGGATTTTTCGGCCAACGCGATCGTGCGTTTCGATCCCGCCACTGAGACGTTCAACGTCTTCGCCAGCGACAGGGCCAACGCCAATGTGCGCCAGCTCGACGGCCGACCGGGCGAGCTCTGGGGCTGCGAGTCCGGCAACGATCGCATCGTCATGATCCAGACGATCGCGGCCGGTTGACGGCAGCGGCATTTGCGTCCATCCCGGCATCCGAAACAGGATGTGACGACGATGGCGAAGAAATCCCTCCAGCTCGGCCGCGCGGTCGAATGGCCGCACACACCGGTAGACGCCCAGCTCGACCGCGTGCCCAATCCGCAAAAGGGCACCGACTATCTGGTGCGCTTCACCGTGCCGGAATTCACCTCGCTCTGCCCGGTCACGGGCCAGCCGGATTTCGCGCATCTGATGATCGATTACGCGCCCGACGCGTGGCTGCTGGAATCGAAATCGCTCAAACTCTACATCGCAAGCTTCCGCAATCACGGCGCCTTCCACGAGGACTGCACCGTGATGATCGGCAAGCGCATTGCCAGCGAGATCAAGCCGAAATGGCTGCGCATCGGCGGCTACTGGTATCCGCGCGGCGGCATCCCGATCGACGTGTTCTGGCAGACCGGCCGCGTACCCAAGGGCCTGTGGGTACCGGAGCAAGGCGTCGCGCCCTATCGCGGGCGCGGCTAGCCTCAGCGCGCGTCGGACGGTGCCCGCGCCTTGAGCAATTGAGCGCAGACGAAGCCAAGCACGACCATGATCGCGGCGCTCGCGAACAGGGTCGGCATCTTGCCGGCATGCTGGAGCCCAAAGCCATAGGCGAGCGGTCCCACCGTCTGCCCCATGAAGAAAAAGAACGAATGCAGCGACAGCGCGGTGGCGCGCGCCTCGACCGAGAGCTCGCTGGCGAACACCTGCAGACAGCCATGGGCGATGTAGAAGCCCCATCCCATCACGATGAGATTCAGCGCCTGCACTTCCCAGCGCGGACCGAACGCGACGGCGACGAGTTGCGAAGCGACCAGCGTCATACCTGCGATCATCATGCCCTTGACGCCGAGCCACGGCAGCAGACGCGACACCGTCAGCGTGTAGAACAGGCCGCCGACCGCAAAGCCGGCGATGACCATGCCGGCGATCGACAGCGAGGTCTGCCCCAGCTCGAACAGGAACGAGGCGATGTAGGGAAACAGGCCGAGCACGCAGCAGCCTTCGATGAACACCGCCGAATAGCAGACATAGGCATTCGGATTGGTGAAGATGGTGCGATAGCCGGCCTTCAGCGCCGACAGGCTCGTCTTCGGCGGGTGCTTGACCTTGGCGCCGCGAAAGCCGGCGGCAACCGCGATCGACGCCACGATCACGAGCGCGCCGAGCACCGCGAGCACGCCGCGCCAGCCGAGAAAGTCGCCGATCAGACCGGAGGCCGAGGCACCGAGCAGGTTGCCGGTCATGGCGCCGGCAAGCGTGCGGCTGATCGCGACCTGACGTTTCTCGGGCCCGACGAGATCGCTGGTCAGGCTCAGCGCCACCGGAAACACGCCGCCGGAGCCGATGCCGGCGAGGATCCGGGTCGCAAACAGAACCGAGAACGAGGACGAGAGCGCGCCCAGGATGTTGGCAAGACCGAGCAGCGCGAGGCAGCCGATCATCAGCCGCGTCTTGCCGAACAGATCGGCGGCGGCGCCGACAATGGGCTGGATGATCGAGAAGGTGAAGGCGAACACCGCGGCAAAGCCCGCGGCGGTGGCAATGCTGACGCCGAAATCCTCGGCGACGTGTGGCAGCACCGGATCGAGTGCGCGCGCCGAAAGCGCCGCGGCGAAGCTCGCTCCTGATATGACGTAGAGCGCCGTGGGCAGGCCGTGATCGTGCGGCCGCGCCTCGCCTTGCTGCATCAGCGCGGGTTCTTTGCCAGCGCGTCGAACGCCATCAGCCTGGCGATCAGCGCCTCGAACTCGCGCAGCGGCACCATGTTGGGGCCGTCGGAGGGCGCACGATCAGGATCCGGGTGGGTCTCGATGAAGACGCCGGCGACGCCGACCGCCACGGCCGCGCGCGCCAGCACCGGCACGAATTCGCGCTCGCCGCCCGACGAGGTCCCCTTCCCGCCCGGCTGCTGCACCGAATGGGTGGCGTCGAAGATGACGGGCGCGCCGGTGGTGCGCGCCAGGATCGGCAGCGCGCGCATGTCGGAGACCAGCGTGTTGTAGCCGAAGGAAGCGCCGCGCTCGGTGACGAGCACGTTGGGATTATCCGCGCTGGTGATCTTCGTGACGACATTCGCCATGTCCCACGGCGCGAGGAATTGCCCCTTCTTGACGTTGACGACCTTGCCGGTCGCGGCGGCAGCCAGCAACAGATCGGTCTGCCGGCAGAGGAAAGCGGGAATCTGGAGGATGTCCACGGCCTGCGCCACCTCGGCGCATTGCGTGGCCTCGTGCACGTCGGTCAGGACAGGCAGGCCGAGCGAGGAGCGGATTTCGGCGAAGATCGGCAGCGACTGCGCCAGCCCAAGGCCGCGCGCCGCCGACGCGCTGGTGCGGTTGGCCTTGTCGAAAGAGGTCTTGTAGACGAGGCCGATGTTCAGCCGCGCAGCGATCTCCTTCAGCGCGGAGGCGACCTCCAGCGCATGCTGGCGGCTTTCGAGCTGACAGGGTCCTGCAATGATCGAGATCGGCAGATCATTGCCGAACTTGACCGTGCCGATTGCGACGACCGGCGCCGCTGAATTCGAAGAGCTCAAGGCCAATCCCTCGTTTCGGCGCGACCATAGCCGCGATGAGGGTCGGATCAACCCTATTCGGGCCGGGCTGCTTGAATAACAGGGTTGCGCCGGGGCTCCCCGGCGCCTCCCTTGCAGGAGCTGCTACTTGACCGAGGAGAAGGCGGTCGGCGCCAGGATCTGGCTGTCGATGTTGGCGACGATCTGGCCGTCGGCTTCGCTCTCGGTGCGCGCTTTCATCCAGTCCGGATCGGCGATGAACTTGCCCCACTTCGTCTCGCGCTCGGCGAGCGACTCCCAGGCGAGGAAATAGGTCAGATCCTGGTTGGATTCACCGATCACGGTCGTGAAGAACCCGGCCTGCTTGATGCCGTGCTTCTCCCAGATCTTCAGCGTTGCGGTCTCGAACCGCTTCAACAGCGCGGGCAGCCGGCCGGGGACACAGCGATAGACGCGCATTTCGTAGATCATTGGAGTTCACTCCTGCATTGTTGTTCTTGCAGGGAGCTTGTCGCAACAAAACGCGCAATCGTCAAAGGGAGAGCGTGCGCTACACCAGCCGGCTCTGCACCATCGCCGCCCGAATGAACGACGCGAACAGCGGATGCGGCTCGAACGGCCGCGACTTCAGCTCGGGATGGAACTGGACGCCGATGAACCAGGGGTGATCCTCGTACTCGACGATTTCAGGCAGCACGCCGTCCGGAGACAAGCCTGAGAATTTCAGGCCGTGCTGCTCGAGGCGGTCCTTGTAGGCGGTGTTGACCTCGTAGCGATGGCGGTGGCGCTCGGAAATCTCGGTCGCGCCGCCATAGACCTGCGAGACGCGGCTGCCGCGGTTGAGCGCGGCGGGATAAGCGCCAAGCCGCATCGTGCCGCCGAGATCGCCGGCCTGCGAGCGCTTCTCGAGCTCGTTGCCGCGCAGCCACTCCGTCATCAGGCCGACCAGCGGCTCCTTGGTCGGGCCGAACTCGGTGGAGTTGGCGTCCTCGATGCCGACGAGATTTCGCGCTGCCTCGATCACCGCCATCTGCATGCCGAAGCAGATGCCGAAATACGGCACGTCGCGTTCGCGCGCGAACTGCGCCGCGCGGATCTTGCCTTCCGCACCGCGCTGACCGAATCCGCCGGGCACCAGGATGCCGTTGACGTGCTCGAGGAACGGCGCGGGATCTTCCTTCTCGAAGATCTCGCTTTCGATCCAGTCGAGGTTGACCTTGACCTTGTTGGCGATGCCGCCATGCGAGAGCGCCTCGATCAGCGACTTATACGCATCCTTCATGCCGGTATATTTGCCGACGATGGCGATGGTGACGTCGCCCTCGGGATTGCGGATTCGTTCGTTGATCTGGTGCCAGCTCTTGAGCACCGGCGGGATCCGCGATTCGATGCCGAAGGCGGCAAGCACTTCGTCGTCGAGGCCCGCCGCGTGGTAGGCTTCGGGCACGGCGTAGATGCTGTCGGCATCGCGCGCCTCGATCACGGCGCTTTCACGCACGTTGCAGAACAGCCCCAGCTTGCGCCGCTCTTCCTTGGGAATCTCGCGGTCGGTGCGGCAGAGCAGGATGTCCGGCTGGATGCCGATCGAGCGCAGCTCCTTCACCGAGTGCTGCGTCGGCTTGGTCTTCAATTCACCGGCGCTCGGAATGTACGGCAGCAGCGTGAGGTGGATGTAGATGGCGTGATCGCGCGGCAGCTCGTTCTTGAGCTGGCGGATCGCCTCGAAGAACGGCAGGCCCTCGATGTCGCCGACGGTGCCGCCGATCTCGACCAGCACGAAGTCGTAATCGTCATTGCCGGAGAGGACGAATTCCTTGATCGCGTTGGTGACGTGCGGAACCACCTGGATGGTCGCGCCGAGATAATCGCCGCGGCGCTCCTTGGAGATGATGTCCTGATAGATGCGCCCCGTGGTGATGTTGTCCTGCTTGGTCGCAGGACGGCCGGTGAAGCGCTCGTAGTGACCGAGATCGAGATCGGTCTCCGCGCCGTCATCGGTCACGAACACTTCGCCGTGCTGATACGGCGACATCGTTCCGGGATCGAGGTTGAGATAGGGGTCGAGCTTGCGGAGGCGGACCTTGTAGCCCCGGGCTTGCAACAGCGCACCGAGTGCCGCTGAAGCCAGACCCTTGCCGAGCGAAGAAACCACGCCGCCGGTGATGAATATGTACCGCGCCATGGGACTTAACCTCTAATCCCTCGAATTCGATTCGCCAAAGCGATTCGTATTCCGCCCCAAAGATTTTGCGGGCCTGTGGGTGAGCCAAAACTAAGAGTGGTGACAGTGCCTTGATGGGGATTGTTGATGCAGGACGGTAGCCACCGCCCTGCATGGCCCCCCTGCTTTATTGCGAACGAGGCACCTGCGGGCCGCTCGGAGCCGGCGCCTGCTGCTGCTCGTCGGCCTTCTTCAGCGAATCCAGGATGCCGCCCGACGTCGGCGGCGCGATCGGCGATCCGCCGGCCGGCTGGCCCTGCGAGGCCGGGGCGCCGATGATCGACGACGGCGCGCGGCTGTAGCCCGCATGCCAGGACAGGAACATGCTGGTGAGGAAGAAGCCGGCGGCGAGGATCGCGGTGGTCCGCGTCAAGAGGTTCGCCGTGCCGCGGCTCGACATGAAGCCTGCGCCGCCGCCCATGCCGAGGCCGCCGCCTTCCGACTTCTGGAGCAGGACGGCGCCGATCATGACGGCGACGATCATGAGGTGGATGACGATGACAACGGTCTGCATAGTATCCTTCCGTCACAAGCGGGCGGCGCCTGACGGCGGCCGATCGCGCTTCGCGGGTTTTCCTGAAGTTGCGCGGTGTTACACGATCAGAGGGGGCATTGCCACCCCCGATCGGGTCCGGATCAGCCGCATTGAGGTTAGCTAGGGGCAGCCCTTGGCGATCGCAAGGAAATCGGCCGCCTTCAGGCTGGCGCCGCCGACCAGGGCGCCGTTGACGTTCTTGACCGCCATCAGCTCGGCCGCATTCGAGGGCTTGACCGAGCCGCCGTAGAGGATGCGCATCTTCCCCCCGTCGGCCTTGAACCTGGAGGTCAGGACCTCCCGGATAAACCCATGAATCTGCTCGACATCCTTGGCCGTGGGGGTGAGCCCGGTGCCGATCGCCCAGACCGGCTCATAGGCCACGATGAGATTCGCGGCCGTCGAGCCATCAGGCAGGGAGCCGGCGAGCTGCCCGCGCAGGATGTCCAGGGTCTGGCCAGCGTCGCGCTGGCCTTGCGTCTCGCCGATGCAGACGATCGCCGTCGCACCGGCGCGCCAGACGGCCTCGGCCTTCTGCCGGATCAGGGCATCGCCCTCGCCGTGGTCGGCGCGGCGCTCGGAATGGCCAACGATGATGGCCGTTGCCCCCGCATCAGCCAGCATTTCGGCGGCGATATCGCCGGTATGGGCACCGGAGGCCTTGGGGTGGCAATCCTGGGCGCCTACCGCGACTTTCTTGCCGCGCGCCTTGTCGGCGAAGGCCGCAATCAGGGTCGCAGGCGGGCAGACCAGCAGATCGGCCTTGCCGGTTACCTCGGCCGCACCATTGAGCATGGCGTCGAACTCGGCAGCCTGGGCCTTCAGGCCGTTCATTTTCCAATTCCCGGCGATCAGGGGGCGGATGGCGTCGGTCATGTCAATTTCCAGCAAAATGAGGTTTGTGCATGCGCTAGCAGAGGACCTGCTGCAGTTCCAGAGACCAGAGGCTTTTAACCGCAGCCGCAAACGGTCGCCGGACCCGAGGTTGCGGGGGGAAAGCCACCACTTTATGATGATTGATCAATTTGGTGACGCGCTTTTGCTGAATCTGCATTAAGACGCGCTCCCGTTCCCCTCCTGCTCAAACAAGTTGGACCAAATGCTTCGAGGAATGCGCAAGGCCTCATCAAACTGGCTCGGCAAGACGATTATGGCCGTGGTGATGGGCGTGTTGATCGTCAGTTTCGGCATTTGGGGTATCGCCGACATCTTCAAGGGCTTCGGGCAGTCCACGGTGGCCAAGGTCGGCAGCACCGAGATTTCGCTGAACGAGTTCCGCCAGATCTACACGGACCGCTTGCAACAGATCAGCCGCCAGTTCGGCCGTCCGCTGACGCCCGACCAGGCGCGTGCCTTCGGCCTCGACCGCCAGGTGCTGCAGCAGACGATCGCGGAAGCCGCCCTCGACGAAGAGGCGCGCCGGCTCGGGCTCGGCCAGTCCGACGACCAGATCCGCCAGCTCATCATGAACGACCCCAACTTCAAGGGCGTCGGCGGCAGTTTCGATGCGAACCGGTTCCAGGCCGTGATCCGTAATTTCGGCTATACCGAGCAGCGCTACGTCGCCGAGCAGCGCAAGGTGTCGCTGCGTCGGCAGATCACCGGCACGATCGGCGCCGGCCTCGAGCCGCCGAAAGCCATGATCGACGTGCTGACGCGCTTCCAGAACGAGCAGCGCGCCATCGAGTTCGTCAGGCTCGACGCCGCCCAGGCCGGCCAGATCGACGCGCCCTCGCCCGAGGCGCTCGCCGCCTATTTCGAGGATCACAAGGTTCAGTTCCGCGCGCCCGAATACCGCAAGATCTCCTTCGTCGTGGTCTCGCCGGAAGAAATCGGCAAGTGGAGCGAGGTCTCCGACGAGGACGCCAAGAAGATGTTCGAGCAGCGCAAGGACCGGCTCGGCACGCCGGAGAAGCGCCAGATCCAGCAGATCGTGTTTCCCAACGTGACCGACGCGCAGGCCGCACGCGAGCGCCTCGTCGGCGGAATGTCGTTCGAGGATCTCGGCAAGGAGCGCGGGCTGAGCGCCTCCGACGTCGACCTCGGCCTCGTGACCAAGTCTTCGCTCGCTGCCGCGGTCGGCGATGCCGCCTTCGCGCTTCCCGCCGGCGAGATCAGCCAGCCGATCCAGGGCGGGCTTGGCGTCGCGATCGTCAGGGTCGACAAGATCGAGCCGGGCAAGGAGGCGGACTACGCCAGCCTTGCCGGCGACATCAAGCGCGAGATCGCCACCGAGCGCGCGCGCGTCAAGGTTGCCGATCTCCGCGACAAGATGGAAGACGAGCGCGGCGGCGGTGCCAGCGTGATCGACGCGGCGCAGAAACTCGGCCTCACCGCCGTGACCATCGACGCGGTCGACCGCTCCGGCCGCGCCCCGAACGGCCAGCCGGTCGCCAACATTCCGCAGGGCCTCGACGTGGTGTCGCAGGCCTTCAACACCGATGTCGGCGTCGACAACGACTCGATCTCGTTCAAGGGCGGCTATGTCTGGTACGACGTGCTCGCCATCACGCCTTCGCGCGACCGCAATCTCGACGAGGTCCGCGATCAGGTCGAGGCGCGCTGGCGCCAGGACCAGATCGCCACCAAGCTCAAGGCCAAGGCGACCGAGATGGTGCAGAAGCTCGAAGCAGGCGGCAAGCTCGCCGATGAAGCCGCAGCGATCGGCGCCAAGGTCGAGACAGCAACCGGCTTCAAGCGCGACGATACGCCCGCCGGCGTGCCCGCGGCCGTCGTATCGGCCGCCTTCCGCACCGCCAAGGACGGCGTCGGACAGACGCCGGTGACCGGCGGCACCGAGGTGATCGTGTTCCGCGTCACCGACATCGTCGAACCCGCGGTCGACGCCGCCTCCGACGCGATCAAGAAGCTGAAGGAAAGCCTCGACCGTGCCCAGACCGAGGAGCAGGTCGCCTCTTACGTCAACAAGCTTGAAACCGACATCGGGACCACCATTAATCAGGCCGCCTTCGCGCAGGTGACCGGCGCGAACCAGTGAGTTGAAAGCACGCGATGGACGACCTGAAATCGATCATTGGAAAAGTGGCGACCGGCGCCAGCCTGTCGCGTGAGGAAGCGGCTTCCGCCTTCGACGCCATGATGTCGGGCGAAGCCACGCCCTCGCAGATGGGCGGCCTGTTGATGGCGCTGCGGGTGCGCGGCGAAACGGTGGACGAGATCACCGGCGCCGTTACGGCGATGCGCTCCAAGATGCTGAGCGTGACGGCACCGCCGGAAGCCGTCGACATCGTCGGCACCGGCGGCGACGGCTCCGGCTCGGTCAACGTCTCGACCTGCGCCTCCTTCATCGTCTCCGGCGCCGGCGTGCCGGTGGCCAAGCACGGCAACCGCGCGCTGTCGTCGCGCTCGGGCGCCGCCGACGTGCTGGCCTCGCTCGGGGTGAAGATCGACCTCAGGCCCGAGCAGGTCGGCCATTGCGTGCGCGAATGCGGCATCGGCTTCATGTTCGCGCCCGCCCATCACCCGGCCATGAAGAATGTCGGCCCAACCCGGGTCGAACTCGCGACACGCACGATCTTCAATCTGCTCGGCCCCCTGTCCAACCCGGCCGGCGTGAAGCGACAGATGGTCGGCGTGTTCTCGCGGCAATGGGTGCAGCCGCTGGCGCAGGTGCTGAAGAACCTCGGCTCTGAATCCGCCTGGGTGGTGCACGGCTCCGACGGCCTCGATGAGATCACCCTCACCGGCCCGACCTTCGTCTCCGCGCTCCACAACGGCGAGATCCGCAATTTCGAGGTGACGCCGGAGGACGCCGGCCTGCCGCGCTGCGAGGCCGGCGCGCTGAAAGGCGGTGACGCCGACGCCAATGCAATCGCCCTGCAGAGCGTGCTCGACGGCAAGCCGAGCGCCTACCGCGACGTCGCGCTGATGAACGCCGCCGCCGCGCTGGTGGTGGCCGGACGCGCCAAGGACCTCAAGGAGGGCGTCGCGATCGGCATGAAGTCGATCGACAGCGGCGCAGCCAAGGCGAAGCTGAAGCACCTGATCGCGATCTCGAACGGCCAAGCCTGACATGTCGGACATCCTGACCAAGATCGAAGCCTATAAGCGCGAAGAGATCGCAGCCGCCAAGCGCGCCGAGCCACTCTCGGCGGTCGAGGCGAAGGCCAAGGCGCAAGCCGCACCGCGCGGCTTCGTGCGCGCGATCAAGGCCAAGCACGCCAATGGCGACTACGCGCTGATCGCGGAGGTGAAGAAGGCTTCGCCGTCGAAGGGGCTGATCCGCGCCGATTTCGACCCGCCCCAGCTCGCCAAGGCCTATGAGGCCGGCGGCGCGGCCTGCCTGTCCGTGCTGACCGACACGCCCTCGTTCCAGGGCCATCTCGACTTCATGGTGGCGGCGCGTGCAGCGACGGCACTGCCGGTGCTGCGCAAGGATTTCATGTTCGACACCTACCAGGTGGCGGAAGCGCGCGCGCACGGCGCCGATTGCATCCTGATCATCATGGCCGCGCTCGATGATACCACCGCCAAAGACCTCGAAGACGCCGCGCTCGCCTACGGCATGGACGTGCTGATCGAGATCCACGACCGCGCCGAGCTCGACCGCGCGCTCAAGCTCCGCTCGCCGATGATCGGGGTCAACAACCGCAATCTTCGCACGTTCGAGACCACGCTCGCGACCAGCGAAACGCTGGCGCCGCTGATCCCCGGGGATCGACTGATGGTCGGCGAGAGCGGCATCTTCACGCCCGCCGATCTTGCCCGGCTCGAGCGCGTCGGCATGTCGACCTTCCTGGTCGGCGAGAGCCTGATGCGGCAGGCCGACGTCACCGCCGCGACGCGTACGCTGCTCGCGCGCCAGAGTGCGGCGCGCGCGACGGGCGCGCGCTGACATGGCGCGCAAGCCGGCGAAAAAAGCCGTCCCGGCCCTCACCCATATCGGCGCCTCCGGCGAGGCGCGGATGGTCGACGTGTCGGACAAGCCCGCGACCGAGCGGCTTGCAGTCGCGGAAGGCCGGGTCGTCATGACCAAGGCGACGCTCGATCTGATCGTATCCGGCAATGCCAAGAAGGGCGACGTGCTCGGCACCGCCCGCATCGCCGGCATCATGGCTGCCAAGCGCACCTCGGAGCTGATCCCGCTCTGCCATCCGCTGGCGCTGTCGAAGGTGACGCTCGACATCGAGCCAGACGCGAAATTGCCGGGCTGCCTCGTCCGCGCCAGCGTCAAGGTGACGGGTCCGACCGGCGTCGAGATGGAGGCCCTCACGGCCGTCTCGGTCGCCTGCCTCACCATCTACGACATGATCAAGGCGGTCGAGCGCGGCGTGCGCATCGAAGGCATCCACCTGGTCGAGAAGCTCGGCGGCAAGTCCGGCCATTACCGCGCCTGATTGCGCAATCCGCTCTATTTCGCCTCGCGCTGCCGCTCGCGATAAGCGCGCGTCTTCATCCGGTTGCCGCATAGCGTCGACATGCACCACCGCCGCGTCGATGGTTTCGACCGGTCGAAGAACACCCGGCGGCATTCCTCCGACGCGCACATCTTCAGCCGGTCCAGCGTTCCCACGAGGGTTGCGTCATGAAGCTCGATCGCGATGGCCGACAGGCCGGCGAGCGCATCCTCGCGCGCCGCTGACAGCGTTGCGCCACGGCCTGCGAGCGCCTCGACCCGCAGCGGAAACGGCGCCAGCGCGTCATTGAGCGCGCCAAGAACGCTCTTGTTCCGGAGCCGCTCGCTCGGCTCACACTGCAGATAGGCACGCAACGCCCCGCGCAGCCTCAGCGCAGTCTCGAACATTGCCGGCGTGACATGGCCGCCCTTGGCGCCAAGGCCGCGTTCCCGCATCCAGTCCGCCAGGTCCTTCGGGCCACTGAGCTCATCGCTCTCCGGGTGCTCCACGCCGAAATGCGTGAAGTGGCGAACATCGAGCGTGTTGGCGAAATCGTAGAGGTTTGCCAACGCGTCGGGAACCTGGAATTTGCGCGACACTTTCGACATCGGAACACCAAAGATTTGAACACCAGTAAAACAGATTTACTGGTTGACAGCAAGCGACACCTGTATCTTACTTATACTGGTGTCGAACGATCCCTCGGGATCGAACGCCTCTGCTATCACCGGAATGGAGAACCGAGCCGTGGCCGACGCCCTGCACTATCTCGAACTCACCGCGCTCGCGGCACACCTCAAGGCGCGCGAAATCTCGGCGCTGGAGGTGACGCGCGCGCAACTCGACCGGATCGACTCCATCGACCGCGATCTCGGCAGCTACGTTCACGTGATGGCGGAAACGGCCATGGCCGAGGCGGAAGCCGCGGACGCCGACATCGCGCAGGGCCGGTATCGGGGGCCCCTGCATGGCGTGCCGATTGCGCTCAAGGACCTGTTCTGGACCGAGGGCGTTCCGACGGCGGCAGGCACGACGCTTCATCGCGACTTTCGTCCCAGTGAAGACGCAACCGTCGTGCGCCGGCTCAAGAACGCGGGCGCCGTGATCCTCGGCAAGGTGCAACTCACCGAGGGCGCCTATGCCGATCACCATCCGCTGGTGAAACCGCCGAAGAATCCGTGGAATGCGAGCTACTGGCCGGGTATCTCGTCCAGCGGCTCGGCGGTCGGGACGGCTGCCGGACTTTGCTTCGGCTCGCTCGGCTCCGACACCGGCGGTTCGATCCGCTGGCCCTGCGCCGCCAACGGCCTGACCGGATTGAAGCCGAGTTGGGGCCGCGTCAGCCGCCACGGCGCCTTCGAGCTTGCCGCGACGCTCGACCATGTCGGACCGATCGGCCGCAGCGCGGCCGACGTCGGTGCGCTGCTCGGCGTCATCGCCGGACACGATCCGAACGACCCGACGTCGCTGGTCGATCCGGTGCCCGACTATCTGGCCGCCGCCGCACAGGACGTGCGGGGCCTGCGGATCGGCGTCGATCCCGCCTGGAACAGCGACGACGTGGACGTTGCGACCCAGCGCGTGCTGGCGGACGCCATCGATGCCTTCCGCGCGCTTGGCGCCGACACCGTCAATGTCCGATTTCCCGACGTCACGCAGGCGATCGCCGACTGGACGCCGAACTGTGCGGTGGAAGCTGCGGTCGCTCATGAGGCGACCTATCCCGCTCGCAAGGATGAGTATGGTCCGATCCTCGCCTCCGTGCTCGAAACCGGCCGCGCTCTATCTGCTCTCGACTATCAGAAGATCCTGCTGCGGCGGCTGGCGCTACGCGGCCGGGTGACTGCGCTGTTCGAGACCATCGACCTGCTGCTGATCCCGGTGCACCCGTTCCCGCCAGTGACGCTTGCCATGATCCAGACGCTCGGCGAACAGCCGGATCTGATCGCGAAGCTGCAGCGCTACACCTGCCCGTTCGACATGACCGGTCATCCCACCATCACGCTGCCAGGCGGTGCGTCGACGGACGGGCTGCCGATCGCGTTCCAACTCGTCGCCGCCCATCTGGACGAGGCCACGCTCGTGCGCGCCGGCGCGGCCTTCCAGCGGGCCACGTCCTGGCACCGTCGCCATCCTTCCCTCACCTCGCGGAGGCCGCATTGACCATTCAATCCACGCTCGCTCAGCGAGGTATTTTCCATGGCTGGTTCGTCGTCGCGGCGGCGTTTGCCGTCATGTTCGTCGGCTTCGGCTCCGCCTACACGTTCAGCGCATTCCTCGAGCCGCTCCAGCGCGATTTCGGCGCCTCGCGCGGTTCGATCTCGCTGGTGTTTTCGATCGCGGGCTTTCTGTACTTCGCGCTCGGCCTCGTCAGCGGTCCCCTCGCCGACCGGTTTGGCTCGCGTCCGCTGGCCGTCGCCGGCATGATCCTGGTCGCGGTCGGACTCGCGGCTGCGAGCACTGCCCGGTCCGTCGTCGAGGTCTATCTCGCCTACGGGCTCGGCGTCGGCCTCGGCGTCGGCTGCGCCTATGTTCCGGCCATCGGCGCCGTGCAACGCTGGTTCGTCAGGCGCCGCGGCTTTGCCTCCGGGCTCGCGGTGAGTGGCATCGGGCTCGGTACGCTGGCGATGCCGCCGCTCGCCTCATTGCTGATCGCTTCGGTGGGCTGGCGCGGAGCCTATCTGGTGCTGGGCGCGATTGCGCTGGTGCTGGGCGGCGGGATGTCGCTGCTCATCGAGAACGATCCGAAGCACCGCGGCCTCGGACCCGATGGCGATCCGCCTCGCGATGCCGCGGGCGCCAACAACGCCGGCGGCGCATCCGTGCGCGAGGCCATCCGGTCGACGCGGTTTGTCGCCCTCTACCTGTCGTGTCTGGTCTGCTCGTTCGGGGCCTTCGTCCCGTTCGTCCATCTCGTGCCCTACGCGCGCGATCACGGGGTCGCGGCATCCTCTGCAGTGCTGCTGCTCGGCGTGATCGGGGCCGGCAGCACCGCAGGCCGCTTCTTTCTCGGCGCACTCGCCGACCGGATGGGCCGCGACCGCTCGCTGATCATGGTCCTGACCGGAATGGCGCTCGCGATGGCGATCTGGGCCATTGCCGCTGAGGTCTGGACCCTCGCCGCTTTTGCCTTCGTCTACGGCGCGTTCTACGGCGGCTGGGTCGCGGTGCTTCCCTCTGTGGTCATGGACTATTTTGGCGGACGCAATGTCAGCGGAATCATCGGCATTCTCTACACCAGCGTGGCGTTCGGCACGCTGATTGGCCCGAGTGCAGCCGGCTTCGCCTACGACGTCAACCACAGCTATACGATGCCGATCCTGGTCGGTGCCGCCGCGAACATCGTCGCGGCACTGATCGTGGTGGCGATACTGGCACGCAGCGGAGCCCACGCGATCAGCGCAGTGAAGAGCTGATCGCAGTGAATTTGCTGTTGAGCTTGGAGCCCATGCCGTTCACGACGGTGATGATGGCCAGCGCGATTCCGGCCGCGATCAGGCCGTACTCGATCGCGGTTGCCCCACGCTCGTCGGCGAGGAAGTTCTTCAGGGTGTTTTTCATCGTTGCGTCCTCTCTGTGTCGTCAGCAGGCATGTCGTCGTCAGCAGGCATGTCGCAAATCACGTGCCAACGCCGATTTGAGGCTCCCCAACACGTTAGATGGTTAGGGCGTGGTTGATTGTGGCGTGGCCGGCAGGAATTGACCGGCGCCCTCCAATGCCTTCGGCAATTCCTGCCCGCTGTAATCGCGGACCTCGGTTGCATTTGCGCGCGGTCGTTCACACAGCGTTAACCGCGCTTCCTAACTTCGCCTCCACACCGTTCCCGTAAACCAACGGATGTTTTTGGGGCCAAGAATTGATCCTGACGTGTGCACGGCAACGATCCAGCATGATGACGAGATTCGGCAGCCGCCTCTTTGACCAGGCCTTCGTGCGCAGCGGACCGATCCGCTGGCTGGTCGTGGGCGGCACGCTGCTGATCGCGGCCATCGCCGTCGGCTCTGTCCTGATGGCGCAGAATTTCCGCGAGCGGGCGCTGCGCAACTCCAGCCGCGAGCTGGAAAACACCGTGCTGCTGCTCACCCATCATTTCGATCAGCAATTGCAGGACTTCGCGGTCATCCAGAAGGATTTCGTCGACCACGTCCGCACGACCGGAATCACGACCGTCGAGGACTATCGCAAGCGCCTTTCGGGCCAGGACATCCACCGGATGCTGCGCTCGAAGATCGAGGCGCTGCCCTACATCGGGGGCGTCAACATCATCGATGCCGAAGGCAATCTGATCAATTCGTCGTCGGCATGGCCGGCTCCGAAGGTGAGCGTTGCCGATCGCGCCTATTTTCGCACCTTCAAGGATGATCCCAATTCGCCGGATGTCCTGATCGAGCCGCTGCACAGTCGCATCTCCGGCGCCTGGACCGTCCTGATCGTGCGCAAGATCGTCGGGCCGAACGGCGAGTTCCTTGGCACCGTTGGACGCGGCATCGAGCCCGCCAATTTCGAGAAATTCTTCGCATCCGTCGCGCTCGGTGAGGGTGCGACGATCTCGATGCTGCATCGCGACGGGACGCTGCTCGCCCGCTATCCCCACTCCAGCGAATTGATGGGGCGGAATTTCAAGTCTGGTCCGGTGCAGCATCAGAGGGTTTTCGACCTCGATCACTTCGCCGGCCGTTTCACGAGCCCGGTGGACGGAGAAGACCGGCTGATCTCCTCGCGCGCGTTGCCCCATTTCCCGATCCTGATGATGGCCACCACGACGCGCGCCTCCGCCCTGACGGACTGGCGCGAGCAGATCGGCATGCTGATCTCGATCGCCGCCTCTTCCGCACTCGCCATCGCAGGCTTGCTGATCGCGATCGTGCGCAAGCTGCTGGAGCAGCACCGCCTCTCGCGGGAACGGCTGACGCTGGAAAAGCAGCGGCTCGATCGCGCCGTCAACAACATGACGCAGGGACTCTTGCTGTTCGACGCCGAGCAGCGGCTGGTGGTCTGCAACCAGCGCTATCTCGAAATGTACGGATTGTCGGCCGAGATCGTGAAGCCCGGCTCGAGCTTCCACGACATCATCGCCCATCGCAAGGCGACCGGCTCGTTCACGGGCGACGTCAACGACTATGTCGTGCGCGTGCTGAAGGGCGTCCATACGCGCAATTCCATGGTGGTCGACACCTCCGACGGCCGCTCGATCCACATCCTCAACGAGCCGCTCACGGACGGTGGCTGGGTGGCAACCCATGAGGACATCACCGAGCGCCGCCGGATCGAGGAGCGCATCACCCACCTCGCCCATTACGACGCGCTGACCGACCTGCCGAACCGCACCATGTTCCACGAGCATCTGCGCGAAGAGCTGGCCGCGGTCGGCAACGACGAACAGATCGCGGTGCATTACATCGACATCGACGAGTTCAAGGGCGTCAACGACGCGCTCGGCCATCTCGTCGGCGACGAGCTGCTGAAATCGATTGCCGCAAGCCTGCGCCGCTGTGCCGGCCCGGCGGATTTCGTGGCGCGGCTCGGCGGCGACGAGTTCGCCATCGTCCAGAGCGCGGTGGCATCGCTCGACCAGGTCAACGAGCTCGTCGCACGGGTCTTCGCCGCCATCCGCGCGCCGTTCGACTGCATGGGCCACCATCTCACCACCGACGCCAGCATTGGCATTGCGCTCGCGCCGGAACACGGCACGGCGCTCGACCAGGTCCTCAAGAACGCGGACATGGCGATGTACGCCGCCAAGTCCGCCGGACGCCGCACCTATCGCTTCTTCGAGCCGGAGATGGATGCCAAGGTCCGCGAGCGCCGGCAGCTCGAGAGCGACCTGCGCCACGCCATCGCCCAAGGGGGGCGCGACGGCGGCCTCGAGGTCTATTACCAGCCCTGCCTCAGCCTGAAGGACGATCGCATCACCGGCTGCGAGGCGTTGGTGCGCTGGCGCCATCCCGCGCGCGGCATGGTCTCGCCGGCAGAGTTCATCCCGATCGCCGAAGATACCGGCCTGATCAACGAGATCGGCGAATGGGTGCTGGCGACCGCCTGCCGGGACGCTGCGAACTGGCCCGACGATATCCGCCTCGCCGTCAACGTCTCGCCGGTGCAGTTCAAGAGCGGCACGCTGGCACTGAAGATCATGGCGGCGCTCGCTGCTTCCAACCTGCCGGCGAGCCGGCTCGAGCTCGAGATCACCGAGGCGGTGCTGATCCGCGACGACGACACGGCGCTGGCGATCCTGCATCAGCTGCGCGCCATCGGCGTGCGCATCGCGCTCGACGATTTCGGCACCGGCTACTCGTCGCTGAGCTATTTGCACCGTTTCCCGTTCGACAAGATCAAGATCGACCGCTGCTTCGTCGACGACATCGCCGGCCCCGACGGCTCGGCCAGCATCGTCCAGGCCGTCGTCAATCTCGCGGCCGCGCGCCGCATGACCACCACGGCCGAGGGCGTCGAGACCGAGGAGCAGCAGCGTCTGCTCCGCGCGCTCGGCTGTTCCGAGATGCAAGGCTATCTGTTCAGCGCCGCGAAGCCCGCCGACAAGGTGCTGGAGCTGTTCGCGCTGCATCGCAGCCGGCTCGCCCAGCGCGGCGGCGCGAAAGCCCGCCGCCGCGAGGCGAGTTAGGTCCGCTGCAGACACCGCTAAGGTCCCAAACGAAATCGCCCGGGAGCGGTCGTCCACTCCCGGGCGATATCGATGTCTCGACGTCGTAAGCCTAGTTCGGCACCGCCGCCTTCGACGCGGGCTTTGCGGCTACTGCATTCGCGCTCACGCCGTGCAGGAAGTCGTACGCGGCATGCAGGGCCTTGTCGTCCTCCTCCTTCGGCGGAACGTAGGACTGCGATCCGGTCTGCTCGCCGCCCTCGCCGGCTGAGAGATGCCCGCGCATCTGGGACTCCGCCATGGTGTCCATGCGGCCCTTCAGCTCCGGCGGCACGTCCTGCAGGATCTCTATGTCGGGAGCGATGCCCTGGGCCTGGATCGAGCGGCCCGACGGGGTGTAGTAGCGCGCCGTGGTCAGCGCCAGCGCGCCATTGCCGGCACCGAGCGGAATGACCGTCTGCACCGACCCCTTGCCGAACGAGCGCGTGCCGATGATGGTCGCGCGCTTGTGGTCGTGCAGCGCGCCGGCCACGATTTCGGAAGCCGAGGCCGAGCCGCCATTGACCAGAACCACCAGCGGCTTGCTCTTGGTGAGGTCGCCGCCATGCGCAGTGAAGCGCTGGGTCTCTTCCGGACTGCGGCCGCGGGTCGAGACGACCTCGCCGCGCTGGAGGAAGGCGCTCGACACCGACACGGCCTGGTCGAGCAGTCCACCCGGATTGTTGCGCAGGTCCATCACGTAGCCGGTGAGCTTCTCCTGCGGCACCTGCTTGGAGATCGCGGCGATCGCCTTCTTCAGGCCGTCGGTGGTCTGCTCGTTGAACGAGGTGACGCGGATATAACCGATGTCGCCGTTCTCCACGTGGAAGCGCACCGGGCGCACATGGATGATCTCGCGCGTGATCGCGACGTCGAGCGGCGCGTCCGCGCCCTTGCGCACGATGGTGAGCTTGGTCTTGGTATCGACCGGGCCCTTCATCTTGTTGACGGCCTGCTCGAGCGTCATGCCCTGCACGGCCTCGCCGTCGATCTTGCTGATGAGGTCGCCGGACATCAGGCCTGCCTTCGAGGCGGGCGTATCGTCGATCGGCGAAACGACCTTGACGAGGCCGTCTTCCATCGTGACCTCGATGCCGAGGCCGCCGAACTCGCCGGAGGTGGTCTCCTGCATCTCGGTCCAGGCCTTAGCGTTCATGTAGCGCGAATGCGGGTCGAGCGAGGTCACCATGCCCGTGATCGCGCCTTCGATCATCTTGGCGTTGTCGGGCTTCTCGACATAGCTCGCCTTGACGCGCTCGAACACCGTGCCGAACAGGTTGAGCTGGGAATAGGCATTGTCCGCGCTCGCTGCCGCCCGTGCCGCCCATACACCACCGTGCGGGCTGGCGACCAGAAGGGTGAGACACGCTCCGGTGAGCGCGCCCAGAGGGAACAGCAGGGTTTTCCGCATGGATGGGCTTGCCTTTTTGCTTGGCGGTTCGCTTGAGCTTGCTTGGGCTCGTCTCTCGAGACTTGGGAAGCAGACTTGGGAGGCGCCATGCAATTTGGCGATCCAGTCCACTTCTCACAATACCATTCTGGTTTCTTCAAGGCCGGGACGCACCGCCGACCGGTACACCGCAGAAATCGCTTCGTTCGGACCTAAACTTTTGGCAACGTTGCAGGACTGGCCCGCCCCCAAAGGTACCTAAAGGGGCAATCGGTGCGCCCGTCCACGCCGCGCAGCCATGCCATTTTAGGATGGTTTTGGAGCGCTGGACGGGTTAGGCGATGACACAAGGCTTCAAATTCTCGGGAGGATAACAATGAACGAAGCACCCCGGATCCGGCCGGAACGGAACGTCGAACTCGGCGCCAGCAACGAGCCGTTCCAGAACCTGCACGAATTCATTCGGAAAGCGCGGGCCAACCTCAACCAGAACGCCTGGGACTACATCGTGGGCGCCGCCGAGACCGAAACCACGATGCGCCGCAACCGCATGGCGCTGGACGAGATCGCCTTCCGCCCGCGCGTGCTGCGCGACGTCCGCAAGGTCGACGGCTCGGTTCAGCAGTTCGGCCGCAGGATGCGCCTGCCGGTGGTGCTCGCCCCCGTCGGCGCGCTCGAGATCTTCGATCCGGATGGCGCGGCGAGCGTCGCGCGCGCTGCCGGCACCTTCGGGGCAGCACACATGCTGAGCTCGGTGTCCGAGCCCGGCCTGGAGCAGACCGCCGAAGCCGCACCCGATGCGCTGCGGCTCTATCAGCTCTATGTCCGCGGCGACGACGCCTTTGTCGCCGATGTCGTCAGCCGGGCCGAGAAGAGCGCCTATGCCGCCTTCTGCCTGACCGTCGATACCGCCCATTACAGCCGTCGTGAGCGTGACATCGCCAAGCGCTATGTTCGCGAAAGCCGCCTGCGTGCCACCGGCGGCGATTTCCAGAAGGGCCTGGAGTGGCGGACCGTGAAGATGATCAAGGACAAGTTCAGGATTCCGCTGATCCTGAAGGGCATCGCCACCGCCGAGGACGCCCTGATCGCGATCGATCACGGCGTCGAATGGATCTACGTCTCCAACCATGGCGGCCGCCAGCTCGACCACGGCCGCGGCGCCATGCATGTGCTGCCCGAGATCGTCGAGGCCGTGAAGGGCCGCGCCAAGATCATGGTCGATGGCGGTGTCTGTCGCGGCACCGACATCGTCAAGGCGATCGCGGCGGGCGCGGACATGGTCGGGATCGGCCGGCTGCAATGCTGGGCGCTGGCGGCGGCTGGCGAGGCCGGCGTCGCGCGGATGCTGGAGCTGCTGGAGGACGAAGTGCTGCGCTGCCTCGGCCTTTTGGGCGCCACGTCATTTGCCGAGGTCGACAAATCCTGCCTGCATCCGGCGACCGCCACCAACGCGCCGAGCGTCTTCAGCGCATTCCCGCTATTCGACCACGATCCCTATCGATACTGAGTGAAAGGATGCAAGTGAACTCGCTTTCTCCCGGCAGCGCGGATGCGCTTCTGTTCGATCTCGGGCGCGTGGTGCTCGACATCGACTTCTCCAAGGCGATCGCCTGCTGGGCGGGACATGCCGGCTGCCAGCCCGAGGCCATCGTCGCGCGCTATGTGCGTGACGAGGCTTACCGGCTGCACGAGGTCGGCAGGATCAGCGACGAAGACTATTTCGCCTCGCTGCGTGCTTCGCTCGGCATCGGCATTTCGGACGCCCAGTTCCTGGAAGGCTGGAACGCGATCTTCGCCGGCGAGATGCCTGACATCGCCGAGCTGCTGCCGCGCGCGGCGAAGCAGATGCCGCTCTACGCCTTCTCCAACACCAACCGGCCGCATGTCGACTATTTCTCGAAGGAATACGGCGAACTGCTCGGCCATTTCCGCGCGCTATATCTGTCGTCCAGCATCGGCCTGCGCAAACCGGATGCGGAAGCCTTCGACCATGTCGTCGCCGCCATCGGCGTGCCCGCAGGACGTATCGTTTTCTTCGACGATCTCGCCGAGAATGTTGAAGGCGCGCGGTCGCGCGGACTGACAGCGGTGCATGTGACGTCGCCGCGCGACGTCGGGAACGCCTTGACGGCGTTGGGCATCTGACGATCTCCGCGCAGCGGGAGACGCCAACGTCGCACAAGTCTTCCGGAACCAATTTTGCCCAAAATGAGGAACCAGAGCGCTTTGTGCATTTTTGTACGGAGTTCCGGGAACGGAATGGCCCCTTACGGACTCTTGAGTCCGTTGGGACTTCTACACCGGACTTATGCACGTGCTGGGCAAAACCTATCTCACCAAGCAAGCCTCTCTTCTGCTTGAATTCGCAAGAACCACCTCGGATTCTGACCTTTCCGCCAAGCTGATCAGCAAGGCCGCCGACCTGAAATCCCAGGCCGATCCGCTGCCCGACAAGGATCAAGGCCCGAAGGCTCCCGACGTCGCGCTGGACGCCGGGCCGGACCGGCCGAGCGGGAGTTGAGCGATGCTGGCTGTGGCGCTCGTCATTCTCGTCCTCGCCATGGCCACCCTCCTGCCGATCGGTCTCGCTCTCTGGATCATGCCACGCCAAGCCTGAGCCTGCCTTCCATCCAGGGCTAAAGCGGCAGGATAAATCCTGCCCGCTCCGCCATTTTGCCTCTGCCCCCGCGCTCGGCTAGAAGACTGTCGGAACATTTCATCCAAACGTGCCGAGCAGGAGTTTCGCCGTGGCCTTG
Organism: Bradyrhizobium sp. CIR48; assembly: GCF_014198315.1. NCBI lineage: Bacteria > Pseudomonadati > Pseudomonadota > Alphaproteobacteria > Hyphomicrobiales > Nitrobacteraceae > Bradyrhizobium > Bradyrhizobium sp. CIR48. The sequence continues at coordinate 1,081,867 of NZ_JACIHG010000001.1, forward strand.
ATGCCGGTTTCCGACGCCCTTGCTGCGGTGCTGGCGGGTGCAGAGCCACTGCCTCCAGAGATGGTTTCACTCGACGAAGCCTACCATCGCGTGCTCGCGCAGGACGTCGCTGCGCGGCGCACCCAGCCGCCCCAGGCGATGTCGGCGATGGACGGCTATGCCGTGCGCGCGGCCGATGCGGCAACAATGGATTCCACGCTGACAATGATCGGTGAGGTCGCGGCGGGCCGTCCGTTCACGGGAAAGGTCGGCGCCGGCGAAGCCGTGCGGATCTTCACCGGCGGCGTCGTTCCGGACGGCGCGGATGCGGTCGTGATCCAGGAGGACACGATCGCCGAAGGCAAGCACATAACGATCAAGGAAGCCGCGATCGTGGGTCGGCACATCCGCCCCGCCGGCGTCGATTTCCGCGAGGGCGACGTTCTCCTGCGCAAGGGAACCCGTCTGACGGAGCGCGATCTCGCCCTCGCCGCCGGAATGAACCACCCGCAGCTCGCCGTTTGCCGCCGTCCGAAGGTCGCGATTCTCGCCACCGGCGACGAACTGGTGATGCCGGGCTCAACGCCCGGGCACGGCCAGATCGTCTATTCCAACGGCTATGCCCTGCACGCGCTCGCCCGCAGCGAAGGCGCCGAGACCATCGACCTCGGTGTCGCCGCCGATACGCTGGAGGCCACCACCGCCGGCATCCGCCGCGCGCGCGAAAGCGGCGCCGACATCCTGGTCACGACCGGAGGCGCATCGGTCGGCGACCACGATCTGGTCCAGCAGGCGCTCAAGGACGAAGGCATCGCGATGGCGTTCTGGAAGATCGCGATGCGGCCCGGCAAGCCGATGATGCACGGACGGTTAGGGGCAATGGGCGTCATCGGCCTGCCCGGCAATCCCGTGTCGTCCTACGTCTGCGCCTTCCTGTTCATGGTGCCGCTGATTCGCGCGCTGTCGGGCCGTTCGGTGATTCATCATCATCGCGAGCGCGTCGTGCTGGGCCGCGATCTCGGCGCCAACGACCAGCGCGAGGATTATCTGCGCGCGCGCCTGGAAAAGCGCGACGACGGCACGCTCGTTGCCCTTCCCGTCAGCCATCAGGACTCCTCTCTGCTTGCGAATCTTGCTGCAGCACAGGTACTTCTCGTGCGCGCACCGTTTGCGCCGAAGGCCGAGGCCGGCAGCCCCTGCGAGGTGTTGCGGCTCCCCGTCTGAACTGCGCGGCCACACGCATTCCGTGAGTTTCGTTCTGTTCACGGTAAATTAAGCAGTTGCGGAACACATATCGAACATATAGTGTCCGTTCATGATTTGTTTCGAGATGTAGCGGCTTATCGCTGAACTCATCGTCTCGGAATCGAACGACATCAACCGGGGGACTTTGTTCGAGATGTTAACGCGCAAACAATACGAGCTTCTGCGGTTCATCAGCGAGCGCTTGAAGGAAAGCGGCGTGCCGCCGTCCTTCGACGAGATGAAGGATGCGCTCGACCTACGCTCGAAGTCAGGCATCCACCGCCTGATCACCGCGCTCGAGGAGCGCGGCTTCATCCGCCGCCTGCCCAACCGCGCCCGGGCCATCGAAGTGATCAAGCTGCCGGAGCTCCAGGCTGCCGCCGGCAACCGACGCGGCTTCACGCCAAGCGTCATCGAGGGCAATCTCGGCAAGCTACGCGCGAGCTCCAGCCCGTCCGCGGACGAGGGCGAGCGACCCGTTGCGGTGCCCGTGATGGGCCGCATCGCGGCCGGTACTCCGATCGAGGCTTTGCAGACCCGCAGCCACACGATCAGCGTGCCGCCCGACATGCTCGGCTCCGGCGAGCATTACGCGCTCGAAGTGCGCGGTGATTCCATGGTCGAGGCCGGCATCCTCGACGGCGACATGGCGCTGATCCAGCGCAACGAGAGCGCCGATACCGGCGACATCGTGGTGGCACTGATCGACGACGAGGAAGCCACGCTCAAGCGCTTCCGCCGCCGCGGCGCCTCGATCGCGCTGGAGCCCGCCAATGCCGCTTATGAGGTGCGCATCCTGCCGCCGAACCGCGTGAAGATTCAGGGCAAGCTGATCGGGCTTTACCGCAAGTACTGATACCGGAAGTACTCGATACCGAAGTCTTTAGCGCCTCGCGCGCGCCTTCGATCGGCCTCGCCGATCAGAGATTGGAGCGGATAACGGTCCGCTCCGGCTGGATAGTCTTTCTGGTATCGCACAGATTGTCCGGCCCCTCCTCCTTGCGCGACATCCTCGGCAGGCCGCGCGACGCAACATCGCTTCGCGGCCTTTCGAGTTCGAGGGGGACGGCCCAAATGCGCAGCTCGTTTGAGTGCAACCGCAGCAACGCTGATCGCAACATCAGCATCGCAAGCCGTTGCTGCGCAAGCGCATCACTCCGCCGGTCGTTGACAGGCGCGGTTGTCGAGACGCGGCTGCCAAATGCACGGAAGCCGACTTTGTTCCTAACAAATTCGGAAAAGATGGAAAAGATAATGTGATCGGGGCTCGCGGATCCCAGCCGCAGATTTGCCTACAACCGAGCAGACCGTCACGTGCTTCCACTCTGGTAGGGGCCTGCGCCTCCGAAAGAGGTGCGGGTCGCTATCTCTGCATTGAGGAGCACCCGATGTGTGACTACAGCCTGCATGCCGTCGCGACGCGCCCCGCAGAAGTCGGCGAGACGATCGTTACGACAACATTCCGCGGCACCTCGACGCGCGGCTTCGCCTCCGAAGCCGATCTCTCCGTCGCGGTCTGCCTGCTGCCGGGGACGGAGCTCGCCTTCGCCGACGACGTCCGTTACGACAACCGCTGGATCTGGACGCGCACCGTCAACTCCCGCGTCGGCAAGTTCGGCAAGATCGATCCGCACATTCCCGATCGCCATCATGACGCGATCGAATTCCCGGACGGCAAATCCGTGCTGGTGACGCAACTGGTCGAAGGCCAGCGCGCAACCGTGCTGCAACTGCCGGTGACCCAGCCGATCGGCGAGCGCGAGCACAAGCCGCAGATCATCGCCGACAGTCGCCCGACGGTCACACGACTGCCGATCGGCTGACGCCCTCCGCCCGATAGGCCGAGGGCAAGGATTGAAATGCCGTCGCCGGCCGAGGCCGGCGAGCCCGGTGGGTTTTTGTTTCATGAAATTCGATCGGCGAGCGCCGCCGCCTCGCCTCGTCGCCGCACGAAGTTTGAGCCGTGCTGCCTGAATTTTGAACGTCCGCTCCGCAGCCAAATGACCGATGCTGTCGTGGTTTGAGGCGGCGGACACGCTCGATGAAAACCTTCATTCGCGTCGTTGAACTCTGGGTGCCTGACCGGACGCGCATGCGGCTGGAATTCGGCGGCGGCCTCTACGATGAAGGGCTGTCCGCGTTCAAGGCCGTCAGCGAAGAGCTGCACTTCGGATATGACGAGGGGCTTCCAGGCAAGGCCTGGGCCTGCGGCCATCCCGTCATCCTCACGAAATTCGCCAACTCCTATTTCAAGCGAACCGATCAGGCCGTCGCGGCCGGCCTCACCTGCGGCGTGGCGGTGCCGCTGTTTGCAGGCGAATTCCTGCAAGCCGTGATGGTGCTGTTCTGCGGCGACGACGAGGCGCATGTCGGCGCGATCGAGCTCTGGCACAACGATCCTGATCTCTCCCACGAGATGGGCCTCGTCGACGGCTATTACGGCGCGGCGGACATGTTCGAATTCAACTCCCGCCACACCAGGTTTCCTCGCGGCTTCGGCCTGCTCGGACGCACCTGGAAGGCGGGCCTGCCGCTGATCATCAAGGACCTGCACGACGCCAAGAGCTTCCTGCGCTGGGAGGACGCCGCCAAGGTCGGGATCAATCTGGGGGTCGGCGTACCCTACCGAACCGGCACCGACCAGACCTGGGTTTTGACATTCCTCTCGGCGCAGGCAACGCCGATTGCGCGACGCTTCGAGATCTGGGTCCCGAACGAGGCCCGTTCGGCACTGGTCTTTCGCGCCGGCGATTGCAGCGCGCAGACCGACCTTGCCGCACGCTATGCGGACAAATCCATCGCCCGAGGCGAAGGCAGCATCGGCGGCGCCTGGGCCACCGGCATGCCCGCGCTCAACGACGATCTCACCCATGACGGCTCGATCGCCGGGTTCGAGGCCTGCGCAGCCGGGCTGAACCGGATGGTGGCCCTGCCAGTCATCGGCAACGCAAGGCTCGAGGCCGTGCTGGCCTGGTATCTGTAACCGATCGCGTCAATCGTCGGCCTGCAAGTCGGTCTCCGATGGCGTTGCATCGCGGGTGCGGGGAGCCGCCTTCGGCACGAGGCTGCCGTCGAAATCACCTTCGCCGACACCAGCCGGTGACCACGGGCGGTTCGTGCCCCTCGCCCTCACCGCCTGAACCGAAAAGCCGTCGCCGCGCTGCGTCAATGCCAGCGCGCCCTGGCGAGCGAGCCGCTGCCGATCCACTACCATCGCGGCACAATCCGGCGGCGCGGGCCGCGACGTCACCACCAGCGCGGCGCGGCTGCAATCGTCCGCCAACGCGTCGATGCGCGAGGCCAGCGCGACCAGCCGTCCGTCGGCGAGCGGTGTCACGCAGCCGGACTCGTCGCACGACGTGCCGCTCGCCAGCGCGTTACTGCCGGCATCGCGCGGATCGGCGTCGGCAGACAACCACTCCTTCAGCAGGAAATTGTCCTTGCCTGTCCTGATCAGATGCAAACGCCCGTCCGCGCCCCGCACCGCGACGCTCGCGCCGTCCCCGGCGATCAGGATATCGGGCTGCCGCACCGACAGCCCCCAGCCGATGGAAACCAGCAGCACGACGGCACCGCCCCAGCGCAGGGGCGTGCGCAACAGGCCCATCACGATGACCCCCAGGCTCGCTGCGATCAGCGGCGCGATGCCGAAGGCCGGGATGCGGCCGACCGCGCCCGGCAGTGCCGCCACCCAGCGCGAGACCGCGACCATCCAGTCGATCCCGATCCCCATCAGCCACCAAAACACGCCGTCGAGCCCGAACGGCGCTGCGAGCAGGCCCAACAGCCCCGCCGGCATCACCAGCGCAGAGACCACCGGCATCGCGCCGAGGTTGGCGAGCACGCCGTAGGGCGTGACGCGGTGGAAGTGGAAGGCGGCGTAGGGCGTGGTCGCAAGCCCTGCGATCAGCGAGGCCAGGAACAGCATCGCGATCTCGCGGCCGCCCCACAGCGCGATCCGCGCTGTCGCCGAATGATCGGGGGACGCAAACAGGTTCGGCATGCCGATCTGCACCAGCGCAACAAGTCCGAGCGTCGCGGCGAACGACATCTGAAAACTCGGATGCACCAGCGCCTCCGGCGCGACTGCGAGCACGATCAGTGCCGCCACTGCGAGCGTGCGGAAGGTGATGGCGCGGCGATCGACCATCACTGCGATCAGCACCACCGCCGTCATGAAGAACGATCTCTGCGTCGCGACCTCCGCGCCCGACAGCAGCAGATAAAACGCAGCCGCGACCAGCGCTGCGGCCGCCGACCATTTCTTGATGGCAAAGCCGGCCGCAAGTCCCGGGATCAAGGCCAGCAATGCGCGCACCGCGAAGAAGACCACGCCGGCGACGACCGCCATGTGATAGCCGGAGATCGAGAGCACGTGCCCGAGCCCCGAGATGAACATCGCGTCGTTGACCGGCGTGGAAATCGCATCGCGCCGCCCAGTAAGCAGCGCTGTCGCGATCGCGCGGTTATCGCCCTCGAGCGTGGCCCGGATGCGCGCATCGATCGTATCGCGCAGGCCTTGCATGAAGGCGGCATAGCGCAGCCGCAGGCCACCGCCATCGGGCGGGATTGAGGCCGTGATCGCGCCCATCACGAAGCCGGAAGCGCCGATGCCCTGAAAGAACATGTCGCGCGAAAAGTCGTAGCTGCCGGGACGCACCGGCGAGAGCGGCGGCATCAGCCGCGCCTTGAGCTGCACGAAGCTGCCGACCTCGGGCGCAGTGCCGTTGCGCACCGACAGGCGGACTCGCTCCAGCTTGACCTCGCTGCGCTGCGCCTCCATCGCGGTGACGCGCAGCACGAAACGATCGGTGCGCTCGCGGATATCGCGGGCCTCGACGAAACCCGACAGCGACACCGAATAGAGCGGCTTGGCCAGCACGGGATGGGCGATGCGCGCCGTCTTCCAGGTCGCCACGGCAAAGCCGGAAGCGACCGCCGCAATCATGATCGCTGGCGCAAAGAGCCGGCTCCGCCGCAACAGGATCGCGCCAAACGTGAGCGCGATCGCCGTCGCGGCAACGACCCACAGCACTGGCTCATGATCGGCGGCAAAATAAAGGGCGATGCCGCCGCCGAAGGCGACCGGCACCCACGGCAACAGTCGCCCCGCGCCGGCCTCGGCGCGGGCCCATTCCCGCAGCGTCTCGACGATTGCCGGCCAGGCTCCAAAGCCCGCGGGGGCAAAGCCGCCAGCCGGTGCCGCACGGCCGACCGGCCACGTCCCGGCAACTCCCTGGGAGCGTATTGGCCGGCCCGGCTCCGCCATATCCCTGCACCTAACGCGACGCGACTGGCACTGAGGCTACCGGAACGTGCGACCGCGCGAATAGCGGTACAGATCGGGAACGCGAGAAGGCGCCCCTACTTTTCCTCTTCCATGGTCACGGCGACCGACGCCTTGGCAGAGAGCCGCACCTTGTTACCCTCGACATCGGCAACGAGACCCTTGTCGATGAAATGATGATGGCCTTTGTGGCTACCCTCACCGCTGTCCTTCTTAGTCAACTTGATGCGATTGCCTTCGACGCGATCGACCGTGCCGACGTGGACGCCGTCGGCGCCGATGACTTCCATATGCTCTGCGATGTTCTGCATGGTGGGTTCCTTTTCCGGCCCCCTCACAACGCCTGAGACGCCTTTCCGTTCGCTGATTACCAGACGTCGCGGACAATTCGAGTCCTTGCGATCTCTGTCGCAGAAACGCCCCGTGTCAGATCGATTGAGCCGAAAGTCTCATAAGTTGGCAGCCCGCGGTGGGATTACACTACGGTTCCCCGCCTCCCTGACAGACGGGCAGGCAGTGGTGGCTCGCGGCTCTAAGGCCGCCGGAGCTCTTCTCAGGTGGCGTCAAACGCGCCTGAGGTCAGACGTTGCCGACGCAACTCTTTGAATTGGCGCCTGCAACGCCGCGCATCACGCTCTCCGCGAGAAGATCGACGCTGAATCAAGCGAAGAGACGTTTTGAAACCATAGGAGGCGCACATGCAGGTACCGAGCGATTTTCGCCGCGTGATCATCGCTGCGTCGGTAGGAAACATCATCGAATGGTATGATTTCTATATCTTTGGCAGCCTGGCCGCAGTTCTATCGGTCAAGTTCTTTGAGCAGTCCCACCCCATCGCCGCCCTGCTCAGCACGATCGCGCTGTTCACGGCAGGATTCCTGATCCGTCCGGTGGGAGCATTCCTGTTCGGATGGATGGGTGACCGGGTCGGCCGCAAATATACGTTTCTCGTCACGCTCAGCGGAATGGGACTGGGCACGGGAGCGATCGGATTGATCCCAACCTACCAGTCGATCGGGCTGACGGCTGCGATCCTTCTCTTCGGCTTGCGCATGATCCAGGGGCTGTGCCTGGGCGGCGAATATGGTGGCGCCATCACCTATGTTGCCGAGCATGTGCCTGACGACAAGCGCGGCTACTACACCGGCTGGCTACAGACCTCTCCGACTCTCGGGATCGTGGTATCGCTGGCAGTCATCATCCTGACCCGAACCTATGCCGGCAATCAGGCCTTCGATGAATGGGCGTGGCGCATTCCGTTCCTGGTGTCCTTCCTGCTGGTGGCCATCGCGATCTATATTCGCCTCCAGCTCCAGGAGACGCCGATCTTCCAGGAGATCAAGGCCCGCGGACAGATGACGAGGAATCCGTGGAAGGAGGCCTTCCTCAGTTCGAACATCAAATACATCGGGATCGCCATCGTGGTCCTGATCGGACAGGGCGTGGTCTGGTACAGCGGTCAATTCTGGGCGCTATACTTTCTGCAGCAGGTCTCCAAGGTGGACCCGCTGACCTCGGCCTACATCGTGGGAGCAGCATTGCTCATTGCAACGCCGAGCCTGATCTTCTTTGGCTGGCTGTCGGATCAGATCGGCCGCAAGCCGGTGATCCTCGGAGGCATGCTGCTCGCCGCGATCACGTACTATCCGCTGTATCTGTGGCTGGGATCGGTCACGCAGCCCGGAAACATCAACTATCCGACCGCTATCTTCATCATCTTCATCCTCGTTTGCTACGTCGGGATGGTGTACGGGCCGGTCGGCGCATTTCTGGCAGAATTCTTCCCCGCCAGGATCAGGTACACGTCGGTCTCCGTGCCGTACCACATCGGCAACGGCTGGGGTGGCGGATTGGTGCCGTTCATCACCTCGGCGGCATTCGCCGCGACCGGCAGCATCGGCTACGCACTGATCTACCCGATCGTGGTCCCCGCGGTGTGCTTCGTGCTCGCTGTCTTCCTGATGCCGGAGACGCGCAAGATCAGCATCTGGCAACCGATCGAGCCCAGAGCCGCATTGTGATGGCTTGTGATGGGATGACCTGGTGCAGGACCGCGAGGCCCTGCACCGCACATTTCCTTCGGAATGCCGGAGCCAAATCCCCCCTCTCCGACCGTCAGTGGATAGAGGTCGGCGAAGTTCGGCTAAACGCTCTTGTCAGCCGGCTGGATGATGCCAGCGATCGTGCCACCAGGCGGTGAAGTCACGATCGGTCATCAGTTCCCAGCCGCCGAGCAAGATCACCAATATGCCCGACAATACGCTGCTCACCGTGGCTGATGCTGATTCATAGCCAATGGTCCAAGGCGCCAGCACAAGAGCCAGACCCAGCAGCATTTCTCCCCACTCTTCCAGATATGACGGGATGACAAACGCTTCTACGGCAAAGAGCACGACGCCGAGCCCGAGCGCGATGGTGATCCAGACAGCCGCTCCGGACAAGCCCAGGATGAAGGACGACAGGACCAGCCATACGCCGACCAACAGGCTGGCAGCATCTTGCCAATGTTGGATGCGCATAATGCTCACCTCCCCTCTTCCAATTAGATGGGGCGCACCGATGAAAATGCATCCATCCAACCTGCGTTATGTTGCCGCTGCGCTGATCCGGGGCGCCAATCCTGACACGTATGTCGCTGGAAAGGGCCCCAGCAACCGCCTTGCGTCAGGACGCAGGACGTTCCGCTGCCGCTAGATCAGCGATGTCCGCGACGAGGCGTGGTGATTGACGATCTTCCAACCGCCGTCCTCGCGGACGATCACCCAGCTCATCTTGACGATGAGATCGTCCCGCTCGCCCGCGAGATCGAACGAGATGGTCGCGGCCATGTTGATCAGATCAGGGCCGGCCTGCGCTGCGTTCACATCTGAAAACACAGCGCTTGGCTTGCGCCAGCGCGGCAGGCCGTTGAAATAATCGGCAACGCCGTCCCTGCCCCGATAGAGTCTTGGGTTGGAGCCGAAGAAGAACGCGCTCTTCGAATAGAGCGACGAGAGCGCGGCCGCATCGAGCGTCGCGAAGCCGGCGCACCATTTCGCGATGATGGCGGAAACGATGGCGTCGGCTTCATTGCTCATGTCGTCAGCCCTTCGCGACTTCCTTCGCGAACGTGTCGCGCAGGCCGATGGTGCGTGAGAAAACCGGCTTGCCGGGCGTCGAGTCCTTGTCGCGCACGAAATAGCCCTGGCGCTCGAACTGCATCGGCTCGGTCGAATTGCTCTGTGCGACCGATGCCTCGATCCGCGCGTCCGCGAGGATCTCCAGCGACTGCGGATTGAGATCCGCTGCGAAATTCGAGGCGTCCGGGCTCGGATTGGCGAACAGCTGGTTGTAGATGCGGATCTCCGCGGGCACCGAATTCGCCGCCGGCAGCCAGTGCATCGTCGCCTTGACCTTGCGGCCGTCGGGCGCGTTGCCGCCCTTGGTCGCAGGATCGTAGGTGCAGCGCAGCTCCACCACCTCGCCCTTATCGTTCTTGATCACGCCCGTGCACTTGACGAAATAGGCGTAGCGCAGCCGCACCTCGTTGCCCGGCGACAGGCGGAAGAACTTCTTCGGCGGATTCTCCATGAAGTCGTCCTGCTCGATATAGAGCTCGCGGCCGAACGTGATTTTCCGCGTGCCCGCCGAGGGATCGTCCGGATGGTTGATCGCCTCGAGCTCCTCGGTCTGCCCTTCCGGATAGTTCTCGATCACCACCTTGAGCGGGCGCAGCACGCCCATGCGTCGCTGCGACGTGCGGTTCAGCTCCTCGCGGATGCAGAACTCGAGCATGCCGACGTCGACCACGCTGTTGGCCTTGGCAACGCCGATGCGCTTGACGAATTCACGCAGAGCGGCCGGCGGCACGCCGCGGCGGCGCATCCCCGCCATCGTCGGCATGCGCGGATCGTCCCAGCCTGCGACATGGCCGTCGCGGACGAGCTGGGTCAGCACGCGCTTGGACAGCAGCGTATAGGTGAGGTTCAGCCGCGCGAATTCATACTGGTGCGGCTGCGACGGCACCGGCAGTTTTTCGATGAACCAGTCGTAGAGCGGCCGGTGGTCCTCGAACTCCAGCGTGCAGATCGAATGCGTGATGCCTTCAATGGCGTCCGACTGGCCGTGGGCGTAATCGTAGCTCGGATAGATGTGCCACTTGGTGCCGGTGCGCGGATGATGCGCATGCAGGATGCGGTACAACACGGGGTCGCGCAGATTGATGTTGCCCGCGGCCATGTCGATCTTGGCCCGCAGCACCCGCGTGCCGTTCGGGAATTCACCGGCCTTCATGCGGCGGAACAGGTTGAGGTTTTCGTCCACACTGCGGTCGCGGAACGGCGAATTCTTGCCGGGCTCGGTCAGCGTGCCGCGCGAGAAGCGGATCTCCTCCTGGGTCTGGTCGTCGACATAGGCGAGCCCGTCGCGGATCAGCTGCTCCGCCCATTCGTACAGGCGCTCGAAATAGTCCGAGGCAAAGAACAGGTTCTTGCCCCAGTCGAAGCCGAGCCAGCGCACGTCGGCCTGGATGGAATCGATATATTCCTGCTCTTCCTTGACCGGGTTGGTGTCGTCGAAACGCAGATGGCAGCGGCCAGGAAACTCCTGGGCGATGCCGAAATTGAGCGCGATCGACTTGGCATGGCCGATATGCAAATAGCCGTTCGGCTCCGGCGGGAACCGGGTCACGATCTCCCTGTATTTGCCCTGATCGAGGTCGGCCTGGATGATGTCACGAATGAAATCGCGCCCAACCTCAGCTGCCACCGGTTCTGTCATTACGAAAATCCTGTCGGGAAATCAGCGGTTCTTCTGCCAAATTCGGGAGGCTGAGCCAAGAGCTTAAGCAAGGCCCCAAGCAGGGCCTGGCAGGTCCGCCAGCGGGCTTTGTTTATGTCCCGTTCCTGCTATACACCACCGCCTCCAAAGCATAGGCCCTGCCAAGAATGACCGATTCCGTCGTCACGCGCTTCGCTCCCTCGCCGACCGGCTTCCTCCACATCGGGGGAGCCCGCACAGCGCTGTTCAACTGGCTGTACGCGAAGAAGCACGGCGGCAAGATGCTGCTCCGGATCGAGGACACCGACCGGGAGCGCTCCACGGAGGCTGCGATCGGTGCCATCCTCGACGGCCTGAAATGGCTGGAGCTCGGCTGGGACGGCGAGGTCATCTACCAGTTCAGCCGCGCCGCGCGCCACCGCGAGGTCGCCGAGCAGCTGCTCGCCGACGGCAAGGCCTATCGCTGCTACGCCACCGCCGAGGAACTCGCCGCCATGCGCGAGAAGGCGCGCGCGGAAGGGCGCACCCGCCTCTATGACGGGATGTGGCGCGACCGCGATCCCGCGACGGCCCCGTCCGACGTCAAGCCGACGATCCGCCTGCGCGCGCCGCAGACCGGCGAGACCGTGATCGAGGACCAGGTCCAGGGCCGCGTGGTCTGGCAGAACGAGAACCTCGACGACCTCGTGCTTTTGCGCGGCGATGGCAATCCGACCTACATGCTCGCTGTGGTGGTCGACGACCACGACATGGGCGTCACCCATGTGATCCGCGGCGACGATCATCTGATCAACGCCGCGCGCCAGAAGCAGATCTACGATGCGATGGGATGGGCTCTGCCGAGCATGTCCCACATTCCGCTGATCCACGGCCCGGACGGCTCGAAGCTGTCCAAGCGCCACGGCGCGCTCGGCGTCGATGCCTACCGCGCCATGGGATATTTGCCGGCCGCGCTACGCAATTACCTCGTCCGGCTCGGCTGGAGCCATGGCGACCAGGAGATCTTCTCGACCGAGGAGATGATCGGGGCGTTCGACCTCGCCAGCGTCGGCCGTGCCGCCGCCCGCTTCGATTTCGCCAAGCTGGAAAACCTCAACGGCCACTACATCCGCCACGCCGACGATCAATCACTCGTGAAGATGTTCGAGGACGTGCTCGACCATCTCGTGCCCGCGCGCGACGAGCTCAAGGCCAAGTTAAACGACACCACGCGCGCCCAGCTTCTCAAGGCCATGCCGGCCCTGAAGGAGCGCGCCAAGACGCTGATCGAGCTGATCGACAGCGCTTATTTCATCTTCGCCGACCGGCCGCTGGAGCTCGATCCCAAGGCGCAAGCGCTGCTGACGCCAGAGAACCGCAATCTGATCGGCCAGCTTCATTCCGCGCTGGAGAAAGTCGAGACGTGGAGCGGCGCCACCACCGAAGCTGCGCTGCGCGCTTTTGCCGAGGAAAATAGTCTCAAGCTCGGCGCGGTCGCCCAACCCTTGCGGGCCGCGCTGACCGGACGGACGACGTCGCCTGGTATATTTGAGGTTTTGGACGTCCTGGGACGCCAGGAAAGCCTCGGCCGGCTTAAAGATCAGTCTACGACGTAAGTCGAGCATGCGTGCGGTGATCTTGCAGCGCACACAGCAATAATATACCCATCTCCCCCGTACCTTCTGGAACATCCGGCCTGCCCCATCATCTCGCAAAGGGGGCCTCCGGCTCCGGCCCGCTTCACATTTCATCGGGGACCTACGATGGACGCAAAACCGAGCAATAAGACCGCTACGCTGACGGTCGGAAACAAGAACTACGATCTCCCGATCCACAGCGGCAGCGTCGGGCCTGATGTCATCGATATCGGCAAGCTCTACGGTCAGTCCGGCCTGTTCACCTACGATCCCGGCTTCACCTCCACCGCGAGCTGCCAGTCCAAGATCACCTATATCGACGGCGACGCGGGCGTGCTGGAATACCGCGGCTACCCGATCGAGCAGCTCGCCGAGAACGGCGACTTCCTCGAGACCTGCTATCTCCTGCTGTTCGGGGATCTGCCGACCGCCGCGCAGAAAAAGGATTTCGACGACCGCGTGACCCATCACACGATGGTGCACGAGCAGATGGCCCGTTTCTTCCAGGGCTTCCGCCGCGACGCCCATCCGATGGCGATCATGGTGGCTGCGGTCGGCGCGCTCGCCGCGTTCTATCACGACTCCACCGACATCAACGATCCGAAGCAGCGCATGATCGCTTCCATGCGCATGATCGCCAAGATCCCGACCCTGGCGGCGATGGCCTACAAGTACACGGTCGGCCAGCCCTTCGTGTACCCGAAGAACTCGCTCAAGTTCGCCGAGAACTTCCTGCACATGTGCTTCGCCGTGCCGTGCGAGGACTACAAGATCAACCCAGTGCTGGCTGACGCGCTGGACAAGATCTTCATCCTGCACGCCGACCACGAGCAGAACGCCTCGACCTCGACGGTGCGCATCGCCGGCTCGTCCGGCGCCAACCCGTTCGCCTGCATCGCCGCCGGCATCGCCTGCCTGTGGGGGCCGGCGCATGGCGGCGCCAACGAAGCAGCCCTCGCGATGCTCGCCGAGATCGGCTCCGTGGACAAGATTCCCGAATTCATCGCCAAGGTGAAGGACAAGAACTCCGAAGTCCGCCTGATGGGCTTCGGTCATCGCGTCTACAAGAACTACGATCCGCGCGCCAAGATCATGCAGAAGATGTGTCACGCCGTGCTCAAGGAGACCGGCCATGGCGACGATCCGATGCTGAAGGTGGCGCTCGAGCTCGAGAAGATCGCGCTCAGCGACCAGTACTTCATCGACCGAAAGCTCTACCCGAACGTCGACTTCTATTCGGGCATCACGCTGAAGGCGATGGGCTTCCCGGTCTCGATGTTCACCGTGCTGTTCGCGGTCGCCCGTACCGTCGGCTGGATCAGCCAGTGGAGCGAGATGATCGAGGACCCGCAGCAGAAGATCGGCCGCCCGCGCCAGCTCTACACCGGCGTCACCCGCCGCGACTACGTCGCGATCAAGGATCGCAAGTAAGCTCCAAGCCGATACGGCTTTCGAAGCGGCGCCATCGCAGGATGGCGCCGTTTTTGTTTGTGGCGGTGCCGTAGGGTGGGCAAAGCGCAACAGATACGAAGTCGTGGGCACGCTTCGCTTTGCCCACCCTACGAGACCAATCGAGCCGTGACATTCTTGCTGCCGCGCACAACAACAAGTCGACGCTTACGGCTGCAAACGCCTTGACAGTCAGAGCGCTCCGCGCGCAAATTCTTACACTAAGTAAGAATGACGACAGGGATGGAAATGCCGGAGCAGCCGAGAAGTCGGCGGCAGACGCGCGCTGCCATTTTGACCTATCTGCTTCAGTCGGGCGGCTCGTTTCGCCCGCCGCTGGCCAAGGCCGTGCGCCTGTCCGAAGCGAGCCTGTCGCGCATCCTGCTTGACCTGAAGGCCGAAGGCCTGATCGAGGAAGTACGGCGCCCTGCCCCTTACGTCGGCGGCCCGACCGGCCTCGTGTCGCTGGATGGAGCGGTCGCCCTCGCAGCCTTCGAGCTGACCGCTCAGCACCTCAGCGTCGGCGTCGGCGGCCTGTCGGGCGAGCTGCACTACACCGAGCGCGTACCGCTGCCGAAGACGCCGACCGTCGAGACCGTCGGCCGGGCCTTTCGCGAAGCGATGACATTGTTGCGCGACTGGACGCGGCGCCGCCGCGTCGTCCTTTCGCAGGTCGGCGTCTCCATTCCGGGCCTCGGCCGGCTCAGCGCCGCGGGTAATCCCATCATTCCCTGTGACGTCGGGCGCATCAGCGACATGTTCGGCGAGATGTTCGCCGACGTGTCCGTCGAATTCACCAATTCGGTCGTGGCGCACGCCACATTCCATCGCTGTCGCACGGAAAACTATCCGTTCAATGACACGCACCTGTTCGTGTTTGTCAGCCATGGCGTTGCGGGCGCCTGGATGGATGATCCCGTCGAGACCGACACGCTCCAGCCGATCGAGCTCGGTCACATGGTGTTTGGCGAAGGCGGGCCGCTCTGTCGCTGCGGCCACGTCGGCTGCGTCGAGGCCTATACCTCGCTTCCGGCGCTGGCCGAGCTTCTCGGCGTGCCCGAGCCGGAGTTGCTCCAGCTCGGCAGTGATTGGGTCAGCGCGATCCCGATCTCCTCGCGCGTGCGCCAGGAGCTGCGGCATCGCCTGTATCGCCTTGGGCTCGCGATCGGCAACACGCTGAACGTCAAGCCCTGTCACGGCGTCGCCATCTCCGGCTGGCCTTCGCTCCTTGCGGAAGGCGATCGGAAAGCGCTGGTCGACGGCGTCGATGCCTGCCTGCTCGGCGGCCGCAAGCATGCGCAGGTGTCGCTGGCTTTCGTGCCGCCGTCGAACGGCAATGATCCCAGGGCCGCGCTGGCCTTCGCCGCGTTCTGCCTCGCCTGCCGCGGCGGCATGCCGGCCGCGTCGACGGAGGCCGCCTGAGATGGCCTGAAGCTGCGCGGCTCGCGCGCAAGAGAGTTCACACCGGGAGGAACTGCCATGCCGATCACGACAACAAGGCGCCGTCTGCTCGCTGGATCCGCTGCCGCGCTCGCGCTGCCCGCCTTTGCCCGCGCGCAAGGCGCGGTCAAGCCGCGCCTGACCGCGATCTCACAATGGTCCGCGGGCAGCGACGGGGCGGCCATCACCGCGCTCGGCAAGAAGTTCGAGGAGAAAGGCGGCGTCTGGCAGCACTCGCCCGTCCCCGGTTTCACCACCGAGATGATGAACAAGCTGCGGGCTCAGATCATGGCCGGCGATCCGCCGGCCTGCTCGCAGCTCAAGGGTCCCGAGATCGCAGCCTGGTCGAAGATTGCCCCGACTGTCGATCTCGACGCCGTGGTCGCGGCCGCCGGCTATGAGAAAGTTGTCGCGCCGGACCTTGCGAAATTGCACAAGCCGGGCGGCAAATGGATCGCACTGCCGTTGCAGATCTACAGCACCAACATGCTGTTTCTCTCCAAACGCGCGATGGACAAGGCCAAGGCCGACAAGGTCCCCGTCACCTGGGCTGACTTCAACGACCTCGCCGACAAGATGAAAGCGGGCGGCGTCCCCTATCCCGTCGCCAACGGCGGCACCCGCCCCGACGACGGGCAAAAATTCGAGGCCGCCCTGGCCGGCATTAGTCCCCTCGCATACCGCGCCGCCATCATGAATCTCGAGAAGAAAGCCCTGGAGGGCCCCGAGATCAAGGCTGCGTTCGCGCAGGTGCGCAAGATCGCCGACTGGATGGACCCCAATGTCGGCGCCCAGCACTTCTCGACCAACCTCAAGCGCTTTATCGACGGCGACATGGGCATGATGATCATGGGCGGCTGGGCGCAGGGCGTATTGCGCAATGCCGGTTTCAAGTTCGAGGACTTCATGATCGCGCCCGGCCCGAGCGACAATAGCAAGCCGGTGTTCCTGTTGAACGCCGATGCCTTCATCTTCTGGCAGCGCAAGGAGCCCGACCTGCAGGCCGGCCAGACCCTGATGGCCCAGCTCGTCATGGATCCGGCGATCCAGACCATGTATTCGCAGATCACGGGATCGATCCCCGTGCGCACCGACGTCGATTTGTCCGGCGAAGGCTGGTCGGACGGTCAACGGCGGACCGCGGCAGCCCTGAAGGACGCCATCGCCAGCAACCAGGCGGTCCTGAGCCTTGCGCACAACATGGCGCAGGAGAACGGGATGACCGCGGCGATGATCGACGTGATCACGGAGTACGTGAAGAACAAGACGATCAAGCCCGAGCAGGCGGCCACCCGCCTCGCCGAGGCCGTCGAGGGCGCGCGTTGACCAATGCCGCCGCGATAAGACCGGGCCGGCCGGCGCTTCCCGAATGGGTGCGCCGGCTGCCCGAATATCTGATGATCTGGGTGCCGCTGCTGCTGTCCGCCGCGCACCTCGTCTCGTTCTCGCTGTGGACGATCTGGATCTCGTTCACGCCATCGACGCTGATCCCCGTCTCGGGCTGGGTGGGGCTGCGCAACTACTCGGCGGTCGCGGCGTCGCGGAATTGGCAGATCGCCTTCGACAATCTGCTGCTGTTTGGCAGCGCTTTC
The DNA here is from genome assembly GCF_014198315.1 of Bradyrhizobium sp. CIR48. Taxonomy (NCBI): domain Bacteria; kingdom Pseudomonadati; phylum Pseudomonadota; class Alphaproteobacteria; order Hyphomicrobiales; family Nitrobacteraceae; genus Bradyrhizobium; species Bradyrhizobium sp. CIR48. The sequence continues at coordinate 1,099,233 of NZ_JACIHG010000001.1, forward strand.
GTGCTGCTGAGCTTGGTGACCGGCCTCGCTCTTGCGATCCTGCTGGATCAGCGCATTCGCGGCGAGAACCTGCTGCGATCCATCTTCCTCTATCCCCTTGCGGTGTCGTTCGTGGTCACCGGCACGGTCTGGAGCTGGCTGCTCAATCCTGGCCTTGGAATCCAGAAGCTCGTCCACGACCTCGGCTGGACCTCCTTCAAGTTCGACTGGCTGATCGACCGCGACATGGCGATCTGGACCATCGTGATCGCCGCGATCTGGCAATCCTCGGGCTTCGCCATGGCGCTGTTCCTTGCCGGCCTTCGCTCCGTCGACACCGACATCATCAAGGCCGCGCAGATCGACGGCGCGGGACCGATCCGAATTTACCGGCGCATCATTCTGCCGTCGCTTTGGCCGATCACCATCACCGTCGTCGTGATCCAGTTGCAGTTCGCGATTTCGACGTTCGACCTCGTCCGCGCGCTCACCAATGGCGGGCCGGGAATCGCGACCCAGCTGCCGGCACTCGTCGTCTACGACCTGATGTTCCAGCGCAGCCTGCTCGGCCGGGGCGCGGCGGCGGCGGTTCTCATGCTGCTCATTCTTCTCGCGGTGCTGCTGCCGTATGCGGCGTGGCGATATGTTCAGCGACGGCGGGCCGCCCATGCGTGAGCGGACCTTCGCACCAAGCCGGATCTTGATCTACCTCATCGTCCTGCTGATCGCTGCGGCATGGCTCGCGCCATTGGCTGTTGTCGTGCTGAACTCGCTCCGCAGCAACGAGGAAATCGCGCAGGGCTCGATGATCGGCTGGCCGCAGCACTGGGCCTGGAGCAACTACCTGGCTGCCTGGAGCGGCTTCTGCGTCGCCGAGACCTGCGCCGGCATCCGGCCGTACATGCTGAACTCCGCCCTCGTCACGATTCCTGCGACGATCTTCTCGACCATGCTCGGTGCCGTCGCCGGCTACGCCGTGTCGCTCTGGCGTTTTCGCGGCGACACCTGGATCTACGGCATCGTGACCCTCGGCCTGTTCCTTCCCCAGCAGATGCGCCTGCTGCCCTGGACCATCGTGCTGCGCGACATCGGTCTCATCAACACCCTGGCGGGCCTCGTGCTGATTCACACGATCCAGGGGCTCTCCTTCACCACGCTGTTCTGCCGCAACTATTATGTCGCCATCCCCCATGAATTGATCAGGGCCGCGCGCATCGACGGCGCCGGGTTCTTCCGCATCTTCTGGCGCATCATCCTGCCGCTCTCGCCGCCGATCCTGATCGTAACCGTGATCTGGCAGTTCACGCATATCTGGAACGAGTTCCTCTATGGCGTGACGTTCACGAGCGGCCAGCAGCAGCCCGTCACGGCCGCTCTCATCGCGCTGTCCGCTGCAGTCGCAGACATCCCGCAGCACGGCGTGCAGAGCGCCGCGGTGATCATCGCGGCGCTCCCGACGCTGTTGATCTATCTCCTTGGTGGCAAATACTTTGTCCGCGGCCTGACTGCCGGGGCCGTGAAATGATGGAGTTGTCATGGCAGCACTGAGCATTCGAACCCTGTCGAAGCGCTACGCCAATCTGGAGGTGCTGAAGGGCGTGGATCTCGACATCGAAAGCGGCGAGTTCACGGTGCTGGTCGGGCCATCCGGCTGCGGTAAGTCCACGCTACTCAACATCGTCGCCGGGCTCGATCATCCGAGCGCAGGGACCGTCGAGATCGGCGGACGCGTGGTCAATGACGTCCCACCCAAGGATCGGGACATCGCCATGGTGTTCCAGTCTTATGCGCTCTACCCGTCGATGACCGTGCGTCAGAACATCACCTTCGGCATGGAATGCCGTCAAGTACCCAAAGCGGAGCAAGACGCTGCGGTCGCGAATGTCGCGAAACTTCTCCAGATCGAGGCACTGCTCGGCCGCAAGCCATCGCAGCTCTCCGGCGGCCAGCGCCAGCGGGTGGCGATGGGCCGTGCGCTGGTGCGCGATCCCCTGCTCTTCCTGTTCGACGAGCCGCTGTCCAATCTCGACGCAAAACTGCGCGTCGAGATGCGGATGGAGATCAAGCGGCTGCACCAGCGCATCGGCGCGACCATCATCTATGTCACCCATGACCAGATCGAGGCGATGACGATGGCGACCCGGATCGCCGTGATGCATCGCGGCGTGGTGCAGCAGTTTGCCGATCCCGATACCGTGTACCGCTATCCCGCCAATCTGTTCGTCGCACGCTTCATGGGCTCGCCGCCGATGAACACCATGCCGGCGCGGCTCGAGGCTGACGCCGGTGGTCCTGTGGTCGTGATTGGCGCGGGGCGGCCGGACGAAGTTCGCCTTCGTCTGCAGGGATACGATGCCGCGGCACCTTATCTCGGCCGCGCGGTGGTGTTCGGGATCCGGCCGGAATGCATCGCGGAGGGCAACCGCGTGTTCTCCGGCGGCGCCCCCATCGTCGTCCACGCGCCGGTGGAGATGGTCGAGCCCACCGGCGCCGAAACCATCGTGCTGCTGCGGCTCGGCGGCGAGTCCGCGCTGGCGCGCATCACGCCGGACATGCGCCCCCCGCCGGGGACGGCGGCCCCCTTTGCGCTCGATACGCGCCGCATCTGCCTGTTCGACCCCGAGACGGAGCGACTGATCGCATGACAAAGACGAGCTATGCCGGACTTGCGGACCGCGTCGTACTGATCACCGGCGGCGCCAGCGGCATCGGGGCCGCCTTCGTGCGCGCCTTCGTGGCGCACGGAGCGCGCGTTGCGTTCCTCGATGTGGATGAAGAAGCCGGCGGGGCGCTGGTCGCGGAGGTGAGCGCTGCGTCCGAAACCGCGCCCTTGTTCTTGCCATGCGACCTCCTGGACATCGAGGCCTTGCGCGCCGCCATGGCACAGGTGCAGCGATCGCTCGGGGATGCCGCAGTGCTCGTCAACAACGCCGCCAATGATCAACGCCAGGTGCTGGCCGAGGTGACGCCGGCAGAGTTCGACTGGATGATCGGCGTCAATCTCAAGCACGTCTTCTTTGCCGCGCAAGCGGTGGTGCCGCAGATGCAGGCGCGCGGCGGCGGCTCGATCATCAACATGTCGTCGATCGCCTGGATGCGCGGGGCGCCGGGGCTGCCGGTCTACGCCGGGGCAAAGGCGGCGATCGTCGGTTTCACCAACTCGCTCGCCCGGCTGGTCGGCCCCGACCGCATCCGCGTCAATGCGATTGCACCGGGCATGGTGATCACCGAGCGCCAGCGCCGGCTGTGGTATCCGGACGAGCAGGTCATCGTCGAGATGCGCTCGCGGCAGGCCGTACCAGACGCAGTGACGCCCGAGGACGTCGCCAATATGGCGCTGTTCCTCGCCTCCGACGAAAGCCAGCGCATCACCAGCCAGTGTTTTCGGGTGGATGCAGGACTTGCGTAGAACTTGATCCGGCCACAATGGCGCAACGTTCACGGTCTCGTAGGGTGGGCAAAGCGAAGCGTGCCCACGAATTCTTCTCATCGCGACGAATCGTGGGCACGGCGCGACGCGCCTTTGCCCACCCTGCGAGACCTCCGTTACCGCCTGCCCTTGCGCATCGTTGCCAGCACGATGTCGGCCGCAAGCACGCTCGGTGACTTGTTGCCGGTCGACATGATCTGATCGAGCTGGGCAAAGGCCTCGACCTGCTGCTTGCGCAGCGGCGAATCCGTCAGCACCTCGGCGAGCGCCGGCGCCAGTTTCTCCGGCGTGCACTCCTCCTGCAGATACTCCGGAATCACATCCCTGCCGATCACGAGATTGGCGAGGATCACCGAGGAGACGCGGATCGCGCGGCGCAGGATGAAGGCCTCGATTGCACCGACGCGGTAGGCTGTCACCATCGGAATACCCGACAGTGCGAGCTCCAGCGTCACCGTACCGGACTTGGCCAGCGCCGCACGCGCGATCCGGAACACGGCGCGCTTCTCGTTCTCGCCGGTCACAACCCTTGGCTTGACCGGCCAGCTCGCGATGCCCTCGCGGATGGTGGCTTCCAGATGCGGCATCGTCGGCAGTATCAATTCGAAGGCACGGCCTTCCGCCTGCAAGCGGCCGAGGACCCGGCCAAACACGTCGAGATGGTGCCTGACCTCGCTGCGGCGGCTGCCGGGCAGCACCAGCAGCACCGGCGGCTCACTGTCGCGGCGTGCCTGCTCCTCTGCGTTCGGCCGCAGCGAGGCCAATTGCTCGATGAGGGGATGGCCGACATAGCTGCATGGCGGTCCGCCGAGCTTGCGGTATTCCTCGGGTTCGAACGGCAGCAGACCGAGCACATGGTCGACATATCCGAGCATGGTCCGCGCCCGCCCCGGCCGCCACGCCCAGAGCTGCGGCGAGACGTAATCGACAACCGGGATCTCAGGATTCTTCGCGCGCACGCTGCGGGCGACGCGATGGGTGAAGTCGGGACTGTCGATGATGACGAGCGCGTCTGGCGCCGCCTCGGCCACGGCGTCGGCCGTCTCGCGGATCAGCCGCAGAATTTTCGGCAATTGCTGCACCACCGCGGCGAAGCCGACGATCGACAGCTCCTCGATCGGAAACAGCGATTCCAGCCCCTCGCGCGCCATGGTACGGCCGCCGATGCCGACAAACTGCACGCCGTCGCCGAGGCGCTGGCGCAGCACCTTCATCAAGGCACTGCCGAGCCGGTCGCCGGACTCCTCCGTGGCGATCAGGAAGATCTTGCGCTTGGGATCGCGCGACTGCATCACGCCGGCAGTCCGATGACGAAGAGATATTTGGCGTCCGCGAGGCCGATCATCGCCTGCGGCTCGGCGGCGATGGTGTTGCCGGCGATGACGGCGAGGCCCGCAAGGCCGGCCGCCGCGACGCCCTCGATGGTGCGCGGGCCGATCGTCGGCAGGTCGAAGCGCAGATCCTGGCCGCTCTTCGGCGCCTTCACCAGAACGCCGCGGCCGGCGGCCGCGCGAATGCGTCCCTCCTCGCGCAGCCGCGCGACGCGCGCGAGCAGCGCGTCGGTGCCCTCGATGTCCTCGACCGCCACCACATGGCCGTCGATCACCACCGCAGCCTGGCCGATGTCGAACGGGCCGAGCGCGGTCAGCACCGCGCGGCCGCGCGCGATGTCGGTCTTGCTGGTATCGCTGGGCCAGGCGCGACTGATGCAGCCTTCGGGCATCAGGAGATCGGGTGCGAGGTCCTTGATGCCGACCATGCGAAAGCCGTCCTGCTCGAGGATGCGGCCGACGCCGGACAAGAGATGATCGTCGCCGCCGCGAAATGCGCGGATGACATTGCCGAGCAGCCGCATCGTCTTGACGTCGAACCGGATCTCGGAGAGCGAGGGCCGCACCAATGTGCCGATGAAGATCAGGTCGCGGCAGCCCTCCTCGCGGAACAGCCGCATTGCGCGACCGAGCTGGCCGACCGAGATCCAGCGATGGCGGAATTTCTCAACCCGCGCGGGATCGCAGGCCCCGCGCAGCGGAAACAGCACCGGCGTGATGCCGCGGGCGGCAAGCGAGTCGGCAACCGCAAACGGCATCGCGCCTCCGCCGGCGACGATGCCGACCGGCGATGAGATGTCCGACGCCGCCGATGTCATGTCCGCGGCCATCCCGAAATCACTTCGCAATGGCGGGAAGACAGAGCGGGCGCTTGCCCTTGCCGATGAAGTCGAGGATTTCGGCGATCGCCGGATCTTCGCCCGCGAGCGGGCGCGCCGATTCCAGCCGCTCGGCGAAGGTACCGGGGCCGTGGAAGAGCTTTTGATAGAACCCGCGCACCGTCGCCAGTCGCTGCTTGGTGAACTTGCGCCGCTTCATGCCGATCAGGTTGAGGCCTTCCAGCGCCGCATATTGGCCATTGACCAGCCCAAACGGGATGATGTCGTCGCGCACGCCGCACACGCCGCCGACCATGACCTGCGGTCCGATGCGGGTAAACTGGTGCACTGCGGAGAGGCCGCCGATGAAGACGAAATCGCCGATCTCGGCGTGACCGCCGAGCGTCGCCGAGGTCGCGAAGATCACGTCGTTGCCCACATGGCAGTCATGGCCGACGTGGCTGCAATTCATGAAGTAGCCGCGATCGCCGACCGTGGTGATACCACCGCCGGCGACCGTGCCGGCGTTCATCGTCACGGACTCCCGTATGGTGCAGCCCGATCCGATTCGGAGCTTCGTCAGCTCGCCCCGGTAGCTCAGCGACTGCGGTGGCGTGCCCAGGGAGGCAAAAGGATAGATGGTGCAATCGTCGCCGATGGTCGTCTGCGCGGTGATATGCACATGCCCAATCAGCTTGCAGTTCGCGCCGATCACGACATTTGAGCCGATGATGCAATACGGCCCGATCTCGGTGCCCTCGCCGATCACGGCGCCGTCCTCGACCCGTGCGGTGGGATCAATCTTGCTCATCAAGCAATCTTACTCGTCAAGAAGGTCTGGTTATGCGTTGAAGTCGCTCAGTTTTCCGGTGGTTAGCGCGACTATGCCCGATCTGTCCAGTGACGTATCATCTCTGCCTGTTTCAAGTACCGGATGAGGTGCCTTCCCGGCTCCTCAACAACTTCATGCGGAGCTTCAGCTTTCATGGTCAGGGCCCTGGCACTTCTGCTCGCACAGCTCGCGGCCGCACCGATCGTGTCCGAGACGGTCGAGACCGGCGAACGCCACCCTATCGACCTCGCGACATTCGAATGCCGCGACATCAACCGCAGCACGGTGCTTCAGCGTGTCTGCTACGACCGTACGCAGCGCGACCTCGTCGTCGCGACTGGCGGCAGCTATACGCGCTATTGCGGCGTCGCGGCCGAGACAGCCGACCGTCTCCTGGGCGCACCGTCAATGGGCCAGTTCTTCAACCAAAACATTAAGCGCGAGGCACCCGGCGGCCGCTACGATTGCGGCGCGTGAGGAATCCGTCCAGCGCGGCCCGCGTGCCGCTCAGTCCGTCAGCATGGCGCCGACGTCGGCTTCCGCAACCACCTGCCCGTTGACCTTGGCGTCGCCGTGAAACCACCACATGGCCTTGCGGCGGCCCACCGAGCGCATGTGATACTCGATGGTATCGCCGGGCAGCACGGGCTTGCGGAATTTGCACTTGTCGATGGTGAGGAAATAGACCGCCCGCGGCTTCTCGGTCCCTTCGACGGACTTGATGCCGATCACGCCCGCGGTCTGCGCCATCGCCTCGATCATCATGACGCCGGGATAGACCGGGCGCTCCGGGAAATGCCCCTGGAAGGCCGGCTCGTTGAAGGTGACGTTCTTGATGCCGATGCCGCTATAGTCGGCGCGGATGTTGATCACGCGGTCGATCAGCAGCATCGGAAAGCGGTGCGGCAGCGTCTGGAGGATGGCATTGATGTCCACCAGCTCGAACTTAACAGGTGATTCCTCCGTCATTCCCGTCCCTCATCCTTCGGATCAGCCCTGCTGTCGCGTACCAAGCGCTCCACCGCGATGATCTCCTTGAACCATTGTTTGGTTGGCTTGGCGAAAAAGCCACCCCAGCGTCCGCCCGGCGGGATGTCGTCCTTGACGCCGCTCATCGCGGTCACCTGGGCCCCGTCCCCGATCTTGAGGTGGTTGTTGATGCCAACCTTCGCTCCGAGTGCCACGTTGTCGCCAATGGACAGGCTGCCGGCGAGCCCGATCTGGGCAGCCAACAGGCAGTGCCGTCCGATCGTGACATTGTGACCGATCTGGACCTGATTGTCGATTTTCGTCCCCTCGCCGATCACGGTGTCGCGCAAGCTGCCGCGGTCGATCGTGGTCCCGGCGCCGACCTCGACGTCGTTCTGAATCAGCACCCGCCCGGTCTGGGGCACCTTCAGATGGCCCTCGGGGCCGAAGAAGATGAAGCCGTAGCCGTCCTGGCCGATCGAGCAACCGGGATGGATCAGCACATTGTTGCCGATCAGGGCGCACTGGATCGCGGTGCGCGCGCCGACATTGCAGTCCCGGCCGATCTTGACGCCGGGCCCGATCACCGCCCCGACGCCGACCACCGTGCCGCTGCCGATCTCCACATCCGGGCCGATCACGGCCAGGGGATCGACGATCACGCCGTCCTCGAGCCGGGCCGAGGGATCGATGATCGCCGACGGCGCGATGCCGTCATTGCCGACCCAGGATTGCGGCCTCAGCGCTTCGCCGTGCCATTCCCGCGCGATCCTGACAAAGGCCCGGAACGGCTGCGCCGCCCGCAGCACGGCCACGTGCGCGGGCACCTGGGGCTCGAAGCGCGGGCTCACCAGGCAAGCGCCGGCCTTGGTCGCCTTGAGCTCATCGGCGTATTTGAGGTTGTCGAAGAACGCCAGATGCATCGGGCCCGCTTCGTCAAGCGAAGCGAGGCCCGTGATGATGTGGCCGCCCCTGGCGGGATCGACCAGCTGCGCCTTGGTCAGCGTGGCAATGTCAGCCAGCGTTGAGGCAGGCGGCTTTGTGAAGAAGGTCGGCTGCGCCATTCCACCCCGTCGCGGTCCGGCTTCGGCATGAAGCGGTCGAGCCGCATCATGCTCCATCTCTTGGATCGGCACGATCCCTTTCGGAAACCGGTTCCAGTGATCCGGATCGTGCCGTGCTGATCGAATTAGAACGTGGTGCCGCCGCCGAACCGGAACTCCTGCGTGCGATCGTACTTGCCCTTGCTGAGCGGCACGGCGTAGTCGAAGCGCAGCGGACCGAACGGCGACTGCCAGATCAGGCCGACACCAACCGACGAGCGGACCACCTTGCTGTCGTCATACACGAGGCCGGTACAGGTGCCGGCGCTCGATGGATTGATCGACGACGGGATACAACCCGGTGCATTGACTTCGTTGGTGCCTGAGACGCCGTTAAACGCCCAGCTGGTTGGTCCTTGGTAGTCGTAGAGGCCGCCGGCATCGGCATAAACCGCACCCTTCAGACCCACTTCCTTCGGCAGGAACCAGAACGGCATCTGCAATTCGAGCGAAGCGCCCCAGTACTTGGTGCCGCCGAGGGCGTCCTGCGTACCGAAGGGGTTCAAATCGCGCGGGCCGATGCCGTTCGGGGCAAAGCCGCGGACGAGGTTCGAACCCATCTGGAAGTGATCGAGCATGCGCAAATCGCTGCCCATCTTGTTCAGCATGCCGCTCTGCAGGCGGACGAGGCCGACGATGTCCGACACCAGCGGAGTGTAGTACTTCGCATCGATGACCGACTTCATGTAGGAGACGTCGCCGCCGACGCCGGCGAAATCCTGACGGAAGTCGATGAGCAGACCGTCGGTGGGGTTCTTGTTGTTGTCCAGCGTGTTGTAGGTCAGCGTGTAGCCGAGCGCCGAGGTCAAAGTCTTGCCGTTGGCAAGCTCCTTGCGCACCGGCAGCGAGGCTTCACCGTCACTGTAGCAGCCGAGGCCGTTGGTGGAGACAAGACTGATACCGTTAGCGGCGGCGTAAGCCGGGCTTGGATTGAATGCCGCGGAGCCGGCAACGTTGTTACAGTTCGCCAAGTAGTTCGGCAGGGTGATTTCCTGCTGGTAGATCGAGTAGCGCAGCTGGAGCGCCAGATCTTCACGCAAGGAGAAGCCGAGGCGCGGCGAGAAGCCGAGCGTCTTGGTGCCGTAGGAGATGTAGCTGTTGGACAGCTGCTGGCGCTGATAGAGGTCGAGGCCGAGCGCGACGCGGTAGTCGAGCAGATACGGCTCGACGAACGACAGCGAGTAGCCGCGTGCGTATTGGCCATAGGTCACCGACGCCTTGGCGAACAGACCGCGGCCAAGCAGGTTGCGCTCGGAGATCGAGACTTCGGCCAGCGCGCCGTCGGTGGTGGAGTAACCGCCCGAGATCGAGAAGTCGCCGGTCGATTTCTCTTCCATGTCGACGATCAGGACGACGCGATCGCTCGACGAGCCGGGCTCCGTCGTGATCTTCACGCTCTTGAAATAGTCGAGGTTCTTCAGGCGCCGCTCGGCACGGTCGACCAGGGCGCGGTTGTAGGCGTCGCCCTCGGAGATATCGAACTCGCGGCGGATCACGTAATCGCGGGTACGCGTGTTGCCGCGCAGGTTGATGCGCTCGATATAGGTGCGCGGACCTTCGTCGATGTTGAACACGACGGAAACGGTGTGCGCCTCGAAATTGCGGTCGCCGCCGGGCCGGACCACGGCGAAGGCATAGCCGCGGCGCGAGGCCTCGATCTGCATCTCCTCGACCGACTTCTCGACCGATTCGACGTTGTAGAGCGAGCCGACATTGACGCGCGAATAGGCACGCATCGACGAGGGATCGAAGTTCGGAATGCTGGAGCGGAAGTCGATCGCGCCGACGCGGTACTGCGATCCTTCCTCGATCTTGAAGGTGACGTTGAAGCCCTTCTTCTCCGGATCGTATTCGGTGAGCGCGGCCACCACCTGGACGTCTGCGAAACCGTTCTTGAGATAGAAGCGGCGGATCAGGTCGCGGTCGGCTTCGACGCGGTCGGGATCATAGATGTCACCGCTGGCCAGGAAGCTCAGCAGGTTCGATTCGCGGGTCTTGATGACGTCCCTGAGACGATAGGACGAGAATGCGACATTGCCGATGAACTCGATCGACTTGACGCCAGTCTTGGCGCCCTCCTCGATCGTGAAGATGAGGTCGACGCGGTTGTTCGGCTGCTCGATGACCTCGGGCGTGACGCGCACGTCGTAGCGGCCGGACCGGCGGTAGATTTCAGCGATTCGCAGCGTGTCGGACTGCACCATGGCGCGGGAGAAGGTGCCGCGCGCCTTGGACTGGACCTCAGTGGTGAGCTGCTCGTCCTTGATCTTCTTGTTGCCCTCGAAGGCGATGCGGCCGATCACCGGGTTTTCCACCACGGAGACGACGATCTGACCGCCGCCGCCGCGGTTGATTCTCACGTCCTGGAACAGGCCGGTCTCGATCAGGGCCTTGAGGCCGTCGTCGATGGCGCCTTGATCCAGGCGGCCGCCCGGACCCGGCTTGAAATAGGAGCGGATCGTCTCCACCTCGACCCGGCGATTTCCTTCGACGGAAATCGACTGCACGGTCTGAGCGAGCGCAGACGAAGACACAAAAACAGCCCCGACCGGGGCAATCACCGGCGCGCCGAACATGATCAGGGTTGCGAGCAAGCCCCCCCGGAGTCGCAGTCCAAACTTCATCGCGCAACGCGCCCTTATCATTCCGAGCCAGACCCAACCCCAACGCCGGTCTGGAAGATTCCCCAAGTTCAGGCCGCTTGTAGCCAATTTCACCGACGCCGCAAACGGCCGAAAGCGCCGTAATTTCAATTTCATTCCAAGACGTTGCTCATCAGCAACGCCACAAAAAAGCCTCCATCAAGAGGCCGCCATCCGCAGGATGTCGTTATAGGTCGCAAACACCATCAACATCAGCACCAAACCGAGCCCGATTCGGAACCCCATCTCCTGAGTCCGCTCGGACAGGGGCCGGCCGCGGACGACCTCCGCCGCATAGAACATCAGGTGACCGCCATCGAGCAGCGGGATCGGGAACAGGTTCAGCAGGCCGATCGACACCGACAGCACCGCGCACAGATTGATCACGAACTGGAACCCGGCGCTGGCCGCCTGCCCCGACATCTTCGCGATGCCCAGGACGCCGCTGACCTCGTTGGGATTGCCGTTTCCGACGAACAGAGAGCCCAGGAACTTGAAGGTGCTGGTGATGATGAACCAGACCTGCTCGACCCCGATCTTGAGCGCCTCACCGATGCCCACCGGGGCGGTCGAGGCCTCGCCGGCCTGCGATTTGTGCTCGACGCCGAGCACGCCGAGACGGTGGCTGTTGCCGAACGGATCCTTGCGCTCGAGCAGCGCCGGCGTTGCGGTCAGCGAGACGATGGCGCCGTCCCGCTTCACCTGGAAGGCAAGCGCCGAACCTGCATTCATCGCAACGATTCGCTGCATGTCGGCAAAGCTCTCGATCGGCTTGCCGTCGATCTGGACGACGACGTCCCCGATCTTGAAGCCGGCCGCGGCCGCGGCGCCATCCGCGACGACGCCATCGACCCGCGCGATCGTGCTCGGCTTGCCGTAATACAGCGCCATGCCCGCGAAGATCAGCGCGCCCAGGATGAAATTGGCGATGGGTCCGGCCGCGACGATGGCCGCGCGCGGGCCGACCTTCTTGTGGTGGAAGCTGCCGGCGCGCTCCTCGGTCGTCATGGCCGCGAGCGTCTGAGCCGAAGGGGTCGAGGCCTCGCTCTCGTCGCCGAAGAACTTGACGTAGCCGCCGAGCGGGATGGCCGAGATCTTCCAGCGGGTGCCGTGGCGGTCATTGAAACCGACCAGCTCAGGTCCGAAGCCGAGCGAGAAGGTCAACACGCGAACGCCCGCCCAGCGCGCGACCAGGAAATGGCCGAGTTCATGGAAGAACACGACGATCGTCAGGACAAACAGGAAGGGAACCGCGTAGCCGAGGAGCCCATGGCTCAACGTATTGAAACTATGGACAAAAAAGTCGATCATCGAATTCCCTCATCCAGCGCCGCAAGGCCCTGGCCCCGAACCATCTAGGATGCCTTTAAGGCAATTTGAGGCAATAGGGCGGCAGCTCTATTTCGAGCAACATGGTCAACAGAGATTGCATCATCGGCGGACGTCAGGGGCGCTTGGTTCCCGCTGCGGATCCAGTCGTCCAGTGTTGCCTCCACCAGCCGGGCGATCGCGCCGAACCGGATCTTGCCGGCGATGAACGCGGCGACCGCGACCTCATTGGCCGCGTTGTAGACGGTGGTCGCCCCCTTCCCGGTCCGGAGCGAGTCGAAAGCCAGCCGTAGTCCGGGGAAGCGCTCGAAATCGGGCGCCTCGAAGGTCAGCTGGCCGATCTTGGCGAGGTCCAGCTTGGCCGCCGGCCCCTTGATGCGGTCGGGCCAGCCCAGGCAGTGCGCGATGGGGGTGCGCATGTCGGGCGCGCCGAGTTGGGCCATCACCGAACGGTCGGAGAACTCGACCATGCCGTGAATGATCGACTGCGGATGCACGAGGACGTCGATCTCGTCAGGCGACAGCGCGAACAGGTACGACGCTTCGATCACCTCGAGCCCCTTGTTCATCATCGAGGCGGAATCGATGGTGATCTTCTGGCCCATGCTCCAGTTCGGGTGCTTCAGGGCCTGCTCGAGCGTCGCCTGCTCGATGTCGGCCGGCTTCCAGGTGCGGAACGGGCCGCCCGACGCGGTGATGATGACACGGACGAGTTCGTCCCGATTGCCCGAGGCAAGCGCCTGAAACAGCGCATTGTGCTCGGAATCGGCCGGCAGGATGCAGGCGCCGGCCTTGGCCGCACGCTGCATGAAGAAATCGCCGGCGCAGACCAGACATTCCTTGTTGGCCAGCGCAACATGCGCACCGCGATCGACCGCCGCCAGCGCGGGCTTCAATCCGGCAGCGCCGCTCACGGCCGCCATCACCCAATCGGCCGGACGCGCGCCGGCTTCGATCACCGCGCTTTCGCCGGCGCCGCATTCGGTGCTGGTCCCGGCGAGCGCGGCCTTGAGCTCGGTGAGCTTGGAGGTGTCGGCGATCGCGACGTAGCGCGCGGAGAATTCCTTGGCGAGCTTGGCCAGCGCTTCGACATTGCCGTTCGCCGTCAGCGCCTCGACGCGATAGCGCTCGGGCGAGGCGCGCAGCAGATCCATCGTGCTGTCGCCGATCGAGCCGGTGGCGCCGAGAACCGTGACGCTGCGGACGCTGGACGCCGCAGCCTTGTTATTACGCAATGGAACCGCGCTCATATCCTCACCAAACCATAAGACCGCTTCCGGCGCTATGCACACCATGGCGGAGAAAGCCGATAATCCATGCCGCCAGGATGGCGGCGACAAAACCGTCCAGGCGGTCCATAAGCCCGCCATGGCCGGGAATTAAGTGACTGGAATCCTTGACACCGAAGCGCCGCTTCACCGCGGATTCGAACAGATCGCCCAGTGCCGACACCACCGAAAGGATGGCGCTGACGAGCAGCAATGGTCCCATCTTTCCGAACCCGCAAGTCGCAAAGCCCACCGCAACCAGAAGGCTTGCGGCGAAGCCGCCCAGCGCCCCGGACCAGGTCTTTTTCGGGCTCACCCGCGGCCAGAGCTTCGGCCCGCCAATGCTGCGACCGGCAAAATAGCCGCCGATATCGGTCGCCCAAACCACCAGCAGCACGAACATCAGCGCAGAGAAGCCGTTGAGGAGATCCTTCCGCACCAGGATCGAGGCCAGCAGCGCTGCCGCTGCATAAGCGAATCCGGTCGCCGCCCAGAGGAACTTGCCGCGCGCGATCAGCGTCACGATCGCGCCGCCGACGAGGCCGACGATGATTGAGGTCTTCAGCCCGCCAAAAGCGACGGCGGCCCCCATCATCGCGATGACGATCGTCCCCGCCCCGGTCAGCGCGGCCGAGCCCGCGCCCACCACCGTCAGCCATTCCGCGAACAGCCCGATCGACACCAGGGTGACGAGCAGCGCCCACAGCCAGCCGCCGGCATAAGCGACCGCGATGGTCAGCGGCGCCAGCACCAGCGCTGCGAGGACCCGCATCACCAGATTGTTCGGGGCAGGCTTGGCGCCCACCGGTGCGGCGTCTTGTTCGCTCACGAGGCGGTTTTCGCGACCAGGCCGCCGAAACGGCGCTCGCGCCTGGCGAATTCGGCGATCGCGCTTTCCAGCGCCGCCTTGTCGAAATCGGGCCAGTGGATCGGCACGAACACGAGCTCGCTATAGGCGGCCTGCCACATCAGGAAGTTGGACAGGCGCTGCTCGCCGCTGGTGCGGATGATGAGATCGGGATCGGGAATGTCGGGCGCATCGAGATGCGCGCCCAGCGTTTCGGCGTCGATCGTGGCAGGATCGCGCTTACCTTCCGCGACCTCGCGCGCCAGCTTCTGCGCCGCCTTCGCGATCTCCTGCCGCGAGCCGTAATTGAAGGCGACGACGAGTGTGAGGCGCGTGTTGTCGCGCGTCAGCTCCTCGGCCTCGTTGAGCAGCGCGCAGATGTCGCTCTCCAGCCCATCGCGTTCGCCGATGATGCGGACCTTGACGCCGTCGCGATGCAGGCTGGCGAGATCGTTGCGGATGAAGCGGCGGAGCAGACCGAAGAGATCGCCGATCTCGCTCGCTGGACGCGACCAGTTCTCCGACGAGAAGGAGAAGATGGTGAGGTAGCGGATGCCGAGCTCGTGCGAGGCACGCACGACGCGACGCAAGGCCTCGACGCCGCGGCGATGCCCTTCCGCACGCGGCAGACCGCGCGCGGCCGCCCAACGCCCGTTGCCATCCATGATGATGGCGACATGCGCGGGCGCCTCGGACCGATCGGGTCCTTCCGTTGCGGGCGCGGCGGCGTTCGACATTGAAGGTGGCCTTAAAGCATGATCCGGAAAAGTGCGAAGCGGTTTTCCGAAAAGATCATGCGCTTACAATAACCTGAAGCGCGATGACATTCATCGCGCTTCAGACGGTGAGGATTTCTTTTTCCTTGGCGGCCAGCAACTGGTCGATTTCGGTGATCGTACCGTCAGTCGCCTTCTGCACCTCGTCGGCGTGGCGCTTCTGGTCGTCCTCGGACATTTCGTGATTCTTCTCGAGCTTCTTGAGCACGTCGAGGCCATCGCGGCGGACGTGGCGCGCGGCGACCTTGGCGGCTTCCGCATATTTATGCGCGACCTTCACCAGTTCCTTGCGTCGTTCCTCGTTCAGCTCGGGGATGCGCAGGCGCAGCACCTGGCCTTCGGTCGCGGGCGACAGGCCGAGGTTGGAATCGACGATCGCCTTCTCCACCGCCTTGACCATCGACTTGTCCCAGACCTGCACCGAGATCAGGCGGGGCTCCGGCACGCTGACGGTGGCGAGCTGATTGAGCGGCATGTGGCTGCCATAGGCATCGACCTGCACCGGATCGAGCATCGAGGCGGAGGCGCGCCCCGTCCGCAGGCCGCCGAGCTCGTGCTTGAGGGACTGGACGGCGCCCTGCATGCGGCGCTTCACTTCGTTGAGGTCGAAAGTACCGGTGGGCATCACGTTTCTCCTTCAAGATCCCGGCGACCGCTCCCGCGACCTTCCCTAAAGGCGCGCGACGGATGAGCGGTCAGCCGGCGACAATGGTTCCGTGGCCGACGCCACGTAGAATCGCGCCGATCGAACCCGGCTCCGCGATCGAGAATACGATGATAGGCAGAGACGTCTCGCGGGCAAGCGCGAAGGCGGTCGCATCCATCACCTTGTAGCCGCCCTCGATCGCCTGCGAATGGGTCAGCCGGTCAAACCGCGTGGCGGACGGATCCTTCTTCGGATCGGCCGAGTAGACACCGTCGACATTGGTCGCCTTCAGCACCGCCTGGGCGCCGATTTCGGCGGCGCGCAGCACCGCGGTCGTATCGGTGGTGAAGAACGGATTGCCGGTTCCGCCGCCGAGCAGCACGATCCGGCCCTCCGCGAGATATTTGTGCGCCGCAGTGCGGGTGAACAGCTCGGAAATCTCGGGCATGACGAAGGCCGACAGCGTGCGCGCCGGCGTGCCCTTGCGCTCGATCGCCGCTTCCAGCGCGAGGCAGTTCATCATGGTGGCGAGCATGCCCATGGTATCGCCGGTCGGGCGCGACACACCGCGGGAGGAGACCTCGACGCCGCGCACGATGTTGCCGCCGCCGATCACGACTGCAACCTCGGTGCCGAGCTTGCGGGCCGCGATCAGATCGTCCGCAACCCGGTCGACGGTCGGCTGATCGATGCCAAAGCCTTGCTGTCCCGCGAGATATTCGCCGGACAGCTTGATCACGACGCGACGATAGACCGGATCAGACATGAGCACTTTCCTTGTCCGAGCGCCGCTTCCGGCGGCACGCCGGAAGGAACGTTCCGGCGCTTACTTCTTGCCGCTGGCCGCAGCGACCTCGGCCGCGAAGTCGCTTTCCTGCTTCTCGATTCCCTCACCGAGAGCATAGCGCACAAAGCCGGCGATCTTCACAGCGCCGCCGACCTTGCCTTCGGCTTCCTTCAACGCCTGCGCCACCGACTTGCCGGTGTCGTGGATGAAGGCCTGCTCGAGCAGGCAGACTTCCTTGTAGTAGGTCTTGAGGCCGGACTCGACGATCTTCTCGATCACGTTCTCGGGCTTGCCCTGCTGGCGATATTTGTCGGCGAGCACGTCCTTCTCGCGCTTGACGACCGCCGGATCGAGGCCGGACGGATCGAGCGCCAGCGGATTCGCGGCGGCAATGTGCATCGCGATCTGGCGGCCGAGCGTTGCGAGCTCATCGGCCTTGCCGGGCGATTCCAGCGCCACGATCACGCCCATCTTGCCGGCGCCCTCGACGACCGCGCCGTGGACGTAGTTCGACACCACGCCCTGGCTCACTTCGAGCGAAGCTGCGCGGCGCAGCGTCATGTTCTCGCCGATGGTGGCGATCGCGTCATTGATGGCGGCTTCGACGGTGACGTCGCCGACCTTGGCGGCCTTGATCTTCTCGACATCGGAGCCGGCGTCGAATGCGACCTGGGCGACCATCTTGACGAGGCCCTGGAACTGGCCATTGCGCGCGACGAAGTCGGTCTCGGAGTTGACCTCGACCACGACACCCTTGGTGCCCTTGGTCAGGGCGCCGATCAGGCCCTCGGCCGCGACGCGGCCCGACTTCTTGGCGGCCTTGGACAGGCCCTTCTTGCGCAGCCAATCCTGCGCCGCTTCCATGTTACCGTCGTTTTCGGTCAGCGCGGCCTTGCAGTCCATCATGCCCGCGCCAGTCGACTCGCGCAGGTCCTTGACCATCGCAGCTGTGATCGTTGCCATCGTTGAAAATCCTTTGTGCCTGCTGGTTCGCCGCGGCGTGGCATCGAAGCGCCCCGCCGCGGTCCATCTCAGGGATTCGCGTCAACTGAAATGGTGGCCGGATCTTGTCCGGCCAACCCATCGCTCTCTTGACTATTCCGCTTCCGCGGTCAGCGCCTTGGCCTTGGCCACCCAGGCGTCCGCACGGCTCGGCAGACCGACTTCTTCGCCGATCGTGTGCGCGGTGTCGTGATCGAGCTCGGCGAGCTGCCAGAAGTGGAAGATGCCGAGGTCGTTGAACTTCTTCTCGATCGCACCCGACACGCCCGGGAGCTTCTTGAGGTCGTCGGCGGTGCCGCGCGGACCTGCGAGGCCCTGGAAGCCGCTCGACGAAGCCGCCGGCAGCTCTTCAGCGAGCGGACGGGCCGAGGCGCCGACGTCGATACCCGAATCGCCCTGGGCGCGGGAGATGCCGTCGATCGCGGCACGCGCGATCAGGTCGCAATAGAGCGCGATCGCACGACCGGCGTCGTCATTGCCCGGCACCACATAGGTGATGCCCTTCGGGTCCGAATTGGTGTCGACGATCGCAGCGACCGGGATGTTGAGCCGCTGGGCTTCCTGGATCGCGATGTCTTCCTTGTTGGTGTCGATCACGAAGATCAGGTCGGGCAGACCGCCCATGTCCTTGATGCCGCCGAGCGAGCGGTCGAGCTTGTCGCGCTCGCGCTGAAGCGTCAGGCGCTCCTTCTTGGTGTAGGAGCTGGCATCGCCGCCCGAGAGCACGTCGTCGAGGTGACGCAGACGCTTGATCGAGGCCGAGATCGTCTTCCAGTTGGTCAGCGTGCCGCCGAGCCAGCGCGAATTGACGAAATACTGCGCGCAGCGCTTGGCAGCGTCCGCGACGCCGTCCTGTGCCTGGCGCTTGGTGCCGACGAACAGGATGCGGCCGCCCTTTGCGACGGTGTCGCTGACCGCCTGCAAGGCGTTGTGCAGCATCGGCACGGTCTGCGCGAGGTCGACGATGTGAATGTTGTTGCGAGCGCCGAAAATGAACGGAGCCATTTTCGGATTCCAGCGGTGAGACTGGTGACCAAAGTGCACGCCAGCTTCAAGCAGCTGACGCATGGTGAAATCGGGTAGCGCCATCGTTCTAATTCTCCGGTTGGTTCCTCCGGAAACGTGTGAGCAAAACGGAGCGTCCTCGCCCCGGTTGCCACCGGACGGCCTTGTGAGCCATGTTTCCGTGTGAGATGGCGCGCTATATAGCGCCATTTCGGCCAGAAGCAAGGAAATAAGGGCCGTTCAGAGGCGGTTTTCGCCCGCGAGAGGCCCTTTCCCTGGAGACCGGGCCGCTGCCTAGCGCCCGACTAGCATCTGGGCTGGTTCGGCGGGCACTTCTTGGCCGCCGGCGGCGGAGGTGCGGAACGCGGCGGAGGCGGCGCGGCCGGGCGCGGTGGGGGTGGTGGCGCAACGGCCATACGCGGCGGCGGCGGGGGTGCCGGTCGGGCCACCGGCGGCGGTGGAGCGGGCCGCGCCATGGGCGGAGGCGCCGGCCGCGCGACGGCAACCGGAGGAGCCGGGCGTGGCGGCGGAGGTGCGGCCATCCTCGGTGGCGGCGCCGACACTCGCGGCGGGGGTGGTGGCGTGGGCCGCGCTACGGCCTGCGGCGGCGGTGCAGCCGGCCTGGCCGCCTGCGGCGGGGCCGCAGATGGCAGATGCTGCGGCCTGATCGGCTCACGTGCCGCTGAAGGCGGCGGCGCGATCGGCCTCCCGGCCGCGGCCGGAGGCGTCGCCGGCGCGCCTGCAGCGGCGGGCGGCGAGCCAGCAGGCTCACGCGTCGCAGACTTGGCGCGATCCGCAGGCCCGGTGCCGGGTGGCGTCTGTGCCACCGGCGGCCTGGCGGGCTGGCCGGGCACAGCAGTCGGGTTGGTCACGGCGGGCGCAGCGGTTGCCGGCGCGGCAGCCGTTGGCGCATTGGAATGAGCAGGCAGTGTTGTGCCGGGACCGGCCGCTGTGCCGGGAGCAGCTGTGGTCGGCGCCTCCGGACGAGCCGGCGGTGTCGCACCGGGTGCGGTCGCCGTCGGCGGCACGGGCCCTCCGCCCGGCAGAGCCCCTGCCCCCGCTGGCGGTGGCGGCGGGCCGCCATGGGCACCAGGAACTGGCAGCGTGTTGGCCTGGGGCAGCCTGGTCTGCGGAGCAAGTGTCGGCGCCGTCTGCGGCGCAGCCGTTGGCGCTGCGGTCGGCGCGACTGCCGTGGTCGGCGTCACCGGAGGCGCGCCGGGCCTCGCCGTCGGCTGGATCGTCGCGCTTGGCGGCATCGGCGCCTTGCCCTGCTGGATCAGCGCGGCGCGCTGCACGACCGCCTGCGGAACGGCAGGCCCGGCTGGGTTGGCACGGCCGGCAATCGCTGGCGCCAGATTGCCCGGTCCGGCCCCTGCCCCGGTAGCCGGTGCTGGTACCGGCAGGCGGTTGATCACGGTGTTGATCACCGTCGTATTATGGATGTTCTGGTAGATGATGTTGTTCGGCGGCGGCGCGACATAGACCGGCGGCCTGACGAACACCGGGATCGGCACGAACACCGGCTGCGGCAGCACGAACAGGCCGACCACGGGCAGCGGCGGCGGCAACACGACGAAATCCGGCGGCGGCGGCGGCAGATAATAGACCGGAGGCGGCGGTGGCGGCGCGAAGCCGAAATCGGGATCGCTGAAATACAGCACCGGACGGTCGACATAGACCACCTCCTCCGGCGGCGGTGGCGGCACGTCGTAGTCGATCATCGCAAAGCTCGGCGGCGGCTCGGCCGGCGCCGTGAGGATCGCGAGGCGCCGGCGCGCGTCCGCCGCATGCGGCCCGCGCGGATAGCGGCGCAGATACGACCAATAGGCTTCCGGCGTGTCGTTCCGGTAAGTGCGTCGCCAGGTGATCGCTTCGCGGCGCGCCGCGACGATCGCCATCACGCGCTTCGCCAAGGGATCACCGGGATAGGCGGCGAGAAACTCCTCATAGGCCGGCAGCGTGTCGCGCTCGAGCGCGGCGGCATAGGCATCCCGCACGCCGAGGTCGCGGATCGGTTTGCTCCGGATCGCGGCGACCTGGTCGGGCGCGGCCTCCGGCGGCGGCGCGTCAGGCCCGCGCTCGAAGAACGAGAATGGCGCCGAGATCTTCTGCTCGTTCCAAGGTACCTGCGCGCCCTTGGAGGCCTCGTTGACGCGCAGGCGAACGCGGTCGAACACCTCAGGCAGCGGCAGGCCGCCGGTCCGGATCATCTCGGCCAGCGACTGGGCGTAGATGCCGTAGGGCCCCGGCTCCTCCGGCGCGACCGTGCCGGGCGCGGCGTTGAACGCGATCAGCATGTTCGGCTCCGGCTCGACCAGCGCCAGACCGCTCGCGATCGGCTGGCCGCCCTCGATGAAGGGCTGCGCGCGGGCCGCGTCGAGCACGACGATGTTGGCCTTGAGCGGGATCGAGGCGAGCTGGCGCACATAGTCGCTGATCCGCAAGGCCTCGGTCGGAACGTCGGTGTCGCGGGTGATGTTGGAATCGACCGGGATGAAATAGTTCTCGCCGGCAAGCTGCACGCCGTAGCCGCCGAGATAGATCATCGCGACCGTGCCCGGCCCCGAGGCCTGGGCCTTCTGGATGAAGTCGCGAAAACTCTTGCGCAGCGTGTCGCCGTCGAGATCTCGGGCACCGACGACGTCGAAGCCGGCCGCCTGCAGCGTCTGCGCGATCAGGCCGGCGTCGTTCGCAGTCGTTGCCAGCGGCGACTTGGCATAGGCGCCGTTGCCAACCACGAGCGCGATGCGCTTCTCCTGCTGCTGCGCGTTTGCTGCTCCCGGCGTGCCAGCGGCAAGGGCCACGATCGGCAGGAGAAGGCAAATGAAGACTCGGAACGTCCCACGCATGGCTTGCTTGCCCGCTACTGTAGTTGAGGTGCCACCACGCATGAGGCGCGCAGCCGGCTGAACGGCGGTTGAACGAAAAGCTCGGATTGAGGCAGTGGCGTGGCCACGCCGCTGCTGGCGTCCGCTTCAGGTCAGCCTCACCTTACTCCACAGCTTGCAGCTCGGCGAGCTTCGTTCGCGCGGTCGCCTCGTCCAGCGCAATGAGTTCGGCCGGCCCGGGATTCGCCTCTCCTGCCGTCGCGATGGAAACAGCCGCAAGCCCGACCAGGCCGCCGAGGACCGCGCCGCCCGTCGCGGCGTCGTGCCTGGGGCTGCTCTTGATGAGATAGAAATGCGTCCGGCCGGCTTCCATCACGATCTCGCGCCTGGTGTCGCCCGGAAACATCAGCTCCGTCACCAGCAATTCATGGCGACCCGCGGGACGATCGGCATAGGCATATTTCCCGGCGACGATTTTGCCGAGTGCAGCACCGTCGAGCTTCACCTCGCAGGCGCAGATCGCCATGCTGAGGCCATTCCTCTTGTCCTGGAGCAGGACGACGCGCGAGTGTCCGGCGCGCGGAGGCCCGACCTTTCTTGACACAGAGGCAAAGTCGGTCCCGACCTGATCGCTGACACAGCCCACCAGCATCACACCAACGGCCAACAACAACGCGCCCCGTCGCAGCATCGCACACCCCAGTCCATTCCCCGGGATTCATGCTAGCTGGAATCAGCGACAGGTTGCAACAACGCCCGGCAACCATCGCGTGGATGGCGCGGGCCGGGCGTCGGAGCTGCTGCACACGACGCCCGATGCTCCAAACGCCGGGCTTTAACCCTGGGCAATCAACTCGACGGTCCCTGTACGCAACCGATAGATACCGCCGACCACCTTGAGCTTGCCCTGTTCGACCGCTGCGTTGAGAAGCGGGGCGGCCGATTTCAGCTTGGCAACGTTGTCGATGACGTTCTGGCGAATAGCGTTGTCGAGCGCGTTTCCGCTCTGCTGGGCCGCCGTCTTCACCGAAGGTGCGATCGCCGCGACCAGCGTCGGGATGTGTCCCGGCAGCGGCTTGTCGTCCTTCAGCGACTTGATGGTCGCATCGACCGCGCCGCAATTGTCGTGGCCGAGCACCAGGATCAGGGGCGTGCCCAGCACGGCGACGGTGTATTCCATGCTCGCAACCGTCTCGTCGCCGGCAAAGTTTCCGGCAACGCGGCACACGAACAGATCGCCGCGTCCGCTGTCGAACGCATATTCGGGCGCGATGCGCGAATCGGCGCAGCTCAAGACGGCGGCGTAGGGATTCTGACCGCCGACCAGCGCTTCGCGCTCATGCGTGAAGTCGTGCCGGCGCGACACACCCGACACATAGCGCGAATTGCCCTCCATCAGCCGCTTGAGCGCCGCATCGGGCGAAAGCACGTTCTGGGGTTTGGGCGGCGCCTTCGCCTCCTTGGCTAATGCGGTCCCGCCAAACGCCGCGGCGCCGAGTGCCGAGGCGGCAAGAAGCATCATCGAGCGCCGGGAGGGGGCAACCGATTGATGCAGATTTTCAGAGCATTTGTCGCACATGGCTGTTGTTCTTCCTGGCTTCGCCGATCGAGATTCTCGGAACAACAACTAATAGCTGCGTGCGAGCGACTTCGAAACCGGGCGGGAGCCAAATAGTTAAGCTTTGGTTTGCGGGGGCGCCGGCAATGTCAGAGCTGCTGCACGTCCACCACGCCCGCGACCGCCTTGATCGCGCCGGCAATCTGCGGCGAAACCTTGAAACGGCCGGGCAGCTTCATCTCCACCTCGGTCTCGAGGTCGAGCATCATCACCAGCGAGACCTCGCCGTCGCCATTGGAGCGCGGCGCGATACCGGGACTGCCGACCTTCGGCGCGGCGCCGTTCGAGGCGGCCATGTCGGGACCGGCCAAGCGCTTGGCGATCGATTCCAGCGGCTTGGTGTCGCGCAGGAAGATGCGCAGGCCCTTCTGCGTCTTGGCGGCGGCGTCATCCAGCGGCTCGGCATGCAGCACGCGGGCGCGGACGTCCTCGCCCTGCAGCTCGGCGCCGAGCTGCAGCAGCACGGCAGCGCCCGGCTCCAGCACGTCGCGATATTGCGCGAGACCTTCGGAGAACAGCACCGCCTCGAAGTGGCCCGTGGGATCGGAGAGCCCCATGATGCCCATCTTGTTGCCGGTCTTGGTGCGCCGCTCCATGCGCGAGACCACGGTGGCCGCGACCTTGCCGGCGGTGGCACCGGTCTTCACCGCGCGCGAGAATTCGGCCCAAGACTGCACCCGCAGCCGCTTCAGCACGGTGGCGTAATCATCGAGCGGATGGCCCGACAGGAAGAAGCCGACGGCGTCGTATTCGCGGCGGAGCTTTTCGGCCGGCAGCCAGGGCTCGATCTGCGGCAGCATGATGGTCGGCGCATCCGCCGACATGCCGAACATGTCGTTCTGGCCGATGGTCTCGGCCTGATGAGCGCGCTGGCAGGCGGCCAGGATCGAGTCCGCGCCGGCGAAGACGCGGGCGCGGTTCGGCTCCAGCGTGTCGAACGCGCCGGCGGCGGCGAGACTTTCGATGATGCGCTTGTTGATCGCGCGCGGATTGACCCTTGCCGCGAAGTCCGCGAGCGAGGTGAACAGCCCGCGCTTGGTGCGCTCCTCGATGATCTGCTCGATCGCCTGGATGCCGACGCCCTTGAGCGCTGCGAGCGCATAGTAGATGACCTTGTCGCCGACCTCGAAGGTCGCGCCGGAGCGGTTGATGTTCGGCGGCTCGACCTTGATGCCGAGGCGCTGCGCCTCGGAGCGGAATTCGGAGAGCTTGTCGGTGTTGTTGAGATCGAGCGTCATCGACGCCGCGATGAACTCCACCGGATAATGCGCCTTCATATAGGCGGTGTGATAAGACACCAGCGCATAGGCCGCCGCGTGGCTCTTGTTGAAGCCGTAGTCGGCGAACTTCGCCAGGAGCTCGAAGATGGTCTCGGCCTGCCCCTTCGGCACGCCGTTCTTCACCGCGCCCGCGACGAAGATGTCGCGCTGCTTGTCCATCTCGGCGCGGATCTTCTTGCCCATGGCGCGGCGGAGCAGGTCGGCGTCGCCGAGCGAATAGCCCGACATCACCTGCGCGATCTGCATCACCTGTTCCTGGTAGATGATGACACCGAAGGTCTCCTTCAGGATCGGCTCCAGCACGGGATGCAGATACTCCGGCTCCTCGTCGCCGTGCTTGCGCGCGCAATAGGTCGGGATGTTCGCCATCGGACCCGGGCGATACAGCGCCACCAGCGCGATGATGTCCTCGAAACGGTCGGGGCGCATGTCGACGAGCGCGCGCCGCATGCCCTGGCTTTCAACCTGGAACACGCCGACCACCTCGCCGCGCGCCAGCATCTGGTAGCTCTCGGCATCGTCGATCGGCAGCGTCGCGAGATCGACGTCGATGTTGCGCGGCTTGAGCAGCTTGCAGGCGACGTCAAGCACCGTCAGCGTCTTCAGGCCGAGGAAGTCGAATTTGACGAGGCCCGCGGGCTCGACCCATTTCATGTTGAACTGGGTCACCGGCATGTCGGATTTGGGATCGCGGTAGAGCGGCACGAGCTCGCTCAAGGGACGATCGCCGATCACGATGCCGGCGGCATGGGTCGAGGCGTGGCGGGTGAGGCCTTCGAGCCGCTGGGCGATGTCGAAGGCGCGCGCCACGATCGGATCTTCGTCGCGGAACGCCTGGAGTTTTGGCTCGCTTTCGATTGCGGCCGCGAGCGTGACGGGCGCGGCCGGATTCTGCGGCACCAGCTTGGTCAGCTTGTCGACCTGGCCATAGGGCATCTGCAGCACGCGGCCGACGTCGCGCAGCACGCCGCGCGCCTGCAGCGTTCCGAAGGTGATGATCTGCGCGACCTGGTCGCGGCCGTAGCGCTCCTGGACGTACCTGATCACCTCGCCGCGGCGGTCCTGGCAGAAGTCGATGTCGAAGTCCGGCATCGAGACACGTTCGGGATTGAGGAAGCGCTCGAACAGCAGGCCGAACTTGATCGGGTCGAGGTCGGTGATGGTCAGCGCCCACGCCACCAGCGAGCCTGCGCCGGAACCGCGGCCCGGCCCGACCGGAATGCCCTGGCCCTTCGCCCATTTGATGAAGTCGGACACGATCAGGAAGTAGCCCGCGTATTTCATGCGCATGATGACGTCGAGCTCGAACGCCAGGCGCTTGCTGTAATCCTCGTCCGTCGTGCCCTGCGACAGGCCGTGGACCCGCAGGCGATTGGCGAGCCCCTCCTCCGCCTGGCGCTTCAGCTCCGCGGCCTCGACTGCGGCGGCATCCGAGCTCGAGGCGGCGCCGACGGTGAAGAACGGCAGGATCGGCTTGCGCGTCATTGGGCGGAACGAGCAGCGCTCGGCGATCTCCACCGTCGAGGCCAGCGCCTCCGGAATGTCGGCGAACAGCACCGCCATCTCGGCGCGGGTCTTGAAACGATGATCCGGCGTCAGCTGCTCGCGCTCGGTCTCGGCGATCAGCCGCCCGCCGGCAATGCACAGCAGCGCGTCATGCGCTTCGTAGTCGTCGGTCGCAGCGAAATACGGCTCGTTGGTCGCGACCAGCGGCAGTCCCTTGGCGTAGGCGATGTCGATCAGGCCGCTTTCGACGCGCCGCTCCTTCTCGGTGTTGTGGCGTTGCAATTCGATGTAGAGGCGATCGCCGAACAGGCCGGCCAGACGCTCGCAGCGCAGGGCGGCAAGCTCGGCATGACCGCCGGCAAGCGCCAGCGAGATCGGCCCGTCGGGTCCGCCCGTCAGCGCGATCAGCCCTTCGGTCTCGCCCTCGAACCAGTCGAGCTTGACGAACGGCGCGTGGCTATCCGGCGACTCGAGGAAGGCGCGCGAGTTGAGCCGCATCAGGCTGCGATAGCCGCGCTCCTGCGCGGCCAGCAGCACCACGCGCGACGGCCCCATCGCGTTGCGCGCATTCGGATCCTGGTCGCCGAAGTCGATGGCCAGCTCGCAGCCGACGATCGGCTGGATGCCGGAGCCCGCCATCTTGTCGGAGAACTCCAGCGCACCGAACAGATTGTCGGTGTCGGTCAGCGCCAG
This sequence comes from Bradyrhizobium sp. CIR48, assembly GCF_014198315.1. NCBI lineage: Bacteria > Pseudomonadati > Pseudomonadota > Alphaproteobacteria > Hyphomicrobiales > Nitrobacteraceae > Bradyrhizobium > Bradyrhizobium sp. CIR48. The sequence continues at coordinate 1,125,922 of NZ_JACIHG010000001.1, forward strand.
CGCCGGCTGGTGGTCCTTCTTGGCAAGCTCGGCGAGCTTGGCGATCTTGATCGAGCCCTTGAGCAGCGAATAGGCCGAGTGAACGTGAAGGTGAACAAATCCGGCGCTCGGCATGGTCGCGTGACGGCCTCTTGCAGATGGAATGGAGCGGTCGCCGGCTCCTCAAGGCATCATGCACTCGCCATCTGCCTTCGCTTGCCGACTCGCCTTGCAATGGTGAGGTGTCGCAGCTTCAGAGTCCACGCCGGAGCGGCCAATTGGCCGCGTCGTCCCGCTTTTCCCCAAGGGGGGCACCGGTCGGGAGAGCATCGGTTTACAAACCGCTGCCCCTAGAGCTGCGGTATGACCTGCGCCCAGATCGCGATCATCCCGACGAACAGCGTGATCGACGCCAGTGCGGCGGCCTCTTCCACGAAAACCCTGAACATGGCTTGCTCCCTTGTTGGAACGTATGCAGAACATTGTTCTCATTTCGTTCTCAAGAGTCAAGCGTGGCGGACGACCTCCAAAGGCAATGGTTAACTCGCTGAATTCACGCAATAAAAAAGCCCCGGCCTAAGCCGGGGCTTTTCGAGGACCGCTCGATGACGAGCGATCAGTCTCAGTAACGGCCGAGGATCGGGCCGCCGAACTTGTAGTTCAGGCGGACGAGACCCATGTCGACGTCCTGCTTGACGCGCTCGACAGCGCCGCTGGCAAAGGTGATGTCGTGGTCGCCGAGGAAGATGTGGTTGTACTCGACGCCGACCGTCCAGTTCGGAGCAAAGCCATACTCCAGGCCCGCGCCAACCGTGGCGCCCCAGCGGGTCTCGTCAGCCCGGTCGAGGTTCGCACCCGTAACAGTGCTGTAGACGTCGTACTTGTTGCTGACGACAGCCGCACCGCCCTTTGCGTAGAGCAGGACGTTGTTCCAGGCGTAGCCAACCTGGCCGGTGATCAGACCGAACGAGTCGACGCGCGTACGATTCCGGAATCCGGTGATGCCGCTGATGTTGTCACCCGAGAAGTCGGCCCAGTTGCCCTGGCCTTCGAGGCCGAACACGAACTGGCCGGACTGCCAGCGGTAACCGACCTGACCACCGACCGTGCCGCCGGTCGAGTTGTGCGAGCCTTCCGCACCGAAGTTAACCAGGTTCCACGACGTGTCCGCCGAACCGCCGCCGCCGTTGACGCCGATATAGAAGCCGCTCCAGTCATAGACCGCGGCGATCGCCGCCGGCGGTGCCTTGGTGTACGGCCGAGCTGCGAGGTCAGCAGCCAGCGCCGGCGCAGTCGCGCTCAGCGCGACAAGGCTCACAGCGGCAAGCAACAAATTCTTCTTCATTTGAGTCCCGTTCCAGTTTCGTCGTTAGGCCCCCTGGCCGCAGCGTGGTCATAACAGTGATCGACGGAATTGCTGTAACCTCGACGCAACAGTTCGCTCCAAAGGCCCGCGCTTCATTAATGAAGATTTATCAGCGCGTTCTGGAAACCCTTTGAAATAAGTGTTTTCTGTAGTTCCATTGTCGGCGACACGAGATAAATTGCATGCGCGCGTAACAACGTCGCGCGCACATTCGCGTGATGGAGAATTGAAGATGCGCAGACGAATTGCCCTCCCCATTGTCGCCACACTTTCGCTCGCACTCGCCACATTCGCATTCGTGTCGAGCGCATCAACACCCGCGCGCGCGTTCGGCACGCATCATCCATTCTGCCTCACCGGCGATGAATGGCCGGGCCTGAGCAATTGCAGGTTCGACACCTACGCGCAGTGTCAGGCGAGCGCATCGGGACGCGCGCTGACCTGCATCGCCAATCCGTATTTCGTCGGACAGAGCGACGACCCCTACGCCTATCAGAATCGTCCGCGCGCGCAGACGCAGGGCTATTCACCGGGCTACTTCCTGCCGCGCTGAGATGCGCTGCGCTCGACTCGCACTGGCCGTGATCGGCCTGCTTCTCGCGGGCGGATCTGCATGCGCGCAGACTTATGATCCGAGCTATCCCGTGTGCATGCAGATCTACGGCCAGGTCGGCTATTTCGACTGCCGCTACGGCTCGCTCGAGCAGTGCCGATATCTCGCCGTCGGGCGTTCGGCGACATGCGTGATGAACCCGTATTTTCCGCTGAAGAAACCAACGCGCCCTCGCCGCTCGAGCCCGCCGCCTCGCCCCGGATCCTAACCGTTTAGTTTCCGGCGGAGATAGGGCGGCGTAGGCGTGCGGCGATCGGCTCAGCTCTGCCAGGGCGTGCTGCGGATGCGCGTGCACGCATTCGGCTTGCGGAAGCTGGGATCGTGATCCTCGATGTAGTCGAAATTGACCGTCCCGAACGTCGTCTGCGGCTTCTTCAGCGCCGAGCAGGTCTGCACCTTCAGGAACTCGTTCTTGAAGTCACCGCGTGGAAACGCCGAGATCACCTGGCCGCGCTGCTCCGGCGTGTAGTCGTCATACCCAATGCCGACGACGTCCACCAGGACACCCGCGTTGGTGAGCGCGATTTCCGGCCGCATGAATTGCGGAATGCCGGGCGTGGTGTGCAGCGCGATTGCCTCCCACACCAGATCGGCTTGCGGCTCGGCGATGCCGCGCGCCCGCAAGAACTCACGCGCAGCGTCGGCTCCGTCAACCTCAAATCGCTTTGTCTGCGTGTGGTAATGGTCGACGAGGCCGAGATCGTGAAACAACGCCGCGACATAGAGAAGTTCGGGATCGAATTTCAGCTGCTGACGCAGCCCCTTCATGGCGCCGAAGACGTAGACCCGGACGGAATGGTTGAAAAGCATGTCGTCTTCGTAGCTGCGCACCAGTTCAGCCGCCTCGCGCGCCAGCTTGCTGTCGGGGATTTTGACGCCGGAAATCACACTCATCATCTTCAAGCTCCTGCTTTGCGTTTCGGCTGATGCCGCGCGATCCGTCAGGCCGCCTTCTCGAGCGCGGCCTGCGGAGTATTTCGGAAGCTGATCGACATGCGATTGTAGGCATTCATCAGGCTGATTGCGATCGTAAGATCGACAAGCTCGCGCTCGCTGAAGACCTTGCGGGCGGCTTGATAGGCCTCATCGGGCACGTTGGTCTCGGCGACGCGGGTGACAGTCTCGGCCCAGGCGAGAGCCGCGCGCTCGCGGTCGTCGAAGAGATCGCCGCCCTCGGCCCAAGCCTGCAGCAGCGCGAGCTTTTCGACCTTCACACCGCTCTTCAGCAGATCCCGCGTGTGCATGTCGAGGCAGTAGGCGCAGTTGTTGATCTGCGAGATGCGCAGGTAAGTGAGGGTCACCAGCGTCGCGGGAAGCCCGCTCTGCATCACGTAGCCATAGACGCCGCCCAGTGCCTTCGCGCCTGCCGGCGCAATGTGGTTGTAGTTGAGACGTTCACTCATCCGCTTTCTCCTTGATCATCGAGGAAGCCCCTCTTTCCTCCCTCAGATGCCCCTGTCGTGGTCTATAAAAAAGAACCAAGAACGCGAGAAAATCGTGTACCAAGGATCATGACCAGATCGCTGCGGTTGAAGCTCGACCGGTCGGCGAAGACGCCGCTGGCGGAGCAAATCCACAGGGGGATCAGGGCCGCCATCGAGCGCGGCGTGCTCGCCCCGGGCGCGCGCCTGCCCTCATGGCAGGATTTGGCGGCCCAGCTTGGCGTCGCGCGCGGCACCGTGCGCTCAGCCTATGAAAAGCTCTCATCGGCCCAACTGATCATCGCGGCCCGCGCGACAGGCACGCACGTCGCCGACCGACCGTCCATTCCCGTGCGGCGGGACAAGGCGCCGGACCCAGGCTCGTTCATGGAGATGTACCAGGAGCTCACGGCGGGGCCGGCGATCTTCCAGATGGGCGTGCCTTCGCAGGAGACCTTTCCTGCGACGCTGCTCGCGCGAATGCGCGCACGGGCAATTCGCGTCGAGATGAGCGCACCTGCGATCTACCCCGATCCGCGCGGCGAGCTGGACTTGCGCCGCGAGATCGCGGCCTACCTTGCGCTGGCGCGCGGGATCGAATGCGCACCGTCCCAGATCATCATCACCAGCGGCTTCAGCGGCGGCCTCGGCCTGGCGCTCCGTGTCCTCGACCTCGGGCAAAGGAAGAGAGTCTGGATGGAGGATCCCGGCTTTCCCTTCACCCGGCACGGCCTCGAACTTGCGGGATTGTCGATCGTGCCAATCAAGGTTGACGCAGATGGGATCGATGTCGATGACGGCCTGCAACAAGCGCCCGACGCCGCGCTGGTTGTCGTGACACCGGGGCAGCAGGCGCCGCTCGGATCCACGCTGTCACTGGCACGTCGATCGCGCCTGCTCGACTGGGCGACCCAAAACAACGCGTGGGTGATCGAGGATGACTATCTCAGCGAACTTCAGCTCAAGGGCCGGGCCACGCCGGCGCTCGCCTCGCTCGATCGCGCCGGCCGCGTCATTCACATTGGCTCCTTCAGCAAGACCGTAACCCCTGCCCTACGGCTTGGCTTTGTCGTTGCACCGGCCGCTCTGGCGTCGCGATTTGCCGAGACTGCGGCGTGCCTCGCGCCGGCACCCGGACCAGCGGTGCAGCTCGCCACGGCAGACTTCATCCGCGAGGGCCATTATCTGCGGCATCTGCGGCGCACCAAGCGCGCCTACACCGCGCAAGGCGATGCATTGCTGAAGCAGCTTCGAACGCGCACCACGAACGTTGCGATTGCAGGACTGGCCGCGGTCCTGCGCTTGCCGGACGGAGCGCCTGATCTCGCCATCGCCAGGCAAGCTGCATCGTTCGGACTGGCGCCCACGCCGCTCTCGCTCTGGTATGCCTCGAAGGCTTCGGCGCGTCCGGGACTGTTGCTGGGCGTCGCGACGTCTCCACTCAAAAGGATCGACGCGTCCTGCGACCGGCTCCTTCAGATCATCCACCGTCTGACATGATCCGACTCCGACCTCGGCGGCCTTAACCCGCCCTCGTCACGATCAAGGGTCCGTTGCGGGTGGCGACAACCGTGTGCTCGTATTGAACGGTCGGCGCCTCGGGGCTGCTGTAGAGCGTCCATGGGTCGTCGCCATTCTCCGCCCATTCGGCACCCATGGAGAGGAACGGCTCGATGGTGAACACGAGGCCATCCTTCATGATGCGGCGTTCGGAGCGGTCGGGCCAGGTTGCGATCTCCGTCGGCTCCTCATGGAGCGACAGGCCGACGCCGTGACTGGCCAGATTCCTGACCAGGCTGTAGCCGTTCTTTCGCGCAAATGTCCCGATCGCCTGGCCGATCCCGGCAATCGGCCTGCCGGCGCCAACCTGTTGCAGGCCGGTCCACATCGCCCGCCGGCCGTCCCGGCAAAGACGTTCGATCGCGCGGTTTACGGGGGGAACGGCGAACGAGGCTCCCGTATCGGCAAAGAAGCCGTTCTTCTCGGCTGACACGTCGATGTTCACGAGGTCGCCGCGCGCGATCCGCCGTTCGCCCGGAATGCCGTGAGCGATCTCCTCGTTCACGCTGATGCAGGTCGCCCCGGGAAAATCATAGGCCAGCTCCGGCGCCGAACGCGCGCCAGCGGCCTCCAGCAACTTTCGTCCGATCTGGTCGAGCTCGGAGGTGCTCATGCCCGGCTCAATCGCCTTCCCCATCGCCTCCAGCACATTGGCGACGATGCGACCGATCTCTTTCAGGCGCGTCAGGTCGTTGTCATCGGAGATTGTCATGTCAGGGCTCTTGTCCGGGAGGCCCGGACAGGCAAGGTCGGCTTGCAAACGCAGCAGGTACGCCAGAATCGTTCGCGCAGCCGCGTCAGCGTTCCGCCAACGCGGGATCGCAAGTCCTGCCAGACCTACATGAAGCCCGGATTGCGCGGAAGGTAACTAACCCAATCTCCGAACTGTCGATTGGACATCAGCAGCATCGGGAACGTCAGATGCATGCCGTGGTCGGTCGCCACCTTGAGCGCCGGCTCGCTCGAACCCGGCAGGAAGGCCGAGATGGTTGCAACATCGCTCCGCGCCGCCAACGAAAGCGCAGCCGCAAAGGCGGGGCCAACCAGATCCGGCCGGCGGACCGCGAGCGGGCCAATGTGTCCATCTGAAATATAGACATACCCGATTGACTCACGGCCGGCGTGAATGGTGAACCCGTTCGTCGTGCTGTCGCCGAGGAGATATCGATGATGCTTCGCTCTGGAGACGCCGAGAGCGCTGACATCGATCGGCACAAGGTCCTCGAACCGGGCCGTCGCGGCGGCAAGTGGTTCAAGACGGAGCAGCGGCTCGGCCAGCCGCGACGCCAAGCGCTTGCTGGGCACGCTGACCATGTAGATCAGACAGCGCGGAAATAGTCCGTGACGGATGTAGAGGCCCTGCGACACGTTGTTGAAGGCGAAGGTGATCAACGCTTTGACGGATGCTCCGCGCGTTACCGCGTGAGCGAATGACTTGCCGAGCAATTGATTGCCAATGCCGTCGCTCTGGCGATCAGGCGCCACGAACAGCTGCGCCAAGAACCAAAGCTCGCCACATACCCAACTCCACGCGAAGCCGACAATGTCTCCATCGTCCTCCGCAACCCATAGACCTTCGGGATCATCCGCAAGCGAGAAGGCTTGAAAATGCTGCGGGCGAGAGGAAGCCATCTTGCCGAACCCCCGCCGTTCCGTGAGTTCGTTGATGCTGGCGACCACGAGCTCGTCGGCTCTCGCCAAATCGTCGCTACAAGCGGGTCGGCACACGACAGCCATTCTCGAATTCTCCCGAAGACGGCCATGAGAGCGACGAAATCCTCAACCGGCCATCAGGCCAGGGGCCGGATGTTCTGGTTCATCCGGAAGAAGTTCGTCGGGTCGTATTTCGCCTTGATCCGCTGCAGGCGCCGGTAGTTCGGTCCATAGGCGGCCGCGACAGGATCGCCCGTCTCGTCATCGTCGAGATAATTGACATAGCGGCCGGAGGCGAAGAAAGGTCGCATCCTTTCGTAGGTGTCGCGCGCCCAGGACATGCAGCGGCTGGTATCGCTGGCCTGCATCCACTGCGCGAGAATCAGGAAATTATAGCCCTCCTGCCGATGCGGGAATGCCGTATCCTCGGCATCGACGCGGGCCGCCGCGCCGTGGACGTGTTCGACCAGGAACTGCCCCATGGGAGTCGGGCAGCGCGCGAAGCATTCGATCATGGTCGCAATCGCGCCATCACTGAGCTCCGCGAGGAAGTTCGATTTCCAATAGTTGAAGGCGCCTTTCGGATAGTTGGCGTCGAGCATGCGGTTGAGGTCGCAATAGGGAATCGGCCCGACTGCATCCAGGATCGGAGTCCCGAACTGTTTCAGCGGCCGCACCGCTCGTTCGGCATCCGCCAGCGGTCCGCAGTGACTGGTGACCAGGACCGCGACCTCCGTGCCGGAGCCGTCCGGCGCATGCGTCAGGGATGCAAACAGCATGTGCTCGTCCGCGAGCGACCGCGTGCTGGTCCGGAAGAATTCGAGCACCTCACGGGAGCGTTCGATGGGATGGACAATCGGACCGCCGGTGATGATTGGTCCGACCGGATGAAGATCGTATTCGAGACTGGTGGCGATCCCGAAGTTTCCGCCGCCGCCGCGGAGGGCCCAGAACAGATCGGGCTCCTCCTGCCTGCTGGCGCGCAAAACCTTGCCATCGGCGGTGACGAGTTCGACGGCCCGCAGATTATCCAGTGCCAGACCGTACTTGCCCATCAGCCAGCCCAGTCCTCCGCCAAGGGTCAGGCCGGCAATCCCGGTGGTCGAGACCACGCCGCCGGTGACCGCAAGTCCGTGAAGTTGCGTTTCGCGATTGACCTCGCCCCAGGTGGCCCCGCCCTGCGCCCAAACGGTCTTGCCAACAGGGTCGACCCGGACACCCTTCATGGGCGAGAGGTCAATCATGATCCCCCCGTCGATGGTCGCGCGTCCTGCTACATTGTGGCCGCCGCCGCGAACGGCGACCTCGAGGCCGAGCTTGGTCGCAAGAGCGACGGCGTCGACGACGTCGGCCACGCTGCGGCACCTGGCGATCAATGCCGGCCGCTTGTCGACCAGCCCGTTATGGACCTTTCGCGCTTCGTCATAGCCCTCGTCCGCCGGTTTGAGGAGTTGTCCTCCAAACGAGGTGCCAAGATCGGCGGCAGCGCTTGCGACAGATGCGATGGACGACATGACCTGATCTCCTCAGCTTGACCCGCCATATCCTTGACCGCGCACTATCTCCGCGCAAATCCGAAGAATTCAGGTGACGGTGAATTAGTTTCACCTAGACTGGACGGCATGCACAAGCTCCCGCCCCTGATCGAGCTTCGGGCTTTTGAAGCCGCCGCCCGCCATCTGAGCTTCAAGAAGGCAGCGGCAGAACTCGGCGTGACGCCAACGGCGATCAGCCACCAGATCGGGTTGCTCGAGCTTTATTGCGGTCGCGCTCTGTTCCGCCGCAGACCGAGGCCGCTCTCGTTGACCGATGCCGGAGCGCGGCTTTTCCCCGCCATACGCGGCGGGCTCGAGGTGTTTGCCGCGGCCATTGCGAGCGTCAAGCAGGAAGGCGCCCAACAGCCTCTCCGGGTGACGACGACCAACGCATTCGCCAGCCGCTGGCTCGTGCCCCGCCTGCCCCTGTGGCGCAAGTTGCATCCCGACGTGCCGCTGGAGGTCATCGGCACTGACACGGTGCTCGATCTGCAGGCCGGAGACGGCGACGTCGCCATTCGCTACGCGACCAGCCGAGTACGGCCGACAGACGGCATCGTCGAAGATCTCTTCACCGATACATTCTGGGCCGTCTGCAGTCCGCACCTGCTTGCAACGGGGCGCTTGATGCGACCGGTCGACCTCGCAAATCACGTCCTGATCCACTCTTATTGGTCGCCGGCCGATCGTGAGCCGCCCACCTGGCAGCGATGGCTCTCCGCGGCTCAGCGCAGATGGCGTGCTGTGCCCCCGTTCAAGGACATGCAGCATCTGAGTTTCCGCGAGGAATTGCACGCCATCGAGGCGGTGATCGCGGGACAAGGAATCGGAGTGTTCAGTGATGTGCTCACGGCACACGACCTCGCCGCCGGTACGCTCGTGAAGGCGTTCAAGTTGAGCTTGCCTGGCTACGGCTTCCATGTGGTCAGCAAGGCAGGCCATCCGCGCGAGAGAACCATCCGCGCCTTTTCGGAATGGTTACGGTCAAATCCTTGATCCGCGTCCCTGTGCCGTTCGAGATGTCCACTCCGGATCCCGGCGAAAAAAACGTGGACCGCCATGCCACCGCAAGTTGTGACCACGCCGATCGTCGTATAGCGTCAGTCACGGTCCCTCACCATACGTAGTCGATCGCTCCATGCTCGCCCGAATATTGCTTCTGCTGGCCTTGCTGTCGCTTCCCGGCGCATTGCGTGCCGAAGGAACCCCGGCCGAGAAACCCGGCTTTGCCTCCAGGCTGACGATCTATCTCGCCAAAGGCGCGCCCGACGCGTGCGGGCCGGGCTGCGACCACTGGATCGCGATCGAGGGCCAGATCGATCAGGACGCAGCGTCCCGCATTCGCCGCTTCCTCGCCGGCGTCAAGGACCTGCAGCGCCCGATCTACCTCCATTCGCCCGGTGGAAACGTTGAGCAGTCCTATGCCATCGCCCGGCTGCTGCGCAGCCGCAAGGCGATCGCCCGGGTTGGCCGGACGATCGCGACGGCGTGCGCCGCGGGCACGCAGATCGACGCCGCATGCCTGAAGATCAAGAATGCAACCGGCGAGGTCGAGGCCGAACTCAGCACCTATCACGCGATGTGCAACTCGGCCTGCGGCTACCTGTTTCTCGGAGCGACCTCTCGCGAGGTTGCGCCCGATGCCGCGCTGGCGGTCCATAACTCCAGGCTGATCCTCCGGTTTCGAGGCGATCCGCCTCCGGAAGTGGTCGCCGAAGCGCGGCGGCGGCGGATCGCCGGCGCCGACCGCGACCGCGCCGCGTTCATTGCGGCGATGGGAATCAGCCGCGAGCTCGATGCGCTGATCAGCACTGTGAAGTTCGAAAGCCTGCACGTGCTGACGCGGCCCGAGCTCTACCGGTTCGGGATCGACACGCGACCGTTGGCCGAGACGATGTGGCGGCTGGAAAAGGGAGCGCGACCGTTCATCAGCAAGATCGCCGCGGTGAAGAAGGAGAGCGACGCCTCGTTCCGGACCATGGAATGGCGCCTGTATTGCGAAAACAAGAAGCGCGTGCCGCTGATGTTCGCGGGTGAGATCGACGCATCGGCCGCCGGCAAGAAAACGATCCTGATCGCGGCCAGCGCCGACATGAGCAAGGAAGCCGGAGGGCCTCCGGTGCGGTTCGGGAAGTACGAGGTCTGGAACGGCGCCGTCGACCCCGACATGGTCAAGGCAGTGCTGGCCTCGCACTCCCTGCAGGTCCGGGAAACCACGCCGGAACTAGAGGGAAAGGCTGACGTCACGAGCTTCAACATCGACACGACCGGTTTGGCGTCGGTGTGGACGCAGCTCGGGACGTCGTGCACCTCAGTGGCGACAGGCCCGACAAAACCCTGGCCGGCGAATTCTCTGCAGCCGACACCCTGGACGGACAGTCCATGGACAGCAGGCGGTACCCTGCCGAACGCCAGCGCAACGCCCGCGGCCACGCAGTCGCCGTAGCGCGCAGGCTTGCAAAGCAGTCTTCAAGAGCTGGAGCCTGCCCCTCCCTCAGTTCTCGACCGGCGTGTAGATCACCAGCTTCAGTGCGGGATCGTCGTTGGCCTGGAAGCTGGTGTGCTCGAACCGGAGTACACCCCTGGTCGGATGGTTCATGGTCTTGAGACCCGCGGCGGTGTTGCGGATGTCGTGGGCTTCCCACCATTTGACGAATTCCGGACTGCCCTGGCGCAGCCGCGTCAGCAGTTCAGCGAATGCGGGATCGCCGGCCCAGACATCGTGATTGGCGCGGAACATCGCGACCATGCTCCTGGCGACGTCGGTCCAGCTCGCGCCGTAGAATTTTCGCGTCTGCTTGTTGGTCATCACCAGCAGCAGCGTATTGCGATCCTGCTCGGGCAACTGACCGAAGGCAAAGACCTCTTCGGCCGCCGCGTTCCAGGCCAGCACATCCCAGCGGCGCCCGGTGATATAGGCCGGCTGGGGCAGGCTCTCGATCATCCGCCGAATGGGCGACGGCACGATCTCGCGCGTGAACGCCCCCCTGGCGCCGTCGCGCGCCAGCGCCTTCAAATGCGCGTGCTCGGTCTTGCTGAGGCGCAGCGCGCGGGCCAGCGCGTCGACGGTGGTCACCGACGGGCTGACGGTGCGGCCCTGCTCGAGGCGGATGTACCAGTCGACGCCGATGCCGGCGAGCTGCGCGACCTCCTCGCGGCGCAGCCCCGCGGTGCGCCGGCGCCCGCCGATCGGAAGGCCGACCGTCTTCGGCGACAGCTTTTCGCGGCGAGACCTCAGGAAGTCGCCGAATTCAACGCGGCGCGGATCGGCCATGATGTCACTCCCACATGGAGGGCCCCGGGAATACTAGGATAATACCAGGCCTTCTTGCCCTCTCCAAGGCGGCGCATATGGGTTTCACCGCGACTTTGAGGTGAACATCCATGAAAGCAGCCGTACTCAAATCCTTTGGATCGCCGCTGGTGATCGAGCATGTCCCGGAGCCAATCATCGGAACCGGTGAGGTTGTCGTCGACGTCGTCGCCACGCGCGTGCTGTCCTACATGAACGAGGTATTTGACGGGACGCGCAATTACGCGCTCGATCTACCTGTTATCCCCGGTCCTGGCGGCATCGGCCGGGTGCGCGCGATCGGCCCGGATGCCACCAAGCTCAGCGTCGGCGACTGGGTGTTTTGCGACCCGACGGTGCGCTCGCGCGATGATGTCGTCGCGCCCGATATCGCCCTCCAGGGGCTCACGGCCGCCGGCCCCGGCGGCATGCTTCTGCAGAAGCATTTTCGCCACGGCTCCTTCGCCGAGCAAATGAGGGTGCCGACCGAGAATGTGAAGCGGCTCGGTGCGATCACGTCCGAGGAAGCGACGCGTTGGTGCGCGCTGGGCACGCTGCTGGTGCCTTACGGAGGCTTCCTCGCTGCGAACCTTAGACCAGGCGAGACCGCGCTGGTGAGCGGGGCCACCGGCAATTTCGGCAGCGCCGCCGTCTCGGTCGCGCTCGCGATGGGCGCAGCCGGCGTGGTCGCGCCCGGCCGCAACGAGAGAATCCTGGCCGACCTCGTCCGCCGCTTCGGCAACCGCGTGAGGCCGGTCAAGCTTACGGGCAACGAAGAGCACGACCGCGAGGCGATGAAGCGCGCAGCGCCCGGCCCGATCGATTGCGTGTTCGACATCATGCCGCCCTCCGTGAGCACCGAGGTTGTGCGTGCGGCGATCATGACGGTGCGCCCCTATGGACGCGTCGTGCTGATGGGCGGCGTCGGCATGGCCGGCGGCGCGGGCCTTGAGCTGCCCTACCCCTGGATCATGCGCAACTGCATCAGTATCCACGGCGTCTGGATGTACCCGCCCGAAGCCGCGAGCCGTCTGATCGCGCTGGTGCGCGCGGGGCTGCTCAGGCTGGAGGAATATGAGACGACGGCCTTCGACCTCGACCATGCCAACGAGGCGGTGGCGCACGCCGCGGCCAATGGCGGGCCATTCAAGCTGACGGTGATCCGGCCTTGAGTCTCAGGGTGCGGCGAAATGGCGATTTTTTTCGCGAGCCCCGCCAAGCACCTGGCTACTGTGCATGGGGTTGTTTTCGCGATTTTCTATTCGAGCTCGATCACCTGGCCGTTCGACAGCGAGACGCGCCGGTCCATGCGCCCGGCGAGCTCCATGTTGTGGGTCGCGATCAGCATCGAGACCTTGGTCGCCTTGACCAGCTGCATCAGCGCCTGGAACACATGATCTGCGGTGTGCGGATCGAGGTTGCCGGTCGGCTCGTCCGCGAACAGGACGCGTGGCGCGTTGGCCACCGCGCGCGCGATCGCGACGCGCTGCTGCTCGCCGCCGGACAGCTCGGCCGGGCGATGGGTGATGCGGTCGCCGAGGCCGAGATAGCCCAAAATCTCCTTGGCGCGCTTGACGCTCTCGGACTTTTTGAGGCCGCGGATCATCTGCGGCATCATCACGTTCTCGAGCGCCGAGAATTCCGGCAATAGCCGGTGCGACTGGTAGACGAAGCCGATATCGGTGCGGCGCAGCTGGGTGCGCTCGATGTCGGGCAGCTGCGAAGTCGGCGCGCCCGAGACATAGACCTCGCCGGAATCGGGCGCTTCCAATAGCCCCGCGATATGCAGCAGCGTCGATTTGCCCGAGCCTGACGGCGCCACCAGCGCCACCGACTGGCCGGCCCACAGCGCGAGCTTGGCGCCATCGAGGATCGTCAGCGGCACCTCGCCCTGCAAGTACTGCCGCTTTATCTCGTGGAGATAAATGACCGGAACGTCTTCCGCCCCCTGCTGCTGCTCCATCAACCCCTCACTCGTACCGCAGCGCTTCGACGGGATCGAGGCGCGCGGCGCGCCACGACGGATACAGCGTCGCCAGGAACGACAGCGTCAGCGCCATGATGACGACGGCCGTGGTCTCGCCGACGTCGATCTCGGCGGGCAGTTTCGACAGGAAATAGAGCTCTGGCGAGAACAGCTCGGTGCTGGTCAGCCATGACAGGAATTGCCGGATGGATTCGATGTTCAGGCAGATCACGAGGCCGACGACAAAGCCGACCAGCGTGCCGACCACGCCGATCGAGGCGCCCGTGATCAGAAAGATGCGCATGATCGAGCCTTGCGAGGCGCCCATTGTGCGCAGGATCGCGATGTCGCTGCCCTTGTCCTTCACCAGCATGATCAGGCCGGAGACGATGTTGAGCGCTGCGACCAGTACGATCATGGTCAGGATCAGGAACATCACGTTGCGCTCGACCTGGAGCGCGTTGAAGAAGGTCGAATTGCGCTGCCGCCAATCCACCAGGAACACCGGCCTGCCCGCAGCCTCCGTCACGGCCTGGCGAAAGGCGACGATCTGATCGGGATTGGTGGTGAAGACCTCGATCGAGGTGACGTCGTTGCTGCGGTTGAAATAGGCCTGCGCTTCCGCGAGCGGCATGAACACGAAGCCGAGATCGTATTCGGACATGCCGATCTCGAACACGGCGACGATCTTGTACGGCTTGATGCGCGGTGTCGTGCCCATCGGGGTGACCGCCCCCTTCGGCGCCACCAGCGTGATGCTGTCGCCGGCATGCAGTGACAGCTGATCGGCGAGGCGCCGGCCGATCGCGACGCCCTGCCCGTCGTCAAAGCCCTCGAGCGAGCCCTGCTTGATGTTCTTGGCGATCGAGGTGAGGTTGTTGAGGTCGTCGGAGCGGATGCCGCGCACCAGCACGCCCGAGGCGTTCCAGGGCGAGGACGCCAGCGCCTGGCCGTCGACCACGGGCGCTGCAAGCCGGATGCCTTTGACCTGGCTGAGGCGGTCGGCGACGTCCTTCCAGTCGGTCAGCGGCGATTCCAGCGGCTGCACCAGGATGTGCCCGTTCAGCCCCAGGATCTTGTCGAGCAGCTCTTTGCGGAAGCCGTTCATCACGGCCATGACGATGATCAGCGTCGCCACACCCAGCATGATGCCGAGAAAGGAGAACCCGGCGATGACCGAGATGAATCCCTCCTTGCGGCGCGCCCGCAAATAGCGCGCCGACAGCATCCACTCGAATGGCGCAAAAGGCGCGGTTTGCACGGTTTCGGTCATGGTCTCATCCATCGCTCGATAATCCCATGATTCGGGGTCAATTGTGGCCGGATTGGCGGCCGCGATATCGGGCGATGAACAATATTCAGCCGACCAGGCTTATCAGCCCACAAGTCTTGCGACCGCGTCCGCAGGCGACATGGTCTCGCGGGAGCCGTCGGCTCGCCGCTTGATCTCGACCTTGCCGTCAGCGAGCCCCTTCGGGCCGATCATGATCTGCCAGGGGATACCGATCAGGTCGGCGGCGGCGAATTTGGCGCCGGCGCGCTGGTCGGTGTCGTCGTAGAGCACGTCGACGCCCTTGGCGGTGAGCTCGGCATAAAGCTTCTCGCAGGCCGCATCGACGGCGGCATCGCCCTGCTTGAGATTGAGAATCGACACGCGGAACGGCGCGACAGCCTCCGGCCATTTGATGCCGGCATCGTCATGGCAGGCCTCGATGATCGCGCCGAGCAGGCGCGAGACGCCGACGCCGTAGGAACCACCATGGATCGGCACATCGACGCCGTCGGGACCCGCCACCAGGGCCTTCATCGCGTCGGAATATTTGGTCCCGAAATAGAAGATCTGGCCGACCTCGATGCCGCGGGTGTTCACCCGCTTGTCCGCCGGCACTTCCTGCTCGAAGCGCGCGGCGTCGTGGACGTCCTCCGTGGCGGCGTAGACCGAGGTCCATTGCTTGATGATCGGCGTCAGGTCGCTGTCGTAGTCGACGTCCTCGCCCGGCACCGGCAGGTCTAGCACATCGCGATTGATGAACACACCGGATTCGCCGGTTTCGGCCAGCACGATGAACTCGTGGCTGAGATCGCCGCCGATCGGGCCGGTCTCGGCGCGCATCGGGATCGCCTTCAGCCCCATCCGCGCAAAGGTGCGCAAATACGCCACGAACATCTTGTTGTAGGCGACGCGCGCCGCGGCTTCGTTGAGATCGAACGAATAAGCGTCCTTCATCAGGAACTCGCGGCCGCGCATCACGCCGAAACGCGGACGCTGCTCGTCGCGGAATTTCCATTGGATATGATAGAGATTCAGCGGCAGGTTCTTGTAGGACTTCACATAGGCGCGGAAGATCTCGGTGATCATTTCCTCGTTAGTCGGCCCGTACAAGAGCTCGCGCTTGTGGCGGTCGGCGATGCGCAACATCTCCGGACCATAGGCGTCATAGCGGCCGCTCTCGCGCCAGAGATCGGCAAGCTGGAGCGTCGGCATCAACAGTTCCAGCGCGCCGGAGCGGTCCTGCTCCTCGCGCACGATCTGCTCGATCTTCTTCAGCACGCGGAAGCCGAGCGGCAGCCAGGCATAGATACCGGCGGCCTCCTGCCGGATCATGCCGGCGCGCAGCATCAGCCGATGCGAGACGATCTCCGCCTCTTTCGGATTTTCCTTCAGGATGGGCAGAAAGAACCGCGACAACCGCATGGTAATACTCTGGGAATCAGTGATGGGTTGCAGTGAAACCGGATTGAGAGCGAAAACACAAGACCGGGAGTGAGGAAAAGCCGCTAACGCAACGGAATTCCTGTCATTTTTCCGTCGGACTTCAGGTTCAGCCCGAGCTGCGTCTCACGGCGGCGTGACGTCGAGTTCATCTTCGAGCGTGATCTGCTCGAAGTCGGTCACCAGCGCGTCGATCCGCACGTGCCAGCGGCCGGCAAAGGGCAGCTCGACCTTGCGCACATGCCAATAGCCATCGGGCCCGAGCGAGGCCCTTCGCTCCATCGGCTCGATGCCGCGCTCGGGCAGGCTCAGGGTCAACGTCGCCTCCTTGGCCGCCAGCGGCGTCCCCTCGCCGGTCATGAGCTGGAGCACGACATCATTGGCCCCCGCCTTGCCTGGCGAGACCAGGACCTGGAACATCGCCTTGTCGCTGTGGATGTGGATCCCCAAAGGCGTCTCCGGCACGATCGTCCGCGGCGGCGGCGTGAAGCGCCAGCCGGCGACCACCGCCAGGATGGCGAGAGCAATCGTACCTTCCAGCACGATCGAGCGCTTGAGCGCGGGCGTCCCTGTCTCGTTCCGGGCCAGGGCCGGAGTCAACCGGAACCGATTGAGCGCGGCCAGCGCCAGCAATCCCGTAACCAGAACTAGCTTGACCGAGAGGATCAGCCCGTAGCTAGTCTCGACCAGCGCTCCAGGCTTTTCGAGCTGCACGATCGCGAGTGCGAGGCCGGTCAAGGCCAACACGCCGACCGCGAGCGCAGCAATGCGGGAAAAGCGGTTCACAATCGCGAGCGTCGCAATCGTCGGCTTCGACACCAGCGCCACGAGCGGCGCGAGAGCACCGATCCAGATGGTGACACCGAGGCCATGAAGAAAGATTGCAGGCCGGGTCAACGCCTCAGGCGGGGCCGTTGCGGCGTGCCCGGTCATGGCGAGCGACAGACCGACGCCGACCAACGCCATGATCGCAAGCGCACGCGCGTACCACGCACTGCGCAGCGCCATCAACGCGAGTAGCATCGCAAGCAGGGCAACCAGCAGCGCAGGGCCGGCGCTGGTCGCGAGGGCGACTTTCCAGGGAGCAGCGGTCGCGAGGGCTGTCAGCGGCAGCCCGAGGAGACCGAGGCCCAAGGCGCCGACGGACGCCAGCGCGCTCGGGAGACCGAGGACGAGCGCCATGCGCGGGACAGCCATGCCGGTCATCGACCACGCAACCCAGCGCGCGAAGAACACGCCGCCGACGCCGACGAACAGCCCAACGTACAGGCCGACGCGCGCCAGCCAGATCAGCGCGTTCAACCCGCTATCCTCAGCGGCGGCAGGCTTCGTCGCGGTCGGCATGCCGATCGAGAAGATCATCGATCCGGTGACGGGATGGCCGTCCTGCGAGATCACGCGATAGCTGACGACCGCGGTCCCCTCAGGCAGATCCGCCGGCATCGCGACCGAAATCGTCTCGCCCGATGCGCTGACGCGCGCATCATCCCGCGCCCTGCCCGCACCATCGATCAGCCGGATCGCGCCCGGCGTTACCGCCTCGTTGAAACGCAGCTCCACCGCCTTGGGCGCGGCCGCGAGCATGCTGCCGCTCGCCGGTTCGACCGAGAGCAGCGCCGCATGCGCCGACGCACCGCTTGCGAAGCCGGCAACGAGGAGCAGCGTCGCAAGCGCGGCGAAGAGGCGCATCAGGGTTTTGGCAACAGTTTCACGCCCGGCGCCGGCGACTTGCCTTCGGACTTACCCTCATGTGAATGCCCTGCCCCCGCCGCCGGAATTTCGATCCAGCGGCTGACGCCAGCCTCGCATTCCTGAACGACGGGGAAGTACAGCACCGTGTTCGGCTTCAGGCTGTCGGTCAGGAACGTGCTGAGGACAAATTCGTCATAGTTCTTGTCCGGCAGCTTGCCGCCGGACCACGCCACCTCCTTGACGCCGGAGGAGAGCTTGTTGCCGTGATAGTCGTACTCCGCGGCATATTTGCCCTCGATGACATCGATGGTCCAACCGGCCTTCGGCATCGGCTTCACCGCGATCACCCCTTCTGGAATCTGCACCCGGATCTTCACCGTCGGCGAGCCCGCGCAGCCATGCGGCACGGTGAAGACGGCCTTGTAGGACGTGCCGACCGTGGCTTGCTTGGTCTCGATCGACACGTGCGCCGCCGCCGGCGAGGCGGCGAGCGCGGCAACCAGGATCAGGCAGGATTGCTTCGACATGTTCGGTCTCCCGAGAGTCCAGATCCGTCTCATTTCATCTTCATTCCCGAGTGATCCGGCATTTTCTTCATGTCCATATGACCTGAATGCCCGGCATCGCCAGGCGCCTGCGCGCCGACGCCCTGGACGTCGAGTGAGACCGCGACCTTGCCGGCCTTCTCGAATTGCAGCGTCACCGGCACCTTGTCGCCCTGCTTGAACGCGCCCTTCAGCTCCTGGAGCATCAAATGATTGCCGCCGGGCGCGAGCTTCACCGTCTTGCCGGCATCGATGGCGAGCCCCTTGTCGAGCGGGCGCATCTTCATCACGCCATTGTCCATCGCCATCTCGTGAATCTCGGCCTTGCCCGCGATATCGGCGGACACGCTGACCAGTCTGTCGGCCGCCGTGCCCTTGTTCTCGATGGTCAGATAGCCGCCGGCGACCTTCGCGCCGCCCGGCGTCGCCCGGCTCCAGGCCTGCGAGACGACGAGATCGCCGGCCTTGACGTCGTCGGCGACCGCCGGTGCTGCGGAGATCGCGAGAGCGAACGCAGCGAACAGCACGTTTTTCGAGATTGTCTTCATATCGGTATTCCCTTTGCAGACTGAACTTCAGTGTTTTGAGCGTTGTTGCGCTGACCATTTTTCGAGATCGGCAATTTCAGCCGAGCCTTCGATGGTCGTGACGGTCCCTTCCCGGGAGATGAGCATGGTCCTGGGGATGTCGCCCTGCCAAGCCGGATCGATCTCGAACCGCAAGCGCTCGACAAAGCCGTCGTTGAAGATGAAATTTTCGGTCGACGACAGACCCGCCTTGTCGAGCATCGATTGCGTGGCGGCCGGCAGGTTCGGCACGAGATCGGCGCTGACAGTGACGACGTCGACGTCAGGATGATCCTTGGCAAACTGGCCGAGCAGCGGCAGCTCGACCTTGCAGGGGCCACAGGTCACGCCCCAGAAATGCACGAGCACGGGGCGGCCGGCGTGCCCCCTAAGGACGCTTTGCCAAGTGCCGCGTTCGAATGGCTTCAAAGCGGGAGATGCGGCAAGCGCAGCCACTGAAGCGATCAGAACGACAAGACCCGCAATGCCTACAAATCGAAATCTCATGGTTGGTCCTCGATAGCCTTGAGCCGATAGCCATCCGCCTTCGTCATCCACGACAGGTAAGTCTGCTTGCCGTTGGAGACGAGCAAAGGATGGTCGGACGTGTCGGTCGTGCTCGATATCGTCTTCGGCGGCGACCACGTCTCGCCATCGTCGCGGGAGATCGTCATCTGGACGGAGGTCTTCTCGCCGTCGAACTCCTTCCAGACCATCACCGTTCCCGCCGCGCCCGCGAGCACGAAGGGGCGCGTCGGATTGCGATCCGGCCGCCCCAACGCCATCGGCGAAGAGAACGTGCGGCCTTCGTCGCGCGAGTGCGCGTAGAACAGTCCCTTCCGCGCCTTTCCGTTGGTGTACCAGGCGACGTGATAGGTGCCGTTCGGCGCAACGGTGAGGCTCGGCCCATGGTGTGGGCAGGCATTGATCTGCCAGTCGTCGTTGCTGACCCGGCGGACTTCGCCTGGCGTGGCGACGTCCGTGAAGGTCATCACCGCGTGGTCGCGCACGCCGCCCTCAAAAATGTTCCTGAAGATTGCGACCGGCCGCCCGGACGCAGCGAATGCCAGCCCCAACCGGCAGCATTCGCAGGTGCCCTCACGCGCCAGCTTCGCGTCTGCGTAGGTGGTACCGCCGTCGCTGGACGACGTGAAGAACAGCCCGGCCCCCTCGTACTTCTGTCCCGCTTCCTTCGCAAAAATGCGATTGCGCTTGTCCAGCCACGCCGCAAAGACCGTTCCATCCTGATCGAGCGCCAGCGCCTCGAAACGTTGGCTCTCGTTGCTGGCGGTGATCGGCTTCAGCTCCGCGAAGCTTTTCCCGCCGTCGGCCGAGCGCGTGGTGAACACCTGACCGTTGAAGGCCTCGTCCCTGAAGGTCGAGAACGCGAGCGCGATGCCCCCCTTGCGGTCGACCACGATCTTCGGCCGCGCATCCGGCCCCCAATCGAGGTTCAGCCGCTTCGTCGTGACTTGAGTGGGCGTCGAGAAACTTCGGCCCTCGTCCTGCGAACTTGCGACCGAGACCTGCCCTCCCGCCATCCAGACCAGCCACAGCGTCCCGTCCGGACCGAAGGCGGGCGTCGCCTTGGTCGCACAGCGCAGCGTCGGCTCCTCGCACGCAGCTTCGGACGCGTGCTTGCCGTGCATCTGCCCCAGCGCCGCACCTTGCAGGCATGCGAGAGCGGCTATCGCGAGCAAGCCAGTTCGGATCATGGCCCTATTCCCTTCGAGAGCCCGGATTATTTGAAGGCCACCTTCATACCTGCAACGAACAGGCGTGGCGAGCCCGCATAGATCGACCCCGGTGCCGTGCTTGCGAGCGTGTTCCCTGGAATTTGCAGGCCGGCCGCCGTCACGGTGTTTGCGATGTTGTTTGCCGACGCAACATAGGTGCGATCGAATACGTTCCTGACCTCAAGAAACAGATTGAGTGACTTGAAGGTGTCCGACACCAAGTCGGTCTTGTAATGGACGTTCACATTGACCAGTTCGTAGCCCGGCGCCTTCAGCAGATTCGCGTTGTCCATGTAGAAAGAGTCCTTCCACTGGACCTCGACGAAGCCACCGAGACCTGCCAGCGACCCGGCGAACTCGTCGTAGCCAATTCGAGCCGTCAGCTCGTTAGGCGAGATACCGGGAATTTTATTGCCGGCACGGTTGAAGCTGAAGACGGCGCCATTGGTGATGTTCTCGACATATTCGGTGTAGACCTCGTCGAGATAGGTGTACGCCGCCATGAACCGCCAGCCCGGAGAGAACTTCCAGTCGGCGGCAAGCTCGAGGCCCCGATGCTCCGATCGCGGCGCGTTGAACGAGTAGTTTACACCCGCGACCGACGTCGCCTGGTTGACGATCTCGTTACGGAAAAACTCGTAAAAGCCGGTCGCGCTGAGCTTGAACGCGCTGTTCGGCGTCCAATCGAAACCGAGATCGTAGCCAAGATTCTTCTGGGCCTGGAGCTGGGTATTGTTGCCCGGCAATCCCGTCTGAGCGACGAAAAGATTTGAGACCTGCGGTGTGCCATACCCCGTGGCAACGCGTGCCCGGAACAGCCATTCGTTGTTGAGGTTGTAGAGCAACGCCAACTCTGGCGCAGTATTTTGAAACTGCCGGTCCGCGGTCGTCGGCGTCGTCGTGGTGATGCCGGTGGGACCAGCATATGAATAGGCCGTGTTGGTGCCCTTGAGCAAGGTCGTCTCCCAACCGATGCCCGCAACGGCCGTTAGCGACGATGTAAGCTTGAGCTCTTCCCTGGCACGAACACCATAATTGGTCGTCTCGCTGTAGAGATTGCTCGACAGCCTGCCGAGCGTCGCGTTGCCTCCCGGCATCACGTTTCGCGTATCGCTCGATGCCGTCAGGGTGTTGTAGAAGGCGCCGAAGAACGCGGTGGACTCCAGGCCGAGAATCTCTCCTCGCTTGGTGAGATCACTCATGTAGTTGTAGGACGGGAAGTCGCCGATCGAGCTGGTGGAGCCAGTTGGCTGACTGATGTTCCGGTCGTCGAACACGAACTGGTTGCGCCAGGTCGTATTGTTGTCGAAATCGTGCTCCCACCGGCCCCCGACGATGGTGCGGCGGTCGTTGCGGCCGAGCCCGGCCTGTACGGCCGTCTCCGTATCGGTCCCGGCGGTCGCGTTGAAGCCATTGTTGAACAGCCTGACCGTACCGCATCCGGGCGCCGCCGTGGCACCGGTCGCACAGCCCTGCTGGAAGGGATTGGTGTAGAATTGGTTCAGCGACTGTCGAAGCGGCAGCCGCGCGCTGAGATCGTTGTTGATGATCTTGACCGTGAAGCGGTCGTCCGGCGTCGCCTTGAGCGTGCCGAGGAAGTTGACGGTCTGCGTATTGAACCAACTATTGCCGATATAGCCGTCGCCTCGGGTGTCGCTCGCAAACAGAGAACCCTCGAAATTCCCGACCTTCTTGCCGGCCGCAAGGTAATTGTTGAGGTAGCCATAGCTGCCGCCGTCGACGCCGTATTCGACGCCGTCGATCGTGCCGCCCGGCCGTGTGCGGAAATTGAGCGCGCCGCCGGTCGCATAATTGCCGTAGAGCGCCGATGAGGGGCCGCGGATCACGTCGATCGCGCCATAGGCATGGGGATCGATCAGGTCGCTACGCGACAGTCCGTCCGGCTGCGTGACGGGGAAACCGTCGTCGAAGATCACGAGATTGCGGATGCCGAAACCGTTTCGGGCGTTGGATCCGCGAATCGAGATGCCGAAATCGCGCGGACCATTACCCTGCTTGATCGAAATGCCCGGACTGTCCCGCAAGACGTCGCTGACCGAAAACGAGGGCCGGTTGTCGAACTGGCTGCGATCGATGGTCGTCGCGGTCTGACCGGCCGGCGCCTGATTGAGACCGGCCCGCACTGCGCCGGCGGACATTGTGTTGTTCTGCCCCTGGGCGCCATCGGTCGCGTTCGGCGCGACCGGCCTCGCTGCGCGCGCCGCCGAAGTGGAGCGCTGCCGCGTTGACCGGGTGATTGGCTTGGGACGGGACGTCTTGGGCGCCTCGACCGTCACCGCGGGAATCGCTTCCGAGGCAGCCTGGGCGAGCGCGTCTGAACCGATCGGGGACACCAGTCCGAAAAGCACGGGCAAGCCCGCGCGCCCGATCGCACGAATGCGTAACATCTCTTGAATTCCTGACATCCGGCACCTCGACCGGTCCATTGAGCACGCCCATCGGCACAGCAACGGCGCGCGCCAATGGTTCGGTTTGTCGCTACGTCAGGAAAATTGAGGTGGGGCGCGGGCCTGGGCGCTCGACCCCCTGGGAGCGGCGATGGCGGACGCATCCGCCGGCTGCCACACCACGCGCGCGGCATGGCGGAAGGGAATCGAGAGTGCCGCGTGCGTCGGCGAATCCAGCGACGCGCCCGCCTGGGCCAGGCAACACAGGGCGCACGCACCCGCATGCGCGGTCGGGGTCCCCGTCCGTTCGTCGAGGCCACCCTCCTCGCTCACGCTGTGGCAGATGACGGCGGCAGACAGCGGATCGGCGATGGCTTGGCCCGTCGCCCAGCACGCGGCAATCGGCGCCAGCACCTGCATCACCAAGGCGAGCAGGACCAGGGGTAGGAATTTCTGTAACCGCGCGCGCATCCGCCGAACCGTTCGTTCGTCTGCTAACTAAACACCGCGCCGGGCCCAAGTCGAGATCAGTTCCGCCGCCTTCTTGGCCCAGCGCAAATTTGTCGGAAAAGCGTGGTCCGGACGACCTCACCATGGGCTCGGGGGCCGGCATTTGAGCCAAATCAAACGGCCCGACATCCACAGATTTCTTATATTTGTCATATACTTGCGGGGAAAAAAGCCCGATCATTTCGTCTATTGCTCGAATTTTGAACATTCGTTGCCGAAAATGATGACAAGTGAGAAAAGTTGATCTAGCATCCCCCTTGCTCAGGCTGGCCGTGAGGTCGAAGTCTGGTGGTCCAAGTCTCGGGAGGAGCCCCTGGCGCGCAAAACGCAGCGTCGCCCCGTCAATCAAGAGCAAATCTTAGAATCGGGGATAATAGGGTCGACACAATTTTTGAGCGGGGCCAGGGCCCCGCTCTTTTTTTGTCCGCATGGCACTTCCGCCGATGAATATGCCCTCCAATCCAGTCGAACTCAGCTTTGAACTCGCGGCCTCGCGCTGCGCGGATCTCACGCCCCTCGTCTACCAGCGCCTGTTCGACGAGCATCCCGAAACGCAGGCGATGTTCCGCTCGGAGGGCTCTGACCTCGTGAAGGGATCGATGCTCGCGCTGACGATCGAGGCGATTCTCGATTTCGCCGGGATGCGTCATGGGCATTTCCGGCTGATCGCCTGCGAGGTCGCCTCACACGACGCCTATGGCACGTCGCCCCAGCTGTTCACCACCTTCTTCACCATTATCAGGGATACGCTGCGCGATCTGCTCGGCGATGAATGGTCGATCGAGATCGCGCAAGCCTGGGACAAATTGCTCGTCGACATCGACGCACTCGCCGGCACGACGGCCTGACGCTTTGCGCTGCACCAACGCGGCGTGCTGCGATGGCGCGTGTGATTGCAGATTGAGTGGCATCAACTCTTGTGAGACACTTTCGACATCGGTTGCGCAATCAATGACGCGCCGACGATAAAATTTATGGGAGCGAGCGATGTCCGGGACGAAAGATTTCTCGACGACGAGGCGCGATCTTCTTCAGGCGGCTGCGGCCGCCGGCGCCGGAGCTGCCCTCCTCGGCAGCATGGGCATAAACCCCGCATTGGCCGCCGAGGTCGGGCGAAGCGAGAAGCCGCTGAAGGCGGCGTTCTCCAATGCGGGCCTGCAGGCCACATGGTGCGCGCAAGGAAAGCAGGCCGCCGAATTCTGGGGCAAGCTATTCAACGTCGAGGTCACCTGGTTCGACGGCCAGCTCGACGCCGTGAAGCAGCGCGCGGCCATCGACAACATGGCCTCGCAGAAATGGGACTTCGTCGCTATCCAGGCGTTCGGTATCGGCACCCTCACCCAGCCCGTGCAAAAGATGATCGACGCCGGCACGGCCGTGATCGACATGGACACGCTGATTGCGCCGCTCGACCAGATCAACGTCCACTCCTTCCTCGCCCCCGACAACGAGTTCATGGGCGCCTCGGTGACCCAGGCGCTGTGCAACGCGATGGGCGGCAAGGGCAAGATCATCATGACGCAGGGCGCGCTCGGCCACACCGGCGCGCAAGGGCGCGCAAAGGGCTTCACCAACACGGTGAAGCAATTCCCCGGGATCGAGGTGCTCGACACCCAGCCGGCCGACTGGGACGTCTCCAAGACCGCGCGCCTCTGGGAAACATATCTGACCAAGTATCCGCAGATCGATGCGGCGTTCTTCCACAATGACGACATGGCGCTCGCCGCCGCCAACATCATGAAGGCACGCGGCCGCACCAACATCCTGATCGGCGGCGTCGATGCCATGCCGCCGGCGATTCAGGCGGTGAGCGAAGGACGCATGTTCGCGACCGTCCGCAATCCGTCCTGCCGCATCCATGGCGGCGCCATCATCGCGGGCGTCTCGGCCGTGGTCGGCGGCGAGAAGAGCGGACAGGGCATTCCCAAGAACGTCGTCACCGACGGCCCGGTCGTGACCAAGGCCAATGCCGCCGGGATGCAGTGGATGCAGGATCACTTCCTGATCTGAGCTTTCATGCCCGAGGTGCGTTCGCCCATCCTTGAACTGCAGGGCATCACGAAGAGCTTCGGCGGCGTCGAAGCGCTTCGTGGTGTCGACTTCGCGCTCCATCCCGGCGAGATTCACGGTCTCGTCGGCGAGAACGGCGCTGGAAAAAGCACGCTGATGAAGATCATCGCCGGCGTGCATACCGAATTCTCCGGCCGCTTCCTGATCGACAGTCAGGAGACGCATTTCCGTTCGGCGCGCGATGCGCACGCGGCCGGCATTGCCATGGTGCACCAGGAGCTCAGTGTCGCGCCTGATCTCACGGTCGCCGAGAACGTCTTCCTGGGCAACCAGCCAACCAACGCCCTTGGCCTCGTGCAATGGCGGCGCATGGCGCGCGAGGCCGGCGAGCAGCTCGCCCGCTTCGGCATCGACGTCGATCCGATGAGTAGGCTGGGTGATTTGCCCATCGGGCTGCAGCAGCTGATCGAGATCGCGCGCGTGCTGTTCTCCGGCGCCCGCATCGTGATCCTGGACGAGCCGACCTCCGCCCTCTCCCCGCCCGAGGTCGAGCGGCTGTTCGCAACGCTGCGGCGGCTGCGCGAAGAAGGCACCAGCATCGTCTTCATCTCGCATTTCATCGAGGACATCCTGCGCGTGTCCGACACAGTGACTGTGTTCCGCAACGGGCGGAAGGTCGCCGAGACGGCCAGCGCCGCCACCAGCAAGGGCGCGCTGATCGAGGCCATGATCGGCCGCGGCGGCGAAGCGCTCGAGCACAGCTACACCGACGACCTGATGCTGCCGCAGCCGAGCGACAGCGCGGTGGTTCTGAAGGTCGACCAGCTGACGCTCGCCCGCAGCCTGAAGGACATCTCCTTCGAGGCCCGCGCCGGGGAGGTGCTCGGCATCTACGGCTTCATGGGCTGCGGCCAGCAGGAGCTGTCGCGCATCCTGTTCGGCAAGCTGAAGCCTGATAGCGGCACGCTTCTCGTCGAGGGTCAGCCAAAAACCTTTGCCAGCACGGCGGCGGCGCGACGCGCCGGCGTGGCGCTGGTGCCCGAGAGCCGCCGCGACATGCTGTTCCACCAGGAGCCGGTCTACAAGAACATCTCGATCAGCATTTTGGACCGCATCTCCTCCCTGCTGCTCAAGCCGGCGCAGGAGCGCGATATCGCGAAGCGTCAGGTCGAGCAATTGCAGATCCGGCCGCCGGTGGTCGGCCTCGATCTCGGCATGCTCTCCGGCGGCAACCAGCAGAAGGTGGCGCTGGCAAAATGGCTGACCTATCCGCCCAAGCTCCTGGTGCTGTGCGAGCCAACCCGCGGCATGGACGTCGGCGCCAAGAACGACGTCATCAACATCGTTCGCGACCTCCGCGCCAAGGGGCTTGCGATCATTGTGCTGTCGACCGAGCCGGAAACGGTGCTGTCGCTGGCCGACCGCATCCTCGTGCTCAAGCGCGGCGCACTGGTGCGGGAATTCAGGAACGAGCCGGTCAGCAAGGACCGCCTGCTGGAAGCGGCGTGACGGAGAAGCACAATGACGAGCAGTGAGACGGCTTTGGCGGCGGGGCAGCGGGCGCGCGGGCTGGCGCCCTTCCTGCGCTCGCAGATGCGCAACATCGCCCCGTTCCTCACCCTGATCTTCCTGTCCGGCTTCTTCGCCTTTGCCAGCCCCTCCTTCGCGACGCTCGACAATCTCGGCAACATCCTCACGCAAGTGTCGGTCACCGGCATCATCGCCGTCGGCCTCACCTTCGTGATCCTGTGCGCCGAGATCGACCTCTCGATCGCCAGCATCGCCAATGTCACGGGCATCGCGGTCGCCTACTTCACGCTGCAGGAATCCTACGTCAACATCGCCAACATTCCCCTCCCCGGCGCGGTCGCCATCTTGCTATCGATCCTGCTCTGCGCCTTGCTCGGCCTCGTCAATGCGCTGGGGCTGACCGTGATCGGCATCCCCTCCTTCATCATGACGCTGGCGATGATGCAGATCGCGGCCGGCATCTCGGCGCTGCTGGTGCGCGGCCAGATCGCCTACAAGGTTCCGAGCCTGATCACCACGCTCGGCTCAGGCTCGATCGGCGGCATCCCCTGGCTCGTCATCATCGCCGCGCTGATGCTGCTCGGCGGGCATCTGGTGCTGACCTACACGCGCTTCGGCCGCTACGTCTACATGGTCGGGGGCAACCGCGAGGCGGCCGAATATTCCGGCCTCAACGTCAAGCTCATCCTAGGCGCGGTGATGGTGATCTCGGCGGTGTGCTCGGGCATCGGCGGCATGCTCGGCGTCGCCCATTTCGGCAGCGCGCAGCAGAACGAGTTCGACACCTATCTGCTCGACTCCATCGCCGCCGTCGTGGTCGGCGGCACCAGCCTGTTCGGCGGCCGCGGCGGTATCGGCAACACCATCGTCGGGCTGTTCGTTCTCGGTGTTCTCAATAACGGCCTCGACCACGTCAACATTGACAGCTTCCTGAAGATCCTGATCCGCGGCCTGATCCTGCTGGCAGCGCTGGTGATCAACGTCTACGCGCAGCGGCTGAGGGAAAAGGCGGCGGACTAGACAGCCCTCAAAACAAAAAACGCGAAAACAACCCCATGCACAGTAGAAACTGTAAGAAAATTCAGCTGCTTATCGAAGCCGCAAGTGCGTGAGCCCACCGCACCGGGATTGACCCGTCGGGCAAAACAGAAGCAGAAGCGACAATGACCCCGTCATCCCTAAGGTGCGGAGCAGGCGATGCGACAGCATCGCATGCGGAGCCTCGAAGGATGAACGGCCACGCTGCCAGCCGGGCCGTCGCCCTTCGAGGGCCGCTGAAGAAGCGGCCACCTCAGGGTGAAGGTGATAGGGCAAGGCTCGCTGCCCCGATCTCGTCTGCCCGCCAGCACCTCACCGCGTGTCCATCGGCTCGCGTCTCCAGCAGCGGCCCCGGCTCGCGGCGGCACACCGCCTCCGCATAACGGCATCTTGGGCTGAAGGCGCAGCCGTTCGGCGGATTGAGCGGGTTGGGAAGGTCGCCGCCTGTGGTCGCCAGCGGGGCATGATGTAGCGGATCAGGAATCGCGGCGATCAGGGCCTGCGTATAGGGATGCGCCGGGCGCTCGAAGATCTCGCGCCAGTGGCCGTTCTCGACGATGCGGCCGAGATACATCACGGCGACGCGGTCGCTCATGTGCTCGACGACGCCGAGATCGTGGCTGATCATGATGTAGGACAGGCCGAGCGTGTCCTTCAATTCCAGCAGCAGATTGATGATCTGGGCGCGGATCGAGACGTCGAGCGCCGAGACCGGCTCGTCGCAGATGACGATTTTGGGGTTGAGGATCAGCGCGCGGGCAATGCCGATGCGCTGGCGCTGACCGCCGGAGAATTCATGCGGGTAGCGGCCCGACTGTTCGGGCCGCAAGCCGACATGCCGCAGCATGGTCGCGACGCGATCCTCGATCTCGCTTTTCGCGGTGACGCCGTGCACACGCAGCGGATCCTCTAACGTGCGGCGAACGGTCTGACGCGGATTGAGCGAGGCGTAGGGATCCTGAAACACCATCTGCACGGTGCGCGCCAACGCCTTGCGATCGCCGGATTGCCTGCTCCTCACGACCTGCCCGTCCAGCACGATGCGGCCGCGCGTCGGCGTCAGCAGGCCAAGGATCGAATGCGACCGTCGACTTGCCGGAGCCGGACTCGCCGACGAGGCCGAGGCATTCGCCGCGCTTCAGCTTGAGATCGACGCCATCGACGGCCCGGAGCATCCGCTTGCCGCGGCCCAGCAGGCCGCCGCCGAGCGGAAAGTGAACCGCGAGATCCTCGACGCTGAGGATGAGGTCATCGTCCGGCCTTCGCTCACCCAGCATGTTTTGCGGCTCATGCATGGTGATGACACCTGACCAGACCGCCCGCCGCCAGCAGATCGGTCTCCGGCGCGACTCTTCGGCAAATATCCGTCGCCTGCGCGCAGCGCGGATTGAACCGGCAGCCATCAGGGAAATTCGTGATCGCCGGGACGACGCCGGCGATCTCCTTGAGCCTGGTGCGGCCGAGCGCAGCGCGGCTGCCGAGCCGCGGCAGCGAGGCGACCAGGCCTTGCGTATAGGGGTGCGAGGGCGCTCGAAAAATATCGGCCGAGCCGCGCTCCTCGACGATCCGGCCGGCATACATCACGGCGACGCGGCGGCAGACGTTTGCGACCAGGCCGAGGTCGTGGCTGATCATCAGGATCGCCGTTCCCCGCTCGGCGCACAAATTCCGCATCAGCTCGATGATCTCGGCCTGCACGGTCACGTCGAGCGCGGTGGTTGGCTCGTCGGCGATCAGGAGATCCGGACCGCAGGCGAGCGCGATGGCGATCATCACGCGCTGGCGCATGCCGCCGGAGAGCTGGTGCGGGTAATCGTTGACGCGGCGCTCGGGCGCAGGGACGCGGACGCTCGACAGCGCCTCGACCGCCAGCCGATTGGCTTCCCGCCAGCTCTTGGCCTTGTGGAGCACGAACATCTCGGCGATCTGCCGGCCCACGGGCGAGACCGGGTTCAGCGCCGTCATCGGCTCCTGGAAGATCATGGCAATGCGGTTGCCGCGCAGCTCCCGCTGCCTGGCGGCGGAGAGGTGCTGGATCTCCTGCCCCTCGAACCGGATGACGCCGCCGCCGATCGAGAGCGGCGGCCGCAACAGCCCGATCAAGGCGAGCGCCGTGATGCTCTTGCCGCAGCCGGATTCGCCGACGAGGCCGAACGTCTCGCCGCGCGAGATGCGGAACGAAACGCCCTCGGCCGCCGCGACGCGCCTCGATCCGT
This sequence comes from Bradyrhizobium sp. CIR48, assembly GCF_014198315.1. NCBI lineage: Bacteria > Pseudomonadati > Pseudomonadota > Alphaproteobacteria > Hyphomicrobiales > Nitrobacteraceae > Bradyrhizobium > Bradyrhizobium sp. CIR48. Next base: position 1,156,271 of record NZ_JACIHG010000001.1, read on the forward strand.
CGTCGAGATCGATGCGCAGGTCCTCGACTTCGATCAGCGGTGCGCCGGTCATGTCCGCCGGCTCCGCGATTGGGGATCGAGAATGTCGCGCAGGCCATCGCCGAGCAGGTTGAGGCCAAGCACCGTCAGGAAGATGGCGAGGCCCGGAAATACCGAGAGCCACGGCGCCGTCGTGATCTGCTCGCGGGCTTCCGACAGCATGCTGCCCCAGCTTGGAAACGGCGGGCGAACGCCGAGGCCGAGGAACGACAATGCGGCTTCGGACAACACCGCGCTGCCCATGCCCAGCGTGCCGATAACGATGATGGGGCCCAGCATGTTCGGCAGCAGCTGGGTGATCATGATGCGCAAATCGCCGTAGCCGAGCACGGTCGCAGCCTGCACATAGCCCTGGCTCCGCAGCGACAGTGCCGAGGCCCGCGCAATCCGGCACGTGAAGGACCAGTTGGTCAGCCCGAGTGCGATCAACAGGCTGGTCAGGCCGGGTCCGAGCACCGCCATGATCGCCAGCGCGAAGATCAGCGAGGGGATCGCGAGCATGAGATTGGTCAGGGCGTTGACGACATCGTCCCACCAGCCGCCAAAATAGCCGGCGCTCAGCCCCAAGGCCACGCCGATGACGCTGTTGATGAGCTGCGAGATGATACCGACCGTCAGCGAGACCCGCGCGCCATACACGACGCGGGAATAGATGTCGCGGCCCTGGTCGTCGGTCCCGAACCACCAGGTCCAGCTCGGGGGCTCCTCCGCATTCATCAGATTGGCGTCCATGACAGGATCGGTGTGCGCCAGCCAGGGCGCGAGCAAACCGACCAGGATCGCCAGCGCGAACAACACCCCACCGATGACGAGATTGGCGCGGAGCTTCATTGCAAGCGCTCCACCGCGAAAAGGATAATCGTGTGTGGCTTTAGCGAGAACTCGCCGCGGGCGCGTTTGGCCTCTCCCGCTTGCGGGGGAGGCCGACGCGCTCGGAGAGCGCGGCGGGTGGGGGCTCTCGCCACACAGGGAACCCCGATGCGGAGACACCCCCACCCCAACCCTCCCCCGCAAGCGGGAGAGGCGGCGCAGCACCCGTGACGCCACACCGCGCGCCTCGTATGCGATTGCCTTCCCGTCCAAGCGTGATGGAGCCCGCCCGCGCTCATGCGTATCTGATCCTGGGATCGATCACGCCGTAGAGTACGTCGATCAGCAGATTGATCGCGAGAAAGGCCAGCACGACGACGAGAATGGAGCCCTGGACCGCCGGAATGTCGCGCTGCAAGACACTGTCGACCAGCAATGAGCCGATGCCCGGCCATGAGAACAGTTTCTCGACCACGACCGCCTGCCCCATCAGGCCACCGAATTGCAGGCCGACGGTGGTGAGAATGATGACGAGCGCGTTGCGCATCACATGCCACTTCACCACCCGCGTCTCGCTCATGCCCTTGGATCGCGCGGTGCGGACGAAATCGGCGGTCATGATCTCGAGGACCGCGGCGCGCGTCGTCCGGGCAAACAGCGCCATCGGCGAGACGCCGAGCGTCACCGCCGGCAGGAGCAGATATTTCAGTCCGCCATCGCCATAGCCGAAACTCGGCAGCCAGCCGAGCTTCAACGCGAACAGGTACATCAGAACCAGTCCGAGCCAGAATTTTGCGATGGAAAGGCCCGATACCGCGACGACCATGGCAAGCGTATCGACGATTCCGCCCGGTCGCAGTGCCGCGATGAAGCCAAGCGGCACGCCGATCACGACCGAGAACGCCATGGCTGCGAAGATCAGTTGCAGCGTCGGCCATGCCCGCTTGGCGATCATGGTGGTGACAGGCTCGCGGGTCCGGAACGAGGTTCCGAAATCACCGGTCGCGAGCTTGGCAATGTAGGCGCCGAAACGCACGTAAACGGGATCGTCGAGGCCGAGCTGCTTCTTCATGCGCAGCTCGACCTGCGGATCGCTGTCGTCACTCATGGAGGAGACGATGCTGCCGGGAACCACGCTGAACAACACGAAGACCAGCAGCACGACGGCAAGCACGGTCGGAACGGTTTGCAGCAGGCGACGGAACAGGAAGGAGAGCATCGGCACTTTTCCTCTCTCCCTCCATCGTCTGTGGCGACGGAGGGAGCGCGAGAGCGCATGTCACTTCGCGGGCGAGGTCTCGTCGACCCAGAGGTCTTCGACGTTCTGATGGGTCAGCTCCGTCGCGTTGAGCTGAATCCCCTTGAGCCACGGCTGCACCGCCATGACCGCCTTGTTGTAGTTGAAGAACCAGACCGGTGCCTCCTCATAGAGCAGCGCATTGGCCTTTTGCAGCAGCTGGGCGCGCTTTGCTGGGTCGTCGGCCTGCCCGGCCTCGTCGACGATCTTGTCGAAATCGGCGTTCTTGAAGATCATGTAGTTGCAGGCTGGCTGCGGCGTCGACGAGTGGAAGCATTTGAGGGCCGCCTGCGGATCCGGACCGCTCGCCTGGGAATAGATAAAGGCCTGGTAGTCGCCGGTGCGAACCACCTCCGCCAGCACCGCGGTCTCGACCTGCTTGACCTTCGCCTTGATGCCGACCTTGTCCAGCATCGGAATCACGGCCGAGACGATCGGCAAGCCCCAGCTCTCGTTCTGGCTGGTGGTCCATTCGAACTCGAAGCCGTTGGGATAGCCGGCCTCGTTAAGCAGCTGCTTGGCCTTGGCGGGATCGTAAGCGTACGGCTTCATCGCCTTGTCGTAGGCGGGCGAGGTCAGCGGCAGCCAACTGGTGGCCCGATAGGCCTTGCCCTTGACCAACTTGTTGATGATCAGGTCGGTATCGATCGCGTAGTTGATCGCCTGTCTCACGCGCTTGTCGGCGAACGGCTTGAATGACGGATTCATCCCCATGTAGCGGGTGAAGACCTCGGCGACCTCGACGATGGTGCCCTTGAGATTGGCGTCGGACTGATAGGCCACATATTGCGCGGGCCCGAGCACCGAGGTGTCGACCTCCTTGTTGCGGAAGGCGACATCGCGCGCCGCGGCCTCGCCCATGATCGACACGACGATCTTGTCGGCGTAGGGCTTGCCGGGCTTGTAGAACCGGTCCCACCGCTCCAGGACAATGCGCGATCCCGGTACGTGCTCGACGAATTTGAAGGGCCCGAGACCGATCGGCTTCTGGATAAAACTCTCCTTGGCGCCCTCGTCGGCGGGATAGATCGAGGTCAGCGCGGTGAAGAAGTAGAAGCCGGGATCGACCTTCTCGGTCAGCTTCATCTCGACGGTGAAGTCGTCGATCTTCTTCAGCCCGGAGATTTCCTTGGCCTGGCCCTTCTCGACCGCGGCCGCGCCCTCGATCACGCGGACAAACCGCGCGCCGGGATAGGCCTTGGTGCCGTCCATGATGCGGGTGTAGGACCAGATGATATCGTCGGCCGTCATCTTCCGGCCATTGTGGAAATAGGCGTCGTCGCGCAGCTTGAAGGTGTGAACGAGACCGCCGCCCGAGACCACATCCTCCTTGGCAAGCTCCAGGACCGGCTTGCCCTCCGCGGAATTCCAGATGTACAGCGAGCGGTGCAGCGCCTTGGCGTAGATCTCGTCCTGGGCGCGCTGCGTGGTGTGAATGTCGAGGCTGGTGAAACTCGAGCCATAGGGCGCGGTCATCCGGATGGTTCCGCCCTTGCGCGGCGTCTGGGCCTCCGCAGATCCAGCGAGCGCCAGTCCCAAGCCCGCGACGATCGCCATCATCCTGAACATCATGTGTGTCCCCACCAGCGCAGGTATTCCGATCAGGGATTTGATCATTCGTAGCCCGTCGAATGCAAGCTTCGTTTTTGATGGAGACCAATGTCAGTTCCGGACGGCGGCCGTTCGGCGATGCCTTCGGGGCCGGTTGCATCCGGCCGGCGATGCAAGCCCTCGATTGACGCGGTGCGTCATCGAGCAACGGGAATAGTGAACATTTTCCGTAATCGACGCGACCAAGCTCAGGATCGTTATCTGAGCCCCAGGGATCGCGGAAAACAAGGATCGCGCAAAAAATGACCCGCCGAACGCTAGGTATCCTACTCGCCGGCAGTCTGGTCGCCGCGACAGCGGCGATGGCGATCCCCGTCACGCCGGACCCTGCCCGCGACGGCCCGACGAAAAACATTCAAATCAATTGGTCCCACACCAAGCGGTCAAACGGGTTTGTCGACGATACATGGTGGGCACTCAGGGGCCGTTGCGCCCCGGACTATCTTGGCGAGCGCCTGCTCTGCGACACTGTCGGGCTTCTGACACAAGCCACGAGCCGGACATTCGAGGCCAAGATGTCCGACGACATGGGCCTGCCGCTGGTCGACCGTTGGACCCTGATGACCGCGAAGAATTCGCCTTTCATGAGGTCGGCTCACGTCGAGACGCCGCTCGGTCTCGAGGCCGTGCTCGGCTTCTATCGCGCTGCACTCGAAAAGCGCGGCTGGACCGAGAACGACGGTGCCGTCGTCGCGCCCGACAGGGCCGTCGTCGTCTTCACGACGTCGGACGGGCCGGCGCTGCTCCGGCTCGTCCGTCAGGACAACACAACGATCGCCGACCTTGCGCTACGCAAGCCGTTGGCCGCCACGGCCAAAATCCGGCCGGCGCCGGGACAAGTGATGTTGTTGCTCGGCAACAAGACGGATGAAGCGGCCGACATCACCGTCAATGAGCGAACCATCCGACTGGCGGCTCACGCCGGAGAAAAACTGATCGATTTCGACGCCGCCGCGGATGAGTTGCCTGATAGCCAGAAAATTGATCTGCCGCCGGGCCAGTACAAGGTCACCCTGAAGCTCAAGGGCAGCGCGGCCCAGACGCGTGAGTTCGAGGTCGCGGTCAACGAGACCTGGGGTCTGCTGGTCGGCCCCGAAGGCGCGCCGCTGCCGATGCGAATGTATTGAGCGCGCGCTGGCGTGTTGGACCGTCATCCTGAGGTGCGAAGCATGCGATGCGAACGCAGCGCGTGCTGAGCCTCGAAGGATGAACGGCCGCGATGCAGCCGGGCTGTCGCCCTTCGAGGCCTTCGCTACGCTCCGGCACCTCAGGGTGACGATGAAACATTTGCGCCTGTTGCACCGCTTTGTCATTGCGAGCGCGGAGGCGCGCTCCTCGCCATGAACTCTCTCAACCCGTTAGCTCGGGCTTCCAGTCCCGCAGTTTTCGCGCCGCACCCGTCACATCGCTAATCGTCCGAAACGTCTCCGTCTCCACCATCATCGCCCGTGCGAGCCGCACCGCGCGGGCTTCGCTGACGGCGCGCTTTTTCGGATCTTCGATCAACTCGAAATCGATGTTGTGGGCGAGGCCGAAGATGCGGCGGATGGTCTTAGCGGCCGCGAAGCCGACGGTGTCGGCGAACAGGCGTTGCATGTAGACCTGCCGCTCGGCCTCCAGGCGCGCAGCGCCCTGCGCGCCGGCAAAGAGTGAGACCGGATAGGCATCGCCAGTGCCATTCGCCCGCCAGAGGTCGAGGAATTTGCCGGCGAACTCGTTCCAGACCTGCTCGATCGTCTCCAGCACCCAGGCCTCGAACGCGGCCCGCTCGCCCGGTGCGCGCTCGTGGCCGGCGGAGGCAAAATAGGCCATCACAAGGTTGGCCAGCACGGCGCCGACGTCGAACCCCATCGGGCCATAGAATGCGAATTCCGGATCGATCACCCGCGTCTGTTTGCCCGTCACCATGATCGAGCCGGTGTGGAGGTCGCCGTGGAGCAGCGCCTCGGGGCTTGCCATGAACTTCAGCTTCAGCCGGGAGATCGCGACATGCAGCTCCATGTCATCGCGCAGGCTTGCAGCGAGCGCATCGAGATACGGCGCAGTCCAGCGGTTTTGCTCGGCGATGCGGTAGGGATCGGTGAAGATCAGATCCTCGGTGATCTTGCAGAGCGCATGATTGCCGGCGAAGGCCGCAATGCCCTCCTTCTTCTCGGCCGCGGACAGCGCGAGGTCGGAGGTGAAGAACAGCGTTCGCGCCATGAAGGTGGTGATGTCACCGACGAAGCCCGGATATTGCGTTCCCGCAACCAGCCCCTTGCGCATGATGATGTGGGGTTCGAGCAGCTCCATCACCGTCAGCGCCAGGGCCTCGTTGTGATGCAGCAAAGCCGGCACGAGGCCGGGCGCGAGCTGGGCCTGTCGGGACAGAGCCAGATATTCGTAATGGGCCCGCGACAGCGGCAGCGGCCAGCTTTCGCCGACGAGGCGGACATAAGGCAGCGCCTGCTTGACGGCGACGCCGCCGCGCCCGCCCTTCATGATGAAGACGAGATTGAGATTGCCGTCGCCGACCTCGGTAATCTCCCATGAGGCCGGCTCGCCGCCGAGGAGTGCGGCGATATCGGGAAGGCCTGCGAGATAATCCCGCAGCGCCGCTTCATGCAGAATTCGATAGTCCCCCGCCCGGTCCCCGGTCATGACGATCCCACCCCATGCTTGGCATGGCCTGGTCGTTACTCCCGCTTCTGGCAAGCTTGGGCGATCCCGGCCATTCTTTTGGTCGGATCGTAATCGCAATCAAAGCGGTCCGCCACCCGTGTATCGCCGGCACACCCCGGGACCAGTTGCACCGAAAGTTCTTCGTGTCGGACGACCAAGCCGGACGTCGCGAGCCCACCATTTGCCGATTTTTGGAACACAAGCGGGCTGAGGCAGTTTTGCGTGTCTGAGATTTTGAAGGAGTTAGCGATGAGCCGCGGAATGCCCTCCATGACTGCCCTTCTGGCGATGCTGGCCATGGCCGGCTATCAGAACCGCGACAAGTTGGCAGAGCTGCTGAAAGGTGCGACCGGCGGCTCATCCGCGGGCGGTCAGCAGCCGCCTGGGGGAGTGCTTGGTAATCTCGGCGGCATGCTCGGCGCGGGCGGGATCGGGGGCCTGCTCAATGGCGGCATTGGCGAGCTCCTGGAGCGGTTCAACCAGAACGGCCAGGGCGAGGTCGCCGATTCATGGGTGAAGCCCGGACCCAACAAGGAGATCTCGTCGCCTGAGCTGAGGAATGCGATCGGCTCCGACGTTCTGGAGAAGCTCGAACAGCAGACGGGACTCTCGCAAGACGAGATCCTCACAAGGCTATCCCGGGAATTGCCCTCGGCGGTCGACAAGTACACGCCGGACGGACGTCTGCCTGAGGCATAGCTGTTGCCGCTTAACCTGGAAGAGGTGTGGAAATGGGTATTCTCTGGACAATCATCATCGGCTTCGTCGCCGGCGTGATCGCCAAGTTCATCATGCCTGGCGACAACGAGCCGTCCGGCTTCATCCTGACGACCATCTTGGGGATCGTCGGCGCCTTCGTTGCGACTTACCTCGGACAGGCGCTCGGATGGTATCGTGCCGAGGAAGGTGCCGGACTGATCGGTGCGGTCGTCGGCGCGATCATCGTGCTGTTCGTCTACGGGCTCTTCGCCGGCCGACAACGCCGAGCGATCTAGCCCGCCTGCGCGAGCGGCTGATCGGGCGTGCGCGAACTCGCGCCGCATCGAGCAGGCGGCGGCGCGCTCATGCCTGCCAGCGCCGGATCGTTACTCCCGCTCCAGGAAGCTCGACCCGATCTCGGCCTTTCTTTTGATCGGATCGTAATCGCAATAGACGCTGTCCGCCACCAGCGTGTAGCTGGCGCTGACCGTGTATTTGTCGAGCTTGGCCGAGTTCAAGCCGATCACCGAGGTGCTCTTGCCTCCGTTCCATTTGAACGGCGTCGAGCTTTTGGCCTGCTCGCAGGCCATCACCGCCTCGTTGAAGACATAGCCCTCGACGAACGCCTTCAGGGTGCGCACCTGCGCGGCCATCCGCCATTCGAAATAGCCGATGGCACCGATGCCGGCGACGATCAGCACCAGAAGTGCAATGACGATCCTCTGAAAAGTCATTCGGTCCCCCAAACAATGTCGTCAGCAAAAACGTCTAGCAAGAACGTCTAGAAAGGCATTCCCATCAATTTCGACAGGCGCTCGATCGAGAGATAGCCGGCGTGATAGGCGACCATGCCGAGGCCGTAGATGATCGCCGAGATGATGGTGGTCCAGATCAGCTTGCGGCCCATCCGCGTCAGGATCGGCGCACCGGGGTCGGTGCCGGGCGCCCCGACGCCATCCTCGTGCTGGCTGCGTACGCCGAACGGCAGCGTCAGGAACAGCGCGACCCACCAGATGACGAAGTAGATTGCGATCGCGGTTGAGATCTGGATGGCCATGGTTCGGCCTTATGCCTGCTCGATCTCGACCAGCGCGCCGGAAAAATCCTTCGGGTGCAGGAACAGCACCGGCTTGCCATGGGCGCCGATCTTCGGCACGCCGTCGCCGAGCACCCGCGCGCCCTCCTTCACCAGCGTGTCGCGCGAGGCGATGATGTCGACGACCTCGTAGCAGACATGGTGGATGCCGCCGTCGGGGTTACGCTCGACGAATTTTGCGATCGGCGAGGCCTCGCCGAGCGGTTCGATGAATTCGATCTTGGTGTTGGGCAGCGTCGCGAACACGGTGATGACGCCGTGCTCGGGCAGCGGCACGGCTTCCGAGATCTGAGCGCCGAACGCGGCGCCATAGATCCTGGCGGCCTTGACGGCGTCCTTGGTCGCGATCGCGACATGGTTGAGCCGGCCCAGCATGTGTCTTCTCCCCTTACACTGTCAGTACGTGTACCAGACAGGGGGGCTTTTTGCCCCAATGTTCGTTGATCACGGCCCGGACAGCACGTCGCACCGACTCGCCCAATGCGTCGGGGTCGCGGCGGCGCGCCTTCGGCAGGCCCTCGATGGTGGAGACCACGGCATCGAAGACGAGGTCGTCGAAGGGCTCGCCTGCCCTGTTCTTCTCGGGGATGCCGACCAGATCGACCTCGGGATCGTCGGCCAGCTCGCCCTGCTCGGTCATGGCAATGGCGACGAAGGCACAGCCGGAAAACGCCATGCGCCGCCGCTCGACCACGGCGCGGGACTTGGAGTCCTCCAGGATCGTGCCGTCCTTGTAGAGGCGGCCGGAAGGCACTTCGCCAATGATGCCGGGATCACCCGGGCCGAGCTTGATCAGGTCGCCGTTGCGGACCACCAGCACGCGCGGCACGCCGGCGGCGCGCGCGAGCTTGGCGTGCTCGTTCAGGTGCAGCGCCTCGCCGTGGACGGGGATCAGGAGCTGCGGCTTCACCCAGCCAATCATGTCGCGCAATTCGTCGCGGCGGGGATGGCCGGAGACGTGGACCAGATGGTCGCGGTCGGTGATGATCTCGACGCCCTGCAGCACGAGGTTGTTGATGATCGAACCGACCGCCTTCTCGTTGCCCGGGATGGTCCGCGAGGAAAAGATGACGCTGTCGCCGCGGTTGAGCGTGATCTCGGGATGGTCGTCATTGGCGATGCGCGCCAGCGCCGCGCGCGGCTCGCCCTGGCTGCCGGTGCACAGCGCCAGCACCTTGTCCTGCGGCAGATGGCCGTAAACCTCGGGCGAGCGGAAATTCTGCACGCCATCGAGATAGCCGCATTCGCGCGCGACCTGCACCACGCGCTCCATGGCGCGGCCAACCACGACGACCTCGCGGTCGGCGGCCCTGGCAGCGGCAGCGACGGCCTTGATGCGCGCGACGTTGGAGGCGAAGGTCGTGACCGCGACGCGGCCCTTGGCCGATTTCACCAGGTCGATGATGGTGCGGGCGACCTCGGCTTCCGAGGGCGAACGGCCGTCGCGCACCGCGTTGGTGGAATCGCCGATCAAGGCGAGCACGCCTTCCTCACCGAGCTCGCGCAGCCGCTTCTCGTCGGTGGGCGCGCCAAGCGTCGGGGTCGGGTCGATCTTCCAGTCGCCGGTGTGCAGCACCGTGCCGGCTTCGGTGTGGATCGCCAGCGCATGCGCCTCCGGAATCGAATGCGCGACGGGGATGAACTCGACATTGAACGGGCCGACGTCGACGCGGCCCCCGGACGGCACCACCGTCACCGGGATCTTCGGCGCGTTGCGCTCGGCGGCACATTTGGCCTCGAACAGCGCAGCACTGAACTGCGTCGCATAGATCGGGCATTTCAGCTTCGGCCAGAGATCGATGATGGCGCCGAAATGGTCCTCATGGGCGTGGGTCAGCACCAGGCCCATCAAGTTCTTGCGCTCCTTCTCCAGGAAGCTGATGTCGGGCATGATCAGGTCGATGCCCGGCAGATGCTCTTCGTCTCCGAAGGAGACGCCGAGATCGACCGCCATCCAGGCGCGCTGCTGGCGGTTGCCGAGGCCGTAGATCGACAGGTTCATGCCGATCTCGCCGACACCGCCGAGCGGCGCAAACACCAGTTCGTCGGGCTTGGCCATCACGCAGCTCCCACGGAGGCGGCCGAGCCGAAGAACACCTCACCCGCGGCGACCGGTACCCGGCGGCCCTCCGCGGTACGGACGATCAGGCAGCCGGTGTCGTCGATGGTGTCAAAAATGCCTTCCAGCGTCATCGTCCCCGTGTGGATTGCGACCCGCTCGCCGAGGCCGGCGGCGCGCTCCAGCCACAGCTTGCGGATCTCGGCAAAGCCGCTTCCATTGTCCCAGATGCCGCGGAACTCGACCCAGGCGTCGGATAGTGCCGAGAACAGCTCCTCGGCACTGATCTGCACCCCGAGCGCCGCCAACGACACCGCGGGCGTCGGCACGCCCTCGGGCGCTGCAACGACATTGGTGCCGATGCCGACGACGACGGCAAGGCGGTCGCCGATGGCTTCGGCTTCGAGGCCGATGCCGACGAGCTTCTTGCCCCCGGCCAAGACGTCGTTCGGCCATTTCAGGGCGTAGCGCGGACGATCAGGGCCGAGGCGGATTGCGGCCTCGAGGCTGACCTTCTCCAGCGCGGCCTCCTCGGCCAGCCCGGCGGCAAAGCCGAGGGTGGCGGCGACGGCCGGCGCGACGTCTATGACCTCGAGGATGCTGGCGGCGAGATTGCCGCGGGGCGCGATCCAGGCGCGTTGACGGCGGCCGCGGCCGGCGGTCTGCTCCGACGTGACGAACCACATCGGGCCGAGCTCTCCGGCCCTCGCACGTTCGATCGCCTCGGTATTGGTCGAGCCGGTCCGCTCGAACGCCGCGAGCCTGTAGCCCGCGGACGATGCGCGAGGACCGAGCGCGAAATTCATCCTAGAACAGCGACTTTGCCGCGGCGGAGGCGACGCTCACCACGGGACCTGCGAACAGCGCGAACAGGATGTTGAACAGGCCGAAAACCGCCAGCACCGTCTTCACCTCGACGCGCACCGGATCGACCTGGCCGGCCGGCTCGTCGAAATACATCGTCTTGACGATGGCGAGGTAGTAGTAGGCGCCGACCACGCTGGTCAGCACGCCGACGACCGCGAGCGTGAACAGGTTCGCCTTGATGGCGGCGACGAAGACGTACCATTTGGCAAAGAAGCCGGCGAGCGGCGGAATGCCCGCGAGCGAGAACAGCAGCATCGCGAACATGAAGGCGAGCAGCGGATTGGTGCGCGACAGGCCGGCGAAATCGCTGATCTGCTCGACCGCCTGGCCGTTGCGGCGCATGGCGAGGATGATCGAGAACGAGCCCAGCGTCATCGCGACATAGATCACGATGTACATCAGGACGCCTTGCGCGCCCTCGACGGTGCCGGAGGCAAGGCCGACCAGCGCGAAACCCATGTGGCCGATCGAGGAATAGGCCATCAGGCGCTTGATGTTGCTCTGGCCGATCGCGGCGAAGGAGCCGAGCGCCATCGAGGCGATCGCCACGAACACCAGGATCTGCTGCCACTGCGAGACGATGCCCGGGAAAGCGGTGAGCGTGACGCGGGTGAACACGGCAAGCGCGGCGACCTTGGGCGCCGACGCGAAGAAGGCAGTGACCGGGGTCGGCGCGCCCTCATACACATCAGGCGTCCACATGTGGAACGGCACGGCCGAAACCTTGAAGCAGAGGCCGACGAGCAGGAAGACCAGACCGAAGACGAGGCCGACATTCGAGATCGTCGCGGCCGCCGCGATGCCGGTGAAGCTGACCGTGCCAGTGAAGCCGTAGATCAGCGAGGCGCCGTACAGCAGCATGCCCGAGGACAGTGCGCCGAGCACGAAATACTTCAGGCCGGCTTCGGTCGACTTGGCGTTGTCGCGGTTCGAGGCCGCGACGACATAGAGCGCCAGCGACATCAGTTCGAGGCCGAGATAGAGCGAGATCAGGTCGCCGGCCGAGATCAGCACCATCATGCCGAGCGTCGAGAGCAGCACCAGGATGGCGTATTCGAAGATCCGGCGCGACGGGTCGGACAGGAATTCGGTCGACAGCACCAGCGTCACCGCCGAGCCGATCAGGGCCAGGATCTTCATGAAGCGGGCGAAGTCGTCGACGATGAAGCTGCCGCCGAAGGTCACCTGCTTGCCCGCGGGCAGCATGTATTCGAGCACGCCGACCACGACCAGGAGCACGACCGCCAGCGAGGTGACGGCACCGGTCGTCCCCTGCCCGCGATAGGCGCCCAGCATCAGCAGAGCCATGGCGCCGACCGCGAGCACGATCTCGGGCAGCACCGGCGCCAGTTGATAACCTGCAGTCTCAAAGCTCATGGCGATATCCTGACCTGCCCGATCACTGGAGCAGTGCGGCGGCCTTCACGGCCGTCACAGCGGTGTTGTAGTTGTTGACGAGTTGCTGGACCGAAGCGGCCGACATGTCGAGCACCGGCTTCGGATAGACGCCGAACAGGATCGTCAGCGCGATCATCGGGAACAGCGTCAGGCACTCCCGGAAGGTGAGATCCTTCATGCTCGCCAGCGATGGCTTGACCAGCGCCCCGAACACGACCTTGCGGTAGAGCCACAGCGCGTAGCCGGCCGAGAGGATCACGCCGAAAGTGGCGAAGAACGCGGTCGGGATCGAGACCTTGAAGGTGCCGAGCAACGTCATGAACTCGCCGACGAAGCCTGATGTGCCGGGCAGACCGACATTGGCCATGGTGAAGACCATGAAGGTCAGCGCGTAGAGCGGCATCCGGTTGACGAGGCCGCCATAGGCCGCGATCTCGCGGGTGTGCAGGCGGTCGTAGACGACGCCGACGCAGAGGAACAGCGCCCCGGAGACGATGCCGTGCGAGATCATCTGGAACATGCCGCCGGCGACGCCCTGCATGGTGCCGGCGAAGATGCCCATGGTGACGAAGCCCATATGCGCGACCGAGGAGTACGCGATCAGCTTCTTCATGTCCTCCTGCATCAGGGCCACCAGCGAGGTGTAGATGATGGCGATGGCCGAGAGTGTGAAGATCAGCGGCGCGAAGTCGTGCGAGGCCAGCGGGAACATCGGCAGCGAGAAACGCAGGAAGCCGTAGCCGCCCATCTTCAGCAGGATCGCGGCGAGGACCACGGAGCCCGCCGTCGGCGCTTCGACGTGCGCGTCGGGGAGCCAGGTGTGCACCGGCCACATCGGCATCTTCACCGCGAAGGAAGCGAAGAAGGCGAGCCAGGCCCAGGTCTGCAGCGACCGCGGCACGGCAGTGTGCATCAGCGTCGGAATGTCGGTGGTGCCGCCGTTCCAGTACAGCGCCATGATGGCGAGCAGCATCAGGACCGAGCCGAGCAGCGTGTAAAGGAAGAACTTGAACGATGCGTAGACCCGGCGCGGACCGCCCCAGACGCCGATGATCAGGAACATCGGGATCAGGCCGCCTTCGAAGAACAGGTAGAACAGCACGAGATCGAGCGCCGAGAAGGTGCCGACCATCAGCGTTTCCAGGATCAGGAACGCCATCATGTATTCGCGGACGCGGTTGGTGATCGCCTTCCAGCTCGCGATGATGCAGAACGGCATCACGGCGGTGGTGAGGATCACCAGCGGCAGCGAGATGCCGTCGACGCCCATGTGGTAGGTGATGCCGGTGGCGAGCCAGTTTGCCTTCTCGACGAACTGGAAGTCGGGATTGGCCGGGTCGAACCGCATGACCAGGATCACCGACACCGCGAAGGTGATCAGCGTGGTCCAGAGCGCGATCCAGCGCGAGTTGCGCTTGGCCGCCTCGTCATCGCCGCGGCTGAGATAGACGATCAGCGCGCCGACCAGCGGCAGGAACGTCGTGACCGATAGGATGGGCCAGGTTGTCATTTACTGGCCTCCAAAGCCGAACATGAACCAGGTGATCAGGCCGGCGGCGCCGATCAGCATGGCGAATGCGTAGTGATAGAGATAGCCGGTCTGGATCTTCACGACGTTGCGGGTGACGTCCAGGACGCGAGCCGAGACGCCGTCGGGACCGAGGCCGTCGATGATGAAGCCGTCGCCCTTCTTCCAGAGCTGATAGCCGATCCACTTCGCCGGACGGACGAAGATGATGTCGTAGAGCTCGTCGAAGTACCATTTGTTGAGCAGGAACTGGTACAGCATCGGCTGCTCTTTAGCGAGCTGCACAGGGATGTACGGCCGGCGGATGTAGAACAGGTACGAGACGAGGAAGCCCAGCACCATCATCACCGTCGGCAGGAAGGCGATGGTCTCGGGGATGTGGTGCATCTCCTCGATGATCTGCGGGTTCATCTTCACGGATTCGCGGAAGAACTCCTCGATGCCGTGACCGGCGAACAGCTCCTTGAACGGGAAACCGGCGACGATGGAGCCGACTGCGAGCACGCCGATCGGGATCAGCATCCAGATCGGAGCCTCATGCGCGGCCTCATAGTGATGCTCGTCATGCGGCTCGCCATGGAAGGTCTTGAAGATCAGGCGCCAGGAGTAGAACGAGGTCAGGCCGGCGGCGACGACCGTCATCAGGAAGCCGTACATCGCAAATGGAATGTGCGAGGCGTAGGCGGACTCGATGATCGCGTCCTTGGAGAAGTAGCCGGCGGTGAGCGGGAATCCGGTGAGCGCCAGCGTGCCGACCACCATCACCGCATAGGTGTAGGGGATCTTCTTCCAGAGCCCGCCCATGTTGCGGATGTCCTGCTCGTGGTGCATCGCGTAGATCACCGAGCCGGAGCCCAAGAACAACAGCGCCTTGAAGAAGGCGTGCGTGAACAGATGGAACATGCCGACCGAATAGGCCCCTGCTCCCATCGCCACGAACATGTAGCCGAGCTGCGAACAGGTCGAATAGGCGACGATGCGCTTGATGTCGTTCTGCACGAGGCCGATGGTCGCGGCGAAGAACGCGGTGGTCGCGCCGAAGAACATCACGACGGCCTGCGCATTCGGGGCGAGCTCGAACAGCGGCGACAGGCGCGCCACCATGAAGACGCCGGCGGTGACCATGGTCGCGGCGTGGATCAGCGCCGACACAGGCGTCGGGCCTTCCATCGCGTCCGGCAACCAGGTGTGCAGCAGGAACTGCGCCGACTTGCCCATCGCGCCCATGAACAGCAACAGGCAGGTCAGGGTCAGCGCATCGGCGTGCCAGCCGAGGAAGTTGATGGTCTTGCCGGTGAGGCCGGGCGCGGCATGGAAGATCGTCTCGAAATCGGTCGAGCTGGTCAGCATGAAGATCGCGAAGATGCCGAGCGCGAAACCAAAGTCGCCGACGCGGTTGACCACGAAGGCCTTGATCGCCGCCGCATTCGCCGACGGCTTCTGGTACCAGAATCCGATCAGCAGATAGCTCGCCAGACCCACGCCTTCCCAGCCGAAGAACAGCTGCACAAGGTTGTCCGCCGTCACCAGCATCAGCATGGCGAAGGTGAACAGGCTGAGATAGCCGAAGAAGCGCGGCCGGTTCGGGTCCTCGTCCATGTAGCCGATGGAATAGAGGTGCACGAGCGAGGACACGGTCGTCACCACCACCAGCATCACGGCGGTGAGCGTGTCGACCCGCAAGGTCCACCAGACCTGAAGATCGCCGGAGAAGATCCAGGGCAGCAGCTGGACCCTGATGTCGTGGTGCATGAAGCCGACATCGACCAGCGTCATCCAGGACAGCGCGGCCGAGACGAACAGCAACGCGGTGGTGATCAGCTCGGCACCGCGCGACCCTGCCGCGGCCGGCTCGGTCGGGCCGTGGCCGTGATCATCGTGGGCGTCGTCGTGATGGCTCTCGTGGATGACGGACGCATCCTCGTTGATCGTATCGGACGCATGGGCGTGCGCGTGGCCGTGGTCGCCATGATGCTCGACCTCGTCGCCCGACGGGTTGCGGGCATGCGCGCCGAACAGCGCGATCAGGCCAGCCAGAATGGCGCCCAGCAGAGGCAGAAAGACAATTGCCTGAACCATGACTGAGCTCAGCCCTTCATCAGATTGACGTCCTCAACCGCGATCGAGCCGCGGTTGCGGAAATAGACCACCAGGATGGCGAGACCGATCGCGGCTTCAGCGGCAGCGACGGTGAGCACCAGAAGCGCGAAGACCTGGCCGACGATGTCGCCGAGGAAGGTCGAGAACGCGACGAGGTTGATGTTGACCGAGAGCAGGATCAGCTCGATCGACATCAGGATGACGATGATGTTCTTGCGGTTCAGGAAGATGCCGAGGATGCCGAGCGTGAACAGGATCGCGCCGACCGCCAGATAGTGTCCGAGCCCGATCGTCATTTCACCCACTCCGCCGCGTCAGAGTCCTGGAGCCCCTGCCCCGGCGCCACCTTGCGCATCGCCATCGCCATATCGGGCGTGCGCGCGTTCTGAACGTTGATGTCCTGCCGCTTCACGCTCGCCTTGTGCCGCAGCGTCAGCACGATGGCGCCGATCATGGCGACCAGCAGCACCATGCCCGAGAGCTGGAAGTAGTGGATGTACTTCGTATAGAGCACCAGCCCGAGCGCCTCGGTGTTCGATACGTTGGCCGGGATCGCCGCCGTGATCGTCTTGGCGACGCCGGGGTTGATGACCCAGAAGCCGACGGTGAGCAGCAGCTCGAACAGGAAGATGCCGCCGATCACCAGGCCGACCGGCAGGTACTCGATGAAGCCCTCGCGCAGCTCGGTGAAGTCCACGTCGAGCATCATGATCACGAACAGGAACAGCACCGCGACGGCGCCGACATAGACGACGATCAGGATCATCGCCAGGAATTCGGCGCCCATCAGCACGAACAGGCCGGAGGCGTTGACGAAGGCCAGGATCAGGTACAGCACGGAGTGCACGGGATTGCGCGAGACAATCACCATCACGGCCGAGGCGACACAGACGCCGGCGAAGAGATAGAAGAACAGCGCGGGAAGGATCATGCCCTCACCTCACCGGTACGGCGCGTCGAGCTCGATCGCTTTCGCGATCTCGCGTTCCCAGCGGTCGCCGTTGGCGAGCAGCTTGGCCTTGTCATAGAACAGTTCCTCGCGGGTCTCGGTCGCGAACTCGAAGTTCGGACCTTCGACGATGGCGTCGACCGGGCAGGCCTCCTGGCAGAGGCCGCAATAGATGCACTTCACCATGTCGATGTCGTAGCGCACGGTGCGGCGGGTGCCGTCGTTGCGGCGCGGGCCGGCCTCGATGGTGATGGCCTGTGCCGGGCAGACGGCTTCGCACAGCTTGCAGGCGATGCAGCGCTCTTCGCCGTTCGGATAGCGGCGCAGCGCATGCTCGCCGCGGAAGCGCGGCGAGATCGGGCCCTTCTCGAACGGATAGTTCAGGGTCGGCTTCGGCTGGAAGAAATAGCGCATGGCGAGGAAGAACGCCGAGACGAATTCCGACAGCAGAAGCGAGCGTGCAGTGGCGTTGACGTTGATACCCATGACGGCCCTCACTTCGGCGCGATGCCGGCGAAATGCAGCACGCCGGCCACCACGATCACCATCGCCAGCGACAGCGGCAGGAACACCTTCCAGCCGAGGCGCATCAATTGATCGTAGCGGTAGCGCGGCACGATCGCCTTTGCCATCGCGAACAGGAAGAACATGAAGAAGACTTTGAGCGAGAACCAGATGATCCCCGGCACCCAGTTGAAGGGCGGCAGGTCGACCGGCGGCAGCCAGCCTCCGAGGAACAGGATCGTCGCCATCGCGCACATCGTGACGATCGCGACATACTCGCCGAGCATGAACAGCAGATACGGCGTCGAGCCGTACTCGACCATGAAGCCGGCGACGAGCTCGGATTCGGCTTCCACGAGGTCGAACGGCGGGCGGTTGGTCTCCGCCAGCGCCGAGACGTAGAACACCACGAACATCGGGAACAGCGGCCAGACGTACCAGTTCAGGATGGTGAGCTGCGGCAGTCCGATCAGGCTGGCGAGCCCGCGGACATGCTGGGCCTCGACCACGGCCGACAGGTTCAGCGTGCCGGCGCAGAGCAGCACGGTGATGATGACGAAGCCGATCGAGACTTCATAAGACACCATCTGCGCCGCCGAGCGCAGCGCGGCCAGGAACGGGTATTTCGAGTTCGACGACCAGCCGGCCATGATGATGCCGTAGATCGACAGCGACGAGATCGCGAAGATGAAGAGGATGCCGACATTGATGTCGGAGATCGCCCAGCCGAGATTGGTCGGGATCACCGCCCAGGCGGCGAGCGCGAGCACGCACGACACCAGCGGGGCCAGCAGGAACACGCCCTTGTTGGCGCCGGCCGGAATGATCGGCTCCTTCAGCACGAACTTCAGAAGGTCGGCGAAGGATTGCAGCAGGCCCCAGGGGCCGACCACGTTCGGGCCGCGCCGGATCTGCACCGCCGCCCAGATCTTGCGGTCGGCGAGCAGGATGTAGGCGATCGCCACGAGCAGGACGACGAGCACCAGGACGCTCTGCGCGACCATGATGATCAGCGGCCAGAGGAACCCGGTCCAGAATGCGCTTTCGAAGAATTCCATCAGATCACGCTCACTCCGCTGCGGTCAGCATGTGCCCGGAGGCGAGGCGCGAACATTCCGCCATTACGGCGGACGCACGCGCGATTGGGTTGGTCAAATAGAAGTCCTCGACCAGCGGCTTGAACGGCGCCTTCTCGGGCGAACCGCCCTTCCCCGCCAGCTTTTTGATCTGGTCGGCCGAGCCGGGCTCGATCTGGTCGAGGCGGATCAGGTGCGGCACGGCCTTGAAGATCGCCTGGCGCAAGGCGGCCAGCGAGTCATAGCCGAGCTTCTTGCCGAGCGCCTCCGACAGCGCGCGGACGATCGCCCAGTCCTCGCGGGCTTCGCCCGGCGGGAACGCGGCGCGGCCCGTCATCTGCACGCGGCCTTCGGTGTTGACGTAGATCGCGGACTTCTCGGTATAGGCAGCCGCCGGCAGGATCACGTCGGCGCGATGCGCGCCGCGGTCGCCATGGGTGCCGATATAGACAACGAAGGTACCATCAGGCGCGTTGATCTCGTCGGCGCCGAGCAGGAACAGCAAGTCCAGCGTGCCGAACGTCGTCATCTGCGCGGCGTTCAGGCCCCCGCCGGTTGCGGAGAAGCCGATATCGAGCGCGCCGACGCGCGAAGCGCTCTCGTGCAGCACGCCAAAGCCGTTCCAGCCGTCCTTGACCGCACCGACATCGAGCGCGAGCTTGGCGGCGGCGGCGAGAATGGCGGCGCCGTCGTGACGCGAGGCCGCGCCCGCGCCGACCAGGATGATCGGATTCTTGGCGTTCTTCAGCACGTCCATGAACGAGTGCTTGCCGGCCGCGAGCTCACCGAGCGTATCGGTGCCCGCGCCGAGATGGTCATAGTCGTAGGTCAGATCGACCTTCGGGCCGATCACGCCGACCTTGAAGCCGCCGGCACGCCAGCGCTTGCGGATGCGGGCGTTGAATACGGCCGCCTCTTTCCGCGGGTTCGCGCCGATGATGAGCAGCGCATCCGCCTGCTCCACACCCGCCAGCGTCGGGTTGAAGATGTAGGAGCCGCGACCGAGCGCGGGGTCAAAGGCGTCGCCGCCCTGCACCGCCAGATTGCCCGAGCCGTACTTGGCGAGAAGATCCTTCAGCGCGAACATCTCCTCGACGCCGGCGAGGTCGCCGGCGATCGCGCCGATGCGCTTGCCGTCGGTGCGTGCTGCCTTGGCGGCGATCGCGGCGAAAGCCTCGGTCCAGCTCGCCGCGCGCAGCTTGCCGGCCTCGCGGATGTAGGGCCGGTCCAGGCGCTGGGTGCGCAGGCCGTCGACGACGTGGCGGGTCTTGTCGGAGATCCACTCCTCGTTGACGGCCTCGTTGATGCGCGGCAGCACGCGCATGACTTCGCGGCCGCGGGTGTCGACGCGGATCGCCGACCCGACGCCGTCCATCACGTCGATCGACTGGGTCTTGCCCAGCTCCCAGGGACGCGCCGCAAAGGCATAAGGCTTCGAGGTCAGCGCGCCGACCGGGCAGATGTCGACGAGATTACCTTGAAGCTCCGAGGTCAGCGCGTGCTCGAGATAGGTCGTGATCTCCATGTCCTCGCCGCGCCCCGTCGCGCCCATCTCGGGGGCGCCTGCGACTTCCGCCGAGAAGCGGACGCAGCGCGTGCACTGGATGCAGCGGTTCATCGAGGTCTTGACCAGCGCACCGAGATATTTGTCCTCGACCGCGCGCTTGTTCTCGGCGAAGCGGCTGGTGTCGACACCATAGCCCATCGCCTGGTCCTGCAGGTCGCACTCGCCGCCCTGGTCGCAGATCGGGCAATCCAGCGGATGGTTGATCAGAAGGAACTCCATCACGCCTTCGCGTGCCTTCTTCACCATCGGCGAACGCGTCGAGATCTCCGGCGGCTCGCCCTTGGGGCCCGGACGACAATCGCGCACGCCCCAGGCGCAGCTCGCGACCGGCTTCGGGCCGCCCTTCACCTCGACGAGGCACATCCGGCAATTGCCGGCGATCGACAGCCGCTCGTGATAGCAGAAGCGCGGAATCTCGGCGCCGGCCGCCTCGCACGCCTGAAGCAGCGTGTACTCGGCGGGGACATCGATCTCTTTGCCGTCGATGATGAGCTTGGTCATTCTTCTTACTCCGCCGCGACCATGTTCACGGGATCGCGGACGCCGATATCGTCGACATCGGCCTTATGCGAATACTGGTCGATGCGCGCTTCGATCTCGTGACGGAAATGCGCGATCAGGCCCTGGATCGGCCATGCCGCGGCATCGCCGAGCGCGCAGATGGTGTGGCCTTCGACCTGCTTGGTGACTTCGAGCAGCATGTCGATCTCGCGCTTGTGGGCGCGGCCTTCGGCCATGCGGGTGAGCACGCGCCACATCCAGCCCGTACCCTCGCGGCACGGCGTGCACTGGCCGCAGCTCTCGTGCTTGTAGAAATAGGAGATGCGGGCAATGGCGCGGATCAGGTCGGTGGACTTGTCCATCACGATCACGGCCGCGGTGCCGAGGCCCGAGCGCAGCTTGCTCAGGCTGTCGAAATCCATCGGCGTGTCGATGATCTGCTCGGCCGGCACCATGCGCACCGACGAACCGCCGGGGATCACGGCCTTGAGGTTGTCCCAGCCGCCGCGGATGCCGCCGCAATGCTTGTCGATCAGCTCACGGAACGGGATGCCCATGGCCTCTTCGACGTTGCAGGGCCGCTCGACATGGCCGGAGATGCAGAAGAGCTTGGTGCCGACATTGTTCGGACGACCGATGCCGGCGAACCAGGCCGCGCCGCGGCGCAGGATGTCCGGCGCGACCGCGATGGACTCGACGTTGTTGACGGTGGTCGGACAGCCGAACAAGCCGACATTGGCCGGGAACGGCGGCTTCAGGCGCGGCTGGCCCTTCTTGCCTTCGAGGCTTTCGAGCAGCGCGGTCTCTTCGCCGCAGATATAGGCGCCGGCGCCGTGGGCGACGTAGATGTCGAACGGCCAGCCGTTGACGTTGTCCTTGCCGACCAGCTTGGCTTCATAGGCCTGGTCGATCGCGGCCTGCAGGTGCTCGCGCTCGCGGATGAACTCGCCGCGGACATAGATGTAGCAGGCATGCGCGTTCATCGCGCAGCTCGCGATCAGGCAGCCCTCGATCAGGAGATGCGGATCGTGCCGCATGATCTCACGATCCTTGCAGGTGCCGGGCTCGGATTCGTCGGCGTTGACGACGAGATAGCTCGGCCGGCCGTCGGTCGATTCCTTCGGCATGAACGACCATTTCAAACCGGTCGGGAAGCCGGCGCCGCCGCGGCCGCGCAGGCCTGACGCCTTCATCTCATTGATGATCCAGTCGCGGCCCTTGTCGATGATGTTCTTGGTGCCATCCCAGGCGCCGCGGCGCCGCGCACCCTCGAGCCCCCAATCGTGGAGGCCGTAGAGGTTCTTGAAGATGCGGTCCTTGTCCTCGAGCATATCAGTGCTTTCCGATCAACGAATGGTCTGCTTGTAGGCAAGTCCGGCGGCGCAGACGGCGAAGGTCAGCGCCCAGAGCAGACTGGATTCCAGCGACGCGTTCAGGCCGAAACGCTGCAGCAGGAAAATGAAAGCGGCCGCCACGGCGGCGTGCAACGCGATGAAGCCCCACTTTTTCATGGCATCGCTCTCCTGCACGGAAGGCTGCGAGAGATCACCCATCAGGTGCTCTCCTTCAGCGTGGTCGGCCCGGTGATCGGCGCCGAAAACTGGCGGCCGTTCTGCGGACCGGGCTTGGGCGGATTGCCCGAGGCGAAACCGTCGAGCACCTTGCCGAAGCTTTCCTTGGTCAGGTCCTCATAAGTGTCCTTGCCGATCAGCACCATCGGCGCGTTCACGCAGGCGCCCAGGCACTCGACCTCTTCCCAGCTGAAATTGCCGTCCTTGGAGAGATGGAAGGGCTCGTGATGGATGCGGTGCTCGCAGACGTGGATCAGATCCTCGGCGCCGCGCAGCCGGCACGGCGTGGTGCCGCAAACCTGGACATGGGCCTTCTTGCCGACGGGGGCGAGCTGGAACATGGTGTAGAAGGTCGCCACCTCCAGCACGCGGATGTAGGGCATGTCGAGCATGTCGGCGATGACGCGGATCGCGGCTTCCGAGACCCAGCCGTCGTGCTGCTCCTGGGCCCGCCAGAGGATGGCGATGACGGCGGAGGCCTGACGTCCCGCCGGATATTTCGCGATCTGCTGCTTGGCGAATGCGAGGTTCTCCTCCGTGAACGCAAAGCTCGCGGGCTGGACTTCCTTCGGTGCTAATCGGCGAACGGACATCTCTTCAATCTCTCACTGCATGCGGCGCGCTGTTTTCGCATTCAGGGCTTCGATCCTGTCCTGCCAAAATGCGCTTGCGGTGCCGAAAACGTTGTAGCCGACATGGGTCGAGACCTTGATGCGGTCGAGGATCGACAGCTCGGTCACGGTCTCCATCCGGTTGCTGCGCGGATCGAACACGATCAGCTTCAGCGGGGTCTGTTCGAGGATGAAGCGCGACACTGCATGAGAGCGGTCGCTGCCGTGCTCCTCGCACATGATGACGCTGTCGGCCTGGAGCAGACGCGCGCCGCCCTTGATCGCCTCGATCTCGACGCCCTCGACGTCGAGCTTGATCAGGTATTTGCCGGCGCTTGCCACCTTGCCGTCCTCGATCAGATTGTCGAGTGCGATGACCGGCACGTCCTCACCGCCCGCGGAGGGATCGCCGGCGATGCTGAAGGCCTCGTGCTTGGTGCCTGAGAGACGCGCGGTGCCGCGGGTGGCGCCGATCGCGCATTTCATGGTCTCGAAGCGATTGCCGTTGACGCGGGCGTTGTTGGCGAGCTTCGGATAGTTCTGCCCCGACGGCTCGATCGCGATCGCCTTGTGCGAGCCGAACGGCTTGCTCGACACCAGCACCGACCAGTAGCCGTAATTGGCACCGCAATCGAGCAACGTGTAGTCGACGTCGACGCTATCGGCGAACAGCAGCTCGAGCTCGTCTTCGTAGTTGTAGGAGCGGTTGAGCAGCTTGCTCCAATAGCCGTCGCCGTAAGGGAACTCGAACACGGCGTCGGGATTGAGCCTGATCGCGATGTTCCGCTCGGGCAGCGTCTTCCGCAGCAAATTCGCGCAGGCGATGTAGCCCATATGCGAGAAGTGCGAGGAGATCTTCGATCCCGTCACCAGCGCCAAGGCAGCCGTCCGCTCCCACAGGTTGGCCCCTTCAAGGGCCCCTGAGGCGCGGTCAAACTGGATTGGCGCCTGCTGCCCCATCACCGATCGACCTCTCCGAACACGATGTCGAGCGAGCCGAGGATCGCCGAGACGTCGGCGAGCAGATGGCCGCGGCAGATGTGATCCATCGCCTGCAGATGCGCAAAGCCCGGCGCGCGGATCTTGCACTTGTACGGCTTGTTGGTGCCGTCGGAGATCAGATAGACGCCGAACTCGCCCTTGGGCGCCTCGACCGCGGCGTAGACTTCGCCGGCCGGCACGTGAACGCCTTCGGTGTAGAGCTTGAAGTGGTGGATCAGCGCTTCCATCGAGCGCTTCATCTCGCCACGGCGCGGCGGCGCAACCTTGTTGTCGGCGACGACAACGGGGCCCTTCCCGTCGGGCGCGTTCAGCTTCTGGATGCACTGCTTCATGATGCGGATGGACTGACGCATCTCTTCCATGCGGATCAGATAACGGTCGTAGCAGTCGCCGTTCTTGCCGATCGGAATGTCGAAATCCATCTCGGCATAGCATTCATAGGGCTGCGACTTGCGCAGGTCCCAGGCCGCGCCCGAGCCGCGCACCATCACGCCCGAGAAGCCCCACTCCCAGGCCTCCTTCAGCGGCACCACGCCGATGTCGACGTTGCGCTGCTTGAAGATGCGGTTGGCGGTGAGCAGGCGGTCGAGATCGTCCACGACTTTCAGGAACGGATCGCACCAGGCCTCGATGTCGTCGACCAGCTTCTGCGGCAAATCCTGATGCACGCCACCGACGCGGAAGTAAGCCGCATGCATGCGGCTGCCCGAGGCGCGCTCGTAGAACACCATCAGCTTCTCGCGCTCTTCGAAGCCCCACAGCGGCGGGGTCAGCGCGCCGACGTCCATCGCCTGCGTGGTGACGTTGAGCAGATGCGACAGGATGCGGCCGATCTCGCAATAGAGCACGCGGATCAGCTGGCCGCGGCGCGGCACCTCGATGCCGAGCAGCTTTTCGGCCGCCATGCAGAAGGCGTGTTCCTGGTTCATCGGCGCGACGTAGTCGAGCCGGTCGAAATACGGGATCGCCTGGAGGTAGGTCTTCTGCTCGATCAGCTTCTCGGTGCCGCGGTGAAGCAGGCCGATATGCGGATCGACGCGCGCGACGACTTCGCCGTCCAGCTCCAGCACCAGACGCAGCACGCCGTGCGCGGCCGGATGTTGCGGACCGAAATTGATGGTGAAGTTGCGGAGATTTTCAGGTTGCTCGTTCATGATCAGACCTTCGGTCCCGCTTTTTCATCCCCCGGAAGCACCGGATAATCGGCCCCCTCCCACGGAGACAAAAAGTCGAACTTGCGGAATTCCTGGTTGAGCCGGACGGGCTCGTACACCACCCGCTTCTCCTGGTCGTCGTAGCGGACCTCGACGAAACCCGTGGTCGGGAAGTCCTTGCGCAGCGGATGGCCCTCGAACCCGTAATCGGTGAGGATGCGGCGCATGTCGGGATGGCCGACGAAGAACACGCCGTAGAGGTCGTAGGCCTCGCGCTCGAACCAGTCGGCGCCGGGGAACAATTCAATCAGCGACGGCACCTGGGTGGTCTCGTCGGCCTGGGCCTTGAGGCGGATCCGCGCGTTCAGGGTCGGTGACAGGAAGTGATAAATCACGTCGAAGCGCTTCTCGCGCGAGGGATAGTCCGCGGCCGTGATGTCGGTGAAGTTGACGAAGCGACAGTTCGGATCGTCGCGGAGGTACTTGACCACCTCGACGATCTTGCTGGCCTCGACATCAACCGTGAGCTGGTTGAAGGCCACCGAATGACCGATGGCGGCGCCCGGAAGCGCGCTAACGATCGTCTGCCCCAGTGCGTCGAGCTTGGCGTCGTCCATGACGTAAAACCTTAGCGTTCGATGGTGCCGGTGCGCCGGATCTTCTTCTGCAGCAGCAGCACGCCGTAAAGCAGCGCTTCCGCCGTGGGCGGGCAGCCCGGCACATAGATGTCGATCGGCACGATGCGGTCGCAGCCGCGCACGACCGAGTAGGAATAGTGATAGTAGCCGCCGCCGTTGGCGCAGGAGCCCATCGAGATGACGTAGCGCGGCTCGGGCATCTGGTCGTAGACCTTGCGCAGCGCAGGCGCCATCTTGTTGGTCAGCGTGCCGGCGACGATCATCACGTCGGACTGGCGCGGCGAGGCACGCGGCGCGAAGCCGAAGCGCTCGACGTCGTAGCGCGGCATCGACACCTGCATCATCTCGACCGCGCAACAGGCGAGACCGAAGGTCATCCACATCAAGGAGCCGGTGCGGGCCCAGGTGATGAGGTCGTCGGTCGCAGCCACGAAGAAGCCCTTGTCGGACAGCTCGGAATTGACCTCGAGAAAGAACGGATCATTGGCCCCGACCGGCCGGCCGGTCGACGGATCCAGGATGCCCTTGGGGGCCGGCGCGATAGCCGGACCTGTGGACGACACGGGGTTCAATCCCATTCGAGTGCTCCCTTCTTCCATTCATAGGCGAACCCGACCGTCAGCACGGCGAGGAACACCACCATGGACCAGAAGCCGGTCGCGCCAAGCTTGCCGAACGCCACCGCCCAGGGAAACAGGAACGCCACCTCGAGATCGAAGATGATGAAGAGAATGGCGACCAGATAGAAGCGGACGTCGAACTTCATGCGCGCGTCGTCGAAGGCGTTGAAACCGCACTCATACGCCGACAGCTTTTCCGGGTCCGGCTGCTGGAACGCCACGACGAAGGGCGCGATCAGCAGCACGAGGCCAATGAGGCCCGCTACCCCTATAAAGACGACGAGTGGAAGGTAGTTCTGCAGAATGCCGCTCATGGCGAGCCCTTTTTCCCGCAGCCTCGGGACAGCCACGGATTCGTCCGATTTGGAATTATTCTGAGCCTTAGCGCAGTGCACCAATGGGCGCAAGACACGCTCTTTTCAGGCCCTTTGCCGCCCCCAGAACGGTGAAAATCCCGGAATCACCCCGCGTTGGTATGGAGCAGATCGTCAGGGCCAGCAAGGGCGGTTCGGGCCCGCGGCCGTGGCGTCTGCTGTTTGGGAAGGCCCACTTTATGTAGGCCGCGGCGCGGCAAAATACACATTAAAACGACGATTGCCGCTGGTCGGCCGCATTCCCACCCACCAAGCCCGCAGCCGCTCCGAGCAGCCTATCCACAGGCAAGGCAGGCACGAGCCATGCATCGCGCGGGGGGCGAGCCCCGCCTCAGGCGATATATTGCAGTCCGGCCGGGGTCCAGCCGCGAGCGCGGCGACGGCGACATCCTGGGCCGTCGCGCGCGCCGCGCTCGGATGAGCTTCGGGCTGGGGGGCATAGCCCGGGAGCTCATCTATCTCGTGAGGAAGAGCGGCGGCGCCAGATGGCGCTGCCCTTTTCCCGCCCTCACCATTTGTAGGAGACGCTGGCGGTGACACGCCGGCGATCGCCGTAGAAGCACGACGTGGCCGACGCGCAGCTCGCGACATAGATCTTGTCGGTCAGGTTGATCACGTTCAGCGCCGTACGCCAGTTCTGCCATTCATAGTGGAGCGCGAGATCGCCGAGCACGACTGCGGGAACTTCGAGGGTGTTTGCAGCATCCGCCCAGGACGGGCCGATGTAACGCACGCCACCGCCAAAGCCGAACCCTTCCAACGGTCCATCCTTGAAGGTGTAGTCGGCCCATCCCGATACCAGAAGCTGGGGCGTATTGGTCGGCGTCTTGCCGACGAGGGTCGGGTCGAGGTCTTTGCTGTTGAAGAGATGATAGGACGTGAAGGCGCCGATGAACTTCAGCTCCTTCGTGGCATTGGCCACCGCTTCCAGCTCGATGCCGCGCGAGGTCACCTCGCCGGTCTGGTTCTGCAAGACCGGAACGCTGCCCGGTAATGTCGTCGCGACGTTTTGACGGACCAAATCGAAAGCCGAAACCGTGAAATAGCCATCGAAGCCTTTTGGCGCGACCTTCACGCCGATTTCGGCCTGCTTGCCGGTCTCCGGCAGGAACAGCTGGTTCGTCGCATTGAGGCCGATGATCGGATTGTAGCTCGTCGAATACGAGACGTAGGGCGCGATGCCGTTGTCGAAATTGTAGATCAGTCCGGCGCGGCCGCTGAACCTGCTGTCGTCACGGCTGGCAACGGTTGCGCCGGTGTCCCGCGCTTCTTGCGTCGTTTCGACCCAGTCATTGCGGCCGCTCAGCACCAGCGTGAAGTTGCCGAGCTTCATCTGGTCCTGGAGATAGGTGCCGGCCTGCTTCTGTGTGATGAGGAAGTTACGGAACGGCGCGCTCGGCAACGCAACCTCGGCTCCCCCATAGGCCGGATTGAAAACGTTGATCGAGGGTACGCCGAATCCGAAGGCTTGATAATCGTCGATCTGGTAGCCTCTCAGATCGACGCCGAACAGCATTGTGTGTCTGACCGGACCGGTGTTGAAGCGATACTCGAGCTGATTATCGAGATTGGCCTGGTTGGCGGTGTTCTTCGCGTACCAATTATATCGTCCCATCGTGGCGGTGTTGATGCTGTCCCAACCGTTGCCGACATAGCCGCGGTAGCTGATGTCGACATGCGCAAAGCGGGCGTTCTGGCGGAACGTCAGGTCGTCGGTAAGATTGCGCTCGAACTGATAGCCCAGCATCTCCTGCTCGCGCGTGAATTTGTCGACGGTTGGATCTCCGACGAAGAAGCTCGTGGGAATCTTGCCGAACGGCGCGTTCGTCACCGTGCCCTGGTAGGGCAGGAAGTTGATGCCGCGGGTGTCCTGCTTCGAGGCAGACGCAAGCACCGTGAAGCTCGTGTCGGCATCCGGCTTCCACGTGAACGACGGTGCGATGAAGTAGTTGTTGTCCGGCGTGAAGTTGACCTGCGTGCCGCCGTTCTGGACCTGGCCGACCACGCGCGCGAACAGTTTGCCGTTCTCGGGGCTCGTCGCGACCGGACCGCCCATGTCGAAACTGACATAGGCATTGCCGAAATTATTGACGCCGGCCTCGATGTAGCGGATCGGCTCGGCCGGCGGCATCTTGCTGATGACGTTGACGATGCCGCTCGGGCTTGATCCCCCGTAAAGCACCGCCGACGGACCGCGCAATACCTCGACCCGCTCCATGTTGGGGGTCTGCAGTTTCCAGCTGGCATAGGACGTGTAGAACAGCTGCATGCCGTCGAGAAACAGTCCGATGTCCTCGGACTTGAAGCCGCGGATCAACCACCAGTCGTTGCGGGTATCCGTGCCGAAAGTCCCTGCGCGCACGCCGGCAGTGTAGCGCAGGACCTCATCGAGCTTGTTGGGCTTCTGGTCGCGGATCTGCTCGGCGCCGATGACGGACACTGACTGCGGCGTCTCGATGATCGGCGTGTTGGTCTTGGTGCCGGACGAACTGCGACCCGCGACGTAGCCGTTCACTGGGCCGCGCGGCGTCTCGACGAAGCCGACGTTGCGCTGCGGCTGCGGCCTGTTCCTGTTGGCGATCTGCTCCGACGACCGCGGCGCACGGCGCTGAGGGGTCGTGGTCGCGCGGCGGCGCGCTTCCGGCGCGGTGACGGTCACCGGCGGCAGGCTCGCTGCGCCACCCTGCGCGGACGATTGTGCAAGCGATGCCTGCGGCATCAAAACCCAAGCGGATGCGGTCGCCAGCACGGCCGACCGCAGCATTCCAAGACTGTTCAACGCGCCACCCCAAAGCTGCATGTTCGATGCGTCATGCCGCCTGTCCCCGGACGGCATGCGCTTGGAGGTGACGCTTATGGGAGCGCGCGAGAATTCCCTAATTGAAAGCTTCTTAGAAAGACTCTTAGAAGCGATCCAACATGTTCAGAGATTGCTGGATGATCAGCGCGCGTTCTTCTCGCTCTCGAGCATCTCGGCGGCGATCGCCGTGAGCTGGTCGACCTGCCCCAGCAGCGTGTGGAACTCGGCTTCGCTCAGCTGTTCCAGCAGGCGCCGATTGCGCTCCTGCGCGCCCTCGACGATCGCATCATGCGCGGCGAGCCCCGCTGGGGTCAGCGAGATCAGCACCTCGCGGCTATCTTTCGGATTCGCGGTCTTTGCGATCAGCTTGCGCGAGAGCAGATTGGCCAGCGCGCGGCTGATCTGTCCCTTGTCCTGGCCGACGGCTTCAGCGAGCCGCGCCACGCTCATCGGCGGCCGGCGGCCCAGCGAGGCGACGAGACCGAACTCGACCGAGGACAATCCGGTGAGGCGCTTGTAGCGCAGGATCGCGCCGCGCTTGAGCAGATTGGCAAGCACCATCAGTCGCGACGACAGCATCACGGTGATCGGGGCCGACGGTTCGCTCTCGTCCGCTGCGGGCGACGTCGCCCCGCCCCTGCTCTCGGTCTGGCTCATGATTCACCTCTGCCAAGAAAGCCCAAGCCTGCCAAGCCCGACGCTGCCAAGTCCGGGCCTGCCAAGTCCGAGCCTGCCAAGCCCGGCCGGACGCTTCATCAAATGCGATTAAGAGGCATTTGGAAGATCGTTGACATTGTCATCGAATTATCTTTCACTGGATCCAAGGTGCCGAAAAGGCCCGGCCATCACGGCCAAAGCGGGAGGAACCAGGTATGACCATCACCCAGCGGGATCGTGACCTCGGCACGGCCTACGCGATGAAGCCGGCGCATACCCGCACTGAGCTCACCTCGGTCGCGCGCGGCACGCCGATGGGCGAGCTGCTGCGCCGTTACTGGCACCCGGTCGGGCTCGTCGGTGACGCCACCGACACACCTAAGAAGGTGCGCGCGCTCGGCGAGGATCTGGTGCTGTTCCGCGACAGGCATGGCCGCGCCGGCCTGTTGCACGCCCGATGCTGCCACCGCGGCACCACGCTCTACTATGGCAAGGTCGAGGAGGACGGCATCCGTTGCTGCTATCACGGCTGGAAGTTCGACACCGAGGGCCACTGCCTGGAGCAGCCCTGCGAGCCCGACGGCGGCCAGTTCAAGGACAAGGTGCGCCAGCCCTGGTATCCGGTCGAGGAACGCTACGGCCTGATCTTCGCCTATATGGGCCCGGCCGAGAAACGCCCGGTGCTGCCGGCTTACGAATGCCTGGAGACAATGGACGACGGTGAGCTGGTCGAGGCCGATGATTCCTCGATCGGCGGCGGTGGCCCCGCCATCATCCCCTGCAACTGGCTGCAGCATTTCGAGAACGTGGTCGATCCCTATCACGTGCCGGTGCTGCACGGCTCGTTCTCGGGACCGCAATTCACCAACATGATGGCGTCGATCCCTGAGGTGAAGTTCGAGAAATCACCGCGCGGCGTCCTCGTGCGCTCCGAGCGCAAGCAGGACGACGGCAAGGTGTTCTATCGCGTCAGCGAGGCTGCGCTGCCGACGCTGCGCGTCGTGCCGAACCCGCGCGTCGCGCAGTTCGCGCGCGTCGAGTCGATCGGCTGGGTGCTTCCGATCGACGATGGCTCCTTCCGGATCTACGTCGCCGGCCGCGTCAAGAACTCCGGCGACATCAGCCGCATGCGCTCGAAGTTCAACGGCAAGTTCTGGTGGGACATGACCGAGCAAGAGCACCAGCAATTTCCGGGCGACTATGAGGCCCAGGTCGGCCAGGGCGAGGTGACGATCCATTCCGAGGAACATTTCGGCCAAAGCGACCGCGGGATCCTCATGATCCGGCGCATGCTGAGCGACCAGCTCGACGCACTCGCCGCAGGCCGCGACCCGATCGGCGTCTCGTTCGATGCCAGCGCGCCGCCGGTCGACTTCGAAGCGGGGAATTACATCCGCGAAGGCTGACCTTCCAGCCGCTACTTCCGGGCTGGACCATTAACGACAATAAACACAAATTGGGGGAAGCGATGGTCGATGTGACGTCACAGATGTCGGTGCAAACGGCTGCCGCGGCAAAGCCCCCGGCGCGGCGCTATTACGTGCTGGGGCTGCTCACCATCATCTACGCGCTGAACTTTCTCGACCGCACGATCTTCAACGTCCTGATCGAGCCGATCAAGAAGGAGTTTGCGCTCAGCGACACCATGATGGGCCTGCTCGCGGGCTTCGGCTTTGCGCTGTTCTATTCCCTGCTCGGCATTCCCATCGCGCGCGTCGCCGACCGGCTCAACCGGCGCAACATCGTGGCCGTCGCCTTTGCATTCTGGAGCGCGATGACGGCGCTGTGCGGCGCGGCCACCAGCGTAACCTCGCTGGCACTGGCGCGCATCGGCGTCGGCATCGGCGAATCCGCCGGCTCTCCCGCCTCGCAGTCGATCGTCGCCGATCTCTTCGCCAAGAACGAGCGCCCGCGCGCGCTCGGCATCTACGCCATCGGCACCTATCTCGGCGTCTTCCTCGGCTATTTCGTCGGCGGCTACGTCAACCAGCACTATGGCTGGCGGATGGCCTTCTATATCGCCGGCCTGCCCGGCATCCTGCTCGCACTGGTGCTGTGGCTGACGATCTCCGAGCCGAAGCGCGGCGCGATGCAGGAGAGCTTCGTGCCCGAGCCGCTCGGGCCAACGCTACGTTTCCTGGCGTCGCAGCGCAGCTTCATCATCGTCCTGATCGGCTTCTGCCTCACCACCTACACGAACTACGCCACCGCGGCCTGGATCCCGCCGTTCCTGGCGCGCGTGCACCATCTGTCGAGCGCGGAGATCGGCACCTATGCCGGCACCTTCAAGGGCCTCGCCGGCATGGCCGGTACCCTGCTCGGCGGCTTCGTGGTGGCGCAAGTCAGCCGCCGCGACGACCGCTGGAAGCTGTGGGCGCCTGCGATCACCTCGGGCCTCGCGGGCCCGGTGTTCGCGCTGTGCATGCTGACGCAGGATTTTGCGATGATGGTCGGCATGCTGGCGCTGACCTCGTTCCTGGTCGGCTTCCATCTCGGCCCGATCTTCGCGATCGCGCAGACGGTGGCCAAGCCCAGCATGCGCGCGCTCGCTTCCGCGCTGATTGCGCTCACCGCCACCTGCTTCGGCCAGGGCGTCGGCCCGCTCGCGGTCGGCATGGTCAATGACGCGCTGAAGGGCAGTTATGGCGCAGAGGCCGTGCGCTATTCCCTGCTCTCGGCGGCGGTCACGACCACGCTCGGCGCCCTCTTGTTCATCTGGGCCGCCCGCGCGATCCGGGACGACATCGGCCGGGCCGCGGCCTGAGATCGACCCGGTGGGCCCGCCCGGCAAAACCAGCCGGGCGGCGAGATGAAACCATTTTGCGGAACCCGCGAAACCATCCGGAAACAGATGGTCCTTAAGACATGAGCCTACAGACGGCGGCAAAGCCCGTCGGGAGGCTCAGATGAACCACTCAATTCACTCTGCTGATCGTGCGACCCACCTGAAGATCGTGGTGGTGGCGCTGGTGGCTGGCATCACAGTGGCGGCCTTCGGCATCGCAGCCCGCACCAATGCCGATTACAGTCAGACCGCCCAGTCCACCCACGTCATCAAGGCCGGCAAGCCGGTGGTGGTGACGAGCGCGGGCACGTCCGAGATTCGCTGATACGTCCTCTTCCGGGCTGACCGATGGCCGCCTCCGGGCGGCCTTTTTCGTTTTCCAGAGCAATGCTTAGCCGAGTTGCACCGGTGAAGCGCAACGTCCTTGACTTCACTCAGCCCCGCCTTTAATTCCCCCCTCGTTCCGCGCGCATCGAGCGAACCACGCGGGAGTAGCTCAGTTGGTTAGAGCGCCGGCCTGTCACGCCGGAGGTCGCGGGTTCGAGCCCCGTCTCTCGCGCCATTTTGGCAATCCCTTCATAGTCTTAGCTTGAACTTCTAGACTTCCGCCGCATCTGCGCCGGCGATTGCCTGCCGCTGGCGGGAACTCTCGGCATAGTCAGCCCGCGCCCGAATCATCTACGTCTCAAAGGACTTAGAGGGATCCCCACCCATTCTCGGCTTTTCCAGGGATACCCTGTCATTGGACAACCGAGGAGGCCAGTCATGGCTAAGAAGGATCCGGCCAAGAAGGATTCGACAAAGAAGGCAGCCGCTCCCGCCACCATTACGCTCAAGCACCTCGCCGCCGATATCGCCGAGAGCCAGGAGCTGTCGAAAAAGCGCGCCGAGGCGGTCCTGACCGACATGGTCGATTTGATCGCCAAGCACCTTAGGAAGGGCGACCGGGTCCGCATCGTCGGGCTCGGCATCCTCCAGGTCCGCAAGCGCGCCGCCCGCACCGGCCGCAATCCCGCCACCGGCGAGCCGATCCACATCAAGGCCAGCAAGAAGGTTACCTTCCGTCCGGTCAAGGAACTGAAAGAGGCAATCTGAGGCTACCCTTCGTTAAGCCTGATCCCACCTCCTTCCTGCCGCAACGCGGCCCGCTTTTCTGGTATACCGGCTGCTTCCCTGACCCCGGCGGTTTGACCAGAAATGTCCTCCCTCACCTTTTCGCATACCGTGACCGAGCGCTTCCTGCGCTACGTCACCATCGACACCCAGTCCGATCCGGAATCCCCTCGCTCGCCCTCGACCGAGAAGCAGAAGGATCTCGGCCGCGTGCTCGCCGCCGAGCTCAAGGCCATGGGCGTCGCCGACGCGCATCTCGACGATTACGGCTACGTCTACGGAACGATCCCGGCCACCACGGACAAGAAGGTGCCGGTGATCTGCTTCTGCTCGCACATGGACACTTCGCCCGACGTCACCGGCAAGGACGTCAAGCCGCAAGTTCTGAAGAACTATCGCGGCGGTGACATCACCCTGCCAGGCGATGCCAGCCAGGTGATCCGCTTCACTGAGCACCCTGCGCTGAAGAACCAGATCGGCAACGACATCATCACCACCGACGGCACCACGCTGCTGGGCGCCGACAACAAGGCGGGCGTTGCCGAGATCATGGATGCCGCGCACTTCTTCATCAACAACCCCGATGTGAAGCACGGCACCATCAA
Organism: Bradyrhizobium sp. CIR48; assembly: GCF_014198315.1. Taxonomy (NCBI): domain Bacteria; kingdom Pseudomonadati; phylum Pseudomonadota; class Alphaproteobacteria; order Hyphomicrobiales; family Nitrobacteraceae; genus Bradyrhizobium; species Bradyrhizobium sp. CIR48. The sequence goes on from NZ_JACIHG010000001.1 coordinate 1,190,963, forward strand.
GATCCTGTTCACGCCGGACGAGGAGATCGGCCGCGGCGTCGACAATGTCGATCTGAAGAAGCTCGGCGCCGATTTCGGTTACACCATGGACGGCGAAAGCGCCGGCTGCGTCGAGGACGAGACCTTCTCGGCCGACGGCGCCACCATCACCATCAACGGCGTCAGCGCCCATCCCGGCTACGCCAAGGGCAAGATGGAGCACGCGATCAAGATCGCGGCCGCCATCGTCGAACGGCTGCCGAAGGAAGGCTGCTCGCCGGAGACGACCTCGGGCAAGCAGGGCTTTTTGCATCCGATCGGCATCGAGGGCGCGCTGGAGCAGGCAAGACTCTCTTTCATCGTCCGCGACTTCACCGAGGAAGGACTGAAGGAGAAGGAGGTCCTGCTCGAGACCATCGTCAAGGACGTGATGAAAGACTATCCGCGCTCGACCTACACGTTCGAGGTGCGGGAGCAGTACCGCAACATGAAGCAGGTGATCGACCGTCACCCGCACGTGCTCGAATACGCCATCGAGGCGATCCGCCGCGCCGGCCTGCGCCCGATGCGCACCGCGATCCGCGGCGGCACCGACGGCTCGCGCCTGTCCTTCATGGGCCTGCCCTGCCCCAACATCTTTGCCGGCGAGCACGCGTTTCATTCGCGGCTCGAATGGGTCAGCCGGCAGGACATGGAAAAGGCCGTGCAGACCATCGTGCATCTGGCGATGATCTGGGAGGAGAAGGCCTGACGCCCCCCATGGTTATGCATGCCGAAATGGCCGGGCTTGCCGCTCGGCCATTGCTTTGGAGCTACGGCACCGGCATTGCGCGCGGATTGCGATGGAAGCGATTTGAGCTCGCCATCCAATTCGGCAATGGTTCTCCATCGCGGTGTCGTCCGCCGGCCACCGCCGCCGCCCACGCCACCGCGGCACCGATCAGGGTCGCGGCCGCGACCGAGAACGCCACGATGATCGAGTTGCGCCGCGCACGGTTGATGGCGGTCTTGGAGTCCGCGATCAGCGCATCGACCCGCCGTTCGGCGTCGGGGGCCTGCAGCCCCGTCAGACCAGCAACCTGCTGCACCAGATAGGCTCGGTCGTCGGTGCTGACTCCGCTATGGCTGGACGACGTCATCAGAATCCGTCCCGCCTCAGCGCGTGCCTCCCTCAGATCGATGTTTGGGGCGCGACGCGGCGCGCGGAACAGCTTGTCGAGCTCATAGCTGAGCAGCGGCTCGGCCGCGGACGTATTGCTTGCCGAGCTGCGCATCGGCGAACGGTCGATCGCGGCAGCGCCGAGCAGCGCGAGCAGAGCCGCGCCAGCCAGCACGGCCAGGGCCCAGGAGGTCAGCCCGTGCAGGCCGTCCCGTCGTTCGCCATCGTCTTCGATCGTCGCCAGCGCGGGCGCCGGTCGCGTCGTCCGGCCGGCGATGTAGCCGCCGAAGCCGAAGCTGATGATCGCCTGGATGATCAGGTACAGCCCGGACAGCAGCGCCAGCGCCGCCGAGGCATCGCGCCATGTCGGCGAGGCTGAACTGACACCCAGGCCGACCGCGACGCCAAAGCCGATCAGGATGAACGACATTGCACCGGCGGCGAGAGCGCCTGCGAACACCGAGCTCCACTGGATGGTCCGGCGGTTGTCGGACGCCGCCCCGCCGCCCTCCATCATGTCTTCCCGTACGAGCGTTTCCATTGCCGTTCTCTCAGCGCAGGCCGAAGAACGACAGGATCGCCATGATCACGACGATCAGGCCGATCAGATAAATCAGTCCGTCCATAGTCCCATCCTCCTCAAACATTCCTGATCGCTAATCGGGACGAATGAGGAACGTTCCTAATTCGGCATCGAAGTGCGGAACGAACCGGCCCGATGCGCATTGTCTGCTCAAGTCCCAAGGATGAAGATTGTGAGCACGAAGGCCTCAGCCGGTCAGCCCCGGGCTGGGGCCTTCCTTTTGCGTTTCCTGTCCTATGTTAACGACGCCGGCTCTGCGATCATGAAGGATGCCACCGGGGCGGAACCTCCGGATCGGGGAGAGCCGCGTGGACCGCAGAACGGCGTGCCTTCATCAGGCAGATGCATTTCGGGAAAAGGCGATCGCCGATCCCGAACAGCACGACAGATGGATCGATGAAGCCATCAAATGGCTGGAGCGGGCGATGGAAGCCGGCCGTTGCGCAATCGTCCCGGCCGAGGACGGCGACACCGGCGATGTTCCAGAAGCGGCAGCCGACGCTCAACTGGGCCTGATCACGCGCCAATGAGAAGCGCTGGTATTTGCGGCCAGCACTGCGGCAATTCTTCAAGGGACGTAACAATGTTGCGGGTCGACACTGTTCCCGCCCCCATGCTAGGCCGGCCACAGACCGCAACCAGAGTGACGTCGTGCCCGCGAACCGCCAGCCCTCAGGAACTTGCCGCCGGCGCAATTGGCGCGGGCTCCTGTCTGTGCTGATCGCGGTCGTCTATCTGCTCGCGGGCGCGCTGCATGGCTCGCACGACATCGACGTCACCACGCCCGGCGGCGGCTCGGAGATCGCCGCGGTCCTTGATGGCCCTACGGGCCATGGTGACCACAAGGCCATCGGCGGACATCATTGCCATGGCTGCTTCTCGCTGACCGTGACACAGCCGGCGCCTGCGACCGCATCGGTCGCGCTTGCAGCTGCATCGAGCCCGCAGCATGCGCCCCGGCTCGCCGGAATTACCCCCGATACCGATTCTCCGCCTCCCAAACATATTGCCTGAACGGATTGGTCGGGCGTCCGCGCCCATTAGGTTCATCCTTCACAGGTCGGTTTTATGTTTCGCAGGAGAATGGCCGCGCGCCTGGCGTGCGCGGTGGCGTGTCTGATTGCCGGATCGGCGATTGCGCCATCGCACGCCCAGACTTTGACGATGCGAAGCGCGCTGTCGCGCGCGCTGGCCGCGAGCCCACGGCTGACGGCGGCGGAGCGCGACGTCGGCATCGCCACGGGCCAACGGATCCAGGCCGGCGCCCTGTTCAATCCGGAGCTGTCTTACGAGCAGGACGATTCATTCGGTTCCGGCAAGTACCGCGGGACGCGATCGGCCGAGACCACGCTCCAGATCAGCCAGGCCTTCGAGCTGTTCGGCAAGCGCGACGCGCGGATCGCCGCCGGCGCGGCCGGTATCGAGGTCGCCGCGATCCAGCGCAAGGCGGTCAGGCTGGAGGTGCTGTCGGAGACTGCGATCGCCTTCCTCAGCGTGCTCGGCGCGCAGCGGCGCATCCAGATCCTCGACGAGCAGATTGCCGCGATCGACCGCTTGACGCCGCTCTTGCGCCGTCGCGTCGAGGCCGGCGCCTCCTCGCCGGCCGAGACCGGCCGCGCTGAAGTCGCCTCCGCTTTGGTGAAGGCCGACCGCGAGCGCTTCAAGGCAACGCTGGCCAGCGCCCGGCGCGAGCTTGCGGTGCTGATGGGCGAGGCATCCGCGAAATTCGGCGAGGTCTCCGGCCGGCTCGACACCATGGGCAAGCCGCCAACGTTCCAGTCGGTGGTCGCCGCCATCGACGCCAATCCGCAGCTGGTGCGCTGGACCGCGGTCTTCGCCCAGCGCAATGCCGAGCTCTTGCTGGCGCGGCTCAAGCCCTATCCGGACGTGCGGATCGCGGCCGGATGGCGTCACTATAACGAGACCAATGACGATGCGGTGCGGCTCTCCCTCTCGGTGCCGATCCCCGTGTTCGACCAGAACCAGGGCAATATCCTCTCGGCGCAGGAAAGCCTCGCCAAGACCAAGGCCGAGCGCGAGGCCAACCGCAACGCGCTGATCGTGATTGCCGGCCGCGCCTACGACTCGCTCCAGGGCTCGCTGCGCGAGCTCGCGGTGCTGCGCGAGACCGCGATCCCCAAGGCCGTCGAGGCGTCCGAGGCGATCTCGCAAGGCTACGGCCAGGGCCGCTTCACCCTGCTCGAGGTGCTCGACGCGCAGGCGAGCGTCACCCAGGCGCGGCTGCGCGAGCAGGAGGCGCTTCAGAATTTCCACGCAGGCGTTGCGACCATCGAAGGCCTCGTCGGCAATCCCTTCACGCTGGCGCGGGAGAGCGCACGATGAAGACGTCCTCCACCATTCTCGTCGCCATCGTTGCCGCCGCGCTCGGCGCTTACGGCTATTCCGTGCTCGCGCCGGCCACGCCCGCGTATACCGAGCACACTGAGCATTCCGAAAAGAAGCCGAACGACCATGTCGAGCAGGATGAGCACGGCGCCGACCGCATCCGCATCTCCGACGTCAAGCTGGCAGCCGCAGGCGTCACGCTGGCCGAAGCCGCGAGCGCGACCCTGACCGACACGCTCGCCTTCAACGGCATTCTGCGCGCCAACCAGGAAGCCGTGGTGCAGGTGACGCCGCGCTTTCCGGGCCTCGCCAAATCGATCCAGAAGCGCATCGGCGACAAGGTCGGCAAGGACGATCTGCTCGCCGCGATCGAGAGCAACCAGAGCCTCACCGTCTACGAGCTGAAGGCGCCTATAGCCGGAACCATCATCGAGCGGCAGATCTCGCTCGGCGAATACGCCTCCGAGCAGAAGCCGGCCTTCGTCGTCGCCGACCTCTCCACCATCTGGGTCGACCTGTCGATCTACCGGCAGGACCTCCGGCGCGTCCACCTCAACGACGAGGTGCTGATCGATCCCGACGATGGCCGCGGCGAAATCAAGGGCACGATCTCCTACATGGCGCCGATCGGCTCGAGCGAGACCCAGACCGCGCTTGCACGCGTGGTGCTGCAAAATCCGGACGGCCGCCTGCGGCCCGGCCTGTTCGTCACGGCACGGCTGATCCTCGCCGCACGCAACGTCGCGGTCGCCGTGCGCCGCAGCGCGATCCAGACGCTGGAGAACCGGACCATCGTGTTCGTCCGCGAGGACGGCGACAAGATCGAGGCACGCCCGGTCGAAACAGGCGATTCCGATCTGCGCCATGTCGAGATCAAGGCGGGCCTGTCGGCCGGCGAGCACTACGTTGCCGAGAACAGCTTCGTCGTGAAGGCGGAGATGGGCAAGGGTGAGGCCGAACATGATTGAGCGCCTGATCGCCGTCTCGCTGCATCAGCGCTGGCTGATCCTGCTGTTCGCGCTCGGCGCCATCGCTTTCGGGACCTGGAATTTCCAGCGCCTCCCGATCGACGCGGTGCCTGACATCACCAACGTCCAGGTCCAGATCAACACCCGCGCGCCCGGCTATTCGCCGCTCGAAACCGAGCAGCGCATCACCTTCCCGGTCGAGACCGCGATGGGCGGCCTGCCCAAGCTCGACTACACCCGCTCGCTGTCGCGCTACGGCCTCAGCCAGGTGACGGTCGTCTTCAAGGACGGCACCGACATCTTTTTCGCCCGCCAGCTCGTCGGCGAACGCATCCAGCAGGTCAAGGACCAGCTGCCGGCCGGCGTCGAGGTCGCGATGGGTCCGGTCTCGACCGGGCTCGGCGAGATCTTCATGTACACCGTCGAAGCGAAAGCGGGCGCCAAGACGCAAAGCGGTCACGACTATTCGTTGACCGATTTGCGCACGGTGCAGGACTGGATCATCAAGCCGCAGCTTCGCAACGTGCCAGGGGTGATCGAGGTCAACACCATCGGCGGCTTCGAGCGGCAATTCCACGTGCTGCCGGACCCGGGCAAGCTGATGGCCTACCGGCTCGGCTTTCGCGACGTCATGACGGCGCTCGCCGCCAACAACGCCAATGTCGGCGCCGGCTATATCGAGCGCAACGGCGAGCAATATCTGGTTCGTTCGCCGGGCCAGGTCGGCAATATCAGCGAAATTCAGAACATCGTCATCGGCTCGCGCGGCGGCAATCCCGTCCGGATCAGGGACGTCGCGACCGTCACGGAAGGCCGCGATCTGCGCACGGGCGCCGCGACGCGCGATGGCGAGGAGACCGTGCTCGGCACCGCCATGCTGCTGATCGGCGAGAACAGCCGCACCGTGGCCCGCCGCGTCGCGACCCGTCTGGAGGACATCGCCAAATCGCTGCCCGATGGCGTCGTAACGCGAACCGTCTATGACCGCACCGATCTGGTCGAAGCCACCATCCGCACGGTCAAGAACAACCTCCTCGAGGGCGCGGCGCTGGTGGTGGCCGTGCTGTTCCTGATCCTCGGCAACATCCGCGCCGCGCTCGTGGTGGCCTGCGTCATTCCGCTGTCCATGGCGATGACGATCACCGGCATGGTCGAGACAAAGGTCAGCGCGAACCTGATGAGCCTCGGGGCGATCGACTTCGGTATCATCGTCGACGGTGCCGTGATCATCGTCGAGAATTGCCTGCGCATGCTGGCCGCGGCCCAACGCGAGAAAGGCGGCCTGCTCACGACCTCCGAGCGGCTGCGCGCGATCCTGCGCGGGTCGAGCGAGGTGATCAAGCCGAGCCTGTTCGGAACGCTGATCATCGCCGTGGTCTATCTGCCCGTGCTGACGCTGACGGGCGTCGAGGGCAAGATGTTCACGCCGATGGCGTTGACCGTGCTGATGGCGCTGGGCGCAGCCGTGCTGTTCTCGATCACCTTCGTGCCGGCGGCCGTAGCCATCTTCGTCACCGGCAAGGTGTCCGAGCACGAAAACCTGTTCATGCGGATCGCCAAGCGCGCCTATCTCCCCCTGCTACGCTTTGCCGTCGACAACCGGCTCGCGGTCGCCGTCATGGCTGCATTCATCGTGGTGGCAAGCGGCATCGCCGCTTCGCGGATGGGCGGCGAGTTCATTCCAAGCCTGGACGAAGGCGACGTGGCGCTGGCCTCGATCCGGATTCCCGGCACCAGTCTGACGCAATCGCTGGACCTGCAGAAGGCGCTGGAAAAGCGCATCACGCAGATTCCGGAGGTGAAGGAGTTCTTCACCCGCATCGGCACCGCCGAGATTGCCACCGACCCGATGTCACCGGCGCAGACCGACGGCTACATCATGCTGAAGCCGCGCAGCGAATGGCCCGACCCGGAGAAATCGAAATCGGAGGTGATCGAAGCCATCGACAAGGCCGCCGACGACATTCCCGGCAGCGCCTATGAGATCTCCCAGCCGATCCAGTTCCGCGTCAACGAGCTGATCTCGGGGGTGCGCAGCGACGTCGGCGTCAAGATCTTCGGCGACGACCTCGACATCCTGCAGGGCGCAGCCAAGCAGGTCGAGGCCGCGATCCGCGGCATCCGGGGCGCCAGCGACGTCAAGATCGAGCAGGTCGCAGGGCTTCCGATCCTCACCGTCCGTCTCGATCGCCAGGCGCTCGCCCGCTACGGCCTCAGCGTCGGTGAGGTGCAGGGCATCGTCGAGATCGCGGTCGGCGGCAAATCGGCCGGCAAGCTGTTCGAGGGCGATCGCCGCTTCGACATCGTGGTTCGCCTGCCGGAGCATTTGCGTGGCAATCTCGAGGCGATCCGGGCGATCCCGATCCCGCTGCCGCCCGGCGAGGACGCAGCAACCGGCACGGCCGTTCGCACCGCGCTGTCCGCCTCCCCGCTCACCCAGATGCGCTATGTGCCGCTGTCGTCGGTCGCAACCGTCGATGCGACGCCCGGCCCGAACCAGATCAGCCGCGAGAACGGCAAGCGGCGCATCGTCGTCACCGCCAATGTCCGCGCGCGCGACCTCGGCTCCTTCGTCACCGAAGCCGAGACGGCCGTCGCCGAGAAGGTCAAGCTACCTCCGGGCTACTGGATCGGCTGGGGCGGCCAATTCGAGCAATTGGTCTCCGCGACAAAACGACTGATGATCGTGGTGCCGGTGGCGCTTCTGCTGGTGTTCCTGCTGCTGTTCATGGGCATGGGATCGGCGGCGGACGCGGCGCTGGTGTTTTCCGGCGTGCCGCTGGCGCTGACCGGCGGCGTCGCCGCGCTCTTGCTGCGCGGCATTCCCCTGTCCATCAGCGCCGGTGTCGGCTTCATCGCGCTGTCGGGCGTCGCCGTCCTCAACGGCCTCGTCATCATCGCCTTCATCGAGCGGCTGCGCAGCGAGGGGCGGCCCCTCGTGGAGGCCGTGCGCGAAGGCGCGTTGACGCGGCTGCGTCCGGTGCTGATGACGGCGCTGGTCGCCTCGCTCGGCTTCGTGCCGATGGCGCTTGCGACCGGTGCCGGCGCCGAGGTGCAGCGGCCGCTGGCGACGGTGGTGATCGGCGGCATCATCTCCTCGACCGTGCTGACATTGCTGGTGCTGCCGGCGCTCTACGTGCTGTTCCGCCGTGACGCCGCAAACGAAACGCCTACAATGGCGCCTGATTTGGCGACGTCCGGGGAGCGCTAGAATTGGGCAGCCACGACCATCACGGTCATCACCACCATGATCATGGCGACCATGGTCATGGTCACGACCACGGTCACGGCCATGTCCATGCCCCCGCCAATTTCGGCAAGGCATTCGCGCTCGGTATCACGCTCAACACCGCGCTGGTCGTGGCCGAGGCGGTCTACGGCTATCTCGGCAACTCCACCGCCCTGCTCGCGGACGCCGGCCATAATCTGTCCGACGTCCTCGGTCTGGTCGTGGCCTGGGGCGCCTCGATCGCGGCACGGCGCGCGCCGAGCGGCCGCTTCACCTACGGTTTTCGCGCCTCCACCATCTTGGCGGCGCTGGCCAACGCGGTGTTCCTGCTGGTCGCGACCGGCGCAATCGGCTGGGAGGCGATCCTGCGCCTGCGCGAGCCGGAGCCGGTCGCGGGCGTCACCGTGATGGTGGTCGCCGGCATCGGCATCCTCATCAATGGTTTTACCGCCCTGCTGTTCGCAAGCGGCCGCAAGGACGATATCAACATCGAAGGCGCCTATCTGCACATGGCCGCCGACGCTGCGGTCTCGCTCGGCGTCGTGGTCTCGGCCGCGCTGATCATCTGGACCGGCTGGCTCTGGCTCGACCCCGTCACCAGCCTCGCCATCTGCGCCACCATCCTGTGGAGCACGACGAGCCTTTTGCGCGGCTCCATCGACATGTCGATGGCGGCCGCGCCCAAGGGCACCGACCTCGCCGCGATCAGAGCCTTCCTGCTCGCGCGTCCCGGCGTGTCGGCGATCCATGATCTCCACGTCTGGCCGATCTCGACCACCGAGACGGCGCTGACCTGCCACCTCGTCATGCCCGCTGGGGCCGGCGATGCCTTCCTGATGGAGACGGCGCAGCTCCTGAAGGCGACCCATCGCATCGGCCACACCACGCTTCAGATCGAGACCCATCCGGACAATGGCTGCGCGCTGGCGCCGGATGATGTGGTGTGAGAGGGGTGCGTAGCCGCTCCAGTCTCCGCTGTCGTCCTGGACAAACGAAGCGCAATCCGGGATCCGTAACCACAGTGCGTGGTTTGGCGAAGACTCTGAGTGACCAGCTTCGCGCCAAAGTTCTCCCTGCGTTATGGGTTCACGCGCGCGGGAACGACACGGAGTGTGTGGCAGTACGCCACACGACGTCGCGAGGCGGCGAATCCTACCCCGCCTTCGCGGTCACGATCCAGATCGCGCCCTGCAGCGAAACCGATTGCCCCTTCAGGAACGGCGCGAGCATCTCGCGGATCGACGCCTTCGCGGCTGCGTACGTCTCCGGCGGATGTCCCTGCAGCGCGCGGCTGGCGGGGCCGATCTGCAAGGCGCCATCAACCGCGGCATCGAGGCCGCCGCCGATCGCCACATCCATAGCCAGATTGCGCGGCTCCATCGCCATGTCGACGAAACCCGCTCCTTTCAGGATGCGCATCACGCGCTCTTCCGAGGCGAAAGCGAACGGGCCCGGCTCCTCCGGCCCGACCGGCGGCATCTTCGGCACGTGTTTGTAGACCGCCATCAGCGGCGCCATCATCCACGGATTTTCCTTCGGCTCGCGCCAGCATACGAAGGCGAGCCGCCCGGTCGGCTTCAGCGCGCGCCGCAAGTTGGTGAAGGAGGCAATGGGATCGGCAAAGAACATCACGCCGAAGCGCGAGGCCAAGAGATCGAAGCTCGCCGGCTCGAACCGATGCACGGTGGCGTCGGCCAGCACGAAATCGAGCGGCAGGCCCTTTGGCGCAAACGCGCGCGCCTGTGACAGCATCGGCTCGGACACGTCGAGGCCGAGCGCGAACCCATCGGGCGCCACCGCTTGGGCGAACGCGAACGTCGTCGCGCCGGAGCCGCAGCCGACATCGAGAACGCGCTCACCGGGCCTTGGCTTGGCGCGGTCGATCAGCGCGTCGGCAATCGGTCCGAGCAGGCTCTCCTGCGCCGCGTGGCGATCGGCCCAGCGCTGGCCGCTCGGGCCGTTCCAATAGGCGATCTGGTCGGCGTTTTGCTCGTGGCCGCTTGGCTGCTGCATGGTGTTCCCGGTCATTCCCATTCGCGATGCCCATCCCGTCGCGGTTTTGCAACCACTCAGGGGCGATACCACGTCGGGATGGCGGGCGCACCCTTCAAGGAGTTAAGGCTGGTCGCGCTCCGGGCCCGGAATTACGAGATTACGCTGGTCGAACGGTCCTGGCTGATGCGTCGCGCTTGCCGCAGACAAGCCCGGCAGACATGTCGGTAGATGAGATCGAGCAGAGCACACATTGGCCAACCCTCCGTTGTGACTTGCGGGCGGACATTGGCCGATGCCGGTACGGGCGCCTGTGATGTTCGTCACATTAGGCGCCTTTGCCTCCAGGGCACACTGCGACTACTCTGATCACATTGCGATTTGGGGCTGCAATGGGCGCGATTCGGATTTTTCTATTTTTTCTGACGATATTCTGCCTGGGCTGCGGATCGGCGCACGCTGAAAAGCGCGTCGCCTTGGTGATGGGCAATTCCGCCTACAAGAGCGCGCCTCGGTTGACCAACCCGGTCAACGATGCCTCGGCGGTCGGCGGCATGTTGAAGAAGGCCGGGTTCGACCTCGTCGACATCAAGCTCGATCTCAACGCTGCCGAGATGCGGCGCGCGCTGCGCGACTTCGGTGGCAAAGCGCGTGAGGCCGACGTCGCCGTCGTCTACTATGCCGGCCACGGCATCGAGCTCGACGGCACCAACTATCTGATCCCCACCGATGCCACGCTCGAGACCGACAGCGACGTCCTCGACGAGACGCTGCCGCTGGACCGCGCGCTGTTCGCGGTCGAACCGGCCAAGCAGCTCCGCCTCGTCATCCTCGATGCCTGCCGCGACAATCCCTTTGCCAAGACCATGAAGCGCACGATCGCCGCGCGCGCCATCGGCCGCGGCCTTGCCAAGGTCGAGCCGACCAGCCCGAACACCATGATCGCCTTCGCCGCCAAGGCCGGCTCGACGGCCTCGGACGGCGACTCCAAGAACAGCCCGTTTGCCGCAGCCCTGGTGGAGCGGCTGCCGACGCCGGGGCTCGACCTGCGCAAGGCGTTCGGCTTCGTCCGTGACGACGTGCTCAAGAGCACCGGTTACAAGCAGGAGCCCTATGTCTACGGCTCGCTCGGCGGCGACGACATGCCGCTGATCGCGGCGAAGCCTGTCGTCGCCGGGCCCCAAGCAAATCCCGATAGCGAGATTCGGCGCGACTACGAATTGGCGCTTCAGCTTGGGACACGCGACGGATGGACCGCCTTCCTCAACCGCTTTCCGAGCGGCTTCTATACCGATCTCGCCAAAGGCCAGTTGAACAAGATCGCCGCCGAGGAAACCCGTGCGACCACGGCAGACAAGGCCCGGCAGGCGGAAGAGGAGAAGGCCCGCCTCGCCGCCGAGCGCGCCAACAAGGCCGAACAGGAGAAGGCGGCAGCCGCGGCCAAGGCGGCCGAGGAGAAGCGTCTCGCTGCCGAGAAGGCCAAGCAGATCGAGGAGGCCAAGGCCGCGGCTGCGGAGCAACGACGGAAGGACGCCGAGGCGGCAGTCGCGAAGGCAATGGCCGAAAAGCAAGCCGCGGAGAAGGCGCTCGCCGAGAAGCTGGCGAACGACAAGGCCGCCGCCGAGACGGCCGCAAAGCTGGCCGCGGAGAAACAGGCCTCTGCCAGCGCGGACCAGAAGGTCGCAGCGATAGCGCCCTCTTCGACCCCGCCGACAATGTCGCCGCAGGAAACGACGAAGCTGGTTCAGTCGGAGCTGCGCCGCGTCGGCTGTCTCTCCGCCTCCGCGGATGGCGACTGGAACGCTTCGTCTCAACGTTCGCTGACGCTGTTCAACAAATACGCCGGCACGAAGTTCGATGCCAAGCTCGCGAGCTTCGATGCGCTGGATGCGATCAAGGCTAAGCCGGGACGCGTCTGCCCGCTGGTCTGCGACCATGGCTTCAAGGCCGATGGCGATGCCTGCGTGAAGATCACCTGTCGCGCTGGCTACCGCGTCAATGACGACAACGAATGCGAGAAGGTGCAGGACAAGAAGCCGGTCGCCAAGCGCGACGACGCGCCCGCACGGGACACGGAACGCAAGAAGACCGAAGCTGCTCCGTCCAAACCGCAATCGAGCGGGCAGATCGTGTGCGGACAGGCCGGCTGCCGTCCGGTCCGGCCCGGCTGCCGCCTCGAAGGCAATTCGCCGGCGCTCTTTGCGAAGGGGAATATGGGCGGATACACAAACGTGGAAGTCTGCAACTGAGTTTCGCTTTGGGCTCCGGACCCGACGTAGCCGGTCTCATCCGCGCGCATTACGGCCGCATTGGTTTCACCGAATGGCCACATCGGAATCAGATGCCAACCAGATTTCGTCGATAGGTTTCGCCATTCCTCAAACTGGAAAAGGCATGACCATGCGCAGCTTCACGGCATCCGTCATCGTTGCAGCTCTCTGTCTCGGAACACCGGCTCTGGTGCAGGCACAGGGCGCATCGTCGCAACCGGGCGCGGAACAGCCGTCCACGCAGTCCAGCACGGAAATCCGGAGCATACAGGTTGTGGACGTCAAGGAATTGCAGCCGGCCGTGCGCGCGAAGGTCGATGAACTCGTGGCGCACACAAGCGACAAGGACATCCAGTCGCTCCGGCAGTCCATCGACGCCACACCGCAAGCAGCCTCCGTGCTCAAGGCCAAGGGCTTGAGCTCGTCACAAGTCGTCGCGATCAACATCGCCGATGGTGTCCTGACGATGTTCACCAAGACAGCCTGACAATCAGGCGGGGTTCCGGGCCGAGGCGTTGCGCAGCGGCGGCGAGCACGATCGCCGCCTCCTCGGGCGCGCTCGGCCCTTGCTCCGACACCCGCCGAGGCGCTAAAGAGGCGCCGTGGGGCGGTTAGCTCAGCTGGTTAGAGCATCTCGTTTACACCGAGAGGGTCCGCGGTTCGAATCCGTGACCGCCCACCAGCCTTCGCCCGCTTCGCGAGCTTCGGCTCGGCAGGCCGGCATTGGTGCTCGTGGTGAAGGCGGGCTCTGAGCCGCGAGCTTCGGCTCGGCAAGCCAACCTCAATCCTGCGGCCTCCCCGGCAGCAGCGGCACCGCGTCGATCCACACCGCCGCCGACTGGCACCAGATCTGCCTGACGGGGCGCAATTTGTCGCGCTGACGGATAGAGCCCCAACGGATGCCCCAATCATCGGCCTGGTCGCCCTCGCCGCTGGTGAACAGCGGGGAACCGCAATCGGCACAGAAGTGCTGGAAGCGCATCCGGCCGTTGTCGCCGCGCTTGCCGTAGATCTTGGGTGTGCCGCCGGTCAGGCGGACATCAGCGCCGGCACAGACGGCGGTCACCCGGAACGGCGAGCCGGTCAGCGTCTGGCAATCGGTGCAGTGACAGACCGAGACGGCCTCCGGATCGACCTCTGCCTCAAAGGTGATTGTCCCGCAATGGCATTGCCCGTCGACCTGCATCGGCCTCCTCCCCCTGCCCCCAAAACAAAAACGGCGCCCGAAGGCGCCGTTCTATCATCTTTTCGCTGAGCCTCAGTGAGCGGTCAGGCCGCCGGCGGCTTCATCGCCGTCCGGCTTCACCGTCACCTTGGTGTCCTCTTCCCAGACGATCGGCACCGGCTTCTTCACCAGCGCCTTGGCGACGACATCGTCGAGGCGCGAGACCGGGATGATCTCCATGCCGCCCTTGATCGCATCGGAAATCTCCGTGAGATCCTTGGCGTTGTCCTCGGGGATCAGCACCGTCTTGATGCCGCCGCGGGCCGCAGCCAGCAGCTTCTCCTTGAGGCCGCCGATCGGCAGCACCCGGCCGCGCAGCGTGATCTCGCCGGTCATCGCGACATCGTGGCGGACCGGGATGCCGGTCATGACCGAGATGATCGCGGTGGCCATGGCGACGCCCGCGGACGGACCGTCCTTCGGCGTCGCGCCCTCCGGCACGTGCACGTGGATGTCGCGGCGATCGAACATCGGCGGCTCGATGCCGTAATTGATCGCGCGCGAGCGGACGTAGGACGCCGCCGCCGAGATCGACTCCTTCATCACGTCACGTAGATTGCCCGTGACCGTCATCTTGCCCTTGCCGGGCATCATGACGCCTTCGATGGTCAGCAACTCGCCGCCGACATCGGTCCAGGCAAGGCCGGTGACGATGCCGACCTGCGGCTCGCTCTCGATCTCGCCGAAGCGGTACTTCGGCACGCCGAGCAACTCTTCCAGAGTCTTCTCGGTGACCTTGACCGACTTCTTCTTGGAGATCATCAGTTCCTTCACCGCCTTGCGGGCGAGTGTGGAGAGCTCACGCTCCAGGTTACGCACGCCCGCTTCGCGGGTGTAGCGGCGGATCAGAAGCAGCAGCGCGTCGTCGTCGATCGAGAACTCCTTGGAGTCCAGGCCGTGCTTGGACACCGCGTTCGGGATCAGATGCTTGCGCGCGATCTCGACCTTCTCGTTCTCGGTGTAGCCGGCGATCCGGATGATCTCCATGCGGTCCATCAGCGGGCCTGGAATATTGAGCGTATTCGCGGTCGTGATGAACATCACGTTGGACAGATCGTAGTCGACCTCGAGATAGTGGTCGTTGAAGGTCCCGTTCTGCTCGGGGTCGAGGACCTCGAGTAGAGCCGAGGACGGATCGCCGCGGAAATCGGCGCCCATCTTGTCGATCTCGTCCAGCAGGAACAGCGGATTGGACGACTTCGCCTTGCGCATCGACTGGATGATCTTGCCGGGCATCGAGCCGATATAGGTGCGGCGGTGACCGCGGATCTCGGCCTCGTCACGCACGCCGCCAAGCGAGACGCGCACGAACTCACGCCCCGTCGCCTTCGCGATCGACTTGCCGAGCGAGGTCTTGCCGACGCCGGGAGGACCGACGAGGCACAGGATCGGGCCCGTGAGCTTGTTGGCGCGCGACTGCACCGCCAGGTACTCGACGATACGTTCCTTGACCTTCTCCAGCCCGTAGTGATCGGAGTCCAGGATGGCTTGCGCCGCTTCCAGATCCTTCTTCACCTTGGACTTCTTGTTCCACGGGATCGACAGCAGCCAATCCAGATAGTTGCGCACGACGGTCGCTTCCGCGGACATCGGCGACATCTGGCGCAGCTTCTTCAATTCATGCTGCGCCTTCTCGCGCGCTTCCTTGGAGAGCTTGGTCTTGGCGATCTTCTCTTCGAGATCGGCGAGCTCGTCGCGACCGTCGTCGTCGCCGAGTTCCTTCTGGATCGCCTTCATCTGCTCGTTGAGATAATACTCGCGCTGGGTCTTCTCCATCTGGCGCTTGACGCGTGAGCGGATGCGCTTCTCGACCTGCAGCACCGAGATCTCGCTCTCCATCAGACCCAGCACCTTCTCCAGGCGCGTGGTGACGGACAGAGTCTCCAGGATACCCTGGCGATCGGCGATCTTGACCGCGAGATGCGAGGCAACGGTGTCGGCGAGCTTGGCGAAATCGGTGATCGCCTGCACGACGCCGACGACCTCGGCCGAGATCTTCTTGTTGAGCTTCACATAGCTCTCGAAGTCGGACACGACCGAGCGCGCCAGCGCTTCCGCCTCGACCGACTTCGCATCGGTATCGGCCAGCGCAATGGCGGTCGCTTCGTAATAGTCGGCGCGATCGGTGTATTTCTGCACGCGCGCACGCTCGAGCCCTTCGACCAGCACCTTCACGGTGCCGTCGGGAAGCTTCAAGAGCTGCAGCACGCTGGCAAGCGTACCGGTCTCGTAAATGGCGTCGGGCGCCGGATCATCGTCGGACGCGTTCTTCTGCGTCGCGAGCATGATCAGCGCGTCGTTCTTCATCACCTCTTCGAGCGCGCGGATCGACTTCTCGCGACCGACGAAGAGCGGAACGATCATGTGCGGGAAGACGACGATGTCGCGCAGCGGCAGCACGGGATAGGCGTGCGTTTCGCCATGAACGATGGTTGGCCGGGGTTTTGGATTAGTCATGGCCTTTTCCTTTTGCTTTGCCCCCTTGCACGCAGCCCGCCATGCTCATGCGCAACCGCCACAAGGTGCCGAGGTGATCCGCAAAACCGATCGGTCCGTTTATCGCGTTGGACCGGCTCGCCGGATCGGAACTGAGGCGAATCTGGAAGAGAATTTTCGCTCGCCGCCGACATTAGGTGGCTATCGACCCGGGGGGTGTCAAGTCATTGAAAAACGCGCGCCATCAGGCGCTTACGCAACGCGGTAAGCGACGCAACACCGGCTGCGGAGATACATTTCCGCAGCCCAGTTTGAGGATACAATTGGAGCGTTCCAGCGCCGAAAGATCAGGCGCTGGCGTTCTCGACGGCGCGATCGGACCGATCGGCGTAGATGTAGAGCGGACGCGCCGTTCCTTCCACGACTTCGCGCGAAATCACGACCTCTTCCACACCTTCCAGGCCCGGCAGATCGAACATGGTCTCGAGCAGGATCGCCTCGAGGATCGAACGAAGGCCCCGCGCACCGGTCTTGCGCTCGATCGCCTTGCGGGCAACCGCGCCAAGCGCCTCGTCGGCGAAGGTCAGCTCGATGTTCTCCATCTCGAACAGCCGCTGGTACTGTTTCACCAGCGCGTTCTTCGGCTCGGTGAGGATCTTCTTCAGCGAGGTCTCATCGAGGTCCTCGAGCGTCGCCACGACCGGCAGACGGCCGACGAACTCGGGGATGAGGCCGTACTTCAGGAGGTCTTCAGGCTCGACGTGACGGAAGATCTCGCCGGTACGGCGGTCTTCCGGCGCCATCACCTGGGCCGCGAAGCCGATCGAGGTCGACCGTCCGCGCGCCGAGATGATCTTCTCGAGGCCGGCGAAGGCACCGCCGCAGATGAACAGGATGTTGGTGGTATCCACCTGCAGGAATTCCTGCTGCGGATGCTTGCGGCCGCCCTGCGGCGGGACCGAAGCCACCGTACCTTCCATGATCTTGAGCAGCGCCTGCTGCACGCCCTCACCCGACACGTCGCGCGTGATCGAGGGATTGTCGGACTTGCGGCTGATCTTGTCGATTTCGTCGATGTAGACGATGCCGCGCTGGGCGCGCTCGACGTTGTAGTCGGCGGCCTGGAGCAGCTTCAGGATGATGTTCTCGACGTCCTCGCCGACATAGCCGGCCTCGGTCAGCGTCGTCGCATCGGCCATGGTGAACGGCACGTCCAGGATGCGGGCGAGCGTCTGCGCGAGCAGCGTCTTACCCGAGCCGGTCGGACCGATCAGCAGGATGTTCGACTTCGCGAGCTCGACGTCGTTGTGCTTGGTCTGGTGGTTGAGGCGCTTGTAGTGGTTGTGCACCGCGACCGACAGGACCTTCTTCGCATGGCTCTGGCCGATCACGTAGTCGTCCAGGACCTTGCAGATTTCCTTCGGCGTCGGAATGCCGTCGCGCGACTTGACCAGCGAGGATTTGTTTTCCTCGCGGATGATGTCCATGCAGAGCTCGACGCACTCGTCGCAGATGAAGACCGTGGGACCCGCGATCAGTTTGCGGACTTCGTGCTGGCTCTTGCCGCAGAACGAGCAATATAGCGTGTTCTTGGAGTCGCTCGTGCCGACCTTACTCATTCATGTCTCCGTCCGCGGTTCGATCCCGTTCCGCTCGATCGCTCCATTCCGACACGGTGGTCGGCATGAAGCTTAAGTAGAGCAAATTCCGTACCAAAAAAGACCCTACGCGTTACATCCCGTGCGAATCACGGTCACTCGATTCTCCGCGATCATAGCCGATCAATCGTAGCCAACCATGCTGTCACCCGACTATCAAGAATTCGCTAATCGGGGGTCGCCGGCTACCCGTGACAATACCGTGATTTCCGGTCTTGGCACGGGCGAAGTGATCGAAATCACCCCGGCGTTGCTGGATTACCACGAAAAACAAGCACGAAAGCGGAACTTTCTGCTTGTCGCAGGGCGCAAATACCGTTTTGCGACGCGCGCACGCGTCCATAGCGTGAACGCCAACTGACAGTATGAGGCGATCCCAAGGAGTTGCCCAAGGGCCTGACAAGGGATCGCCGCAGAGCCCCAGTAGTGCTACGGGGCCTTCGCCGCCGCCGGTTCCTCGGCACGCTTGTCGATGACCTTGTCGACCAGGCCGAACTCCTTGGCGTCGCTTGCGGTCAGGAACTTGTCGCGTTCCAGCGCGTCCTCAATCGCCTTGTAGGTCTGGCCGGTGTGCTTCACGTAGATCTCGTTGAGCCGCTTCTTCAGGTTCAGGATTTCCTGCGCGTGCAGCATGATGTCGGTGGCCTGGCCCTGGAAGCCGCCGGAGGGTTGATGCACCATGATGCGCGCGTTCGGCAGCGAGAAGCGCATGTCCTTCTCGCCGGCGGCGAGCAGCAGCGAGCCCATCGAGGCCGCCTGCCCCGTGCACAGCGTCGAGACCGGCGGGCGGATGAACTGCATGGTGTCGTAGATCGCAAGGCCCGACGTCACCACGCCGCCCGGCGAATTGATGTACATCGAGATTTCCTTCTTCGGATTTTCCGCCTCGAGGAACAACAGCTGTGCGACGACCAGCGTCGACATGCCATCCTCGACCGGACCGGTCAGGAAGATGATGCGCTCCTTCAAGAGGCGCGAGAAGATGTCGTAGGCGCGCTCGCCACGGTTGGTCTGCTCGACCACCATGGGCACGAGGTTCATGTAGGTTTCAACCGGATCGCGCATGAGTCACCTAGGGTTTTTAAGAGGCGGACATCGCCAGGCTTGACTGCCAGTTTGAGCTGGATCTGCTGAAGGCCGATGGACGTCCCGTGATGCAGGAACTTGGTAGAGGTAGAAGGCGTACCGACAGATATAGCCCAATTCGCGCCTGACAAGTGCGGAGCGCATTAAGGCTTAATCCGTCGGGCAGTTGAAGCTGATTCGCACAAAGAGGCCCAGCCGGCCATCTGGCTAGCTGGGCCTCTTCGCTGATCATCCTTAATGGATGGCTGCCTCAGAGCCCCATTCCGATGGTATCGGAACGGGCCTCAGGCCGCGGTCTTTTCCGCTTCGTCGTCCTTGTAGAGGTCCTCGCGCGAGACCTTCTTCTCGGTCACGTTGGCGAGCTCGAGGATGAAGTCGACGACCTTGTCCTCATAGATCGGTGCACGGAGCTGGGCCAACGCCTGGGCGTTGCTGCGGTAATAGTCCCAGACCTCCTTCTCGCGGCCGGGCATCGAGCGGGCGCGCTCGATCACGGCGCGGCCGACCTCGTCGTCGGTCACGGTGATCTTGTTCTTCTCGCCGATCTCGGAGAGCACGAGACCGAGCCGCACGCGGCGGTCGGCGATCTTGCGGTACTCCTCCTTGGCCTTGTCTTCAGTGGTGTCCTCGTCGGCAAAGGTCTTGCCGGCGGAGTCCATCTCGGCCTTGACCGAGTTCCACATCAGATTGAACTCCTCGTCGACCAGCGAGGGCGGCGCCTCGAAGCGATGGGCTTCGTCGAGGCGGTCGAGCAGCGCGCGCTTGACGCGCTGGCGCGTCGCGCCGGCGAACTCGACGTTCAGACGCTCGCGCGCGGCTTCCTTGAGCTTGTCCAGCGATTCCAGGCCAAGCGTCTTGGCGAACTCGTCGTCGATCGCGATGTCCTGCGGCGCCTCGATCGAGGTCGCGGTGGTCTCGAACTCGGCCGGCTGGCCGGCGAGCTTGTCGTTCATGTAGTTCTTCGGGAACGACACCTTCAGCGTGCGGGTCTCGCCCGCGCCGATGCCGATCAGTTGCTCCTCGAAGCCGGGAATGAAGGTGTTGGAGCCGATCACGACCTGGATGCCTTCGCCGGTGCCGCCCTCGAAGACTTCGCCGTTGATGGAGCCCTTGAAGTTGATGGTGACGCGGTCGCCGGAGGCGGCCTTTTCGCCCTCGGCCTTCGCGGCATAGCCGCGGTTGGTGTCGGCGATGCGCTTGATCGCCTCGTCGACATCGGCGTCGGTGACGTCGGCGACGGGCTTCTCGACCTGGAAGGACTTGAAGTCGGCGAGCGCGATCGCCGGCACCACCTCGATCGCAACCGTGTAGGTCAGATCGGTCTTGCCGCTCAGCAGCTCCTCGACCTCGGCCTGCTCGCTCGGCATGGTGATCTTGGGCTCGGTCGCAAGGCGGAAGCCGCGCTCGGAGAACAGCTGCGTGTTGGTGTCGCGGATGGTCTGGTCGATGGTCTCGGCCATCACCGAGCGGCCGTAGACCTTCTTCAGGTGAGCAACCGGCACCTTGCCGGGACGGAAGCCGTTGATGCGGACCTTGTCCTTGAGGTCAACGAGCTTGGCACCAGCCTTGGCGTCGAGATCAGACGCGGGAACGCTGATCTTGAACTCGTGCTTCAAACCTTCCGAGAGGGTCTCTGTGACCTGCATGGCGTCCAATCTTCTTCTCGTTCGGTCCCGGCGCGCATGCATCGGGACGCTGTCATCAATCGATCCAGCGCGAGGCAAACGCCTCAACGCCGGTGCTTCATCGAACCGGCTCCCGGCGGACAAACTCCGCGCGAAAGCAGGTCTCGTAATCCGTGCAAACGCGATAAGCGCTTGGTGCGGGCGGAGGGACTCGAACCCCCACAACTTTCGTCACTGGAACCTAAATCCAGCGCGTCTACCAGTTCCGCCACGCCCGCGTGAATTTGCATCCAAACCGGCCGCGATGCCGCGGGCGGCCGGGCTTATAACATGTGCCTGACTGTTCGCAGCAAAAAAATGGCCCGATGGAGGCAGGCTTTACGTAGGCACGATGGCTGGACTTATCCAGCGTGGCGTGGTCCGGATCGGCCCATGAAAACGCGGTTCTTTGACCCGACCCGACGTGAGCTTTTGGCCGGCCTTGCCGCCGGGCTTGGCACCGGCCTTGGCACCTCGGCGGCCGGGTTGGTCGCCAGCAGTGCCGCGCCGGCCCTGACCGCCCAGCTTTCCCTTCAGGCAAGGCCGCAAACCCTGGCTCTCAGGCCGGGTCAGCCCGCTACACCAATCTGGGAGCTGGCCGCCGTAAGCCACCTCGGAAACGTCCGTCTCAAGCGCGGAGATCGCTGCGAGGTGGTGTTTCGCAACGACCTGCCTGTCCCGCTTGCCCCAACCTGGTACGGCCTCAATGGCCCAGCCGCGGCCGACCCGCTGCGCGGGCGCGCGCCCGCCCCGCCGGGGACGACCGAAACCTCAATTATTTCAGTACCAAGCGCGGGAACCCTGCTGGCGGACTTCCGCCTGTTCGAGGACGTCCTGACGCGGCCTGCGCGCCCGCTTCCGGTCATCGCGCAGGAGGCAAACACGGGCATCGTCGATCGCGACGAGGTCCTGCTGATCGAGGAGTGGCGGCTGCGGTCAGACGGCACCGCACTCCCCCCGGGACGCGCTCCAAAGGACGCGACGCCGCTCTATACGCTTAATGGACAGACTTCATTTGAACTCTCAGCTGCAGCTGGTGAGCGTTTGCGGCTGCGCTTTATCAACGGCTCCCAACGCACTGTTCTGGCGATCAAATTAGAAAACCACGACGTCCGGGTGATGGCCCTGGACGGACAACCAGCCGAACCGTTTCCGGCGCGCAATGGCGCTCTGATCCTGGCCCCGGGCGGGCGTGCCGATGCCATCGTGGATGCGGCCAGCTCGGCCCCGATTCTGCTCCATGACGGCAAGGAGGCGCATCCGATCGGCTCGCTTGCCGTCTCCGGCAGGCTGGAGCGCCGCGCGCCGCTGTTGCCGCCGCAGGCGCTCCCTTCCAACGACCTGCCCGACAAGCTCGATCTCAGAGGCGCCCTGCGGTTCGATGTCGCGCTCGGCGCAGCCGATGCTGGGTGGGCACGGTGTGCCGACTTCTCCAGATCCTCCGCCCCGGCCTTCCGCGCTAAGCCCGGCCGCACCGTCGTGCTGGCCCTCAAGAACCCCGGCCCAATGTCGACCGTCTTCCATCTGCACGGCCACCACTTCCGCCTGCTCGACAAGCTCGACGACGGCTGGAAGCCCTACTGGCTCGACACGCTCGCGGTCGAGCCCGGCCAGACCCAGCGCATCGCCTTCGCGGCGACCGCATCCGGACAATGGCTGCTCGAATCCGTCGTCACGGACTGGGCCGCGCCGCGGCTGGTGCGCTGGTATGGGGTGGAGTGAGCTAAGCGCACTCAACG
Organism: Bradyrhizobium sp. CIR48; assembly: GCF_014198315.1. Taxonomy (NCBI): domain Bacteria; kingdom Pseudomonadati; phylum Pseudomonadota; class Alphaproteobacteria; order Hyphomicrobiales; family Nitrobacteraceae; genus Bradyrhizobium; species Bradyrhizobium sp. CIR48. Next base: position 1,213,297 of record NZ_JACIHG010000001.1, read on the forward strand.
CTCGGCTCCGTAGGGTGGGCAAAGGCGCTCTTCGCGCCGTGCCCACCATTTTTAATTTTTCGGCAGGCACGTGGGCACGCTTCGCTTTGCCCACCCTACGGGACGCTGCGGTGGTAAGGGGTGGAGTGATCTCTTGTAGGATCGGTCTCGCTGCGCACTACCCAGCCTACCCGCCGTAGCGAACAGCTCAGTACTCCACCCCCAGCGCATCATAAATCCGCCGGTGCACGGCCGGCAGCGTCTCGGTCAGGTCCTCCGCGATCAGGCCCGGCCCGGCTTCGCGTCCCGCCTCGCCATGCATCCAGACGCCGATGCTGGCGGCCTCGAACGCCGGCACGCCTTGCGCTAGCAGCCCTGCGATGATGCCGGCGAGGACGTCGCCGGCGCCCGCGGTGGCGAGCCAGGGCGGCGCGTTGGCCGCGATGGTGGCGCGGCCGTCGGGGGCGGCGATCGTGGTGTCGGGTCCCTTCAGGAGCACGACGGCGCCGGAGCGCTCGGCGGCATCGCGCACGCGCTCCAGCTTGGAGCGGCCCGGAAATTTGTTGCTGAGGTCGGAGAACAGGCGCGGGAATTCGCCCTCGTGCGGGGTCAGCACCACCGCATTGTCTTTTGATGACTTGATCGATTCGAACAGGCGCTCGGGGGTTGCGGCAAAGCTCGTCAGGGCATCGGCATCGAGCACCAGACGACGCTGCGCACTGAGCGCGGTGTGAACGAGATCGCAGGTGCGCTCTCCGATACCCGCGCCGGGACCGATCATGCAGGTGTTGTAGCGCTTGTCGCCGAGCAGCTCGCCGAACTCGACGACGGTATCGACGGGGCGAATCATGACGGCCGTGAGCGCGGCCGCGTTGATCGCGAGCGCTTCGCGCGGGCTTGCCAGCGTCACCAGGCCTGCCCCTGCCCGCAGTGCCCCGCGCGCGGCCAGCCGCGCAGCGCCGGTCGCCGCCGCATCGCCGGAGACCGCCAACACATGCCCCCGCGCGTATTTGTGGCCGTCGATACGCGGCACCGGAAAAGCGGCGCCCCAGACATCCGGATCGTCCTCGAACGTCTGCGGCGCGATCTCGTCGAGCACCTGCGCGTCGATGCCGATGTCGGCGACGCGCACGCGGCCGCAATGCATCCGGCCGGGGAGCAAGAGATGCGCCGGCTTCTTGCGAAAGAAGGTGACGGTCTCGGTGGCGTTCACCGCCGCGCCCATCACCCCCGCGCTGGTGCCGTTGATGCCGCTCGGCAGGTCGACCGCGAGCACGGGGGCGCCGTTGGCGTTGATCGCCTCGATCATCGCGCGCGCCTCGCCATCGACGGGACGGCTGAGGCCTGCGCCGAACAGCGCATCGATGATCAGCGCCGGCCGTCCGATCGCCTGCGGATTGAACGGGAGCACCGGGTGCTTCCAGCCGCGCGCGGCGGAGGCCGCGTCGCCCTGGAGCTGGTCGCGCTCGCACATCAGGATGACTGAGACCTCCCGCCCCTGCGCGGCGAGCTCGGCGGCTGCGACAAACCCATCACCGCCATTGTTGCCGGGGCCGGCCACGATCAGAATCGGCCCCTCCTCCACCAGCGCCTGGGCGGCATCAGTGACGGCCTGGCCCGCGCTCAGCATCAACTTGAAACCGGGCGTGCCGGCCGCGATGGTGAGCTGGTCGGCGCGCTGCATTTCAGCGGTGGTCAGAACTTCCATGCCACTTCCCTGGTCCAAACGCCTTTTCAACAGGCACGTTCCGTGCCGCCCCACCCTCGGGAACATCGATCTGCACACATATTGAACCGTTTGCCTATTTCGTAGTCTTCGGTATTTTGTGCAGGTCGGCACCACTACTCAGAGATGCTCGTTAAAAGGCTGATAACGCTCCAATAATCAGGGCATTTGCAACTTGGCATAGACCCTGCTTTCGAGGAAGCCGCTTCGGTTCGTCGTGCTCACTGGCATTTATCAAAGTGTGGCCGGCCGTTGTTGCCGGATTGGTCAGGGATCCCGGCATAGCGAAGACAAGATCGTGCGTTAAGAAAAGCGCATCCTGACGAAGACGTTGCTATTTGATCGAAAGGCCGGGAGGCGCGCAGTGAAGAAAATCGAAGCCATCATCAAGCCATTCAAGCTCGACGAGGTGAAGGAAGCGCTTCAGGAAGTCGGCCTTCAGGGCATCACCGTCACCGAAGCCAAGGGCTTTGGCCGGCAGAAGGGGCACGCCGAGCTCTACCGCGGCGCAGAATACATCGTCGACTTCCTGCCCAAGGTGAAGATCGAGATCGTGATCGGCGACGATCTGGTCGAGCGCGCCATCGACGCCATCCGTCGTGCAGCGCAGACCGGTCGCATCGGCGATGGTAAGATCTTCGTCTCCAACATCGAAGAGGCGATCCGCATCCGAACCGGCGAATCCGGGCTGGACGCTATCTGAGCCGGGTGCTATCCCGAATTTTGCGACACTCCGACTAGAAAGAAGGCTGCTTCGGCGGCCTGATTTCGTTTGTGCGGTCGCGCAAAACTCGCCCGAGCGAGAATAATTTTGCTCATCTGGAAACCGACCCGCAGAGCCAAAAGGGGTATGCATGAAGACCGCCAAAGACGTCCTGAAATCGATCAAGGACAACGACGTCAAGTACGTCGACCTGCGCTTCACCGATCCGCGCGGCAAGTGGCAGCATGTGACGTTCGACGTCAGCATGATCGACGATGACATCTTCGCCGAAGGAACGATGTTCGACGGCTCCTCGATCGCCGGCTGGAAGGCGATCAACGAGTCCGACATGTGCCTGATGCCCGATCCGGTCACCGCGACGATCGACCCGTTCTTCGCCGAGACCACCATGGTCATCACCTGCGACGTGCTCGAGCCGACCACCGGCGAGCCCTACAACCGCGACCCCCGCGGCATCGCCAAGAAGGCCGAGGCCATGGTGAAGTCGATGGGCGTGGGCGACAGCGTGTTCGTCGGCCCCGAAGCCGAGTTCTTCGTGTTCGACGACGTGCGCTATTCGGCAGAGCCCTACAAGACCGGTTTCCGGCTCGACTCCTCGGAGCTGCCGACCAACTCCGACACCGAATATGAAGGCGGCAATCTCGGCCACCGCATCCGCACCAAGGGCGGCTACTTCCCCGTGCCGCCGCAGGACTCGGTGCAGGACATGCGCTCGGAGATGCTCGGCGCCATGGCCAAGATGGGCGTCAAGGTCGAGAAGCATCACCACGAGGTCGCGTCCGCCCAGCACGAGCTCGGCATGAAGTTCGACACGCTGACGCTGATGGCCGACCACATGCAGATCTACAAGTACTGCATCCACCAGGTCGCGCACATCTACGGCAAGACCGCCACCTTCATGCCGAAGCCGATCTTCGGCGACAACGGCTCGGGCATGCACGTGCACCAGTCGATCTGGAAGGACGGCAAGCCGGTGTTCGCCGGCAACAAATACGCCGACCTGTCGGAGACCTGCCTGCATTACATCGGCGGCATCATCAAGCACGCCAAGGCGATCAACGCCTTCACCAACCCGTCGACCAACTCCTACAAGCGTCTGGTCCCGGGCTATGAGGCGCCGGTGCTGCTCGCCTACTCCGCGCGCAACCGCTCGGCCTCCTGCCGCATCCCCTACACCGCTTCGCCGAAGGCCAAGCGCGTCGAGGTGCGCTTCCCCGATCCGATGGCCAACCCGTATCTCGGCTTCGCCGCGATGCTGATGGCCGGCCTCGACGGCATCAAGAACAAGATCGATCCGGGTCCGGCGATGGACAAGGACCTCTACGACCTGCCGAAGGAAGAGCTGAAGCAGATCCCGACCGTGTGCGGTAGCTTGCGCGAGGCGCTGGAAAACCTCGACAAGGACCGCGGCTTCCTCAAGGCCGGCGGCGTGTTCGACGACGACTTCATCGACGCCTATATCGAGCTGAAGATGACCGAAGTCGCCCGCTTCGAAATGACCCCGCATCCGGTCGAGTTCGAGATGTACTATTCGGGCTAAGCAGCCCGGACGTCTGCGACAAGCAAAAGGCGCTCCGCAAGGAGCGCCTTTTCGTTTGAATCGTAGCGTGTACGACCTGCCCGCTACCAGGTCGCCGTAAAAGCCTTCTGCAGCTCGGCCGGCGCCGTCACGCCGCCCGCGATCAGCAATTGCGTGAGCACGCGCGCCTTCTGCGGATTGAGGTCCTCGGACACGACGAAGCCGTTCTTGTCGTCGTCGACCTCGACGTTCCTCGTGACGAAACCCGAGCGAACCCGCGTCGAGCGAACCACGATGACGCCCTTCTTGGCCGCCGCTTCGAGCGCATCGAGCGCCGGCTTCGAGGTGTTGCCGTCGCCGACGCCGGCCAGCACGATGCCCTTGGCGCCGTGCGCAATGGCATCCTCGATCGGAACGGCGTCCATGTTGGCGTGCGAGTAGATTATCGCGACGCGCGGCAATTGCTCGCCGGCCGGAAGCTGGTAGGTCGCGCGCTTGAAGCCGGGAGCCTGCGCCATGAAGCGAATGCCGCCGGCGGTGTCGACATAGCCGACCGGCCCGTCATTGGCGGAACTGAACGTCTCGATGCTGGTGGTGTTGGTCTTGGTGACCGAGCGCGCGCCCTGAATCTTGTCGTTCAGCACCGCCAGCACACCGCGGCCGCGCGAGCGCGGGTCGGCCGCCACCTGCACCGCTTCGTAGAGATTGCCGGGACCGTCGGCGCTCACCGCCGTCGCCGGCCGCATCGAGCCGACGATCACCACCGGCTTGTCGCCGCGCACCACGTTGTCGAGAAAGAACGCGGTCTCCTCCAGCGTGTCGGTGCCGTGGGTGATGACGATTGCATCGGCCTCGTTCTTGTCGAAGGCCTCTTGGATGCGACGGGCCAGCGCAAACCAGACCTTGTCGTTCATGTCCTGGGATCCGATCGACGAGATCTGCTCGGCATTCAGCTTCGCGAGCTTGTCCAGCCCCGGCACCGATTGCATCAGTTGCTCGCCCGAGATCTGGCCGGATTTGTAGGCGCCGGTCGCTCGCGCGTCGGCCTGGCCTGCGATGGTGCCGCCGGTCGCAAGCACAAGAATGCGCGGCAGGCTGCCCGATTCCGCGGCCTGCGCCGTGGCAATCCCCCACGACCAAAGTGCGAGGGCGATCAGCGGAACGGCGAGGATTAATGGCCGATTTCGGCGGTGGATTGCAGGTCTTGAGGCATGCTTCGTCATCGAATTCTCCTCCCGTTCAAGTTGGGAGCGATATTCGACACGCCCAATGGGGCCGAAGATGGGTCAGCCCAATGCTTGTCGCTAAGGATTATCCCGCCGCGGCATAAAATGGTCGAGCAAGCCCGTCGGCAGCGGAAAGACCACGGTCGACGACCGTTCGCCCGCGATATCGTGCAGGGCCGCGAAGTAACGCAGCTGCATCGCCTGCGGCTCCTGCGCGAGAATCCGGCCGGCCTCGACGAGCTTTTCGGCAGCCTGCTGCTCGCCCATCGCATTGATCACCTTGGCACGCCGCAGGCGCTCCGCCTCGGCCTGTTTGGCAATCGCGCGCACCATGGTTTCGTTGATATCGACGTCCTTGATCTCGATGCCGGTCACCTTGATGCCCCAGACGTCGGTCTGCTTGTCGAGGATCTCCTGGATGTCGGCGTTCAACCTGTCGCGCTCGGCAAGCATCTCGTCGAGCTCGTGCTTGCCGAGCACCGAGCGCAACGTCGTCTGCGCGAGCTGGCTGGTGGCGGCCATGTAATCGCCGACCTTGATGATGGCACGTTCGGGATCGACGATGCGGAAGTACAGAACGGCGTTGACCTTGACGGACACGTTGTCCCGCGAAATCACGTCCTGCGGCGGCACGACCTGCACCATCACCCGGAGGTCGACCTTGACGAGTTGCTGCACGACCGGAATGAGGATGATGAGGCCCGGGCCCTTCACGCCGGTGAAACGGCCGAGCGTGAAGATGACGCCACGCTCGTATTCGCGCAGGATCCGAATGGCCTGGGATAGAAACATGATGACAAGCAGCAGAAGCGCCGCATAAGTCAGATATTCCAGCATCATGATGTACCTCCCTCACCGGTCCTGGCCGGTGCGCGCCGTATCAGCAGCGTCAGGTCGACGACGTTCGCGACTTCGACCGTCTCTCCGGGCTTGAACGTTTCGGCGCCGCGCGCCTGCCAGCGTTCACCATGGGCGAAGACGTGACCTTCGCTCCCACTCCAGTCGAGAACCTCGGCGGGCAAGCCTCGCATCGCCTGCGCGCCGACCCGCTCCGGAGCCCGGGCGGCACGCCGAAGCGAACCAAGCACGACCAGAGCAAAGCCGGCGAACACGGCTGCCGTGATGCCGATCACCCACCACGACAGGTGGTAACCGGGCGCCTCGACCCTGAAGAGCATCAGCGCTCCCAGCACGAAAGCGATGATCCCCCCGAGACCGATCACTACCGTCGGATTGAAGGCTTCGACGGTGAGAAGCACGATGCCAACCAGCATCAGGGCAAGGCCGGCATAGCTGATCGGCAGCAAATTGAGCGCATAGAGACCGATCAGCAGGCAGATCGCGCCGACCACGCCGGGAGCGACGGCCCCGGGAGACATGAACTCGAAGATCAGGCCGTAGATGCCGACCATCAGGAGAATGAACGCCACATTCGGATCGGTGATGACCGCCAGGAAGCGGGATATCCATCCGGGGTCGATGGCTTCGACGACGGCATCCTTCGTCGCGAGACGCTGCGTCTTGCCGCCCGCAACCTCGACCTCGCGGCCATCGAGCTGCCTCAGCAACTCAGCCTGATCGCGCGCGACGAGTTCGATGGCATGGGACTGCAGCGCGCCGTTGGCAGAGAGAGTGGCGGCCTCACGGACCGCCTTCTCCGCCCAGTCCGCATTGCGGCCACGCAGCTCCGCAAGGCTGCGGATGAAGGCAACCGCGTCATTGGTCACCTTTGCCGTCATCGCATCCTTGAACTGATCCTTGGACTGATCCTTGGGCTCGCTCTGCTGGTCGCCGTCCTTCTTGTCCTTGCTGCCCTTGTCCGGTGTACCGCTCGGCAGCCCCGGCAGCGGTCCGCCAATCTGCACCGGCGTTGCCGCACCGATATTGGTGCCCGGCGCCATCGCCGCGATATGGGTCGCATAGAGGATATAGGTCCCCGCGCTCGCCGCGTGGGCGCCGGAGGGAGCGACGTAACCGACGACAGGGACGGGCGAGGCCAGCACATCCGCAATGATCTCGCGCATGCTGGAATTGAGACCGCCGGGTGTGTTGATTCTCAGAAGCACGACCTCGGCGCGCCGTTCGCTTGCCTTGGCCAAGGCCTCCTTCACGTAACTGGCCGACGCAGGGCCAATGGCCCCCTCGATCGACACAATCAGTGCAAGGCGGCTGTTCTCCTCCGCTGAGCTGGGAAGGAGGCAGCAGATCAAAGCAACGACGCCAATCGCCGCAACGAGGGCCGCCTTCATGGTCTGCACGGCAGGGCTCCCTTGCAGAGCATATGGTGTTGGTCTCTCGAACCTCAATGCAGCCGTGTGCTGGTGCAGGCCCCTGTCGTGATTGTGCGATGCAATGGAAACCGCCCCGCAGATCGGTTGAGCAACGGGGCGGCGGCTGGCGGACCATGCCTTGAGCTGATCCGCCCACGCATTCCGCGCTGCTAGCGCCGCGCGATCCGCACCCCGTCCGTCCCGATCGCGCCGAACGTGCTCGCGATGATCTCAGCTGTCGGCTGCATGCCGCCGAGCGACCAGTGCGTGGGCTCCTGCTCCTCGATCCTGACCCAGACGTTGCGGCGGAAATCCGGGCTGCCCTGCCCTTCGACCTCGACCAGGAGGTCGACGACGCAGCCGATCAAGGCGATCGCGCGCACGACCGGCTATGAGGACGAGAGCAGCTTTCGCAAGGCGTTCCGCAAGCTCACCTTGATGTCGCCGCAGGCCTATCGCGCGCGACGGATGGAGCGGACGATGTGAGGCGGCTTCGAGCCATCCACTTTCGTTCCGCATCTGACTCCACTTCGTTCTCAAAGAACAAATCAGAGCCGCAAAAATCGGGGCGGACCAATTCCTACTGATTGGTTTACGCAGGGCGGATTAGCCGAAGGCGTAATCCGCCGACTGCTGGTGACGCTCACGCACGTTCGCCAAAGGCACCGTCCGTGCTGCTATCTCCTGCCCAGTCCTCCGGAAATAATCCGGACTGTACGTCTCGGGGCATTGAAGCTGCCCCATCAAGACAAGATGGCGGATTACGCCAATCCGCCCTACGGCGCGCTTTGGGCCAATGCGGCGGATGCGAGCAGGAAAAGGACGGCGACGGTAGCGCTGCGCTTCATCGCGAGGCCATCCCGTCGCGGGAGAGATTCGGCCATTGAGCTGCCCTTAGCGAACAACGCCAGCCGCGTCGTCGCCGCTCGGAATCAGCCAATCGAGCCCGATCAAGCACGCTTCGAGGATAACGAACGCGACAATGCCACCGACCCAGCCGAAGAAGACGATGGAAAAGGTCCCGAGCAAGATTGCGCAAAACAGGTCGGAAAGCACCTTGCAGACGCGGAAGTCTCGGTCATGTCCAGATGGGAGATACGGCATCGGGCTCCCCTTTCGCTGCTCTGGACCTGGACTTAGCCACAGCGCGACGCGACCGTCTACTCCGCCAGCCTGCTGATCAGTTGCGCCGTCGCAATCGAGGTCCGCGGCTCCCTGCGCAAGGGCAGCGTTCGCAGGTCACCGACAGCCCTGCAATATTTTGGGATCAATCCCCGGGCGGGGACCTTTCTCAATTCTTCGGCTGGCCGAAATCGAGCGGCGGCGGCAGCTCGACGTCGGGAATTTCGATCTTGATCTTGTCCAGATCCACCTTGATGGGAGCATCCAGCAGCCCGGTGACCGTGATCGGGAATGCGATGACGACCGCAACCATGATCGCCTGCAGGCCGATCCAAGGCATCGCGCCCCAATAGATGTCCGAGCTCTTGACCTCTTTCGGCGCCACGCCCCGCAGGTAGAACAAGGCAAAGCCGAACGGAGGATGCAGGAAGGAGGTCTGCATGTTGACGCAGAGCATGACACCGAACCAGATCAAGGCGGCATCCGCCCCCACCACGGGGGTGAGCAGCTTCTGCGCGATCGGCGCGATCATCGGGATGATGATGAAGGCGATCTCGAAGAAGTCGAGGAAGAAGGCGATGAAGAAGATGAACAGGTTCATGAAGATCAGGAAGCCCCAGACCCCGCCCGGCAGCGATGTCAGCATGTGCTCCAGCCAGACCCCACCGTTGCAACCGAGAAAGACGATTGAGAAGCAGGTCGATCCGATCAGGATGAACGTCACCATGCAGGTGATGCGCATCGTGGTCTCGTAGCCCTGCTTGACCAGCATGCGCAGGTCCGGAATCCTGATGGCCTCGATGCAAACCCAGGCGACGGCGAGATAGGCAATCGCGAACGCGATCTTGAACGGCAGATTCGGCGTGAGGTAGATGCCGATGATCGTGCCGACGCCCGCCGCCGCAACGCCGACCAGCAGCACCTTGTGACCAGCCGAGCTGAAATCCTTGTGATGGATGACTGCAAGGACGATCGCGCCGACGGCGCCCATCGCGCCCGCTTCGGTCGGGGTGGCAAGGCCAAGCATCATCGTGCCGAGCACCACGAAGATCAGAACGGCGGACGGGATGATGCCCAGAAGGCATTTGCGCCAGAGCGCCCAGCCCGTGAGCGTCCTTGCTTCCTTGGGCACCGCCGGGACGTGGCCCGGCTTGATCACGCTCAGCGCAAACGTGTAGCCGGCGAAGAGTGCGATCTGGAGGATCGATGGGCCCCAGGCGCCCAGATACATGTCGCCGACCGACTTCCCGAGCTGGTCCGCGAGCACGATCAGAACCAGCGAGGGAGGCACCAGCTGGGTAATGGTGCCGGAGGCTGCGAGCACGCCGGTGACGTAGCGCATGTTGTAGCCGTAGCGGATCATCACCGGCATCGAGATCAGCGCCATCGCAATGACCTGCGCCGCCACCGTCCCCGTGATCGCACCGAGGATGAAGCCGACGATAATCACGGAATAGCCAAGACCGCCGCGAACCGGGCCGAACAGCTGCCCCATTGAATCCAGCATATCCTCGGCGAGGCCGCATCGTTCGAGGATCGCGCCCATGAACGTGAAGAACGGAATTGCCAGCAGCAGCTCGTTGGCGAGAACGCTGCCGTAGATGCGCTCCGGAATGGCCTGGAGAAAGCTGAATCCGAAAAATCCCTCGTGGATCGCGAGGAATCCAAACGAAAGCCCGAGGGCAGCCAGCGTGAACGCGACCGGAAATCCGATCAGCATGGCCAGGACCAGCCCGCCGAACATCAGCGGCGGCATCATCTCAATCGTGATCATTGGGTCGGCCGCTCATATTTTGCGTCGATCGTGACTTCACCGCGCAAGGCGGCGGCGCGTTTGATGGCCTCCGAGACGCCCTGCAGAGCGACCATGAAGAACCCGGCCGGCAGCACGAACTTGATCGGCCACCGCAGGAGGCCGCCCGCGTTGTTGGACATCTCTCCGATGATGAACGAGTTGTAGAACATCGCCCATGAGAGGTAGCTGAGGAGCAGGCACGCCGGGACGAGGAAGACCAATGTCCCGATCAGGTCGAGCCACAGCTGGCCACGCTCGGACAGCATGAGGTAGAGGATTTCGACGCGCACATGCTCGTTGCGCTTGAAAGTATAGGACGAGCCGAACATCACGATGACGGCGAACATGTACCACTGCGTCTCGAGCCAGCTGTTGGAGCTGTAGCTGAAGGCATACCGGATCATCGCATTTGCGGCGCTGACCACGCAGGCCGCGAGCACCAGAATATTGCAGACGCTACCGACCTTTTCGTTCAGCCAGTCGATAGCCGTACTCACCGCCAACAATGGGCGCATCGATGCCTTGTCCCCCTTGCTGAGTGCTACCCCCGAACGCGCAGGACCATGGCGCTGTATCAGCGACCATCCAGGTCTGCGCGGGAGCTAGTTCACCCTCCTGATGCTTCCGCTCGTTCTTGTTGTCGGTTTTCGCCGAGATGTGTTCGGGTCTCGGCCGCGCGTGAAGCACGGCACCTTTACCGTCAGCAATTTCGTGGTCAACTGGAAAATGGACAGTTTGCCGCAGCGATCGCAAAAATGGGTCACTGTGCCTAATTTGGTCGATGCACGGGGCAGCCGGCAATCCGGCTCTCGGACCCGCCTAACCCTCGACGTCGTACTGCTTGCAGAGGTGATCGCCGATCTGGACAAGCATGGCGACGCATTCGGGGTAGCCGGGCCGATCCGAGGTGGCCCGATCTGCGCTGGCCCGAAACTCCCAGGAACGACCATCGCGGAGGATCGAAATCGTCATTCCATCGGGACAGTCGGCATGAACCTTCAACTCGGCCTTGGCCATGGCGATCAGCTCGCTTTCGGTCTTCACAGGTCTGCTCATGAAAGTCATCCTCCGTCGCGGGACAGAACTTAAGGTGTATCTGCCGAACCCACCAAGCAAGTCTTTCCGATAAAGCGGCTCCCGGCATTGGGATAGCGCAATGCGTCCCTGCCATGGCCAATCCCGCGAAGCGTCGGGCAAAACACCCGGTCAAGCCCTCCGCGTAAAAATATTCCACTTTCCCGAATTTCGGATTTGTGGCATAAGCGCCTCATCCCGGCCTGCCAAAGGGGCGCTTCGCGATCGTCACGAGATGCGGGCCGGGTGGCGGTGGACGCGGTAGCGCCGGCGCGGCTCGGCATGATGACAGGGCGGGCAACCGTGAGTCCTCAGGCGACGCGATACGACCCGGCGCGGTCACAGCGGTTTCGTCGATGCCTGGGGGCGAGCACACGCAAGCTTCCGGATATTCCGGCGGGATCGTCCGCGGACGGAGAAGTCGTGTGGTCCTGACGCCCGGGGTCTGTGCGTCAAGGCTTGCGGTGATGCGGCGGCCCGACCGGGCACGCGCATCGATCATTCCCGCAAGGCGACGGGGGCAATAGTGCATCGCTCCCCGGGGAGAGCACGAAGGACACCGTTAAAAACCAGCCGCGCAGGGAAGGCCGGGCGACCGGCATCACCTGCGGTCCACCCCGTGTGCATCTTCGTCGCGCACGGACTTGCGGGTGCCGCCGGCGCCCGGCCTTCCCTGCGCCCTTTGGCTTTCAAAGAGCGCGACGACAGCAAGCCTCGGGCGAAATGCGCCGCGAGACTGCGAAGGCGTGTCTGCACACTCACTCACCGTCATCGCCCGGCCAGTGCGCAATTGCGCACTAGGACCGCACGATCCAGTATTCCAGAGACCGTTGTGATAGAACCGATAAGCTGCGGCGTACCGGATTCCCCGCTCCAGTGCGCAATTGCGCACAAGGCGGGGAATGACAGCGTCCCCGGAGAAGCAAGCTGTCACCTCATACTCCGTCATTGCGAGGAGCTCTTGCGACGAAGCATTCCAGAATCCCACCGCGGAAAGACTCTGGATTGCTTCCGCCTTCGCCAAGGCTTCGGCGAACAAGTCGCTGCGCTCGCAATGATGAGCTTGACGCAGCTGTGCGCCAGATTTCGCTCTCGTGCCCTACGCCGCCGCGCGCTGCCGCGCGACCAGCGCTTCGCCGAAGGCTTCGAACAGCTTGCGGTTGACCGGATTGCGCTGGGGATCGTATTCGGCGTGCCATTGCACGCCGAGCGCGAAGGTCGGGGCTTCCGCGATCCGGATCGCCTCGATGGTGCCGTCCTCGGCAACACCCTCGATCAGCACGCGCTTGCCGGGCTCGAGGATGCCCTGGCCATGCAGCGAATTGACCCTGATCTTCTCGCAGCCGAGCAGTTTTGCGAACGCCCCGCCCGGCGTCAGCTCGACGTCGTGACGGTCGGCGAACACCACGGTCGGATCGGGGTGGATCTCGCCGTTCTCGAGCCGGGGCATGCGATGGTTCATGCGGCCGGGAATTTCGCGGATCTCGGGATGCAGCGAGCCGCCGAAGGCGACGTTCATCTCCTGCAGGCCGCGGCAGATGCCGAACAGCGGCACACCGCGGGCGACGCAGGCGACCGAAAGCGCCAGCGCCACCTCGTCACGATGGATATCGTACGGCTCGTGGCGCTCACACGGGTCGACATTGAAGCGGGTCGGATGGACATTGGCGCGCGCGCCGGTGAGCACGATCCCGTCGACCACGTCGAGCAGCGCGCCGATATCGGTGATATCGGGCGCACCTGCGAACATCATCGGCAGGCCACCGGAAACCTCGGCCACGGCGCGCAAATTGCGCTCGCCGACCATCTGGACCTGAAATCGATTTTCGACGCGATGGGCATTCCCGATCACGCCGACGACCGGCTTTCTCATCTGTCGTTCCGCGCCTCTCCGATAAGAAGATTCTCCAAACATGCCCTTGGGCTGGAACAAATTCAACAGAAGGGATCGCGGGACGGCAATGCTATTTTCGCGCAAATGCCTCCCGGGCCTCGCCCCCGGCGGGCAGCCCGGCGGCCTGCAGTGCGGTCGCGGCCGGATCGCCCGGCGCGGCCAGCCATGGCAGTTTCGCGTCGATGCCGCGCGTCACGGGCTCTCCGAGCGCCCCACCGAAATCAACCGGCCAGAACCCGGTGGGCACGACTTCGACCGTGATGCCACGGATCGCATAACCCTCGCCCAGAACCGCCTCCGCGTGGTCGGCGGCGACAAGGCGCGCCGTCTTGGGATCCTTGGGATCGCCAAAGCTGACGAGCACCGGCACGAGGTCTCCCTGCACCGGGACAACGCCGGTCTGCCGGTGGATATCGTTGAACGAGACGCGGTTGCCGCGCGCGGCGCCATAGGCACGGAGCGCGACATAATTGATGTCGTCGAAGTCCAGCTTCGCGTCCTGCCGGTGCGCCAACAATGCCACCAGATTCTTGCCTTTGGCGCCGGCCTGGCCGAGGTCGACGAACACGGCCTCCCCGCGCGTGGTGGTGCGGCCGCCGCGGTTATAGTTGCGATCGGGCACGACGGCCAGAACGCCGGATCCGGTCTTGATGCCGTCAGGTGTCGTGACCTCGACCGTGAGACGAAATTTGTGGCCGGGCCGGTTGATCCGGATCTGGTCGCCGACCACGATCACGGCCAGAAGCCCGAGCAGACCGGCCCATTTGCTGATGAAGCTCAAACCGCCCCCATTGTTCTTTCCTCATCGCTCTGCACCGTCGGCGCGCCGACGTCAAACCAGCGCGTTGACGCGGTCTTGATCCGAAGCGCGTTTGTCGAGAGAGTGCAGCGCGCATTGCGCTGAAAAGGACCCGATGTGACCATGTCGTCCAAAGATGAACGCTCCCGGACCCGCGGCGACCTCGCTTGGGCGATCTCGGTCGGGGGCATCGGCGTCGTGCTGTTCACCGCGCTGCTCGCCTTCACCTGGTATTTCGCCGCCACCCTGCTGCTGATCTTCACCGGCATGCTGCTCGGTCTCGGCCTCAACGCGCTGACGGGCGCGCTCGGCCGCCGCGTGCCCCTGCCGCATCCGGTGCGGCTCGCGATCGTCTGCACCGCGCTCGCTTTGATGCTCGCCGGCATCGCCTATCTCGGCGGCGCCACCATTGCCGAACAGGCTTCGCTGCTGAGCAAGACCATCAAGTCGCAGATCGGGAACGTGAAGTCGTTCCTGGACAACCACGGCATCGACACCAGCTTCTTCGATTTCGGCAACGGCGCGACCGACGCCTCGGCCACTGCGCCCTCGGACACGGCGCCCGCACCAGCAGCGCCCTCGCGCGGTCCCCTGCCCGGCGCCGGCGCGCTGGCCTCGAGCGGCGGGGCGATCGTGAGCCAGACTTTCAAGCTGCTGCTCGGCACCATCCACGGTGTCGGCAACATCTTCATCGTGCTGTTCCTGGGCTTCGCCTTCGCCGCCCAGCCGGCCGTCTATCACGACGGCCTGCTGTTCCTGGCGCCGGCGAGGCACCGCACCCGCGTCGCCCTGATCATCGACCGCACAGCCGAGACGCTGGAGCGCTGGCTGATCGCGCAGATCATCGTCATGCTCGCGGTCGGCGTGGTGACCTGGATCGGGCTTGCCGTCATCGGCATCCCCAGCTCGTTCATCCTGGGAATTCAGGCCGGCCTGCTCGCCTTCATCCCGACCATCGGGGCCATCATCGCCGGCGTCGTCGTGGTGCTGGCGAGCCTCGCCTCGGGCTGGATCCCGGCGCTATCGGCCTTTCTGCTCTTCATGGGCGTGCACGCCATGGAGAGCTACGTGCTGACGCCGATCCTGCAGCGGCAGGCGCTGGACATCCCGCCGGCCACGCTGTTCGCGTTCCAGATCCTGCTCGGCGTCGTGTTCGGCATCTGGGGCCTGGCGCTGGCGCTGCCGCTAGTGGCCATCGCCAAGGTCATGATCGACCATTTCAAGACCTATGAGGCGGCGCCTCTGGCAGAAGCGGCGTAGAGCATGATCCGGAAAAGTGTGCAGCGGTTTTCCGATTAGATCATGCTCCAGAAATAAGCCCTCAGGTCGTGAGCACAGTCTCGGTGTGCTCGACCTCGGGCGGCGAGGCAAAGTACTGGCCAACGAGGCCGCGCCATTCGGTGAAATTCTCCGAGCCGCGGAAATCGACGGTGTGGTTTTCCAGCGTCGCCCATTTCACCATCAGCCGGTAGCGCTGCGGCTTTTCGATCGATTTGTGCAGCTCGAAGCCGTGAAAGCCCTTGGAGCGGCCGAAGGCGGCCTTGGCCTTGGCGACGGCGGCCTCAAAATCCTTCTCGCTGCCCGGCTTGACGTCGATTTGCGCGATCTCGGTGATCATCGGTTTCCACCCGTTTTTTGTTCGATAGGCGTGTCTAGCGCAGCCGGCGAAAAAGAAAAAGGCGCCGAAACGGCGCCCTGGTCGGTCCAAAAATGCAGGTCTCTCAGATGAGCAGCAGAACGCTGCCCGCCACGATCAGGGCGCAGCCGATGAACAGCGCGAGCGGCCAGTAGCTGCGGCGGCCTTGCGTGTAACGCCCCTGCGCGCGGCGCTCGGTGATCAGCGCGCTCTCGTATTCATCCGCAGTGGAGAACAGACAGGCGAAACCGCTGCGTGCCGAGGCTGCAGCGGCTTCGAGCGACATCAGGGCAGCTTGCGGATTCTGTCGACGGATCGATTCCATGACCGCAATGGTAGGGATCGAATGGTAAACAGAGGATTACCGCGATGCTGCCTTGCGTCTCAGGCGGTGGCCGGACGCGGCTGCGGCGCACTGATCCGCGCGGCGCTCTGGCGGCGCCAGTTCTCCAGCGACAGCGGCAGCTCCTCCGCCGCCTCGACGCGGTTACGGCCGCCGCGCTTGGCCTGGTAGAGCGCGGTGTCGGCGGATGCCAGCAGCACCTCGAGCTCGGTGCCGGCGGGCCCGCCGGCGACGCCGATGCTGACGGTGGTGTCCACCGGACCCTCGTCGACCACGACGCCAGAGGTCTCGAACGCCTCGCGCACGCGCTCGGCGACCAGCACGCCCTCCTCCAGCGAACACGGCAGCAGTGCTGCGAATTCCTCGCCGCCGATGCGGCCCGACATGTCGGTGATACGCAGATTACTGACGACGACGGTCGAGAACAGTTTCAGCATCTCGTCGCCGGCGGGGTGGCCGAAGCGGTCGTTGATCGACTTGAAGTGATCGATGTCGAAGATCATCACGGTCACGGGACGTCCGGCCTTGGCCTCGCGCTCGATCACGCGGCCACAGGCTTCCGAGAAGCCGCGGCGGTTGAGCATGCCGGTCAGGGGATCGGTCGACGCAGCGGTGCGGTGCGCGGTCACGGTGCGCTCGGACACCAGCATGAAGATCACGAACACGGTGCCGACGGCATAGAGGATCAGTTCGACCGCGAACACCTTGACCCAGATGCTCTGGGAGAAGCCGGCATCGTGCGGACGCAGGAAGCTGCCGATCAGGACCGGCAGCATCAACACGCAGCCATGCATCACCGGCATCACGAAGGCGGGCCAGCGCCGCTGCAGGCTCTTGCGCCGTTCGGTCCAGAGCTCGCTGGCGGTCAGTGCCGCATAAACCGAGACGATGCCGGCGCCGACGATCATCCGCAACATGGATGCCTCGGGGGCGAGCAGCGTGACGGCGGCGACCCAGGCGAGCGCACCGAGCACGAGGCCCGGCCAGTTCGGCTTGCGACCGTGGAAGACGCGCGCCGCATTCCACACCATGCCGCAGGCGACGAAGCCGACCGCGTTCAGCGCAAGGTAAAGATGCGGGCCCAGCCTGTCGCCGGCTGCGGTCCACAGCGCGACGGAGGCGGCACCGAGCAGATACGCGGTGCCCCACCATTTCAGTGCAGGGCTGTTCTCCTGCCTGCCGAAAAACACCATCATGGCGCCGAGCAGTGCGGCAACCATGGTGGCGACCAAATAGAGCGTGATGCTATCGAGCGACATCATGTCGGCCCCCTTTAAGACATAGCAGTTACGCGACCGGCCCCAGCCGTTTGCGCGCCCTTCCGAATGCGACGCTAGGTCGCGCGAGTTCCATTCAGGTTTTCGCGGGAGGCCAAGTTTTCGGGAAACACGCCATCAATTTGCATACAAACGAACAACAAAAAGGGCGCTGAAATCAGCGCCCTTTTGCATCTCATTGAAGCCGCTTTCGCAGCGAATGTGACCGAAGCGATTAACGCTTCGAGAACTGGAAGGACCGGCGGGCCTTGGCCTTGCCGTACTTCTTGCGCTCGACCACGCGGGAGTCGCGGGTCAGGAAGCCGCCCTTCTTGAGCACGGAGCGCAGCTCCGGCTCGAAATAGGTGAGCGCCTTGGAGATGCCGTGACGGACCGCGCCGGCCTGGCCGGACAGGCCGCCGCCGGCAACCGTGCAGATCACGTCGTACTGGCCGGAACGCTGGGCCACCGAGAACGGCTGCTCGATCATCATGCGCAGCACGGGACGGGCGAAATAGACCTCGACCTCGCGCGAGTTGACGGTGACCTTGCCGGCGCCCGGCTTGATCCAGACGCGGGCGACCGCGTCCTTGCGCTTGCCGGTGGCATAGGCGCGGTTGAACTTGTCGACCTTCTTCTCGTGCTTGGGGGCGTCGGGCGCCGCCGCCGTCTTGAGCTGCGAGAGCTGGTCGAGCGACTGGATGGATTCGGCCATGTTATGCGGCCCTCGTGTTCTTGCGGTTCAACTTGGCGATGTCGATCTTCTCGGGCTGCTGCGCCTCGTGCGGATGATCGGCGCCGCCGTAGACACGGAGGTTGCCCATCTGCACGCGACCGAGCGGGCCCCGCGGGATCATGCGCTCGACGGCCTTCTCGAGCACGCGCTCGGGATGCTTGCCCTCGAGGATCTGGCGCGCGGTGCGCTCCTTGACGTGGCCGACATAGCCGGTGTGCTTGTAATAGGTCTTCTGCTCGCGCTTGCGCCCCGTGAGGACCGCATGCTGCGCATTGATGATGATGACGTTGTCGCCGCAATCAACGTGCGGGGTGTAGGTCGGGAGGTGCTTGCCGCGCAGGCGCATGGCGACGATGGTGGCGAGGCGGCCGACAACCAGACCCTTGGCGTCGATCAGCACCCACTTCTTCGTCACCTCAGCCGGCTTTGCCGAAAAGGTTTTCATGTCAGAGTTTCCGTGGACGGGGAGCATCGGCGCGAACACCGCGCCGGACTGCGCGGTTTTCTAGAGAAGAGACGCGCAACGGTCAATGCCCATGGACCGAAATTAGCATCGCAATATCAATTACTTAAAAATATGGTGCCATATTACCTGCGAAAAGCTCAAACATTTGGAATGGAATAGGTCGAGGTGACATGGGCGATCGGATCGGGCGAGCTGCCGGACAGCAGTTTCACCTCACCGACCGCCAGCCGCTTGCCGAGCTTGAGCAGCCGCGCCTCCGCCAGCACGTCCTGCCCCGGCTGGCCCTTGCGCAGGAAATTGATGTTGAGATTGGTGGTGACAGCGAGCCCGACCGGCCCGATCGCGGACAGCAGCACCACGTACATCGCGAAATCGGCCAGCGCCATCAGCGTCGGGCCGGACACGGTTCCCCCCGGTCGCAGCATCCTTTCGCTGTAGCGCTGGCGCAAAAGGCAGGTCTGGCCGTCCGCGCTTTCTATCGTGATGTCGTCGCCGCTGAACGCCTGGGGAAACTCGTGACGGAGGAACTGCTCGACCTCTGCCACGCTCATTTTCGCTGACGCCATGCTGTTCCCCACCCTCGCTTCGCTTCCCCTGTTACATTAAGTTATCTGCGTCATTCAAATGCAATAATCCAACGGAAACGCTTCGATGTCCGCCCAGGCTGCCCGCGCCCCCTCCCCGCAACCGCCGATCCTGCTGCGCGAGACCGTAGGCCCGATCGCCGTGCTGACGCTGAACCGCCCCGCCGCGCGCAACAGCCTGTCGGCGGCGATGATCGCCAGCCTGCATGCGGAGCTCAACGAGATCCGCGATGACAAGGCCGTCCGCGGCGTCGTGATCGCGGCCAACGGTCCGGCCTTCTCCGCCGGCCACGACATGAAGGAGCTGACCGCGCGCCGCACTGACGCCGATCGCGGCCGCGCCTTCTTTGCCGAGATGATGACCGCCTGCAGCGCGATGATGCAGGCGGTCGTGCACCTGCCAAAGCCTGTGGTCGCTGCCGTCCAGGGCATCGCGACCGCGGCCGGCTGCCAGCTCGTGGCAAGCTGCGATCTCGCCATCGCCTCGGAGGTAGCACACTTCGCCACGCCCGGCGTCGACATCGGCCTGTTCTGCTCGACGCCGATGGTGGCGCTGTCGCGCAACGTGCCGCGCAAGCAGGCGATGGAGATGTTGCTGACGGGCGAGCCCATCCCGGCGACCCGCGCCCGCGAGATCGGGCTCATCAACCGCGTGGTGCCCGCCGGCACTGAACGCGACGCCGCGATCGAGCTCGCGCAACAGGTCGCGCTGAAATCCGCCTACACCGTCAAGCTCGGCAAGGAAGCATTCTACCGCCAGGCCGAGATGAGCCTTGCGGATGCCTATCGCTATGCCGCAGAGGTGATGACCGAGAACATGATGGCGCGCGACGCCGAGGAAGGCATCGGCGCCTTCATCGAGAAGCGCGCGCCGACATGGCGGGACGAATAGTCAACTCCTCATCCTGAGGAGCCGCGGAACGCGGCGTCTCGAAGGATAGAGGCCCGACTGTGGCTTGATGGTTCGAGACGCGCGTGCCGCGCTCCTCACCATGAGGGTCAGAGAAAGAAAAAGATGAACCACGACGCCTATTCCGACAATTACATCCGCGCCATCCTCAACAGCGTGAAGTCGATCGCGATGGTCGGCGCCTCGCCGGTCAACGTGCGACCGAGCTATTTCGCGTTCAAATATCTGGCGCAGCGCGGCTACGACATGATCCCGGTCAATCCCGGCCATGTCGGCAAGGAGCTGCTCGGCAAACCCTTTATCGCCTCGCTCTCCGACATCGGCCGTCCCATCGACATGATCGACATCTTCCGCAATTCCAGCCACATCATGCCTGTCGTCGAAGAGGCGCTCACGCTCGACCCGCTGCCGAAGGTGATCTGGATGCAGCTCGGCGCGCGCGATGACGTAGCGGCGGCGAAGGCGGAATCGGTCGGTATCAAGGTGGTGATGAATCGCTGCCCCAAGATCGAATATGGCCGCCTGTCATCCGAGATCTCCTGGATGGGCGTGAATTCGCGCACGCTCAGCTCCAAGCGCGCGCCGGCACCGACGCAAGGCATGCGGCTATCCCTCAATCGGATGAGTGTCGGCGGCGGCGACACTGCGGCCTCCGATCGCGCGGCCAAAAACAAGACCGAGCAAAGCTGACGCAATTGCGAGGGATTCATTTTGCCAACGCGACAATGCGTAGCAAGATCATTCCCAAATGGTCTTGACGTGAAGCGGCGCCTTGACGGCGAGCGCGGCGCCCATCAGCATGCCGCGCGATTTCAGACCAAGAGAACAGGACGCCCTCAATGAGCGATCGCCTTCCGGGATTTTCAACCCTCGCCGTGCATGCCGGTGCACAGCCCGACCCCACCACCGGTGCGCGCGCGACGCCGATTTATCAAACCACCTCGTTCGTGTTCAACGATGCCGACCACGCCGCCTCGCTGTTCGGTCTGCAGGCGTTCGGCAACATTTATACCCGCATCGGCAATCCCACCAACGCCGTGCTGGAAGAGCGCGTCGCCGCGCTTGAAGGCGGCACGGCCGCGCTTGCGGTGGCTTCGGGCCATGCCGCACAGGTCGTGGTGTTGCAACAATTGATGCAGCCCGGCGACGAGTTCATCGCCGCGCGAAAACTCTATGGCGGCTCGATCAACCAGTTCACGCACGCCTTCAAGAGTTTTGGCTGGAACGTGGTGTGGGCCGATCCCGACGACGTCGCGAGCTTCGAGCGCGCGGTGACGCCGCGCACCAAGGCGATCTTCATCGAATCCATCGCCAATCCGGCCGGCAGCATCACCGACATCGAGGCGATCTCGACGGTGGCGCGGAAGGCGGGCGTGCCGCTGATCGTCGACAACACGCTGGCCTCGCCCTACCTGATCCGCCCGATCGACCACGGCGCCGACATCGTCGTGCACTCGCTGACGAAGTTTCTGGGCGGCCACGGCAATTCGCTCGGCGGCATCATCGTCGATGCCGGCACCTTCGACTGGTCGACCGGGGGCAAATATCCGATGCTGTCGGAGCCGCGGCCGGAATATCACGGCATCCGCCTGCAGGAGACCTTTGGCAATTTCGCCTTCGCGATCGCCTGCCGCGTGCTGGGCTTGCGCGACCTCGGCCCCGCGCTGTCGCCGTTCAACGCCTTCATGATCCTGACCGGCATCGAGACGCTGCCGCTGCGCATGCAGAAGCAATGCGACAATGCGAAAGCGATCGCCGAATTCCTCGCCGGCCATCCGGCGGTGGCGTCGGTCAGCTATGCCGGCCTTGCGAGCGACAAGTACAACCAGCTCGCGCGCAAATACGCGCCGAAGGGCGCGGGCGCCGTGTTCACCTTCAGCCTGAAGGGCGGCTATGACGCCGGCGTCAGCCTGGTGTCGAAACTGCAGCTGTTCTCGCACTTGGCCAATGTCGGCGACACCCGCTCACTGGTGATCCACCCGGCCTCGACCACGCACAGCCAACTCGACGACGCCGCCAAGGTAAAGTCCGGCGCCGGCCCCGACGTGGTGCGGCTCTCGATCGGCATCGAGGACAAGGAAGACCTGATCGCCGATCTGGAACAGGCGCTGGGGGCGTAGTCACCGCCGTCATTCCGGGGCGCGCGGCAGCGCGAGCCCGGAATCTCGACGTAGCATCAGACGTAGCATCATAATCTCTAGATTCCGGGTTCGGTGCTTTGCACCGCCCCGGAATGACGGTCGCTTTGGCGACCGCCAGTTAACGATCATTAACCATATCTGCCCCATACATCGTCTTTGGATCGCCCCTTTGATTCGGAGCCGACGATGCTGCGCTGGATGGTGCCTGCCCTTGCGGCGATGCTGACGGTTTCAGCCGCCGTTGCCGCCGACTTGCCGGCCACGCCGAAGCGGCGGGCCGCAGCTCCCCCACAGGAGCCGCCGCAGGTCTATGTCGATACCGATCCGGATGCGCTGATCTCGCCGGCCTATGGCATCGGCAGCTACATCCGTAACCTGCCGGGCACACCGCTGCTGCCGGGCTCGCACACCCTGCCGGGCTATTACGGCCGCCCCTGGAGCTACGACTATCAGGGCGCGTATTATGGCGGGAAGCAGGTCGATTATTTCTGGCGCCTGCCCTATTCGTGCGGCATCTACGGCTATTGCTGATCAGCCGGGCTGGCCAACTGGAACCGCGCGCGGCTGCGCCTCCGCAGGTCGCCGCGAAGCGAGCCGCTCCACCTGCATCACCGCAAGCGTCAACACGACGATTGCGACCGCCTGGTGCGACAGCGCGAGATCAATCGGCACCTGGTTGAGCAGCGTGAGAATGCCGAGCACCGCCTGCAGGCTCACCGCCGCGAGCAGCCAGAGCGCGCCGCTTGCCGCCGCACCTGCGCGCGAGCGCACCGCGTCGACCGCGTGGAGCGCGGCCAGCGCGAACAGCGCATAGGCGGTCATGCGGTGCTCGAACTGCACCGTCAGCACATTGTCGAACATGTTGCGCCACCACGGCGTCTCGAACCACAGCCGCTCGGCCGAGGGAATGAACGCGCCGTCGATCTGCGGCCAGGTGTTGTAGGCGCGCCCGGCGCGCAGGCCCGCAACCAGTGCGCCGAAATAGATCTGAACGAAGGTCACGACGAGCAGCAGCGCGCTCGTGAAACGCAGCCGCGCCGGTGCTGCGATCTGCGGCCGCTCCTTGAGCCGCCGCACCGTCCAGACAATGCCTGCGAAGATCAGCAGCGCGAGCACGAGATGCGTCGCCAGCCGATATTGCGACACCTCGACCCGTCCCGTCAGGCCCGAGGCCACCATCCACCAGCCGACCGCGCCCTGGAGCCCGCCAAGCGCGAACAGCAGCCACAGCCTGCGCTTCAATTCACCGGACAGGCCACCGCGCCACAGGAAGAACAGGAACGGCAAGAGATAGGCGACGCCGATGAAACGACCGAGCAGCCGGTGGCTCCACTCCCACCAGAAGATCTGCTTGAACTCGGACAGGCTCATCCCCGCATTGAGCTCGCGATATTGCGGGATCTTCTTGTAGGCCTCGAACGCCTCGGTCCACTGCGCCTCCGACAGTGGCGGCACGCTGCCCGTGACCGGCTTCCATTCGACGATCGAAAGGCCGGATTCCGTCAGCCGCGTCGCGCCGCCGACCAGCACCATCAGCGCGATCAGTGCGGCGACCGAGATCAGCCACCAGCGCACGGCGCGATGCGGGTTGGTTGGGACAGAATTCGTTGTCATTTCAGAGGTTAAAACCAGGGCTTGAACCGGACTGCGTGCCCCTTATAGTCCCCCGCTCCCGCAGCGCAAGTTACGCGAAAGCCGCTAGTAGTCCGTCATGACGATCCGCACCCGCAAGTTCCTCGGCGCTATCCTGCTCCTCGTGCTGGCCACGGTCTGGGCCCTGCTCGGCATGGCGGCGGCGCAGATGCCGTGGATCGCCGAGTCCGGCTGGCGGCAAGCGATCTATTACGTGGTCGTGGGCATGGGCTGGGTGCTGCCGGCGATGCCGATCGTGAGCTGGATGCAGCGGCCTGATCGCGTCAAGTCTGGCTCGTAGCGGTCGGCCTCACCGGCGCAAACGCAACACCCGACACCAGTACGCGCAACATGCGCAGCGAGCGCACGCGGCCATCCCAGGAAATCCGCGGCAGCGCGCGCAGATTGGTCCGCCCCTCCGCGTCCACGATGCCCGGGATCGTCGACACCGCGCTGGCAAAGCCGGCCTCCTCCGCCATCACGACGTGGCTGCGCCGGAACGAGGCGCGGTCGCCGAACGGAAAGGCGAGATGCCTGACATCGCGGCCGAAAGCGGCTTCGGCAACGGCCCTGCCCATCGCCATCTCGCGCAGCGCCGCACTGTCCTTCATGTTGGCGAGAACGGGATAGTTCACGGTCGCGCTGCCGATCGTGACGAGTGGATCGGCAGCCAGGTTCGCCAGATCCTCCCAATCCATCGACGCCTCGCGCGAGAGCGCGGCAAGATCAATGCGGTAGCGCGTACAGAGATCGGCGATCGCGGCCGATAGATCCGCCGGTGACAGCGAGCGCAGCCAGCTCTCGAGATGCGAGAACAGCGCCTGCTTCTCGGTATTGCCGGTGACGGTGAAGCGCTGCTCCCTCTCGCCCATCATCAGGCTGATGCGGCTCTCGCGCGCGATCACCTGTTCGAGCCCGAGCCACCAGGCCTGCCCGACACCATCGGGAAACGCGGTGGGCACGTAGACCGTGAAGGGCACGGCGTGATGCGTCAGCACCGGATAGGCGAAGTCGATGAGATCCTTGTTGGCACCATCGAAGGACAGCGCCACGAAACGCCGTTTCTCCGGCAGTGTCACCGCGCGCCGGCAGACCTCGTCCATGCCGAGAAAATCGTAGTTCCAGCGCTTCAACGCGCGAATGGCACGGTCGAGAAATTGCGGCGTGATCTCGTTCGCGCACAGCGGCTGAAACCCGCCGCCCCGCCGTGGCCGCACCCGCGCAAAGCGCAGGATGGCGCCGGCACCTCGGCTGCGCAGCGCGGCCTGGCCGGTGAACCAGGCCAGCTCGAGGCGCAGCCGTTCCAGCCATCTGTCGTCGGATGCCAAGATCCCACCTTCGCGCCCCCAGGGCGCCGTTCCCTCTCCATTGTCCTTACCCTTTGTTGACATTTCTTTGCAAAGGTCGGCCACAGGCCGAATTACGTCTATTTTGATTTCTCGACAGGTTTCGCGAATGACCATGGCTGCGGCGATGCAAAGCCGGACGGCAGAAGCGCCAGCGCGGTCGAAAGCGAGCCGTATCGCGCATGTCGATATCGTCACCGATCTCGGCGCCGCCGAGGCGGTCTGGCGCGCCTTCGAGGAGCCCGGCCATCTCTTCACGCCCTATCAGCGGTTTGATCTGCTGAGCCCCTGGCAGCGACTGGTCGGCGAGCGCGAGGGCGCGCGGCCCTTCGTCGTGATCGGCCGCGACGCCGATCGCAAGCCAGTGCTGCTGCTGCCGCTCTCGCTGCGCCAGAGCCACGGCGTGCGCACGGCCGCTTTCATGGGCGGCAAGCACACGACCTTCAACATGGGCCTGTGGGATGCCGCGTGCGCCGCACAGACCAGCGCCGCCAATCTCGAAGCACTGCTGGCGCCGCTGCGCGAACATGCCGACGTGCTCGCGCTGACACAGCAACCGCTGCGCTGGCGCGACCAGCCGAACCCGTTTGCGCTGCTGCCGCGACAGAGCGCGATCAACGGCTGCCCGCAGCTGGTGATGGAGCCCGGCGGCCCGCCGCCATCGCGGATCAGCAATTCGTTCCGCCGCCGCCTCAAGAGCAAGGAAAAGAAGCTCCAGCACCTCGCCGGCTATCGCTATCATCTGGCGACGTCCGATGCCGACGTCACCCGCCTGCTCGACTGGTTCTTCCGCGTCAAGCCGGCGCGGATGGCCGAACAGAAGCTCCCGAACGTCTTCGCCGAGCCCGGGGTCGAACAGTTCATCCGCAGCGCCTGCCTCGCGCCGCGCGGCGAAGGCCGCGTCATCGACATCCACGCGCTCGAATGCGACGACGAGGTGATCGCGATCTATGCCGGCGTCGCCGACGGCCAGCGCTTCTCGATGATGTTCAACACCTACACGATGTCCGAGCACGCCCGCTACAGCCCCGGCCTGATCCTGATGCGCTACATCATCGATCGCTACGGCGAGCGCGGCTACCGCTCCCTCGACCTCGGCATCGGTTCGGACGACTACAAGCGGATGTTCTGCAAGGACGACGAAGATATCTTCGACAGTTTTGTTCCGCTGACCTCCCGCGGAAAACTCGCAGCGATGGCGATGTCATCTCTCAGCCACGGCAAGCGGCTGGTGAAGCAGAACCAGGTGCTGTTTGATCTGGCCAGGCGGCTGCGGCAGGCGTTCGGGTAAGAATTCACAGCTCGCAAGCTGCCCTGCTCCTGCAAGGCAAGTATCGTAGGGTGGGCAAAGCGAAGCGTGCCCACGTCTTTTGTTACCGTATCGGACAGGCCGTGGGCACGGCGCAAGTGCGCCTTTGCCCACCCTACGATTCCGAGTGCGCGGAGAAAGAAAAGCCTACGCCGCCACCACGCGGGGCGCATCCACCGCACCCGAAGCCTGCACCGGCTTGCTCAACATCGTCACCTCGCTGAAGCCGACCGCCCTCAGCTGCTCGCACATCAGCGTACGCGCATCCGCCGTCATCGACGCATCGGGCACCACGACGGCGCGGGCATGCGCCGTCAGCAGCTCGGCCGGAAGGTCGGAGGCGCTGCCGGCGTCGATCAGCACGTGATCATAGGCGCGCAGCAGCGCGTCGATGGCCAGCGTCACCCGCGGCGATTGCAGCACGCTGCGGTCGAAGCCGGGACGGCCGGCCATGACGAGATGCAACCGCGATAGTTTGTCCCGGGTGATGATTTGCGCGAACGACGCCTCGCCCTGCATCAGCTCGGCAAGGCCGGGCGCCGAAGCATCGACGGAGACCGCGGCAATCGTCGGCGAGGACGCGGCGAGATCGACCACGACGACGCGCGTCTCGCGGGCCAGATGCCGGGCGAGCGTCAGCGTCGACAGCGTGATGGCTTCACCGGAAGCGGTGCCGAGCACCGTGACCTTCCTCGCCGCAGCGCCCGCGGCGCGCAGGCTGCCGGCCAGATGTTCGATCTCGGTGAATTCTGTGACGTCGGCATCATCAGTCATCTCCGGCTGAAGCGGCGCGGGCTCTGCCATGACCGCATCGGCGATCGGCTCGACCTCGGGTCGGACAACCGGCTGGACGATCGGCTGGACAGCCGGTTCCTGGCGCACCGGTGCCTGCGTTTGCACCGGGCTGAACGCGGCCACCGTGCGGGGCGCGGTCTGGCGCAACAACTCGCCGGTGACGACGACGCCGGACGAAAGCAGCAGCGTGGCGATCGTCGCGATCAGCACGATCGGCAGCTTCTTCGGATAGGCCGGCGTATTCGAGACGATGGCGCGCGAGATGATGCGGCCGTCGGTCGGCGCCGTGTCGATGGTCTCGCGGGTATTGGCCTCGCGGTACTTGGCGAGATACCCCTCCAGCAGGTCGCGCTGCGCCTTGGCCTCGCGCTCGAGCGCGCGGAGCTGGACATCCTGGCCGTTGGTGGCGGCCGCCTGCTTCTTAAGCTGTTCGAGACTTATCGACAGCTCCTGCACCCGACCGCTGGCGGCCTTCGCATCGTTCTCGAGCGCGCGTGCGATCTTGGCCGCCTCGTCCCGAATCTGGTTGTCCAGCTCGGCGAGCTGCGCCTTCAGTTCCTTGATGCGCGGATGGTTGCCAAGCAGCGTCGAGGATTGCTCGGCGAGGGTCGCCCGCAATGCCACACGCTGCTGGGAAGGCCCGCGCACCGCGTCCGAGTTCAGAACTTCAGACGCCTCGATCGGCTTGCCGCTCTGGAGCATCTCCCGGATCAGGCGCGCCTTCGCCTCGGCGTCGGCTTTCAGCGCGCGCGCATTGTTGAGCTGGGTGTTGACCTCGCCCATCTGCTGGTTCGAGAGCGTGGTATTGTTGGTACCGACGAACAGGCTCGACTTCGAACGGAAGTCTTCCACCCGTGCCTCGGCCTCGGAGACCTTCTTGCGCATATCCCCGATCTCGCCGGCGAGCCACTGGCTGGCATTCTTGGCCTGCTCCTGGCGCGCAGTCTGCTGGAGCACGAGATAGCCTTCGGCAATCGAATTGGCGACGCGCGCTGCAAGGTCCGGATCGGCGGACTGGAATTCGACCACGATCACGCGCGACTTGTCGACGGCGTAGGCCTGGAGACGATCGTAATAGGCATCGAGCACGCGCTCTTCCGGCGTCATCGAGAACGGATCGCGGCCGATACCGATCATCGCGGCCAGCGACTTCAGCGGCGAGATGCCTTGCAGCACGGGATCGAATTCGGGGCGTTCGGCGAGCTTGTTCTTCTTGATGATTTCCCGGGCCAGATCGCGCGACAGCACCAGCTGCACCTGGCTGGTGACGGCCTCGGCGTCGAGCGCCTGCCGCTCCTCTGTGCGGTCGCTGCTCGGACGCAGGAACACGTTCTCGCGGCCATCGATCAGGATGCGCGATTCGGACTTGTAGCGCGGCGTGACGAGATTGACGACGGCAACGGAGGCGACGAGCGCCAGCACCGTCGGCACGATGATCCAGCCGCGCTTGCGCGCCAATGCCGCGCCGAGCGCGTGCAGATCGATATCGCCGGATTCGACTTGTGCCTGCTTGGTGACGATCGGCGTAGGCTTTGCTTCAAGCCTGACTTCAGCCTTGGCCTCGACTTTGGTCTCAGGCTTGGTCTCAGCCTTGGTCTCAGCCTTGGGCGCGACTTCGGGTTTGGCCTTTGAGACGGCTCGCGCAACCACGGCCTTGTCCTTGCCGGCACGCCAGAACGCTAAACGCATCGAACACTCCCGCAGGGGCAACGCCACTAAGCTACCTCAACCGGGCCGATTACACTCCATTAAGGTTGCCGCTGGGTTAATCGCGGCATGCGGCGACTTGCGCAGGCGCACTCGTCACCGTTTGTTAACCACGAGGCCCCTTAATCCGTCTCGATATTTTCCTCGGAATTGTTCGGCATTCGCCGTCGCGCGCTGGTTTTGATTCATGCCCCCCTCTCCTGACCGGCCGCTTCGCATCCTGCACGCCGTGCGTGCTCCGGTCGGCGGAATCTTCCGCCACATCCTCGACGTCGCCAACGGCCAGGTCGATCGCGGCCATCATGTCGGCATTCTCGCCGACAGCCTCACCGGCGGCGAGCGCGCCGACAAGGCTCTTGCCGAGCTCGGGCCGCGGCTGAAGCTCGGCGTGCACCGGCTCGCGATCCGCCGCGAGCCGTCGCCGGACGACGTTCTTGTGTGGCTGCGCATGCGGCGCCTGATCGCCATGCTCAAGCCCGACGTCATGCACGGCCACGGTGCCAAGGCCGGCGCCTTCATCCGCATGCGGCGACGCTCCGACGACACCATCCGCATCTACACGCCGCATGGTGGCTCGCTGCACTATCCCCTCAACACCTTCAAGGGCGAGTTTTACGCGCGGCTGGAGCGGACGCTGATGGACGCGACCGATCTGTTCCTGTTCGAGAGCGCATTCGCGCGCGACACCTATCAACGCATCGTCGGCACGCCCAAGGGCGTGGTGCATTGCGTCTTCAATGGCGTCACGCCCGAGGAATTCGAGCCCGTCGTGACCACCGACGATGCCACCGACCTCTGCTATGTCGGCGAGTTCAGGCACATCAAGGGCGCCGATCTCCTGGTCGATGCCGTGGCGCGCCTGCACGAGGGCGGCAAGAAGGTCACGCTGACGCTTGGCGGCGACGGCGAGGAAACCGCGGCGCTGAAGGCGCAGGTCGAAAGACTCGGCCTCACCCATGCGATCCGCTTCATCGGTCACGTCAAGGCGCGCTACGGCTTCTCCAAGGGGCGGCTGCTGGTCGTCCCCTCGCGCGGCGATTCCATGCCCTATGTCGTGATCGAGGCCGGCGCGGCCGGCATTCCCATGATCGCTTCCCGCATTGGGGGCATCCCCGAGATCTTCGGCTCCGACAGCCCGGCCCTGTTCGCGCCGAGCAATTCCGAGGCGATGGCCGAGGCGATCGCCGCGGCGCTCGATGATCCCCAGACCACCGCGCAGCGCGCCGTGTCCTTGCGCGAACGCATCTCGGCGCATTTCTCGCAAGCCGCCATGGTCGACGGCGTGATCGCCGGCTATCGCGACGCATTTGCCAATCATTAACCATCGTTAAGCCCGCTTTAGAAAATCTTCCGATTTGTTCGATAATCGAAGGACCAGGGGATGCCGCCCGGGGCGCCAACGCTATTGGCCCGCGGGTGCTTGAAATGGACGTGGACGCCCGTGGAACCGCTCAACGCACGCTCGATGCTCGATGCCGCGACCAGCGCCGCGGCCAAGCCCGCTGACCAACCCTTTGTGGAGCGCCGCCGCCGGCTCTCACCCGCAGCCCTCGACGTCGTCAACCAGAAGGTCGCCCGCGCCTATTCGCCGATCGTGATCGCCGGTTTCGTGCGCGTGGCCGACTTCGCGCTGCTCAGCCTCGTCGGTATCGCGCTCTATGTCGGCTATGTCATGCCGCTCTCCGGCTTCAGCTGGGTCTATCCCGCGGAGGTCATCGCCGTATCGATCGCCGCCGTGGTCTGCTTCCAAGCCGCCGACATCTATCAGGTGCAGCTGTTCCGCGGTCAGCTCCGGCAGATGACACGGATGATCTCGTCCTGGTCGTTCGTCTTCCTGCTGTTCATCGGCATCTCCTTCTTCGCCAAATACGGCAGCGAAATCTCGCGGCTGTGGCTTGCCGCCTTCTACTTCCTCGGTCTCGCCGCGCTGCTCGCCGAGCGCCTGGTGCTGCGCTCGCTGGTGCGCGGCTGGGCGCGCCAGGGCCGGCTCGACCGCCGCACCATCATCGTCGGCTCCGACAGCAATGGCGAGCAGCTGGTCGAAGCGCTCAACGCGCAGGAGGATTCCGACATCCACGTGCTTGGCGTGTTCGACGACCGCAACGACAGCCGCGCGCTCGACACCTGCGCCGGCGCGCGCAAGCTCGGCAAGGTCGACGACATCGTCGAATTCGCCCGCCGCACCCGCGTCGATCTCGTGCTGTTCGCGCTGCCGATCTCGGCGGAAACGCGCATCCTGGAAATGCTGAAGAAGCTCTGGGTGCTGCCGGTCGACATCCGCCTCTCCGCGCACACCAACAAGCTGCGCTTCCGGCCCCGCTCTTATTCCTATCTCGGCGAGGTGCCGACGCTCGACGTGTTCGAGGCGCCGATCACCGACTGGGATCTGGTGATGAAATGGCTGTTCGACCGCGTCGTCGGCAGCCTCGCGCTGCTCGCGGCCCTGCCGGTGATGGGCCTGGTGGCGCTGGCGGTGAAGCTCGACAGCCCCGGTCCGGCGCTATTCCGCCAGAAGCGCTTCGGCTTCAACAACGAGCGCATCGACGTCTACAAATTCCGCTCGATGTACCACCATCAGGCCGATCCGACCGCCTCCAAGGTCGTGACCAAGAACGATCCGCGCGTCACCCGCGTCGGCCGCTTCATCCGCAAGACCAGCCTCGACGAGCTGCCGCAGCTCTTCAACGTGGTCTTCTCCGGCAACCTCTCCCTGGTCGGTCCGCGCCCGCATGCGGTGCAGGGCAAGCTGCAGAGCCGGCTGTTCGACGAAGCCGTCGACGGCTATTTCGCCCGCCACCGCGTCAAGCCCGGCATCACCGGCTGGGCCCAGATCAACGGCTGGCGCGGCGAGATCGACAACGAAGAAAAGATCCAGAAGCGCGTCGAGTTCGACCTCTATTACATCGAGAACTGGTCGGTGCTGTTCGACCTCTACATTCTCCTGAAGACGCCGATCTCGCTGCTGACCAAGAACGAGAACGCGTATTGAGTTTCCGTCATGCCCCGCGAAAGCGGGGCATCCAGTACGCCGCGGCGCCGGCCGTCGTCTCCAATGGCCCCACGGAGTACTGGATCGCCCGGTCGAGCCGGGCGATGACAGCGGTGTTTGTGGCGTGTGAGTAGCGTAAGCGTATGAGCATGTGATGGCGTATGCGGCGACAGCCGGTGGAGTGAACGTTGCCGTACCGGCTGCGCCCGGCGTGCTGGCGCTGCAGCGTGCGCTGGTGTGGCTGGTCGGCGCCTCCGGCGCGGTCGTCTTCATCGAGCCGAGCCCCTACGAGATCATGACGCTGCTCGCGGCCGTCACGTTCTTCGCCACCGGCCTGCGGCTGCGGCTCGCGCTGATGCCGCTGGTGCTGATGCTGGTCCTGCTCAATGTCGGCTACACGATCAGCGCCATCCCGCTGTTCGAGCAGTCCGAGGTGGTGAGCTGGATCGCGACCTCCTGGTACATGGCGGTGACCGTGGTGTTCTTCGCCATGGTCACGTCCGAGGATACCGCAGCCCGGCTCGACATGCTCCGCCGAGGCCTCGTGGTCGGCGGAATGATCGCCTCGCTGCTGGCGGTCGCCGGCTATTTCCACCTGGTGCCCGGCGGCAACGACCTTCTCACACTCTACGGCCGCGCGCGCGGCACGTTCAAGGACCCGAACGTGCTCGGTGCCTTCCTGATCCTGCCCGCGCTGTTCGCGCTGCAGAGCGTGGTTTCGGACAGACTGGGGAAGGCGTTCCGCAACGTCATCGCCTTCGGCATCATGTCGCTGGCGATCCTGCTCGCCTTCTCACGCGCCGCCTGGGGCGGCCTGGTGCTGACCTCCGCCTTCATGCTGGCGCTGATGGTGCTGACCAGCCGCACCAACGCGCAGCGCTCGCGCATCATCATCATGGCGATCGTGGCCGCGGTGCTGGGGCTCGCGCTGATCGCGGTGCTGCTGTCGTTCGATTCCACCGCCGAGATGTTCAAGCAGCGCGCCAGCTTCGACCAGAGCTACGACGAGGGCCGCTTCGGCCGCTTCGGCCGCCACATCCTCGGTGCGGAGATGGCGCTCGACCTGCCGTTCGGCATCGGCCCGCTGCAATTCCACCGCTTCTTCCCCGAGGACACCCACAATTCCTATCTCAACGCCTTCATGTCCGGCGGATGGCTCTCCGGCGTGTGCTATCCCGCGCTGGTCTTCACCACCGTCATCATGGGCTTCCGGCACATCTTCGTCCCGGTGCCCTGGCAGCGTGCTTATCTCGCAGTGTTCTCCGCCTTCGTCGGCACCGTCGGCGAAAGCTTCGTGATCGACACCGACCACTGGCGGCACTTCTGGATGATGCTGGGCGCGATGTGGGGCATGATCGCGGCCGCGCAGATCTACAAAATTAGCGACGAAGCTTCTTCAGCTTGAGGGCCGGCCGCTTTTCCGGCGGCGTGTCGAGCAGGCCCTTCAAGGCCTCCGTCGCCGCGAGCACACCCTTGTAGCCTTCGTTGGCGAAACGCAGCAGCAGCCGCAATTCCTCGTCGGAATAGCCGCCGAATACCTTCTCCATCGCCTGCTGCATCGGCACGTAGAATTGGCCGATCTTCATCGCCGCGTCCGGCACGACGGCGATGAAGACCTTGCGGCGATCTTTCTCATCCCGCTCACGGCGCACCAGGCCGGCCTTTTCGAGCCGGTCGACCACGCCGGTGATGGCGCCCGTCGTGAGGCCCGTGACCTCGGCGAGCCTCCCTGCGGTGACGCGTCCCTCGAGATACAGGATGTCCATGCATTCGAGATCGGAATTGGCAATTCCGGCAACGTTGGCAACGGTTTGCCCATAGAGCACGCCCTGCGCCGACGACCTGCGCATCGCCTCCTCGAGCTCCTGCAGCAGCGCAGCGCGCGCCTTCGTCCTTGACAAGGCCGACCTCATATCTTAGGCGATATATATCTTAGTCACTAAGAGATTTAGCGACCGTAATTCCTCCTAGCACCACGGAAACGTCGGGAGCAAGCCATGTCCTATCGTCCCCGCAAGGCCCTGATCATCGGCGCCGGCATTGCCGGCCCCGTGGCCGCGATCCTGCTGCGCCGCGCCGGCATCGAGTCCGCGATCTACGAGGCCTGGCCCTATTCCAAGGGCATCGGCGGCGGGCTGCAGATCGCGCCGAACGGCATGCATGTGCTGGACGAGATTGGGCTGGCGAATGAATTGATCAGCCGAGGCTCGATCGCCGAATCCTTCGACTTCTATTCGCAGGGCGGCGCGAGGCTCGGCTCGATCAACCGCGACATGGAGCGGCGCTTCGGGCAGCCCGCGGTGAACGTCTGCCGCGCCACGCTGAACGAAATCCTGATCGACAAGGCCTGGTGCGCCTGCGTTTCGCTCTATTTCGAGAAGCGCGTGATCAAGATCGAGGATCGCGGCGACCAGCCGATCATCGCCTATTTCGCCGACGGCACCACCGCCGAGGGCGACTTCCTGATCGGCGCCGACGGCGTGCACTCGATCACCCGTCGGCAGGTGGTGCCGGACGGACCGCAGCCGTTCAATACCGGACTGATCGGCTTCGGCGGCTTCGTGCCGCACGCCGTGCTCGACGGCAGATCGATCGGCCGCCACGTCGAAACCACGTTCGGCCAGAGCGGCTTCTTCGGCTATGGCTATTGCAGCCCAGATCCCACGGACGGCGTGATGTGGTGGAGCACGCAGCCCGCGCACGGCATGGACGCCGCGATGTTTCGCGCCCTCGACCCGACGACGCTGAAGCGGCATCTGCGCGGCTTCCACCGCGGCTGGCACGATCCGATCCCTGATATCATCGAGGCCGCCGAGAACATCGTCGTCACCGACACGCTCGACGTCGCGACCCTGCCGACCTGGTCGCGCAAGCGCTCGCTGTTGATCGGCGATGCCGCGCACGCGACCAGCCCTCACGCCGGCCAGGGCGCCTCGCTGGCGCTCGAAGACGCGATGCGGCTTGCCCGCCTGATGCAGGAGGACCAGGAGCTCGGCGCCACCTTTAGGGCATTCGAGGCGGAGCGCCGCCCGCGCACCGAGAAGATCGTCGCCATGGCGCGCCGCAACGGCAACAGCAAGCGCGAATTCAGCGCCACCGGCGCGTGGGTGCGCAATCAGATGCTGAAATGGCTGCTGCCGCTGGGATCGAAAAGCATGGATTTCATGTACGCATATGACGCGCGGGCAGCGTAGCGGCACGAACGCTGTCGTAGGGTGGGCAAAGGCGCAAAGCGCCGTGCCCACGATCTCGTCCTAATCGCGACAATGGTGGGCACGCTTCGCTTTGCCCACCCTACGAGAGCCGAGCTAGCTCTCCACCCTGAACGTCAGCCCCGCATTGTCCCGCAGCCGCTTGATCAGCTTGTGCTGCATCGCTGCGCCCGGGGTCCAGAACCCGGCCGGAACGTCCGCGGCGTCGCGGAGCAGGCAGATCGCGCATTCGGAAATCATCTTCGAGGTCGAGCCATAGCCGGGATCGCGGTCGCCGGTGACGCCGGCGCGGACCTGGCGGCCGTCCGGCGCGATCGCGACATAAAGCAAATTGAAGAGTCCGTTCTCGCGCTCTTCCTTCGACGGCCCCTCGCCCGGCTTCGGCGCGTTCGGGCCGGTCTTCTCGGCATTGACCGCCATCACGCGCTTGGCGTTGGCCTCGCCCTTCTCGCCGGGACCGGTCAGAACCATCTCGTCGTAGACGAAGTCCTGGCCGTAGGGAAAGCCCATCAGCATGTTGGAGCGATGGACGTTGCGCGTGTTGATCAGTGCCATCATGAACGGCGCGGCCCAGGATTGCAGATCCTCCTCGTAGGCCGCTCTGTTGCCTTTCGGCTGCTTCGGACCGGTAAATCCGGGCGTCAACGCAAAATGGTCGTTGAGAATGGCGACGAGGCTGAGATCCTTGGCGACAGCATCGAAGGTCGCTTTCGCGCTCGCCGCGGTGCCGCCCGACAGGGTGCCGCGCATGTCGCGCACGCGGCCCTTGACGCGCGCAGCCGGCGCACCGAACACGCGCCTGGCCTCTTCCTGCACGAAGAACGTGCCGAGCTCGAACGGCACGGAATCATAGCCGCAGGAAAACACGATGCGCGCTCCGCTCGCCTTGGCCGCCGCATCGTACTTGTCGATCATCTGCCGCATCCAGACCGGCTCGCCGCAGAGATCGAAATAGTCTGTGCCCGCAGCGATGCAGGCCGCGAGCAGGTCCTCGCCATAGAATTGGTACGGACCGACCGTCGTGATCACCGATCTGGTCTGCGCCACCATCGCCTTCAGCGAGGCAGCGTTCGACGCATCCGCCACGATCAGCGGCGTATCCGCGGGCGCGCCGATCGCGTCACGCACCGATTTGAGCTTGTCGAGACTACGGCCCGCCATCGCCCATGTCAGCGCCTTGTCGTCCCTGTAATGTGCCGCCAGATACTCGGCGACGAGCTGGCCGGTGAAACCGGTCGCGCCGTAGACGACGATGTCGAATTTCGCAGAGCTCATGATCGGCCTTTACTTTTTCGCGTAACTTACGCCCATGCCGGCGCGGACGTCGCTTTGAATGCCATAGGGCGGGATCGGATAGCGCAGGCCGTTTTTGGCCAGCGCCTTCATGCCTTCAATTGCCTTGGCGAGATGCGAAGGCTTCAAGGCCATCAGCATCTCCTCGTCCGGCACGCCGCCATAGCGCCGTTCGGCATAGCATGGCAAGGACAGGCTGGGCTCCCCGGTCTTGAGCGCCCGGCCCCAGGAATCCGCGCAAGCCGTCTCGCCGACGACGCCCCATTCGAACTTCTTGTAGCCGGTATATTGCAGCCCGTTGATCAGGATGATCATCTGCCCGGGCGTCGCATAGACAAGGCAGATGTCCGGCGGATCGAGCCGTCCGCTCGCGAGCGGACTGACGGCAAGCGCCTCATAGTGTCCGAACGGAACCACGTCCAGCGCCTCCTGGCGCTTGCGCGCGTCCTCCGCGGTGCCGTGCCAGACCCCGACATAGTTCTCGCCGGCGAGCCATTTGTCGTCCTGCGGCGCAAGGCCGATCACCGCGCGGCATTGCGCGCCGACAAGGTCATCGGCGGTGATGCCGACGGTCCAGCCCAGGCGCGCGGCCATGCTGACGATCTGGTCCGTGGTGTGGATCGCATTCGGCCGCCGGATTTTCGGGATCGCCTCCATCTCTGCCGCTTGCGCGAACAGCTTCATGCCGATCACTGTCGTCTTCAGCCGCAGCAGGCTGTTGAGATCGGCGACGAGGCCGCCAAGATCGATGCTGTCTGCACTCTGCTGTTGCATGGCTTCCTCCGGCCCGGCGATCGTGCGCCGTGTGTTCTTGTTTTACGGTTCTCGTTCTAGTCCTTGCCCGGTCCCGGAAGCAACTCGCCGGTCCTGCCCATCAGACGGTAAGCCACCAGGCCGATCCACTCGCGCACCGCGACTTCGGTTCGGCCCAGCCCGTCCGCGCCCATATTGGTGAAGGAGAACAGATCGTCACGCCCGCCCATCCGCCAGTCCACGGGATAGGCCTCGACGTCAAATCCGGCCTTGCGGAAGATTCCCATCGAGCGCGGCATATGAAAGGCCGACGTCACCAGCAGCCAGCGCTCGCCCGGCTTCGGCGCCACCAGCTCTTTCGTGAAGATCGCATTCTCCCAGGTGTTGCGGGAGCTGCGCTCCAGGATGAGGCGCTGCTTCGCAATGCCCAGATTTTCCAGGATCGGCGCGGAATAGTCGGCTTCCCGCGCGTCGGTCGAGACCAGGTTCGCCGTCCCCCCGGTAAAGACGATGCGCGCATTCGGATAGCGGCGCGCGAGCTCGGCCGGCGCAAACAGACGATCGGCGGCGTGCGCGACCACGGGCGCGCGATGCGCCGCCGACAAATCGGTGTCGACCGAGCCGCCAAGCACGATGATGCCGTCGGGCGCGCCGCGCGAGGGGTCCCACGCCGGAAAGCGCGACTCCAGCGGATAGATCAGGAGGTTGCCGAGTGGCGAGAACGCCGCCAGCGCCAGCAGCACCAGCGTGGTCACCGCAAGCTTGCGGCCGAGCGCGGCAAAGCGCGTCGCCATCAGCACCAGCGACAGGATACCGAGCTCGACCATGAAGTTGATCGGCAGCAGCGCGGTGCCAAGCGTCTTGGAAAGCACGAAAAACAGGGGAGCCTCGCTGGAATGAACTGGTCGGTCCGCGCGGGGCTTGACCTGCCCGGCGATCTTCAGAAATCTTCTTGAAAGAGGATCGATCGCCGGGTCAAGCCCGGCCTGATGAAAGCGACCGGATGCGGCAAATGACCCATCACCACCTGCATTCCAGCCCCAAAACCTGCCATTGGGGCTTCTTCGAAGCCGCGCTCAAGCCCGTGCTCACCGTCGCGAGCGGCGACGAGGTGACAGTCGACACCATCAGCGGCGGCCCCGACATGCTGCCCGATCGCGACAAGTTTCACATTCCGCCGGAGATGTTCGAGGTTCATGCCAATAACGAGCGCATGCTGCCCGGCCACATTCTCACCGGCCCGATCGCGGTCGAAGGCGCCCAGCCCGGCGACGTGCTCGCGGTCGAGATCCTCGATGTCCAGCTCCGGCAGGATTGGGGCTGGAACATGATCAAGCCGCTGTCCGGCACCCTGCCCGACGATTTCCACGAGACCCGCATCCTCAACATCCCGCTCGACCGGGCGCGGATGGTCGGCCGCATGCCGTGGGGCCTCGATCTGCCGCTGAAGCCGTTCTTCGGCGTGATGGGCGTGTCGCCGCC
Organism: Bradyrhizobium sp. CIR48; assembly: GCF_014198315.1. Classification (NCBI taxonomy): domain Bacteria; kingdom Pseudomonadati; phylum Pseudomonadota; class Alphaproteobacteria; order Hyphomicrobiales; family Nitrobacteraceae; genus Bradyrhizobium; species Bradyrhizobium sp. CIR48. Next base: position 1,252,015 of record NZ_JACIHG010000001.1, read on the forward strand.
CCCTAGCTGGGGCCGCATCTCCTCGCTGATCCCGCGCGCCATGGGCGGCAATCTCGACAACAAGGAGCTCGGCGCCGGCGCGACGCTCTATTTGCCGGTGTTCGTGCCGGGCGCGATGTTCTCCTGCGGCGACGGCCACGGCGTGCAGGGCGACGGCGAGGTCTGCGTCACCGCGATCGAGACCGCGCTGCAGGGCCGCTTCCGACTGACGCTGCGCAAGGACCTGAAGTTCGACTATCCCCGCGCCGAGACGGCGACCCACTACATGACCATGGCGATGGATCCCGACCTCGACCAGTGCGTCGTGCGCGCGTTGCGCGACATGATCGCGCTGCTCGGCGAGACGCGAAACCTGTCGCGCGAGGATGCCTACACGCTGTGCAGCCTGGCGGCCGATCTGCGCGTAACCCAGACCGTCAACGGCGCCAAGGGCATCCACTGCATGATCGAAAAGGCGATCGTGCACGGCTGAGCCGGCCCGCTCCTCCCGACCTATCGACGCCACGCCGCCGCCGGGACTCTCGCGCGGCGCGCCTCGTCGCGTCTAATTTCCCGTGCGATTCCAACATGTTGAGCATCAAGCTCAGCCTGCATTTGACTTCCACCCCCGAACCTAAATAGAGTCTTAATCGTTACTTTTATGTACCCGAGTAAGAGGCTAGCGTTCGGGCCATGGCCACCGAAAAAGCCGAGACTGACCGTATTCCCGTAACCTTGGCGCTCTCGACCATCACCTACCTGGAGAAGCTGGTGAGACAGGGCACCCACGGCACCAGCGTTCCCGGCGTCGCACGTACCCTGATCGAGGAAGGCATCCGTCTCGCCATCAAGGACGGGCTTTTGTCGATTCGCGACAATGGCAGGACGTGAGCGCGCGCCGAACGTGAGGCGGACGGATCTCGGAAGGCGGATGGCTACATCTGCAACCTGGGACCGTGACACATGCCTGTTCTTTCACCCACCTGGACCGACGATCGCATCGAACTTCTGAAGCGGCATTTCGAGGCCGGCCTCTCCTGCCGCGAGATCGCCGCCGATATCGGCGTCAGCCGCAACGCGGTGATCGGCAAGCTGTCCCGCCTCAATCTCACGCGCGGCCGCACCATCGACGAGCGCAAGGTTCAGGACCGGCCGGCGCGGGCGCCGAGAGCCGTGCCGCGGCTGCAATATGAGATGCTCGCCACGATCTATGGCGACACCGACGCACCCGTGGCCACAGGTCCGATCGACGACGCCAATCGCTGCTCGCTGATGGAGCTGGCCGAGAACCGCTGCCGTTGGCCGATCTCGACGCCGGGCGCCGAGGATTTCTGCTTCTGCGGCAATGCCGCGCCCGACGCTCAGCCCTATTGCGCCGGCCACAGCCGCCTCGCCTACCGACCGAACGGACGCGCCCGCGTGATGCGCGGGTAGCATCTGTTTGACGCGCTTTCTTGACGCGAACCGGTATCCACTTCGCTCAAAAACGCTTGCCCCCAAAAACGAAAAACCTCCGGCGGGGCATCGCCGGAGGCTTCTGGAGGCTTAGCGTGAAGCTAAGAGCCGCAACTTTCGTATTTGGCTTGGAGATATATAGCTTAGTAACTCATGTAAGTAAATAAATCTGAGGCGATTGAATCGCATAGCTCGTCTTCGCCGTCTGCACGGACGGTTGGATTGCGAAAGATCTCCACAAACAAAAAGCCCCGGCGGTCTCCCGCCGGGGCCCTGTCGCATCGAGGGACGTCAAGCTCACCAGTTGCGCTGGGCGCGCAGCAGCATGCTGTAGGTGTCCTGGTCCTTCAGCTCGTAGGTCGCCGCCGGCTTGGCGACGCCCGTCAGTGCTCCGGTCGTGATCACACCCGAATACTTCTGGTCGAGATGGCTGTAGGTGAAGTCAGCCGAGAAGGTCAGGTTCTTCACCGGCGTCCAGCGGGTGATGACACCGACCTGGCCGATGTTGAAGTCCGGGTTGCAGGACCCGGTCAGGGTGGCGAACGCCGCGCTGCCACAGATCATGCTCTTCGCCGTGCCGCTGTAGTTGACCGCAGCCCACGCGCCGTACAGCGCCGTGTTCCAGTACGGGCTCCAGTTGTGGGTGAAGGCCCCCCGGAAGCCGTAGGTCTTGGTCAGCTCGAGCTGGCCGCCCGGTCCGAACACCGCGTCGGACACGCCGGCGAAGCCGATGCTCTGATAGGCGGCATTCGAGCTGCCGAACATCGAGTAGCTGGTCGCGGCCAGCTCCTGGAAGTTGTAGCGGCTCGCGCCTTCGGTGTAGACGCCCGAGATGTTGATCACGTCGCCGGCGCCGGTCGGGATGTTCTTGATGCCCAACGCGAGCTGAACGGCCCAGCCCCATTTGTCTTCGGGATGACCGGTCACTTCGGTCGCACCGTAATAGGCGACATGGTTGTCGTGCGCGGCGACCGACGCCTGGAACAGGCCCCAGGCCTGGTCGACGCGAACCATGGCGACGAGGTCGGGCGAGCGGGTGCCGCCGAGGTCGTTGGAGCCGTAGGCACCGCCGAGAACGCCGGTGGTGGACATGCCCGCGGTGTTCCAGATGTTGGTCTGGAACACCTGCGTCTGGTCCTGCGCCGAGAACGCGGCCGTCACACCCTGGCCGAAATCGGCGGTGTAGGTGAACTGGGTCACGCCGTTGGTGGTGCCGCTGCCGCCGACGAGCTGGTCGAAATTGTTGCCGGGATAGTTGATCCAGGGCGCGTCGAACTGCGACACGGCCTTACCCATGGTGAAGCCGGCGAACTGGACGAAGGCGTAGTAGACGCCGAGCGCGCCGCCGGAAAGATTGCCGTCGGTGCCGTTGATGTTGCCGCCGCTCGAGCCGGTGAGGCCTGTGCCGGCCGCGTTGAGGCCGATCGTGCCGCTATACTGGGTCGCCCCCGTGCCCGAACCGGTCCCGCCATAGCTGCCGGTCGTCCAGGTGAAGACCGCGTCGAAATAGGTGCGGACCACGCCGTACTCGGTCGCGGTGCGCGTGTCGATGTTGAGATCTTCACGAGCGCGCATCGAGTAGTAGTTGGTGAGGCGGTTGTTGGCCGCGAACACGCCGTTGTACTGGGCGCTGTAATTGCCGCCGGCGTTGAGCGCCACTTCGGCACGCACATAGCCGCCGAGCTTGATGCAGGTGTCGCTGCCCGGGATGTAGTAGAAGCCCGCGCCGTACAGCGTGCAGATCTTGACGTACTCGACTGCCTTGGCCTTGACCGGAAGATCGGCCGCCTGGGCTCCACCGACGGCGATCAGACCCGCCGCAGTGCCGAGCAAAAGGCTCTTCACCACTTTCATCTCAAAAACCTCCAAGTTGCTCATTTTACGGAGACCGGACCGTGAGGCCCCCCAAGATCCCCGTCTCCATCAATCCGCTCGGCCGCTTTCGGACACACCCGCTTTCGACGCGAGCAACGTGAGCGAACCACCTGCAACGGGACGATCGAGAACCCCCCACCGTCAGGACCAATATGCCTGCGTCGTTCACTAATCAAAATACTTTATTAAGTCAGCTTTCCGGTTTTCGCTAAGCCTGTGCCCCGCGCGCAACACCGGGGCCGAGGCAATCGCTGAGCTGATCATCTTTGTAGTTTTAGTGACGAAATTACCCTGCCCTGCACTTGCGTCAGAGCAGGCTTGCGTGGACTATGGCCCTCCACGAACACCGGCCTGAACAATCGGTTCACGGGAGTGACGCTGTGTCCGCGACGAGGAAAGAAGGAGCGCGCCTGCGCTCGATCGGCAATCTGGATATCATCAGGCGCTTCACCTGGGAGATATCGTCGATCAACATGTATCTGGAGGAACTGCGTCAGTTCTGGGCGAAGACGCTCGGCATCAGCGGTCCGCAATGGCTGATCCTGATGGCCATCTCCGATCTCGACAAGGATGACGGCATCCCGGTCAACGTCGTCTCCAAGCTCCTCCACGTCGATCCGTCCTTCGTCACCACCCAGTCCAAGCTGCTCGAAAAGAAGGGTCTGCTGCGCCGTCGCCCCTCGCCGACCGACGCCAGGGTGGTCCGGCTGTCCCTGACCGACAAGACCCAGAAGCACATCGCAAGCCTCAATGAGCAGTACAAGACGATCCGCGAGTTCGTCTTCCAGGAGTTCGACGAGAACGAATTGACGGAATTCACCGGCAAGCTCGCGACGCTGAAGAACCGCCTCCAGAAAGCCTGCGTCCGGATCTCGCTCGACTTCTAGGGTCCTGGGCCCCGCGCTCAGATCCGCCGCGCGGCGGTGCCGAGCCGCGATTCGAGCCAGTCGAAGATGTATTCGTTGGCAAGGCTCGGATTGTCTGCATGGGCCTGCGCCGCGCCGGTTTCGGCCGCGGTGAACACCTTCAGCATGACATCCGAGGTGGCGAGCCGGGAGCTCTCGACGATCTGACGCGCCCGGTCGGCCTTGAGCCAGCCGTCCTCGCCGAGCGTGATCAGCACCGGACAGTCGGCGCTGGAGGCCATCAGCGGCGCATGCGGCACCGGCACGATGCTGACGTCGCTCATCGCAAATCGGCTGGCAAAGAAGGCCCGCTCGTGCAGGTCCCACAGGCCGCCGTCGCAGACGGCGGCGGCAAGCCGCGGCTCCTGCAACACCGCGCGCGCCACGAAGGACGAGCCCCAGCCGTCGGCGATGATCCCGACCCGGGCGAAATCGATGTCGCCGCGCGTCTCCAGATAGTCCATGACGCCGGGAATCGCGCTCTCGAGATCCCGGCGCCGCAACAGCGCGTCGAGATAGTCGTCGCGCTGGTCGCCGAACAGGTCGAGCGCCAGCATCGAGAATCCACGCTCGCGCGCATGCGGCACGAGCTTGAACAGGAATTCCTCCTTGCGATGGCCGGGCTCGCCGATGCAGATCACGGTCGGAGCCCGTCCGCTTCCCGACGGCGCGGGAAGGAAATAGCCCTGCAACGCATGTCCGTCGAGCCAGGGGATCGTCACGACTTCGCCGGCCGGGCCGCGCGCCGCGAGGTAACGGCGGGCACATTCCTGCATCGCGAACACCGCGACCCAGCGGCGCTCGTCGGCCGGGTCGAGCGGCATCGCCGCCGCACCGTAGTAGTTCATGGCGCGCAGCCAGTTGCGCTGCGCGCTCGCCATGTGGCCTTCCGCGAACGCGGCCTCGGCGCGCTGCCGATTGGCCTGCGCGAGCTTCTTCCACTCGCGATGCCATGACCGGTCGTCGCCGCGCTTCAGCTGCCGCGCGATCATCAGGCATTCGGCGATCGTGGCGCCGCCCTCCTGGGCCGCGGTCAAGAGCCGCGTAAATTCAGCGGAGATGTCCTCCCGCTCCGGGCAAAGGATCCAGTCGTCGGAGAGGCATGCGGGAATCATCGGAGCTACGCTCTATCATCGCGTTATCCCTGATTGACTAAACTATTTCAGTTTACCGACCAAGCAGCCGTGCACCGAATGAGAGCCGTTCGAGATCACCATCGCTTGAACGAAACGGCCCCCTCGCATGCGTGACATTCCAATTCGTCATGAGGCGATGAACATTGGCAGGAGGTGGCACGTACAATTATCTGCGCACCTCTTGCCATGATGATTATCATACCTATATCCGCGCGCCTTTCGAGGCGATCTCAACCGAGCCGCCAGCCGACCTCCTGCGTAAAGCTATCGTAGAAGGCGCGGTCATAGGCCTGCTCCGGCGTAGCGCGCACGCGTTCGTCGAGACGCTTGGCGTCCTCGCCGACGAGGATGCGCCATCGCTCCGCCTTGACCCCGTCGAGAATGATCTTCGCGGCCTGTGCCGCCGTCGTCGGCGCATCCTCCAGGAAGCTGCGGGCGCGCTCGGCGAACGCCGCCTGGATGTCCTCGTCCGACATCTTGTCGGCATCCGGCACGCCGGCCGCAACCATCCGCTTGCGGGTCAGCGCGACCTCGTCCGCGTTGAGCCGCTCCGACCCGTCGGCGCTCTGCACCTTGCGCGAGTTGGAGACGATCGAGGTGCCGATGTGACCAGGCATCACCACCGAGCATTTGACGTGCGGGGCGTGCAGTCGGAGGTCGTTGATCAGTGCTTCGGTAAATCCCTTCACCGCGAACTTGGCCGAGCTGTAGGCGGTGTGCGCCTGGCCCATGCCGATCGAGGCCCAGAAGCCGTTGACGCTCGCGGTGTTGACGATGTGGGCCTCGTCCGCCGCGACCAGCATCGGCAGGAAGGTGCGCACGCCGAGATAGACGCCACCCCAGCAGATATTGAAGGTGCGCTCCCACTGCTCGCGCGTGTTGGTGAACAGGCTGCCGCCACCGCCGATGCCGGCGTTGTTGAACAGCAGATGGATCCTGTCGGTCTTCTGCTGCTCGGCGAGCTCGTCGCGAAAACGCTTCAGATGATCCTCGATCGAGACGTCGGCGACATGCGTCGTGACGCGTAGGCCTTGCGGCAGCTTCTCGATCTCGCAGAGCCGCTTGGTCTCCGCCATCGCGGCTTGCGAGACGTCGCACATCGCGACATTGCAGCCCTCGGCAACGAGTTGCCGCGCGAGCTCGCGCCCCATTCCCGTGCCGCCGCCGGTGATGACCGCGATCTTTCCTGCGAAATCCTTCATGGGACTTTCGGCCCCTCCCTTGTCGGTATGTTTCTTCACAGCGCCGCTTGCCGGACGCGCGCACGAAATGTAGCAGCGCCGCATCCGCAATTGAAAGCGGATCGGCGATGCAATCTTCGGCATCAGTTATTTCGGCGCGCGGACTATTGGCCTGCAGTCGCCACGCGGTCGTTGCAGATGAGAGGAGACCGCGAAGCGGTCGTCTCGAAGGACGAGGCGCTTGCTCAATCGTCGCCGGAAGCACACGCGATAGCCCGGCCGTTGCGCGGGAGCGTCCGCGGCGCTGCTGCCACAGTTGGGGCAAAAGTGCCCGGTTCCCGTATTGTCCGGCTTCGGTTTATGGGTAATTTTTTTACAATCCGAATCGTCAAATGGACTCCGGACGCTGGGTCGAGTCGGCCAGGCCAGCGTGTTGTTTGCGTGTCACAGGCTCTGGCACTCCGCTTGCATCCTCTTCGTGGTCTGAAACTACCGATGAGGTGACAGGAATGTTCGTGACCGTCGTTGCCGTGCTCTGCCGGCTGAGTGCAGCCAGCTCAGGCAGTTGCATCGAGGAAATCGTGACCGACAGCAACATGACGCCCGAGATGTCGCTGATGCAATGTGCGATCGGCGCACAGGCGCCGTTGGCGAAATGGATGGGCGAGCATCCGATCTATCACGCCAATTGGCGCCTGGATCGGTACAAATGCGTGCCCGGCCATTACGAGATCAAGGGGCACGCCTAAGGCCCCGCAAAACTACTGATCCGAAGACGACGGATACGAGGAAACGCCCGGGGGCCGCTTGTCCCTTCGCGGGCACTGCCAGCGCCAAGCCCCAGCGAGGCGGCGCGCCCTGTGACCACGGTCACACGCTTCTCCCATCACGCCACCGCGCGCATGATGAGCGCCCGCGCCTTGCGCCCCTCCGGGGTCGGCATCAGCGCGTAATTGTGCGGCTGGTCACGCAGCAGATGCAGCTCGACCGGCACGCCCACCGCCCTCGCCCGCTCGGCGAGATCGACGCTGTCGGGGTAAAGCAGATCGCGCGTCCCTGCGAAGATCGTCATCGGCGCCAGTGCACGGAAGGCACCGTTGAGCGGACTGACGAAGGGATGGCCGATATCGAGCTCGCCGGCGTAGAGTCGCCCGGCCTCGACGATGCCCGGAATGTCCTGGATCGGATCGCGCTTTGCGATCTCGATCTGCTCCGGACGGCTGACCGAGGCATCGGCCGCGGGCGAGATCAGCATCATCTGGTCCGGCTGCCGATGCCCGCGATCGCGCAGCCATTGGCACGCCGCGAGTGCGAGCCCTGCGCCGGCCGAGTTGCCTGCTACCGTGACCTTCGCAGACCCGGCGTCTTCCAGCAGCATGCGCAACAGCTCGGCCGTCGCCGGCACGACATCCTTCGCGGTGGCGCGCGGTGCCAGCGGATAAATCGGCACGACGCACACCACGTTCGCCTTGCGCGTCATCTGACCTATGAGGCGCCAATGCGCCGGCACGATCTCGTTGATATAGCCGCCGCCGTGCAGGAACATCACGAAGTTGCAGCCCTCATGTCCCGACGCCGGTGCGGTGTAATAGACCGGCCAGCCGCCCATCTTCGTCAGCGTCACCTCGACGTCGCGCCCCAGGTTCGGCGGCTCGAACGAAGCCGGCTGCAAGGCGAGCTTCTGCACATGCGCCTGTACCGCTTCGGCTGATGCCAGCTGCTGCTTGTAGGGCAGCAGGGCGAGCAGCGCGTTGAAGCCGCGGCTCTGCAGGCTCGGCCCGGGTTCGCGACTCCGAGGCGCGCAAAGATCTGGACAAAACTGCAGGGCCGACACGATCCTTGCGACGCTCATGGTCAGTTCTCCGCCTGGCTGGGCATCCATATGGCGACGAAGAGGCTTGCCGACAGGTCGCCATATGCGTGTATAATGTGAGCATTCGCTCGCTTTTCCTACTCGCATTCGGATCGCAAAGCCCATGGCGCGCACGCCGCCGACAAAACCCCGGAAAAACGCTTTGCAGGCGCGATCACGCGCCACCGTCGACGCATTGGTCGAGGCGACCGCTCGCATTCTGGTCCGCGACGGTTTCGAGAAGGCCAGCACAAACCGCATCGCCGAGATCGCCGGCGTCAGCGTCGGCTCGCTCTACCAGTATTTTCCGAGCAAGGAAGCGCTCGTCGCCGCCGTGATCGACCGTCACAACGAGGAGATCATGGGCCTCGTCCGCACCGCGCTCGCGGAAGTCGCCGACCTGCCGATCGACAAGGCGGTGCGAAAGCTCGTCACCGTCGCAATCGAAGCCCACCGCATCGACCCGAAACTGCATCGGGTGCTCGCCGAACAGATCCCGCGCACCGGCCAGCTCAAAGACGTCGAAGCCTTCAACCGCGAGGTCCATGACCTCGTGCGCACCTATCTCGAAAGCCGCCGCAAGGAGATGCGCAAGATCGACCTCGACGTCGCAACCTTCGTCTGCGTCAGTTCGATCGAGGCGGTCGCGCACAACACGGTGTTGAACGGACCCGAAATGCTGTCGGAGAAGATGGTGCGGACGCTGGTGGACGAGACGACGCGGATGGTGGTGGGGTATTTGAGGTAGGCGGCCCTTAGAGAGATCTGATCCAGGCTCAAAAGTGATAGTTCACGCCCACTCGCGCCACGTGGAAATCCGCCCGGCCGAAATTCGCCGTGTATTTGGACAGGGTCGGGCCAATGCCCGTTGCGAGTGCGGTGGCCGTCACTGACGATTTGCCGAGGTCGACGTAGAGATATTCGGCCTTGAAGCTCCAGCGAGGCGCAAAGCGCCATTCGCCGCCTCCACCCACCGTCCAGCCAGCCTGAATGCGGGAATCGGTGCCCGTAAAGCAAGTCGATCCGATCGTACAGCTGAATGAAGTGCCGGCGACGGAGACACTGAAAGCGCCACCCGGTCCGTTCGCGATGTAGTCGTCGAATGTCGCCACTCGACCAAAAGCAAAGCCGCCGGTCCCATACAGAAGAACGCTAGGCGTGACCAGCGCCCCCAGACGCCCACGAATGCTCCCCCACCAGTCAATCTTTTGCTCGGCCGAGATGGTCTGCGCGAAAGCTGGGGGCAGAATCGGCGTTGTTTCGCGACCGCTTCCGCGCAAGCTGGATGCGCTCAAGTCACCTTCAACGCCGACGAGCCATTTGCCACCCAGCTGCCAATTGTAGCCCGCTTGCAGGCCCCCCGTGACACCACTCATCGAAAAATCGTGAGGGTTGGGAGCAACCTGCCCCGCAAACGGAGGCGCAATCGGAACTCCAGGATTGAAGATGAAAGCGGAGGCCGCGTCACCGGTGAAATTCACGGTCCGGTCTGCCCATGCGCCGCCAACGTTGCCGCCAGCATAGAATCCCGTCCAGCTTGGGCTGGAGTCAGCCGTGCGCGCTTTCGTGAAAAGTGCGGGGCTTTGGTCAGCAGCTTCCGCCCCCGACGCGACACTCGCCAAGACTGCTACAGCAGCCAGTGCTCTTCCCACGGGACGCCCCCTCCGCGATTCCAACGCGCCCGAAATTCTTAAATCATGTTGACGCTGCACGCTGTGACGCCAGGGCAACACTCGCGGAACGTTGCAACCCAAGCGGAAACGTGCGGCCCACGGTAAACCCGGCCGAAAAGGAATTTGATTCTTTGAAAAATGGTCGGAGCGAGAGGATTTGAACCTCCGACCCCTAGTCTCCCAGGCGACGGCAGATCGTTGCTTCTACGGGAGAATTTTTGGAAACGACGGAGCGGCTTCGGTTTGCAAAGACAGGGTCTTTTACCGAAATTGTAAACCGATCGGGAGGCTGCACACGGCGCCAGCGAACGGCCGAGCGTGGCTGTGCTTGATACACACTTTGCTACACATCGCCGGGAATTTGTTCTCTCTGTGTTCTCATGCCATAACGCCGCCCATGACCGACGAACTCTCCCTGCGCCGCGCCGTGATAGGCGGTAAAACCGCGCCTGACGACCATGTCGTGATCTGGGACCATCTTCACATCGGCCGCATTTTCAGAACCACTGCCGTCGGCGGCGGCGCCGATTGGTCCTGGTCATGCTTTCTGCCCAACGTGCCGCAGCGGAGTGCCCATCGCGGCCACGCCGCCAGCCTGGACGCGGCCAAGATGGCGTTCCGATCCGCTTGGGCGGCTTTGCAATCGGACCCTCAGTTACGACGAGATCAAGCAGGCGCGCGTGACCGACGCCGACCGCAGCCGTCCCTGGCATAAGGGCGCATGACGGGAGCGCCGGCGAGTTCGACGAGCCGATCGCGCTGGCTTTCCAGGAACGAAGGCCCGGGGATGAGATTATGAGTCTCGCTGGCTTGCCGCCGAGCTGGCGGAGCGGACCCCGGCCCATACCCCCCCTAGCGCCCCTGCGAGCCGGGGCCGTCTCTCCGCTGCTTTTGTATCGGAGTATGCGTATGCGTTCCTCGCCCTCGATCGTGCCGGCCGATCGCCTCGACCGCGACATCTACCTGGTGCTTGAGGATTTCGGCGCGGGTGCCGGGTGCGCATGGCGTGAGACCGACGAGGCCGACACCGATCTCGAGACCGTCCTACAGGACATCCTCTCCGGCCAATATGCCTATCCGCTTCGGATCGTGCGCTTCAATGCGATCGAGCGCTGGTCCCGCGACGCGACGTCCGACCTTGCCGACGCGCTGGCCGAGCGCGCCGCCAACTCCGACGCCGAGATCTCGCCGGCTCTGCAGGATTTCATCAACGCCAACGCGACGCGACGATTTGACCTGCAGCTCGCCCTGCCCCTGCGCGGCGCTGCCCGATGACATCTGAAGGCAGGCCTGTGGGCTCGGCGAAATGCGCCGCGGCCGGCCGGCGCGCGGGGCGAACATGCCATTCACGGCCGCGTGTACGAAGCCAATTGAGGCCTCCAACGAAGCGAAGCTGAAACAATGCAATCCGATACTGCGACGGTAACGACCGTTGCGGGAGGCTCAAATGCGTAGCCTGATTTTCGGTACGGCTCTCCTGGCGCTGGCGACCATCGGATGTTCCACGTTTATTTCCGCTGCCCTTTCTGCCGCGAGGGATGCAAAGGCCGCAACATTCTCAGAACGGTTCGCGCCGGCAATGACTCTCCCAGCCGGCTAGGTCCGCCAGCGTGAAACGGCGAGTCGATTGCGACCGCCTTAATGGGGAGCTTTGCCTTCTCGGTTGAGCAGCTCCAGTCGTCGTTCTAGCTCTTGCTTCTTCGCCGCAAGCTTCTCCGCCAAAACATCATTGACGACGGTGTGGAGTCGCCACAGCTCTTCGAGAGACATGCTCTCAAGAGGCTTCCGATCCATGAATCCCCCCGACTCACGTATCGCACAAGGTTAGCGACAAGAACGAGACACTGCCACTTTCTCCCGACGAGATTCACATTTGCGAATGAAGGTACAAAGGTGAATGCCCTCCCTTAGCTTGCTGGGCATATTGGTTGGGAGCATGCTGCATTGACTGATAACATTCCGGCGCAGAGCCGATATTTCGTTCGAATGGGCGGCAAGGGTTGGATGGTTTACGATCGAGTACGCAAGGGCCCGACACTGATAGGGACCGCCTGGGCAGCCAATTTGACAAAGGAGCAAGCCGAACAAATCCTACGCTCGCTTACTTCTTCGGCCGCGGAGAAGCCACTTTCTGCAACCGACCGAGGCCCACAGTTCCCGATCTCGCAAATTGAGCGGGAAGTCTTATTTTCGGTCCATGCGTATGACGTACGAGCTCTGCTTGGCTACCGCCGCCAAGCACGTCCCTTCAGGGCCTGACTGGATCCACGAGGTAAAGTACGACGGCTACCGAATGCTGGTCATTCGGCAGAACGAGCGGGTGCGCCTCCTCTCTCGCAACGGTACGGATTGGACCAAGCGCTACCCCTGGATCGTCCAGGCCGCGCTGAAGAACCGCGAGCGGCACTTCGTCGACGGAGAGGCCGTGGTGCTCGGCGTCGACGGCGTCTCCGACTTCAACGCCCTGCATTCGCGTCGGCATGATGACGAGGTGCAGCTTTACGCCTTCGATATCCTTGTGCGCGGCGGCGAAGATCTGCGGCCCCTGCCCCTCTCGCTGCGCAAGAGCAACCTGGCGCGCTTGCTGCGCGGCCGGCCTGACGACATGTTCGTTACGCCATTCGAGGCAGGCGAGATCGGGAGCGAGGTCTATCGCGCCGCGGTTCGCATGGGCCTCGAGGGGCTGGTCTCCAAGCGTCGCGATCGGCGCTATAGCAGCGGTCGCTCCAAGGACTGGATCAAGGTCAAGAACCGGACGCATCCCGCGATGTCGCGGGTGATGGACGCCCTCAATAGCCCTTCCGTTAGATGCGGTAGTGGTCCCGATCTGAACACGGGAAAGCCGCTGTCATGTCAGCTGTCTGGAGAGGACCGAACGTCACATGATCGTTCGCCTGACGGCTGCTTATGACCCAATTCGGACTTGGTTTGCCATGGGCGATTCAAGCCCTTCCGAAAATGAATTTAAGCGGTTCAGTCTGAGTATTTTTGTAGTATCCTGTTGGACCCTCCAGCTCCGCAATATTTGGAAGGAGGTTTGGATGAACAAGTCCTTTGCCGGTGCCATTTTGATCGCGTTGGCAAGTTCTGCGATGGCTCAAGATGCGATGAAGGTGGTCAAGCCCGATGGGTTGACGTGGATAGAGCATCCGGTCTTCAGGGGCGCGCAAACCGCCCTCTTGATCGGTGACCTAACAAAGGCCGAGACGATCGTCCAGCGGGTCAAATTCCCGCCGAATTATAAAGTTCCGCCGCATACTCATCCCTATGCCGAGGTCGTCACCGTGATGAGTGGCAGCTTTGGGAACGCCATGGGGGAAAAGTTTGATCCCTCGAAAGGCGAGATATTGAAGCCGGGCTCCGTCTTCACGCTGCCGGCGAAGCACCCCCACTATGTATGGACGACAAACGAAGAAACGATGGTCCAAATTGTATTCACCGGGCCGGGGGGCATTGTGTTCATCGATCCAGCCGACGATCCGCGCAAGAAGTAAAAACGAAGCGCCGAAGCATAAAAAGAGGCCACCTCAATCGGGTGGCCTCTTTCGTCATTCCGGCACCGGCGCGATGTCGGCTGTTGGCCCTTAGCGGACCTTCACGGGGATGCTCGCTGAGGGCCGCTTGTGACCCAAAGCGGTCCTCGTTATCGGTCATTCAAAGTTGAACATTCCGGGACAGACAGAGTAGATAAATTCGCCTTATGCAACCGGAGCAGCAACCTTGTCGCGGTGCGTTCTTTGTGCCGTTTAGGATCAGTAGCCGAATGAAGCGACCACGTCCGCAACCGCCAAAAGACGCACCTCCGGACGCAGCATGGCTTGGGGGGCCGATCTCTTGGTTCTCGATTTCGCTGACCGTTCGGGCGGATGATCTCCATCCTGAGCATGTGACCCATCTTTTCGATGTCGAGCCAACCCATTCACAAGTCAAAGGCCTACCGCGTTCGGCGAGGGCAAACGCACCTCCCGCCACGTTCGGTTCCTGGGCGGTTTGTCTAACGTCGGAAGAGACCGACGAATGGGACGTTACGGAAGCAGTTAGAACGCTGATCGCCCGCTTTCCTCAAGCGCCCACTGTCTGGGAACAGCTACCTGTGGGGGCACAAATTCGCTTGAGCTTTGGTCTCCACCTCGAAACTAGAAATCAGGGATTTTCGATACCTGCTGACATCCTCAAGTTCGCGGCCGACCGCAACATCGAGCTTGATTTCGACATATACAGCGAGCGAACGGCGACTGTATGAGGACCGCTTGTGGCCCGTGCCAGACCTCGGCCCGGAGCATCGCGAGGTTCCGCTTACTGAAGGTGATCTGAACAAGGCGATGCGGCGAGCTAATGCGAGGGCGCGATGCCAGACGATAACCAAGGGCCTCAACCGTGCACTTGCACCTTCAAAGAGCAACTGCACTGCCCCAGATTCCGGTCCGGCGAGTGCAACCAAAAGACAATTCCCGGAACCTTCGGGCATCGTAAGTCCAGATTTGGGCGCATCTCGCGACCAGCGTCAGTCCCCAAGAAGGCAAACACCCGCAGCGCGCGCGCTGAAACTGAGTAGGTAGTCGTGCAATTCACTGGCGCCGGGCACTGAGCCGGGTCTGGTATTGGCCCATAGCTGACCAACCTCGGCATGGTGCGTGATGGCAGCTTCTGACCCTAAGCGGCCTTCGCGGCCGTGGCATCACTCTGGTTTCCCCAGTTTTTGCCGGTACCTACGGGTAGGGGGCAGTCAAGCCCGTCAAAAGTCCCACTAGCCTGACGCGGAATGTGATACGACACTCGCGCAGCGTGGTTTGTCCCGCAGTAGGCCAACATGGCTGACATCCCGACCACTCACTACGTCAAAAGTGACGACGTCCATATTGCCTATCAGGTGATTGGCGACGGTCCACGCGACCTGCTGTTCGTCCCCGGTTTTGTCTCCAATGTTGAAGCGCTTTGGCAATCGCCAGGCCGCGCCTATTTTTTCCGCAGGCTTGCAACGTTTGCGCGAGTCATCATTTTCGACAAGCGCGGCACCGGAATGTCTGATCGCGGTTCCCAGATCTTCACACTTGAACAGCGGATGCACGATGTGCAGGCGGTGCTGGACCAAGTCGGTTCCCAGCGGGCCACCTTGTTTGGCGTATCCGAGGGCGGTCCGATGTCGCTGCTCTATGCCGCGACGTATCCCGAACGCACGTCCGCTCTGGTTCTTTGTGGCACTTATGCGCGACGCGCGTGGGCTCCTGACTACACATTCGGATGGACTGATTCGCAGTGGAGCACTTTCCTCGATGACATTGAGCACCACTGGGGCACGACAGATGCAATGAGTTTGCTGATGTGGGCGCCCAGCCTTGCCGGCAATACGCAGGCACTTGAGCAAGTTGCTGCCTACTTCAGGGCCTCAGCAAGCCCAGGGGCGGCATCCGCGATCATGCGCATGAACCGGGAAATTGATGTCAGAAATATCCTCCCCGTCACGCGTGTACCGACCTTAATTTTGCATCGCACCGATGAGCGCGTCATCGACGTGAAGCATGCGCGCTACATGGCGCAGATGATTCCTTCCGCCAAACTGATTGAGCTCAGTGGTCAGGACCATGTGGTCTGGGTAGGCAGTCAGGACGCAATCCTTGATGAGGTCGAAGAATTCGTCACTGGGCATCGGCAGGCAGCCCAGCCAGATAGAGTGCTTGCGACTGTGCTGTTTGTCGACATTGCGGGATCGACGGAACGCGCCGCCATGCTCGGCGACGGCGCTTGGCACGTACTGCTCGACGCGTTCTATGCCAAAGCGCGGGGCGTGCTCGGCCAGTATCGCGGGCGCGAAATCAACACCGCCGGCGACGGTTTCCTTGCCACGTTCGACGGACCCGCGCGCGCCGTACGCTGCGCCAGCGCAATCCGCGATGCGGTGCGCTCGCTCGATCTGAAGGTCCGTTGCGGTTTGCATACCGGTGAGTGCGAATTCGTCGCGCACGATATCGTTGGCATTGCCGTGCATATTGGCGCGCGCGTGGCGGCGCTAGCTGCGCCGGGTGAAGTTCTGGTCTCACAGACGGTTCGCGACCTCGTAGCAGGCTCCGGATTGACGTTTGAAGAGCGCGGCCGTCACACTCTCAAAGGCGTGCCTGACGAATGGCGTCTGTTCCGTGCGGTGATTACCTAGCCCGCTTTCACCCCGCCATGTGGTCAGAGCACCGAAGGACCGCTTTTGGCCCTTCAGCGACATTGGAAGATTGCTGCTTCTCCGCCGCTGTTCGGGCTTAAGCGGACATTAGCGGCGGCCAGCCGCTTAATGAGTACACGGACTAGTCATCGAGCTTTTCGGACGTGATCGCGCCGGTCTTGGCGTCGGCGTGAAATTCCATTCTCTGGCAGCAGCAAGCATCCATGAACGCCAAGAACGTGGCATAGTCCCCCCAGTTGCGATTCCATCCCATGCTATCGCTTCGAGTTTTAGTGTCGCAATACACGCTGGAAGAAGTCCCTGATATTCTCTTCCGATTCTTCGCCCGCGAACTATGCCGGAGGTAGCGGCTCGAGCTCTTCCTTGCCGTAATAGCCAATCACGCGGTAGGAGACGACTTTGCCCGATGACCGCGATACAACAACATCCACAAAATAGATTGCTTGATAAGGATTTTCTTCGTCCCCGATCATTTGCTTTTTTAGATGGCTCATCTCGTCAGTGAAAAACACTGCATGCGGCTTTTCATCTATTTCCTCTATCAAAGCACGGTCTGGAGTTGTTTTGGCTTCCGACTTCACGGAGTCTCTGTCCAACCTTTTCCAAACCATAGGTACGCGCTGCAAAACCTCCGCCTTCGGATTCTGAAGTAGCGTCTTTTCGAGCGCAGCGGTTTCAATAATCGATGACGCTTCCTGAGCTGTGACAGTCAACAATTGAACGGTAACCGGACCGTTGATCACATTGAATGTCTGCGATCCGCCGTGACTTGCGATCGGTTTCACTATGTTCGTTGCATCGTCGCAGTCTTTAATGGAGATATTGTCGGCTGCTGTCGCCTCTCGCTTCTTAGCAAAAAGGTCGATCAGAGACTTAAGATGCTTGCCGAACTTTTCGATCAGCTCGACCTTGTCGATTAGTGGTGCCAGCAAGGGGCCGGCCATTGCCACGGTTGAGACGAGGTCGGGTACTAAGTTGATGTCGATACTGCCGGGTTTGACAACCGACACCAGAAGGCGCGCCTCTGAGTTCTTAGTGGCTAACTCGTTCTCATGTTTCTTTAGGACGCGTCCTAAATGCTGCTCCCCTATGCACGACTGAAGAACAGCGCCAGAACGATTATTGTAAACTGCCTGTAAAGCGGCGGCTCTTTAATAACCGGCCGGCACACGGGACCATTGAAATATTTGAAGAATTTGGTCGGAGCGAGAGGATTTGAACCTCCGACCCCTAGTCTCCCAGACTAGTGCGCTAACCGGGCTGCGCCACGCTCCGAACGTCGTTCCATTAGCTAGGATCGGCGCGATGCGCAAGGCGAGGCCGCAGCATTTTGCCGTCCCGGCCACAGTCCCCGGAACTGCCCGCAAGCCGGCGAAGCCCGCCCCTACCCATCCTTCAGCGCCTGATCCAGCATCTCGCGGCAGGCGACGAGGTCGGCGAGGACGCGCCCTAACCGTTCCCGGTCGATGGCGCTGGGGCCGGCCGGGGCCGCGGCAGCCGTGCCGCCCTTGCGGAAGGTGGTGAGGATTTCCTCGTCGTCGACCTCGGTGAAGCGGAAGTCGATGCCTTCCTCCTCATCACCCTGGTAGTCGTCATCGTCGGTGTCGGTGACGCCCTTGATGGGCGCCTCCTCGTCGTCGGGCTCCATCAAGCTGGCGCCGATGGCGTCCTCGATGGCGCCGAACGAGACCGCGGCGGCGCTGTCGGCAAGGCCCTGCACCGATTTGACGCCGTGCTCCTTCAGGATCCGCTGTACCCCGCGGATGGTGTAGCCCTCCCCGTAGAGGAGACGGCGGATGCCCTTGAGCAGGTCGACGTCGTCGGGGCGGTAATAGCGGCGGCCGCCGCTGCGCTTCATCGGCTTGATCTGGGAGAATCGGGTTTCCCAGAACCGCAGCACGTGCTGCGGAATGTCGAGCTCCTGCGCTACTTCGCTGATGGTTCGGAACGCATCCGGCGCCTTGTCCAAATGCCAAATCCTTTGCGAGAGGCGTTACGCCTCTTGTGGAGCCTTGCTGGCGTCACCGTTGGCGCGGTGCTGGCCGTTGATCCGCTGCTTCAGGATCGCCGACGGCTTGAACACCATGACGCGGCGCGGCGAGATCGGCACCTCGGTGCCGGTCTTTGGGTTGCGGCCGATGCGCTGACCCTTCTTGCGGACCATGAAGGACCCGAACGAGGACAGTTTCACCGTCTCGCCCTTTTCCAGGCAGTCGGTGATCTCCTTCAGCACGAGTTCCACGAAGGCGGACGATTCCGTGCGCGACAGGCCTACCTTCTGGTAGACGGCTTCGCACAGATCGACACGCGTTACGGTTTTACTTTGATCGGTCATCGCCCTGCCCCACATCACGGCGAACAATTGTTGTCTGAAATTATGAGGTTACGATACGGCGGTCAACAGCGCTCATCAATGCACACGCATCGATAATCGGCGCTGATTCCGGCAAAATTTTATCGACTGTGGCCCTACCAGCGCACGAGCGCGGAGCCCCAGGTGAAGCCGCCGCCCATGGCCTCCAGCAGGACCATGTCGCCTTTCTTGATGCGGCCGTCCTTGCGGGCCACCGACAGCGCCAGCGGAATCGAGGCGGCCGAGGTGTTGCCGTGACGGTCCACCGTCAGCACCACCTTCTCCGGCGCGATGTGGAGCTTGTGGGCGGAAGCGTCGATGATTCGCTTGTTGGCCTGGTGCGGTACGAACCAGTCGATGGTCTCGGCATTGAGCCCGGTCGCCTGGAAGGCATCGACGATGACGTCGGTGATCATGCCGACCGCGTGCTTGAAGACCTCGCGGCCCTCCATGCGCAGATGGCCGACGGTCTGGGTCGAGGACGGCCCCCCGTCGACGAACAGCTTTGCCTTGTGGCGGCCGTCGGAGCGCAGATGCGTGGTGACGATGCCGCGGTCGGTCGCGGCCTTGCCCGGCTGCTCCTGCGCCTCCAGCACGACCGCGCCGGCGCCGTCGCCGAACAGCACGCAGGTGCCGCGGTCGTTCCAGTCGAGGATGCGCGAGAAGGTCTCGGCGCCGATCACCAGCGCGCGCTTGAAGGCGCCGGTGCGCAGGAAATTGTCGGCGGTGGCGAGCGCGAACACGAAGCCAGAGCATACCGCCTGGAGGTCGAAGGCCGCGCCGTGGGTGATGCCGAGCCCGTGCTGCACGGCAACGGCCGTCGCCGGGAAGGTGTTGTCCGGCGTCGAGGTCGCGAGCACGATCAGGTCGATCGACTGTGCGTCCATGCCGGCATCGGTGAGCGCGGCCTGCGCCGCCTTGATCGCCAAATGCGAGGTGAACTCGCCCTCGGCCGCGATGTGGCGCTCGCGAATGCCGGTGCGCTGCACGATCCACTCGTCGGAGGTGTCGATACGCGCCGCCAATTGGGCGTTGGTCACCACCTGCTCCGGCAGATAGGAGCCGCAGCCCAGCACGACCGAACGAATTTGAGTCACGAAACAGCCTCCTGCGCGGCCTGCACGGAATTGAGTGCACCACCCTCGCGGTTGAGCATCTGATTGATCTTGTTCAGGAGATCGTAGTGAGCCATCTCATAGCCAACATCGATCGCATAGGCAAAGCCTTCGGCGCTGGTTCCGCCGTGGCTCTTGACCACTAATCCGTTCAAACCCAGGAACACGCCGCCATTGGACTTGTTCGGGTCCATCTTGTCGCGCAGGGCCTGGAAGGCGCTGCGCGCAAAGAGATATCCGAGCTTCGACAACCAGCTCCGCCGCATCTCGTTGCGGAGTAAGTCCGCCATCTGCCGGGCGGTTCCCTCGGCGGCCTTGAGCGCGATGTTGCCGCTGAAACCTTCGGTCACTATGACGTCGGCCAGCCCCTTGCCGATACCGTCGCCCTCGACGAAGCCGATATAGTCGAGCTCCGGCAGGTTCCTCGCACGCAGGATCTCGCTGGCCTCGCGGATCTCCTCGTGCCCCTTGATCTCTTCGGCCCCGATATTGAGCAGCCCGACCGTGGGGCGCTTCTTGTCGAACAGCACGCTCGCCATCGCCGCGCCCATCACCGCGAGCGACACCAGATGGTGCGCGTCACCGCCGATGGTGGCGCCGAGGTCGAGCACGACGGACTCGCCGCGCCTGGTCGGCCATATCCCCGTGATCGCGGGACGGTCGATTCCGGGCAGCGTGCGCAGGTGGAAGCGCGACATCGCCATCAGCGCGCCGGTATTGCCGGCGGAGATCGCGACATCCGCCTCGCCCTTCTTCACGGCGTCGATGGCAAGCCACATCGAGGAGGTCTTGCGGCCGCGCCGCAGCGCCTGGCTCGGCTTGTCCGAGCCGCTGACGGCCACGTCGGTGTGGATGATCTTCGAAGCCGCTTTGAGGGCGGGATGCTTCTCGAGCTCGGGCTCAATCCTGGCGCGGTCCCCGACCAGCAGGAACTCGGTCTCGCGATGCCTCTGAAGCGAGATGGCGGCGCCGGGAATGACCACGGCGGCGCCGGCGTCGCCCCCCATGGCGTCCAGCGCGATGCGAACCTTGCTTGGCATAAAAGTCCTGGAAACCTGGTCTGGTGCGGTCTTGATCAGCGGGACCGCAAAATGAGTTCGCCACGGACATGGCGGCCGGCCAAGCGCCACGCCGCACCCGGGCCGGGGCGCGACAATAGCGTTTTGTACCCCCGAAACAACCTCTTGCCCCCAGCCTTTTGCATCCGGGGCGATCCGGCCGCGAACTCCTGAATCTGCAAGAAATGCACTGAAATCAGCCAGATAAAGAAGGCTTTGAAACTATCCCGGCAAATGCCTCGCGCACCGCCGCAAGACGATCCCTGGGGGAAATGCCTGGCTATTGGCCCTTCTTGTTGTCCTGCAGCGCCTTCAGGGCCGCGAATGGATGGTCCTCCGGATCGGGGGCGGTGACCTCCGGCTCGAACACGACCCCCTCCTTGCGCGGATAGGGATCGATTGCCAGGAACAGGGCGTCGGTGGCGAGCCGGCCAAGGTCGATGATGCCAC
The DNA here is from genome assembly GCF_014198315.1 of Bradyrhizobium sp. CIR48. Taxonomy (NCBI): domain Bacteria; kingdom Pseudomonadati; phylum Pseudomonadota; class Alphaproteobacteria; order Hyphomicrobiales; family Nitrobacteraceae; genus Bradyrhizobium; species Bradyrhizobium sp. CIR48. Next base: position 1,273,219 of record NZ_JACIHG010000001.1, read on the forward strand.
CCACGATCGCCTCGGGCGGGTCGGCGACCTCAGGCGGCGCCTCCTCGTCCTGCCCCTCGGCGATCAGGTCGGCCAGGCGGCGCGCCTCGGCCTCGGGGGCGAACACCAGGTCCACCTCCTCCTCGATCTCGCTTTCGATCGGATCGAGCGTGACCACGCAGGTCTGGCCGATTCGGGCCCGGACGCTGCCGGTCACCTGGACCCGGCCGCCACTCCTGGGCACCACGTCGAAGTCGGCCTGGGCGGACAGGATCTCGCGGAGGCCGGCGACCTCCGCCATGGCCTGCCGCTCGACGGCCGAGGCCTCGAGCTTGCGATGCAGACCGGTGTCGGGGATTTGCGCGACGATGACGGGGGCCCGCCAGGGATCGGGCTCGGATCCGGTATTGGGTCGGCTCATGGCGTGTCGCCCTCGAGAAGCGCTGGAGGAAACCTGAAGGAGGCGCGCAGCAGCGCGGCCTCGTCGGCCCGGCCGAGATCGGTCTCGGTGGCCCGGGCATAGGCCGCGAGCCGCCTCGCCTGGTCCGGGCCGGTCCCATTCAAGATATTCTTGCAGATCGCCTCTGCCAGGGCCTCGCCGCCGGCCTCGATGGCCTGGTCATAGGCCTGCACGCGGCCGTAAAACGCCTCGCCGAACGCCCGCATCCGCTTCGGCACGGTCTGGTCGCCGACCCCCATCTCGCGCAGATTGTCGTCCATGTCCTCGCAGAAGCGGTCGAACAGCGCCTGCGACAGCTCCGAGGCTCCTGCGGTGGTGCCCTGGACCGTACGCAGGCGCCGCAGCAGCAGCCACAGATGCAGCAGCAACAGGTCGAAACGCCCGTTAACCGTATCGGGCACGCCCAAGTCGCGGTAAAATATGGGTTCTCGCGCCTGCGTCACGATCATGCCATAGATGGCTTCAATGGTGCCCGACGGGGTTAGCCGGGGTTTCCTGAAGTGATTGAACGGCCAAAGCATTGTGGTTTCCGCAAGCGGGCGCGCGCGAGTTGCATTCAGACGCCCAGCCCGGTACTTCAGCGCCTCGCGCGACGCAAGGGGACGGAATCAGTTCCGCTATGACGACAACGAACCAGATCAGCCTGCGCGCGGGTACGCGGCGCGGCCTTCACGCACGCTGGCGCGGCTTGCGCATGCTCGCCGCCGTCGCCCTGGTCGGCGCCGCGCTCACGGGCTGCACCGGCGAGCAATTCCAGAAGGGTTATATCCTGCCGCCCGGTGCGCTGGAGCAGATTCCGATCGGCGCGAGCCAGGACCAGGTGCTGATCGTGATGGGCACGCCCTCCACGGTGGCGACCCTCGACGGCGAAGTGTTCTACTACATCTCCCAGCGCTCGGAGCGCATGGTCGCCTTCATGAACCAGAAGGTGGTCGACCAGCGCGTCATCGCGATCTATTTCGACAAGAACCGGCGCGTGCGGCGCCTCGCGAATTACGGCCTGCAGGACGGCAAGATTTTCGACTTCATCAGCCGCACCACGCCGACGTCGGGCCAGGAGATGGGCTACCTCACGCCGCTGTTCAAGCTGCTCAGCTTTAACTGAGCCCCGGAGCGTTTTCGGGCGAAGCCGGCGACCGGCTCGCTTCAGGAAAAAGCTTCAAGACAAGCACCCAAAACGCCTTCCAATTCCGCCGGAAGGTATATGCCCCTCGCCTGCGGCGTCGTGCCGCCCTCCGCGCGGCACTGACCGCAGCGCGCGACTTGCCGTCGCATCTGCGGTTTCCTACGCTCCCTGCAAAGAAAGAAGCAGGGAGTGGATTCGTGCCTAAGACTTTGTCCCGACGTCGCGTGCTCACCGGTGTGGCCGGCCTTTCGGCCGCAGCGATCCTGCCGCGATCGAGCCTTGCCGACTGGAAGCCGACCGAAAACGTCCGCCTCGTGGTGCCGGCTGCGGCCGGCGGTTCGACCGACGTGTTGGGTCGGCTCCTGGCCGCGCATCTGCAAACCGCCTGGGGTCAGTCGGCCGTCGTGGAAAACCGCTCGGGCGGCGGCGGCACCATCGGCACCGCCGAGGTGGTTCGTGCCAAGCCCGATGGCCACACCATCCTGGTCGGCAATCCCGGTCCGAACGCGATCGCCTACAGCATCTTCAAGAATCTGACCTACAAGCCGGACCAGCTCCAGCCGGTCTCCAACATGATCCGGATCCCGAACATCGTGTCGGCGCATCCGAAGACCGGCATCAAGTCGGTCGCCGAGCTGATCGCCTTTCTCAAGGCCAATCCGGACAAGCTCAGCTACGCCTCCTCCGGTGTCGGCCAGAGCCCTCACCTCACCGGCGCCTGGTTCCTCCAGCTCACCGGCCTCAAGATGACGCACATCCCGTTCCGTGGCGCCGGACCCGCGCTCCAGGCGGCGCTGGCGGGCGACATCCAGATCCTGTTCGACAACCTCTATCCGAGCCTGCCGCAGGTGCAGAACGGCACGCTCAACGGCCTCTGCGTCACCACCACCGAGCGCAGCGACCTTGCGAAAGACCTGCCGACCATGCGCGAGAGCGCGCCGGAGCTGGCGAATTTCGACGTCTCGTCGTGGTTCTCGGTCTTCCTGCCGAAGGGCGTCTCGCCCGAGGTGCTGAACGCGCTCAATCTCCAGGTCAAGGCGATGCTGGAGCGCGACGACATCAAGAAGCAGATCGCGGCCATGGGCGCCCGCGCCGACTACGGCACGCCCGAGCAGTTCGCCGCCTTCGTGGATGCCGAGACGAAGAAGTTCGCCGGCATCATCCAGAAGGAAGGGCTGCAGATGGACGTGCAGTGACGCACGGCCGCGATCTGTAAGGCGGATTAGCGAAAGCGTAATCCGCCTTCGATGCGGTTCGGGCGATGGCGGATTGCGCTTCGCTAATCCGCCCTACGCACTGTCACTACAAACAAAAACCCCGCGGCTCGCACCGCGGGGTTTTGCCTTGTCTTGTCTCGTCTCTCGCCGCTTAGTGCGCCAGGATCGCCAGCAGCAGCAGGGCCACGATGTTGGTGATCTTGATCATCGGGTTCACCGCGGGACCCGCCGTGTCCTTGTAGGGATCGCCGACGGTATCGCCGGTCACCGCCGACTTGTGGGCGTCAGAGCCCTTGCCGCCGAAATGACCGTCCTCGATGTACTTCTTGGCGTTGTCCCAGGCGCCGCCGCCCGAGGTCATGGAGATCGCGACGAACAGGCCCGTCACGATGACGCCGAGCAGCATGGCACCGACGGCGGAGAACGCCGCCGACTTGCCGGCCACGCCGCCGCCCGCGATCGCGTAGATCAGGAAGTAGACGACGATCGGTGACAGCACCGGAAGCAGCGAGGGGATGATCATCTCCTTGATCGCCGCCCGGGTCAGCAGGTCGACCGCCTTGCCGTAATCCGGCTTGTCGGTGCCCTGCATGATGCCCGGCTTCTCGCGGAACTGACGCCGGACCTCCTCGACGATCGCGCCGGCGGCACGGCCCACCGCGGTCATGCCCATCGCGCCGAACAGATACGGCAGCAGGCCGCCGAACAGCAGACCCACCACCACATACGGGTTGTTGAGCGAGAAGTCCGGATTGACGCCGGCGAAGTAGGGATGGCGCGCGGAGTCTGCAACGAAGAACTTGAGGTCCTGGTTGTAGGCCGCAAACAGCACGAGCGCACCGAGACCGGCCGAGCCGATCGCGTAGCCCTTGGTGACCGCCTTGGTGGTGTTGCCGACCGCGTCGAGCGCGTCGGTCGACTTGCGCACCTCCTTCGGCAGGCCCGCCATCTCGGCGATGCCGCCCGCGTTGTCGGTGACGGGGCCGAACGCGTCGAGCGCGACGACCATGCCGGCCAGCGCCAGCATGGTGGCAGTCGCGATCGCGATGCCGAACAGGCCGGCGAGGCTATAGGTGACCAGGATGCCGGCGATGATCACGATCGCGGGGAGCGCGGTCGCTTCCATCGAGACGGCAAGGCCCTGGATCACGTTGGTGCCGTGGCCGGTCACCGAGGCCTGGGCGATTGACTTCACCGGCCGATAGTCGGTGCCGGTGTAGTATTCGGTGATCCAGATGATCAGCGCGGTGACGACGAGGCCGACCACGCCGCATTGGAACAGCGCCATGCCGGTATAGTCGACGCCATCGAGCTTGCCGAAGCCGATCAGGTAGTAGATCACCAGCGCGATGCCGATCAGCGACAGGACGCCGGTTGCGATCAGGCCCTTGTAGAGCGCACCCATGATCGACTGGCTCGGCCCGAGCTTGACGAAGAAGGTGCCGATGATCGAGGTGATGATGCAGATGCCGCCGATCGCGAGCGGCAGCGTCATCATGTTGGCGAGGATCGGCGTCTTGGCGAAGAAGATCGCGGCGAGCACCATGGTGGCGACCGCGGTCACCGCATAGGTCTCGAACAAATCGGCAGCCATGCCGGCGCAATCGCCGACATTGTCGCCGACGTTGTCGGCGATGGTGGCCGGGTTGCGCGGATCGTCCTCGGGAATGCCGGCCTCGACCTTGCCGACGAGGTCGCCGCCGACGTCCGCACCCTTGGTGAAGATGCCGCCGCCGAGACGGGCGAAGATCGAGATCAGCGAGGCGCCGAAGCCGAGCGCCACCATGGCGTCGATGACGGTACGGCTGTCAGGCGCAAGCTTCAGCGAATGCACCAGGAAGCCGAAATAGAGCGTCACGCCGAGCAATGCCAGACCCGCGACCAGGAGGCCGGTGATCGCGCCGGCCTTGAAGGCCAGCTCGAGGCCGCCGGCGAGCGAGGTGGTCGCGGCTTGCGCGGTGCGCACGTTGGCGCGGACCGAGACATTCATGCCGATGAAGCCGGCCGCCCCCGACAGGACGGCGCCGATCAGAAAGCCGATGGCGACGTAGATTCCGAGGAAATAGACAAGCAAGAGGAAGATGACCACGCCGACGATGCCGATCGTCGTGTACTGGCGCCGCAGATACGCCTGTGCACCCTCAGCGACCGCTCCCGCGATCTCCTGCATGCGCGGCGACCCCGCATCCGCGCTTAACACCGAAGACGTCGCCCAAATCGCGTAGACGACGGAAAGCACTCCGCAGAGCACTATCAACCATAATGCTGTCATGTGATTTTTGCCTCAGATCCTTGATGTACCCCCGGCGCCTTTTGTTGTCCGTCGAGCGGTGCGGCGCCTTGATTTCGAACAAAGCCGCCCCTTGCCCAAAAGGGGCGGCCTTAGTCGGTAGCAAGCTTGCCAAAATCAAATTGAGGGTGCAACGCCGGATAAGGCCGAAAACGCCGATCTCGGCAGGTATTTAGGCCAAGTGCAGCGAACTAAGATGCCGGTTTGGAGCAATTCCTAGAAGTGGCTGTAGGACAGCCGCTTCAAAACCAATTCCTGGCCCTGCCCGTCCAGGAAACGCGGCCCCTGCTTGCCCGCGACGATCGTGCCGATCGCGGTGACGGCAAGGCCGGCCGCCCGCCCCGCGGCCATCAGCGCATCGCCCTGCGCCGGCGGGACGGTGCACAGCACCTCGTAGTCGTCGCCCCCCGCAAGCAGCGTCTCGACGCAAACCACGTTGCGGGCAACCAGGCTTGCTGCCGCGGCCGAAAGCGGCACGCTCGTTACGTCGACCGTGGCCGAGACCCCGGACGCCGCACAGAGTTTGGTCAGATCGCCGGCGAGCCCGTCGGAGACGTCCATCGCTGCGGTCGCATGATCGCGCACGGCCCGTGCCAACGGGTTGCGCGGTTGCGGCACGCGATAGCGTGAGATCAGGGCTTCCCTTGCAGCGGGATCGGTCGTGAGCGCAGCCGCGGCAGCACCGCCCGTGAGCACGTCGAGGCCGAGCGCAGCGTCGCCGATCGTGCCGCTCACCAGGATGCGATCGCCTGGCCTCGCGCCGGTCCGGCCGACCATCCGCCCCTGCGGCACGCGGCCAAAGGCCGTGATCGAGATCATCTGCGGGCCCGGCGTCGAGACCGTGTCGCCGCCGAGCAGCGGACAAGCGAATTCCTTTGCATCCTCGCCCAGCGCGTCCGCAAAGGGCCGGAGCCAGGCATCCTCCTGGCTCCGCAGCGCCAGTGTCAGCACGAATCCCGCCGGCGTCGCGCCCTTGGCGGCGAGATCGGACAGGTTCACCCGCAGCGCCTTGCGCGCGATGGTGTCAGGGGGATCGGTGGCAAGATAGTGCACGCCTTCGACGACGGCGTCAGTGGTGACGACGATGTCGTCGCCGGACGACGACAGCACCGCCGCGTCATCTACCAGACCGAACGCACCGGGATCGGTCGCCAGCGGCTTGAAATAGTGCGCGATGAGGGAGTCTTCGGGGGAGGGATTGTTTGCCATCAGCGTCAGCCACACCCACCGCTGTCATCGCCCGGCTCGACCGGGCGATCCAGTATTCCAGAGACGATCGTGTGACATCGACAGGCCGCGGCGCACTGGATCACCCGCCTTCGCGGGTGATGACAGCGGAGTATGGGGCAGCCGTCTCGCATGAATTAACCGCCCTCGCCGTAAATTACCCCCGCCCGAACTCGTCGCCGCGAAACTGGCGGCCGATCTGGTCGAGCACGGCGTTGACCATGCCGGTCTCCTCGCGGTCGACGAAGGCGTTGGCGACGTCGACATATTCGGAGACGACGACGCGGCCCGGCACGTCCTTGCGGTGCTCCAGCTCATAGGCCCCTGCCCGCAGCACCGCGCGCAGGATCGCCTCGATCCGCTTCAAGGGCCAGCCCTTCGACAGCGCCTCGTCGATCAGGGGATCGAGCTTCTTCTGGTCGCGCACGACGCCCGAGACGACGTCGCGGAAGAAAGCCGCTTCGGCCGGCAGGTAGGTGTCGCCCTCGACCTCATTGCCGAGCCAATGGCTCTCGAACTCGGCAAAGATGTCGTTGATGCCGGCGCCGGCAATATCCATCTGGTACAGCGCCTGCACGGCCGCGAGCCGCGCCGCGCCGCGCCGGTTTGCCTTCTTCTCGTTAAGCCCTGCCGGCTTCTTGGTGGGATCAGCCATGGCTCAGGCCCGCGCCATGCGGCGTTTGATGCGCAGCATCGCAAGCGCCGCACGCGCGGCATCGCCGCCCTTGTTGAGCTCGCTGGCGCGCGCCCGCGCCCAGGCCTGCGCCTCATTATTGACGGTGAGGATGCCGTTGCCGAGCGGCAGCTTTCGCGCCACGGCAAGATCCATCAGCGCGCGCGAGGATTCCTGCGACACGATCTCGAAGTGAATGGTGTCGCCGCGGATCACGCAGCCGAGCGCGATCACAGCGTCATAGGGCTTGCCGCTCGCCGCCGCCGCGTCGATGGCGATGGCCACCGCGGCCGGAATCTCCAGCGCGCCGGGAACCGTGATGACGTCGTGGGTCAGGCCCGCCGCCTTCAGCTCGGCGATCGCGCCGTCCAGAAGCGCGTCCTGGAGATCGTCATAGAACCGCGCCTCGACAATCAGCGCGCGCGCGCCGGAAATGTCAGTCTGGTCCTTCAGGGGTGCGCGCCGCGCGTCTGCCATCGTCTCAATCCGTTTACTGGGGCCGGCGCGTTATGTAGTCGCCGCAGGCACGTAAGCCAAGTTTTAAAGACACTGTCATTCCGGGGCGATGCGAAGCATCAAACCCGGAATCTCGAGATTCCGGGCCTGGTCCTGCGGACCATCCCGGAATGACGGCTCTGCCGTCACTTCATTTCCGTCAACCGCGCCGCATAGCGGGCCATCAAGTCGACCTCGATATTGACCTCGTCCCCCGCCTTCCAGCCACCGATCGTCGTGACCGAGAGCGTGTGCGGGATGATCAGCACCGAAAAAGTCACGTCCTTGACCGTATTGACCGTGAGCGAGACGCCGTCGAGCGTGATCGAGCCCTTGGTCGCGATGAACCGCGCCAGCTCCCGCGTGGTCGAGAGCTCGAACCGCGCCATATCGGGCAGATCCTCGCGGCTGACGAGGGTCGCGATACCGTCGGCGTGGCCGGCGACGATATGCCCGCCGAGCTCGTCACCGATCTTGAGCGCGCGCTCGAGGTTGAGCCTGGTGCCGACCTTCCAGTGCTTGGCCGTCGTGAGTGCCAGCGTCTCCGCCGCAGCATCGACGTCATACCAGGTCCTTTGGGAGTCCTTGCCGCCTGCGACGCCGGACGCAACCACAGTCAGGCACACGCCGTTGCTGGCGATCGAGGCGCCGTCGGCGATGGTGGTCTGATCGTAGCGGCAGGCGATGCGCAGCCGGTGCAGCTGGCCCTGTGCCACGGGCGTGAAGCTGATGATCTCGCCGATATCGGTGACAATGCCGGTGAACATTACGCGCGCTCGTAGATGGTGAGAGTATCCTTGTCGAATGTTTCGCTAGCATGAACCTTGTAGGCCTGCGACTGCGTGATTTTCGACAGGGGCAATGCATCGAGCGCATCGACGCCGCCACTGCCGACCGCTTCCGCGCCGCGGAACAGCCAGATTTCGTCGACGAGGTCGGCCGCGACGAACGAAGCCGCAACGCGGCTGCCGCCCTCGACCATCAGGCGGGTGATGCCCTTCCCGGCCAGCGCATGCAGTGCGGCCGGCAAATCGAGCCCGGAGGCGCTTGCCGGCGGGACGCGGATCACTTGCGCGCCAGTCGCGCCGAGACGTGTTGCTGCCGCGGCTTCCGCAAGGTCGCAGCCCATCACCCAGAGCGGCGTCTCGCGCGCGGAGGCCACAAGCTTGCTCGCCCCGGGAATACGCAGGCTCTGGTCGAGCACCACGCGCACCGGCGAGCGTGCCGCCATGCCCGGCAGCCGGCAGGTGAGAAGCGGATCGTCCACCAGCACCGTGCCGATGCCGACCAGGATGGCATCACTCTGCGCGCGCAGGAGATGCACGCGATTGCGCGTCGCCTCCCCCGTGATCGCGACCGGCTTGCCGCCGGCGGCGCCAATCTTGCCGTCGGGCGAGACCGCGAGCTTCAGGATCACATGCGGGCGCTTGTCCCGGATGCGGCGGAAATGCCCGGCATGGTCGAAGGCGGCTTCCGCCGCGCACAGGCCCACGTCCACATTGATCCCGGCCGCGCGCAGCCGCGCGTGCCCCTGCCCCGCGACCTCAGGATTGGGATCCTCGATCGCCGCCACCACCCGCTTGATGCCGGCCGCGATCACCGCGTCGGCGCAAGGCGGCGACTTGCCGAAATGCGAGCAAGGCTCGAGCGTGACGTAGAGCGTGGCGCCGCGTGCGGCTTCACCTGCGCGCCGCAGGGCTTCGGGCTCGCCATGCGGCCGTCCGCCTGGCTGGGTCCAGCCGCGGCCGACGATGACACCGTCCTTGACGACGACGGCGCCCACGGCCGGGTTAGGCCAGGTGCGTCCCTGCCCGCGGCGTCCAAGCGCCAGCGCCAGCTGCATGAAACGAAGATCGGCGTCCTTGGCCTCGCGCGCCTTCTGCGCGAACTGATCCTCCAGGATGCGGAAGATCATTTGCGGATCGCGGCGAGCCGCGCTTCCTCCTCACCGGAGAGCTCGCCGAGCACGTCGGCGAAATCCTTGGCCTCGCGGAAATTGCGGTAGACCGAGGCGAAGCGCACATAGGCAACGTCGTCGAGGGTGCGCAGATGCTCCATCACGGTCTCGCCGATCACCTCGGAGGAGATCTCGGCCTCGCCTCCGGTCTCGAGCTCGCGCACGATAGTGGAGACCATCTTCTCCACCCGCTCCGGCTCGACCTGCCGCTTGCGCAAAGAGATCTGCACCGAGCGCATCAGCTTGTCGCGGTCGAACGGCACGCGGCGGCCGTTGCGCTTGATCACCGTGAGCTCGCGCAATTGCACGCGCTCGAAGGTGGTGAAGCGGAAATTGCAGGCGACGCACACGCGCCGCCTGCGGATCACGGAAGAGTCCTCGGTCGGACGCGAGTCCTTTACCTGCGTATCGAGACTGTTGCAGTTCGGACAGCGCATCCGCGTGACCCAGCCTTACTGATAGATCGGGAACCGATCGGTGAGCGCCTTGACGCGTTCCTTGATCGCGGCTTCCACCAGCGGCGCCTTGCCGTCGTCCGACTGCGCGATCGCGTTGAGGACCTCGGCGATCATGCCGCCGACCTGCTGGAATTCCGCGACGCCGAAGCCACGGGTGGTCGCCGCCGGCGTGCCCAGACGAATACCGGAGGTCACAAACGGCGACTCGGGGTCGAATGGAATGCCGTTCTTGTTGCAGGTGATGGCGGCGCGGACCAGCGCCTTCTCCGAGGCGTTGCCCTTAAGGCCCTTCGGCCTGAGATCGACCAGCATCAGATGGTTGTCGGTGCCGCCGGAAACGATGTCGAAGCCATGGCTCTTCATCGCCTCGGCCAGCGCCTTGGCGTTCTCGACGACGTTCTTGGCATAAACCTTGAAGTCCGGACGCAGCGCCTCGCCGAAGGCGACCGCCTTGGCCGCGATCACGTGCATCAGGGGGCCGCCCTGCAGCCCCGGGAAGATCGCCGAGTTGAACTTCTTGGTCAGCGTCTCGTCATTCCACAGCATCAGGCCGCCGCGCGGACCGCGCAGCGATTTGTGCGTCGTCGTCGTGGTGATATGGGCATGCGGCACGGGCGAGGCGTGCACGCCGCCGGCGACGAGGCCCGCGAAGTGCGCCATGTCGACCAGGAGGTACGCGCCGACGCTGTCCGCGATCTCGCGGAAGCGCTTGAAGTCCCAGGCGCGCGAATAGGCCGAGCCGCCGGCGACGATCAGCTTCGGCTTGACCTGTTCGGCCTGCTTGGCAACCGCATCCATGTCGATGATCTGGTCCTCGCGGCGCACGGTGTAGTGCGCGGCCTTGAACCACTTGCCGCTCATGTTGACGGGCGAGCCGTGGGTGAGATGGCCGCCCGCCGCGAGGTCAAGACCCATAAAGGTGTCGCCGGGCTGCAGCAGCGCCAGGAACACCGCCTGGTTCATCTGGCTGCCGGAGTTCGGCTGCACGTTGGCGAATTTGGCGCCGAACAGCTTCTTGGCGCGGTCGATCGCGAGGTTCTCGGCGACGTCGACCCACTCACAACCGCCGTAGTAGCGCGCGCCGGGATAGCCTTCCGCGTATTTGTTGGTCATCACCGAACCCTGCGCTTCCAGCACGGCCCGGCTGACGATGTTCTCGGAGGCGATCAGCTCGACCTCATGGCGCTGCCGGCCGAGCTCGCCCTTGATGGCGGCGGCGATTTCCGGGTCGGCCTGCTCGAGCGGAGCGGTGAAAAACGAATCGGGCGCGGAGGCGGTTTTGGGTGCGGTCATCTTGCGAATATCTCCACCGCCGCAGCCTTTTGGCGGGCTACGGGCGGTCTGGTGTGGCGATCGGAAGCGGCGAGCGCGATCTACCACATCGCCCGCAACAGGCCAAGCATTTGCGGGTCGGGCCTGATATTTATGCAAGATATGGTGGAGGGTGGCGGTTTTCGGCACTTGGGCCGGCTCTGGAGAGCCGCCCGTCCACCCCTCCCGAATGGGGCCGCTTTGGGCCCTAACTCCTCACCCGTGGAGCCGCCGGCTGCCTGTCACAGCCCGGTATACCCCGCCTTCACCGGGTCCACGCTGCCGTCGAGCTGGCGCAGATACGTCAGGCCGCAGACCGTCAACCGGTGGGTGTCCTTCTCGCCCGCTTCCATCAGGATGTTGAGATAGTTCGTGACCTTCTCCCTCGCCTCCTCGCTGGCCGCGGCGGTGCGGTTGGCGAGCAGGTCATAGGTCTGCATGATGCGGTCGATGGCGGCTTCCATGGCACCCTCTGGTTCGTGCGATATTCTGGGTTCGTCGGTATTTTGGGACTGTTGATCAGGCAACCGCGCGGGCCTCGGCCTGCGCCTGGAACCGGGCGATCGCCGTGTTGGCGAGCCGGATCTTGTTGAACTCCCCGTTCTGGAGCAGCTTGATGATGATCCCGAGCAGGCGTTCGTCGGTGACGAGCGTATCGGGGATCGCGCCGGAACGGCGAAGGTAGTTCGCGGCGATGGCGTAGGCCTCGCTCACGAGTTCCACGTTCATCGCCTGCAGCCCGCGCTCGACCAGCATCGACCTTTCTCCGATCCGAAGGAGATAAGCGCCAGGCCCGGAACTGGTTCCTCGGGTCGCAAAATTTTCTTCGCAGGTGCAAAATGCAAAACGCACCGGTCCGGGGCAACTCCGGGCCGGCGCGCTGGGGAAGTTAGGCACGTTCGGGCGGCTTGCCGGTCTTGTTGCGGGCCGGCTTGGCCTTATCCCTTGGAAACTCAGAGCCGATACAGGATCTGGTCGGTCCAGAACCGCTCGAGGCGGTGCAGTGACTTGTTGAGGGTCGAGAATTCCTCGCCCGAGATGCCGCCGACCTGCTCCACCGTCTTGACGTGCTTCTGGTAGAGCGCATCGACGATGCGGCGGACTTCCTGGCCCTGCGGGGTCAGGCGAATGCGGACCGAGCGGCGATCAACGCGCGAGCGCTGATGGTCGAGGAAGCCGAGCTCGACGAGCTTCTTCAGATTGTAGGAGACGTTGGAGCCGAGATAGTAACCGCGCGTGCGCAGCTCGCCCGCGGTCAGCTCCTTGTCGCCGATGTTGTAGAGCAGGAGAGCCTGCACCGAGTTGATGTCCGCGCGGCCGCGGCGATCGAACTCGTCCTTGATCACGTCGAGGAGCCGGCGATGCAGCCGCTCCACCAGAGTCAAAGCTTCCAGATAGAGCGACTGCACCGAACCCTGCTGGCCGGAGACGCGCTCTGCGGTATCTGCCGCAGTTGCGACGGCTTTCATCATGACACTTCCCCTGTTGTCGTTTTTATCGACACTTATTCGACGAAACTTGTGTCCCGTCTGATAGGTGCAACTTAAGGGGCTCGTTTGAAGATCGGCTTAAATAAGAGAATAAAGAGATCATGAATTTAAGACAGTGAATTGCGGATTAAGCCTGTGCCACAAGCACTTTTCGAAAGCCTCTGTTGACCTTCGCAAGGTCCTGTTCACCCTCCGTCCGCTGCAACTGTCGCATTCCAGAACAGCCCCGCTCCGTTTCGAAACGGGCGCGTAACGGCTGTGGCGGAACCGGCTGGTCAACGAAAACTTACCGCAAATTTTAGGCAACCAACGGTCAACCAATCCGGCACAACTCCGCTAACGCCACTCTCGTGTCCCGGACAAGCGAAGCGCAGATCCGGGACCCAGAGGGCCACAAACGAGATCGCGGAGAGATGGGCCCCGGCTCTGCAACGCATCACGCCGTAAGCGCGGCGCGCTGCGTTGCATCCGGGGCACGAGAGTGTGCCTTGTGATCGTCTGATCGCTACGGCGGCCGTTCGCGCGCGGCCATCCAGGCGAGCGCGAGATATGCGGCGAGCATGAAGGCTTCGACGCCGACGACGATCAGGCTGCCGCCGTAGATGCCCGGGAACATCAGCTCGATCACCGCCATCGACACCACGGTGGTGAGCCACACCACGGCGCCCCACGGCGTTGCCAGCCACAGGCCGACCGCGGCGACGAGCTCGATCACCGCGAAGTAGACGGTCGCGGCCTGCCAGGCCATCGACTGGTTCTCGAACGCCTCGTCCTCGCCGCCGACGAAGCCCGTCACCTGCGCCCAGTGATAGAGGCCCTTCAGGATCGAGAGCAGCGCCATCACCCGCAGGAACAGCACGAGGCGGCGCGTCCAGACATTGTCATCGGACTCCGAGCGCTCCGACGAGATCGCAGCCACCGACATCGCGCTGTCTCTGGCGCTGTCTCTGACGGCGTCCCTGGGGCTGCCGTCACGGGCCGCATCGCGGGTGGAAATCTCGGACATGGCCCCCTTCTGGCTGCTTCGGACTGCAAAATCAATCGGCGCCCAAGCTCGACTGCCAAGGTCAGCTCAATTCTGCCTTGCGGCAGGTCAAGCCGCGGTGGCGGGAACCATGCGAGCTGGTATAAGAATAATTCCAGCCGGAGGAAGAGTGATGGCGATCAAATACGGACGTCCGATCGAATTGCGCGAGGTTTCGCGCCGCGAGGGAGCGGCGGTGCCCCATGCCCTCGATCTGACCGTCCGCCCGCGCCGCAACCGCAAGGCCGAATGGGCCCGGCGGATGGTGCGCGAGAACGTCCTCACCACCGATGATCTGATCTGGCCGCTGTTCCTGATCGACGGCCACAACAAGCGCGAGCAGGTTGCCTCGATGCCCGGCGTCGAGCGCCTCAGCGTCGACCAGGCCGTGCGCGAGGCCGAGCGCGCCATGAAGCTCACCATCCCCTGCCTCGCGCTGTTTCCCTACACCGAGCCGTCTTTGCGCGACGAGGAAGGCTCCGAAGCGACCAACCCGAACAATCTGGTCTGCCAGGCGGTGCGCGCGATCAAGAAGGAGTTTCCGGAGATCGGCATTCTCTGCGACGTCGCGCTCGACCCCTTCACCAGCCACGGCCATGACGGCCTGATCTCGGACGGCAGGATCCTCAATGACGAGACGGTCGCCGTGCTGGTGCGTCAGGCGCTGGTGCAGGCCGAAGCCGGCTGCGACATCATCGCGCCCTCCGACATGATGGACGGCCGCGTCGCCGCGATCCGCGAGGGGCTGGACCGCACCGGCCTGCTCGACGTGCAGATCATGGCCTACGCCGCGAAATACGCCTCCGCCTTCTACGGCCCGTTCCGCGACGCCATCGGTTCGGCCAAGACGCTGACCGGCGACAAGCGCACCTATCAGATGGACAGCGCCAACACCGACGAAGCGCTACGCGAGGTCGAGCTCGACATCGCTGAAGGCGCCGACATGGTGATGGTGAAGCCCGGAATGCCCTATCTCGATGTCGTCCGCCGCGTGAAGGACACGTTTGCGATGCCGACCTTCGCCTACCAGGTCTCGGGCGAATACGCGATGATCGCAGCCGCCGCCAACAACGGCTGGCTCGACGGCGAGCGCGCCATGATGGAAAGCCTGCTCGCCTTCAAGCGCGCCGGCGCCGACGGCGTGCTGAGCTACTTTGCGCCGAAGGCGGCGGAGAAGCTGCGCGCGCAGGGATAAGGTGACGTAGGGTGGGCAAAGCGAAGCGTGCCCACCAATCCATCCATCGTGCAAGATAGCGGGCAATGGTGGGCACGGCGCTACGCGCCTTTGCCCACCTTCCGGCACCGGTGTCCTGCGCGCGAGCGCCGCGCCCCATCCGCCCCCGAATCGCCGGAATATTTCGCCTTGTTAACGTCCCTGCGCCCTTGGCAGGGGAAGAGCCTGTTCCCATGTCCTGCCTTGAGGGTTTTCCTTCTGTTTCCCTCTGGGAGGACGGATCATGTCGTACGACTCGGGCAATTCGGGCGCCTGGCGCAATGACGGCGGCGCGCAGCCGCACGCCTACGACCCTGACCTGCATCCGGAATTGTTTCGCGGTGTCGCGACGCGGCGAGCGTTCGCCTTCCTGATCGACATGGTCATCGTCTCAGTGCCGGTGATCCTCGGCTATGTCTTCATCTTCGTATTCGGCGTGGTCACCCTCGGCTTTGGCTTTCTCCTGTTCGGGATCGCCTGGCCGGCCTCCGTGGTCTGGGCGATCGTCTATTACGGCGCCTGCATTGGCGGTCCCTCGTCCGCAACGATCGGCATGCGGCTGATGGATCTGGAGCTACGCACCTGGTACGGCGCACCCGGTTACTTCGTGCTCGGCGCCACCCATGCCGTGCTGTTCTATGTGACGGTCTGCTTCCTGACGCCTTTCGTCGTGCTGCTCGGCCTGTTCAACGGCCGCCGGCGCTTACTGCACGATTTCGTGCTGGGAACGGTCGTGATCAACAATTCCGTCCGCGCGCCGGTGCCGCAGGCGGCAAGGACCTGGTGATCAACCGCCTACTAACCGGGATCCACTAAGGTGACTGCTGACCTGACCTGCCGAGCTGACCAATTGACCGGGGGCTTCCGTAGCGCGATGCTGATACTCACTTTGGAGGCCCACGACGTCCCTTGACCCAGCACTCGCGCGATACCCCCCAATTTTACCTTACGGCGCCGTCCCCCTGCCCGTATCTGCCGGGTCGGCATGAGCGCAAGGTGTTCACGCACCTCGTGGGAGAGCGCGCCGGTGACCTCAACGACCTCCTGACCCATGGCGGCTTCCGCCGTAGCCAGTCGATCGCCTACCGGCCGGCCTGCGACCAGTGCCGCGCCTGCGTCTCGGTCCGGGTCATCGCCAACGAGTTCCGCCCCTCCCGCAACTTCCGCAAGGTGATGGCGCGCAACGCCGACATCATCGGCGAGCAGCGCAGCGCGGTGCCGACCTCCGAGCAATATTCGGTGTTCCGGGCCTATCTCGACGCCCGCCACCGCCATGGCGGCATGGCCGACATGACCGTGCTCGACTACGCCATGATGGTTGAGGACAGCCATGTCGAGACCCGCATCATCGAATACCGCAAGCGCGGCCCCGACAGCGGCATCACCGGCCGCGGCGAGGAGCTGATCGCGGTCGCACTCACCGATGTGCTCAGCGACGGCCTGTCGATGGTCTATTCATTCTTCGAGCCGGGCCAGGTCAGCCGCTCGATGGGCACCTTCATGATCCTCGACCACATCGCCCGCGCCCGTCGGCAAGGGTTGCCTTACGTCTATCTCGGCTACTGGATCGAGGGCTCGAAGAAGATGGACTACAAGGCCCGCTTCCTGCCGCAGCAGCGCCTCGCGCCTTCGGGCTGGCTGCGCATCGACGCGCAGGGCGACGCGGCGTCCGAGCCGCAGGATTAACCCTCAAGATTGACCCTTCGGCCTCGCGCCGGCTTTCAGGGCGCCAAGGCTGCGACGGCCTCCGGGCCGACCGCTTTGGAAATGCCCTCGCGGCCGAGGATGAAATTGAGCGCAGAGATTCCGGGAAGGAAGAAATAGCCTCCCCCCAGCGTCCGCGTAAAAGCAGCCAGCGACACTTCCTCGCCGCTTGCCAATCCCGGCATGGAGAAGCTCCTGGTGGCAGCGGGCTTGCCGACGAGAGGGTCGTCCTGGTCGTTGAGGCAGACGAACCGGGGATTTCGCAACCAGCGCTGGTAGATGAACTCGAACTGCCGCTCGAGATCGGCGTTGCACGCGATGAAGAAGATGCCCTTGCGCGGCTTATCGTTCGCAACCTCCTCGCGATAGGGCCGACCTCGGCGCAGCAGCCGGTGCAGCTTGACCGACTTGATGCTCGATTGCACGTCGATGCCGAGCGTATCCCTCGGATTGACCCGGCGGATATGGGCTCCCTTCGGACAGCCAAAGCCGTTCGCGTCGTCGACACGAAAGCGAAATGCATCGGCTTTCGAATCCGAAATCGAAACGTCGGGATCGCCCTGCCACGACAATGGCTTTCCATTCTTTCGACGGCCCATCACCTTCTCGCAGACGGCCTGGCCGTAGACCGCTTCAAATTTCGCGAACGCGTCGACATCCTGCTCAATCTGGCGAACCGCGAGATAGGTTCCGTTCAGCGCGAAGCGGCCGCTCGTATACGTGGCATCGCCCGGCCATCGCTTGACGTTGGGGCAATAGGTCAGCTCGTCATATTCGTTGCGATAGCCCAGAATGAATTCCCCCGGGGCGACGACGCGATCCTCGTACAGGATGCCGGCATCCCGCCTGATCTTCCTGCGCTCGGCGCCGCGCTCTTCCCTAAGCTCGCTGATCACAGGCTGCGCGAGGCCATCGCGAAACCCGAAGGACTCGTACAATCTCTCTTCTTCGTCGCCCGCCTTCTGCTGGAAGGCGCAGGGATCGTTGTCGATCTTGATGACATCGAACACGTTGGGATCAAGATCCAGTTCTGCTGACTTCTCCGGCGCGCTCGCCATCTCGGCAGCGCTCCGTCGCATTCTCCATTCGCCAACCAGGACATGCACGGGGTCGCCGGCACCGCCTTCAACATCGGACCAGCGCCATTCTCGCGGGCTGTCCCTCAACAGCAACGCGCGCAGGTCGCAGCCCATGCCGCTGCTGAACGGGGACGGGAACGGATGCGCAGCAGTCTCGTCGCATCCGAGCTTTGCCAGCCCCAAATAGCTGAAAGCGATCGCGACGGCATCGTCGACGGGGTGGGTCCTCGATTTCCTGACGTCGGCGGCACTGACGACCAGCTTCTTGTCGACGAGCCCTGCGAGCCACGCCCGGGCATCGTCCTCGCGGCCCGCCTTGATCGTCAGCAGCCAGAAGCGGCTGGTCTTCAACCAGCCAAAGCCGCTTCCGAGCATTCCCTGAATGTCCTCGAGCTGTTCGGAGAGATGCGAAGCCTTCATGTTTCGATCGCCCTCATGATGAAGTCGTCGTTCCTGTCGTTGCGCTCGCCGAACAGGGCATCGCGCAGCCCGGTCGCGAGGTCGATCTCCTCGATCGTCGCTTTGCACGCGTCGAAGCGATACATGTGCGGAAGCATGCTGTCGCGGGCGTAGGACTTGAATTTCAACTCGCACTTCACACCGCGAAAAAGCACGAAACGCGTCGGCGGAAAATCGCGCGGCACCTTGATGTCCGGCTGCCCGACCGCCGCCGATCCCCGCGGCCTCAGCGTCGTCCATCGCCAGGCCAACGTAGTCCCGATCGTCGCGCCGTTGATGAAATCGTCGAGGTAACCGCCGAAATTGCCGTCATAGTTCGAGCAGAATAGAAAGCGCCGGCCGTCCTCGATAATGTGCCAATGGCCGAAATGGATACCCGGTGCATCACCGAGCCGCCCCTCGGTGAAGAACACCCGCCCAAAGAAGGTCACGACACGCAGGGACACACGGATCCACCAGGCACTCCATCCGTTCGGGCTGCGGATATCAGTCAGGCTGACCATGTGCGCGGTCCCACTGGCCAACAGCGCTTCGCACTGGTCGATTGACGGATGAACCTGCTGGGCCCGGGCAACATCGTCTTCGTAGGGATGGAAGAACCACTTGCTCAAGGCCTCAAACCGGCGATTGATCCAGGAGAAGAAGGTCCCGATGCAGAGCAGCGCGACGATCGCAAGCACGCCGAAGAGGGCGAGCTCCCATCCCGGAACCCGCGCAGTCAAAGCCGTGATCCCTTCCATGATCGGCTTGGGATAGAAGACGAAGACTACCGCGCACACCAAAATGGCAACGAGCAACGGCACGACCACGATCCAGCCGACCACACGGGTGGAGAATGACGACCACGTCTCGGTCGGCCGTTCGAGTTCGCGGCGGACGCTGTCCACCCATCGCCGCCAGGGCGCGAACAGGGCCGGCAGCGCGACCAGGAGCAGCCACCCCAGGAACAGCAGCGCGACAAAGGCGAGAAGCGCCCTGACGCTCGCCCACACGATCTCCATGCTCACAGTGCTTATGACGTCCACCACGGACTGCATCGGGGGATAGGATGCGCCGACGAACCAGGTGATCGCGCCGAACAATCCTTTCGGCAGCGCGCCCACGAGCCAGACCAGGGCCAGCCACAAGCCGAAAATCGTGAGCCCATAGCCGACCTTTGCCGAGATGCTCGCACCCTTCCCGCGCCAATAGGACCGCGGTGCAGGCTGCATCGCCCAGTCGAAGCGCGGGTCCTGGAATGCCCGCTGCGCCAGCGCAAGCGCGAACGATGCACGGTCATCGCCGTACATGGCTCTCAACTTGCGTCCCTCGTCCCGGGTCCATATCAGGAGGTCATGCTCCTTCCTGATCTGGCGGGCCGTTCGGTCGCGAGGACCGACGAAACCGCCATCGGCGAGACTGAGCCACCCGATCAGCTTGTCGAACAATTGTCCGTTGCGCGCGCTCACCAGCGGAGGCCCGCCGCCGGGCCAGTAAGAGCTGAAGAGCGACCACATCGCGCCGCTGGGATGATGGACCAGCCTGTACAGCATGTCCTTGGGATCGATGCCTTCCTCGACGGCAAGCTCGAGCATCAGCGACGGCGCCTGCTCCTGTGCATCCGTGCGCGCCGGCAACAGTGCGATGGACGCGAATTGAATGACCGCAACATCCTCAAACAGTGCATTCAGCGCGGACTGCATGTCTCCCGAGTCGGAAAAATCCACCGCGCCGCGCCAGCCTGGCGCAATGATGCAGATCATCTGCTGACGGACCATTTTGAGCATGGACTGTCCTTCCCAATCCGTCAGACGAAGTTCACGCGCATGCGGGACATCAATGGGCCGTCATAGGCGATGGCCTTGCCCTCGCCCCGCGTGAGCCGCAGCTCGGGCAGGATCAGCAGACCAATGAGCGCACTTGTCAGGATCTCGACCGCGTAATCCTTGGCGGGACATTGGCGGGTGCCGTACCCGAACATCAGCCAGCGCAAATCCTGATGCGGCCCCCAATTGCGGGCGGGACAGAACTGACGGCTCTTCTTGACCACCCTGGAATCGAACAGGGCGGCGATCGACCAGATTGCCATCTTGCCGCCAGCGGAGCACGGCGCGTTGTGCCGCGCCCCGGTCTCGAATTCCGTATCGCGCGGCACGTCGCGCGCGAGCAGCGGAAAGATGGGCCGAAAGCGCATCAGCTCGAGCACGTGCTCGCGCACCAGATCGCGGAACTTGGCGTCTTGCCAAACGCGGGCCGGCCCGAGCCGCTCGGCTTCCGCCCGCAAGGCCCGGTGAACCCCGGAGCGCCCGAGCAACTCCTGCACGGCCAGCGCCCCCGACTGCACCGTGACCGGATGCGAAATCCAGGCAAGACCGGCGGCATTCCGCGTGATGGCGCTGGCGGTGCTGTGGACACCCCAAGCCTGTTCGATGTCGCGGCTCACGGCGGCGATACGTGCCCGCAACGCATCCGAGCAAAGTTCTGCCCGTCGCTGGACCCTCAGCGTCGCAGTGCTTCCGGCAAGGAGCTGGCCTGCGACATATCTGATTTCCAGGAGATATTGCCGTTGCAGCCCGGGGTCGTTGAAATTGCCATGCGCGCCCGCGACCACCTTGCCCGTTGCCGCCCCGAACAGCGGATCCATCGCTCGAAACACGATCCACATCAGGTAGTCGTCAATGAGGTCGAACGACTTGTTCGTGCCGAGTTGCCCAAGCTGCTCGACGCGTCGCTGAACCTCCTGATCGGCCGCGGCCGGCAAGCTCGCAGCCAGCAAAGCCAACCGGGCATCGAGCAGACGCCGGTCGTCGTGGTAGGTAGGGCCCGGATCCATGCCAATCAGGTAATCGCCGGCGGCCAGATTGGCCGCATGGGCAGAGTTCGAGAAACTCTGCGGCCTGGTCAGGACACTCTTGACCGCACTGGCGCGCGCCGCCATGCCGAACCAGCCCCCCGCAAACGGCCAAAGCCGAAACAGGGCACCGACGGCTCGCAACGCCCTCGGACGGCGATTGGCCCAACAGAAGATCCCATAGGAGAGGCTGCGGAGCCCCGGCGGCATTGCATCAGGAGTGCCAGCTGAGATTTTCATGCTGCGTACCCGTCCTTCCGCCAATCTGCGAGCGCCGCGGCGGCCCGCATCCGGTAGTGAGGCATGCCCAGACGCTCCGCCGCCTCGGCGGTTCGCTTGAAATGCGCTTCGGCCCCGGCCTGATCGCCGGCTTGCCGCAGCGTTTCGGCGAGCTCGTACAGGGCTTCGGTCTGGTGTCCGTATTCCTCGGCGGCCTGCTCGACCGCCTTGCGTCCGACGGCGATCGCATCGTCCAGTCGTCCGAGCTTGCGATAGGCGACACCCAGGCTGACGCGCATGAACGTCCTGCCATAGGGGCCGGCCGCCTCGTAGATGCGATCGGCGAATCCCTTCTCCAGCATGGGCACCGCTTCGGCAGCCTTGCCATTGCGCGCCAGCGCGCTGCCAAGAACGCCGGTGCAGACGGACAGCATGGTCGGCACGTTGTGCGTCATGCATTGCTGCACACCCGTGCGCATCAGGGACTCGGCACGGTCGAGCTCCTCGCGTTCGACCCAGATCTGCGATTGGACCGTGTCGATCAACAGACGGGAATATGGGTGATCGATGTTCGACAGAATCTCATAGCTCTTGGCGAAGAAATCGTCCGCCGCACCGCCATCCCCGAGGCGCCACAGCGTGCTGGCATGAAATGCGTACAGGTTGATGATCGGAATCGCCGCCCAGCCCGGCTGGACATAATGCGCCGACAATTCCGGTTCGTAGTCCGACAGCAGGATGCGGCCTTCGGCCGCCGCGTCCGCGTACCGCCCGAGCGCATGCAGATGCATGAGGCGGGTCTGATGCGCCGCCATCATCATGTGACGACGCTGTGCGAGGCGAGCCGCTTCCAGTCCCTGCGAAGCGTAGCCCAGACCTTGCTCGAAACGTCCGCGCATCCACAGAAACACTGCCGTCTCGGTCGAAACCGCCGCTCGTGCACGCTGATCGTTCAGTTGCACGGCGATGGCTTCAGCCCGCTCCATGTTGTCGAAGATCTCGTCGATCTGCCCGAGAGCCAGCATTGCGCCAATGGCCTCCAGCCGGAGCGCGAGCTCCAGGGTCTGGGCGGTCGTCGCGCCCTCGACGCGCCGTGCCGCCTGGATGCCCTTCTCCAGCAATTGGACGGCCTCCCGATTGGCCGAGCGCGAGATGGCACGCGCCATCGACTTGACGGCGAATCTTGCCGCCTGCTCCCATTCCTCGCCCCCGAAGGCATGATGCGCCAGTGCCGGCGCGGCATCGACATCGGCGGCCCCGGGCTGGGCGTGCAGCGCCAGGAAGGCCTGGCGATGCAGCGCCTTGAGCCTGGCGCGCGTGAGCACCCCAAGCACGACGTCACGGACCAAGGCATGGCGGAACGCGAAGGCGTGCGATCCGTGCGAGCCCCTCGCCTGATCCGGACTCGTCAGCAATCCGGATGCGACACAAAGGCCTAGCAATTCTTCGGCGCGATCGAGGTCCACGGCCTGCATCGCGGCAACCAGATCGCGCGTGATGGGATCACCAAGGATGGCCGCAGCCTCGAGCGCCGACTTTGCGGCTTCGGGCAGCCTGTCGACCCGCGCCCCGATCACCGCCGCGATGGAGCCCGGCACCCGCAGCTCTCCGAGAGGCCTCTGCAAACGGTAGGCGCCGGGGGTCCCTTCCAGCGACCCGTCATCGATCAGCGTGAAAACCAGTTGCTCCAGGAAGAAGGGATTGCCGTCGGCGCGCGCGACCAGTTCGGTCATGACGCCAAGCACGGACGGATCATCGCCGAGACAGGCGCGCGCGAGCTGGAGCATTTCTCCGTCGCCCAGCGGCTCGATCACGCGCTCGGAAAACCAGGACGCCCGACGCCACTGATGGTCGAAATCCGGGCGATAAGTGACGCAAATCAGGACCGGCATCGCCTGAAGTTTTGGAAGCAGGCCCTCGAACAGCCGCCGGCTCTCGCGGTCGGCCAGGAAGACGTCCTCGAGCACGAGCAGGAAAGCGCCGGACCGCACGCGTCTGCGCACGAGCCAGAGCAACGCCTCGCCGATCCGGCGCCGTCGTTGCGCCGGGTTCAGCGCCAGCCAGGCCTCATCCGGCGCCGCAAGTCCCAAGAGATCATTGACCGCCGCCAGATGCTCGGCGCCGTCATCGGGCCATTTCGCAATCAACGCCTGCTTGGCGGAATGCCGAATGTCTGCCGCGCTGGTTTGCGCAAGCCCGACCAAACTTGCGGTCAGATCGGTGGCGGTGCTGTAGGCCCGCGTGCTCGCATACCCTCTCGCCTGCGAAAAGCAGACGTCCACGCCCTCTTGCGCGAGGCTGTCCATCCAGTCGACGATCAGGCGCGACTTGCCGATCCCGGCATCGCCACACAACCCGATGGTTCGCATTCCGGACTTTTGAACGGTCTCCAGGGTCCCTTCCAGGACCCTCAAGGTGTCTTCGCGTCCGATCAGAGGCGCCCAGCGCGGCTTCCGCGTCAATGGCGCGGCCGCCGAACTTTCGGTCTCCACCACGACTTCATGCACTTCGATCGGAACATCCAGTCCGCGCACGATCCGCACGCCCGCCGTACGCGTGTCGATCTGCTGCGCGACCAGCCGCTGCGTCGCGGCGCTGATCAGGATGCCGCCGGGCGGCGCCATCTTCTCAAGTCGCGAAGCGAGATGGATTGTCTTTCCGTCCGCGCCGTAGTGCGACCACCGGTACTGTCCGACGATACCGACCAGCACCTCGCCCGAATTGATACCGATGCGCAGCGTCGGGCTGACGACGCCTCCGATATCTTGGGCTGGAATGGATGCTCTCTGCATCTTGAGAGCGGCAAGGCACGCCCGCAGGGCGTGGTCCTCCTGCGCCACGGGCGCGCCGAACAAGGCGACGAGGCCATCGCCGAGCAACTGGCTCACCGTGCCGCCATAGGTCTCGACCGCGTCAGCCAACCGGTCCAATGCCCTGCCGAGATAGGCGCGGGCTTCCTCGGGGTCGACATGCTGCAAAAGGGAGGTCGAATTGCAGACGTCGACGAACAGCACGCTGACCTGCTTGTTTTCAGTCAGCATCTGCGAGCGAACGGGAAGATGATGGTGCAGCTGGACGACGTGCGCATCGCGCTCGGGGGCGCCCGGCTCCTCCGCGTTACGATTGAGACTCGCGCCACATTGAGAGCAGAAGCGATGCTCGCGGGAAATACGGGCTGAACAAGCGGGACACCTGGTCACGGCAGCACACACTCATCAATGACTTGAACGAAATTACCAACGCGTTCTGGCTTGAACATCGCCCCTTCGAGGCGTGAACCCGCTCAGCAGAAAAACAAGCTGTCGAACAATCCAAACGATCAAATCAAAAATTTCGTGCGCCAACTCTATTCGCGCACAACCGATAGATGAGTCCGGAGAATTGCAGTGGCCGCTCTTGGTCCGGCGCAGGATCCGCCGATCATCCCGCCGGAAGCAAAATCAATGCTGAAACAGGGGTTATTATTGTACGCCCGGTCAGCAATTGCAACTAGTATACGCGCGCCGCACAAATTGAAAAGTGACAGTTTGCCAAATCGAGTTCCGACGCCAGGATTTGCAACCCCTGCGCGCGAAATCGAAAGCAAAGTCGCCAGCTAAGACATCTAACCGGGCAGACGCTCGCTTTCGCAAAGGTCACGCTCGCTGCCTGATCGGGGGCCGTCCGAGCAAGGCCCACTTGAACGGGCCGGATAGATAGCCGCCGCTCTCACCCGAACAGCGTATCCACCAGCAGCTTCACGTTCAAAATCACGATGACGCCCGCGACGATCCACGCGATCGTCGCGACATATCCCGGAATCGCGAACTGCCCCATCTTGCGACGGTCGGAGACGAAGCGGACCAGCGGGATCACCGCAAAGGGCAGCTGCATCGACAGCACCACCTGGCTGAACACCAGCAGATCAGCGGTGCCGCGCTCGCCATAGATCGCCGTCACCACGATCACCGGAACGATGGCGATGCCGCGGGTGAGCAGGCGGCGCGCCCAGCTCGGCAGGCGCAGGTCGAGAAAGCCTTCCATCACGATCTGGCCGGCGAGCGTCGCCGTCACCGTCGAGTTCAGGCCGGAGGCGAGCAGCGCCACGGCGAACAGCGTCGAAGCGATGCCGAGGCCGAGCAGCGGCGACAGCAGCTCGAAGGCCTGGCCGATCTCGGCAACGTCGGAATGGCCGCTCTTGTGGAAGGTTGCGGCTGCGACCACCAGGATCGCGGCATTGATGAACAGCGCCAGCATCAGGGCGATGGTCGAGTCCGTCGTCGCCCATTTGATCGCCTCGCGCCGGCCGGTGTCGTTGCGCTCATAGGCGCGCGTCTGCACGATCGAGGAATGCAGATAGAGATTATGCGGCATCACCGTCGCACCGATGATCCCGATCGCGATGTAGAGCATCTCGGGGTTGGTGAAGATCTCGCTCTTCGGCATGAAGCCGTGCAGGACCTCCGCAACCGGCGGCGCCGCAGCCACGATCTGGACCGCGAAGCAGACCGCGATCACCGCCAGGAGTGCGATGACGAAGGCTTCGAGGAAGCGGAAGCCGCGATTCATCAGCAGCAGCAGCAGGAACGCATCGAGGGCCGCGAGCAGCGCGCCGCCGATCAGGGGAATGCCGAACAGCAGCTTCAGCGCGATCGCGGTGCCGATGACTTCGGCGAGATCGCAGGCAATGATCGCCGCCTCGCAGGCGAGCCAGAGCAGGAAATTCACCGCCGGCGAATAGGTGGCGCGGCAGGCCTGCGCGAGGTCACGGTCGGTGACGATGCCGAGCCGTGCCGCCAGCGACTGCAGCAGGATCGCCATCAAATTCGAAAGCAGGATGACCGATAGCAGCGTGTAGCCGAACTTGGAGCCACCGGCGAGGTCGGTCGCCCAATTGCCGGGGTCCATGTAGCCGACCGAGACCAGATAGCCCGGGCCGACAAAGGCGAGCAGCCGGCGCCACCAGCGGCCCGCGGCCGGAATGGCGACCGTGGCGTTGACCTCGGCGAGACTTTTGGTGACGGGCGCATCAGCGCGCCAGCCGGCGACGTCGGGACTCAAATCAGGCGATCGGGCATCCATGGGGCGAGAATACCGAAATCGAGTCTTATTGCAACTCATTTGCAACTGCATCTAGCGGCATGGGTTCCCGTTCCTGCCGTTATTCGCCGCCGTGTCGGGAAGCGGGTGGGTTTGGCGGCCGTTGGCGCCGGATACTGGCGCCAACCCGACTTTGCAGGAAATGAGCCATGTCAAACCCGCCTCGCCTCCCCGACACCTTTGGCCGCCTCGCCTGGTCCAACCTCGCGGCGCAGTCGGCCGAGCAGATCGCGCTGGCCGCAGCTCCCATCGTCGCCGTGCTCACGCTCGGGGTCGCGGAAGGCCAGACCGGCCTGCTGCAGACCGCACTGACCCTGCCCTTCGTGCTGTTCGCGATTCCGGCCGGTCTGCTCGCCGACCGCATCTCGCGCCGCTCGCTGATGGCCGGCGCGGAGGCGCTGCGGGCGGTGGCCCTCGGGACAATCGTGCTGCTGCTCGCGCTCGGCGCCCTCAATCTTCCGCTGCTGGCGCTGCTCGGCTTCGCAGCCGTGTGCGGCACCGTCGTCTACAGCGTGGCCGCGCCGGCGCTGGTGCCGTCGTTGGTGAGCTCCGACCTCCTGCCGGCGGCGAATGCCCGGATCGAGCTGGCGCGCACCGTCGCCTTCGCCAGCGGACCCGCCCTCGGCGGCGCACTGGTGGGATGGTGGGGCGCGAGCCCGGCGTTCGGCTTCGCCGCGGCGCTGTCGGCGATTGCGGTGGTGCTGCTCTCGGGCATCTTCGAACCGGCGCGCGCGCCCGCCCCGCGGCGACATCCGTTCCAGGATATCCGCGAAGGCGCGGCCTTCGTATTCCGTCATCCGCTGCTGCGGCCGGTGTTCATCACCCAGTTCATCTTCAACACCGGCTGGTTCCTGCAGATCGCGGTGTTCGTGCCCTATGCCGTGCGCCATCTCGGCCTCACCGCCGCCGGCGTCGGCACGGTGCTGACCATGTACGGCGTCGGCATGGTGATCGGCGCGCTGTTCGCGACGCGCGTGATGCAGCGCGTGGCTTTTGGCACCGTCGTCGGCCTCGGCCCGGTGACGGGCTTCGTTGCAGCTGTGGTGATGGCGCTGACGGTGCTGGTCCCCTCGCCCTGGCTCGCGGCGTTGAGCTTCTTCCTGCTCGGCGTCGGGCCGATCCTCTGGGTGATCTCGACCACGACGCTGCGCCAGTCCGTGACGCCGCCGCGCCTCTTGGGCCGCGTCTCCGCCATCAACATCATGAGCTACGGCGCGCGCCCGCTCGGCTCGGCGCTGGGCGCGGTCGTCGGCGGCCTCTGGAGCGCCGAAGCCTGCCTTTATCTCGCGGCCGCCGTGTTCGGCGCGCAGGCGCTGGTGATCTGGCTGTCGCCGGCCGTGGCGCTGGATCGGCAGCCGGACATGGTGGGGGATGAAGTCGCGGCGCGGTGCTAGCTCGCCAGGTACCGCTCGTAGCTCCCCGTCACCGGCTCGCTGGCGTCGACCTCGGGATCGAGCGTGTAGAGATCCTGCGCGCGGCCGATGCCGCGCAGCGCGTAGCGGCCGGTGGAGACGAGATAGCGCCGGCCGGCGGCATCCAGGCCCTTGTAGAATTCCGCCGATGCCAACAGCTCGCGGTCGACCGAGCGGCTCATCGAGGCGATGCGGCTGACCTCGTTGACGGTCGGCCCGACCACCGTGAAATCGAGCCGGTCCTCGCTGCCGATATTGCCATAGAAGACCTCGCCGACATGCAGGCCGATATAGGCCGAGGTGGTGGGACGGCCGTCGGCCTCGCGCCGCTTGTTCAACGCCGCGACGTTCTTGCGGAACAGATGCTCGGCGCGGAGCGCAGCGCGCCGCGCATCCGCCATGTCCTCACCCCAGAACATCGCGAGCACGCCGTCCCCGATCAGCTTGAGCACGTCGCCGCCGGCCTCGTGGATCGCGTCGATCACGGCCTGCGCGTAGTCGTTGAGGAACGGGATGATCTCGTCGGGGCCGATGCTCTCGCTGATTCCGGTCGAACCGCGCAGATCCGAGTACCAGAGCACGGCGTTGATGCGCTCGGTGACGCCGCGCGAGATGCGGCCGCGCAGCACCTGCTCGGAGGCGTCGCGGCCGAGATAGACGCGCCCGAGCGTGCGCGCGATGTCGACCTGCTGGGCCGATTTGATCGCGAGCCCCAGCACCGGCACGAGATCGCGCAGCGCTTCGAGCGCGCCGCCGGAGAAGCCGCTGTCGCGGCGCGTGGTCCAGCAGGAGTAGAGGCAGTCCATCAGGCCGAGCGCGCCGTTCTCGCCGAAGCGATGCACGAAGGCGAGATAGTGCTTGTGGCCTTTTTCGGCGAGCTCGCCGATCTGGGAGAAATCCATCGACGGCGCGTCGGCCAGATCGATCACCATCTCGTCGTGGCCATGCTCCAGCATGTGGAAGAACACCGAGCGGCGCCAGCTTGCGGCGGCGTCGCCCTCGGCGGTCGAGCGGTATTCGAACGCGTCGCTCTCGTTGCTGGGACGGTCGCTCCAGCGGAAGCCGCGGCCCTCATAGATCGGATGCAGCGTGTCGATCACGACCAGCGCACGCGACAGCTCCAGCCCCTCGGCGCGGCAGCGCTCGCAGAAGCCGCGGAGCAGTTCGTTTTCGGGAAGGCCCGTGAGCCCCTGGCCGGTCAGCCAGTTCATCAGCGCAAGGCGCGAGGTCAATTGCATGCGCCATTATGGCGTGCATTCGTGACGGGCGAAAGGCCGCGCGCGAACGTGCGCAACGAGGCTCCCGCCCGCAGCAGGTCGAATATGCCACAGGCGCGGTTGACGCGCTGTCGTGCCGGCTGCAAATGGAACCGATGTCACTGCCGACCAGAAATACAGGAATATGAGCCAGCGCCAGCTTCCGATCATCCTGGCGCTCGGCACCACGCAGACCCTGGCCTGGGCGTCCAGCTATTATCTGCCGGCGCTGATCGCCGATCCCATGGCGCGTGACCTCGGCGTCTCCTCCAACTGGATCTTTGGCGCGTTCTCGGCCTCGCTGGTGATTTCGGCGATGCTCGGCCCGCGCATCGGCCGTCAGATCGATCTCGTCGGCGGCCGGCAGGTGCTGTCGGCTTCGAACCTGACCATTGCCGCCGGCCTCGCGCTGCTTGGCTTCGCACATTCCGTCCCGGTGATGGTGTTCGCCTGGCTCGTGCTCGGCATCGGCATGGCGATGGGGCTCTACGACGCCGCCTTCGCCGCGCTGGGGCGCATCTACGGCACCGAGGCGCGCAGGCCCATCACAGGCATCACGCTGATGGCGGGGTTCGCCTCGACCGTCGGCTGGCCGCTCACGGCCTGGGGCCTGTCGCATATCGGCTGGCGCGAGACCTGCTTTGCCTGGGCGGCCGCCAACATCCTGATCGGCCTGCCGCTCAACTTCTTCGTGCTGCCGACGATCAAGGGCGCCAGGCAGGCGGCGGCGGCCGAGAAGCCGCATCTGCCGCTCGACCGCACCATGATCCTGCTCGCCTTCATCTTCGCGGCGGTCTGGACCGTCACCGGCGCCATGGCCGCGCATTTCCCGCGCATCCTCGAGACGACAGGCGCAACCCCGGTCGAGGCGATCGCCGCCGGCGCGCTGATCGGCCCGGCCCAGGTCGGCGCGCGCATCCTGGAGGCCGGCTTCCTCAGCCGCTTCCATCCGCTGTGGTCGACCCGGCTCGCCTGCCTCACCCACCCCATCGGCGCGGTGATCGTGGCGATCTTCGGCGGCGCCGCGGCGAGCGCGTTCGCGCTGTTCCACGGCTCGGGCAACGGCATTTTGACGATCGCGCGCGGCACGCTGCCGCTGTCGATCTTCGGCCCGAAGGATTTCGGCTATCGCCTCGGCATCATCGGCGCCCCGGCACGGATGGCGCAGGCAGTGGCGCCGCTGACCTTCGGCCTGCTGATCGACCTCATGGGCGCCAAGGTGCTGATCGTCTCGTCCGCGCTCAGCCTCTCGGCGCTGGCGGCGTTGTTCCTGATCCGCACCAAGCCGCGGCCGGATTGACCATGCCCGAGGTTTCGCGCACAAGCGGGCCATGACCGAGGACGCTGGCCCGCCCCGCACATTCAAAAGCCTCCTGCGCTGGGCCACCACCCCGCCGCAGGCCTGGGGCGTCTACCTCCTCGCCGTTCTCTTGATCTGGCTGGTCTCATTCTACGCCGGCACCCTCAAGCCGAAGAAGACGCCGGACGCAAGCCCGCCCACAGTGACGGCACCAAAGGGCTGATCCGCCTTAGTCGTAAAACTCCGGCGCCAGCTTCTGGCTGTCGCGCTGGGCCTTGTCGTGGTTGATCCAGAGCTGCGCCTTCTCCTTGGCCAGGGTGTCAGCGATCTTCTGCATCGAGGCCGCGGTCTGGTCCTTGTCGACGTTCATGCTGGGCACGCGGCGGTTGTCCCAATTATCCCTAAAATGGACGGCGTCGCCCGACAGCACCACCGCGCCGGTCTTCGGCAGTTTCACCAGCAGCGACTGATGCCCGGGCGTGTGGCCGGGCGTCGACAGGATGGTCACGCTGCCATCGCCGAACACGTCCTTGTCGCCGTTGAGCAGCTCGACCGGGTGCGATGGCTTGAAGCGCGGCTGGTTGTTGGCGCCGGGCCAGTCATATTCGGCCTTCTGCACGTAGAGCGTGGCCTGCGGGAACAGCTCGACATTGCCGGTGTGGTCGGGGTGCGTGTGCGAGACGGCCATCGCCTTGACGTCATCGGGCTTCAGCCCAAGCTGTTCGAGCTGGGCGGCAAGCGTCTTCGGCCGGCGCCAGGTGACGGCCTTGGGATCGGCGGGCACGAGGCCGTCGGGCATGCTCGCGACGGAATCGGCGATGCCGGTGTCCCACAGGAACCAGCCCTTGCTGTGCTTGACGAGGTAGCAGGTGTCGACGAAGTCCATCGACTTGCCTTCGTTCAGGCCGGGCGTCCAGCGCGAGATATCACCTGCGGTGCCCTCGCCGCAGTTGAGCACATAGAGCTTCTCGACGCCGGCCTTTTCCGATTGCGCCAGCGCCGCGGGGCCGGACAAAGCGAGCGCAGCGAGGGCGACAGCGAACGTGATCCTGGGCATCATTGTTCCTCCGGTACAGCCATGCGGGCTGCGACCGAGGATCAACCCCGGCCGCATCGCAGAATTCCGCTCGCGCGGTTCACGTCAATGCAGGCAGGTCTCGACCTCCACCGTGACGTGGCTAAGGCCCTTCAGCCCGGCGAGCCGCTGCTTGTAGACGGCCGGCTGCTTCGGCTTGTCGGACACCACCGAGAGCAGCACGGCGCAATGGCCAGGACCGACCTGCCACAGATGCAGATCAGTGACGCGGTCGTCGCCGACCTCCATGCGCGCCCGGATCACCCGCTCCAGCTTCTCATCGGCGCGCACGTCGAGCAGCACCGCGCCCGACGTCTTGATCAAGCCGAACGCCCAGCTCGCGATCACCACGCTGCCGATCAGGCCGACCGCCGGATCGGCCCAGACCCAGCCCGAATACATGGCGACGGCAAGAGCTGCGATCGCCAGCACCGAGGTCGCGGCATCGGCCATGACATGGACGTAGGCCGCGCGAAGGTTGTTGTCGTGATGGTGGTGATGGCCGTGATGATCATGGTCGTGATCCCCGTGGGCATCATGCGCATGGCTGTGGCCGTGATCATGGCCGTGATGGTGATGATCGTGGCTGCCTTGCAGCAGCCACGCGCTGGCGAGGTTGACGCACAGTCCGAGGACGGCCACCGCGATCGCCTCGCCATATACGATCGGCACCGGATTGATCAGCCGCAGCACGCTCTCATAGGCGATCTCGACCGCGATCAATCCCAAAATGATCGCGCTGGCGAAGGCGGCGAGATCGCCGAACTTGCCGGTGCCGAAGGTGAAATGCGCATTGCCCAGATGCCGCCGCGCGAAACGATAGGCGAAGGCGGCGATGCCGAGCGCGGCCGCATGCGTGCCCATGTGCCAGCCGTCGGCGAGCAGCGCCATCGAGCCGAACAGCGAGCCGGCGACAATCTCACCGACCATCATGACCAGCGTCAGGACGACCACGAACCAGGTGCGCCGCTCGTTCTCGTCGTGCTTCTGGCCGAGAAAGGCGTGGTCATGGGTCCATTGTTCGATGGAATGGGAATGCATCGAATTCTCCAGGGGATTCAGGTCTGCTGGGGTTTCAGTATAGACCGGCGGGCAGCACTTTTCGAAGGTCCAATCGTCCTGCGGATTGACAGTGCTTCTTAGTTTCGATGTAATCTGCGCCATGGGGATTTGAGCGATCTCCCCACGAGGCGACACGCCCAAGCATCGCGTCCCGTTCGGTTCTTGCGAGGACGCATCATGTCTACATTCACGACCATATCGTCTGACAAATTGGCACGGTTGATCGGCACGGCGAACACGCCTGTCCTGATCGACGTGCGGACTGAAGAGGATTTTGCCGCCGACCGGCGGCTGATCCCCGGCTCTATCAAGCTCAGCCACGAGAATGTGACCGACTGGGGCGGCGACTTCGCCGGCCGCCGGGCTGTCGTCTCGTGCTTCCGCGGCGAGAAGCTCGCGCAGGGCACGGCGGCCTGGCTCCGCCAGCTCGGCGTGGAGGCCGAGACTCTCGAGGGCGGCTTCGAGGGCTGGAAGGCGGCCAAGCTGCCGCTGGTCGACGCCCGCAAGCTGCCGCCGCGCGATGCCAAGGGGCGCACGGTCTGGGTCACGCGGGCGCGGCCGAAGGTCGACCGCATCGCCTGCCCCTGGCTGATCCGCCGCTTCGTCGATCCCAATGCGGTGTTCCTGTATGTGGCGCCGTCCGAGGTGGTCGCCGTCGGCGAGCGATTCAATGCTGCCCCCTTCGACATCGAGAACGTGTTCTGGAGTCACCGCGGCGAGCTCTGCACCTTCGACGTGATGATCGAGGAGTTCGGCATTGCGACGCCGCCTTTGCTGCGGCTGGCCACGCTGGTGCGCGGCGCCGACACCGCGCGGCCCGACCTCGCCCCGGAGGCGCCCGGTCTGCTCGCGGCCTCGCTCGGGCTGTCGCGGATGTATGACGACGACCTCGCGCAGCTCGAAGCCGGCATGACGCTCTACGATGCCTTCTACCGCTGGTGCCGCGACGCCACCACCGAGACCCACAACTGGCCGACCAACAAGGTGAAGGCGTAATGGACACGCGGAATGTTCAAGCAGGAGCTGATGCCGGTCACGGCATCAGCTTCAACGAAGCGTTCCGCGTCTGGCTTCGCGTCGCCTGCCTGAGCTTCGGCGGGCCCGCGGGCCAGATCGCGGTGATGCACCGCATCCTGGTCGAGGAGAAGAAGTGGATCTCTGAAGGCCGTTTCCTGCATGCGCTGAATTACTGCATGCTGTTGCCGGGACCTGAGGCGCAGCAGCTCGCCACCTATGTCGGCTGGCTGATGCATCGCACTGCCGGCGGGCTGATGGCGGGGGGGTTGTTCATCCTGCCCGGCATCATCGCCATCATGGGCCTCAGCTACATCTACGCGGCTTTCGGCAACGTCAGCTTCGTCGAGGCGCTGTTCTTCGGCCTCAAGGCCGCCGTGCTCGCCATCGTCATCGAGGCCGTGGTACGCGTCGGCAAGCGCGCGCTGAAGAACCGCATCATGATCGCGCTCGCGGCAATCGCCTTCGTCGCGATCTTCTTCTTCGCAGTGCCCTTCCCGATCATCATCATCGCCGCCGGCCTTATCGGTTATGCCGGCGCGCGAAGCGGCCGCGCCGAATTCGCGCCGGCCGGTCACGGCCATGGCGCTAGCGGCGCCGCGATCGACAGCATGCTCGGCGAAGCCGTGCCCGACCACGTCAAACCCAACATCGCGCGCGCGATCCGCGTCGGCGCACTGTGGCTGGCGCTCTGGCTGGTGCCTGTCATCGCACTGCTCCTGGTGCTCGGGCAAGGCAACGTCTTCAGCCAGATCGCGCTGTTCTTCTCGAAGATGTCGCTGGTCACTTTCGGCGGCGCCTACGCCGTGCTGGCCTATGTCGCCCAGCAGGCGGTCGAGCATTATCACTGGCTGAAGCCGCACGAGATGCTCGACGGCCTCGGCATGGCCGAGACCACGCCGGGCCCGCTGATCATGGTGCTCCAGTTCGTGGGCTTCATGGCGGCCTATCGCGACCCGAGCGGCCTGTCGCCGATGCTGGCGGCGACGCTCGGCGGATTGCTCGCGACCTGGGTCACCTTCACGCCGTGCTTCCTCTGGATCTTCGTCGGCGCCCCCTATATCGAGCGCCTGCGCGGCAACACCGGCCTCGCCGGCGCGCTCAGTGCGATCACCGCCGCCGTCGTCGGCGTGATCCTCAACCTCTCGATCTGGTTCGCGCTCCACACGCTGTTCCGCGAGACCGTGCCGGTGCATGCGTTTCCGCTGAACTTCGATATGCCGGTGCTGAGAAGCGTCGATTTGCCGGCGCTGCTGCTGGCGATCGCAGCAGCAACGGCGATCTTCCGGCTCAAGCTGGGCATGCTGACGGTGCTGGCGGGCAGCTGCGCGGCGGGCGTGGCGCTAAGGCTGGCGGGGGTGATTTGAGGCACGTACTCGTCGGTTCGTTGGTCCGGTTTGCTGTTGGAAGGCGACATCGAAGCCGACGCGGCTGCATGGCGGCTTTGGGCCAACAAGAGACTCGTGCATCGCACTCGGCCGTGGTCGCCTGAACTATCGGTAGAGCCACGCCGAGGTTGCGCGCCGTACTGGGCACCTCATCGGCCAACAACAGCTTATGCATCGGGTTGTCGGGATTGACCAGGATCGCGATTTGCGAGGCCCCGGGCACCAATTCCCGGAGGATTTCTATTCGCTTTGCTACGAAATATTGCGTCGCAAAGCGGCGCGAAGCGACCCCGCCGGTCGTCGCCAGATCTGCGCCTCATCGTCGTCCCTCTGTTTGAGCTCTTAAAGTCCATGTCAGCGTCGCCAGGCTGGTCATCGGCGCTACGACCGTTACGCCTAACGCAGGAACACCCTCGGAGCGGCAGAGTTAAGCCGACAAACCACCTACCCCATGAAGGAGAAAAAGTCATGGCCCGCGCAACAGCCCATCCGGATCATCACTGCATCTCAAGCGAAGACATTCAAGGAACCGAGGTGTATGGAGCAGATGGAAAGAATATCGGTGAGATTGATCACCTAATTATCGACAAGGTGTCAGGTCGCGTGGCTTATGCCGTTATGAGCTTCGGCGGATTTGTCGGCTTGGGTCACAGCCATTACCCCATTCCCTGGGGCGCTCTGACGTATGACACGTCACTTGAAGGCTTCCGAACCAATATCACGGAGCAACAGCTGAGGGACGCGCCTGAGTTTAGCGATGACTCCTGGGAAGATCGAAATTGGGAGACCCAAACCCACCGGTATTACGGGACGCCCACCTACTGGGAAGGGCGAGGTGGCCTATAACGCCGACTAGATCAGCGATTTCCGATCGTGAGTGCCAGCTGAACTGATCGGCCGGCCCCCACGCGGTCGGATCAGATCTGGCAGGTTTTGATTTCGTCCCAAGGTTAGGAACCCCAATCCGGTCGCCAATGGCGGCGAGGTCTCAAGCTTGGATGACGTTCGCTGCCGCATTGTCGAGCGAAGCTCTGGCCTGTTCCTGATCCATTGGCGCTGCCTTGCCAGCCGCACTGTGGGCCCCCCGATGTCCCGTTCGGGTCACGAGTGCCATTTGGTATGGTAGGCTGGTTGCTTTCGGTCTCCCCAATGAGCCTCCTGGCTTTCGCCCTACCGGCTCGGCGCGAGAGCGTACGTACGCCTAAGAAAGAGGGATGACTGTTTCAGAGGAAGTCCGAGTTTGGCGGTTACGAGCGCGAGTCTTTGCTGTTGCTGGAGCCCTATGTCTCGCCTTGATTTTCTTGCTGAAGATTCTCGATCCAACCGAGTTCGCGAAAGGCTTGATTGGTCCGCTTGTTCTGGTGCTCGTCTTTCTTTGGCTGTACGGGCTGTTTTGCACCTATCGGTATTGGAAAGATTTTAGAGAAGATGAAGTACGGCGCGGCGGATCAGCGGAAACCGCGCGTGAAAAATGGCATAAACTGCACCCGCCCCCAGGCTAGATGCTGGTGGGCCGCAACGAGCCAAAAGCAGCAATAAACGCCATCCTGGATTGCCGTCGGGATTGCCTCTGAAAGCCGAACTGACACGGGTTCGAGCCATCAGCTGCATATCCGGACTCATGCGGCGCAGCAAATTCTATTCAATCACTTCATCCGCGCGAAGGAGCAACGAGGTCGGCACGGTGACGCCGAGCGCTTTGGCAGTCTTCATGTTGATCACTAGCTGGAATTTGGTCGGCTGCTCGACCGGCAGATCGGAAGGCTTCGTGCCTTTGAGGATCTTATTGACGTAACCGCCTGCACGGCGGAACAGATCGGCTATATCGGGGCCATAAACGACCAATCCGCCATTCGCGAATTCTCGTGAGAGATGAATAGCGGGCAAACGATGCTTCGCCGCGAGCGCAACAATTCGGGGGCCCTGGACTACAGTCAGAGGGTCGCCAAGAACGATCATTGCATCGGGGCGCTGGGCGGCGGCCGAGGCAAAGGCGGTATCGAGCTGCTCAGCCGAGGTCGCCTCCACTATCGGCAGAGCCACGCCCAGGTTCCGAGCTGTGGGAGGAACCTCCTCGACTAATATCAGCCTGTGCATTGGATTGCCCGGATTGACTAAGAGCGCGATTTTCGAAGCGCCGGGCACTAGTTCGCGGAGGATTTCGATTTGCTTTCCGATTGTTACCCCTGCGGAGGTCGCGAGACCCGTTATATTGCCGCCTGGACGCGATAGGCTTTGCACGAGGCCAAGCCCCACGGGATCGAACACTGCCACGAATACGATTGGGATGGTGGCAGTTGCGGATTTCAGGGCTGTGGTTGCCCGCGGCGCCGCAGCGACGAGCACATCGGGACTGAGAGCAATCAGGTCGGCAACTGAAGCTGGCAGTCGGTCTGGGGGTTGGGAAAAACGATACTCGACAATCAGGTTTCTTCCATCGATCCAGCCGTGCTTTTGCAGCCCATCAAATAACGCAAGCTCGGCTTGATTGAGGGCCCGCCCGCTCCCATCACCTATAGCAAGGAAGCCGAGTCGATGGTGTCTACCCTGCGCCCACGAACGTCTCGGCGAAACGAGCAGCGCCGCAGTACCCGCTATGAACTCCCGCCGCTTCATTCGATCCTCATTGCAGCTTGAGGACGAGGTGACGCAGCGTATCACGCATCGATGGTCGTCGCACCTGCTGAGGCAGCAATTGCTGCGTCGCAATTGCGGGGCATCGTGCAAGACGGCTTCGGGTCAAAGGCCGAAAGTCTCGCTGAGAGCAAATCTGGTCTGAACTACCACGGATGGCAGACATCGATTCGGCCGTGAGGATTTCTCAGTCGAGCCAGGAGCCGAAGTGTCGCTTGTCGCCTTCGTATGTTCTATTCGTCGCAGTTGCGCCGTTGACCGCGGCAAAAAACAAGGAGCCCCAATGACCCGATCCGTCCATGTTGCTGCAGGGCTCTTTGATAGCCGGCCGTATGGTTTTGCTCAGGTTACAGTCATTCGGACGCCGTTCGGTGACGTGGTAAATGTGTCCGGCCAGGTCGCTTGGGATGCCGATCGAAACATCGTCGGTGCCGGTGACATCGGGCGTCAACTTGAAAAGAGCCTAGAAAACCTGGCTGTCGCATTGGCATCGGTTGGCGCGACGCTCGATGACGTCGGCTCACTCCGACTCTACATCAAGCTAAGTCACATGCATGAAAGTGGAGCGATCACCACCGCTCTCAGGGCGGCGTTCGGCGAGAACCCGCCCTGCGCAACCTGGATCGGGGTGCCGAGCCTCGCCAACGACGCTTTCCTGATCGAGGTCGAACCCTCTAACGTTTTTCTTGCGCGCAAGTAGATGGCTGACGGCAGCAATGGGTCATAAGCCGTCGAGGATGACCAAGCGGGGCGACTTCCGTCTTGCTCTTGGAAGCTGCCATTCACGAGCACCCGTCCTCAAGGAAAAGCTCGTCGCAGCGCGCCCGTCGGGCAAAACAGCTCGGTCAGTTTGACCAAGCCGCCTGTCAAGCCCCACCTCGCAAAATATTCCACTTTACCGAAATTCGGATTTATCGTACACACTGCTCACCCTGGCCCGAGACAAGGGGCGGATCGCGATCGTCACGAACCGCGGGCTGGGTAGCGATGGACGCGACGGCGTCGGGCGCGAGCGGGCATTGCAGGGCGGGACACCGTGAGCAATGGCTTCGCGCAAACGACACGACGCCGACAGCGTCTTCGTATGGCTTCGGGGGCGAGCACACGCCACCCCTCGGATTCCCAGCGAGGACGTGCGCGGACGGAGAAGTCGTGTGGTCCCGGCGCCCGGGGTTCTGGCGTCAAGCCTTGGCGGTGATGTGTGGCCGACCGGCACGCGCATCGATTATCCGCAAGGCGACGGGGGCAATAGTGCAACGCTCCCCGAGGAGAGCACGAAGGACACCGTTAAAACCATTCGCGCAGGGAAGGCCGGGCGATCCGGCGAGACCTGTAGTCCACCCCGTGTGCATCTCTTATGGCGCACGGACTTACGGGTGCCAGCCGGCGCCCGGCCTTCCCTGCGCCCTTGTCTTTGTCGAGGGCGGCACCTGGAGCAAGACTCGGGCGAGACACGCCGCGAGAAGGCGATGGTGCGCCTGCTTGATGCCTCCGTCAGAGTTTTGGAGCCTTCTTAAACCTAGCCCGCACCAAGAGCGCATGCTGTAAGCTACCTCACAGGCGGCCAAGATCTTCGACGTGGCCGAGGGCGATCGCCGCATGCCCGCGTGCTGCCAGGGTTGGACACGGCTGCTCCCTTCTTGCCACCCGCTCAATCGGGGTGACAATTCATCGTGGAGGAGCAGCAGGCGGCGCGAAAATCTCGTCCGCGTTCCATTGCAAAGGCGCAGATCGAAGCCGACAACCTGTCTGCGCGCGAGTGAGTTTCGGCTTGCTCGGCCCGGCACCGGCAAGCATCCTTTCCGTCGCAAGATGAAATGGACCCGGAATAGAAGCGGCAATCCCAGCAACAACGGACTTGCCCAACGATGTCGCTGCAATCGTAATGGTCACCACAGATACGGCGACGACAAGCACATCGGTCACAATGCGCTTCGAAAGGTGCCTTGTCATGAGTGGGACCCTCACAACCAAAATAAAGCACTGCGCAACTGGAATCTTGCATCGTAGGCAAATGGGTATTGAAGCGTGCTCACCGCACGTGAAGTGCTTGAGGCGGTTATACGCCGCTGATGAACAATGGTGTAGCAGCGATCCAGACCTAGTCTGGTGCGAAACGCGCAACAGGTTCTGCGGCTCCCTGGCGCTCGCGAAACTCGACTCTCGTAACCAGAGATCGTGTCGTCGATAATCTCAAGATCGTGGATTGTGTTAGCGACCTCGAGAGATAGGGAAGTGCGGTCGGTCTGTGAACTGGTGAGCAAGGTCCCGCCACTTGCTCGGTCGTTGCGAGCGTAGCGAAGCAAGCGGTGCGTTCCCATCCATCACCGTCACCCTGAGGTGGCCGCTTCTTCAGCGGCCCTCGAAGGGCGACGGCCCGGCTGGCGCTGCCAAGATATCGAAGCATCTCGGCCGTTCATCCTTCGAGGCTCGCGGCGCGATGCTTTTGCATCGCGCCACTCGCACCTCATGGCGCGGCAGAAACTACCGCATCATCATCCGCGCGATCGCTTCGCCGATCACCACCGTGGTGAAATGCGTGTTGGCGCGGCAGTCGGACGGCATGATCGAGGCGTCGGCGACGCGCAAGGCCGCGATGCCCTTCACCGTGCCGTCGGGATTGACCACGCCGTCGGGGTCGCCAGCGCCGGTCATGCGACAACTGCCGGCGGCGTGCTGGATGTCGCCGGTCTCACGGCGAAGCACCGCATCGAGCTCATGATCCGGCAGCGCTGCCGCCTGCGGCAGCGTCAGATCGGTGTCGGCGAGCCGAATCCAGTCGGCAATGCCTGAGAGCGCCGGCTGCGACGTGATCACGGCGAGCCGTCTCACCGCATCCATCATGCGCAGCATGTCGCGGGGATCGGCCAGCATGTCTTCCTCGACGACGGGATCGATCGCCGGATCGGTCGAGGCCAGCTTCAGCGTGCCGCGCGAATAGGCGTTGAACAGGCCCGCACCGATCGCCCCGGGATTGCCGATGCCGCGATGATTGAAGGCGATCAGGATCATGTCGCGCTTGCCGCCGTTCGCGAGGCCCGAGGAATAGGTCACGCAGCAATTGGTGTGACGGGTGTCGGGGTCGGTGGGACGCAGCTCCTCACGAAGCTGAATCGTCGTGCGAAACAGCGGGTGATCGAAGTAGTGGCGGCCGACCGGCAGGTCGCGCGCGACGCCAATTCCCATCGCCTTCAATTCCTCGGCAGGGCCAATGCCCGAGCGCAGCAGGATCGCCGGGCTGTGGATCGCGCCGGCGCACAGCACGATCTGCCGCGCACTGATCTCGTGAGTGCCCTGCCCTTCGATATGGACACGGACGCCGGTGGCGCGGCCATCGCTGATCAGGACGCGATCAACCAGTGCATGGCCGCGGATTTCCAGATTGGCGCGGCCTCGCGCCGGCTCGAGATAACCCTCATTGGTGCTGATGCGGCGACCATCGCGGCTGTTGATGGGATAGCAGGCGACGCCCTCGCCGTCGGGGCCGTTGAGGTCGGCGCACCAGGGATAGCCGCTGGCGAGCGCGGCATCGCGCAAGCCGCGATCGATCGCGCCCCAGGTCTCGGGCGGCGCGCGATAGACCGGCAGCGGTCCGCCGCGGCCATGGCCTTCGGCGGCGCCGAATTCAAAATCGTCCTCGATCACCGAGAAGAGCGGCATCACCTCGCTGGCCGACCAGCCGGTGCAGCCAAGGGCGGCCCATTCGTCGAACGCATCGGCAACGCCGCGGATCGCGATCTGGCCGTTCATCATCGAGGAGCCGCCGAGCCCCTTGCCGCGCCAGTAGAAGCGCGGCTCCTGCCCGGCGACGCGACGCGACAAGAGATCTGGCCACTGCCATTTCTCCTGGTACTCGCGCTTGTGGATGATCGGGATCGGGTTCGGCGTCCGCACCTCCCAGGGCGCCTCATCGGCGCGCCAGTCGCGCCCCGCCTCCAGCAGCAGGATGCGCCGGGCGGGATCCTCGGACAGCCGCGCCGCAACAGCCGCGCCAGCGGAGCCGCCGCCGACAACAATGACATCGTACATCGCGTTATTTCTCGACATTCCAGAACACCGGCCTGGCGAACGGTATCAGACCGCGCGGAGTGGTGGAATGCGAATTGGAGAGCGGCGCCGTCGCAGCCCGTCATTGCGAGCGCAGCGAAAAGAGATGTGCGCAACACACACGCCTGTGCCCCGGACGCAGCGCAGCGCTGCTTCAGCGGTGCGCTGCAGAGCCGGGGCCCATGTCTCCGAGCAATCCGTGCGGCGTGGGTCCCGGCTCTGCGCAGCAGCGTTGCACGCTGCAGCGCGTCCGGGACACGAGCCCTACCCGATCACCTTGCCGAACTTGTTCGACTTCGGGAAACCCTTCGGCGGCAGGCGGCCGGCGTCGGCGCGGGTGCCTTGCCACTCGCTGAGCTCCTTCATGGTCGCCGAGAATTCGCGGCCCGCGGAGTCCTTCCAGGTCAGACCTGCCTTGGCCTCGAACACGG
Source organism: Bradyrhizobium sp. CIR48 (assembly GCF_014198315.1). NCBI lineage: Bacteria > Pseudomonadati > Pseudomonadota > Alphaproteobacteria > Hyphomicrobiales > Nitrobacteraceae > Bradyrhizobium > Bradyrhizobium sp. CIR48. Next base: position 1,315,128 of record NZ_JACIHG010000001.1, read on the forward strand.
CAACGTCGGAGAGACCGCCGTCCTTGTACTTCTGCAGGCGGACGCCGCGGCCGCGCGCCATCTCCGGCACCTGGTCGAGCGGGAAGATCAGCATCTTGCGGTTCTCGCCGATGACCGCAACGGTGTCGCCGATCACCTCGGTGACCGTGCGCGCCTCGTTCGGCATGTCGACGTTGAGGACTTGCTTGCCCTTCTTGGTGGTGCCGACGCAATCGTCCTCGTTGACGACAAAGCCCTGACCCTCGTGGCTCGCGACCAGGAATTTGCGCCCACCCTTGTTGACGAACAGCGCGACCGGCGCGGCCTCCTGCTCGAGGTCGATGAACAGGCGGATCGGCTCGCCGTGGCCGCGGCCGCCCGGAAGCTTGGCGACGTCGAGCGAGTAGAATTTGCCGTTGGTGGCGAACAGCAGCAGCTTCGAGGTCGTCTCGGCGAAGAAGGCGAAGCCGAGCTTGTCGTCCTGCTTGAAGGCAAGGCCCGAGAGATCCTCGACATGGCCCTTCATGGTGCGGATCCAGCCCTTGTCGGAGACGACGACTGTCACCGGCTCGCGTTCGACGAAGGCCTCCTCGATCGCGGCGAGATCATGCTCGGGCGCATCGGCAAAGGTGGTGCGGCGCTTGCCGAGCGGCGTCTTCGGTCCGAACATGTCGCGGACCTTGCCGACCTGCTCGCCGACCTTCTTCCACTGCTCGGCTTCCGAAGCGAGCACCGCGTTGATGCCCTTGAGCTCGGCACGGAGGTTCTTGTCCTCGGTGCGGATCTCCATCTCCTCGAGCTTGCGCAAGGAGCGCAGGCGCATGTTGAGGATGGCTTCGGCCTGCACCTCGGTGAGCTTGAACTCCTTCATCAACGCCGGCTTCGGCTCATCCTCGGTGCGGATGATCTTGATGACCTTGTCGATGTTTAGATAGGCGATCAGGAAGCCGCCGAGGACTTCTAGCCGGTGCTCGATCTGCGCCTTGCGGTGGTTGCTGCGGCGGATCAGGACGTCGCGCAGATGGTCGAGCCATTCGCGCAGGCACTCCGCAAGACCCACCACCTTGGGCACGCGGCCCTTGATCAGCACGTTGAGGTTCAGCGGAATCTTGTTCTCGAGCTCGGTGAGACGGAACAGCGATTCCATCATCAGCGCGGGATCGACGTTCTTCGATTTCGGCTCGATGACGATGCGGACGTCTTCGGCCGACTCGTCCCTGATGTCGCCGACCAGCGGCAGCTTTTTCTGGTCGAGCAGCTCGGCGACCTTCTCGATCAGCCGCGACTTCTGCACCAGGAAGGGAATTTCGGTGACGACGACGAGCCAGGCGCCTCGCGCGCCCTCCTCCTGCTCCCACCGCGCGCGAACGCGGAACGAGCCGCGGCCGGTGGTGTAGGCCTCGGCGATGGCCTGCTTGGAATCGACGCAGATGCCACCGGTCGGGAAATCCGGGCCCTTGACCCACCGCATCAGCGCCTTGGACTTGGCGTCGGGCTTCTCGATCAGATGCAGCGCGGCTTCGCAAAGCTCGGCCGCGTTGTGCGGCGGGATCGAGGTCGCCATGCCGACCGCGATGCCCTGCGCACCGTTGGCGAGCAGGTTCGGGAAGCCGCCGGGCAGCACGACCGGCTCCTTCGACTGGCCGTCGTAATTGGCGCGGAACTCGACGCCGTCCTCGTCGATGCCGTCGAGCAGAAGCCGCGCGACGTCGGTCATGCGCGCTTCGGTGTAGCGGTAGGCGGCGGGATTATCGCCGTCGATATTGCCGAAATTGCCCTGACCGTCGACCAGCGGGTAGCGCGAGGAGAAGTCCTGCGCGAGGCGCACCATGGCGTCGTAGATCGCCTGGTCGCCGTGCGGATGGAACGAGCCCATCACGTCGCCGACGATTTTGGCGGATTTCTTGAAGGCCGTGCCGGGGTCGAGCCTGAGCAGGCGCATGCCGTAGAGGATGCGCCGGTGAACCGGCTTCAGGCCGTCGCGCGCGTCGGGCAGCGCGCGGTGCATGATGGTGGAGAGCGCATAGGCGAGATAACGCTCCTCGAGCGCTTCACGCAGCGGCACCTCGTGAATTTCGGCCGGTTCTTCCGGCGGAACGATTCGTTTTCCCATGCCGCCCGGTTAAACCGTGGAAGCGAATCGGGCAAGGATGGATTGGTTCCCTGTGGGCGCCTAATGCCCCGCCCAGCCGGCTGTCACGGTCTGGGTCTGGGTCCCACCAGGCGTTTGGGCAGGCGCCGGCACGTTGGTCAGGCACCGCCGGGCGGCCTCGATTTCGGCCTCCGTCGCTCCCTTCGACCGCGCCCATGTCTCTGCGGCCGCAGCAGAATATTTCGCCACATAATACCGGACGACCGTGCAGGACGCCCGGCGAAACACGCCGGGTTGCGGCTCGCCGGCCATTGCATCAGGCGCAAACGTGAGCAGCGCCGCGGACAAGGCGAATCCTCTGATCAACATTTAGGCTGTCCCCGCTATGGAACCTGAGGAAGCGAACTCAACCAGCCCTACTTCGTTCCGCCGGAACTCCATATCCGGAGGCAAGGCAGAGTCCCGCTCCGCTCATGGCGCGGGAATCGCCGCCTTCGCCTGCTGACGGATCAAGGCGTTGATGAAGCCCGCGCGCGCGTCGGAATGGCCCTGCCCGCGCGGCTCCAGCACGTGGCGCAGCAGGAACAGGCCGGTGAGCCGAAAACCGTCCTGGAGATCCTGCTCGGTGAGGTCGCTTGCGGTTTCGCCTTGGCGCAGAAACGGCGGCAGGCGCAACAGGCGGTCACGCCACGGCTCGCCAGCGCCGCGCGACACCGCGCCGCCGGATTTCGGCGAGACATAGATCAGGTCGGTGGTCTCGCCGGTCACGGCACAGTTTTCGAGGGCCAGCCCAAAGCCGAGCTCGGCGAGCATCGCCAGCTCGAAATGGATGAGGTGCACGGCTGCACCACCGATATCCTCGAAATCGTCGAGTGAATGCTCGAGCAGCGCGAAGATCTCCTCATGCGGATCGCGCTCCGGCAAGAGGCGCGCAATCGAGGCGAGATGGGTGACGCCGTAGACGCCATGGGACGAACCCAACAGCGCCGCCGCGCGCAGCTTAAGCCCTTCGATGGCGTAGGTGCCGAGATGCTCGTCGAGCCGCGCTCGCCATACCGCGCTGACGCTGTTCCCCGGCTGCAGCAAGGGCCGCATCCGCGAGCCGGCGCCGCCGCGGACGAGGCCGAGATGGCGGCCGTGCGCGCGCGTCAACAGCTCGACGATGGCGCTGGATTCGCCATGCCGCCGCACGCCAAGCACGATGCCTTCGTCGGTCCATTCCATGAAGGAAGTTTAGCGCATTTAAAGCTGCCGTAGGGTGGGCAAAGCGAAGCGTGCCCACCAATTTGATCGACGGCGCGAGATGGTGGGCACGGCGCGCAAGGGCGCACCTTTGCCCACCCTACGGCACCGCGCGAAACCTCACGCGTTGAACCAGCCCTGCGCGTCGCCGCTGAAGGAGAAATACAGGCCTATTGTCGTCAGCGCGCAGGAAACGATCTCGATGGCGCTGTCGAGCTCCAGGCCCTTCTGGCCGATGATCTGGCCAAGCGAGATCACCGACAGCACGAGCGCCGCCGCCAGCACCCAGCGCGGCCAGTTCTTCCGCTCATGCGCGGCGAGCCTGACGAAGTAGACCAGCAGCAGGATCATGCCGCCGGCGAGCAAGGTCCCCGTCATGATCATCTGCTCGGTCACCTCGGCACTGGGCGTGCGATCCTGCACCGCAACGGACAAGGCATCCAGCATCAACGATGCATAGAGCAGCGCTTCGAAGCGCCGGACATTGCTGGGCACGCTCATCGGATACCGATCTGTTCTTGGTTATTCTCTCGGAAAGTCCAGGCCCATCTCGCGGTAGCGATCGGGATCGTCGCCCCAGTTCTCGCGCACTTTGACGAACAGGAACAGATGCACCGGCACGTCCAGGATCTGCATCAGCTCCTTGCGCGAGTCCGCGCCGATCGACTTGATGGTGGCGCCGCCCTTGCCGAGCACGATCTTGCGCTGGCTCTCGCGCTCGACGAAGATCGTTTGCTCGATCCGCACCGACTTGTCCTTGCGCTCCTCCCACTTGTCGGTCTCGACCGTGGACTGGTAGGGCAATTCCTGGTGCAGCTTCTGATAGATTTTTTCGCGCGTAATCTCGGCCGCCAGCTGCCGCATCGGCGCGTCCGACATCTGGTCCTCGGGATAGAGGAACGGACCCGGCGGCACCATCTCGGCGAGAGTCTTGCGGATATCATCGACGCCGTCGCCCGAGATCGCCGCGATCATGAAGGTCCGCGCGAACTTCATGCGCTCGTTGGCGGCCTGCGCCAGCGCCAGCAACTTCTCGCGCTGGACCAGATCGACCTTATTGATCACCAGGATCTTCTCGTGATTGACGCTGGCCGCCTTGGTGAGGATCGCCTCGGCTTCCTCGTCGATCCCGGTCTTGGCGTCGAGCAGCACGCAGACGAGATCGGCATCATGCGCCCCGCTCCAGGCGGTCGAGACCATGGCGCGGTCGAGCCGGCGCTTGGGCAGGAAGATGCCGGGCGTGTCGACCAGGATGATCTGCGCGTTGTTCTCGATCACGATGCCGCGGATCAGCGCGCGCGTGGTCTGCACCTTGCGCGAAACGATCGTGACCTTGGCGCCAACCAGCGCGTTGACCAGCGTGGACTTGCCGACGTTCGGCGCGCCGATCAGCGCAACGAAGCCGCAGCGCGTGGCAGTGGGCGCCTCGCCGCTTGTTTCAGCCGTCATTGCCGCCGCCAACGCCTTCACGTTCGATCATCACTGAAGCTGCTACTTTCTCTGCCGCGCGCTTGCTGCCGCCGATGCCCTCGGCCGGCGCGAGCCCCGGCAGGTCCACCGCGACGCGGAATTGCGGATCGTGGTGCGGGCCGGTGCGCTCGACCTCGCGGTAAACCGGCGTCGGCAGCCCTTTGCCCTGCGCCCATTCCTGCAGCACGGTCTTGGGATCGCGCAAGGGACGGCGCGGCTTGTGCATGCGCTCGGTCCAGTTGCGCTTGACGAATTCGGCGGCCGCCGCATGGCCGCCGTCAAGGAAGATGGCGCCGATCACGGCCTCGCAGATGTCGCCGAGGATGGACTTGCGCAGGCGCGCGTCGGCGCTGGAGCCGACCGAGCCGAGCTTGATGTCGTCGAGCAGACCGAGCGACTTGGCGACGTCGGCGCAGCTTTCCTTGCGCACGAGCTCGGCAAGACGCTTGGACAGCTCGCCTTCGTCGGCGTTCGGGAAGGCATGATAGAGCATGTCGGAGACGACGAGCCCGAGGACGTGGTCGCCGAGGAATTCCAGGCGCTGATAGCTGTCGCCGCGCTTGCGCCCGGACTTCAGCGCCGAGACATGCGTGATCGCCTGCATCAGCATATTCGGGTCAGCGAAGCTGTGGCCGATGCGCGCCTCGAGCGCCGCGTTGGCATCGGTGCCCTTGGCCTTGCTGCTCCGCGTCCGCTTCTTCTTTGCAGGCGTCTTCGCTGCAGCTTCGCTCTCAGGAGCGGCTTGCGCCTCGGTCGGTTGGATCACGATGTCCTTGGCTTCGTCTTTCATCGGACGATTTTGAAGAACCGATTCCAGCGCACCGCCCACGGCCAGCGCCAGAACATCCAGGCATGCTCGCCTTCGGCGATGGAGAAGAAGATCATCTGGGCGCGGCCGATCAGATTCTCCTGCGGCACATAGCCGACCTGGCCGAGGAAGCGGCTGTCGGTGGAATTGTCGCGGTTGTCGCCCATCATGAAGAAATGGCCGGCCGGCACGGTGTAGACGTTGGTGTTGTCCACGTAACCGTTGTCGGCGCAGTCGAGCGTCTCATAGGACACGCCGTTCGGCAGCGTTTCCTTCCAGCGCTTCACCCGGGAGATACCGCCACCTTCCGAGCCGCAGGGCTCCTCGCCGACATATTCGCTCATGCGCTGCCGCTCCACCGGCGTGTCGTTGATGTAGAGCAGCCCGTCCCGCATCTGGATGCGGTCGCCGGGAAGGCCGATCACCCGCTTGATGTAATCGGTGGAATCGTCCTTCGGCAGCCGAAACACGACGATGTCGCCGCGGTTCGGATCCGAGCCCCAGATCCGCCCGGAGAACAGCGGCGGCGAGAACGGAATCGAATAGTGGCTGTAGCCGTAGGAATATTTCGAGACGAACAGATAGTCGCCGACCAGCAGCGTCGCCTTCATCGAGCCGGACGGGATATTGAAGGGCTGGAACAGGAACGTGCGGATCACCAGCGCGATCAGGAGAGCGTGGATCACGACCCGGATCGTCTCACCGACGCCGCTCTCAGTTTTCGTTCCTGAAGTCACGCTCATTGCTCTCTCAATTCCGGCCGGCGATCACAGAGCGCCCTCCTCCCGCGAACGGCCCACCGGTTCACGGCGCAAGGAGATTGTCCTGATTCTGATAGTGAGGGCCAATTCCGGCGTAAAGCCGAATTCGCCCAAGCTGATTTGCGTCCGCGGACTTTTAGACGGTTGTCGGAGGCCACGCAATCAAGGATCGCATCAAAACTGAATAAGCTATTGATTTATCACACAAATCATAAAATCGCCGGGGCCCCCTCAGGGTTTCGGCAGCGGGACGGCCGAAATGATCACGAAGGCCTGCGCCAACGGCCAGTCGTCGGTGATCGACAGGTCGATCCGCGGCTCGAACCCCTCCGGGGTCAGGGTCTGGAGCCGGGCCAGCGCCCCGCCGGTGAGCTGCATGGTCGGCCGCCCGCCCGGCAGGTTGACCACCCCCATGTCGCGCCACCAGACGCCGCGCCGGATCCCGGTGCCGAGCGCCTTGGAGCAGGCCTCCTTGGCGGCGAAGCGCTTGGCGTAGGTCGCCACCACCATCTTCTCGTTCTTGGCCCGCCGCTCCGCCTTGGCCCGCTCGGCCGCGGTGAAGATGCGGTCGAGGAAACGCTCGCCGTGGCGCTCGATCACCTTGGCGACGCGGGTGATGTCGATCAGGTCGGAGCCGATGCCGATGATCATGCCCGGCTCCGGCCGCGGTCCATCGCCGCGCGCATGCTGCGCACCGTCTCGGCAAGACCGACGAACAGTGCTTCGCCGATCATGTAGTAGCCGATGTTGAGCTCCATGATCTCTGGAAGGGCGGCAATCGTCTCCGCCGTCCCATAGTCGAGCCCGTGCCCGGCATGAACCTCGAGCCCGGCCGCCTTCGCCAGCTTCACGCCCGCCACGATCCGCTGCCATTCGGCCTCGGCCTTGGCGGTGTGGTCGTCGACGACGGCATCGCACCAGGCGCCGGTATGAATCTCGATCACAGGCGCGCGCAGCCGCGCCGCCATCTCGATCTGGGCGGGATCGGCGGCGATGAACAGGGAGACCCGAATGCCGGCATCGTTCAGTCGCGCGATATAGGGCGCGAGCGCGTTGTGCTGGCCGACCACATCCAGCCCACCTTCAGTGGTCACTTCCTGCCGGCGCTCCGGCACCAGGCACACCGCGTGCGGCTTGGTGGCGAGCGAGATGCGCATCATGTCGTCGGTCGCCGCCATCTCGAAATTGAGCGGCTTGGAGATCTCGGCCTTCAGCCGCGCCATGTCCTCGTCGCGGATGTGGCGGCGATCCTCGCGCAAATGGGCGGTGATGCCATCGGCGCCGGCTTCGATCGCCAGCAGCGCCGCGCGCACCGGATCGGGATGGCGGCCGCCGCGCGCGTTACGCACGGTTGCGACGTGATCGATATTGACGCCGAGGCGAAGCTTCGAAGCGGGCATTTCAGAACTCACGAAATCGGAGGGACGGACGGCTGCGGAGGACGCCTATCCATTAACACGTTCGACTTTGGCGACGACCGCCTTCGCGCGCAGCTGGGCCAGGATCGCGCTGAGGTGCTTGAGATCGTAGACTTCGAGATCGATCGTCGTCTCCGTGAAATCAGGCGAGCGGCGCTGCATGCTGATGTTGTCGATATTGCCGTCGTGCTCGGCGATCACGGTCGCGATCTGCGCCAGCGCGCCGGGCTCGTTGACGTTCTCGACCTTGATGCGGGCGGGGAAGCGTTGCGGCGCGGAGTCCTCGATGTCCCAGCGGACGTCGAGCCAGCGCTCCGGCTCCTCCTCGAAATCCTTCAGCGCCGGCGCCTGGATCGGGTAGATCGTGATGCCCTCGCCCGGCGTGACGATGCCGACGATGCGATCGCCCGGCACGGCGCCGCCATTCGGTGCGAACTTGATCGGCAGGTCGGAATTGATGCCGCGGATCGGGATCGCGACCGGGCTGCGCGGCGGCTCCGACGACTTCTCCTTGAGCTTGGCGGCAAGCCCCTTCTTCACGCCGTACCGCGCGATGCGCTCCTCCTTGTAGTCGGGGTACATCGCACGGGCGACGTGGGAGGCCTTGATCTCGCCGCGCCCCACCGCCGCCATGACGTCCTCGATCGAGGTGCGCGCGAGCCGCGGCAGCGCGCCCTTGAGCTTGTCGTCGGCGTATTCGATCTTGGCGCGCTCGAACAGGCGCTCCACGATGCGCCGGCCGAGACCGGCGTATTGATCGCGCACCGCAGTCCGCGTGGCGCGGCGGATCGCAGCGCGCGCCTTGCCGGTGACCGCAAGCGTCTCCCAGGCCGAGGGCGGCGCCGATTGCGCTTCCGAGGTCAGCACCTCGACCTCGTCGCCGTTCTGCAGCTCCGAGGACAGCGGCGCGAACTGGCCGTTGATCTTGCAGCCGACTGCGCTGTTGCCGACGTCGGTGTGCACGGCATAGGCGAAGTCGATCACGTTGGCGTGGCGCGGCAGCGCGATCAGCTTGCCCTTCGGGGTGAAGCAGAACACCTGGTCGTGAAACAGTTCGAGCTTGGTGTGCTCGAGGAATTCCTCCGGATTGGCGCTTTCCGAGAGGATGCCGATGGTGTGGCGCAGCCAGGCGAACGCATTGGATTCGCGCTTGAGGAATTCGGTCGGCGAGCCGACGCCCTCCTTGTAGAACACATGCGCGGCGATGCCGCGCTCGGCGATCTGGTCCATCGCCTCCGTGCGGATCTGCAGCTCGACGCGCTGGTTGCCGGGGCCGATCACCGTGGTGTGGATCGACCGATAATCGTTCTGCTTCGGCGTCGAGATGTAGTCCTTGAAGCGTCCCGGCACGACCGGCCAGGTGGTGTGGACGATGCCGAGCGCGCGATAGCAGGCCTCGATGTCGTTGACGACGAGACGGAAGCCGAAGATGTCGGACAATTGCTCGAAGCCGACCGACTTGCGCTCCATCTTGGTCCAGATCGAGAACGGCTTCTTGCGGCGGCCATAGACCCGCGCCCCTAAGCCCCGGTGGCGCAGATTGTTGGAGAGCTGGTCCTCGATCTCGCCGATCAGATTGCGGTTGCGTTCGGCGAGCGAGTCGAGCCGCTGCATCACCACCGAATAGGCTTCGGGATCGAGGGTGCGGAAGGACAGATCCTCCAGCTCCTCGCGCATTTCCTGCATGCCCATGCGGCCCGCCAGCGGCGCATAGATGTCGAGCGTCTCCTCGGCGATGCGCCTGCGCGATTCCGTCGGCACGAAATCCAGCGTGCGCATGTTGTGCAGGCGATCGGCGAGCTTGACCAGGAGCACACGGACATCGTCAGCAATGGCCAGCAACAATTTGCGCAGGTTCTCGGCCTGCTTGGCCTCCCGCGACACCAGCTCGAGCCGCTTCAGCTTGGTCAGACCCTCGACCAGCGCGCCGATCTCCGGCCCGAAGATCTGGTCGATCTCGGCCCGCGTCGCTTCGGTGTCCTCGATGGTATCGTGGAGCAGCGCGGCCACGATGGTGGCGTCGTCGAGCTTGAGGTCGGTGAGAATCGCTGCCACTTCGAGCGGGTGCGAGAAATACGGATCGCCCGAGGCGCGGGTCTGCGAGCCGTGCGCCTTCATGGCGTAGACATAGGCGCGGTTCAGCAGGTCTTCGTTGGTGTTGGGATTGTAGGACCTGACGCGCTCGACGAGGTCATATTGACGCATCATGCGCGCGCGCGGCTTGGCCGGGCGCGCGACCGGCGCAGTCGGGGCCACGGCAACCGATTCGGTTGCGGCCTGCATCTGCGTGGATCTGCGGCGCCGATATACCATCCCGTCCTGCCTTCAAACGAGCCCGAGCCGGCCCGCTGTATACATCTTAGCTCCGATCGCGCTTGTGTCCGATCAATTCAGTGACAGGACGCATCGCCAACTACAACGCATGGTAACCACGAAAACGTCAACAAAAGCAAAGGCCCGAACACCGGTTCGGGCCTTTGATAAAATCACAAGAAATCGACGATCGCGACGGACGATTTACTCGTCTTCCTCGGGCTGCTCCTCGGGCGGCGCGAGGCCTTCGAGACCCTTCAGGAGCTCCTCTTCGGTCATGCGCTCGACGGCGACTTCGGTATCGTCCGCATCGACGCTCGCGCCCGCGGAACCGATCAGCGGCACCGTATCCGGCTCGGGCTCGTCGACCTCGACGAACTTCTGGAGCGAGTGCACCAGCTCCTCGCGCAGGTCCTCGGGCGAAATGGTCGTGTCAGCAATTTCGCGCAAAGACACAACAGGGTTCTTGTCGTTATCGCGGTCAACCGTTAGTTGTGAGCCGGACGAAATCATGCGGGCACGGTGGGCGGCCAGCAGGACCAGGTCAAACCGGTTGTCGACCTTGTCGATACAATCTTCTACGGTGACGCGAGCCATGGACTGTCGCTCCGTTGTGGGTGGGACGAAATATGTGGATGATTGGGGCTAGTTATAGGGGCTGGGGCCGTTTCGCAAGGCCAATTTGTGATTTGGCCTCGCCAAACGGCTCTGCTACCCCCACATTGGGGCTGGGATGGGCGGTTACCCGGGCTGCCATCGAGGGCGGCGCCGGGTCTATGAAAGTCCGCCATAACTATACCTTGTTTGCCCCGACTTCTCCGGATTTGCGGCTTCGACGGATTTCGGCGGCACCCTAGAACTGCGCGGCCTGCTGCCGCCGCGCCAACAATAAACGATCAATCACGAACACTACGCGAGCAAACTGAATGTCACCTTCCTCCACCGACAAGATCGCGCTCTTCATCGACGGAGCCAATCTCTACGCGACGGCGAAAACTCTGGGCTTCGACATCGACTACAAGCGCCTGCTGAAGGAGTTTCAGAGCCGCGGAACGTTGCTTCGGGCGTTCTACTACACCGCCATCATCGAGGATCAGGAATACTCCTCGATCCGCCCGCTGATCGACTGGCTGGATTACAACGGCTACACCGTCGTCACCAAGGCGACCAAGGAGTTCATCGACGCCTCCGGCCGCCGCAAGGTCAAGGGCAACATGGACATCGAGCTCGCCGTGGACGCCATGGAGCTTGCCGAGCACATCGACCAGATGGTGCTGTTCTCCGGTGACGGTGACTTCCGCTCCCTGGTCGAGGCCGTGCAGCGCCGCGGCGTTCGGGTCACGGTGATCTCCACCATCGCCAGCCAGCCGCCGATGATCGCCGACGAGCTGCGCCGCCAGGCCGACGTCTTCACCGACCTCGTCGAGCTGCAATCCAAGCTCGGCCGCGATCCCTCCGAACGCCCCGCCCCGCGCGACCGCGGTGATCGCGAGGCCCGCCACCACGCCCCGCAATTCCTCCAGCGCGCAACCACGATGGCGCCGAGGGGCGATGACGACTTCGAGGAGTGAGGCGGCCCGGTCAAGCCGCCAGCCTCCCACTCTCGTTCCCGACCGCAATTGTCCGCTCTGTCCGCGCTTGGTCGCCTTTCGTGAGGCGAACCGGGCGCGTGAGCCGTTGTGGCACAATGCGCCGGTTGCGCCCTTCGGCGACATCAAGGCCCGCCTGTTGATCGTCGGCCTCGCGCCGGGGATGCAGGGCGCCAACCGCACGGGACGGCCGTTCACCGGCGATTACGCCGGTGACCTGCTCTACGCCACCCTGCTCGAATATGGATTTGCCAAGGGCACCTATCAGGCGCGTCCCGATGACCGCCTGAAGCTGGTCGACTGCCGGATCGCCAATGCCGTGCATTGCGTTCCGCCACAGAACAAGCCGCTGCCCGTCGAGATCAACACCTGCCGCCAGTTCCTCGTGGCGAATCTCGAGACGATGCCGAAGCTGCGCGCGATCATCGCGCTCGGGCGGATTGCGCACGACAGCGTGCTCAAGCCGCTGAACCTGAAGGCCTCGCAGGCCCCCTTCGGCCACGGCTCCGTGCATCAGGCCGGCGCGTTCAGGCTCTACGACAGCTATCATTGCTCGCGCTACAACACGAACACCGGCGTGCTGACGCCGGACATGTTCCGGTCGGTGTTCGCGAAGGTGAAGGCGGATCTCGATTAGCGCCCTGGTTCAGGCCTTGGCCGGATTGGCCTTCAGCCAGTCCAGGACGTCGCCGGCGTTCCGGTCGGGCGGAAACACCGGGTAGAACAAATGCGTGATCCTGGCGTCGTCGATGATCAGCGCAAGACGCTTGATCAGCGTCAGGCCCGCGACCTCCATCGTCGGCAGATTGAGCGCGCGCGTCAGCGCCAGCTTCTCGTCCGACAGCACGGGGAACGGCAGATGCAGCCGTGACGCCATCTCAGTCTGGTACTCGTTGCTCTGGGTCGAGAGGCCGAACACGTGGGAGGCGCCGGCGCCCTTCAGCTCGGCGAACAGATCGCGAAACGCGCAAGTCTGCGGCGTGCACCCGCGTGCACCCGGGATCATGTCCCAATCGTCGACCAAGGAAATCTTGCCGGGTTCGCCGGTGCGGGGATAAGCGAACACCACGGTCCGGCCGCGCAGCGCCGACAGCGTCACCGAGGTGTCGTTGGTCGCGAGCAGGCCGATTGGCGGCAGCGTCATGCCGGTCAGATGCGCGGCGGCGCCGTCGTCTTCAGGTGCGGGAATCTGGCTCCAATCGACCTCGAGCAGGTTCCGTTGATTCATCTCGCTATCCCCTCGCCCGCATCAGGCGGCCCTTCTCCCGGCTCCAGTCGCGCTTCTTCTCGGTCTCGCGCTTGTCGTGGAGCTTCTTGCCTTTTGCAACCGCCAGCTGCAACTTGGCGCGCCCACGCTCGTTGAAATAGAGCTTGAGCGGGATCAGCGTCATGCCCTCGCGGTCGACGGCGCCCATCAGCTTGTTGATCTGCCGGCGATGCAGCAGCAGCTTTCGCGGCCGCTTCGGCTCGTGATTGAAGCGGTTTCCTTGCAGATATTCGGGAATGGTGGCGTTGATCAGCCAGATCTCGCCGTCCTTGGAATCGGCATAGGACTCCGCGATCGTGCTCTTGCCGTTGCGGATCGACTTGACCTCGGTGCCGGTCAGCGCAATCCCCGCCTCGATCGTATCCTCGATCGCATAGTTGAAGCGGGCCTTGCGATTTTCCGCCATGACCTTGATCGGACGTTCGTTCTTTTCAGCCATGGCGACGAAACCTGAGCGCGATGCGCGGCGATGCTAACAGTTTGGATGAAGCGCGCGCGTCACTTCTTGAGGAGATCGCGGATCTCGGTCAGCAGCACGACCTCCTCCGACGGCTTCGGTGGCTCCGCGAGCTTGGTCTCTTCCTTCCGCTTCAGCGTGTTCATGGCGCGGATCACCAGGAACAGCACGAAGGCGACGATGATGAAGTTGATCGTCAGCGTCAGGAAGCTACCGTAAGCAAGTACGGCGCCTTGCTTTTTCGCATCCGCTAAGTTGGTGGCGGTCACCGCCTTCGACAAGGGGGCGAAGTAGTTCGAGAAGTCGAGGCCGCCGGTCGCAGCGCCGATGATCGGCATGATGATGTCACCGACGAGCGAGGTGACGATGGCGCCGAAGGCCGCGCCGATGATGACGCCGACCGCGAGATCGACGACGTTGCCCTTCATGGCGAACTCACGGAACTCCGTGAGCATCCGCCTGCCCTTTTCGTCGACGCTCATGAACGGCCTCCCCGATAGGTCAACCCATCAGTTGATCAGGCCAGCGTGCACCATGGCGCTGCGCACGGCAACGCGGGTCGGCTCGGAGACCGGCACCATCGGCAGCCGCAGCGTCTCGTCGAGCTTGCCGAGCAGCGACATCGCGTACTTGATCGGCGCCGGGTTGCTCTCGATGAAGAGGTTGTTGTGCAGCGGCATCAGCTTGTCGTGGATCTTCAGCGCGGTGGCATGGTCGCCCTTGGCCCAGGCGGCCTGGAACTCCGAGCACAGGCGCGGCGCGACGTTCGAGGTCACCGAGATGCAGCCGTGGCCGCCATGCGCCATGTAGCCGATGATGGTCGCGTCCTCGCCCGAGAGCTGGTTGAAATCCTCGCCCATCGCCGCACGCTGCTGCGACACGCGCACCATGCTGGCGGTGGCGTCCTTCACGCCGGCGATGTTCTTCAGCTCCCATAGTCGCTTCATGGTGTCGACCGACATGTCGATCACCGAGCGCGGCGGGATGTTGTAGATGATGATCGGAATGCCGATCGCATCGTTGATCGCCTTGAAGTGCTGGTACATGCCTTCCTGGGTCGGCTTGTTGTAGTACGGCGTCACCACCAGCACGGCGTCCGCGCCCGCCTTTTCGGCGTGCTGGGCGAGCTCGATCGCCTCCTTGGTCGAGTTGGAGCCTGCGCCAGCGATCACAGGCACGCGGCCCTTGGCTTCAGCGATGCACCATTCGACCACCTTCTTGTGCTCGTCATGGCTGAGCGTCGGGCTCTCGCCGGTGGTGCCGACCGGCACCAGGCCGTTGGTGCCCTCCGAAATCTGCCAGTTGACCAGGGATCGGAATGCCGCCTCGTCCAGCGAGCCGTTCTTGAACGGCGTGACCAAGGCGGTGAACGACCCCCGGAATTTCGTCTTGGCTGCCATGGACTTCCTCCGTACGCGGCTATCTCTTGAGCAAGCCCCTTTCATATCGGGTCTACCCCGCCGGTAAAAGGCCCGCTTCCGTGTGACGCACCGTTTAGGCCGCGATTTTGCCGCGGTAGTGGTGCAAATCGGCCCGCGGTAAGCGGCTGTTGGTATTTTGTCCGCATATTCAATCAAATACAGCTAGATCTTGAGCCACTTGACTGATTCGGGGCGACCAAACCCGTGACCTCATTCCCTCATGCCGCCTGGCGATCCACCGGTCTCATCGTGTGCCTGATGGCAGGGCTATCGGTCGGCTGCGCCGCCCTCGCCAAGTCCAATGAGACCACGGCGGAAGCTGGCAAGGACACCGCGAAGCCAGCTGCCAAGGACAGCGCGAAGGGCTCGTCCAAGGGAACCGGCAAGGAAACTTCGAAGGACGCGGCCAAAGGAGCAAGCCTGGGAGCAAACAAAGGCGCAAGCAAGGGTGCAGCTCCTGCCCCGGCCAAGGACGCTGCGAAGAAACCGGCCAAGGAGGCAGGCAAGGACGCCGGCAAGAGCGCCGGAAAAGAGCCAGCCAAGGACAAGCCCAAGCCCGCCGCAGCGGCACCTGCGCCGAAATCGCATCCGGCCGCCAGCGGTTCGCCGCCGAAAACGGCCCCCGCGCCGGCCGTGACGGCTACCGTCAGGCCTTCCGCCCCCGTCGCCAGACCGGCCGCAGCGCCCGTGCTGGCCCCGGCGACGCGCCAGCACGCCGCGCCGCGCAAGCCGGTCATACCGGCCGCGGTCGCTGCGACGTCGTCGACGCCCCAGGGTGACAAGGACGCCCTCGAGAGCGTCATCGAGCTCGTGCGCAAGCGCAAGGCGGGTGAGGCCAGCAACGTCGCAGCGGGCATCTCGGATCCGGTCGCGCGAAAACTCGCGGAATGGATCATCCTGCGCAGCGAGGACAATGGCGCGACCGTGGAGCGCTACCGCGCCTTCCTCTCCGCCAATCCGAGCTGGCCGTCGCAGACCTTCCTGCGCCGACGCCTCGAGGCCGCGATGTGGGACGACAGGCGCGACGATTCCGTCGCGTGGTCGTGGTTCGAAAACGAATCTCCGATCTCCGCCAAGGGCCGCTTCACGCTCGCCAAGGCGATGCTGGCGCGCGGCGACCGCGCCAATGCCGAGCGGCTGGTGCGCGAGGCCTGGCGCAGCGATCCGATGTCCGAGGATACCGAAAACAACGCGCTCGACCAGTTTGGTGCCCTGCTGACGCCGAGCGACCAGAAGGCGCGGATGGACACCCTGCTCTACGGCAGCGAGAACGAGGCGGCGTTGCGCGCCGCAAAGCGCCTGGGCGCCGGCTATGTCGCACTTGCCAAGGCCCGCATCGCCGCCGTCAAGAAGGCGCCGAACGCACGCGCGCTGCTCGACGCCGTGCCCCGCGAGCTGCACAACGACCCCGGCTTCACCTTCAGCAAGATCCAGCTGCTGCGCCGCGAGGAGAAGTTCGCCGAAGCAGCCCAGCTCATGCTGTCGGCGCCGAAGGACCCGAACCGGCTCCACAATCTCGACGAATGGTGGATCGAGCGGCGTCTTTTGGCGCGCAAGATGATCGACACCGAGGAATTCCGCAGCGCCTATCTGATCGCGCGCGACGCCGCACTGCCCTCGCGCGACATCTACAAGACCGAGCAGGAATTCACGGCCGGGTGGATCGCGCTGCGCTTCCTCAACGACCCCGCGGCCGCTACCCAGCATTTCGCCCGCATCGGCGTCGGCAGCGTCAATCCGACCGCGCTGGCGCGTGCCGGCTATTGGCAGGGCCGCGCCGCGGAAGCGGCGGGGCACCAGCAGGAGGCGCGCAACGCCTATGCCCGCGCCGCCGAACAGTCGACCAGCTATTACGGCCAGCTCGCCCGGGCCAAGCTCGGCCTGCCGCAGATCGAGCTCAACAGCCAGCCGCGCGGCCGCGGCGCCGAGCGGCTGGAGATCGTCCGCGCCGCGCACCTGCTCTACGAGCTCGACGAGCGCGAGATGGCGATACCGCTGCTGGCCGACATGGGCGAGAACGGCGATCCCGAAGCGCTCGCCGGCCTCGGCGAGCTGACCCAGCGTTACAACGATGCGCGCGGCATGCTGCTGCTCGGCAAGGCCGCGCTCAATCGCGGCCTGCCGTTCGACTTCTATGCCTATCCCGTCAACGGCATTCCGCAGTTCACGCCGATCGGTCCCGAAGTCGAGCGCAGCATCGTCTATGCGATCGCGCGGCAGGAGAGCGCATTCAATCCGTCAGTGGTCTCGCCGGCCCAGGCCTACGGCCTGATGCAGGTGACGCCCGACGCCGCGCGCTATGTCTGCAAGCGCCACGGCGCGACCTACGATCTGGGACGGCTGAAGAACGATTCGGTCTACAACGCCACGCTCGGCTCGGCCGAGCTCGGCGGACTGCTCGAGGATTATCGCGGCTCCTACATCATGACCTTCGCCGCCTACAATGCCGGCCGCGGCAGCGTGAAGAAGTGGGTCGAGCGCTACGGCGATCCGCGCGATCCCAAGGTCGATGCGGTCGACTGGGTCGAGCTGATTCCGTTCTCCGAGACGCGCAACTACGTGCAGCGGATCATGGAGAACCTGCAAGTCTACCGTGCCCGCTTCGGCGGCGGCACGCGGCTGCAGATCGAGGCCGATTTGCGCCGCGGCGCCGGCAGCGTGGAATAGCGATCCGCTCTTTCGATTCAGCCGCGAGCATGGGTGGCAAGCGCCGCCGTTGCCTCGCGTGCAGATGAAGGCGCCTATCGCCAGATCAGCGAGGCGTTGCACGGCCCCACGCCGGCCAACGGCAGTCCTCCCCCAGCGCGCCACTGTCAGGGATGGGAAGCGCGGAGCTCCCCTCTCCCAACCAGAGCAATCGCAATTGGGAGCGACTTCTGTGTGGCCATCAGACGCCCGCCATTGGCCGGCTCTCAGGATGACGGAGTGTGCGGCGGCAGACTTGACGGGCATCGACGCCGCTTGACCTCCAGGAGACCGCCGCCGGGTCCGCGCAAAGCGCTTTGAAGGACACGGCGCGCGCTCAGCTGGCGTATGCGATCGCCCTGCTCTGGCGATGCGCCAAACTTGGCCCATTGCGCCAAGCGAGAAGGCAAGCACCGGGGCAAAAGAAAAGCCCCGGCGGTTTCCCGCCGGGGCTCTCTGTCAGGTCGTTAGACCGAACTTACCAGTTGCGCTGAGCGCGGAGGAGCAGGGTGATGGTGTCCTGATCCTTGAGCTCGTACACGGCAGCCGGCTTGGCCGTCGTGCCGGCACCAGCGTAACCAACCGTACCGGAGTACTTCTGGTCGAGATGGGTCCAGTTCAGGTCAGCCGAGAACGTGAGGTTCTTGACGGGGGTCCAGCGGGTGATGACACCGACCTGCGCAACGGCGAAGTCAGGATTACAACCCGTCACACCGACCAGGCCACCGAACACGCCGCCTGCACCGCCGGCGCCGCAAAGCGTGGTCTTGGCCAGCGAGCCGAACTGCGCCTGAGCGTAGGCACCGTACAGCGCGGTGTTCCAGTAGGGATCCCAGTTATGGGTGTAAGCACCGCGGAAGCCCCAGGTCTTGACGGTTTCCTGCGAGCTGCCGGTCACGAACACGGTGTCCGGAGCGATGGCGAAGCCGACGCTCTGGTAAGCAAC